>OZ245007.1:2085000-3844668 GCA_965223635.1 Nitrospirales bacterium
AATTGGCAGCCATTATTGTCGAACCGGTAGCTGGAAATATGGGAGTGGTGCCACCTTCCGATGAGTTTCTCCCCTGGCTAAGAATGATCACGAAAAAATATGAAATCCTTCTCATTTTTGATGAAGTCATTACCGGGTTCAGGGTGCATTACGGAGGGGCCCAAGCTCGCTTTAAAGTGCTTCCAGATTTGACATGTTTAGGAAAAATTATTGGTGGGGGATTACCTATTGGAGCGTATGGAGGCCGAAAAGACATCATGCAACTGATTGCGCCAGCTGGTCCGGTATACCAGGCTGGAACGCTCTCTGGAAATCCAGTGGCTGTGGCAGCGGGCTTGGAAACTCTTCGGCTCCTTAAAAAACCTGGGGTGTATAAGGAGTTAGAAAAAAAATCCAAGGAATTAGCCGATGGATTGGGACAAGCCGCCAAAAAAGCCAAAATTCCATACTATCAAACAAGAGTAGGAGCAATGTTAGGGGGATTTTTTACTGCCGAACCAGTAACCGATTTTACCAGTGCAAAAAAATCCAATACAGCTCGTTATGCCAAATTTTTCCATAGCCTCCTCGAAAAAGGCGTGTATGTGGCGCCTTCTCAATTCGAAGCCATGTTGTTGTCCACCGTCCATTCCAGTTCGCACATTCGACAAACGGTCATGGCTGTCAGCAAGGTATTTAAAAGATTGTAAATTAATACCTGAGGAATGAATAGAATTTTAGAGGTTATGAATTTCTTACAATGATTCTTATCCTCAAGGATTGCAGTTTTTCTTCTTTTCCTAGTACCTTTATCTTATAAGGACGATTGCATTGGGGAAAATCCGATACAACGTAGAAAAGGAGATGTCTAATGAAATATCTTAAAATTTTTGGATTGATAGTGAGTATTATGTTTTGTATCAGTGCCCAAGCTTACGCGGACTTTTTTGACAGATTGGGCGAGGTTGTTGACCGAGTCACAGATCGTGCAGAGCAAAAGGCGGAAGAGCGGGTCAATGAAGCAGCTGATGATGCGGTAGATGAAACCTTTAACAAGACAGAGAACGCTGTGGATTGTGCTTTAACAGATAAAGTGTGTATTCAGAAAGAAGAGGCGAAAAAGGCACAACAGGCACCAGCCGTAAGCACTAGTGGGGGTTCATCAGATGCCATGAAATGTGTCGTCACCGATGTTGCCTGTCTCAAAGAAGCTAAATCGCTTGGGAAACAAGTAGAAATTGTAGATGAAGAAGATCTAAATATAATTCGATGTACCGTTACCGATGTTTCGTGTCTCCAAAAAGCCAAACAGCTAGGCAAACAAGTCGAAATCATTGATTGAGATGTAATTATTAATAACTCGCAAGTGCTCAAAGTTAGGCCGGATTCGAGACGGAGTCCGGCCTTTTTTTATGCATTCAGGAGGGTTTTGTTTACGTAATAAGGCGAAGTATTAATCATCGTCGTCGTCATCTTCATCCTCGGCTTCGAGGGCGGCCTGCCTCATTTGTTCTTCCATAGCGTTGTGAATAAGCATCCGAATGAACATGGAAATGACGGACCCTTTTTCAAGCGTGCCACCTGGCGGAACAGCAATGCGACCTTCATCTACCATTTTATCTAACCATTGTTTTTGATCAGGTGTAAGATGAAGCGGGATTTCAATCAATGGCACTTTGCCAAACATATCCATAAAAACAATCTCCTATAATCCAAAGGGAATGAAATAATCAGAATAATTAACTTAACTTCGATACCACCATGTAGTCTTTTGGTTTGTCAATGCAGGGTGTGAGGGTTTCGAGCAAGAACAAACGGGGAGAGAAAAGAAAACGATCGGGAGAAATTAGCTAAGACCAAGGACGTTGGCCATGGAATAAAGGCCCGGTGGTTGTTGGGAAACCCATTCTGCAGCACGGAGGGCGCCTCGGGCAAAGGTGTCGCGAGTATGAGCACGGTGCGTAATTTCGATGCGTTCACCCGGACCGCCAAAAAGCACCGTGTGATCACCAACAATATCACCAGCACGAATGGTTTGCATCCCAATTTCACGAGTCTTGCGTTCACCAGTGATACCCTGGCGAGCAAAGACGCCGACTTCTTTGAGTTCCCATGCCATTCCTTCTGCTAAAGCTTCAGCTAATTTGAGAGCAGTTCCACTGGGCGCATCTTTTTTTTTGTTGTGGTGAGCTTCGATGACTTCGATGTTGTATGACTCACCGAGAGATTTGGCAATCTTCCCAATGGTATTCACAAGAACATTGATGCCTATACTCATATTAGGGGAAAAGACGCAAGGAATCTTGCTGGCTAATGTTTTCAGCTGCTTGAGTTCTTGATCAGAAAACCCTGTAGTGCCAATGACCGCGGCTTTTGAAGCTTTAACGGCTTTTTCAAGATTCGCTAAGCACGAAGCTGGCCCGGTGAAATCAATAATGACGTCACTGCGAGCAAGGCAGGTATCAAGATTATTACCGAGAACAACTCCCGTTTTTCCGATTTGTGCAATTTCTCCGGCATCTTTTCCCAACGAAGGGTGCCCCTTTATTTCAATCGCCCCAGCTAATGATAGGCCTTCGGTTTCCCATGCGAGGGCCACAAGGCGCATACCCATCCGACCTGCTGCGCCGATAATGATCGTTCGTACCATACCGTGTACTTTACAGAATCGATGCGCGTTGCAAAGCTTCTCGAAGTTTGGGCCGGTGTTCATCGGCAAGAGGTGTGAGGGGAAGGCGAACTTCTTCCGATATTTTGCCCATAAATCCTAATGCGGTTTTGACCGGAATAGGGTTGGTTTCCAGGAACAACGCACTGAACAAGGGCGTTAACTGATAATGAAATGTTTGAGCCTGTTCATATTCACCCTTGAGAGCAGCTGACACCATGTTAGCCATCGCTTTTGGAGCCACGTTGGCGGTGACGGTAATGACGCCTTTGGCTCCTAGTGACATCATCGGAAGGGTTAAGGGGTCATCGCCAGAGAGCACGAGAAATCCTGGCTTTGATTGATGAATGATTTCTGAGACCTGTTGAAGCGACCCGCTACCTTCTTTAATGCCAATAATATTAGGAATGTGTGACAGTCGCGCTGTGGTAGCTGGCAGCATATTGATGCTGGTGCGGCCGGGAATATTGTAGAGAATTTGAGGCAACTCCACTGCTTTTGCCACTGTTTCAAAATGGCGGAAAAGTCCTTCTTGCGTTGGTTTGTTGTAATAGGGAGTAATGAGCAGCGCTCCGTCGGCTCCGACGGCCTTCGCATGTTTGGTAAAGACAATGGCTTCGTCTGTGGAATTGGAACCAGTACCAGCAATAACAGGAGTTCGTTTATTGACGATTTCCACGGTTACGGCAACCACGCGTTCATGTTCTTCTGGTGTAAGGGTGGCGGATTCCCCTGTTGTCCCACAGGGCACAATGCCGTGGGTGCCATTAGCAATGTGAAATTCGATGAGGGCAGCCATGGCTTGTTCATCGAATTTCCCATTTGAGAAGGGAGTGACTATGGCAACTAATGATCCCGAAAACATGGTGTCGTGTATCTCTCAGAGAAAAATTTCTGGTATTGATTCTCCACGAATCAAGTCTTCATATGTTTCGCGTTCACGAATGACCATCATATGATGGTCTTTAACGAGCACTTCCGGTGTTTTTGGTCGGGAATTGTAATTGGATGCCATGGTGAATCCATAGGCTCCCGCACTCATGACGGCCAAGAGGTCTTCGGATTGCGGCTGGGACATTTTCCGATCTTTGGCTAAAAAATCGCCTGATTCGCATATGGGGCCAACCACATCAACTGTATTGACGGGAGCCGATTCATTTTTGATTACGGGTAGAATGTCATGATGTGCCTCGTACAAGCTTGGGCGCAGGAGATCGTTCATGGCGGCATCCACAATAACGAAGTGTTTATTGGAACTGGCTTTGTTATAGAGCACTTTCGTGACCAATATCCCCGCATTTCCAACAATCGACCGCCCTGGCTCTATTATTATTTGACAAGGTACCGTTTGAAGAAGTGGCGAGATAGCTTCCGCCAGTTCTTTAGGATGTGGTGGTGTTTCATCAGAATAGGTAATGCCTAATCCACCCCCAATGTTCATATAGCGAATATCGAGTCTTTGAGATTTCAAGGCTTGAATGAGGCCTAGTACTTTTTTTATGGCGTCAACAAAAGGTGTCACTTGGGTTAATTGTGAACCGATATGGCAATGCACCCCAACAGCGTCGATATGGGGGAGTTGCCTGGCTAGTTCAAATTCTTTAAGTGCCTGGTCAGCCGCAATTCCAAATTTACTTTTTTTCAGACCAGTGGAAATGTAAGGGTGTGTTTGTGGATCGATGTCGGGATTGATACGCAAAGCCACAGGGGCGCGTTTCCTCATGGTTTTTGCTACTTCGTTGATGTGTTGAAGCTCATCGGGGGATTCCACATTGAACATAAGAATGTTGGACTCTAGGGCATAACGGATTTCTTCAGGAGACTTTCCCACTCCGGCAAAAACGATCTTGTTTGATGGGACTCCAGCTTTTAATGCTCTGAACAATTCACCTCCAGATACAATATCGGCACCGCTGCCTTCTTTAGCCAACAGTTTTAAGACCGCAATATTCGAATTGGCCTTCATAGCGTAGGCGACGACATGTGGAATATCTTTGAAGGCATCATTAAAGGCGTGGAAATGACGGATTAACGTTCGATGGCTGTAGATATAGCAAGGAGTTCCTACTTGCTTGACAATATGTTTAAGGGAAACGTCTTCGCAAAAAAGCTCATCCCCTTTGTAGTGAAAGTCATGCATGAATTGGCATCTCCTCAAAAATATCCCAGTCGTCTAGTCCCAATTCGGCAACAGTGACCTGAAAGGCTTCTTTCAATTTGAGATAGCGCAAGTTGACATGGGGTGTAATGGCTTTGAGGATTTCGCCATCCAATAGCGTGTGAATGGCTTTTGGCGTCGCATGTTTCAGATGTTCAAAGTTGACGACAATATCCATTTTGACATCCATGGCGGCTTGTTTAATGCGCCCCAACAATTCCTTGGCGTTTAAATGATCTAATGTTCCTTCGAGCTCAATAAAGAGAGCCGCAAAAGCATCATGCCGCCGGGCCGTGACATTTAAGCACATGTCCTGCTTTTTAGCTGGTTGAGCCATTTGTGGAAACAAGGCATTGGGAATCAAATGTTGCGTTTCAAAAGTCGGAAGCTTGGCCTGAAGATTTTTGAGCACATCAGCCAGAGGAGAGAGTTGGCCTTTTGGCGTAGAGCGTCGAATGAGTTTCCGAAATTCCCAATTCATTTCCAAACGCGGGATGAAGCGTTGGCTGGTATGGGCGACGCGTTTCCAAATACAAGGCCAGGAATAAAATTCATGGTTAGCCCAAAAAAATCCTTCTTGTAACTGTTCGGGTGTCATGCGTTTGGGTTTGTAGACGACATGCTTGCCGTCGTATTTTGACCAATCTTGATCCAAAATACGCCCTTCTTGTTTATAACGTTCAAACAGCGCAGTGCCGGGAAGTGGAGTGAGAACATTGAAGTAGGCTAACTCTACTTTATTGCGCGTGAGAAAATTTATGGCTGTCTCGAACACAGATTCGTCATCATTATCGAAGCCAAAGACGATGCCGGGGTTTACCATAATGCCGTGATCGTGAAACATTTTAATTTGATCTTCAAATTTCCGAACTTGGTTAAAGCCCTTATTTGTTTCACCTAGGGAATCTTCGGATAGCGATTCCAGCCCCACAAAGACTGAAACGCACCCACTATCAGCAGCTAATTTTACCATTTCAGGGTCATCTCCGAGAAACAGCGTGGATTGGCAACCCCATTTAATATTGAGGTCTTTTAAGGCATGCCACAATTCTCGGCAATAGGCTCGATGACTATTGTGTAAATCGTCCACAAACGCGACGATCGATCCTTCTTCTAATCCAACCCAAATTTTCAAAGATGTGGATAAGGCATTTAACAAAGATCCTTGGGTCATGCGTTCAACGATATCTGACCGAAGCCATTCTTTGGCATGTTTCAATTCTTTGACGACCTCTGGAACGGGACGCCGCCGCGTGGTTTTTCCATTGAATGGGGATACGCTGCAAAATTCACAGTCAAAGTGACATCCGCGAGTGGTGAAGCTGCATAATCGAGTCATATACGAATCGGGACTCAACAGTTCGATCCGTGGAGGTTTGTAGTCATTCAATGCCGGAAATTGATCCATGCGGTATATGCGCTTCAGGGTACCTGCTTCGACATCTGCCACAACATGTGGCCAAAGGTCTTCGGCTTCTCCACACACAATCGCATCGCAATGTTGGAGTGCTTCATCAGGGCAATAGGTAGGATGTACACCTCCTAGCACAACTTTTTTTCCTCGGGCACGGAACTCATTTGCAATTTCGTACGCCCGGGGCGCGTAGCAGGTCATGACTGACAAGCCGACTAGATCACAAGGAGTGTCAAAATTTATATCGGCCGTCGCCTCGTCGACAAGTTCAATGTCCCAGGTTGGTGGGGTATATGCTGCAATGACTGGTAAGGAGAGTTTGGGAAACCAAATGGAGCGGCGTTCGCTTGCCGTCATATGGTATGGGTTATTGCGTGGGTACGGATCCAATAATAGGAGTTTGGGTCGTGTCGCATTTGGGGATTCTAGCGTAGCCATTCTAATTGCTCCTCGAAAACGAATCAGGCCATGTAAAAATGATGCTGATTGTACCGCGTGGACCCTATCTTGAACAAATTTGTGTGTGGGTGTTTTATCTCAACGCGTTCTTATTGGATAGAATGTTGGGAGTTCAACGGTTTCTTCTTCTGCAGAAACGGCTTCGTCTTCGGTGAGCAATCGTTCTGATTGCATCGTTTCCTTCTGTTGCTTTCTCACTTTTGCTGCTATTCCCACATCTTCGGGGGGAATAGGGGAGCCAACGGCTCCACATCCCATAACGAGTGTGAACAATGATGCTATGCAGAGCAACGAGAACAACCAGAAATAGTTCGGGGGTGAGAAAATCATGTTGCGTGTTTTTTCTTACTGGAAGTTTTTGATGAGGACCGTAGTACTTTCTTCCAAGCTTTGATTTGTGAGGCCACTTGCTCTTTGGCTGTTCCCCCAACCACGTTTTTTTGGTTAATAGCTACGCTTGGGGTAAGGATGTCAAGCGTTTTTTTGTCGAAAGAAGCCGATGCGTTGAAGAGATCTTGTTGCGTTAGGTCTAGTAGGTCTTTACCTTTCGCCAAGCATTCTCTTACTAAATTCCCAACAATATGATGCGATTCTCGAAAAGGGACGCCTTTTTGAACTAGGTAGTCTGCAAGCTCCGTGGCTAAGAGAAAGCCCTCAGAAACGGCTTTGTTCATAGGTTCCGGCTTCACGGCTAGCTGTGCGAGCAACTCTGCATAGATTTTGACTGAAGTTGTGACCGTATCAATTGTGTCAAACAGGGGTTCTTTATCCTCTTGAATGTCTCGATTGTAGCTGAGTGGTAAGCCTTTGATAGTTGTTAAGAGGCTAAACAAATGTCCATAGACCCGCCCAGTTTTTCCGCGAATCAATTCGGGGATATCCGGATTTTTCTTCTGAGGCATCATGCTGCTACCGGTGCAAAATCCATCAGGAAGATCCACGAATTGGAATTCTTGTGATGACCACAGAATGAGTTCTTCACTGAGGCGAGAAAGGTGCATCATGAGAATCGAGCACCCACTTAAAACTTCGATCACATAATCGCGGTCAGATACAGCATCCAAACTATTGCGGGTAATTTTTGGAAACTCCAATAACGTAGCCGTATATTGACGATCAATTGAGTAATTGGTTCCTGCAAGAGCGCCGGATCCCAATGGCATGACATTTACTCTGACTAAGGCATCATTGAGCCGGCCTTTGTCTCGTTCCACCATTTCGACGTAGGCTAACGCGTGGTGACTAAATAGCACTGGTTGGGCTCGTTGCAGATGGGTATATCCGGGCATCATGACGCTTTTGTATCGATCGGCAAGACCGACAAGTGCACGTTGAAGTCTACAGAGGTCTTCTAGAAGATGGAGAAGGACATCACGGAGATAGAGTCGAAGATCTAGTGTAATTTGGTCGTTTCGGCTTCGTCCCGTGTGCAATTTCCCACCTAAGGGGCCTATCAGCTTGGTGAGACGTCTTTCAATGCTCATATGCACATCTTCGTCTTCGATCTTCCATGAATGACGACCGGCTCGGATGTCTTCCCTGATATGGTGGAGTCCTTTGATGATAGTCTGACATTCACGAGTCGTGAGTACTTTGGCTTGTCGCAAGGTCTTGCAATGGGCCACACTGCCTGCAATGTCATATTCGTAGAGACGACGGTCAAATCCTATGGATGCGGTAAAGGATTCGACTAAGGCGTCAGTTTGGCCTTGGAATCGGCCTCCCCAGAGCTTAGTCTTATCGGAATGTTTGGAACGCTTATGTTGAGGCCGGGTTTGAGCCTTCTTGTTAGCGAAATTTTGGGGAGAAGTTTTCATGAAAGGGATGTGGCGAATAGGTGAAGGTGAGCTACCACCTAGTTTTCTGCACGGAGGTTCGTGTGGCTAACCGTAAGGCATTGAGTCGAATAAATCCACCAGCATCTTGCTGATCGTACCCGGCCCCTTCTTCAAAAGTTGCCAGGTGTTGTTGGTAGAGTGAACGATCAGATTTCCGACCTGTCACTGTGCAATTACCCTTGTAGAGTTGAATACGAACGGTTCCCGTGACGTCTTGCTGGGCCTGATCAAATGCTGTTTGTAGCATGACTCGTTCAGGGGCAAACCAAAAGCCATTATACACGAGTTCGGCATAGCGAGGCATGAGACTATCTCGCAGATGGACAACTTCTCGATCAAGGGTCAATGATTCCAACGCTCGTCGAGCAGTATGAAGAACGGTTCCTCCAGGTGTTTCGTATACTCCACGAGATTTCAGTCCCACGAAACGATTTTCTACTAAATCCACTCGCCCAATTCCATGTTTGCCGCCTAACTGGTTCAATCGGTGAAGTAATGCTGCTGGGCGTAAGGGTTTGTCATTGATGGCAATGGGGTCGCCTTTCTGAAAGTGAATGGTTAAGACTTGAGGCCTAGATGGAGCATCTTGTGGAGCCACTGTCATTTGGAACATATCTTGTGGTGGAGCTACCCAAGGATCTTCTAGGGTTCCACCTTCATAACTAATATGCAGTAAGTTGGCATCCATACTGTAGGGCTTGGCTTTCGTTACAGTGATAGGTATGCGGTGCTGGCGAGCATAGTCAATAAGGTCTTGTCGAGACGCCATAGACCATTCACGCCAGGGGGCAATCACGGTAATGTTGGGAGCCAGCGAGGCAAAGGTGAGCTCAAAGCGGATTTGGTCATTCCCTTTTCCGGTGGCGCCATGGCTGAGGTAGCGGGCTTTTTCCTTTTTTGCTAATTCAACTTGTCGTTTAGCAATGAGTGGCCGAGCAATGGACGTGCCAAGAAGATATGAGCTTTCATATACGGCATTCCCCCGTAGCATGGGAAAGACATACTGTGAGACAAATTCTTCTCTAAGATCTTCCACGTAGACTTTGCTCGCACCAACTTGGAGAGCTTTTTTGCGAATAGACCGCAAATCTTCACCCTGCCCCAAATCCGCACAAAAGGCAATGACATCACATCTTTTCTCCTCTTTAAGCCAATGGAGAATGATGGACGTATCTAATCCTCCTGAGTATGCCAACACCACTTTAGGTTTGGATGCTGCTGTTCGGTGTTTCTTTGTGGTCTGTTGCTTTGGAACAGAACGTGGTTTCATAAGTCTTACTTCCCTAGCCATGTGAGTAAGATGGCCTTTTGGATATGCAGGCGGTTTTCGGCTTGGTCGAAAACCACAGACTGGGATCCATCCAAGACTTCAGCAGAAATTTCTTCTCCTCGGTGAGCCGGTAGGCAGTGAAGTACCACCGCATTAGGCTTTGCCAGTTTCATGAGGCGGGTATTTACTTGATAGGGGGCAAATGCGGTCTTTCGCGCGCGACTTTCTTTTTCCTGCCCCATGCTAATCCAAACATCAGTATACACCGCATCGGCGCCTCTTACTGCTTTCATGGGATCATGAGTAATTTCAATCATGGAACCCGTCTCCTTCCCTTCCAACCTGGCTTGCTTCACGATAATCGTGTCAGGTTCATAGCCGGGTGGACATCCTACCGAGACATGCATCCCCACTTTGGCACCGACTTCAAGAAGCGAATGCGTAATATTATTGCCATCGCCAATATAGGCGACCTTTAGACCTTTTGCTCGTCCTTTGTTCTCTACAATTGTGAGAAGGTCTGCGAGTGCCTGGCAAGGATGACAATGATCGGTCAGACCATTGATGACCGGAATAGAGGTATGCTGTGCCCACTCCTCCAAAGCTGACTGGTGAAAGGTCCTGACCACTAATCCATCGAGGTATCCGGAGAGGACTTTGGCCGTATCAGCCAAACTTTCTCCTCTGCTGAGTTGAATTTTTTCAGAGGCTAAAAATAAGGCCTGGCCTCCCAACTGGTTCATTCCCGCTTCAAAGGAAACACGAGTTCGAGTCGAAGGTTTTTCAAATATGAGTCCTAATGTTTTTCCCTTGAGGGGGAATGTTGGTTTTCCTTTGCGATGAGCTGCCTTCAGTTTTTTTGCCAGCAGTATCAATTCGCTCACTTTTTTTCTCGGAAGGTCGGAAAGCGTTAAGAGGTCCTTTGGAAGGAAGTTTTTCTGTTTGCTTGAGACAGATGAGGCCAGAGGACTTCGTTGAGCTCTACGCGTTGTACTCACAATTTATTCCGCTTGGAAAAAATTTCCGAGAGAACGACCAATAACCGATCAATTTGGGCGTTGCTGATGATGAAGGGGGGTACAAATCGTAGGACATGGCCTACGGTGCAATTGATGAGTACTCGCCTTTCTAGGCTTTCTAATACGAAAGGTTTTCCTTCAATTGATAAGTCTAGTGCTTGCAACAGACCCATACCTCGAGTTTCCCGGATACAAGAAAACTGTTTGGAAAGCGTATCAAGCCCTTTGGCTAGGTATGTACCAGCTAGACGGCCTTGTTCTAGCTTTCCACTATCTAAGAGCAGGTCAAATACTTTCAATGCAGCTGCGCAGGCTAATGGATTCCCTCCAAAAGTAGAGGCGTGGCTACCGGGCCCAAAAGCTGCGGCGACGGTTTGTGTGGCAAGGCAGGCTCCAATGGGCATACCTCCACCAAGTCCTTTGGCTAACGTCATGATGTCAGGATGAATGCCGAATTGTTCATAGGCGAACAAGGTTCCCGTACGTCCCATGCCAGTCTGGACTTCGTCAAATATTAAAAGAATGCGCCGTTCCTGACATAGTTTTCGAACCTGCTTTAAATAGTCAACGTCAGGTACGATCACGCCCCCCTCTGCCTGAATAGGTTCGAGCATAATGGCCGCTGTCTGAGGCGTAAGAGTCGCTTCTAATTCCTTGAGATCATTAAATAGTGCATAGCGAAAGCCAGGGACAAGAGGCCCAAATCCATCCTGCAATGCTGGCTGTCCGGTTGCGGTCAAGCTTCCCAATGTCCTGCCATGAAAAGATTTTCGCATGGTCACAATTTCGGTCCGTTCTGGTCCGAAGGTTTGAGTTGAATAGCGCCTGGCCAACTTGATGGCGGCTTCATTAGCCTCTGCCCCGCTGTTGCAGAAAAAGACTTTGTCAGCGAAGGAATGCTGTACGAGGCGTTCAGCCAGTTGTGTCTGTGGTTCGGTGTAATAGAGGTTTGAGGTATGGATTAATCGTCTGGCTTGCCTAGTAATGGCTTCGACAATATCTGGATGGGTATGGCCAAGGATATTCACTGCAATACCAGCTACACAGTCCAGGTATTCCCGGCCTTCAGCATCGTAGACAAGACACCCCTGGCCTCGTTCGATAGTTAGTGGGAGGCGGGCGTAGGTATCCATGACAAACTGAGTGGTATTTTCTTGAATTTCGGCCGTGATCATATTTACAAAACCCGCCGGAGCCGGCGAATCTATCACACGACTTCTTCTATTCGCAATTATAAGGCTGTGAGAAGAAAATTCTGCATACCCGAGACTTTGAAATAGATATCCAACAGGAAGGCGATTTCGAAAGGGAAGCGAGTCTGGGGTTTGGGGAGAATTTAGGAGGTCTCTAATTGGGGCTGACTTGTTGGCGACGAACGATGAAGATCGTAGGCCAGGCCAAGTTTGCTCAGTGTCCAGATCAACCACTTTGAGGGATCAAAATTATACCATTGGATGCCATTGCGATAATCACTTTGATACATGTGGTGATAATTGTGGTACCCCTCACCAAACGTAAGGAGAGAAATCCACCAACTGTCCCGGCTGGAATCGGAATTACCATGAGGTTGATCACCCCAGATATGGCAAATCGAATTAATGAAAAATGTGGAGTTTAAGACAAAGAACGTCCGAGCTAACCCTGCTAAGAGGAAGCAGCCGAGGCCGCCGATCCACCCATTGTAGAGCAAGCCTACCACAAAAGGTAGAAATAGGCCGGTCAAGACAATTGGGAGATAATATTTATTTTGCCACACGATCAAAGGATCTTGTAAGAGGCGTGTCTGATATTTTGGATCTCGATTAGGATCTTTCCAGAAGATCCATCCACAATGACTGTGCCAAAAGCCTCGCGTAGCGTTATAGGGATCTTCATTTGTGTCACAACGAGCATGGTGCCGAAGATGATCTCCACACCATCTTAATGCAGAATTTTCTAAGGCCATGCCCCCAGCAATTAAGAACGCCATTTTTACCCAGTCCGGGCATTTGAAGCTCCTATGAGTGAGCAAGCGATGATACCCAACCGTAATGCCAAGCCCGGTAATCATGTATAAGGCAACAAACATGGTCCAGTCGACCCAGGTAAAATCATAAAAATAGGCATACACTGGGAGCCCAACCACTGTAGCTGCAACGATTAACCCAAAAAGGAACATAGTGGGGTAATCTCGTTGAGGTATTCCGGCTTTAGAAGGATCTAACGTTCTTGACATAGCTGTAATGTCCTCATGCATCTCTCACCAAACACTTGCGGCAAACTTGTTCCAGCAGAGGTATGATCCATTGGTGAGGGATCAGTCATTCGATAAAGCATTTAAAGTTGGTAACTCTCTTACCGGAAAGTAGTTCAGAAAAACCTACCTTCACCAGGATGAGTCCTGCCCGTGTAAAAGAGCAAGGTGAGGATACACACTGGGCAGGTTCCTTGTAAAGAGGAGGAAACCTTTCCTCCTCTTTACGATAGTTTAACAGACTTACTTAGAATATCTAGTCTGAGCTCAATTAATACTTATACGTATCATCTTTGAATGGGCCTTCAACCGGGACATGGATATAATCCGCTTGAGCTTGAGTGAGTTTTGTTAAAATTCCTCCAAACCCACGAACCATATGCGCAGCCACTTCTTCATCCAAAATTTTTGGAAGGACTTGAACTGTTGGAGGTTCAGGTTCTACATGGTCCGCGTACTTTCGTTCGTATAGATAAATCTGCGCTAAGACCTGATTGGAAAATGAGCCATCCATGATTCGGGAAGGATGACCGGTAGCGTTCCCAAGGTTTACCAGGCGTCCTTCAGACAGGAGGATTAAATGATCGTTGGCGGCTTTGTTGCGATGGACCTTGTGAACTTGAGGCTTCACTTCTTCCCACTCCCAGTTTTTGCGCATATAAGCGGTGTCAATTTCATTGTCGAAGTGTCCAATATTACAGACGACGGCGCCATTTTTTAAGGTTTGTAGCATGGCTGCATCACAGACATTGAGGTTCCCGGTCGTTGTCACCACTAAATCTGTATTGCCAAGAAGGTTGACATTAATGTCCTCGATTCTCCCAGTATTGTTTCCCTTGTTGTATGGGGAAACAATTTCAAATCCGTCCATACAGGCTTGCATGGCACAAATGGGATCGATTTCAGAGATTTTGACAATCATGCCTTCTTGCCGGAGTGATTGTGCTGATCCTTTTCCGACATCTCCATACCCAATGACTAATGCCTTTTTCCCAGCAAGCAAATGATCAGTTCCCCGCTTAATGGCATCATTTAAGCTATGTCGACACCCATATTTATTGTCGTTTTTAGACTTAGTGATGGAGTCATTTACATTAATGGCGGGGACTTTTAATGTGCCATTTTTCAACATTTCTTGTAACCGATGGACACCCGTAGTGGTTTCTTCCGTGATCCCGTGTACGTGATCAAGGACCGTGGGGTACTTTTCATGAAGCATTAATGTCAGATCGCCTCCATCATCCAGAACCATATTGGCATCCCAAGGTTTACCGTCTTTTAAAATAGTTTGCTCCAGACACCAATCATATTCCTCGTTTGTCTCTCCCTTCCAGGCAAATACAGGGATACCCTTGGCGGCGATAGCGGCGGCGGCATGGTCTTGTGTTGAAAAAATGTTGCAGGATGACCAGCGGACTTCTGCACCCAGTTCAATGAGGGTTTCAATGAGCACACCGGTTTGAATTGTCATATGAATGCAGCCCAAAATTTTTGCGCCTTTTAACGGTTGTGATTGCCGGTATTTTTCACGAAGGGCCATCAATGCGGGCATTTCTGTTTCGGCAATTTGGAGTTCTTTACGCCCCCAGTCTGCCAAATTAATATCCGCGACTTTATAATCTTTGGTGGTGGCTTCTAATGTGCTTGCAGTGCTCATGATGTTTTCAACTCTCCTCTTGTCTGTGTGTCTTGCCAGGTGCCAAATACAAAGCTATCTCAGGGGGAAGCAGACGCTCTTCCCCCTCTGACATTACGAAAAAGTTCTTGAAAAATTATATCCCGGATTCCCGTCGAAGCAAGTTGGCTTTGTCGGTTTTTTCCCAGGAAAATCCCGGTTCGTTCCGGCCAAAATGGCCATAGGCTGCGGTTTGTTTATAGATAGGCCGTCGTAATTTGAGGTGGTCAATAATGCCCTTAGGAGTTAGCGAGAAATGTTTGCGTACCAGTTTTTCAATGCGCTCCACTTTTATTTTTTCTGTTCCTTTGGTATCCACTAAGACCGAAACTGGTTCTGATACGCCAATAGCATAGGCTAACTGCACTTCACATTTATCCGCTAACTTAGCGGCAATGATATTTTTGGCAATATATCTAGCCATATACGAGGCTGATCGATCCACCTTGCTGGGGTCTTTTCCAGAAAATGCTCCTCCACCATGGCTGCCTACTCCACCATAGGTATCGACGATAATTTTACGGCCTGTGAGCCCCGCGTCACCCATCGGTCCTCCCACGACAAATCGTCCTGTAGGATTAATATGGAATTTGACGTTTTTAGGGTTAAAGAGTCTCTTGGGCATGACAGGGATGATGACTTTTTCCATAATATCTTTTTCGATTTTCTTGGAGGTTACTTCGTCACTATGCTGAGTGGAGACAACAATGGTGTCAATCCGAACGGGTTTGCCATTTTTATATTCAATCGTGACCTGGGCTTTCCCATCTGGACGGACCCACTTCAATATATTTTTCTTTCGCACTTCAGCTAATCGTTGAGTCAGTTTGTGAGCGAGGACAATGGTCATGGGCATTAATTCTGTTGTTTCATTGGAGGCGTAGCCAAACATGAGACCTTGGTCCCCCGCTCCTCCAGTGTCCACGCCCATCGCAATATCGCCAGACTGGTTATCAATGGAGGTCAAGACAGAGCAGGTGCGATGATCAAAACCCCAAGTAGCATCTGAATACCCAACTTCTTTAATAGTCTCTCGAATAATATCCGGAATTTCTACATAAGCTTTGGTGGAAATTTCACCAGCAACAAAAGCAATTCCCGTGGTAATCAGTGTTTCACACGCGACACGACAATTCTTGTCTTTTGCCATTATGGCATCCAAAATCCCGTCAGAAATTTGGTCAGCAATCTTGTCTGGATGACCCTCAGTGACTGATTCTGACGTAAACAAATAATTGCTTTGTCTCATTGAATCCCCCTACTAATTATAGCTCGGGCCTCATGCTCCTCTCGGCCCAAGGCCCTATGTGAATAATGCAAAAACCAAAACCCTTACTATACGTTAACTAAGGCTTTTATGCAAAAACCCAACAAAAATAATGGGAAATGATGAATTGGTGTGCAATTTGAGCTAGAAATTTATCGAAAAATTCTTAGAGAAGTTTGAACCCTTCAAAATCTAGCCTGACAACATTGAAACTGAAATGACCAGGTGTAGCAAAACTTTTTTGGTATTGGGAAACACATAGCCTTTCCCAAAATTTTGAAATATTCTCGGGGACAAACTTAATTCAGAACGCATACATAAAATACAATAATTTACTTAAGATATATTACCTTAATCAAATTTTCATGATTATGAAAATCAGAAGGAAAAATTTGTTGAAAAAATGCTAGTTTTCTCAATGGAATTCGGGATATACACAGTTGGTCTTGGCTTGCATAACGGAAATTCAGGGTGGTAAGATCCGCTGTTAATTTACAGAAAAATATCAGATAAATCAGCTAATTTCCTGACAAAAAGGTAAGCGGCGTTCTGTCGCTTTTTTCTTTGGAAAGGCTGTCAAGGAGGCGAGTGAATGTATAAAACCATATATGTGCCAGTCGATAATTCAGACCATTCCAATATGGCTGTCGAGTTTGGGGTCCAATTTGCCAAAGTCTTTGGATCAAAAATGGTTGGAAGCCATGTCTATGCGGCAAAAATGCATGATAAGCGGTTTAAGCAAATGGAGGCTGGCCTTCCCGAAGAATATCATGATGAAAAGGAATTAGATCGGCAGCGGCAAATCCATGACTCGCTGATCACGAGAGGCCTCCAAATTATTACTGATTCATATCTAGATTATGTCGATGAGAAATGTACAGAAGCCAATATCCCTCTTGAACGGCGGTCTTTGGAAGGACGAAATTGGAAAGCCCTCGCTGAAGATATTACGAAAAATGGGTATGATCTGACTATCATGGGCGCGCTGGGTGTCGGTGCCGTGAAGGACTCCACGATTGGTAGCAATACCGAGCGTGTGATTCGGCGAGTTCGTAATTCGGACATGTTCATTGTTAAAGACCCCAAGCCTATGAACGGTGGAAAGATTGTGGTGGCGGTTGATGGCAGTCATTATTCTTTTGGTGGACTAAAAACGGCGTTGGCTCTTGGAAAGGCCTTCAAGAAACCGGTCGAAGCTATATCGGCATTTGACCCATATTTTCACTATGCAGCCTTTCACAGTATTTCAGGTGTTTTGAACGAGGAGGCGGGAAAAGTTTTCAGATTTAAGGAACAAGAAAAACTTCATGAAGAAGTTATTGATAGTGGCTTAGCTAAAATCTACCAATCACATTTAGATGTTTCCCGTGATGTGGCCCAAGAAGAAGGGGCTGACATTAAAACCACGTTGTTGGATGGCAAAGCTTTTGAGAAAGTCATACAGTATGTCCGGAAAGAAAAACCCTGGCTTCTCATTGTGGGACGCATTGGCGTGCATAGTGACGAGGACATGGATATCGGGAGCAATACTGAAAATCTCTTGCGGTCTGCTTCATGCAATGTCTTAGTTTCCAACAGAAAATTTGTTCCACCTATTGATACCCAAGCAGAATACACGATGGCCTGGACGGAAGAAGCTTTGCGCCGTATGGAGAAAATCCCAATTTTTGCCAGAGGCGTCGCGAAAACAGCGATTCATCGCTATGCGATTGAGAAAGGCCATACGATTATTAGTAATTCTGTGATTGATGATGCCGTTGGGGATATTCTTCCAAAAGGTGCGATGGACGCCATGAAAACTCTTGGTGGAAACCTGGATGCGGCTGGTGTTGATCGGAATGCGATGCAAGCAGACAATCAGGTCGCACAAGATTTAATGGGATCAACCATGAGTGGCATGATGTCTCAGGTCGTAGAAGAAAAGCCTGTCTCGGCCAATCCGTTGAGTCCGGTGAACCAAAATTATTTGGATCGGATGTCACGGGATTATTATGTCTGTGGAGGGTGTGGCTATATTGGAAAAGGAGCCCATCCCGTTTTATGCCCAGTTTGTGGTCTGGATGGGGCACAGTTTAAACAAGTGGATAAATCCATTTTTGATGCGGCAGCTCAAGCGGAAGGTGGTCTAGAAACTGACGTGGCCTATGACGATATTCCTATACAATGGACCAAAGATGCTCGAGAAGCCATTCGAGCAGTTCCCGCCGGTTTTCAGCGGAGACGGGCAAAAGCCAAAATAGAAAAGACTGCCAGAAAATTAGGAATGACCACCATTACATTGGAATATGCGGACCCAATGATCCAAGAAGCGGCAGCAGAAGATTATACTCCAATATTTGCCAATAACTCTCCAGGGGAGGCCTCAACCATGGATTCGGATTCCAAGAATGATCAACTTCATGAGGCCAATGGCTCTGATCAATACACCTGGGAGCCTGATGCCCTCAAACGACTTGAACGCGCTCCTGAAGGTTTTATGCGAGACTGTACGAAGGCATTAATCATTAAGCATGCAGAAAAAATAGGCACAACAACCATTACGCTCGACGTGGCTACTCAAGGGATTGAGCAAGCAAAGGAAACCATGGAAGACGCCATGAAGACAGGAAATGTAAAGGACATTGTCGCCAAGTTAACCGGGACTCATTCTGAAGCTCCATCCGGAGCTGGCAATAATGGGTAAATCTCTTCCAGTTCTTAACTCATTCTTTAATAGTCTTTCCTCAGTGGGCGGTAATGCCGTCTCGCGATTCGAATCCTTGCGGCCAAGTCCTAGCGTTGATGCCCCAGGTGATGGAAGAACCGTTGATGACTTCAAGCCATACCTTGTGGCGCTGAATCTCACTAGTCGATGTAATCTTAAATGCGATCATTGCTACCTGGATGCTACCACCAAGATGAGTGGCGGGCAGGATGAACTTTCCACGGAAGAATGTTTCCGTTTGATTGATCAAATCGCCGAAGTGAATCGGGGAAGTCTTCTGGTGATCACCGGCGGTGAACCATTAGTCCGGCCTGACATTTTGGACATTGCTCGTCATGCCGTGCAGCATCAATTTATGGTGGTGTTCGGAACCAATGGCATGTTGATTAATGATGCGATAGCCAAGGAAATGGTAGACATTGGTGTGATGGGAGTGGGTATCAGCATCGATTCGCTGGATCCGGCTAAGCATAACGCGTTTCGCGGGTTGCCACATGCCTGGGAAAGTGCCTTGGCGGGTATCGAAGCCTGTAAGCGGAATGGACTCCAATTCCAAGTGCATTTCAGTGCTCAACCCATGAATTATCAGGAACTGCCGGCTGTCATCGACTGGTCCCACGATCTTGGTGCCAAGGTGTTGAATGTCTTTTTCATGGTTTGCACCGGGCGCGGTGAAGAACTTACGGATATTACACCTTCTCAATACGAGGACGTCTTAGGCTATTTGATTGAATCCCAAGATAAATACCAAGATATGTTGGTTCGAGCCAGATGTGCGCCACACTTCAAGCGTTTAGCCTATGAAAAAGATCCAAATTCTCCCATTACGAAAGCGCAAGGCTATATGGGTGGTGGCTGTCTTGCCGGAACCAATTACGCCAGGATCACTCCTAATGGTGATCTAACGCCCTGTCCCTATATGCCATTATCTGCCGGCAACATTCGAGATAATAGTTTTGTCGACTTATGGGACAAATCTGAAGTCTTCGATTCTTTTCGGTATCCGCAATTAAAAGGCAAATGTGGCGATTGTGAGTACAGTGATATTTGTGGGGGGTGTCGAGCTCGTCCCTATGTAGATCATGGCGATTGGATGGATGAAGATGAATGGTGTCTTTATACTCCCAAAGGTGGCGAGAAGATTCAGGTGGCCTTTAATGTGCCGGAAGCGTCATCGGTAGAATGGGATCAAGCTTCAGAAGAGCGCCTGAGTCGGATCCCTTATTTTTTGCGAGCCATGGTCAAAAAAGGCGTGGAACGTCATGCTGCGGAACAAGGCATCTCGATCATCACCATTGAATTAATGGAAGAACTTCGCAAGCGCCGGTTTGGCAACGAAAAACCGGTCTTTAAGTTCTAATGGAATCTCTTCTGGGGGTCATCACCGACCTCAATCAACTCATTCCAATACTCGTCCATTGGTTGCACCTTCTTTCTGCTGTTGTATGGATTGGTGGTCTGGCCTTCCTGGTCATGGCTGTAACTCCTTGTTTGAAAAACACCGTCCCCAAAGAATATATCAAGCCAATATCGGAAACTTTCTATAAGCAATACAAGCGTGTAGTGGGAATGCTCTTGGTCGTGATCCTTTTTACCGGTGGGGTGAACCTTCATTATGTGAGTCAAGGTATGATCATGGCAACCGGAGAAGGTGTGGCTCATCATGCCAAATATCTCACGGTTTTTTTTATTAAATTGTTTCTGGTACTTGGGGTGTTGACGATATTCCTTTACACCATAATTTTCCAAAATGACCCTACGGGCCATGAAGATGAAGAAGAACTAGAAGAAATGGCTGTCGAGCCTGTGCCGTTTCAGCGTGTAGGTTTGTGGATGGGTGTATTTATTATTCTTTGTGCGGCAGCAATGAAACATCTTCATACCTAGCAGTTATCCCCTGCCCCCAACTAATACCAGTAAAAAGTTCTCTCCCTGTATAAGTTCCAATTTACCTCGTTCGTCCTACCCTTGTAGCGGAAATGTACAAACCTTCAAAAACCACACGTACTCCTATTTAACGCCGCCTATTTTCAGCAAACATTTCTCATTCGTTTGAGGAATGGATTCTCAAGATGAGGTCTATTACCGTGTGCAGCATGATGCGTTCAAGGAGTCAGTGTCTGCAAAAAATGGTTTCAGCTGTTAATTTTTACTAACAGGAGGAGGTTGCAAATGAAAGAATTACGTTATTCCACAATTATGGCCCTTTCTTCAGCAAGTCTTAAAACTGCAGCTATTCTGAGTTGTGTGTTACTTATGGGGACCCAAACGGTTTGGGCGCAAGCTTCGACTGATTCTCAACACAAAGATATTCAAGTAGTGGAACAACAACGGGTGGAAAAACATATTCCTGGGTCCTATCACTATAAATCTCAATATGAAATGACCAAAGATGGAGAAGGTAATTATCGCTCGACCTATGAAAGCAAGAAAAACGAATGGTTTTGCTGTCTCAATTGGTTTTCATCAGAAGATGAAGTGGACACTGAATCAGAAAAATCCTAAGGGTTTTTAGACTTTCTAATAAATAAAGCCTGATATTACAATTTTCCTCATATTTTTTAAGGCGGCTAGTCTCATTGACAGCCGCCTTTAATTTTTCTCCATATTCTTCCTGTCACCCTCGTGCCCTTGCCATATAAAAAACCTTTCGCGTGGTTCATCGATTCCTGAAACTGAGATTTGCTACAGTGTAGAGTTCTTGCATTTGCCGATCTAATCGCTTTTGCCCATTGATCCTTAAGGAATAGTCTTTGTCTATGGTTCGAGCCTCTCAATCCCGTTCGAGTTCTAAGCGGTCAAGGAAAAGTCCAGCGACAAAAGCCGTACCTCTTCCTTTGAAATTTCCTGAAGGTGAGGATGCCGAGAATTTGTTCCCAGATAAGCCCGTTGTGGTCATTATCGGGAGACCGAATGTCGGGAAGTCCACCCTGTTCAACAGGATTGTGGGGCATCGCACGGCCATTGTCGATGATGTCTCTGGAGTCACGCGTGATCGGAACACAACGGAATGCGAATATCAGAACCGCATGTTTACGTTGGTCGATACTGGGGGTTTAGACCTCAGCGCTGAAGATGTCATTGTGTCGCAAATTAAGGATCAAACCAAAACGGCCATAGCCGAAGCCGACATGGTGATTGCCATCATGGACGGTCGGGTCGGCCTATCCCCATTGGATATGGAGCTGGCCGAACTCTTACGTCCCATCACCAAACCAGTGTTTTTGGCGGTTAATAAAATTGATACGCCAAAATCCGAACCCCTTCTTGCAGATTTTTACAAATTGGGGCTGAAAAACATTTACCCAATTTCTGCCGAAGGTGGAATGGGTGTGGATGAATTACTTGAAGCCCTCATGCCCTATTTGCCTGCTGTTCCTGATGAATCGACCCAACTGGATATTCCGCGTATTGCTGTGGTGGGAAGGCCAAATGTTGGAAAATCAACGTTGGTGAATATCATATTGGGCGAACAACGTCTCATTGTGAGTGAGATTCCTGGAACTACCCGCGATCCGATTGACTCTTTGGTCACACGTGATAGTCAACGCTATATCTTTACGGATACAGCTGGGATTCGCAGACGGGGGCGTATTGATCGCGGGATTGAAGGTTACAGTGTCGTGCGAGCCATGAGGGCCTTGGGTCGGTCAGATGTGGCAGTCTTGGTATTAGATGGGATTGAAGGGGTGACGGAGCAAGATACCAAGATTGCTGGGTTGATCAATAAACAAGGCCGTGGATGCGTCATGTTGGTGAATAAATGGGATGTGCTTGAAGATGATCCGGAAGCACATCCCGCTTATAATCTTGCGCTAGCAAGGAAATTTCCGTTTTTTTCGCATGTCCCCGTGCTGTTTGGCGCTGCCGTACAATCTGAAACGCTTCCACCTTTATTTGCGAAAATTGATCAGGTTGTCGCGTTTTTCGGGAAACGCGTTCAAACGCGGAAGCTCAATCTCTTCCTCCAACAACTCCTCGAAAAAAATCCGATTTCTTTACGCAAGGGCAATCCAAAAAAATCCATGTTCATTACGCAGGTGGCTACGAAACCTCCCACGTTCGCTCTATTTGTCAAAGGCGCAGAAAAGATCCCTACTGCGTATCTTCGGTATCTAGAAAACGCCATCCGTGCTGAATATGGTTTTCAGGGCATACCCATAAAAATCTTGCTGCGGGGAAAATAAAAAGTGGAATCGGACAGATAAGAGGAGCAGCGTGTAGGATGAGTACATTTGTTTTGCATCGACATAGATGGCTTCTCTTGACAGGCATGAGCTTATTATGGTGGAGCAACCTGACTGGTGCTGAAGATATGATTGAGGTGTCCTCCCAACCGGATATCGATCAAGGGCGAGAAATTTATCAAACACATTGCCTGGAATGTCATAGAGCCTCGGGCCAGGGAGATGGAGGCCAAGCCACGACCCTTATGCCTCCCCCAGGAAATCTTGTCTCTGAAGCTATTGCGATGAAAACCGATGATGAGTTATTCACGGTCATCACCGAAGGTATGCCTGGCACACCAATGCCAGGGTGGAAAGACCAGCTTTCCCTGGATGATCGTCGCAACGTCCTCGCCTACATTCGGTCTCTTGCCTTTCCATGAAATTTAGGGCTCAGCATTTTAGGGGTCAGACTCGAATTAATGGCAAGACAGAGCCGTCCCAACACGTTACGCTTGGCTTAAAGCACGGAAATAATCCACAAAGGCATGCATACCTCCTGATGCTTGGCCCCAATCAAAGTATTCATTAGGCGCATGGTAGCCATGTTCGGGGAGACTCAATCCCATAAATAATATTGGCACGTTCCAGGAACGTTGTAACATGGCGACGGCTCCGATTGACCCACCTTCTCTGACGAATACGGGGCGACGGCCAAAACCCTGTTCAACGGCATTTTGGAGTGCCTCAGCATAGGGCCCTTCAGAAATCCCGCGAAAGGGTTCCAGGGCCCCATCGTTGATTACCTCAATATCTGGATTACGCTCCCGGAGATATTTTTTTAAGAGACGAAAAATCTTTTGAGGATTTTGATTCGGCACTAAACGCATACTGACTTTAAGTTCCCCCCATGCAGGCACAATGGTTTTCACGCCAGGTCCAGTGTGTCCACCTGTTAAGCCATGGACCTCAAACGTGGGCCAGGCCCAAATGCGTTTGAGCAATTCCTTGGGGTCAGACGTTCGCAATGAACGTAGTTGATAGGCCTCTTTAAACTTCCGTACTTGAAAGCCTGAGGCCACGAAATCTTTCAATTCTGCACGAGTGGGGGCGACAACGTCATCATAAAATCCCGGGATTTTGACTCGTCCGGTTTTCGCATCTACGCATGAGTAGGCGGCCTCACATAATTCTGCCAGGGGGTTGCGGGCGCCTCCGCCGGTAAGGCCAGAATGAATATCAGTTTCTCCTGTACGAAGGACGAGCCGTGCTCCTAACAAGCCACGGAGTCCGCAGGATAACGCTGGTCGATTCTTCGCCACCCAAATTGTATCGGAGATCAAGACTGAATCAGAGGACGGGACGGTTTTGCGATTCTGTAAAACTTCGGAAAAATGAGGGCTGCCAATTTCTTCTTCCAATTCCCAGAGCACACGAATATTCAGAGGGATGCCGGCCTCTCGTGCAAATCGTGCCGCAAAGAGCGCTGTGAGTGCGGGGCCTTTATCGTCGGTGGCGCCTCGTCCACAATATTTGTCGCCGTCTTTGTGAAAGGCAAAAGGCGATTGGCGCCATTCCGGTTCAAGCGCGGGCTGAACATCTAAGTGATTATAAATGGTGATAGACGGATACTTCCGACCTGCCCACCATTCTCCTACAACACTAGGATGGCCCTTGGTTTTGAGGATTCTTGCCTTCGCCCCAAATTGTTCAAGATAGTTCTTGGCCAATTCAGCCATCTTTTGCATATCCGATGCATGGGCAGGGTCGGAACTTACGGAGGGTGTCTCCACCATCTGCCCTAACATGTCTTCATAGTTTGGTCGTTGATCTTTGATGTAGTTGCGTAGATGGAAACTTTGGGAAGCCATATTGGAAGGGGC
This sequence comes from Nitrospirales bacterium, assembly GCA_965223635.1. Classification (GTDB taxonomy): domain Bacteria; phylum Nitrospirota; class Nitrospiria; order Nitrospirales; family UBA8639; genus Nitrospira_E. The sequence goes on from OZ245007.1 coordinate 2,109,734, forward strand.
CCTCTTATCTAGAAATTAGGAAAATATATTGTGTAAAGTTCTATTCTGGCGATCAAATTCTTGATCCAGAAATTTCTTGAAAATTGTATATTGTCTGTCATCATCCAACTGAAAAAGGCACAGGGGCAAATGTCACAATAAAAATAAAAAGTGCTCCCCAAGCTACCAATTGCCGGCCTCTTCCTAACCCTTCATAAGGGTTACTAACTGGAGGATGCGCGAGTCCAACCATAGCGGACATCCCGACCCACAAAATCCACCCAGGCCAGCCTGTAAAGCCAAGATAGAGCAAAATCGGCACGGTGGCATAGGCCAATTGGCGCTGTTGCTGTCCGAGAACGGCGAAAGCCACATGACCTCCATCTAGCTGTCCTAATGGTAATAGATTGATGGCAGTCACAAAAAACCCAAACCATGCTGCAAACGCGATAGGATGCAGAACGAGGTCGTGTGTAGATGGAATGGGTCCAAACATGAGCCAGGCAAATCCCTGCAAGAGGAGTGGCTCTCCGAGTTGCAACCCAAATGCCTGTTCTTTGGGAACGACATAGGAAAATGAGAGTCCGATAATGATGGCAACGACTGCTGCAACAAATCCTGCAATGGGGCCAGCCACACCAATATCAAACAAGGCTCGACGTTGCATGATAGGGGAACGCATGCGAATAACGGCACCAAAGGTTCCAATGAACTGTGGAGGCCCAGGAATGAAAAGAGGTAATGACGCAGGTACGCGATGGATACGTGAAAGAATGTAGTGCCCAAATTCATGTGTCACTAAAATCCCCAAAAGTGTGGCCGCGAAGGGTAATCCGTTTAATAAAGAATCTGGATATTTTGTGAGAAAGTCCCAGGCTCCCGTCGCAGGTTTTGTATTCACTTGTAAAGCCCCAGCCCATAAGGTGGTAAAAACCGTGATGCCAAAAAGTAAAATGGGTAGGCCCCAGGCCGAAAACGTCGTGGGTGGGGGGCGAAGCTCATGGTAAAATGGTTGGCGGGGGATTTCCGTGGCCTCATGCGACGGGTCAGGATTCCATGTGATTTCTTGTTTGGTTCGGAGTATGTGGTCTTGAATGATCTCATCCTGTGGTTGTGGCGCAAGGAGTGAACCGGATGGGATTGATTGAATGAAGGCTTGTGGATCTGTGTGGGAAGAGGCGTCCTTCTGTTCAGAGGAGGTCTTCTTTAGCGACTTCATTCGCTGTTGAGTTTCTAGCATTCGTCTCAGAATAAGTTCTTCCGTTTCTTTTGGTGTAAGGGGTGAGTCGGATTGGAGAGCGGGATGGTCAGTAAACGGTTGGCGTGGAATTTTTGTTTCATGAGGTGATGATCCTGAAAGCCATTGAATGCGCTTTTGTGTTTCTAGCATATGCTTCAGAATGGCCTTTTCTTGGTCAATAGGTGTGCTAGGAGGAATGGGGTTTGACGGTTCTTGAGATGTGAAATTTGGTTGCGGTGAAGTGGTGGAAGAATCAGAGGATGGGCTGTCGGAAGATTGAGGGGCGTCTTCAGGAGGCTGGTTATCCATAGGCATAGGTAACAAACGTTTTACAGTTTAATGCATCGTGTTCTTTCGGTTATCCAAATGGATTGTGTGTGTGTTCTTCTTGCACGGTAGTGGAAGGTCCGTGACCGGGGAATAAGACGGTGTCTTTGGAAAGATGCAGCAGCGTTTGTCTGACGGATTGAAGGTGTTGAGGATACAAGGAAAAGGGGTTGGATCGTCCAACTGATCCGGAAAATAGCGTATCGCCCACGAAACAGAGGCTTTGCCCTTTTCGTGCAGTGAGATAACAAAATCCACCTGGGGTGTGTCCAGGAGTCGCCAAACATTCTACAGTTAATTCACCGAGAGCAATCATCTGATGGTTGGTTGGAATCTTTAACGAAGCGGGATCGGGTTTCCAGGGAAGTAAATCAAAATCTCCATTGCCGAGATAAACAGGGACGGACCATTCCGCCAAAATTTTATCTAATCCTCCAGCATGATCCACATGTCCGTGGGTCAACCCTATGCCAATGAGAGTGAGTTCTCGTTCCTTGATCGTCGCTAACATCTGTTGAGGATTATACCCCGTATCGATCATTAAGGTGTGTTTGGTGTCTGGATCAGTGAGGAGATAGCCCTTGACTTCATATCCGCCAATATCACCTCTGATAGTTTCTACCAAATGATCAGTAGTGGTCCATTCCGGTTGAGGTTGAGGAGTCCATCCCTCTAGTGTAATGGAGACCAACGAATGAAGCCGTAAATGTAAGGCTTGGCAAATATGCTGAAGTTCCACCTTGGTGGGCATGCGCTGCCCTTTCTCAAGGCCTTCCAAATCTGAGAGTTCAATCTGAGTGAGTTCCGCTAGGGATTTGAGACTCTGTTCTTTTCCAAAGCGGGCCTTCCTCAAGATGTCGCAAAATTCATCTTCTAAATTCATTTGATGCTCATGGATTTTTACCCGACGTTCAAGAATTGAATATGAATGACTAGTATAGAAACACCATCTAACCAAAATTGAGGGGTCCAGGGAAAGGGGGTATATATCTCTTCCTTAGAACTGTTCTGGACATGATCCAAGGAATATGTACAATTAATCACTCTTCCAACCTCTGAGAGGCTTGGAGTGACCATCTTTTTCTGAAAAACAATGGGTACACTAAAGTGATTAGAGTCAGAAGAGTTCTCAGCTTTTCTTTGGGTTTCCAATGAGCAAGATGCCCATGGCGACTTCATTCAGTTCGTGTGATGTGTTGGTGCTTGGAGGTGGGCCTGCGGGTTCTTCTATTGCTGCAGTCCTAGCAGAAAAAGGTTGGAAGGTCGATGTATGGGAAAAAACCCCCCATCCACGCTTTCATATTGGCGAGTCCCTATTGCCCCATACGCTGCCGTATTTGAGCCAGCTGGGAGTGTTGGAGGAAATTGAACGGATTGGAGTGAAAAAATGGGGCGCAGAGCTTGTCTCACCTGATCATGAAAATTCAGTCACTCTGTATTTTTCTGGAGCGTTAGATAAGTCTCATCCAAAGGCCTTTCAAGTGCGGCGATCAGAATTTGACGACATTCTTTTGCGGAATTGTCAGAAAAAAGGAGCTTGTGTGCATGAGGGGATTGAAGCTGTAGCGGCAGACTTCTCCGATACGGCATGGGCGACGATCCATGGGAAAAATTCACAGGGCTCATCAATCAGTCAACAGGCGCGGTATGTTGTCGATGCCACTGGGCGACACACATTGTTGGCCAACCAGTTTGGGGCAAAACATCGCAATCCTCATCATAACTGTGCAGCTATTTATGGGCATTTTGAGGGTGTGACTCGCCATTCAGGAAAAGATGCAGGCAATATCACTATTTGTTGGTTTGAACAAGGATGGTTTTGGATTATTCCTCTCCTAGATGGAGCTACCAGTGTAGGGGTGGTGTGTTGGCCTTCGTATTTAAAGTCTCGAAAAGAGGATTTAGAGGAGTTTTTTTGGAAAACTGTCAAAAGTTCACCATCTGTGGCGGAGCGAATGCAAAACGCTAAGCTAGTTATGCCTATTGAGGCCACAGGAAATTTTTCCTATCAATCTAGCGTGATGTCGGGGCCACAGTTCTTGCTGATCGGTGATGCCTTTGCGTTTGTTGATCCCATCTTTTCAAGTGGCGTCCATTTAGCTCTGCATAGTGGAATTCAGGGTGCTGATGTTGTAGCGGCCTACTTGCAGGCCGATGCACGGGCTCCTCAAATGGCGAAGAAATTTGAAAAGGTTGTTCGTGATGGCCTCGGGATCTATTCTTGGTTTATCTACCGGTTTACTCAACCCGCCTTTCGCAAGCTATTTATGGGTCCCAAAAATTATTTTCGGATTCAGGAGGCTATTTCTTCGGTGGTGGCGGGGGATATCTTTGGTAAGACCTCAGTCAAGCCTCGAATTTTTCTCTTTAAAATTCTGTATTACGTGATGGTTCTACTTGACCTAAAAACCAATCTGGCTCATCATCGTAGAAAACAAATGGATGTAGAATGCGATTCAAAAGAATCACGGCCACAAGAGCAGCCTGTTGCCTCATAAGAAAGAATAGGTAGAAACGAAGTTATGAATCCCCGGTTCTCATCTAACAAAAATTCCGTTCGATCGATTCTGAGCGATGTTCCAGAATGGGGACAGTCAACTGTTCAGCCTTCATCTAAAAGCTCTGATACGTTGGATGTGACCTATATTCAGCCTAAGGATTTTTCTCAGGTTGTCAGTGTGGAAACCTCCCATGTTTTAGCTTCTATTACTTATGGCAGCGGTACATCTGAGATGAAAGTAGGGAAGAGCCTCAACATTCAGGTTAATCTTCCACTCCAGTCCGAACCACCTATCGTCGAAATTTGGGAAAGTTCCGCCCCGGTTCTTTGTGACCAGTTTCAAGCTATCCGTTTAGCAGTGACCAATGGATTTGTGTTTGGTTGCTTGGAAATTCAGGAGCCGTCAAGAAGTGTATTAGAAGATGTGACCCGGCAAGCCTACGAACAAATATTTGAGTATTGCACTCGATCAGGGTTTCCCAATCTTCTGCGCATGTGGAACTACTTCCCTAACATTAATGGGGAACAAGATGGGTTAGAGCGTTATAAACGGTTTTGTATAGGACGGCACCAAGCCTTCTCGACACAGTTCAAGGAATTTCGTCCGTTTCTCCCTGCAGCTAGCGCAGTTGGCACCTCTGGAGGACCTTTCCAAGTGTTGTTCTTGGCTGGAGGACAACCAGGAATACCAGTAGAAAATCCTCGACAAATGAGTGCCTATGCCTATCCTCAGATCTATGGTCCTAAAAGTCCATCTTTCGCTCGGGCGACTTTGCATCATACGTCATCTGACAGTCGTCTTTTTGTGGCCGGAACGGCCAGCATAGTGGGGCATGCCACTCAGCATCATGGCGAGCCTGCCAAACAAACTCTGGAAACATTGTGCAATATTGAAACAATACTCAAGCGAGTTCGTGATGAATATCCTGAATTAGAGAATGGGGAACTGACACAGGGGTTATTGAAAGTCTTTGTGCGGAATCAAGAAGATGTCACTAGTGTCAGACAAGTATTAGAGGGGCAGGAGCTTGGGCAAGGTCCTATTCTGTATGTGCAGGCGCACATGTGCCGAAAGGAATTGCTTGTAGAAATTGAAGGTATTTGGAGCGCCGCATCTTAGCCAATTAAATAAGTGAGGAACCTAGAACTTATTTTCAAAATTATTTAAGATAGTGTGTTTATAGCCTATGAAAAAAGGCTGAAAATTTTGCTCATCTTAGGAATTTTTCACAAAGTTGGAGGACTGACGATGAAAAGCCGATTATTGACACAGTGGATCTTTTTGACTGTAGGCATGATGTTGATTATTGGGTGTGGAGGCGGTGCCCCGGTTTTGGATATCAATGATGCTTCGATAACCACCGTCTCTGGGAAGGAACCCGCATTAGAAGATGTCACCCGAGCCATTGTCAGTGCAGCAACAGGTTCCACGCCAATATGGAACATGCAAGTTGTGAAGCCCGGTCATATTGTGGCTACATTGCATAATCGACAGCATATGGCTTCTGTCGATATTAATTACACCACTAAGGGATATAGTATCACCCGTAAGGACACATCAAACTTAAAATATAATGCGGAAAAAGGAACGATTCATCCGGGTTACAATAAATGGATTCGACGATTAGATAATAATATTCGAGTCAAACTTTCCCTTTTGTAGCACGAATTAGAAATATCAAAAGGAAGAAGCCCTATGGTTGAAAAATCATAGGGCTTCTTTTGTGTTCATTTGTGATATATCTGGGAAGAAACACCTTCTGAAAGAGGATGCTCTTGTTGAGCAAGAGGCTGACCAAATACGGCGTGATAGAGATTTTGTGGAGCAAGTCCTTTAGCTAAGAGCTTCCCTGCAATCATCAGAGTAATACGAGCTATATCTACAACTGGGCGAAAATAACTGGGGCGTGGGGCTTGCCGGGGTTCAGATTCGATGGGCACGGGAAGGCTCCAAAATCCTAGCTTCGCTCCTTCTACCAAGATCTCACTTTCGAAGACAAAACTACGTTCCCGGTTGGTGGGAATATTCAATTGAGCAAGCAATGACAGAGGATAGACTCGAAACCCAGATTGGCTGTCAGCAATGGGGTGTCCAGCGGCCCAGGATACCCAAAAATCGGCAATCCGGTTAGCCACAATCCTGTGCCATGTCTGACGAGTCCAAGGTCGTCGACGTGCGCCAATGATAATACGGTGCGGAGTCAATTCGATCTGTTTGAGAAGTCGAGGAATATCTGCAGGATCATGTTGCCCATCTCCGTCTAAAGTCACGACAGCGGTGACGCCCAGTTGTTGAGCATGTTGAAAACCTTTCCAGAGACTGGCCGCTTTTCCACAATTGATTGTGTTATGGAGGATCGTGACGGGCAAATCTTGTAAGGTTTGTACCGTTCGGTCCGTAGATCCGTCATTCACGACGATTACGGGATCGAGATAGCAAAGGGATGCATGGGCAACTTCAAATATGGTGGCCTCTTCATTATAGGCTGGAATCACGAGGGCATAGGCTGGCGTCGTTTGATTATCCATTATGCCATGGCTCCATTCACGCCTATAATTTGTCCCGAAAGGTAGCTGGCTTTTTCAGAAGCCAAAAATCCCACAACTGAGGCCACTTCTTCAGGTTCTCCAGCACGTTTCATTGGTACCATACTCTGTATTTGGTCTTGCGTAAATGTGTGTTCAGTTGATGGCGAACGGATGAGTCCAGGTGCGACGACATTGACCGTAATGCCTCGTGAGGCGACTTCGGTGGCTAGTGATCGAACTGCGCCATGTAGGCCAGCTTTTGCGGCCGAATAATTCGTTTGCCCTCGGTGTCCGATCATTCCAGAGAGAGAGGAAATCGCGATGATGCGTCCCCAGCGTGTACGGATCATGGGGAGCAAAAGAGGTTGTGTGACATGAAAAAACCCATGAAGTGAGATGTCAATAACCTTGTGCCATTGTTGGGGGGTCATGCCAGCCATTGGCGCATCCTCAAAAATGCCTGCATTATGGACGATTACTTGAAGTGGTCCTGTTTGGAGGAGTGCATTTATGGCAATTTCGGTAGAGGCTCTATCTGCGAGATCACAACAGATGGCTTCGGCTGACCCACCTTTTTCGATAAGGTGTTCGACATGTTCATGTGTCAGCTCAGGGTGTTGATGCCCATGAATGATCACATGATAATTCATTGAGACTAGCTCACGGCAAATAGCGGAGCCGATAGGACTATTCCCCCCCGTCACCAATGCCCGTTTCATGAGATGGTTTCTGTCCCTTGAATGAAAATTGAGGCACGTCCTTCAAGTAGAGGGCGTTCGTCTATTTTCATCGTAAAAGCGTAGATGAAGCTCATGTGTTGATCCATTATCAATGAGGCTTCGATAGTCAAGTCCTGGGAAAATTGATGGAAACTTTGGCTATAGAGCTGAAGGTCACGAATCCCACCAAGATACCCGATGGCTCTATGGTCGCTGGGTGTCCCTCTCGTAAGGCCCACATGTATGCCCATGGCCTGAGCGGAATATTCTAACCCGGAAAGGATTTCCAAACGACCCTGGTGCAACAAGGGATTGTCATGGTGCCGGTGAGTGGACGTGTGGCAGATGATAGATGTGGCATCCCAGTGTTCGACGGAGTTTATTAGACACATCTCTTCGCCATGCGGCAGAAAATTGCTGAGTTCTACTCTCGACAAGATTGACATGGCAGGTGATCAATCTGTAATTGAAGGTTATCTAGGAAATTCAGGTAGACCGAAGTGGTGAGATGATTAGCTATGGCAACTAAGAGTGGAAGGCTTCTGGCTGCTGGGCTACCGGAACGCAATTGTTCTAATGAGGCATGAGGCATTGTTGTGGGCGGTGTTTCTAAGGGTTCTGACAAGAGTGTGATAGTCAGTTTAGCCAGACTCATGGGTAAGGCATGCTGGCTTAGAACCATGGCCACGGCGAATGGAGCGGTCAACGGTCGTGCCTCATTTAGGGGAAATGGTGCGGCAATATCACAGGCGACGAATAACACAAATTTTTCCTGGTTTACAGATAACAAGGTCGCCGACTCAAGTAAGCCACCACTGAATGAAGCATCATAACATGACAAACTTGTTGACGGACGTTGAGAGCCAGACGCAATACTCCAATAGCCCACTGCGGCATTGTGAACGGATTGGTGGAATAAGGTTGGAGAAACCATAGGAGTTGAAGCGGTGAGAGAATGGCAAATTTTATGCAAAATTTCCGTTTCACCACCGGAAGAAGCAAACACTGTTGCCATGTCTTTAGAAGATATCTGGCTCTGTTGCACCGCTTCCTGGGCCACCTGTAGGGACCACCTAACAACCCCGCTACTCCGACGACGTTCATTCATGGGCAGAATTGAGGGCATGGGGTCCGGTAACTGTGTGTGGCCTTCAGGGATGTGGGCATCTGGCTTCAGTTTGTTTTTGCATGCTTCCCAATTTGCCATGTCAGGACCTAATACACCGATTCCATGGACAAAGATTTCCATCAGCCTTTCCCTATAATGAGTGTGCAGTTATTGCCGCCAAATCCAAAAAAATTACTCATAATATTTTGAATTGGTTGTTCTTGGCTTTTCAGCAAGATATGACTAGAGAACGTAGAGTCAACCTGAGCCGTATTGAGACAACCAGGAAGAAAACTATGTTGGAGACAGAGATCTCCAATGACAGCCTCGACGGCTCCAGCGGCGCCTAGAGTATGGCCGGTCCATCCTTTGGTTGAACTACAGGGTGTTTGGGATTGAAACAGCGCAGCAATAGCTTGGTCTTCGGTTTGGTCATTGGCCTTCGTTGCTGTCCCATGCAGGTGAATAAAATCGATGTCAGATGGGGAAAGGTGACTACTTTTTAGCGAGGCTTCCATAGCCATGATCGCACCTTGGCCGGTTGGATGGGGATGGGACATGTGGTAGGCATCGCTACTTTCACCGTAACCCAGGAGAATGGAAGACGAGGGCGTTTCTTGTATGGAGAGTTTTTCCAAGAAGACAAAGGCTGCCGCTTCACCAATAGTCAAGCCGTCACGGTTCTGATCACAGGGTCGGCAGGGGCCGGCAGCCGTTAATTGCAATGAGGAAAATCCATACAACGTGGTCTGGCACAGACTATCCACCCCCCCAACAATCGCAGCATCGCAAAGGCCAGTCTGAATATACCGTGAGGCGGTAGCAAAAACTTTTGCGCTTGAGGAGCAGGCTGTGGAAATGACGACGGCTGGTCCAGTGAGTTGGAGGTAGTCGCGGATAAAATGGGCAACAGAAAACACCTCCTGTGTGTATCGGCATCGAGGGATAAACGTGCTGGGAAGACGTCCAGTCTCCTGGTCTCGGTTTTGATACGCATGCTCCGTTTCCAGAATCCCTGAGGTGCTGGTGCCAATGAGAACGGCAATTCGATGAGCTCCATACTGTTGACGGGCATGAGCGATATGGTTTTCAAAGTCATCTTGCTGCAGACCGAGCATCGCCAAACGATTATTGCGGCAATCAAAATGCCGGAGGTCTGGGGCTAATGATAAATTGTCTAACCCGTCCACCATGCCCATATACGTGGGAAGCGTTGTGCCTTCGAAATCACATGGCGTGAGGCCGGATTGTTCATGTTGTAGAGCTGTAAGATGGGTTCGCCTGCCTCGACCAAGGGCTGTGACCAATGTGGAAAAGGCAAATGAAAGGGGGATCATGGACCTTATTTACGCCATCTGTTTGCTAGGTTGGGGTTCCAGAAGTTTATTGGCCTGTTCATAGCCCCGACGAAAAATTGTACGAAGACGCGCCACGGATTCATTGGTTGTCAGCGGTTGTCCGATTTCGTCAAGCCAATCAATGCCTTCGAGTGCATCTGTGAAGTTGCCCAGGTTCCCTCTGTACAATGCCTTGGTGTTGTGGAGATGTCGTTCAACTTTCTGAAAAAGCTGAGAAAACGTTGAGAGGGAATTGAGGACCTGCTGTTGCTCGTGCACTTGCTCAGTAAGAAATTGCTCATTGAGATGAAGGTCCTGCATAAACTCTGAAAGCCAGAGGTGATAGTATAAGGGGAGATCCAATTGAAACTTCAGCTTGAGCAGTTCATAGCTCGCAAACACGGAATAGAGATTTTGATAGAGGTGCATGTTTGCTTCATAGCGAAAGTGCATGTAGGCATTCGAAAGATTAACCAGATTTGCCAGGCGTTGAGAGCAAGCACCTTCTTCTTCATGACGAATAACATTGGTGATGAAGTCATTTTCCAGTGCAATAAAGTCTGATCCTGGGCTATAAAACGGATCAGAAAATGCGGCAGATTCGCCGGTTAATCCCCAACGGTTGGAACTAAAAAATTGTTTGGTGGCATACGTCAGATGTTGGAAGCTGCCGATATCCAGCAATTCGGCTTCCTGGAGCAATGACCATGCGGCATGATGTTGTTTGAGAAAGTTTAAGAATCCTTCCGCTTTTCGAAGGATCTCTTGCCAGCCAAAGTTACGGTCCATGACGACGCCCACGCTGACGATATCTTGGGTGATGGGGATAAACCAGATCCAATACCCTTGGTAGCAAAAATGCACCGTCGATTTTCGACGACTCGTGCCGTTGACTCGTTGGCGGAACGCCTCCGGACCGAAGTTGTCCATATCGACCACATTTTTAAATCGTCCCCATACGGATCCTACGGTATGATGAGGGTAGGCAATTCGTAAGTCTTCTTGCTTGGCGAGAATGGAAGAACGACCACTGGCATCAATCAGCCATCGGCTCTGTGCATTCCAGAGTTTGTCGTCAGTTTCCACAGAAAAGGCGTGAGGCGATGAATCAGAACTGAGCTGAATATCATGCATCCGGCTTCCTAGGTGAAGTTCAATGCCATCTTCCTGGTTCATCCGTTGGAGGTCGGCCTCTAGTCGTGATCGATCCAGTTGAAAACTTTTAAAGAATGGCGTACGTATTCCGCCAATTTCACTCATCTCAATTAATGGGGCTTGATGATTTTCTTGATCAAAGAAAAACCGCAGTCCATTTTTCAGGATATGATGTTTGGTGAGATAGTTCTCCAGGCCAAGCCGCCGAATCAGATAATCCCCGGTGATTTCAACAGTGGATTCTCCCACTTTAAAGGAGGTGGAGCGATGTTTTTCGAATATTCCTACTTTCAGGTGTGGAAGGGTTTGCCGAAGTTGTCGGGCTAACAGATTACCAGCCAGCCCTCCTCCAAGAATGGCGATATCAAGATAATGATGTGACATAAATTAGGCTGGATATTCCTTCTGTGCAGGTGAACAAATGGCTGCAAAAACAAAGCAGAGGAGCGCCCCAAAAAACGCCGTAAGCCCAATACCATGGAGCACGGGCGTTTCAGAGCAGGCTAACAGTCCAAAAACTGTGATCGTGGTGAGACTGCACACAAATATGGCCGAAATGGTTTGCTGACGCTCGGCTATTGTCTTATGAGCTCGTTGATAAAACAAGGCGTAATCTAACCCAATCCCGAAGACTAGTAACAAAGACGCCAAATGAAATAAGGAAAGGCGTTCCCCCAGGACATGGAGGATGCCTAGGTCGAGCATAATCGAGCCTGCGATAGGAAGCAAGATAAGCGCGACTTTGTTCAATGACCGAAGTCCGACATATAAAATCAGAATCAAACAGCTGGCACCAATTAATAAGTATCTGGTCACTTCTTCCCGATAGGTTGTGACCATGCTGTTTGACTCGGTTTTCAAATCTATGTAATGCACAGACGGGAACGCTCCAACGTGGAGGGCTTGTTGGAGTGCCTGGCGATTGTTGACATCACGTAACAGAATTGTGCCAACCCACTGTTCCTGGTAGGGGTAGAGCAATGCCTGGATTTTTGTCCACAGTGGTGTGCCCTGAATGGTTTGAATATCCAAGGGACTAAGGTTTTTTGCATGCGTGACACTTTTTATGAAGGGACGAAAAAGCCCTTGTTTAAAAGGTAAATCCTCTTGGGCCTCAATGAGGTGTTTTTCTAAAGAATGCCGATCTGGCAATGTTTGTTTTCGAAGGATTTGGGTTTTGAGACTGGGTAAATAATCCGCTGCCATTTCATATCCAGTCAGGTGATTCTGGCTGACCAATGTGTCTAATGTTGTTTGTAGAGCTTCACTCTGTTCTAAAACTTGCTGGGCATTTGGTGCCACGACCACCATCATATCGCGCACTGCTGGCGCCCCGAGCTCTTTTCGTAACCAAGCGTCCCGTTCCCGCAGTTCCTGAGGAACAGGGCTGAGATGTGCGATATCCGTTTCCCAAAATGGCTTGTCGGACCAACTCAGATAAGCAAGGGACAAGACCATACTCACAGGAACCAGAAGAATCAATTGAGAATCGCCAGGCTGAGGAAGCCAGGCGGCCCAAGGAACCGGCGGTTTTACCTGTCTGGGAGCTAAGACCGGCAGGATCCATCTCGTGGCACTGGCAGCCGTTAATAGTCCACTTATCGCAAAAAGCCCTAATTGTGATAGGCCAGGAAAGCCGGAGAATAGCATCCCCCCATAGCCAATAGCGGTCGTGGTAGCTCCTAGCCGTATCGTGGGCCAGACATGTTGGATGGCTGTTTTGGGAGATTCCCGAGATTTCAGATGGGCACAAGCATGGAGGGGATAGTCGATTGCTACCCCAATTAATGTTGCGCCAAAGGCCAAGGTCATGCCATGGATAAAACCAAACACCAGATACACCGTGATCCCGGCTACCAGCAGGCCCGTGAGAAGAGGCACTAGGCTTAGAAATAGAATTGTGAATGATCGATAGGTGACGAGTAGCACAGCGATGACCAGCCCTCCCCCAAGCATAGAAAGCCAGTGGGCATCCTGCTGAATTACTGAGCGAGCTTGGACAGCAAAAAAAGAGGGTCCTGAGCGAACGAATTCAAGATTTGTTCGTGACGAATTGGCCGAAAGGCCCGTACGAATGTCTTGCATCGTCGTAGTTAAAAACCTTTGAATTGCTTCTTGTCCATCCAGATCAAATCCCGACACGGCGGTTTCTGCAACTAGCAAGGCGATATGTTCATCCTCAGAAAACCACACTCCATGAGCAACCTTCATGGTGTTCTTGGATTTCCAGCGCCCCAGTACTTGTTGAAATTCACCGGTAGGATCTTCAGGGATGCGTTTTTTAAAAAACGCAGGAAGGGGATTAGACAGGTCTTGCAACCGATGTTTCAAGCTTTGCCGTAATTTATCAGTGGAGAAGTGCCCGGGAGCAATCGTTGGGCTGAGAAGGTACCGGTATTGATAAAGCAGCTTTTGATCAGAGCCAAAATTTGAGCCTTGGCCGTTATACACATGTAGAAACTGGGCATTCTCCTGCATAGCCGCGGCCAATTTCTTACTGGCCTCAGCTAACAATGGTGATGGGGCTCCTTGTATTCCTAACAATAGAATTCTGGATGAAGGTCCTGATTGAAGCTGATCGACAAATAATTGTTGTGAAAGTGATCCTGTGGTGGGGAGTAGGAGAGGAAGTTCTGTCTGAATAGGAATAGAAGTCAGGGAAAATGCAGAGCCAATGGCCATACCAACTAACCAGAGAAGCCAAGGCATGGCACGGACGTTCGTCACGGAACCTTTGGAGCCAGTTGAAGTTCCGAGCGATCACCGGTCGTTTCAAAAATGGCAATGGTGCCCAGGTGTGACTGTTGTCCTGTAAGGCGGATGCAGGCGACACCTTCTTCGTTCTGGTGTGTGATTGGAAAAAGCTGTAGTCGCCAGACTTCGGAGGTACCCGCCATTGACACATGAAAAATCTTTCTCAGTGTGTGCTCGTCTCCGTTGAACAGGGCTCGAAGGCCCTCGACTAAGGTTGCCAGGGATGGATATTCTTTTAGAGAGAAGGTGCGGGAGATCTTTCGAGAAAGGTTTTCGTACAGAAGGCTGTCTCCGTCGATTATAAACGATTCTTCAATTGGCTGGTATACATGTTTTTCTAAATGTGCAGGTGGATGAAAGGCCAACGTGCCTTCCTTGTGTGTGGGAGTTGTCAGCATGTACGAGTAGTACGTTTCGTGAAAGGCTTGCGCACTGATTGTGGATTGCTTGAGATTTCCAATAACCTGAGATAATTCTGGATGTTTTTCTGAGAAGGTCGCAGATGGTTGGGTGTCTACCGTGGATTTACATCCATAGGCAGGCGGAGAGGCAGCGACCTGCATGCATAGTCCGCAATAGATAATGCCCCAGAACACTCCCTTATTGATCTGTTTCCCAAAAGTCATAAAAATTAAACCAATTATTTGGAGCCATTTGGCAATAATGTTCCAAGCGATGGGCATACTGTTGAGTCCATTCCTGAATCCCTTGGTCCCGATTATCTCGTGGAATGGATACGAGTTCGGCAAACAGTTCAAAGTGAATATCATACCGACCGCCGCCACGATACAAACAAAAAAATAACACGACCGGTACTTTGAGGATACTGGCCAGTAACATCGGTCCGGAAGGAAATTGCGCGTTGTGCCCGAAGAACTTACAGTGTACCACCTTTTCATTTTTGAGGGGGCGATCACCCAGGAGCCCAACGAGGCCACCGGCATCAAGACATTCTTTGGCGCGTAACATGGTCTCTGGCTCGCCGACAGGAATAATGCACTCGGGAAGAGAGGGGTCCAGTTTCATCAACACTTCATTGAGAATGGGAGCGTTCTCTTGATGCATCAGCAGCTTGATAGGGACGTTCCTGTGGGCCAGTCCTGTAGCACGGAGTATTTCGAAACTTCCTAAATGTGAACCAAGGAGGAGACAGCCTTGTTTGCGGTCAACACGACTTAAAAGTATGTCCAGATCGCGAATCGTGAGGTCAAATTCCTCGTGGCGTCCGGCCAAAATAAAAGTCCGGTCTAACAATGTAGAGGCAAAGGCATGATATTGGTTAAAGAGGTCAGTGAGTGTGACAGGACGTTGTAATACACGACCTAAAAAGGTCCGTATCCCTCTGCTGGCCGTCCAGGAAAACAGCACGTAGTACACACAAATGGGATACAGTAACCCACGAGCTGTTTTTCGCCCCAACCGGAGTGCTACCCACAGCATGAACTCGTAGGCCCAGGGTTGTCCTCGTTCCCGCTGTCTCAGCCAACGTTTGCTCATGAGGGCAGGTCTTGTTCATTGGTTTCAAAGCGGAATACACCGGAGGAAATTCGCTGTGAGCCAACCTGACACGAAAAGGTCACCTCATGGTCTGTCAGGATGTCGAACGTGAGCTGAACGGTTTCGCTTGGGCGAAGAGGGGAATGAAACTTGATGGAAGGTACCGTCGAGAGGAACCAGTTAGTTTCTATTGATTCACTTACTCGCGTAAGAATTTCTCCAAGAATGACCACTCCCGGCACGATCGGATTCCCAGGAAAATGCCCGGCTAAAGAAGGATGTGAGGACGGTATGGTAAAGGTAGTCATGGGCATAACAGGAATCTATTATAGGAGTGTTGAATAACGAGAATATCAAAGGCCATATTTCGCCAGAAAGCTGTTCGCTATCAAGCAGCATCGGGTCTGTTCAAAAAAGTCCGTCCAGTCCTGCCCCGAGCGTGTCGAAGGGAAGGCCTCAGCCATTTTTGCGCGCGGAGCGTACTGGTACTACGTGAGCACGGAAAAATGGCGAGAACGCCGCTGGCAGCTTTTTTCAACAGACCCATCATTTAGCCGTTCGGTAATGTGGTGTGACTCTTATGTGCCAGGATTAACTTTTCAACATCATCTTTGAGTAATTTCCCCGTATGGTTACGAGGAAGCCTGTCTACCAGGTATATTGGGCGTGGCAAGAAAACCGGCGCGATTTTTGTGCGAAGGACTGTGAGTATGGATTCAGTATTTTTCTCCGGCGCGACCACAAATGCGATTAAACGTGTCACGGATTCTTTCTCATCTTCTGGCATATAAAATGTCCCATCCAAGATGCCGTCAATAGATAAGAGTTTGATGTTCAAATCATCTAACGATGCGCGATGTCCACCAATGTTAATGAGGTGGTTTGGGCGTCCTTTCAGTGTGAATTGGTGTGGATTAGTTGCCTGAATGGTATCAGGTATGGGCACAGCGCTTGAAAAATACGGCGCACGCAGGGCATAGCCCTCATTGTCTTTCACCAAAGTGAGTTCAGATAGCAAAGTCCAATGGTTTTCTTGCACTGGCTGTCGAGTGGCAATGGTGCCCGCTTCTGCAAAGCCGTAAATTTCTACCATCTTCGTTTGAAGCAATGTTTCCACCTCTTGTGCGAGGGGTTTGGGAAGGGGGGCTGTTGCAGATAGGACATACTGTACGTGGGGAAATGTAGTTTCTGCCTTCACGCAGGCACGGAGATGAATAGGGGTCGATACCAACATTCGGTTGGAGGGATGTTGGTGCAAGGCTGCCGCTATGTCCTCGGGGAAAAATGGTCTTCCAGAGTGAAATGACCATCCCTGTTGCAGTGGCAACATGATGGATGTTTCTAAACCATACATATGTTGATGGGGGACGGTGGCCACAACAGTCATTGAATCCTGATTTGAGAACGACACCCGCTGGGCAGTTTTTTTTGCAACTTGCACCATCGATCCCCATGATTTGAAATTGGGCCGAGGCATCCCGGTGGTGCCAGACGTAAAGGCAATTGCGGCAATTTGCGCATCAAGGATGTCGGGGTTCTCTATAGGTGCTTGATGGGGGAGAGCGTCAATCTGGACAGACACGTCTTCTATGCCCTCAATCTGAATGGATTCATCTGTCAAAAGATAACAATCTGGATATTCCCTGATGAGTTGCTGAAGGACCTCTGGTGATTGATTAGGCGGGAGCAGCGTGGTTTGGTTGTGGGTGAGAGCTGCCGCAAAGCCAACCAGGAAAGCATAACGATCTTGGCACATATTGATCGTGTATTTCTTGTCAGGCAATTGGTTGCCAACTGATCGAATATGAGATAGCAACGTTTGAGTCGACATGGCTTTTCCATGGTGCCAGGCAATGGGGTTGTGCTGTTGATAGGGACCAAGAAGTGGGGACGTGGTCATGCCATGCGAAGAGATGAATTTTGAGGATTGAGGAGGAGATTCATGGCCGAGAGGCGTGCCTCAAAATGGAATAGGTTTGAGGTGGCTTGAGGAATCGAGAAAAAACTTTCAGACATTAGGTTGTGACTCTATTCTTCTCAATTGCTTCGCACAATGAGCGAAGGGATGAAAAAATAGTGGTATTGTCTGGGTCATCCGAGCGTAATTTGTATCCGTAATGCTGATGAACGACCAGGGCAATTTCCAACGCATCTATGGAGTCTAACCCTAGGCCTTCTCCAAATAACGGATCTAACGGAGGGATTTCTGTTGGAGAGATCTTTAGATTCAGGGTCGTTACGAGGAGTTGGGCAATTTCGCTTTCAAAAGCAGTCTGGTCAGACAACGAACGTTCCTCCGTGCAAAGTGGTTTCTTGTAGAGATTAATGCCTACCTTCCGATTGTCCTGTTTGAATCGAGAGATGTCAATATCATGTTCTTTCCAAGCCTCAGCAGTCTGCTCTTTACGCCGTGGGCTCTTGACCGATCTAGAAATGGAGAAGATCAGGAGGAGGAGATTGAGGATTGCTTGACACGTGTCCAGTGACTCCGTAGGGTTACATCTGGTTGTCATGGCATTGTCTAGGTGTTATGACCACCAAGCCCTCTGAGTTTCTTTCTTCTTCATCCCCTCAAGACAATGGCAAATGATAATATAAATCCAGGGATGATGCTTTGAAAACGAAACAAATATTTCATGTAGTACTTATTAAACCTTCACATTACGATGACGATGGGTACGTCATTCAATGGGGGCGATCGGCGATTCCATCCAATAGCCTTGCTGCCTTGAATGCACTCGCTATGGATTGTGTTGAGCGGAAGGTGTTGGGTCAAGATGTTGAAATTCATGTTGAGACCTATGATGAAACCAATACGGTTATTCCCACGAAGCGTATTATTCGGCGAATACGTCGGGGTAAGAGCGGCATGGTCGGATTTGTTGGGGTGCAAACGAACCAGTTTCCTCGTTCGGTGGATTTAGGAAGGGAGTTTCTTCAAGCCGGAATTCCAGTGGTCGTCGGAGGTTTTCATGTCAGTGGATGTTTTGCCATGTTGAAAGAGTTGCCTGTAGATATTCAACAGGCTCTGACAGAAGGGTTTACGCTGATTGCCGGCGAAGCTGAGGGACATTTGGATGCGATTCTCAAAGATGCGTACGAACAGCGCTTAAAAAGCTCCTATAATTTTTTAGATCAAACACCAGAATTGGCGGGCACGCCGTCGCCGTTTCTTCCTGTCAGTTTGGTGAAAAAAACTTTTCGGCGGCTCTCTAGTTTTGATGCCGGGCGTGGATGCCCATTTCAATGTAGTTTTTGCACCATTATTAATGTTCAGGGCCGATCATCGCGTTGGAGGTCACCCGATGATATTGAGGCGCTTATTCGGGCGAATCTCCAGCGAGGGGTGTGGAGATTTTTTATCACAGATGATGATTTTGCGAGGAATCAAGGTTGGGAAGCCATTTTGGACAGAATGATCCATCTTCGTGAGCAAGAAGGCTTTCGTCTCTCAGTCACCATTCAGGTTGATACCTTGTGTCATAAAATTCCACGATTTATTGAAAAAGCCGTGCGGGCCGGATGCAGTAATGTGTTTCTAGGGTTGGAAAACCTGAATCCCAGCTCCTTGGCGGGAGCCAAAAAACGGCAAAATAAAATCGGAGAGTATCGTAAGATGCTGCAAATTTGGAAACGTCACGGCTGTACAACGGTGGCTGGCTATATTCTGGGGTTTCCGGTGGATACTCCCGACAGCATTGCCCACGATATAGAGATTATCCAAAAAGAACTTCCAGTGGATCTGGTGGAATTTTTTATTCTCACTCCCCTGCCGGGCTCTGAAGATCATCAACGTCTCTACGAACGGGGTGTGGCCATGGAGCCGGACATGAACGCGTATGACTTGGAGCATGTCACCATGGCGCACCCCAAAATGACTAAGGGGGAATTAGCGAAGACCTACCGTATGGCTTGGCGGAAATACTATACGTGGGAACATATAGAAACGCTGATGCGTCGGGCCGCGGCAACAGGACAGCCAGTTGTCAAGCTGATGTTCTTAATTCTGTGTTTTTACGGTTGTATCATGCTTGAGGGTGTTCATCCCTTGGAGGGGGGCGTGGTCCGGTGGCGTGGCAGGAAATCCCGGCGTCCCGGTCTGCCAGTGGAAGGACGCTGGACTTTCTATCCCAACGAGATCGCTCGTGCATTCACGACCGGATGGCAATGGTGCCAGTTGGGATGGAAATTAAACCAGCTTCGACAAAAAGTGGAAGGAGATCCGCTAAAATTTCAATATACCGATACTGCTCTGACGCCCACCGAAGAAAAGTTTGACGATCAACTTGCTTTACATCAAACCTACAGTCCTCTTCTTGGCATAAAAAGTCTTGTCAAATAACTACGCCTCAGATAGCTTTTTCCAACATTCCCATTCATAGACAGCTGGGAATACCAGAAAATTTTGGTACAGTAGTAGAGAACAACAGGAAGAACCGGAACCTTGGAGGGAGAATGAAATCTTTGGCTTTAAGATATGTATGTAGTGTGATGATTGGATTAGCCATTATTGGCGGACTTTCCGGCAATGTTGCCGCAAAAAGTGGAGATATTGACGATTCGGTGATTATTTCTGGTGGTGGGGGGATTTTTTATCCCTTTCAAGGCAAATCAGGATTCAATGCTGTGGTTCAAGCCTCAGGGCAAATTGCTCCTCAAGAAAGGATGGGGGTAGAACTGGAGTATCGTCAGTATGAAACGAAGCTTTTCAAAGTAAAAAATATTGACACACAATCCTATATATTTCGATTGTTTGGACAATACTTTTTTCGTCCCCAAGGTATTACTCCTTATGTTGGTCTCGGTATTAATTTTGCCATCAATGTTTTTGACGAAGACGAGATTGAAAAGAGGAGGACTTCGGTCAAACTCAAACAAGGTTGGGGCGTGGGATATGGCCTTTTGGGGTTGGTTGGTGTAGAGATTCCAGTGGGCCCGGTGGCGTTGTTTGGAGAAGGTCGAGTGAGTGGAGACTTTCAAATTACAAACTATAAGAAATCTGGAAAAAGAAAAATCGGCATTGAAAGTTTGAGTGGTCTCACTGGAATGGGAGGGATTCGCATACGCTTTTAACGTATGCAGAAAAAACAAAAATCGAAAGAAGGCATCTTAGATTTTTTGGCTCTCACTAATATAAAAACGGGCTCGTTGCACTTTGTCAATGCAATTCGGATACTTATCAAATTGTTGTTGGAGTTTCGCGGTACTCAGTAAGGTGGCAGCCTTGGTCCAAGCGATTGAGCCTCCAACCCCCTCAATGTTGGCTTTATCAAGTGCATCAAAGGCGGCATTAAGTCCATTTCGGCATTCTGTGACCAATTGAGGCTGTGCGGGAGCACCGGCACAATTGGTCAATGACAAGAAAAGGAAGCTGAGGAATACAGGTCTCATTTCAGAGATGGGACGCATCTCTATTTTTTCGGTTTTTTTCTATAAAGACTTTAATTGAGGAACAGTATACAGGCTACAAGGATTCGAAAGTGGGCAAGAGTTTCCAGCGAAAAGTTTAGAATTTTTAGGGTTTGAGTCCGGAATAATCTCTGATCAACCCGCCAAATAAAGTAAATTCCTGACCCTGAGTAAACCCCGAGTCTTTCAGAGCTTGAAGAATGGCTTGTGGTGGGACGCAAGATTCGATGGTATCCCAATAATACCGCATGAGTGTTCGGGCACGAGGATTTTTCGTCCTCATATATGACAACCATGGAATCACTCGTTTTAAAAAGAATCGGCTTATGTGATAGTGAGGAGAGGAGTCTGGCCGAGAAATTTCTAGAAGGAGGACTTTCCCGCCTGGTTTGAGAACACGAAGATATTCTTTGAATGTGAGAGTGAGGTCTGAAACATGTCGAAGGGCATAGCCCATACTAATAAAATCAAACATAGAGTCAGAAAAAGGAAGGTCCTCAGCCTTGCCTTGTAAAACGGATTTAATGCCTTGTTTTTTGGCTTGAGTAATCATGCCGTGACTTGGGTCTAAAGCCGCCACTCTACCTGTTTCTCCTACGATCTGTTGTGCGCAAGTCGAAACGGTTCCTGGTCCACATGCCACATCTAAAATGGCATGGCCCTTTGAGAGGCCGGTTCTTTTCAGTGCTTGCTGTCTATAGTGTTTCCCTGACCCAAAGGATAACGCTTGACTGATCCAGTCATAATCTTGGGCGACCTCATCGAATTGGGCGGCCAGGAGTTCCCCTCGTTGCTTTTCGGTTTGGTAATACTCTGCGAGGGGAGGGTGGGGAGCAAGTGAAGAATCAGAATGTCTTGACCCAGAAGTCATGGGCGATCGCTCCAAGTTCAACGATAAAGAAATCTTGAATTGTTAATCTAGCATGTATCTTGGGTGTTGAGATACTCGTTTTGGACAAAATACGAGTGACTGCTATTTGCATGATTAAAAATAGGCATGAAAGACGGCTAGTAATTCATTGTCTCGATCATGGTGGGTAAATGTTGTACGAAGGGAATAATCCTTAGCAAAGGTCCATCGTTGTCCAACAGAAACTGTGACATCATCTGAACGATCACCAAGGAGGTATCCTAAATATCCGCCTGATAATAGCCATTTCCAATGGTCATGAATATTGACGACAACTCCGCCTGATATGCCCCCTCCTACCCGATGGTTCTCGTCATAGGCATCACTCACATGTGCATCGAATTCTCCAAAAAGGAAAAATACTTCTCGTTGAAATAGGTGTGTTTCTAATGCTCCGCCTCCGGCGACGTTCAAATATCCATTTGAGCAGAGATGACATGACCGTGTTTTGACTGTATTCATCCCTAACGAAACTTTCCAGGAGGGCGACTGAAACCAGGAGTCAATAGGTGCAAGTGACAGCACATTTACTAAGGTAAATTTTTCAATTCGAAATTGATGGCGATTATGGTAATGCCTTAGTGATAATGCACCTAACTCAACTTGAGAGTCTGGGGTATAACCGGGGTCGGGATCGAGCAAGTCATGATAGACGGCTCGAATATCAATATGTTCAAAAATTTCATGGTTGCGCCAGCCGATGCCTATTCCTATACGCGCTGTCTGGTGCCCCTCTTCTGGTGACAAGGAAAAAGGTGAGACAGAAAATGGAGATGAGGGGACTCGGATTTGACTTCGTTTCAATAAAACCGATTGGTTCTTGGTTCGGTATTCGGCCGAACGTTCTTTATCTGTTCCAGCTTTATAGCGAAAATAGTCTGAGGCCAAATCAAGGAGAAAGATTTGGCGTGCTTGGGGTAATGCAAGGAAGTCAGGAGACAGTTCGTGTGAAGGACTCAGGATTACTTGTTGAAGCCAGGCATGTTCAGATGGCTGTAGGGCCATACGTTTACGTTTAAGATTCGTGCTTCCCGCGGGTCGATAACTGATATCTGTAACTAAACCCTCATGGTAAGTGAGTAGGCGAATGGTATCGGCTGGAATGGTCCAGAAATGAAATTGATCAGTTAAATGTAATCGAGGGTCTGCGACTTCTAAAAGAGAAAGAATATGATAGGCGCAATTTTCTTTAAAAAAGAAATAATCATAATAGGCGTTGCCCATTTCCCATGTGTGCATGAGCAAATGGTGAATGTGTTCAGGGGACAAATTTAATCGGTATTCCCAGATATCGCGGTTTTCGATATCCCGATATTCTTGAACTTTAATATAATACGGGATAGTCGAAAACACCCCCTGGTAGCCACCGAACATCCCCTTGAAGGCAAATTCCACGCCGGCGTCTGACGGCACATCAGCTGCATAATTAATGGTGTAGGCTAAGATCCGTGTGTGTTCGGTTTGGCCTTGCTGGTCAACGCGAAGGAATGAATGTCCAAACATGGAGACAGGATTGCCCATAAACGCCGAGGGAAAAATCAGCGTAATGGAAGCGGGGTTCAGTTCCGCCAACCAATGTTCAAATCGGTTACATTTTTGAAACGGCAAACGAGTTTCATCAAATTGCAATTGTTCACGAAGCCACGTAAACCTGGCGATAAAAGCACATTGTGCGACCTGTTTTGAGCGTCCAACTAATTTCTCCGAGAAGAATTGTTTGAGGGTAGCATGTAACTCAGCTTTTGGATTTGTTTTTCCTTCCGGCGATTGGAAAAATTCTAGATCATCGACCTCACTCGTATATCCACCAAAAAAATTTTGACGATAATGCAGGAGAAGGTGCCAATAACGTTTCTGATAGAGGGATTTTTGGTCAGCGAGCTGAATGAGTTCTTCTAAGTAAGACGAGGGCTGGCTTTGTACTGTTCCTCCAAAAGGGAGAATGAGGAGCCCTATACAAAGAAAGGTTATTCGTGTGACCACATGCTCACTGGCGAAAAGACAGGCTCCGGCTATTTTGCCGGAGCCTAAAGGAATGTCAGGTTATCTTGTGGAAGAATAGGCTAGAACGGGATGAGCACCTATTGCACTATATATCGCTTTCACCACAGCTTTGGGAGAACGTTCCCCTGCTTGAAGGAGGGTAGTGTATTGTTCTTGAGCCATGGCAAAAAATACGTGGTGTTGTTCTGCCGGAATATCCATGAGAGTGGCTAAGGACGTTAAGTGCTCGCCATGGCCTTGGGCCATTTCCTGGGCAAGATTGTCAAAATTAACCGCTGCAAACACGTTGACTTTTTTTGACGCGAAAATGGTTCCATCATTAGTACAACCTGAGGTGCCGAAGCTGATGCCAAATGTCTGAGAAGGGACAATGTTGTTTGTCGTTGCCTGTAAAACTTGGGAACCAATGGATTGCTGCCCCGGGTACGCTCCCCAGGCTAATTTCCCCAAGCCACACCCCGGACCATTGTCAGGGTGAGCAGCAAGAGCGACGCAGGTTGTTCCAAAGACAAATAACACTGAGGCAAACATGAAAGGCGTCAGTTTTGCCATTGAAAATTCCTCCTATAGTTAATGGTTTCTGTAAACAAGATTGTGATCTATTGACGAAATGCATCATGACAAACAAGGGAAGAATAATTATTAAGGTAGCCTTAGCTGAGTAATGCATAGAGCGCTTTAATGAGCGCCTGGGCGGGAAGTTCCCCAGCAGCAAGAAGCATGGTGTATTTTTGCTGAACCAAGGCAAAAAATACGTGGTGTTGTTCTGCCGGAATATCCATGAGAGTGGCTAAGGACGTTAGGTGCTCGCCATGGCCTTGGGCCATCTCCTGGGCAAGATTGTCAAAATTAACCGCTGCAAACACGTTGACTTTTTTTGACGCGAAAATGGTTCCATCATTAGTACAACCTGAGGTGCCGAAGCTGATGCCAAATGTTTGCGCACCAAAAGTCAGATTCGTCGTTCCCATGAGCACTTGGGGAATAATTGATTGTTGCGCAGGGTAGTCCCCCCAGGCAAGTTTTCCTAATCCACATCCCGGGCCATTATCGGGGTGTGTAGCCGTAGCTACTTCGGAGGATCCTATCAGCACACACCATATGAACAAGGAAAGAAATTGTTGTTTGCCAGCCAAAAAGTGCTCTAATAAAAAAGTGTGGAACCTATTTTAACGCTCAATATAACACAATCCTATGACTTGAAAAGTACAGAGGCAAAAAATGTTAATTACCCCAACTCCACCTTTGAATTGACTCTCCTGTCAAAAGAGTACTTCGTACTTGGATAAAATAATAGTATTACGAAAAAGTAGGGAGATCGTTGGGCTCATGTTGATCATATGTGTGACTGAGAAGTTATGGGGGTGGTGTTCTGGCATATTGATCGCAAATGTTCCAATGCTTCGTGACTTTCTTGGTAGAGTGGGTGGATGGCAGTTAAGTGCTGCAGAGTGATCAGGGCTTCATGGATCTGTCCCGTTTCGAGTAAGAGCGCAGCTAATCTTAACCATCCGGATAAATGCTCCGGGTTTCGATTCACGAGGGATTGTAAGGTCTGAATACCTTCTTGAGGTTTTCCAAATTTTACACAATTGTCAGCAAACGTTTCGTACAGATGGATGTCTAATGGCGATGGCCGATTGGGTTGTTCTAACTGTATCCATTTAGCTGTGAGGATCGGTTTTGCCTGCTGAACCTTTTGTATGAGGTGAAAGCGATGGTCAAAGGCTTGGGTAAAATTCGTGGAGCAGCGATCAAAAATAGTGTTGTCCAGAAAGGCCAAGCCATTGTCATACAGTTTGCGCTGAATTTCTTGTATGGAATACGAGCGGATGCCTATGGTGTCTTCAAGGGGACTGTCACAACTAGGCCCAATGGGTACTTGCAATGCTAGGTATCCATTTGGGGTCAGTACCCGATTGATTTCATTCAAATATTGTTCAAAAACTGGCCTGGGCATATGTTGAAAGGCTACGTAGGAATATACAAGGTCAAAGGATTGATCATCGAATTCGCAAAGATCGACACCAGATGTTTCAACTGTGGTGACATGCGGGTACCCAGAGAGCCAGGTTTTACTTTGGGCTATCATAGTGGAGGACACGTCAATACCAACGAGGGTATGAAAATAAGGAGCAAGCGGTTTGAGAATTCGGCCAATCCCACAGCCTATCTCTAAGACTTTCCAGGATGATTGCTGCAAATCACGTAATGTTTCCAGAAGGATCTGGGCAGTGGCCTCACCTGATTGTGCAAAGATTTCTTCGGTTTGATAATGCTCGGTCGCAATCCAAAATCGTGAATGGTGTTGTGCCCGGTTTTCCCAGTCTTGTTTCATTTTTTCAGAAATATTCATGAATAACCCCTTCTTTTATGAAAAAGATGAATGGAAGAAAAATAGGAGAGACCCTTGTGAAAGATCTTTGAAATGTCAGGATGGTCTCGTACTCTCACGAGAATTACTTTTTAGCAAATCCGTTGCCACAAATTCTAAGAAGAAGATCCCCTGGTAGTGAAAAGCCCTGACCCTGTCTTTTGAAGGTCAGATACTAGAACTGCCGGTGCTCTACTTCAGTATGACCAAAAAAGCAGCTGGGCAAATCATGAGGGGTAAAGAAAAGTCTGCCTAATTCTCTGGTAACACTTATGCCATGAATGAGAATAAAGAGAAATTTGAAAGAAGACGAGTGCTAAATAAAGAGGTTAATGAGAGAAGAAATTGAAGCGGCCGCGCTGGATTCTGTGGAAAGAGCTTCTTCTTCATTTTTTTTAAGCTCTTGTTGAGCTTGTGCTTCCAATGTCGCTGCTGAAGCCGCTACAGCGCGATCTTGTGCTGATGGGTTAGCTGGGGCGAGGGCTGCGGCTCGAATTTTTTGAGCCTTTTGAATCGTGGCTTCAGGATTTCCTGCCACGGGTGAAGTATCAATGTTGACTTCACCGCCTACGGCATATTGTTTTCCATCGGGACCACGTTGATACGAAAAAGTGGCTCCGCCTCTGACTAAGCCTCCAGCTGCAGACATATGGGCTTGTTCGTGGGTACGAACTTCCTGGTCTCTTTTTCGGAGCTTGGCAATCTCAGCCTGCTCCGATGTTCCTTGCCTGGTGGAAAGAGGTGATTCTGAATGCGCAGAAAATTGCTGAGAAATGACAGGTGAAAAGAAACTCTGGGTGGGGGTAGAGGAAATATTCATCAAGGGTATCCCTAAAGAATTCTTTCGGATACCATGATGGAAAAATTGACTTGGTAATTGATCTGGTAAAAAGGAGAAAATTGGAAAAGGACATATATGGCAACGAAAAAATCGAAAAATTCCCTAAATCCAGGGCAAATGCCTTCTCTGTTCTTTCCTATTGTCAGGGGTCTTTAGCCATTCTCTCATGTTTTCATAACTCTTTTCTGACTCTAGCATGTTGTAGATCTCACCGATCTTCCTGATAATGAGATTCGAAGAAATCTCTATCTACAATAACGGTGTAACCTTTTAATAACGGTTTTTGTTTGTAGAATAGGTTTTGTCGGCCATAGGGTTATGGCTGCCATAAAGATGCCGGTTATCACCAAGAGCAAGAGTGTGGTGGTGGTATCTGGACGGTTGATTTCGCCACTGTAAAGGTTTTGCGCATTGACAAGAACCTGATCTGCTGCGGAGGCTCCGCCTAAGAGCATCATAGTCATCATTGATCCGATGATCATTCCACAAAAAATTTTCAACATGATATTTTTCCTTTCAAAAGAAATCAGATTCAATAGTCAAACTTGAATTTTTTAGTAGCTTCAATACTCTAGATTTATACCTCTCATGAGGGGGCTGCGATGAGCTCCTCATGTATTAAGAGGTATCCGTGAAGAGGGTGAATCGTAAATACCGCAAACGGGTGAGCGTCTACGATTTTCAATCGCTATCAGTTAACAATAGGCAAAGTTGTGAAATGGGAGCAAGGTAGGCTGAAGAGAATAAGAGCTAAATGGGGAAATCGAAGCCATGTTGATCGGCAGAGGAGCTAGTCTTGAAGAGCGAGTTGAACCATGGAAAGAAATTCGCTGAAATTACAGGGTTTATCAAGGATGGCGAACACTCCAGCTTTATATGCGCGTTGTTTATCTTGTTGATTGAGATGACCACTTAACAGAATAATTGGGGATTTGTTGGGAGGTTGTTGATTCAATTGAATTTGATCGATGAAGTCCAATCCGGTAAGGACCGGCATTTGGTTGTCGGAAATAATGAGGTTTGCTTTGTTAGAGGCCAACCATTCGATGGCTTCAGATCCATTACCTACTTCAATGCATTGTATGTGTTGAGACTCTATGACAAGGCGAAGAGCCTCTCGTGCATTGATATCATCATCAACTAGCAGCACTGTTTTCATTTTCTACTCCAAATTAACTCTTATCTTCTCGTCGTATTCCTGAAATCCTCCAGTTAGCCTGGCAGGTTAACTGGCAAGCGTCTATCCCTCTCAGGGACTAGGGATTTTTGCTTGGGCCTATAGCTGTGAAATTGTAATGTTTTTCCTTTGCATATTCAATCTAGGAGTTTTTAAAGCGAGTCCTCTGTCTGTCTTTTTCAGGTCTCGTCATCGATTTGTGTGAGACTCCAAGTTGCCCAAAAATGAACATTGGGAGACGGATCTTTCTCTTTAGCCTGCCGAAGAGCCAGTATGTCTGCTGAGTCTCCTAATTTCCCTAAACGAAATGCAGCTTCTGCCCGAACGCCTACATTTGAATCTCGAAGAAGGTGTGTTCGCATTACCAGTAAACCGCGGGGATCACCTAGCTCACCTAGCCCTGCTATGGCTGTTTGGCGAATCAGGGGGTTTGAACTCCTCAGTGCTTGAAGAAAGAGATCATAGGCAAATGGAAATTCAAACTGAGCGAGTGTTTGAATAATAGCAAGCTTGGTGGCGGGAGTTGAAATGGTGTAGGCCTCTAACAGGACTTGCATAGTATCTTTTGAAGCCGATGAGTGGCTCAAAGCTAAGACCACTGCCTCTCGAACGGATTCAGAAGGATCGGCAACATGCTGGATTAAAGCCACGAGCGCTTTTTTAGAAAGGGTGTCGCCTAAACTTCCCAAAGCCCAGGCGCTCCATTGGCGAACTTGTTCATCTGAATCAGATAAGGCTGAAACCAAAGCAGACATGCTTTTGGGTACAGAGATTTTTCCTAACGAGAGAGCAGCAGATCGTCGGGATGGAGGTTCGGAGTCTTGTAACAAGACAACAAGTCGTTCTGTCACTAATTCTGGTGATTCTGGCGTGGTCTCAACCACGCACCCGGAAGACAGGAAAACCCAGGTCCACACGCCAACAATTGTGAGGCTTGAGAAAATACAGCGCTCCGAAGGGAAAAATTTAAACGGACCCGGAAGGTTCTTTTGGGGCCAATGGTTGCTTAGCCGCCTCGATTGATTCTTTCATTTCCTGTTCAGCCGATTCCAATTCCGCCTGGATCGTTCGCATTTGGGGATCAATGGAATTTTGGATGTCTGCAGCCGCATCACGGAAGGTACGTACCGCACTTCCTAGTCCCTCACCTAGTGACTGCATATCTTGTGGAGCCGTCCCGGTGGCTTGAGCTTTTAGGGCAGCCTGTTGAGCCTGAACCCTGGCAACAGCTTTTTTGTTGACAATAGCAGAAGGGCGTTTCGCCAAAGGTTTTGCCTGAGCACTTGCGGGGAGAGGAGGGTATTGGCCTGAGGCGGTTGGTGCTGGTTGTGCAAGTCGGTCTTCCATGGACACTGGACCAGGGACGGTCATTTGAGGTTGCTCTGGTGGTGCAGAGGAAATATTTGCAGCTTGACCGGGTTGTTGGGCTGCTTTAGGCCCAGCACCTTGATAGAGTAGAGCCGCAGTTGTCCCAGGAGTCTGCTCAGGCCCAGGTTGATAAGGCTGATTGGCTGTTTGAGCCACTTCTTGAGGTGTACCTGACGATGCCTGTGCTAAAGAGCTTGTGCTCTCTGGTTCCCCTGTGGGTGGATTTGCTGGATCATTAGGGTCCATCGCAGAAGGTAAATCAGCAACTTCTTTCTTAAAGCCTTTCAGGGCTTTTCCCACGCCTTCGCCAATTTGGGGTAGTCGACCGGCCCCGAAAATAATCAAAATGATCACTAAAATGATCATCAATTCTGAGAATCCCATGGTCCCGAACATGCCCTTACCCCTTCTAAATCAGACTCAAACGAGGTTTATAAACGATAAACTGAAAAGACTCTATCGCTCAAGATTGACGAGTGTCAACCCAAATACGGTAGGCTAAGTCATTGTAACATTGAAGTTCGTTCTGTTTTCATAAGCAATTGGGAGTTTGTAATGAAGGGAAAGTTGGAGGGTTCCTGATGTCACTCTTATCCCCACCGAAGATCCCTCTTTTTAGAATTACCCTCTTTTATGGCCCTGAAGTATTCGACGGCACTTCTGATGCTCGGCACTGTGTTTTTAATGTGAAGAAACGATCCTGGAAAGGTGGCGTACAAATTGACATTGTTGTTGAGGGAAGCCAAATACAACAGTTGATGAAAAGAATTGGCTTTCAGAATTGGCTTGAGGAATGCTTGCAAGTGGTTCCTTGGGATGAACGGGAAAACTATCTTAAGCAAGGATTTGATTTATTTACTCAATTTATCTGTTTTTACAAGTTAGAAACGTATATTCAGCAGGGGATTAAGCAGGAGAATAAGAACGTTCCTGCAGACGTTCTTATGGCTGAAACGGATGAAGTCGTCTATCGGGAGGCCGAAAATATTAAGGAACAGATAATGGTTGAATTAGACATACAGGAGTTTGGAGCGGAATAGAAATAGTCTCTGAACAAACGGTACTCTTGTCTATACTTTAAGCAGAGAATAGGTACAATTAATATGTAGGTGTGAATAACTGGTAGGATTTTTTGGCATCGCAAAAAGGAGGGTTACACAAAATGAAACAGCCACACAGTTTTTTGACAGTTTTCATGAAACAAGGAGTAAGTGGATTAGTGCTTTGTGTGTTTGTTCTGATGGTTTGTCTTGGACTGCCAGGTATGAGTTGGGCTGAGGATGAAGGTTCTAGCCAGACAAATGAAGCGGCGTTAGGGTTCGGAAGTGGGATCCTGACATTTTTATATCTGCCGGCTAAGGTTGTCTATGCCACCTTAGGTGGAATTGTGGGTGGATTTACTTATGGGCTTACCGGAGGAGATTTAGAAACAGCCAAATCAGTATGGGAACCCAGTATGTATGGCACCTATGTGATTACACCTGATCATCTGAAAGGTAATGAACCTGTTCGATTTTATGGCCCTTCTCCGTATGATGAGGATGAAGAAGCCTTTTTAACCGAACGAGTGGACTGATCTCCTGAGTTCTTCCACCACCGCGGGTAAACCTGTTATTGGAGTGACCCCGGATTTTAATGCCGGCAATAGAAAAGATATGGGGGGCAAAGAGCCCACCTATTTTTTGCGAGCCCGATATCTTCAAGCCATCCAAGAAGCAGGGGGTGTCCCATTAGTGCTCCCTCTGGTCGTTAGTCGGACTCAACAAGCTTTCCTACTTCATCGATTAGACGGTTTGTTGGTGACGGGAAGTGGATCGGATTTAGCTCCTCACTTCTACGGTGAATCTCAACAATACCCCTTTCAGAAGATGAGCGAGGAGCGAGCCTGCTTAGAATTGGGACTTTCAAAATTGGCTTTTAAACATCAGGTGCCGACATTAGGTATATGTGGTGGGATGCAATCCATGGTTGTGGCTTTGGGAGGGACCTTGATTCAAGATATCCCTGCTCAAATTACCACAAAAATTCAGCATCTCCAGAAAACTTCAGCGGTACACACGGTACATCCCATTCATATTGAACCGGAAACGTTGCTGCGAAAAATTATCAAGAAACCCGATATTCCTGTGAATAGTTCGCATCATCAATCGGTGAAAACCATTCCCCGCTCATTTCAAATAAGTGCTGTGGCTCCAGATGGAGTGATCGAAGCTATTGAAGCAAAAAGTCACCCGTTTTGGTTAGGGGTCCAATGGCATCCAGAATTTCTCTACCGCAAAGATTTTCTTCAGAAACGCCTCTTTTCGGCTTTGATCAAGGCTGCTCGCAAGTACGACAAAAGCTAAACACAAAAAATCTTTGATGTGCCCACCAGGGTTAGGTCACCTTAAAGCAATCGCAAGATGAGTCAATGTGTTAGGGACCAGGAGTGTCTTGAGGTGCTGGCTCATCGACTTTGGTAGAAGATGGCGATGAAGGCGGTGGGGAAGCTTGAGATTTTTCAGTGGCCGTTGGTGCTGAGGTTGGTTTTGGTGCGGGTTTGGCGGCTGGTTTTGGTGGAGGTTTGGGTTTTTCTGGTTTGATCCCAGCCTCCCAATGTGGCCCAGTATACATGTCATCAGATAATCCAGCTTCTTTCCACTTGTTTTGAAAGTCAGCAGCAGCTCGATTAGGGGAGTCTCCAATTCCGACTGTACGGTTCCAGGGATAAATACGAGGAGAGATTTGGCAGATGGATCCATCCTGACGCATATAGAGAGCAATGGGGTTGCCTCGATAGGGCCCCAAAATAATATGCACAGTTCCAACTAACTCAGGTAGCGATTCCATCCTTCACATCTTCTACTAGACTTTACTAAGGGGGCACAATAGTGCCACAGCCCTTTGTGGAGTGCAAGGTAGACGCATAGAGAACCCCCCCAGAAGGAGAAGAAATTTTCTCTTTCTTAGAAACAGATAGGTCTGTCAGAGTTGAACAGGAAGGAAATCTATTTCGTGAGAAGCGGTTGAATGGGTTGTTCCTCGGTCTTTTTTAGCAGATAGAGTGCAATCATAAGTACAAGGATTACCATGACGTGCAATCCCATATCCATCAAGTAATGATAAAAGACCTCTTCCGGGACGTTTTCCTGATGAGAAAATTCAGCTCCAGCGGTTAAAATCCGTCGTACAGAGGCAATCACCCCTACATGAAGAAAGGGTTCTAGCCGAATTCGATCAGACTGCAAAAATCCTAAGACGGTGCGAAATAATTCTAAAAGGATAATGACAAAGAGCAAATCATTCAGCAACGTAATGGTGGCAGGCAAAAAGGCTTGATTCACGTGTTGTGCGTAGGCATACCAGCTGTATCCGAAGACCAGCATGCCAACAAGGAGAAAACTCAAGCAGGCGGTAATATAGCCCCACCGATCCAGAAACTGCATCCATTTAACCCATTGCTTGATTGATTCCGGTGTCCAACCCAACATTAAGGGGATTCCTTATGCCGTTCCTTGGTGTGGTGTATTCGGTGTGGCTTCTGGGTCTTTGTCTTCATTCCGCATATGGCCAAATTTCAAGTCCTGCATTCCTCTAGTTCCAATAGAATGTCCACAGCATACTACTTCCTGAAACCCTTCTCCCCCTCCCATCACCATGAGCCGCAGGCCACAGGAATCTGTGGAGACCCGTTTTTCATCAATGGTCATGCCTACGACCAACGGTCCTTTTTTACGGCCTCGACCTTGGTTGATGGAAGGCACCACATCTTCTTCAGTTAATTCATGCCCACAGCAAATAATTTTTTCAAATCCTTCTCCCCCGTGCATCACTTTAAGGACTAATCCGCAGGAATCAGGGTGCCGCTTATGTTCATCAATGATATCACCTTTTTTTAAGGCCATCGTCTTTCTCCTTCATGTGAATAAAAAAATCATGGAGCATACAATTTTTCTCAATATACCAATGCACGTTGGGGGAAGGTGAAAAAGTATTGAGAGATAGTCAAACAAATTGCTGAACAAAATGTCCAGGTAGACGAACAGGACTTTCCGGTGAGCCGTAGATTTACGCCAACGATTCCGGTTGATTCATAATGCTAGCGAGGACCTCTTGGTGGGAAGGGGTGCCAATATTGCTGGAGAGTGTCGTAAGATCAATAGGGTGATACGGATACACAAACTGTTGTTTTACTGCCTGAATTCTGTCCAAGCTGGCTTCAACCTTGGATCTATCTAATTGTTGAGATGCGAAAGCATGGCGTAGGGCCTGAAAGGTGTCCGTGGCAAGCAGACGACTTTTACAAATCAACAACATATCGGCGCCAGCTTGCAATGAACGAATGGCGGCATCACCAATGTTGGCATGATCTAAAATCGCACGCATTTCTAAATCGTCAGTCAAAATCATACCTGAAAAGCCTAAATCCTGGCGAAGTAGTCCGGATAAAATAGTAGAAGAAAGTGTGGCCGGAAGAATTGGATCAAGGGAGGGGTAGTGAACGTGCGCAGTCATCATCGCTTGCAGTCCGTGTTGAATGGCATGGCGAAAAGGTTGAAGTTCTATTTCTTCCAAGCGTTGACGTGAAACATGCACGGAAGGAAGTTCCAGATGTGAGTCTGTACTGGTGTCTCCATGACCGGGAAAATGTTTCCCGCAGGCCAAGACCTGATGATCTTGAAGCCCGGCAATTGTCGCAGCGCCCATCCGACACACCTGTTCTGGTTCGGTGCCAAAGGCACGATTGCCAATAATGGGATTAGCCGGATTGGTATGAATATCCAGTACAGGAGCCATATTCATGTTGATGCCCACGCTACGTAACTCTTTTGCGGTGACAGCGGCCGCTTGGTACGCCAGCTCGGTTGATCCGGAATGGGCGACAGTGGCAGCTGGAGGGAAAATCGTAAAATCAGACGGGAGACGCGAGACCCGTCCCCCTTCCTGATCAATGGCGATAAGAAGCGGATTGTTACCCGCGATTGTCTGTAAATCGTTGGTCAGATTGGCAATTTGTTCCGCGTTCACCAAATTGCGGGCAAACAGAATCACTCCACCGGGCTGGTGTTGCTGCATCCAGGCTCGAAGATCCGGAGTCACCTCCGTTTCTTCGAACCCGATCATGCACAATTGCCCGATGTTATCTGGGGGATTCACTAAACGTCGATCGTTAAGGTTTGCTGGATCGATTGATGAGATATTGAATCAGTAATCGAGTCCCCGTTCCGGTTGGACCTTTTGCAATGCAGGGGCGTTCTCCAACACTCCAATCAGTGCTGGCGATATCCAAATGCACCCACGGATAATCACCCGTGAATTTGCTTAGGAACATGGCGGCCGTAATCATTCCGCCCCCACGTCCGCCAATGTTCCGCATATCGGCCACGTCGCTTTTCAATTGCTCAAAATAATCATCCCATAAGGGCATTTCCCACACACGTTCTCCCGAATCATTGCCCGCCTTTCTCATGGCGTTCTTCAACGTATCATTGTTGCCTAACATGCCGATGGCATGGGCCCCTAATGCCACAATAGCCGCACCGGTCAATGTGGCGATATCAATCACACAAGCGGGTTTCAGGCGAGTGGCATAGGCCAAGCCATCTGCCAGAATCAATCGTCCTTCGGCGTCCGTATTTTGTATTTCCACCGTTTTCCCTGAAAGCATAGTGTGGACATCACCGGGTTTCGTGGCTCCTCCTCCTGGCATATTTTCGGTCACAGGAAGTAGGCTGATGACATTCATGGGAAGTTTCAAGCGAGAAGCCGAGCGGATAGCGGCTAAGACTTCAGCTCCTCCGGTCATATCGGCTTTCATGTGGTCCATATTTTCCGATGGCTTTAGGGAGATGCCGCCAGAATCAAAGGTCACGGTTTTCCCAACCAAGACCACTGGGCGTTGAGATTTAGGACCACCGGAATATTCCAAAATAATAAAATGTGGCGGCTCAATACTGCCTTGGGCGACGCCTAACAAGCCGCCCATGCCAAGTTTCTTCATGTGCTGGCGATCCAACACTTTCAACCGAATCTTTGATTCCTTCGCAATAGCTTTGGCTTCGGCCACCACGCGCGAGGGTTTCATGATATTGGCGGGATGATTGCACAGATCTCGGACAAAGCAGGTGGCTTCTCCGAGTATGTGCCCTCGCTTGGCTCCTTCTGCGATTTTGGCTTGGTCCGATGAGGTCTGTGCCAGCAATGTGCATGATTGCAATGTTTTTCGGTCTTCAACATGATCGGTGTAGTACTCAGTAAATCGATAATCACCAAGAACCGTGCCTTCGGCTATAGCCTGGGCAACATTATCAAGGCGTTCGGTCGTTTTAGGGACATCAGGCATCACACATGCCATGCCTTTGGCCTTCACTCCTCTAGCTCGTTTGATAGCTGTACCCATAGCTTGTCGCACTCGTTCTAGCGTGACCGTTTCTCGTGTCCCAAGTCCGACTAACAAGACCCGTTTAGCTGAAACCTTTCCATTCGTGTGGACCAAAGTGGCTTGGTTTGGTGTTCCTGAAAATTCCCCACTTTTTCGAACATCACTGAGCTGTCCGCCTAATTTTTTGTCGAGTGCCCGGGTGGCTTTGCTCCAAGATTTTTCTTTTTCAAAACTCAGGCAGACCAAAAAATCTGTTGTGACAGTGGTGGCTTCACTACGCTTTACCAGAATATTCATACGCCTCCTTCTTATAAGACAATGCGGGTTCTTGAATTGATGGTGAACAAAATTTGAATAATTATTTACACGCCTTGGGTTTCGGGGTCCCATATCAGTTTATGTAATTGCATCTGGAGGCGAACGGGAAGTTGGTCATTCAAAATCCATTCAGCTAAGGGCTGTAAGTCCATTGAGCCAAACACGGGGCTAAATAACACAGTGCACCGATCTCCCAACCCATAGCGTTTGATAATATCTTTACCCCATTCATAGTCATCCCGATCGTTTAGCACAAATTTTACTTCATCTTTATGTGAGAGGTGCTCTACATTAGCCCATCTCATTCGATCAGTCATGCCACTGCCTGGGCATTTCACATCCATGATAATGGATACGCGTGGATCGATGGCCGAAATATCGAAGGTCCCACTCGTTTCAATCATGACCTGATACCCGGTATCGCATAACTTCTGTAACAATACCAAAGCTCCCGGCTGATGCAACGGTTCTCCCCCCGTCACTTCTACCAGGGGGCATTCATAGGTTTGCACCTGATCCATAATGGTTTCCAAATCCATGGTTTCGCCCCCATGAAAGGCGTATGCCGTATCACACCAGGTGCAGCGAAGGGGGCATCCAGTCAATCGCACAAACACACAAGGTTGACCTGCCCGAGAGGACTCACCCTGAATACTATAAAAAATTTCTGTGATCTGGAGAGTCTGAGATGTGGTCATAGTAAAGAATGAAATGAAGATCAGGTTTCTGGATTGTACCGAATCTGTGTGGCGTTGGGGGAAAGAAACAAAGAAATGAAGGTGAAAAGACTATGCCCATTGGGTGATGGGCCAGCCCTGTTGTTTTGCAATGCGAGCCATTCCGCGAATAGGATTCACCACAAATGGGTGTCCCACCACTTGCAATGCCTGAAAATCTCCAGGACTATCCCCATAAGCATAGCTTCGGCTTAAATCCAGATTATATTGGGTTGCTAACCGTTCGATGTATCGAACTTTTCCTTCTCCATAAGGCAAAGGAGCAAAGATACGACCAGTATACACCCCAGATTGCGCTTCTAATTTAGCTCCAAAAAACAAGTGTACTCCCAACTTATCAGCTAAAGGCTTCACTAAGCATTCTGGTGATCCACTCACGACGGCTACTACATGACCAGCTTGTTTGTGATGCGAGAGACGGCCTAACGCTCGAACGGCCACGCGAGGCCACACAAATAATTCCACGTATTCGTGGGCTAATCGCTCAATGTAGGCAACTTCTTGTCCAATGAGGTACCGCTTATTTCGTCGGAGTGGACTGAGCGAAAGGGGTGGCATGTGTCGAAGGGCATAACAAAGACTTTTCCATAATTCAGTCCAACCGACCACGTCGTCTTGCCACAAATATCGAAAAAATCCAATTTCAATAGACGGTCCAGGGACCAGGGTATTGTCCATATCAAAGAAGGCTCCGACCCAATGTTGGGATTGTGTCAATGGGGCAGGAGATGAAGAAGAAGTTGTCATAGGAAAGGGGTCCGAAAGATAGAGAGCGAAAGAACGAAGAATTGCAGGCGATTCTACCCTTCATACTATGCGTTGACAAGGACTCCAGGAGGTTTCATAATCGAAGAATTGAGTGCCGAAGTGGTGGAATGGCAGACACGCACGTTTGAGGGGCGTGTGGGGGTTTCCCCATGCGGGTTCAAGTCCCGCCTTCGGCACCAATATCCCTACCGTTTCTAGCTAACTCCAGGGCGAATTCTTTTGTTCGCTCTTCAAATCCGCCTAAATTCTTAATACATTGATACAGACGGGTTTGGGATGAACCCACCTTACCTGGCTCTAGAATTGTAACTACCGCCTTTTAAATAATAGATGGGTCTGCATCTGCATCCTCTCTCTAAGGGGAAGGAATGATGAAAAAGGAGGAATATAACGGAGTGAGAAATTCTGGCAAACAGACATCATCAAGGATGAGATTGATCCTCATAGGTGTTTGGCTTTTTAGCGTAGGGTTGTCTTTTGGCTCTGTAGTTTATGCCACTGAACTGTTTGAAGAGTTGATTCCTTTGCCCACAGAGGAATTTGAT
This sequence comes from Nitrospirales bacterium, assembly GCA_965223635.1. GTDB lineage: Bacteria > Nitrospirota > Nitrospiria > Nitrospirales > UBA8639 > Nitrospira_E. Next base: position 2,147,691 of record OZ245007.1, read on the forward strand.
GTTGCGGAGGAATATTTGCGGTTGGGCGTAGATTTTTTTCTGACGGATGAATTGGATGTGGCGATTGATGAGTTTCGGGAGGCTTCTCGCCTCAGACCGAATTACGCGGATGCCTCTCACAATTTGGGAGTGGCACTTGCCAAAACGGGAGATCTGACAGGTGCGCTCAAGGCTTGGACTGAAGCGGAACGGCTGGATCCATCGGTCGTGTCGCTGCGGTATTCCCTTTCGGCCTTGGTGGCATACAACTATGGTGTAGCCTTGATTCGGTCGGGGAAGCCTGTTGAGGCGATGAAAGAATGGCAGGCAGCTCTTCACATACAGCCATATTTCCCCGAAACTCACTACGCGCTGGGGTTAGGTTTCTTGGCAGTGAAAAACCCCACCGTGGCCTTAGGGCATTTCCAGGCAGCGCTCTCCCTTGCGCCAGATTGGGGACAGGCTCAAGTGGCCCTGGGACAGGCTTATTACGAATCTCATGAATATGACCAGGCGCGTGCAGCTTGGCTGAAGGCGCTAGCGTCCAATCTGGATGATGCGCGCATCTATGCCAATCTCGGACATCTGGCGATACAAGAAGGGAATTATCAAGAAGGCATTGACGCGGTTCGCCGTGCGATTGCGATTCAACCGGATCTGGTTGCTGCGCATTTAAATTTAGGTGCCGCCTTGTTGGCCAGGGGTGACCTGCAACCTGCCGTGGAAGTATTCAACCATGTGCTGGATTTAGATGCCGATACCACGTCTGCGCGATTGTTGATGGGTATTGCGGGGAGCCGTTTGGGCAATTGGGCAGAGGCTGCGCATCAATGGCGAAAAGCTTTGCAGCAAGATCCCTTTGGGTCACATGCGTTTTGGCTTCATCACAATTTGGGCTTAGCCCTTACGGCCATGGGCCATTTCTCGGATGCGACAAAAGAATTTCAATGGGTGGTGGGACAACGTTCGGAATGGGCTGAAGGATGGTCCCAATTGGGTGTCTCACTCATGTCCGAGCGGCGGTGGGGCGAAGCCGTGGCGGCGTTGAACACAGCGACTCAATTACAGCCTCATTGGGCTCATCTTCATTTCACTTTGGGAAAAGCGCTGACAGAGCAGGGAGAGTTGGGACCAGCAATTCAGTCGTTCCGTGAAGCGGTCCGGATTGATCCACATTTTGTGGATGGGCTATTTCACTTAGGAATTGTGCTGCGGACGCAAAATCAGTTGAGGGAAGCCGTTGAGCCACTTCGTCAGGCCGCCGAGGAAGGGTCGCGGGAAGCCCAGGGGTTGCTTGCCTCTATGTATATGAATGGCAGTGGAATTGATCGCAATGTGCCGCTGGCGATGTTGTGGTGGTCTCGATGTAGTCGCGGGGCGATTGATGACGTGATTACTCGAACAGCTAGAAATCAATTGGGCCAATTGCGTCGAAGACTCCATCGGCAACAATTTTCCCAAACCGAGCAACAGGATGTACAGACCGGATTTGCCTTAGTGCGGCAGGATTTGGCTAGCCAAGCGCCGGTTCAAATAGGGAAAACATCGGAGCCAGAACACCCATTCGTTGGGAATCCGAAGGTCTCCCCCACAATTCTTCTTCAGTGGATGATTGAACGAGCCCTGGCGTTGGATGCCGAAGCTCAGGATACCTTACGGCAGTGGTTTGTCGACGGAGTGGTTGACTCTTTCCCTTTGCAGCAGGCGTCTCTTCAAGAATATTGGTTGCGCGTGGCAAAAGAAGGAGATCGGAGCGGTTGCGAAGTACTCGAGATGACACCATCAAGAAAAAAGTTCACCGATGTACGTCAGGCTTGTCAGGTGATGCGTCTAGAACATTGGCATGAGGTTCAGAAAAAATGAGGAATGGATGAATCCTCAAACCAAGCAGATCTATTTGGCCATCATGGGAGTGTTGAATAATGAAGATATCAAAGAGCATATTCGCTCCTAGTGACCTCAGACACCAAGAGCTTCGGGGCGGTTCAAAAAAGTCCATCCAGCAAGGCCGCAGCCATTTTTGCGCGCGGAGCGTACCGGCATTACGTGAGCACGGAAAAATGGCGAGAACGCGGCTGGTGGCTTTTTTCAACGGCCCCATCATGTTCGTGACGTTGTGTGCGGCCTTAAGCTTTGGATTTTCGTATCTCTTTCCTCAAGGGGATCAATGGCTAACTGATTGGCAGGTGTCTCAGAAGACTGCTCGACCTGTTTCCTCATCCATTGCCATAGTGGAGGCAGGAAAGCAGAGTTCAGCTTTGTGTGGGGACGGGCAATGGAATCTGAATGTTCTGGCTTCCCTTATCTTAGCGCTGCATCAGGCGGACGTGGCTGTTATAGGGCCAATGCTAGATGTGTCTTTGCCTGTGGCATCACAATGTGGAGGGCTGCAAGGGTTTGTGCAACTGGCTGAAGTGACGAAACATGTGGGATCGGTGGTTTATTCTGATTCCGTCCCGTCAGCTTTGACGCAAGCAGCCGTCCAAACAGGTTTCCTTCGGCTCTATGAGTCATCAAAGAATGGAGGATTCACTATTTCCGCTGGGTCGCTACTCTCTCCTTCTCTACCGTTTGGAATAGCTGTCGCGTCGTTGCTTAAAGATAATCATCAGCCACAGAAAGCAGATTCCTTTCTTCATATCCCTGATTCCGTGATTAATCATGAAGAAGGAGCTTATCATTCTTATCAATTCGAGGATATTTGGGAGTTGGTGCAATCAGGAAAACAAGAGGAGCTTCGACGGCTGTTCCGGGGGAAAGCGGTGTTTCTCTCTGTGGATTTATCCATGCGTTCTCAGTCTTCCCTTTCCCATGTAGCATTGGCCAATGCCTATATGACCAACTCATGGGTAAGACCTGCACCATTCATCCTGGCTTTTCTTATTTCCCTTGGCTTGGGTTGTCTTGGCATGGTTCTCATATGGCGTGAGTTGTCTTTGCGTCACATGGGGTCGATCATTGGGGTGATGATATTCCTTGTAAGCGTGGTTTTTATCCTTGGCTACCAATGGAATTGGACCTGGCCAATGATGAGCATGGGAATGACTGTTGGTCTTACCTTGAGTGGGATGGGAGCTTGGAAATTGTTCCAAACCCGGTCTACAGTACAACAAGATATTGCCAACAGAGAGCAGCTCCTCGCGGAGCTTAAAGATGATGTATTGTTGAAGCAACAGGATGTTCGGCTGTTAGAAGCACAACTGTCTGAAACTCAACGTCAGTCTGTTCAAGCAGGTTCGGTCATAGAGGTGTTACAGCATAAACACAATACTTCTCTCGCCCAACTTGTGACTTCTCAATCAGAGATTCAGGAGACGTATCGTAAGATCAAATCTCTTCAAGGAGAACTATTTGAACTTCGCCAACAATTGCCTGTGATTTCAGAGGAATGTCCTCAAGAAGCCTGCACGAACAATGCCCTCGAGTTGAGCCAGGAGTGCGAAGCATTCCAGATTGTGACACGTGACCCGGTTGTTCTTGCGTTATTTCAGAATCTTAAAAAGGCTGCAGCAACTCAGGTTCCCATTTTATTGTTAGGTGAAACTGGAACCGGCAAAGAAGTGTTTGCGAAAGCCGCTCATGCGATGAGCCCTCGACGACAGGGTCCATTTATCTCGGTGAACATGGCTGCCATCTGTGCAGAGCTATTTGAAGGCGAGCTTTTCGGTCATGTGAAAGGGGCGTTTACGGGAGCAGTGGGCCGTAAGGGCTTTTTAGAATCAGCACATGGCGGGACGATTTTTCTAGATGAGGTTGGCGATCTTCCATTGGATTTACAAGCTAAACTATTGCGGTTCTTAGAAGATGGGGGATTTCATCGAGTTGGGCAGAGTACGGTTACCCATGTGGATGTCCGTATTATTGCAGCCACAAATCGGGATCTACCCGATGAAGTGCGAGAAGGACGGTATCGAGAAGACCTGTATTATCGATTACGAAGCATTGTGTTGACGCTTCCTCCTCTTCGGGCCAGGAGCCAAGCGGATCATGTGCTATTGGCACAGTCATTTTTAGAGCAATGCGCTCAATCACAACATAGAACTGATTTGGCATTTACACAAGGTGCCTTAGATGCGATTACGGCCTATCAATGGCCGGGCAACATCCGTGAACTTCGGCTGACGGTGGCTCAAGCTGTGGCTCTCACGAACGGATCTGTGATTACTGCAGCCGAGTTGAATTTAGAAAATCCAAGTTCTTCGGTTGTTGACGGTAATTGGGCGAACGAAAACATGGGGCAGCAAGAAGACACGATGGTTTTGGAGTGCTTACGTCAGCATAAATTTGAAATGCAAGCTACGGCAGCAACATTGGGCTGGGATCGGAGCACTGTGACTCAACGCTTGAAAGGATTGGGGTTTCAAGCTCTGGTGAAATGCCAGGGAGACATCCATGCGGCGGCAGTTGTATTAGCCGGTGACGAACGGTTTGTTCCCGTATTGGAAAGACGGTTACGCGAATATTCTAAGAATTTAGTTTCTGCAGCTAAGAACTATCGTTCGGTGGAAGAGGCAATTACCGATTGCCGAAAACGGTTTCGCAATTTACCGGAACGCCATTTCCCAGCGGTGGAACACTTGCTCCACCGGCGTTTCACAGCGTCATGAAACGGGGAAAGAATAGATAATCATTCTCGAATTTTGTGTTCCTCCCCTTTTGTAAGGGGAGGAGTAAGGTGGGGTAGAAGCTCACAGATGGATTAGATCTTTTTTGATAAAGCTTCACATATCAGTTTAGGTTTCTACTTCAAACATTCTTGTTAGGCGGGTACAAATTTCAGAGCTGCTGAATTAATGCAATACCGTAATCCGGTTGGCTGCGGGCCATCATCAAAAACGTGTCCTTGGTGTCCATTGCATCGAGCGCAATGCACTTCCGTGCGAGGATACAACAGCTTCCAGTCTGTTCGAGTTTCGATGACGTTTTCTGATAGTGGTTGCCAAAAACTTGGCCACCCGGTCCCGCTGTCAAATTTCGTCTCAGATGAAAAGAGGGCGAGAGCGCACCCTGCGCACTCATAAGTGCCTTTGGCTTTATTGTCGTTATATTCATTCGTGAAAGGCCGTTCGGTCCCTTCATGCCGTAATACTTGATATTGTTCCGGTGTGAGGAGCGCTTTCCATTCTTCATCTGTTTTCGTAATTTTTTTAATGACTGTTTCTTCAGGAACGGGATTGCTGGCGGCTAACGAGACGCCTAGCGACTTCGCAAAAATTCCTAGGCCCAAGGCGGCACCGACTTTCATGAGATCCCTCCTCTTTAATGGCATATTCGACCTCCTTTGAGTGTCTTGCCGATCACTATGATCATGAAGGATAGCCATTTTTACTCATTGTTATTCGACCTACAGGAATAGTCTACCAAAAGACATAATTATTACGGAAATTTGTCGAAATCCTTTGACGGAACTCTGATTACTTTTTACAATATACGTGTGTTGAATCATCTGAAAAGGAGGAAGGAATTTAGCCTAAAAAATTAAATAAAAACAAGAAAAAACGATGTTCCAACAGGGTTTAGCCACTTGTTTGATGGAAGGAGTTGTGATGGAGAAGCAACCGCTGGATATTAAAATGGAAAGCCGAAATGTTGGCATGACTCCACGCTGGAAAACTGAAATTGAACGCCGTGTCAAAGCGCTAGAAACTGGAATCATTCGTCCCACCCATGCTCGGGTCACCCTTACGAAAAATGCCCATCACAAAAAAGGTGCTGATAACGCCGAAGCCCTCGTGGTTATTACGCTGCCGCGCAAACGTACAGTGACGGCTCGAAAAGAATCTAAAACTTTTGAAGAGGCCATTCGCGCTGCCTTCCAAGCGATCGATCACGAATTAGATAAAATTGAAGAAAAGCGCGTAGCTCGTGCTGCAAAAGCTGCTGGGAAAAAAGCGCTCAAAAGAGAGGCCTTATCTGTGTCTTGATTGAACAGAGCGGGGAAGAGTTACAAACCCAAGATTGTCCGGATCGTCGTCGGGAGGATAAAACCGTCTAAATATTTACTTTTTAAGTGTTTGGAGCAACTCTCTGCCGGCCTGCATGATGGCTCCTAGCTGTTCGGAGGTGGTGGCTTCGGCGTAGCAGCGGACGATAGGTTCAGTGCCGGACGGACGAATGAGGTACCAGCTCCCATCGGATAATACCAATTTACATCCATCCATTTTATTGACCTGCGCAACTTCAGTTTCAGCAAGGGTCGTTGGAGGATTGTCAATGACCTGTTTTACTTGGTCATGCATGGCTTCGTTAATCGTGAGATCTTCTCGGGAGGAATGCAGTACGCCCACTCTTTTAAACAAATCTTCCAACAAGTCTTGAATCGTCTTTCCGGTAAACGCCACCATTTCTGCGACTAAGGCTCCCGTGAGAATCCCATCTTTTTCGGGAACATGCCCTTTAATTGACATTCCTGCGCTTTCTTCTCCGCCGAAGACAATTTCACCTTTGGCCAACAGCTCTCCAATGAATTTGAATCCCACCGGGGTTTCATGAACTGATAGGCCATGGTGTGCGGCAACGGCATCGATGAGATGAGTGGTAGCCACTGAACGAGCAACCGCTCCCGTCCATTGTCGACTTTTGATCAAATAATCTAAGAGAACCGCCAGGATAAGATTGGCTTGAATAAACGTCCCGTCTGCATCGACGACTCCAAATCGATCCCCGTCCCCATCGGTGGCCAGGCCAAGATGGGCCTTTTCTCGACAGACGGTGTCTTTTAATTCTTGCAAGGTTTCGTCGGTCGGCTCCGGACGAAATCCTCCAAAATAGGGATCTCTCCAGTGATGGAGAATGGCCATTTTTGCACCGGCTCCCCGAAGAAATTCGTCCAGATAATTTCGTGTCGTACCAAACAGTGGATCAAAGATGATACGGATTCGACCATTACGGATGCGGTCTCGATCAACGAGTTTTTCTAGGGCTTTGAGGTAATCGGGTTGAGGATCGAAATACCGCACCATCCCGTCATTTTGAGCCTGTTCCCATGGAGACCATTTGAGGTGTTCGCCGTGCAACAATGGCAAGACTCTCAGTTCAATGGCTTTGGTTGTTTCAGGTAGGGCTGGTCCACCCCAATCGGGAGTAAATTTTATGCCATTCCATTCAGGGGGATTATGACTCGCAGAGATATTAATCCCACCCGCTAATTTCTGGTTGATGACGTGATATGAAATTGTCGGGGTCGGTGTGTCCCGATCGCATAGGAGGCAGGGGATACCATGGGCTGCCATGACTTCTGCCACGACTTTGGCAAACCGTTCCCCTAAAAATCGCGCGTCATATCCAATAATTATGCCCTGCTGTCCGATTTTTTGTTGGCGCAGGTATTGGGCAATGCCTTGGCAGACGATTCGGACATTCTGGACAGTAAAGTCCTCCGCCACAATCGCCCGCCATCCAGAAGTTCCAAATTTAATTGAGTCCATTTAAAGGCTCGGAAGTTATATTTTGAGCGGGGCCGACAACAAATGAGTGGGCAAAAAAGAGTTTTTTAAGGATAAATTATTTTTTCCCTTCTCGCTAGTCCCTAAAGCAGAAAGTTGGCACTTCTTTTTATTAATCCTTATGGGAATATGGAAAAAGCCACCAGTGGCATTCGCTGCCTTCACCGGGCCTCCTTCCCCGTAGTGGCTACGAAGGCTGAAAGCGGCTTTGCGCAGGCAGGTCGCCATGCTCACGTACTGGGAGTACGCTCCACGCTCAAGATAGGCCGCGGCCTTGCTGGCTGACTGTTTTTATCAGTCTCCTTGTCTACTCAAATGGAGTGTTTCCAAGGGCCTTATGGGCTTATTGCAAAAAAATTCAATAAGATTTTTATTTCTATCCAGTTTTTCCAAACCAAGTTTGGTGATGTCGCTGGGAGGTCAAGTTTGAAAGCGCGAAATGAAACAGCAAGGCCTCATTCATTGCTGAATGAAGCCTTACTTATTATGCCTTCTTTTTTCTGAAAAACGGAAGGGCAAGGAGACCGGAGCTCAAAAGGATCATGGTGGATGGCTCCGGTGTGGAGGTGTATTGATAGTCAGTTCCGACTAAATCAATCCCTAAAGGAGTCCCATCAATATCATACTTTGTTTGTCCGGCGAGAACATCCCAGTTGTTGCCCCAAAGGGTGAATCCGGAACTGGTCAGATTGTTGGGGCCGCCATTGATGGCACCATCACAACACATTTGCGCGCCAATAAAATAGAAGGTTCCAGTCTCCTCTAGATTGCCCGTCAAAATGTAATCGAATGATCCAGAAGCATGCCCTGCTGAATTCGCTGTCAAAGATCCACCAATAATTTCCATGGAACCCGTCATGCTGCCACCCGTTCCGGCAGTCAGAGTCCCGTGGAGATTCGTGAGATCAAAGGTTGTGGCATCCTGATCAGCATATAAGGTCCCGGTGAGAGACCAATAGAGTCAGAGTCTTTCCCCACTCATACACAAATTGTCGCTGTTGCAGCTGGTTGCGGCATGAATGCCACTGTACCCAAAACCTTCACTGGTTCCTGTTTGAATATCAATGGAAATTGGGCTTGCCCAAGACGATTGGATCCCTGCAACGAAAAAGATGAGGCCAAGTAAGAAGCCGAGTCGAGAGTAGTGTTTAACCATGGTTTTCCTCCTGTGTGACCAATCAATGAAAGGGTGTCTATGAATATTTCTTCGTGACTCTTATATCGACTTTTACATCAATTCTTGTGCCACTCAGAGTTGTAAGAAGTTGGTGGGAATATTTCTCAAGTTTAGTGCCAATTCTTGGGTGTATGTGACCGTTAAATATCAAGGCATGTGGAATTCAGGTTGAAACTCTGTTCTTCCTTGTTAATATGACTGACAGAAAAACCTCAACAAAAACTTGTGATAAGAAATAACGGTCAGAGTTGTTTATGGAAGTGCATAGATCGTGACGAATGGCAATGTCGATTTTTCTTCTTCTGAGTGAAGAGAGTTTGCCATTGGTAGATTTGGAACAAAATGTATCCTGGCCTAAACTGACCAAAGGAGAATTTTATGAAAGAAACTAAAAGCGTTCCAGTTGACAGAAAGCAGTATCTTCAAACAGTACGGGAGATGAAACAGGCAGAGGTAGGAGAAATTTGCTGAAAATCTCAGGAGAAGGAGAGAAGGGACTAGAAAACTGATATGGTGGGGGATGACTTATGCTTGAATCTCACACCAAACGGGGGTGTGGTCTGAGGGTTTTTCCATGGCACGAGGATTTCGATCAACATTGGCGGTGATGAGTCGATCAGCTGCTTGGGGAGAGAGCATGAGATGGTCGATACGGAGCCCTTCATCGCGATTCCACCTGCCCGCTTGGTAATCCCAGTAAGTGTAGAGTCCCAGTTCAGGATGATAGGCTCGAAGAGCATCCGTATAGCCTAGATGGCAGAGTTCTCGGAAGCGTCTGCGAGACTCTGGTCGACAGAGCGCATCGTCGGCAAAGCCCTTGGAATCGTACACGTCATCGTCGGTCGGACACACATTAAAGTCTCCGGCCAAGACCACGGCTTCTTCTAAAGCTAAAAGAGATCGGGCATGATTAATTAAGCGATCCATCCATTTGATTTTGTATGAAAATTTTTCTGTGCCGACGGGATTGCCATTGGGTAAATAAATGGAAGCGATTCGAACATTTCCTATGACCGCTTCCACATAACGGGCCTGTTCGTCAGCAGGATCGCCGGGAAGCGTTGTCTGTTCTACTTCAATAGGTGTCCTGGAAAGAATTGCCACACCGTTATACGTTTTTTGTCCGACGATAGCCATATTGTAACCTAATTCCTCAACTGCCATACGTGGGAATTGCTCTTCCGTGGTTTTGAGTTCCTGTAATAGGATGATGTCTGGATTGGCATGTTTTACCCACTTCATCAAATGGGGAATTCTGACTTTGATGGAGTTCACGTTCCAAGTGGCAATTTTCATTGAGAGTCTTGATTTAAGATGAGGGAACCGATGAAGGTTCGTTTTCACGTTGAAAGATAACTTGAAAACCCTGAAATTGTTTTTGAAATAATGTCTTCAAAATGAATGGGGTAATGCCAAAAAATAAAACCGCATAGATGCAGATTTCTAATATATATCGGGAATCTTCTGAGACGGTGCTATTAAAGATGACCGGAACTGCCCATCCAATAGTCATGCTCACAAACATGAGAATGACCACATGGCGCCACACCAAAAACCACATAAGTTTCAATAATTCCCCATACGTTGGTTTTTCCCTCATTCTTTAATATCCCTTTCTCTTGCACTTTATTCAGAAATTTCAATGCGCTTCATCCCATGAAAGGCCTTGTCCAACATCAACGGTAAGCGGAACCGAGAGTTGGAGGGCTGGGAGCGTAGCCGATTCCATAGTCTGCTTCACAACTTTGGCCGTTTCCTCCCAAATGGATTCTTGTACTTCAAAGAGTAGCTCATCATGTACTGTCAACAACATGGAGGCTTTGTCAGTTAAACCATGCTGCTCCAAAGCTTGAGGCATACGGATCATGGCGCGTTTTAAGATGTCAGCAGCGGTGCCCTGGAGCGGTGCATTGATTGCGGCGCGTTCGGAAAAATTGCGTCGTGCGGGATTCTTATCGTGAATAGCAGGAACATGGCATCTTCGGCCAAAGAGGGTTTGTACATAACCGTGCTCACGACAAAATTGCTTGGTGCGTTCCATGTAGTCTTGAATACCAGGATATCGTTCAAAATAGGAGTTGATGTATGAAGCCGCTTCCGCCTGCTCTACCCGTAATTGTCTGGCTAAGCCAAATGCACTGATGCCATAAATGATTCCGAAATTAATAGCTTTCGCTTTTCGTCGGATGGCTGAATCCATTTTCTCCAGGGGAATGTCGAAGACCTGACTGGCAGTCAGGGCATGGATATCTTGTCCATCCCAAAAAGCTTGTTTCAAGACGGCAATATCAGCTACGTGCGCTAATAATCGTAATTCGATTTGCGAATAATCCAGTGATAAAAGCCGAGAGCCTGGTTCTGCCACAAATGCGCGACGAATCTTCCGGCCTTCTTCTGTGCGAATGGGAATGTTCTGGAGATTAGGATCGGTTGAAGACAATCTTCCTGTCGCGGCTGAGGCCATGGCATAGGAGGTATGCACACGATTGGTCTGCGGGTGAATTTGATGAATGAGGGCGTCCGCATACGTGCTGCGGAGCTTGTCTAAATGTCGCCACTCTAAGACTTTCTCCGGCAATTCATGCCCCTCCGCGGCCAACGATTCCAAAACATCAGCTCCCGTACTATAGCTTCCCGCTTTGCCTTTTTTCCCGCCCTCCATTTTCAAGTCGTCAAAAAGGACTTCGCCCAATTGTTTGGGAGAACCGACATTGAATGTTTTTCCTGCCAGGCGATGAATGTCTTGCTCCAAGGCTAGTAGGCGCTGTGAAAACTCTTGTGAAACGTGTTTGAGTTGAGCCATGTCGGCCTTGATACCCTTTTGTTCCATGGCAGCGAGTACCGAAATCAAAGGACGTTCGAGAGTTTCGTATGCTGTGGTCAGGTGTTCTTCAAGGAGGCGCGGCTTGAGGGTCTGTTGGAGGCGCAACGTGATTTCTGCATCTTCTGCCGCATAATCCAGAGCGTTTTCTAGAGGAACCTGATCAAAGGTGATCTGGGATTTGCCCGTTCCCGCAACTTCTTTGTATTTGATTGTGGTGTGTCCGAGATAGAGGTCGGCCAGGTCGTCCATACCATGCCCATGCTTGCCGCCTTCAAGAATATAGGAAAGCAACATTGTGTCATCAACGGGCGATACTGAGAGGCCATAGCGAGACAAGACCACCATGTCGTACTTAATATTGTGACCAATTTTGAGAACACTTGGGTCAGTGAGTACAGGCTGGAGTATATCGAGCACGGTTTGGATTGGAATTTGCTGCAGTCGTTCTGTTTTCACCTGACCTTGTTCCAATATGTCCATAGAAGTGGCAGCCCCATGTGCTACATGCCCTACGGGGATATAACAGGCGATACCTTGTTGGATACAAAGCGATATGCCAACCAAATCGGCCCGTGTTTGGTCAAGGGAGGTTGTTTCCGTATCAACGGCCACCATTCCCTGTTGAAATGCCATATCGACCCACAATTGCAGGGCTTCTATAGTTTGCACCAATTCATACTGGGTTTCAGAGGGTATGTTAGGGCGAGAAGAGCTGGTCTGTTCCGAATCGGTTGAAGACAGACGGGAAGGTGGTTGTTGTGAATTCGTTGATTCAGAGGAGGTCCTTTTTGGAGAGCGACTTTGGATGCGAGCCAGGATCGATTTAAATCCCTGTTCCGTCAGAAATTGTTCTAAATGAGTCACGTCTGGTTCACGTCGTCCAAGTTGGCTCAGAGGAATAGTGAGCGGGACGTCATCCCGCAAGCGAACCAGTTCGCGTGAAAGGCGTGCTTTATCGGCATGTTCGATGAGATTTTCACGCCGCTTGTTTTGTTTAATTTCAGAAGCCCGAGCGAGGAGTGTGTCTAAGTCTCCAAATTCTTGAATCAACTGCGCAGCAGTTTTAATGCCGATGCCTGGTATCCCGGGCACATTATCAGTCGAATCGCCTGCTAAAGATTGTACATCCACGACTTTTTCTGGATAGACGCCAAACTTTTCATGAACTTGTTCCGGTCCAATACGCCTATTCTTAAAGGAATCGAACATCGTGACTCGATCTGAGACGAGCTGCATGAGATCCTTATCTGAGGAGACAATGGTGACTTCGGCTCCCTCATTGATTGCCTCTTTGGTATAGGTTGCGATGAGGTCGTCAGCTTCAAACCCCAGCAACTCAATACAATCCAGATTAAAGGCTTGCGTGGCTTCTCGCACTAGGGCAAATTGAGGGACGAGTTCGTCTGGGGGTTCCGTGCGGTTTGCCTTATAGGATGGGGCAATGTCATTACGAAAAGTTTTGCGGGCGGTATCAAAAATGATAGCGATGTGATCCGGCTGCATATCATCCAGTAACTTCATGAGCATGGTAACAAAGCCATATACGGCATTGACGGGTGTTCCATCAGGGCGTGTGAGGATTTGAATGCCATGGAACGCGCGAAAGATGAAGCCAGATGCGTCGACTAACACCACATGATGAATTGGCAGGTGGGAGGGAAGGTCAAGAGGTTCTGTCATGGTGGAATGTTTCAGAATACGATAAAGGAGGAAAAGATACCTGATAGGAGAAGCCGTGTCGATATGTCCTACGAACCATTCATACAATTCGAGGGCAACATGCTAAAATAGTATGTCCCCTCGTTTTGATTCGGAGGAATGAACGGTAATGAGGAAATTCATGATTGGTGTTGGCATCTTACTTGGGCTTTTTATCTTAATTATTCTGTTGCTGCCATTTTTGCTTGATCTCAACCGGTATCGCGATCAATATCTGCCCGTGCTTGAGGAAGCCCTTGATCGCAAGGTTGATGTTGAAGATATACGCCTGACACTGTTCCCGACATTGGGTGTCCAGTTACAAAAGGTTGTGATTGCGGATAATCCAGCCTTCAGTTCTCAGCCATTTATGACTGTTCCATCCGTGCAAGTTGCCGTTCAGTGGAGACCCCTATTAGAAAAGCGGGTTCAGGTAGAAAGTGTGTTGATAGAAGATCCTGTGGTGAAGATCATTCGATCGGAAACGGGTGAACTGAATACCTCAACGCTTGGAAAAGTTCCTCCTCCTGGTTTGCCTCCAAGTAATAAAGATAAACCTCAAGACTCTGTCTCTCCACTGTTGGGCATGTTTGCTGTTGAGCAGTTTGCGATGACTGGCGGAACTCTGGATTATGAAGATCGAACACAAAAGCCCCCACAGACTTATCAGATTCAAAGCTTAACTATGAATACAGAATCGGTGGCGATTGGGAAAACGGCTTTGATTAATGTGAATGGCATGGTGATGCCGTATCAGCTGCCTGTAGAGGTGAAAGGGCGAGTAGGGCCAATTCAAGCCAATTTGGATATTCCCGAACTGGACATCAATGGGAAACTTGGTGAGGTGGAAGTCACTACCCAGGGAGCCATGACGAATGGGCAGTTGACCATGGATGTGCGGGTTCCGCAAGCTTCGACGGGTGATGTGCCAATTGAGTTTGGTCTGGAAAAGCCAGTGAGATTGTCCCAACTAGAGGCACATCTTGTTGCGGGGCTTTTCTCCACAACTCCACAAGCCGGTCCAACTGAGGTGACCATCAATCCTCTTCGTGCCAATCTTCACCTTGGAGGTTCCACGGTTCACGTGTCTGGCAAGGGTACGCCTTCGCACTTTTCGTTAGTGGGTAATTCTCCATCATTGGCATCACAGGATCTCCCTCTGTCTCTTCCTGTTCAAGAGCCGTTTTTATTAGAGCAGGTGGAATTTGAGGCTAAGTCGAATGGAACAAAACTGTATCTCAAATCCTTGAAGGCCAAGGTATTTGAAGGAGTTGTACTGGCTCAGGGTGTTTTAGATCAAACAGGTCCTCCTTTTCACTTTTCTACAAAGGGGACATTTAAAGACTTTTCTATTCATTCATTGGCCAAAGTTATTCGACCTTCCTCGTTGAGTATGACGGGAGCAGGGGAGTTGGACTGGAATGTGACCGGCGTCTTTTCTCCTTCACAACCCCTAAAGATTGATGGCCCGACTCGTCTTACGCTTCAGAAAGGTGAAGTCATTGGTTTTGATCTTGTAAAGACCATCGAGGATGCTTTGCAAATATCTGGTGTGCTCGGAAAACCTACTGGCGCCACCCAGTTTTCTTTAATTGATGCAAAGACCGCATTAGAAGCGGATGGGTTAGCTGTTCGAGAACTCATTGCCAATGCACCGAATTTTTCATTACGAAGTGTTGGAAAATTAGGGATAGATCAATCAGTGAATTTTCGGGGAACACTTGGTGTCCCAGCGGCCATTGCTGATAAAATTATTCGTCGATTTCCTATGGCCAAAATGGTCAGGCAGAAAGGGCAGTTATTACTCCCGTTTGTTGTAAAAGGTACAACGCAGGATCCTGTCTTTCGCCTCGATACGCAATCAATTGGAACACAGGTTCAAAAGGAAGTTGAAAAACGTCTTGAAAAAGTTTTACAGGGTGATGATCAAGAATTACAGAAACTGATGGATGAAGGAAAAGGATTGTTACAACAATTTTTTCGGAAATAAAACCATTTGAGCGAGAGTTTTGGCGGCACAGAGTTCAGAACGGACTTAGGGATTTCAGCATTATTTTGGCAAGAGGGATGGCTCCTTGGCAGGCAAGGGAACTTCTTCAGTGAGCTGGCTCACCAAAGCGCGGAGTTTTCCCAAATCACAAGGTTTACCAACAATAGCATAGACACCTAACTTTGTGACTTGTTCGCAAATATGTGCATTAACCAAGCCAGTAACCATGATGATTGGTGCACCAGTCTGATGAGTTTGGTGTTTCAGGTGTTGTAGGAACTCTAAGCCCGTCATGATTGGCATCGCATTGTCCAAAATAATGATGTCAAAGTTCTGAGTTTCCAGCTTCGCCAATCCAATCGCTCCATTTTCTGCTTCCACACAGTGAAATCCTTCGTATTCAAACACCATCCGTAATAGGTCACGACTTACCACATCGTCTTCAATGATGAGCATATTTTTTAGCATCAGCTTTCACTCCTCATTTTGGGCTCTTGCTGTGAATTGTCACTGACCAGAGTCCGAATAATTTTAAAGTTTATCATTGCCTTCATCGGAATTAATTCGCATTAAGGTAACGCTATTATTCGATCTTATAAGGTGCGCTTCGGTCGTAGCTCGTTGAGAATCGCCTTTCCAAATGAAAAATATTTCCCCAACAGTTCTAAGCCCGGGAAGAAAATTACAGTGATAAGCTCCATGGCTTTTTTCCCCTGTAAGATACTGAGAAACTTATTGAGCAAAGACTGTACCAAACAGCCTATCTATGAGAGCCAAGCATTATTTTCGGTCTGGTCTTATTAACTGATTGAATTAATGAGAAATTTTCCTTCATCTTTGAAAAGGCATTTCAAAGATTTGCGAATATGAAATAAAGGGTGACTCATTATTCAAAAGGTTATTATCTCATTTCATACAACCTGTATCATTTTTGGTGTAGCTTCTGACCCAGGATAGCCCTGCATTGTTGTGAGTAGAGCCATGTCTTAAGGGGTCTTTGTTGCAATTGATTATTGCTGACGGAGGACGGAGAGTGGGGGGAATCCCAACAATCGGTATGTGCCAAGAAAGCCTGTGAGAAGACTGAGCAAGATGGTTATGAGGAGTCCGATTAAGAGAAATGGAATATGGATGACCCAGGTTAAGTCAAAAAAGAAATACAAAATGGACCAAGAGAGTAGGCATCCAAGGACTATTCCGACAAGCCCGGCAAATCCACCAATGATGCCAAACTCTGTACCAAGGGAAAACAATAAGAGTCCACGTTGCCCTCCCAGGGCTTTCAAGATAGCCAGTTCGTGTACCCGCCGATACCGGTTAATCGAAATAGCAGCAATCATGACGACCGCTCCGGTGATGAGGCAAAGGAGTGCGAGGGCTTGGATGCCCATTGCCACTTGTCGAAAGATCTTTGCAATGTTGTCCAAGACGTCTCCCACGTGAATGGCTGTCACATTTGGCATGGTCGAGACAATCGCTTGCTGAAGGGGAATTTCCATGGTCTTAGGAATTCGGGCGGTGGCGATATAGGTAATAGGCGCTCCATCAAGTGATCCAGGCTCAACAATCATGAAAAAATTCATGGAAAATGAACCCCAATCGACTTTGCGAAGACTACTCACCTTTGCCTCAAAAGGCACTCCTTGAATATTGAGTGTGAGAGTTGACCCTATCGCCAACCCGAGATGTTTGGCTGCCTCTCCTTCCACCGACACCAGAGGCAGATTATCCTGTGTAGAATTGTGTTCAAGTGAGGTGCGGAGTGGGGTCTCGTTCCACCAATGTCCCTGAGTCAGGGTATTGTCTTGAGGGAGTGAAGAAAAAGAGGTAACCACATATTCTCGTGTAAAATACCAGCCGTTTCGTTTTCCTTTATGTTCTTCAGGATTAATTGGTTGGTCATTAATGGCGGTGATCCGCGTTCGTACAACTGGGACTAGGTCATAGGGCGCATCGGGAACCTGCTGTTGTAAGACATTTTTGAATAGAACGTATTGATCAGGTTGGATATCAATGAAAAAAAATGAAGGCGCGTTGGCAGGTATTTGGTCTTCTATCAGCTCAAGTAATGTCTGTTGTACAGTGACCAAGGTTGTCATCAACATGACACCGACGCCAATTGCCAAGGTCATGGCTTTGGTAAAGTTCCCTGGTCGTTGAAGGTTGTTGATGGCATGCCGTAACAGCAATGTTTGAGGAACAGTAATGCGGCGCAGCATCCAAAATAGCAGACTCGTTCCGCCCAACAGGGCAATAATGCTAACGAGGAAGGCGCCAGAAAAGAACAGACCAAGAGAGAGAGAATGGGCTTGCCAAATGGCCAGTCCTAGCAAGCTCCCAGCGATGAAGAGGCTGGTCATCCGTTGGATACGGTCTTTCCACCAGGCCTGCAATGCTGATGTTATGGTTATTCTCCATGAGCGCCCCTCCATTTTCACTGCCATATTGTCAAGGTCTTGCCGAAAAATTAAGGATGGTGAGACAGAGCGGATGGCAAGCAGTGGCCAAAGGGAAAAGGCGAGTGTCGCCAATGTGCCCACGGCCATTCCGCGTAAAATTGGGGTAATCGTTGGATTCATCGAGAAAGTTTCGGGAATAAGGTCTTGAAGGAGCAATGGTAATCCCAGGTGGAGTCCCGTTCCGAGTATGCCCCCAGTTAGACTTCCAATGATCCCCAGGAGCAAACTTTGTGTAAGGTAGATATGTATAACCTGCGAAGAATCTGCCCCAAGGGTTTTCAGTGTCGCGATGATCGGGGTTTTTTGTGCAATAAATCCTTGTATCGTGCAGGCGACTCCTATGCCTCCTACCCACAAAATTGTGAGTCCAATCAATCCGAGATAGAGAGTTAATTGGTCTAAAAAACGCCGAAGCCGTGGTTGGGCATCACGATAAGAACTGACCTGAACACCTTCTCGACTCAGACGTCCACGAAGTTCCCCTAACCATCGTTCGATGTTAGAAGAAGGCGGAAGTTGCAATCGATATCGCTCATGAATACGGCTCCCAATTCTGACAAGCTCTGTGGTTTTGAGAGCTTCTTGGGAAATCATCAAGCGGGGACCCAGGCTAAAACCCGTAGCAATTTTATCGGGTTCTTTAACCAGAATGCCTGTGATCATGAAATTGGCTTGCCCAACACGAAGTTCGCTGCCAAGACTCAAGCCTAAACGAATAAGAAGCGATTTTTGAGCGATGGCCCCAAAGCAAGGAAGTTCTTGGCAACCCGAAGGACTGGGTGCTAAAAGCTGTTCAATTGGCTGAACAGGCTCAACCAGTAGATTGCCGTACAATGGATAGAGTGAATCCAGAGCTTTCAGTTCAACCAATTGTGAAGCAGCTTTCGTATCCTGTTGAGAGTCGGTTGTCGATGGAACGGCTGCCATGGCAGCCAGCTCGGTGATATGTGAGACGATAATCTTTCGTTCAGCAAGTGAATTTAGGACATTTTTCCCCTGTTGAGTCATTGTTCGTCGCCAAGATAATTCAATATCACCGCCGAGCAGGCCGCGGGCATCTCCTAAGATGGCTTGTTCCACATTGGTTGCAAAGAGGTCAACGGCGACAATGGCTCCAACTCCTAAGGCAATAGAAAGAAAGAAAAAGATGAAACGAGCCCAGGATTTGGATGTTTCGCGCCAGGCTAATTTGAGGGAGAGGAGTATCATATTCCTTGCGGTCTATGTATCAGGAAGAGAGTGCCGTGTCGTTTGAAACTCTTCCATCTTTCAACGACAGAATACGTTGAGCGCGTGTCGCGAGTGTCGTGTCGTGGGTCACTAAAATTAGTGTACTGTCATGTTGTTCATGTAGTTTCCAGAGGAGTTCAATCACCAGGTTGCCTGTGTCGCTGTCAAGATTACCCGTGGGTTCATCGGCCAAGAGAAGAGGAGGATGGCTGATAAATGCGCGTGCAATAGCTACGCGTTGTTGTTCTCCGCCAGAGAGTTGAATAGGATAATGATGAAATCGCTGTTCCAATCCAACAGCTTGTAGGAGTGCTTTTGCGCGTTCGTCGCCTGTGGAAACTCCCTGAAGTTCCAACGGGAGAGCGACATTTTCCAGGGCCGTTAATGTTGGAATAAGGTGAAAGGCTTGAAACACATAGCCAATGTGTTGACGACGAAACTGGGCCATGGTGCTTTCAGCTAGTGTGGTAATGTTGGTGTCATGGATGTGAATAGAGCCGTGGGTGGGTTGATCGAGTCCAGCCATTAGTCCTAAGAGTGTCGATTTTCCGCTACCCGAGGGGCCAACAATAGCCAATACTTGTTTGGCTGGGACCTCAAATGAAATATCTTGTAAAATTTGAACAGATTGGTTGCCAGCCGAAAGAGCCATGCCTAGCTGTTGGACCGAAATAAAGGGTGGAGAAGATGGAGAAAGAGACTCTTGAGAATTCGATGAAGACATGGCCAAGATGGTTATCGGTTAGATTGAGTCACTTGAAGGGTGGGGAAAAACGTCTCTGTCTCTATCACGTCCGTAAGACTATTTTTATCTTACCAGCCTCTCTTCTCTTCTGCCTGACCCTTCTGGGATGTGATGAACAAAAAGAGAACTCTTCGCGACTTCCTGATTCACGGAGTCAGAATTCTTCCATTGGTGCAAAGCCAGAGTCCAAGCATGGAATCCCTCGGGCAGAGAATGCAGAGGCCGTTCATCTTCCTCGTATTGTAGCGTTTGGTGATAGTTTGACTGCTGGACTTGGGGTTGCTCCAGAGGATTCGTATCCTGGACAATTAGCATTATGGTTAACTGAACATGGGTTTGCCTATGATGTAATCAATGCGGGAGTATCAGGCGATACGACAGCTGGAGGTCTTAGGCGGGTGGAGTGGATTTTAAAAAGCCAACCGAAGGTCGTTATTTTGGAATTGGGAGCAAATGATGGACTTCGCGGACACCCGCTGAGTGAAACCTATAAAAATCTTCACACTATTATTAAGGTTCTCAAAGAAAAAAGGGTTATTGTGATATTGGCCGGTATGCGTCTTCCACTGAATTATGGAGAAGACTATACTCGAAAATTTTCGGATCTCTTTCTTCGATTGGCAAAAGAACATGATCTTCCGTATATTCCATTTTTTTTGGAAAATGTAGCGACCTATAGGTCTTTAAATCAGGGAGATGGGCTTCATCCTAATCCAGAAGGTTATTCGATTGTGGTGCAGAATGTATGGAAAACCCTTGAGCCAGTCCTTACAAAATTAGCTCAAGAAAGATACCCCTCCTTCTCCCACAAGAAAGAGGGGTATTAGAATCGTGGCTATGAAAGCTGTAGCTACTTGAAGAAGAGACTTAGGTTTTAAAGAAAATGTCGTAGGCTCCATAGCCAAGAATGACAGCAATAGTCCCATAAAACATAGCTGTGATACCTTCATACCCTCCACCTGGCGCATTTGCCATGGCTGGAGCGGCCATTAACATAAACAGACTACTCAATGAAATGATTCGACTCATAACGACATCCCTCACTTTCTTACTAGAAGAATCTTGGCTGGGTTGGAAGACTCCAAAATCCACCAACCTTCAGAAAGTTGGATTGTAGACAATTTTATTTCTGTCATGCAAGCCAGAATTGTAATATTTCAATTAGTTAAATTAAGTTAATAATTAATACCTAATTTCATAGTGGAATTTTAGGAATTAGGGTTCAAGGCGAGAATGAGACCCATCACAAAATGGTGGTTTTTTTGTATGCTTGCAGCCACACCACGCTACTTTCTTCTTTTCGGTGATTTCCACTTCCATAGGCGACAAATTGGTCCCTGTATGTGAGCCGTCACAGAAGGGTTGGGTTTTGGATCGGCCACATTGACACCAATAATAGGTCCCAGGTGCCATATCCATGACATAGGGGGTTCGTTGGGGGATGACGATTGGGTCAGCCATGTTTTCCTCCTTATCGCGTTCAAAAATAGGGCATCTTAAAAAACTATCCACATCGGGCTTGAATCCCTCGAGGTCCTATAGCTGTGAGCCAGAGAAAATCAGCAATACCTTGTTGAAGTTCAGCTTGGACTTGTTCTTCTTTTGACGGGTCCCATGCAACTAAATAGATGGTGACTGTTTTGACCTTCGGATGCGTGCGTTTCACGCGTTTGGGTATGGGAATACGGTATTGAATGTGCCCTCCGCCAGTATAACTGACCAGGGGACCATCTGAGAGAGATTTGTGATCCAAGTAGTTTCTGATGACCTGTGCCATGCCCTCATCTCGAAAAATAGATGCTTCAAAAATTCGTTGGTACACATGATCAGGTAAGCCAGCGTGACATGCTGTAATTTGTTCAAAAATGAGGTCCTCGTATTCAGAATCGTCCGTTACTAGTTCTCCGATAGGCCATTTCTCCATTTCAGGGGATTCCATGGCCGTGGACAATCCCTGAGTCGCGACCATTCGCACGAGATCGCGTGGAGGATTCAAGGCCAATAGATTGAGTTCATATGATTGTGCAAAGGACACTAACGATTGGTAGTCTGCAAATTCGCCTCCCCAATTATTTTTCCATTGAGATTCCGTCAATAATTGGGTGATCGGTGTTCCCGATTGATGAATGAACCGATCCAATCCTGGTTGCCCATCCCAACTAAACATTTCCATGGCTAGAGTCGGCTGACGTTGGTGTTTCAGAAGTGTGACTAGAATTGTTTGAGCTGCTTCAAGATGGGACGGGGTATAATGTTCCTCGCCAAGAAATATGATATCGGCTCCTAAGAGATGTGGGGTGAGCTCATCAATTGTAAGGATCGTACGTTCTGCAACATGATATATTTGACCGATCTGAAATGTTGATTTCGCTTGGAGAGTTGTACAGCCCAACAGTCCATGGAAGAAAAGTACGTTGAGGATGAATTGTAAAATACAAGGATGCATCGGAAATTTTTTTATGAGACTCATAGGAAGCATGGTGTACCATAGTCCCTCCAATGGGGCAATATAGGCAAGAGGAAAAATTTCTCTGAGGGCATGTTAAGGTCTATTTTTGATTGGACCTTTGATGATTTTCCCTTAAACGAATTCTTTATGGATCATCAGATATTGAATATCCAAGAGTTTCGTACGCGATTAAAAATGACTCGAGAGATATTCCCTCGGCATTGGGAAGCCAGTCGAAAGTTCATGGCTCCAGAGTCCTTAGCTACTATACTTCCTGATCTTATCGATTCTATTCAACAGGCCGAATTGCCACCTACCCTTCGGCAACGATTAGTTGAAGTGGTTCAGCAGTTTGGGCGATACCAAAAAACGCGAGAAGTGCATCAAGTTTTAAGAGAACTGACGGGTTTGCCGCCTACTAAAGCTGTTCGGGCCTTGATGGTCTGGGGAGTATTGGCGGGCAGTAAAAAAGAGAGAAGAATGATCAAGGATTGTTCAACTGAGGAACTGGAATGTTCCTTACGAGAAGGACCAAACCCCTACGATATTCTTCTCCAGTCGACAGCTCCCTCGTTGTTGGATATTGGTGCCGGTGATTTAACTTTCGAACAGGAATTGGTTGAGCTGTATATTCCTCAGTTGCGCAATTGCAAAGCTATGCTTCGATTGCATGCCTTTGATCGCCTTGTTCCAGGCTCTCGGGTGGGTGGGGTCTATCATAAGAATCGAGATCGGGAACAGTATTTAAAGAGTTTTCCTTCAGAAGAATTGAAATACCAATTTTGGGGCGGGATGGATATTAAACAATTTGCCCATGCAAAAGGTGCTTTACCCCAATACACCATGTGTACTTGTCATGCCCCAGCTAATCCCACATTTGCCTTCGAACCGAGTCGGGTTAATCAAAAGGTAATAGATGATGCTCTTCGCTCTACACGGGGCGATTTTCGTTTGAATCGCTATGAAGGAGAACAGGTATTGGAGGTTCTTCATAATGGAAAAGGGCTGACCTTTCCAGCTTGGAAATTTGATATTGTAGGCCCTTTAGCCCTGTTGCAATGTATGGCGCACCGAAGTCGGGTAGGAGTGCTTTCTGCAATTGATGATGAAGTGTTTTGGGAAATCCTGAGTCAGATATTAGCGGACGATCAATTTCGCCCGCCGAATATTATTTTCACCAAAGATAATATTCCGGA
Organism: Nitrospirales bacterium; assembly: GCA_965223635.1. Taxonomy (GTDB): domain Bacteria; phylum Nitrospirota; class Nitrospiria; order Nitrospirales; family UBA8639; genus Nitrospira_E. The sequence goes on from OZ245007.1 coordinate 2,170,883, forward strand.
GATCTTTGGCCTTGTTTATAACGAATTGATTTCACTCTCTGTTGGTGGACGAGTCGACCTCTCAAAAATTGCAAAACTTCGGGACCGTATACCCTGCGAGAGAACAGGGTTTCCAAAATTTCAATATGTAGAAATTCGGCGAGGGGCGTTATGGGAAGGAATTCCCAGCAGCTTTACGGCCCGACAATTTGCTCATATGAAAGAAGAATCCCTCCCCTGGTGGATTATCTTTCTCTCAGATGCTTAGACAAATAAAAAAAATGGGTTAGAATAAAAACTCAGATAAGTTTGTGATATTTGGGTAGGACGATAGAGAAGAAATTGGAGCGGGAAAGGGGATTTGAACCCCCGACCCTCGCCTTGGCAAGGCGATGCTCTACCACTGAGCTATTCCCGCTCTTGCAAGAATTCTTCAATGATTCTAGTGGGCACCTTAAAGCCTGTCAAGCAATGGTTTTGTAAAGAGGGCTCATTGTTTGTAAAGAAAAAATAGAGAGTAATGTACAGAAATCGACAACAGATAACATCGTAAGTCTAAGGAGACAGAGAAAATGTTCATTAGCGTTATCGGGACTGGATATGTTGGGCTTGTCACAGGAGCCTGTTTCGCAGAATTTGGACTGAATGTGCTTTGTATGGATTTGGATGAGAAACGGATCGCCTCTCTGGAAAAAGGGAGGGTTCCTTTTTTTGAACCAGGCCTTGCTGAATTGGTGGAAAAAAATATTCAGGCTGATCGCTTACGGTTCACCACGGATTTAAATAAGGCGGTAGATGAAGCCCTAGCAATTTTTATTGCCGTTGGGACACCCTCGCGACCGGATGGATCGGCCGATTTGTCTTTTGTAGATGAAGTCGCTCGAAGTGTTGGATCTCGTATGACGGGGTATAAAGTTGTCATCACGAAGTCGACCGTACCAGTTGGAACGGCGGTTCGGGTCAAAAAACTCATTGAAGATAATCAAACAGAACCGTGTAATTTTGGGGTTGTGTCCAATCCGGAATTTCTTCGAGAGGGTTCTGCCATTGAAGATTTCATGCGTCCCAATCGAGTTGTTATTGGTGCGGACAGTCAAGCCTCAGTAGCAATTATGAAAGATCTGTACCGTCCTCTGTACCTGCTTGATGCGCCAATAGTTATTACGGATATTCCCACAGCGGAAGTCATTAAATATGCATCCAATGTGTTTTTAGCGACGAAAATATCATTTATCAATGACATGGCCAATCTGTGTGAAAAGGTAGGGGCAGATGTACAAATGGTTTCGAAAGGAATGGGTCTGGACAAACGAATCGGATCTAAATTTTTGCATGCCGGCCCGGGTTATGGAGGATCATGTTTTGGAAAAGACACCGCGGCCTTGATCAATATCGGATCTGAGGCTGGGTATGAAATGACTATAGCCAAGGCAACCAAACAGGTGAATGAACAGCAAAGGTCACGAATGCTGGAAAAGATTGGGGAAGCAGTTGGAGATTTTAAGGGAAAAACAATTGGACTATTAGGGCTGGCGTTTAAACCCAATACTGACGATATTCGAGATTCCCCGGCATTGGCCATCGCGGAGGGAATGATCAAAGCAGGTGCGACAGTACGTACCTATGATCCAGAAGCGTTAGAAGAATCTATGAAGGTGTTGCCAGATATGGTGGCTTGTCAAGATGCCTATCAGACCGTGGAGGGTGCTGATGCGGTTGTACTCGTCACGGAATGGAATCAATTCCGCAATCTGGATTTTGAACAGATTAAATCCAAGGTCAAATCTCCAATCTTTATCGACCTTCGAAACGTGTATGAACCTGAGCGCATGGCCGAGCAAGGGTTTTATTATATGTCGGTCGGTCGAAAATCGGTTGGAACTAACCCCTTGAAGCAGAGTTGACAGAGAAAAGGTTGCTGCGTGTTATTTTCGCTTGTACCCCATTCGATCTAAGACTTTCATAATCCGTTTTTGAAGTTTCTCATCCGCGTCACCTAAGGCTTGTGCTAGGGGCTCAACTGCAGGCTTCCCAATTTTCCGCAAAATTTCAGTTGCAGATTGCCGGAGTTCATCTTCTTCGTTGGTTAGGAGCGGTACGACCTCAAGCACGCATGGTGCTCCGATTTTAATGAGCGCGTCATAGGCCCGTTGACGGACATCACCTACTTCATCATTCAACATCTCTACCAGGGGCTTCACGGCAGCTTCGACCTTCAATTCGCCCAATACTTCAATGGCATGCTTGCGATTCAGCCAATGGGTGTCATTAAGATCCAGGAGAGCTGCATCGGCTGCTGCCACATTGGGGTCTTTGGAGCGAATACGGAAACTTTTGACGATGCGTTTGCCATCTTCTTCAACGACACGAAGAGTAGCGCCATCGCCCAGTTTAATTTTCTGCAAATCTTCAAGGGCCTCTTCGCCGACATCCAACAAGACGGTCTTCCCGTCATAGGCCAATAACTCGACTTCGATTTGGCTGGTTTCTAAATTGATGCCCGAAACGTTTTCAGTCACAAGATTAAAGCCGTCTTTTTTGGTGCCTGATTTGGGGCCGATGGAGATGAGTTGTGCAGGTGCTTCATTTGCCATGATAATGATGTGTCCTCAGATAGAAAGTGAACAAAGCCAAAATTTTAATCAACGATTGCTATTTCGAAGAACTCGGTGTCCAACCTAAACTTGATAGTGCTCCCTCCGCCGTATCCCGAACCATTTCATTCTCATCTTCCAGTAAGGGAACCAGCGAGTTGATCGCTCGACTACTTTTTAATCGAGCCAAGGATTCGGCGGCATTGCGGCGCACTAGCCAGTCTTCATCAGCTAAAGCCTCGATGAGCGGATCTATGGACTCTGGGTCACCAATTTTTCCTAACGCTTCCGCTGCATGACGACGGACAATCCAATTGGAGGCGTGGAGGCCTTCGACTAAGGCTGTCGTGGCACGTGAATCGCCAAGTTTTTTCAAGACACGGGCGGCATCCTCGCGCAAGGTGGCATCCATTAATGCATCAACTAAACCAGGAACCGCGTCTGGATGACCGATACGTTCTAACGCCCAAATCGCTGCCGTTTTGACTCCGCCATCCTTATCATTCCGAAGGGTATCAATCAACGGTTCCACAGACTTCTGGGCCCGCAATTTCCCCAGCGCAGTGGCAGCCTGTTCCCGGACCGACCATTCATCATCCTCTTTGAGCGCTTCAATGAGGGGATCAATCGCGGGTTCGCCCACTTGAACTAGCGCACTGGTGGCAGCTTCCCGAATAACGCAATCATCTTCTAAAAACATATCAATCAACTTGGGGATTGCCTCAGCGCCCACTTCACCTAAGCGAGAGGCCGCGTGATCGCGTAGAGCTTCGTTATCATCCCGAAGCGCCGACAGCAAAGGGTCAACTTGATTCTGTTCTGTCATTAGATCTTACTCCTTTCCAGCCCAAGCTTCTTCATCCATTTGTGCAGCGGCTGCCTCCAGTTTGTCAAGGATGACCCCGGAATTATAGGAAATTAATCCGTCACGGTCTTGTTTTAATCGGGAAAATAGTTCGGCATGGGGTCTCAACACTTCCACATCTTTCACTTTTTCTAGGGCTTCCACCGCTAAAATGCGAAGGGGACGAATGGGAATGACTTCAATATAGAGTTCAATGGGACGAGAATCGCCGATGAGCCCCAAAGATTTCAAGGCATGTTCCTTCACGCCCGTGTCCTTATCCGACCGCAATCGTTCCATAAGAGGTTCAACTGCTCGAACATCGCCAATTTTACCTAAGGTGTCAGCTGCGGCCTCTCGTACAATCCAGTCGTCATCTTCCAAATATTCCAAAAGAATTTCAACGGCCGGTCGACCAATGTGGTGCAATTGAATCACCGTCTCTTGCCGGGCTCCTTCTTTCAGTTCGGATTCTTCCACATCCCGTAAGTCATCCAGGAGTTGGTCAATACGATCACGGATGGCCCCCAGCTTACGCAGAGTATCGGTGGCGAGGTCTCGAAGGTTGGGATCAGCCATTGCATCCACAAATGCATCAGCTGATCGAGGATCCAGCAACTGAGACAGAATTTCAGCTGCTCGTTGACGAATGGATTCGTCAGGATCTTTCAGGCGTGCTGATAACGGCCCAATAGACGTAGGAATGACTCCGAGTAGCTTGGTCACGCGTTCTTGAATACTGGCATCCTCTAAATGTTCCAGCAGGGCTGCGGCTGTTGGCTCATCCAACACGCCAGCCAAGTGTTCCAGCGCATCTATTGTGGCCTGTCGAACTTCTTCACCCTCGTCTTTCATGAGTCCCGCCAAAGTGAGCCCAGCTCGAGGATCTCCCAGTCGGGCTAACATTTTAATGGCTTCGATTTTGTACTTCGAAGTTCCTCTCTCAATGGCCTCAATAATGGCTTCGACTGCCTTTGGCCCACCCTTCATACAGGTAGATGTGGCACGCATTCGTCGCCAATCTTCTTCATGATCCAACTCAGAAATAATCGTTTCAAACGTTTCTTTTGGCATTTTGCGTCAATCAATTAGAGGCGAATTTGTCCGGGGCGCCAGCCAAGCTGCGAAAGAGATTCCAACACATGACGACGAAGATTGTCATTCTTTGTGGTTTTCAGCAGTTGCAATAATGGGGGTTTGGCAGCTGCCCCAAAATGCGTGAGTGCTTCCGCGGCCTCTTGGCGCAGCAATGTACTTTGTAAGGCGTCGATAAGAATGGGAATGGCTTGTGGGTCACCAATCTTCGCTAGAGCTTTCACTGCAGCCTCCAAAGGCGGGAGTTCTTCTTTATATTTTGGGTCGGTGCAGCCCTCCATGCGCTCTTCGTACGCATCAGCTGGAAGCGATTGGACAAGGGCCATCAATGGAGGCAGGGCTTCAACTGCTCGTAAGTTCCCCAGAGCCTCAATGGCTTTCAGTTGTAAAGAAGGCGTCGTGAGCGCATCGACTAACAGAGGGATGGCATGAGCATCGCCGATCAGGCCCAATGTTCGGACGGCATCCTGTCTGACGGCGGAATCAGGATCGTTTGCCACAAGGTTCATCAATGGAGCCACCGCAACCTGAGGCTTCAAGAGTGAGAGGGCCTCAATGGCACGCAATCGAACTCGCCAATTTGGATCTTCCAGCCCTTTCAGAAGCGGAGGAATACTGACTTCGCCCAGAGCTTGAATCGTGCGGCAGGCTTCGTCGCGAACGGCTGGAACTTTATCTTGAAGCAGCAAGATTAATGTATCAATCGAACGTGGATCTTTAATGCGCGTGAGGCCTTTTGCGGCAGACGCGCGCACAATCCAATTGGGATTGAAGAGAGCCGAGAGCAAGGGTTCAAAAACTTGTTCATCCGCAATGGTTGCAAGTATAGATGCTGCGGTTTCTTGGACTTGCAGGTTCGGATCATTCAGGCAAAAGCCTAGTGAGAGGACAGCTGGTTGGCCCAGGGCCGTTAGGGAAGCTGCCGCTGCTTCCCTAACGGCACGGTCTGAGTCCCGAAGCAGGCGAATCAAGGGTTGAATGCTTCGCGGGTCATCAAATTGCCCGAGAGCAACGGCTGCATCTTCTCGGACGCTCCAATCTTCATCATCCAAGGCTGCAATATGTTCAGCGACCGAATCAGGCATATGTGTGGCTACCAAATAAATGTTCAAGGCCATACTAGGCATAGTCGGAAAAAGCCCACTAGTACCTAGGGAAAACCCGAATGTGGACGTTACCACACGATTTTTTTTGCGGTCAATCTGAGGAAGATGAGTGGGGAAAAGCAGGGAAGATGGGAGAATTACACTGATCGAAAAACAGCCAAGAGGTCACTTAACGTCAACATTTTTACTCGTAAGACTTCCCGTTCTGTATGGAGAATCCGGGTCTGGTCTCCACTGCCAGGGTTCTTAAGATAATCCTGACACATCGCCGTGATCCGTTGAAACTCCACTTCGGCTTTGTCTTTTACCACACGGTTGGTAGCAAGTAATTGAACGACTTGGTCGTGAGTCGTGCCTAAATGTTGTTGAAACTCCTGTTCGGGAAGTGAGCGACGGTGTTCCTCATCTAGACAACGATCGATATACTGGCCCAGAAACACATAAAATCGGAGCATGGTTTCTGTCGTAATAATGTGGGGTAAATTTGAATCTAGTTCAGCCATTGGAACTTCTTGTCTATTTTACAATTTAAGATCGGGTTATCATAGTCATCAAGTGTAAATGGCGTCCACAGAAAAGCAACAGCCAGCCTACCTGGAAAATTGACTAAAAGCTACTGGGGCAAGAAGGTATTTTTGAGTAAAGCTATTCGGAAAGTAGAAAATCTGAACTTGTATTACGTACCAACCAAAACACCACAGCTTCTTACACGCGGCGGACTTCTTCTTTGAAGGATTTGAAGAGAGAAATGATGAGGATAATAATGACGAAGACGAAGGGGAATGCAGCAAGGATCGCGCCGGTTTGGAGGCCCTTGAGGCCACCGGACCAGAGGAGAATCGCGGCGGAAAGGGACTGAATAACGCCCCACGTAAATTTGATGTGATTGGGTGGGTTGAGGCTACCGTTAGTGGTCAAGGTTCCTAATACAAAAGTGGCCGAATCGGCTGAGGTAATGAAAAAGGTGCCGATGAGGAAGATGGCAATGAGCGACATGATCGTACCCATGGGATATTGTTCCAGCACGGTGAAGAGCAACACTTCCATGCCGTGTTGTTCCATAACTTCTTTTAAGGGAATTTTCTGAAAGAGTTCTAAGGAAATCCCTGTCCCACCGAAGACGGTAAACCAAAAAGCGCAAAAGAGGGAGGGGACGAGTAAGACGCCTAGGACAAATTGACGTACGGTTCGGCCCTTGGAAATTCTGGCGATAAAAGTGCCGACGAACGGGGCCCAGGCTATCCACCAGGCCCAATAAAACAAGGTCCAATCATGAATCCACTTGGAATCGCCAAATGGAGCCAGATTTAGACTCATGGTAGGGAGGTTCTGAAGATAATGTCCAAAGGTTGACGGAAGGACCGTCATGATGAAATGTGTGGGCCCTAGAAAAAGTAAGAAGCCGAGTAATGAAAGAGCCAGAATCATATTCAGATTACTGAGATACTTGATCCCTCGTTGGAGGCCCGTCTGAGCCGAGAGCATGAAAAGGATGGTGACGATGGCGATTAAGGTCAGTTGCGTCGTCAGTGAGTTAGGAATCCCAAAGACATAAGACAATCCTCCGCTGATCTGGACGGCTCCAAATCCCAACGACGTGGCGACTCCAAAGACAGTCGCAAAGACCGCGACCACGTCCACTCCGTATCCTAGTGGCCCGGTCGCGTGCTTTCCTAAGACTGTCTGGCATCCCAGACTAAAGAGTCCGGGTGTGCCTTTTCGAAATTGAAAATAGGCCAGGGCTAACGCAACCATGGTGTAGATGCCCCATGGGTGAAGTCCCCAATGAAAAAACGAATACTGGAGGGCCAAGCGTGCCGCCTGAGGTGTTCCCCCTTCTCCGTATGGCGGGTCATGAAAATGCGAGGTTGGCTCAGCGACTCCCCAAAACACTAAACCGATACCCATGCCTGCGCAAAACAGCATGGCAAACCAGGTGAGAAGGTTAAATTCTGGTTTGGCATCATCTGGTCCAAGTGGAATATCCCCCCATCGGGAAAAAATCAGACAGAGAGCGCACAGAAGAAAACTGGAAGCGGCTAGTACATAGAGCCAGCCAAATGAATCCAACATGGCTGTCTGAAGGGATCCAGTGATGGCGGCTAAATGATCCGGTGCCATTCCTCCCCATAACAGGAATAGAAATGCCATGGTAGCGGAGATATTGAAAACGAGAGTATTGGATTTGAACGGATTCATTGAGCGAGGGAACCTATCACAAGACCTAGCCCTACCATAATTAATTCCTGTGAACAAGGAACAAGCTGTTAGGAGGCATATGATAGACTTCTTCGGTGGTTTGTGAAGAGGGAGTATTTGGTAAATATCTCATTAATAGAAATAACTAACTAAGTAGTTAATGGCAATTGTTTAGTTTAGACTCAAATTTCTAGGGTTTATGTACCTAAAGGCTTGCTCTCATGGATGTAAATAGTTACATTCAAAGCTCTTCGGTACGCAATCGGGCCTTCCAAACGCTCGCAAGAGAAGTTCGGGGGCCTTTTTTATTTCCTAATCATTGGTGGAGTGCAGGAATTCCGCACAAATGTGCGAACCATTCTCTGTCATTTCCCCGTCAACATGCTGTGGTCTTTTCTTGACTCTTTTTCATGAAAGAGGGGCGAAGGCGGCGGTGCTTTTAGGAGGTGAGTCCCATGGGTAAGAAGCAAGCGTATGGAGATAATCCTATCGCCAAACGAAAAACGGACTTGTATAAAGAAGAATATGTCCATAGTTTTGTCCAAAAATGGGATGACCTGATTGATTGGGAAGCACGAGCTTCGAGCGAAGGGGACTTTTTCATCAGGCTTTTGAAAGAGCGGGGTGTTCAACGTATTTTGGATGTGGCTACTGGGACGGGGTTTCATTCTATCAGGCTCCTGCGGGCAGGATTCGATGTCACCAGTGCCGACGGTAGCCCAGAAATGTTAGCCCAGGCCTTTGAGAATGCTCGGCGAGCGGGTTTTATCATGCGAACGATTCATGCCGATTGGCGTTGGTTGAGTCGGGATATTCATAATAAATATGATGCAGTCATTTGTTTAGGGAATTCTCTGACCCATTTGTTTGCTGAACAAGACCGGCGAAAAGCTCTGGCGGAATTTTACACAGCGTTGAAACATGATGGTGTGCTCATTCTGGATCAACGGAATTATGATGGCATATTAGATGATGGATTTACCTCCAAGCATGTCTATTACTATTGCGGAGATAATGTCAGTGCGGAACCAGAATATGTTGATGAAGGGCTCGCACGGTTTCGCTATACCTTTCCTGATAAAGAAATCTTTCATTTGAATATGTATCCCCTGCGGAAAGAATATACGCGGCGGCTTATGAATGAGGTGGGTTTCCAACAGGTCAAAACCTATGCGGATTTTCAAGAAACTCACAAAGTGGAGGATCCGGATTTTTATGTGCATGTGGCTGAAAAGCTCTATAAAAATGAGGAACGTCCAACAACAATCTTAGGTAATTTAGGAGGACAGGCCTATTCCTCTACGGTTGATACGGCTCGTGAATACTACAATAGTACGGATGCAGATCGGTTTTATGCCACCATTTGGGGTGGCGAAGATATTCACATTGGGCTCTATGAATCCGAGAATGATTCAATTCTTGAAGCCAGCCGACGGACCGTGGAAAAGATGGCCTCGACTGTCCAGAGTCTTGATTCGAAAACTCGAGTATTGGATATCGGCTCCGGATACGGCGGCTCAGCTCGTTATCTCGTGAAAAAATTTGGTTGTCAGGTGGGTTGTCTAAATTTAAGTGAAACGCAAAATAAGCGAAACCGGGAATTGAATCAAAAAGAAGGCATTAGTCTCGCCATTAATGTTATCGATGGCAGCTTCGAAGAGATTCCATTACCCGATGGCAGCGTTGACCTGGTATGGTCGCAGGATGCCATTCTGCATAGCGGCGACCGCAAGAAAGTGTTTGAAGAAGTGTCTCGTGTCTTGGCAAAGGGTGGGCAGTTCATTTTTACCGACCCGATGCAAAGTGAAAAATGCCCGAAAGATGTCTTGCAGCCCATTTTGGATCGCATCCATTTAGATTCTTTGGGATCGATCGAATATTATCAGAAAGTTGCCAAAAAACTTGGATTACAAGAAATCGGAGTGATCGACTTATCAAAAAATTTACCGGCACACTATGCACGTGTGCTTCAAGAACTTGTGGCTCAACACAACAATCTTATTCGTGTGTGTTCGGAAGAATATCTGGCTAATATGAAGGTGGGATTACAGCACTGGGTCGATGCGGGAATGGCTGGACATTTAACCTGGGGAATCTTACACTTCCAAAAAAACTAAAAGGGAAAAGGAGGAATGAAAAGTAAGCTATACAGAAGAGGCGTGGTCTTTATGTCTTTTTGCTTCCCCCTACGTATTAAAAGTTACCGTTCGATTTTGAGAGCTTTTGCAGGTTGAGCAATATCACCGCTTTTCCCAAAACGGCCTTCTCCGCCTTCTCCAAGCACGTTTGAGGTATCAGTATATTCAATTTCTTTGATTTCTTTGCTCAGACTGTCTTTTGGCTGCCATCCTAGTTGATCGAGGGTGTCCAATATAACTTTTTTAAGGGCTCCCGATGCGGTCATGCGCGTAGTGGCGAATGCCAGTACCCGTTCGCTTTCTTTCTCCATTTTGGAAAGATCTGGGTCATGCAAGAAGGACACGAGAGGTTCTATCGCGGCATCACCAATTAACACTAATGAATTAGCTGCGTATTCTCGAAGCACCAAGTCTTTCAACAACAGGATCAAATCCGGAATGACTTTGGGATGACGAAAATGTCCAAGCGCCGTTGCCGCGGCTTCTTTGATTAAGAGATCTTCGCTGATAATGCAACCTGGAGTCGGCTTCCCTTGCTGCTGAAAGCCTTTTCCTTTCAAGGCAGCCAACACCGGAGGAAAGGCTTTTGGATCTCCAATCATACCTAATGACGCGATGGCATGGCGTTTCACGGTCCCATCCTTCATAGCTTCTATAAGAGCATCAACGGCTTGTGCATCGCCAATATTTCCTAAAGCGATTGTTGCGTCTTCTCTGACTGCTCGATCAGGATCTTTGAGCATAGTGATCAAGGCTTCCACGACTCGTGGTTCCTTTACCCATACTTTGCCCATCTGATAGTCGGTTGTCATTCCGCCTAACGCACGAACTCCATGGCAGCGCACCACAAAATGGGGGTCCTTCAAAGTTTCGAGTAGAGCATCAACGGAAGGGGCTCCGATATACATTAAGGCCGTACCGGCAGTTTCACGAACAATTTTTGATGTATCTTTAAATAGTTTAATGAGAGTAGGAATAGCTTGAGGGTCTCCGATTTTCCCCAATGCTTCAGCTGCGGCACTTTTTACGGCCCCATCCCGATCTCGGCATGCCACAACTAATCCTTTGACGGCTTCAGAATCACGAAGTTCCCCTAAGGTCTTTGCCGTTTGTTCACGAACGCGCCATCGTTTGTCTTTAAGGCTGGTGAGTAATTTGGGAACTATCCCTTTGCCCATGGAGGCCATGGCTTGGACTGCCTCGGCTTGGACTTCCATCATATTGTCATTGAAAAGCGTGATCAGGCCCTCCACACTTTTCTCGCCACCAATTTTGGCAAGAGCCCATCCCACATGACTTCGCACAGACCAATAATCATCATCCAATGCCGTTAACAAAGCTTCCAAGGCTTTGGGGTTACCTTTTTCTGCAAGGGCTTTGGCCGCTTCCTCGCGTGTTGCATCATCTGCATCTTCGAGGGCTTCGAGCCAATCTTGTAAGGAATTCGACATTAGTTGGGCCTTTATATTTATTCTAAATGATTTTTTACTATGGATAATCTGGGTCTTGAGGATACGGTTGTGTGTGGCTGCAACGGATGGTCAAAGTCGCCGAACCTCGGCCATCGACGCATTGGTCTAGCGTCTTGGCATATTCGAGTGTTCCGGAAAGAGACACCTTAAATAAAAAGTCAAAGGTGAAGGTGCCAAAACGATATTCTCCAGGTTTCAATTTTATTTCTTTGATCTCAGTCGTTTTATAGGCATCCATGTTAATGGGGTCTTTGGTCCAAATAAGGGGTGTGACACCTGGAACATGCCACCATGTGGGAGGATTGAGTGCACTGGGGTCAACGGTAATGGAAAATTCACGTAACAATGGATTCGTCGGTTCAGCCGCCGTGATGGGCGAGCCTATGAAGAAAAAAGAGGTTAGCAGAGCATACAGACCAGATTTCAAAATGGTATGAAGCATGTTCGTTCGGTTCATGGTGAAATTATTGATAAATTTTTTCCAGTTCATTTTCAGTAGTCCGTCGTTCCGGCTTAGTTTGGAAAATTTCTGTCATGGCTTGGCTTTCCCATTCCGTGTGGGTTTCTAATCCTAAGGCATACATGATGGTAGCTCCAACATTCAAGAGTGTCGCGGATTGGGGAATCGTATGGTGCGGTTTCACATTTGTTCCCCACGCTATCATAGGGACGGTTGGGTCCAATTCCACAGTTTCCCCCTTCTTCACTTTTTTCGTGAGGGGATTAAGGGGGCCACTATTCAATTCGGTTACAATGAACATCGTGCGATCTAGGACGCCGATCTCTTCATAATTCTTGATAATTTGGTTAATCGCGTTATCAATGGATGTCACTGCTGCGGTGTATTTTGGTGAGTCCCATCCATACTTTTGTCCAACACGCGCTGCTGTTGGGAAATGAGTTAGCAAGAGGTTCGGTACGCCAAATAGCCGGAACCCATGCCCGCCATCACTGGTGACTTTTTTCAGAAAGTCTTGAATATAGACTGACACGGTTTCAGGTGTACATTGTGGCTTGGTATAGCCACAGACTTGAGAGTCGACATAAATTTCAGGACGAACTAACTGATACAAGCGTTCATCCATGAGGAATACGCCAGAGTCAGCTCCGCCCGCCAAATCCATGTAATCAAAAACGGTGGGGGAACGCATAAAGGAACGCCCAAAATCATAATGTTCCCAATCAGCAGTAACCCGATGTTTTTCAACCGGTAATCCGGTGAGCAACGAAGCCATAGCAGAGACGGTGAGGGGAGGCGTAATGGATTGTGCGGACCACGTCACGGCACCTTCACTAGCTAATTTTGCCAAGTGAGGCGTGGCACCGCTTTGAATCGTGGAAGATTTGATGCCTTCTAGAACAATAAGGACAATATGTTCAGCTTGGGCTGCGGTCGCTTGAGAGATGGGCATGATTCCGCCCAGGCCGAGCCAGAAGAAGCTCAAGAAAATCAATAAATTTCTTCGAATGTTGTTTGTTACTTGCCGCTGAGACCGAAGCCGAAAAGTACACATGATTTCTGCGATGCTCCAAGTGATAAATCGACATGAAAAAATAAAATGAACGATGATGGAATAACGGGCTACGACCTTGTCTTATCTCTCCTCATGAAAGCCCGTCCAATTGTACGCCATCAAGGCAATTGAACTTATCATGCAGATTTTCAGGTGGTCAACCAAATGTGCATGGTTAGAGCAGAAGCGGATTGAAAAAAAAGTGCCTCTTGCCCTTGGGAGGTTGTATGGACTATGTAAGAATCCTCTTATGACTCGTGAGATTAAAACACATGCCACACAGTAATAATTTTCAACATAGTCAGTATTCACGTTCCAATCCCGGAGAGCGGGTTTCCTATCCTACGTTTGCGCCTGCGAATCCCATTGATTCCCCCGCTTGGAAGGAAGTTATGGCCGGGGTGGGAACTCAATTAGCCCGATCCAATGTCAGAGGTGTTGTATTTGTGAATGGCCATCCCTATTCCGACCTATTTGGTTCGGCTCGTTTAGATGAAGTCGGGGGCTTAAAACGTGGCTATTCAAGGGGGATTTCAGGATTAGAGTCATTGTTGGCTCTTCTTCGCCCGTCCACGAATGGCATTGGAAACACTGATGATCCTATCCATCCACCGCTGATAAATGATACATCGACCCATGCGCTATTGGATGGTCTTGCTCAAGAGGTTGGGAATTTTACGATGAACTATGTGAAGAAGTTCCAGGAAGGGCTTTGTCTTGGAGGGGAGGCATCCATTCCTTGTCAGCGGTATGTTTGGTCTTCGGTGCATCATCATCTTGGACGAATGGAAGCCGCGGTTGCTTTTGTCGAGTTCCTAGAGGGATGGGGCAATGATCTTTCACTCACTCAGAGTGATCGGATTTTGCTGGTTGCACATGGACATGCGGGGCAGGTGTTAGCTCTGGTTTCTAATCTCATTACTTCTGGTGAATCTGAGGGTCGTCCAAGAATTTTTGAAATATTAGCGAAATTCTGGGAAGTTAGCCCGAGTGAGGTTCGATCTGTTGATCGACTGGAGACACTCTATCGGGCACTCACCAAGCAACAATTTTTGGGTGGTGCTTCTGTCGATATGGTGACTTTAGGTACCCCGGTTCGATATGGATGGGATGCCGATGGAGTTGGTCGCTTGCTGCATATTGTCAATCACCGAGGGATTCGGCACGATGGAAAACGGTGGTTGTCCAAGATGGAATTGCCCCAGACGGCGTGGGAGATGCCTTATCTGACGGGCGGTGACTATGTTCAACAATTAGCTGTGGCGGGCACGGACGTTCTGCCGGATTCTCCTGAAATGGAGCTGGCCAATGTGGATCTTCGAGAATTATTAGAGCCCTACGATGGGTTTGAGCGATGGCTGGAATGTACCAGGCGGACTACACGATGTTCGAACGATGGACAATGCGTGTTAGTTGACTATGGGGTACCAGCGTCAGAAGAAAAGCCAAGGCAGCATTTATATGGTCATGGATGCTATACACGGAGTCGGGCCATGGAGTTTTTAGCAAAAGAAATCGCGAGGTCGATGTATCCTGATCACGTGGGTTAAACACGATAAGTTACGTGATTGCCAAACTCTCTGGGCCTTTCGACCTTTGTTGTCCTAGACATAAAGACACATTGATTATTTTTTAGAACCTATGATATCAATCAGGACTTTGTCTACAAGAATTGACGGTGTAGGTTCTGTTTTTTGTAATAATTTTCGAGATATGATCCTATGAAAATTGGTGTGATCAAAGAAACGTATCCTGGTGAACAACGTGTGGCCTTGGTTCCATCCGTGTTGCCTTCACTGACGAAGGGAGGCATGGAGGTGGTAGTTGAGTCAAAGGCCGGTGAGGCATCAGGATATCCGGATGCGGCTTATACCGAAAAGGGTGCGACTATCGCTGAATCTCGTGATCAGGTTTTTGAGATGTCCGATTTCGTTCTTCAGGTTCGCCTATTAGGGGCCAATCCTGATGAAGGCAAAGCAGATGTGCAGAAGTTCCGAAAAGGCCAAATGCTCGTAGGAATGGCAGAGGCGCTGAGTAATCCTCAGTCGGTTCAAGATTTAGCCACACAAGGTGTGACAGCTTTTGCATTGGAACTGATGCCTCGAATCACCCGGGCTCAAAGCATGGATATTCTTTCTTCCATGGGGACTGTCGCTGGTTATAAGGCTGTGCTGATGGCAGCCAATACTCTGCCGAAAATGTTTCCGATGCTGATGACAGCTGCTGGAACGGTGACTCCTGCTAAAGTTTTAATTATTGGGGCTGGGGTTGCTGGGCTTCAAGCCATTTCCGTAGCTCGTCGCCTTGGCGCGTCTGTGGAAGCCTATGATATTCGTCCTGCTGTGAAAGAACAGATCTTGAGCTTGGGGGCCAAATTTGTGGAGTTGCCCCTGGAAACTGGTGATGCTGAAGATAAAGGTGGGTATGCCAAAGCGCAGGATGAAGCCTTTTATCAGAAGCAGCGAGAACTGCTGGGGAAAGTGATTGCCAGTAGTGACGTGGTTGTTTCTACTGCAGCGGTACCAGGGAAAAAGGCCCCGATTCTTATTACAAAAGAGATGGTTGCCGGTATGGCACCTGGTTCGGTCATTGTCGACTTAGCGGCTGAACGGGGAGGGAATTGTGAACTCACCAAGCCTGGCGAAACGATTGTGGCTCATGGGGTAACGATTCAGGGCCCTGAAAATTTGTCTTCGACTGTTCCCTATCATGCCAGTCAGATGTATGCGAAAAATGTGGCGACCTTTCTCTTGCACCTTGTGAAAAAAGGTGAGCTGACGTTAGATATGGAAGATGAAATTACGAAAGAAACCATTATGACTCAAAACGGAGATGTCGTTCAGCCACGAATTCGGGAAATGTTAGGGCTTCCGGCCTTATCAACATAAGGACAAGAGACAGTTATGGAAGATATGTTCATTGTGGGTTTGACGATTTTTGTCCTGGCAATTTTTGTCGGGTTTGAAATTATTACCAAAATTCCGCCAACACTTCATACACCGTTGATGTCAGGGTCTAATGCCATTTCTGGTATTACGGTGGTAGGCGCTGTCTTATCAGCTGGATCCCAACATACTACGGTGACGACGATTTTAGGAGTGGTGGCTGTGATTTTTGCCACTATTAATTGTGTTGGCGGTTTTATGGTGACGAACCGAATGCTCGCCATGTTTAAGAAGAAATCCTAAGAGGAATATTGAACAGAATGTCTGCAATTATCAATATCGGGTATTTACTTGCCTCAGTGCTCTTTATCCTTGGCCTCAAGGGCCTGACGCATCCTCGTACAGCAGTCCAAGGCAATTTGATGGGGGCTGTTGGGATGTTGTTAGCCGTTGTGCTGACGCTAACCAATCAGAAGATTGTTAGTTACGAAATGATTATTTTGGGTTTGGTGATTGGTGGAGCCATTGGGGCGCTCTTAGCCATAAAAATTGAAATGACTTCCATGCCAGAATTGGTGGCAGTTTTTAATGGATTTGGTGGGATTGCCTCTGTGTTGGTGGCGGGTGCGGCGCTACTAGAAAATACATTGAATGGTGAAATTCCGGTGATGCAGTTAACCGTAGCCATTGCCGCATCAGGTCTTATTGGGGCAGTAACTTTTTGGGGAAGCCTCGTGGCCTTTGGAAAGTTAAAAGGACTCATAGGCGACGGTGCGGTCTTATTCTCTGGGCAGCAGGTCATCAATGCGATCTTGGCTGCTACAATGTTGGCCTTAAGTTGTTGGGTAGTGATTGATCCAACAAATGGCATGGCCTATTGGCTTTTGGTTGGTGTTGCTTCGGTACTTGGGGTTCTCTTAGTTATCCCAGTAGGAGGGGCTGATATGCCCGTTGTGGTCGCCCTCCTGAATTCCTATTCAGGTTTAGCGGCAGCGGCCACAGGGTTTGTCTTGTCAAATAATGTCTTAATCATCACAGGTTCATTGGTTGGAGCCTCGGGGCTTATTTTGACTCAAATCATGTGTAAGGCCATGAATCGATCATTGACGAATGTTTTGTTCGGAGTATTGGCACCTGTAGGTGGTGGGCCTTCCGCTGATGAAGTGTATGCAGGGAAGGTCAAATCCACATCACCAGAGGAAGTCGCGATGTTGTTTGAGTCGGCACGGCGCGTCTCGATTATACCTGGGTATGGAATGGCGGTTTCCCAAGCGCAGCATCCAGTTGCCAGCTTAGCTGCCTTATTAGAAAGTCGAGGAACGAAGGTTGAATATGGTGTACATCCTGTTGCAGGGCGAATGCCTGGCCATATGAATGTCTTGCTGGCCGAAGCTGATGTCCCCTATGAAGCATTACGAGACATGGACGAAACAAACGAAGATATCGATCAAGTAGACGTTGCGTTGGTCATAGGCGCTAATGATGTCGTGAATCCTGTTGCGAGGACGGATCCTAATAGTGCGATAGCTGGGATGCCTATTATTGACGTTGATAAAGCCAAAACAGTGGTTGTTATCAAGCGAAGCTTGAGTCCGGGGTTTGCTGGAATACCTAACCCGTTGTTTTCTTTAGATAACTCTTTAATGCTTTTTGGTGATGGCAAGAAGGCAGTCTTAGACATGATTGCCGCTCTTAAAGATTCGTAGAGAAAAATTTCTTCTAAGTGGTATGTCGTAAGGTTTATGTAACTATATGATTTAAAACATATTTTTATATTTCATGCTCTCATTTCTTTCTTGCATAGGCTTGAAACACATGATAAAGTATGGAGCTTGGAAGCCGAAAAAATAGAAAGAATTCATAAATTTCAAGCAACCATTTGAGGGAATTGTGGAAGTACGAGTCATCAATAATAATGTAGAAAAAGCTTTGAAAGTTGCCAAAAAAAAGCTCGCAGCAGATGGGTTATTTCGTGAACTCAAACGTCGACGGTTTTACGAAAAGCCAAGTGTTAAGAAAAAAGCGAAAGAGCGCGAGGCAGCGCGACGTCGACAAAAGTGGTTATCTAAGCATCGAACATTTTAGTCCTGCCTTCTTTTTCTGGTAGTCTTTCCTGCCCTTGCCATTTCTAGAAAATTGTAGCTGACCAAATGGATGACGGCGATATTGATATCGTCCTCCGTTCAATAAAGAAGTCCATTCAAGAATGGCCTATTCCTTTAATGGAAAGGCTTGTAGTAAGTAAACCTGACCCTTTTGCCCTTCTTGTTGCCTGCGTGTTGAGTTTGCGGACTCGCGATTCTGCCACAGCAGGGGCTTATGATCGATTGTTCCCGCTTGCTGATTCCCCGTTTTCTATGGCTCGTCTTTCGGTTAAAAAAATAGAAAAAGCCATATATCCAGTTGGGTTTTATCGAACAAAGGCTCGGCAAATACAGAAAATGTCGCAAAAAATTTGCGATGTATGTGAGGGCAAGGTTCCTGAAGAGATTGAGGAATTGGTGAAATTGCCTGGAGTGGGACGTAAAACTGCTAATTTGGTGAGAACCCTAGGGTATCAAAAGCCAGGAATCTGTGTAGATGTCCACGTTCATCGTATTTCTAATCGCTTAGGATATGTGACAACCAAATATCCAGATGATACAGAAACAGTTTTACGAAGAAAACTTCCCCAAAAACATTGGATGACATTCAATGGATTATTAGTGCCATTTGGGCAATATCGATGTACACCAGCCTCACCAAAGTGTAGTGTGTGCTCTATTCGTCCCTTTTGTAAACAAACGAACGTCCAAAGTTTTCGTTAACCCAGCCATCTCCTAATTAATACGTAAATTTTCAATAGGTTGCTCTCTAAATTTCTTCCCTGCCTAAGGAGAAGGTGAGGAAGAGCGTGAAGGTCTTAAACTCTATAATGAGTCCTTTCGAAACGTTACCTTTATATTTATGTGCTACCAAAAGGTATCATGCTAGGGATCTTTTAGGAGAAAAAGAGAATTAACCAATAATTAACGCGAAGAAATAGAATCCTAGCATTCTATATCCAACAAGATAACCACCTATTTATTTAATATGTTACCTTTTGGAATCAAAAGCTAATTTTATCAAGAGTGAAAAATAGAATTTATCTTTATTTTTCAATAATTTATAAATATTTGATTTGGATGAAATAAGGATCGATTTTTGCTGTGCTTAAGCTTGTTCAAAAGTATACTCTTGGTATTCCATACTGCAAATAAGTCAATTTCATCAAAAAATTTATAAGGAAAGGGGGGTGATTATTAATTTGTCGTCCGGTTTTATGAATGAATTCATGGACTCTATGTCCTGCACTTACTTAGGAGGTGTAAGCAATGTTTCTTTCTAGACGTCAATTTTTAAAGGTCTCAGCGGGGACCGTGGCGGCTGTGGCCTTAGCAGACAAGGCGTTAGCGTTGACTGCGTTGCAACCCGTCATCGAAGTGGGGAATCCACTAGGGGAGTACCCCGACCGTTCATGGGAACGTGTCTACCACGATCAATATAGGTATGACAGCTCCTTTACGTGGTGTTGTTCCCCGAATGATACACATGCCTGCCGAATTCGGGCCTTTGTCCGAAACGGGGTGGTGATGCGTGTGGAACAAAACTATGACCACCAAACCTACGAAGATCTCTACGGCAATCGTGGCACCTTCGCGCATAACCCACGTATGTGTTTGAAGGGGTATACGATGCATCGTCGGGTGTATGGCCCCTATCGACTCAAAGGTCCCCTCATGCGACGCGGGTGGAAGGCCTGGATGGACGATGGTAGCCCAGAGTTTACTCCCGCGACGATGACGAAATATAAGTTTAATGCGCGTTATTTGGATGATATGTTACGCGTGTCCTGGGATACAGCATTTACATACTTGGCCAAAGCGATGATTATCATTGCCGAGCGGTACTCTGGGGAAGCCGGTGCCCGTCGTATGCGTGAGCAAGGCTATCCGCCGGAAATGATTGAAATGACCAAAGGGTCAGCCACTCGTTGCTTTAAGTTCCGAGCTGGTATGCCCATCCTTGGTGTCATTGGGAAAATGGGCATCACACGAATGAATGGTGGTTGTGGTGCTTTGTTAGATACCTACATTCGTAAAGTGAAGCCAAATCAAGCTCAGGGGGGACGGTATTGGTCAAACTACACCTGGCATGGTGACCAAAACCCAGCGCATCCGTTCTGGTCTGGTGTCCAGACTTCAGATATCGATATGAATGACATGCGGTTCTCCAAGCTGAATACGAGCTGGGGAAAGAACTTTGTTGAAAACAAGATGCCTGAAGCTCACTGGAAGCTTGAGAGCATTGAGCGTGGGGCTCGTGTGGTGGTGATCACCCCGGAATATAACCCGACGGCGTATCGTGCTGATTACTGGATTCCAGTTCGGCCGGAAACTGACGGGGCCTTGTTCTGCGGCGCATGTAAAATCATCTTTGATGAAAACATGTACGACCATGACTTCTGTCAAGCCTATACCGATATGCCATTATTGGTCAGAACAGATACGCTGCAATACTTAGATCCTCGAGAAGTCATTAAAGACTATCAATTCCCCGATTTCTCCAAGAGTTATTCAGGGAAGGTGCAAACCTTAGATCCAGCCAAAATTGCCCGTCTGGGTGGCTTCATGGTGTGGGATCTCAACAAAAACCAAGCCGTGCCGATTCATCGGGAATTGGTGGGGTGGCATTACCGCAAGAGCGGCATCGATTCAGCCTTGACCGGAACCTATCGTGTGAAGTTGCTGAATGGACGTGAAGTCGACGTCATGCCTGTTATGCAAATGTACCAAGTGCATTTACAGGATTATGACTTGGATACCGTGCACCAAATCAACCGGGCTCCCAAGGACCTGATTGTGCGGTGGGCGCGTGATTCCGGGACCATTAAGCCTGCGGCGATTCACAACGGTGAAGGAACGAACCACTACTTCCACCAAACCATTATCGCGCGTGGTGCAGCCATGGTGTTGATTATCACCGGTAATGTCGGGAAATTCGGAACTGGGCAGCATACCTGGGCCGGCAACTACAAAGCGGGGATTTGGAATTCAACCCCGTGGGCAGGTGGCGGACTTGGGACGCATACTGCAGAAAATCCCTTTAAAATTACCACGGATCCCAATGTTCATGGGAAGGAAGTTCATGTCAAGGGCTATTACTATGGTGAGGAAGTGGCCTATTGGAACCATGGTGATACGGCGTTGATTGTGAATACACCAAAGTATGGACGCCGGGTGTTTACAGGGAAAACGCATATGCCGACTCCAAGTAAATTCCGGTGGGTAGCCAATGTGAACGTGTTGAACAACGCCAAACACCACTATGACATGGTGAAAAACGTTGATCCGCATATTGAAACATTGGTCACGCAAGACGTGGAAATGACCTCGGACGTCAACCATAATGACGTAGCGTTTGGTGTAAATACCTGGATGGAGTTCACCTATCCAGAACATACGGCAACCGTGTCAAACCCATGGTTCCAAGTGTGGAAAGGTGGTATTCGCCCATTGTATGACACACGAAACGATCTAGATACTGTCGCTGGTGTGGCGGCCAAGCTCACCGAAATGACGGGTGACGGGCGTTTCCGTGATTACTTCAAGTTTGTCTATGACAACCGCGTTGACGTCTATGTGCAACGGTTGTTGGATGCCAGTTCCACAGGGTATGGCTACAATGTAGACACCATGTTGAAGTCAGAAAAAGGCTGGATGGTGATGTGTCGAACGTATCCACGTCATCCATTCTGGGAAGAAACAAACGAATCCAAGCCGCAATGGACGCGTACCGGTCGATATGAAAATTATCGGGTGGAAGCAGAATGTATTGAATACGGGGAAAACCTCATTTCGCATAGAGAAGGTACGGAAGCAACGCCATACCTGCCGAATGCGATCATGTCGTCCAATCCGTATGTGCGGCCAGATGACTATGGTATTCCGATCACCGCGCAACATCATGATGATAAAACCATTCGGAATATCAAGTTGCCGTGGCAGGAAATCAAGCGGTACTCCAACCCATTGTGGGAAAAAGGGTATCAATTCTATTGTGTGACACCAAAGACCAGACATAGGGTGCACAGTCAATGGTCAGTCAATGACTGGGTCCAAATGTATGAGTCAAACTTCGGTGACGCGTATCGAATGGATAAGCGTACTCCGGGTGTCGGGGAACATCAAATCCATATCAACCCACAAGCAGCCAAAGACCGTGGTATCAACGACGGTGACTATGTCTACGTTGATGGTAACCCAGTTGACCGGCCGTATCGTGGTTGGAAGCCAAGCGACCCATATTATAAGGTTGCTCGGTTGATGATCCGGGCAAAATATAACCCGGCCTTCCCGTACCATGTGACCATGGCGAAACATGCGCCATATGTCGGTACCGCAAAATCTGTGAAAGGGCATGAAACGCGACCAGATGGACGCGCAATTGCCATGGATACTGGGTATCAATCAAACTTCCGGTACGGGGCTCAACAGTCCTTTACGCGTGACTGGTTGATGCCGGTTCAGCAGTTAGACTCGCTACCAGGTAAGCATGCGGTGGCGTGGAAATTTAAATTTGGGTACCAAGTGGACAACCATGCGGTCAATACGGTGCCGAAAGAATGTCTCATCCGTATTACCAAAGCGGAAGACGGTGGCATCGGTGGCCGTGGTCCGTGGGAACCAGTCCGGACAGGGTTTACGCCAGGTCAGGAAAATGAGTTCATGATTAAATGGCTCAAAGGTGACCACATTAAGATCAAAGTATAAGAGGCAGCTCCTGGGAACCTCAAAAAGGTTCACAGACTGTTCATTTGGTAAACCAAAATTTAAAAAACGGAGGAAATCATGCCAGAAGTTTATAATTGGCAATTAGGCCGAAAGATGTTGTACCCCTATGAGGAACGGCATCCAAAATGGCAGTTTGCATTTGTGTTCAACATTAATCGGTGTTTGGCGTGTCAAACCTGTTCAATGGCAGATAAGTCCACGTGGCTATTCTCCAAAGGACAGGAATACATGTGGTGGAATAATGTGGAAACGAAACCATATGGTGGATATCCACAGTTCTACGACGTGAAAATCACGCAGCTCATCGAACAAGTCAATCCAGGCGGGCAGGTGTGGAATGTGCGGGTCGGCCGCAAACACCATGCGCCGTATGGCGTGTTTGAAGGAATGACCATTTTTGATGCTGGTGCCAAAATTGGCCAAGCGGCAATCGGGTATATCCCAACTGACCAAGAATGGCGTTTTGTGAATATCTACGAAGATACGGCGACCTCAATGCGAGCCATTGTGGAAGGCATTGATAAAACCGGTTTCACAAAAGAAGAACCTTGGAAAATGACCGGTAGCAGCTTGCCGGAACATGAAACCTATTTCTTCTATCTTCAACGCATTTGTAACCATTGTACGTATCCTGGTTGCTTGGCGGCTTGTCCAAGAAAGGCCATCTATAAACGGCCTGAGGACGGGATTGTCTTGATTGACCAAAACCGTTGCCGTGGTTACAAAAAATGTGTGGAGCAATGCCCGTTCAAAAAGCCGATGTATCGGGGAACAACCCGGGTGTCGGAAAAATGTATTGCCTGCTACCCACGGGTGGAGGGTAAAGATCCTCTGACCGGTGGTGAGCCAATGGAAACACGTTGCATGGCAGCGTGCGTCGGGAAGATCCGGCTCCAAGGGCTCGTCAAAGTAGGTGATGACGGGCTGTGGGCGGAAGATCGTTGGAATCCATTGTATTATGCCATTCGGGTGGAACAAGTGGCATTGCCACTCTACCCACAATGGGGAACGGAGCCCAATGGATTTTATATTCCACCACGGCAAGCTCCTCGTGGCTACATCCGCCAAATGTTTGGACCGGGTGTGGACAATGCCATTGAGAAGTATTTGGTGCCAAGCCGGGAATTGTTAGCGGTGCTCCAACTCTGGAGAGCCAGCCAACAGATCATCTTCCGGTATGACGTCATTCCTGGACCGAAAGTGTTCGAAACCCAAATTCACGGTCGTAAGTTCGAGATGTACAACGACACAGTGTTGGGCTTCAACAAGTCGGGCAAGGAAGCCGTCCGGCAGCAAGTGGAAGAGCCCATTTACATCCGTCCTGCGGAACGGGTGAACTGGCTGTAAACGGCGCCTCTCGGCACCGTGCTGGTGAGAGCAGGGGGCGACGATTGTCGCCCCCTGCTTTTTTTGTGCGTGTTGATCTCTTAGTGATTTGTCTTATCTGTTCAAAATATTCATCACTGATTGGTCTAATTTGAGGTGATATGAATGATTTAGTCATTGTGAAATATTTTCATTATTTGTTTTGAATTGCTTCAATTGCCTGATACAATCATTCTTAATCAGGAATTTTCGTATTTCCCCTACGTTCAAAAAAAAATCACGTGAGTCAATTACCTTCTTCTACAGATGATGGTCCATTTGCTTCACAAGCCGTTTTATTTTCTGACATTATAAAAACGGGTGAAATTCCTTCAGAATACTTGGGAAGCGACTATATTATGCATCAATTTGTTGAACGATTGGTGCATTACATTTTAAGTGTTCCACAAGGGGCTTTTTCCATGCCTGAGTTAGGGAAGTTATTAGAAATTATGGATCCTACCCATCAAGTCCTTTTCTTTAAACGGTTAAAGGAGAATAGTCCTAATAGTTTAAAACAGTTTGCTCCCTTATATTATGGGTTTATGGCAGAATTTGATTCTCTCCTTTTTACTTAAATGTAATACCCATCAAAAGATAGAAAAAGCAGTTTTTTGGCCTAGAAGGTTTCTGGGATTAGGTATATAATTAGGACAGGTTAGCTACACAATTTTGTGAGGAGTACCGAATGAATTCAACTTTACATAGAGCTGTTGCCAGTTTTTATAATCTTATTTATGAGGGGCAAGCGTTTGCTTCTACGATGGGACGAATTGACCAAACGGAACAAGAGCGGTACTTAGGGCGGGTAGAAGGGCTCAACTGGGTACTTGATAGATGTCAAGAATTAGAAGATGTGGATATGAACCTTACGACAGCTTCTTTGCAAAAACTCTTAGGAGACGTGAAATCAGACCTCGAGCATGAGCTCTCTATTCAACGACGAGAAAAGGGTCGCAGGGCAGATGGAAGGGAAGAAGCATTATTATTTGTCAGCGACTATCTAGCTAGCCTGATGACCGCCACCGAAATCGAATCAGCCAAAAGTCCCGTCTAATCCCATCAACAGGAATCTGGATCATCGCTTATGGTCCAGATGACTTCTGATAGAAATTTCCCAGCATGAGTGTGACAAAAAAGACCATGATCCGTGAATGGATTGTGTTGGCGTTGTGTCTCGGGTTAGGAGCCCATGTGGCCCTTGGCTTTCTCCTTCATGGAGGCTTAGGTTGGCCTACTGAGGCCTATGGAGTTTATGGGATGGCTTTTGGGATAGGTATCTATCTCGTGGTGCAGATGATTCGATCAGTATGGTGGGTATGGAAAGGAAAATCGAAGCCATAGTCATTTGGTTTGTATGGCAATGAAGGCCCCTATCTTGTTTTGTTTGAATGATATTCCAAGGGCGAACGATTTAGGAAATATCAGATTTTTCTACCAGAATGCCTTCTTCAATAAGCATAATAGGAATTTGATCTCGGATGGGATACGCCACGGTTTCATCATTTCGAAGTAACGCGCCATCGATTTTTTCAGCGACAGCCTGCCCTCCCTTTGTTTTGAGTTCTCCTTTTTCAATTCGATGATTGAGTTTTTCCACAATCGTTGATTCTAGCAATCGGATATTTTGTTTAGTTTCTGGGCAGCAAAGAATGGCAAGCAAATCCTTTGCAATCATTCCTTTGTCTTGGGGGCTAGTCTCAGTTGCCATGAATATATGCCTCCTTTCAAAACTTGAGGAAAATAGGGATCCTTTTCGATCAATGTATCATCACCTCTGGTATAGAGCAATATACAACAAGAAGGTGAAAATTAAAGAGGGGATGAATTCTTAGGATAGCAGATATCGGTGATGCGAAGTAAATGCTGCTTTGGTAGACTAAAACATTAATGTTGCTATAGAAGAAAATATGTCGCTTGCCTTCCCTTCTCCATCTGTCTCACGTGCGAGAGAGTTCTGAAATATCCGCTTTGAACGCTAACACACATTTAGTTCTCGACCTTGCCCTATGAGTTCATTTTCTCTCCATAATCTTCAGCGCTATTTTCTGACTGGCCTTTTTATCATTGTTCCAGCCTGGGGAACTTTGTTAATCCTCTATACGCTTTTTGAGGCTCTAGAACACATGACGGCGGACCTAGTCTGGGCATTATTTCGAACTACAATTCCAGGTTCTGGAATTACTTTTTTTTGTCTACTTGTTCTTTGGGTGGGGATGGGGGCGAATTATCTCATTGGTCAACGCATTCATCAAAAATTTGAATCTTCTCTAGAACAGATTCCCTTTGTGAGAAGTATTTATCATACGTTGAAGAGTATGGCCGATGTTCTTAAGTTTCGCGAGCGATTTGGACAGAGTAAAGTCGTGGCCTTTCCATTTCCCCGAGATGGTTTGTGGGCATTGGGGTTTGATATGGGATTACCCCCACGAAGACTCCAAATTTCTCAATATGGTCGGCTGATTATGGTCTTTGTCCCAACCGCCATTCACCCCTTTACAGGATATTTGGCTTTTGTCCCTGAAGATCGAGTAAGCCGGATTCAATTGCGTCCTGAAGAAGCCATGAAGATGGAGTTTTCAGCCGGCCTGTATCGTCCTCCTTCCGGGTGGCTCACTCCAGCTAGGTTACCTCTGACACCATAAAATCCCCCCAGTATGGGCAATCGATCTCATCTACAGGTTAGACGTGCGACGATAGCGGATGTAGAAGTGATTAGTGCATTCAATGTTGCGCTAGCCCAAGAAACTGAAGGACGGTCTCTTGATCTTCCCTTGTTGCAGGCGGGGATAGAATCATTATTACGGGATCCTCAAAAGGGTTGGTATGCCGTAGTAACACCAGGATCTGAACCGTCAAAAATTATTGGGCAACTTCTTATTACCTTTGAGTGGAGCGATTGGCGAAATGGGCATTTTTGGTGGCTGCAAAGTCTCTATGTTGATCAACCATATCGACAACAGGGAGTCTTTCGTCGGTTGTACGACTATGTCTATGCCCAAGCTCAGGCTAGCTCTGAAAAGGTCTGCGGGTTCCGTTTATATGTGGAACAGGAAAATCACCTGGCTCAACAAACCTATGTCCACGTAGGATTTCACAAAACCCCTTATCAGATGTATGAATTGGAGTTATTGAAAAATTGTATCTCTCTTTCACCATCCACCCTGAATGACTGAAAATATGTTGCCAATAGATTTTCAAGATCGAGAAATCACCACAAGAACATGATCGCTCATATCACGAGGTTCCTAGCTGGCTTAATGAGGGGTGTGATTTTTCTATGGTTTGCCTGTTTTACGGATTTGGCAGAGGCATTGGTCCGTTCAACTGTTGAAGAAGTGCGTCCGCATGTTCAAGATCTTGGGATAAAAATTGGGCAGTATGAATCGGGTGAATGGAACGCCATTACAGATGTTCCTGGCGTAAAGGTAGGACATCTCACCATTAAAGAAGGGCAGGGAACATTAGTCCCAGGGCATGGACCTGTTCGGACAGGAGCAACTGTTATTATTCCACGAGACGATGTGTGGCATCATAAAGTTCCAGCTGGAGCTTTTGTCTTAAATGGCACGGGTGAAATGACCGGTTTAGCCTGGATCGAAGAATCCGGATTTTTAGAATATCCTATTGCCCTGACCAATACGCTCAATGTCCCTCGAGTTGCTGATGGCGTGATGAGTTGGATGATCCAAGAATATCCAGATATTGGCATCCATGATGATACGCTTACACCGGTGGTCGCTGAATGTGATGATAGTCGCCTCAATGATAGTCAAGGCCGCCATGTCTCCCCAGAAGAAGTAGTGAAAATGCTGGAAATGGCAGCGAGCGGTCCTGTACAGGAGGGATCCGTTGGTGCCGGTATGGGAATGGTTTCGTATCAATTCAAAGGGGGTATTGGCACTGCTTCCCGAATTCTTCCAGCGGAAAAAGGAGGCTATCGAGTTGGTGTATTGGTGAATGCCAATCATGGGCGTCGTCAGGAATTTATGCTGTCGGGAGTGCCTGTTGGCCGGTTGTATAAGAACGAAGAAAAGACCATGGCAAGGCAGGGAGCTACAAGACATTCTTCCCTCTCAGAAAAAGCTATCCATCCACAAAAACAGCAAGACAGCGGTTCCATTATCATTATTGTCGCAACTGATGCGCCTTTGGATGCTCGACAGCTTTCGCGCCTGTCAAGACGGGCAACCATTGGTTTGGCTCGGACTGGATCCATCTCGCATCATGGCAGTGGAGATTTTGTGTTGGCATTTTCTACGGGAAATATCATTCCGCATTATCCAAAAGCTCAAACCTTTGTCATGACACATCTGGCTGATTCCCACCTTAATCCACTCTTCCAGGCAACAGTTGAGGCTACAGAGGAAGCTATCTTACATGCGCTTTTACAAGCCACAACTGTAACTGGGAGAGATAATCGACGATTTGAGGCAATTTCTATTAAACAACTCCGTTCAATTTTGGCGTCGTATCCATCAATTCATCACCAATGAGATAACGTATGACGCAATGCCCAGATAGGTAGCGCTGATTTAACGGACTTACTCGCCAAGGAACAGCAGGGCGCTCGGCATGAATCCCTTAATGGGGCATGACTCTTTAGTTGTCATGGACGGGACAAACAGTTTTTTCAGATTTCTCACTATGATATTGCCGTAGTGCATCAAGCGCTGGGCATGTTGCTGATCGCCGGGTTTTTTGCAGGTGGAGAGATTGGTCCTGTCGGAAGGAAGAATTATGTTACATGGGTATACCGCCAGCATGGCTCTGTTTTATGATGACCCTTCTCTGCCGAATCAGTAATTTCATTGACTATAGAACCCTCTGCAAAAGTATTGAAATAAGTTAGAATAGCCCTCATCATGCAAACCACTATGAGGGACACAATGAAAACGAAGCAATTACGGATTGAGCGCTTTCTGAACGAGATGGATCAAGTCGTGCCGTGGCAACAATTGGAGAACGTCATTCAACCGCATTATAAGAGCACCGGCGGGCGTCGGCCCCATGAGCTGCGGGTGATGCTGCGCATTCATTTTCTCCAACTGTGGCATAACTTGAGTGATCCCCTGATGGAAGAAGCCCTCTATGACCGCCTGAGTTTCCAGACCTTTCTGGGGTTTGACTGTTTCGGAGGCGTGATTCCTGATGAGAGCAGCATCTGCCGGTTTCGGCATCTCTTGGAAGAACATGGGCTGTCCCAACAGATTCTGACTGCCGTGAATGCGCACTTAGATTCGCATGGGCTGGTGCTCAAAGCGGGCACGATTGTGGACGCCACCTTGTTAGCCGCCCCCGTGAGCAAGAACAATAGTCGCAAGGAACGGGATCCCGAGATGAGTTCGACTCGCAAGAACAACAAGTGGCACTTCGGAGCCAAAGGGCATATCGGGGTCCAAGCGCAAGGACAGCCCATTATTCATTCGACGGAATTTACCACGGCCAAAGGGCATGACCGTCAGCTGTTGGAGGAGTTACAACACGGCGACGAGCAGGCGCTATTTGGCGACAGCGCGTATACCAAGCAAGCGGACAAACGCCAAGCGCGCCAGGGTGGTTTTTATTACGGGCTTTCGGACCGCGGCGCCCGGAACCATCCCTTGTCCTCATCGCAAAAGAAACGCAATCGCCGACATTCAGGCATCCGGGCTAAGGTGGAACATCCCTTCCGGGTCATCAAGCATCTGTGGGGACACCGGAAGCTCCGGTATAAAGGCTTGGCCAAGAACGCGTCGCCGTTCACGACGTTATGTGCGCTGTCCAATATATTTTTCTGTCGGCGAGCCCTGCTCGCGGCAGCCTAACGAAGGTAAGCCCCCGATGAGGGGCCCCGATAAGACCCGAATAGGGTAGCCAGGACGAAGCAAAAGGGAACGCCAGACCAGAAGCACACCGCAAAAAAACGAGCCGAGCCCCAACGAGCCTCAATGCCGCTGCCTTTTGCAGAGGGTTCTATAACTATTTATTGCCAACAGTAACCAATGGAGCATTCATTATGAAGAAGAGGATGATGAAGTTATCACGAATAATTTGTACTTTGAACGTTCGGCGCTGTTTCATTTGGGGCGTGGTCGGGGTGTTCCTACTGCCTCTTGCCGGACATGGGGCCGAAGAAAACATGGTGAAAACCCCTTCCGGCTTGCAATATGTTGACCTGGTTGTGGGCAAGGGGCGTGAAGCACATGCCGGAGAAAAGGCGACGGTGCATTATACGGGGACATTGGTCGATGGAACAAAATTTGACAGTTCCAAAGATCGCAACCAACCGTTTTCCTTTCAGCTTGGAGCCGGTCGTGTGATCAAAGGGTGGGATGAGGGTGTTCAAGGTATGCAAATCGGGGGTACTCGGAAACTTGTGATTCCGCCACAATTGGGATATGGCAGCAGAGGTGCTGGAGGAAGAATTCCCCCTAATGCCACGTTGATTTTTGAAGTTGAACTCCTTGATCTAGGTCGATGAACGAAACGCCTCTCATACACGTGCATCGGGAGCATCAGGCAAAGTTAGTCGACTTTGCTGGTTGGCTCATGCCCATGCAATACACAGGGGTTCTGGATGAATACCATGCTGTTCGTCAGAATGTGGGTTTGTTCGATGTGAGCCATATGGGACGGCTTCACGTCACGGGCACACAAGCCGAATATTTTTTGCAATGGGTCACTACTAACGATGTCGGACGGCTGGCCATAGGCCAGGCACAGTACAACATGGTGTGCCAGGAATCGGGAGGGATTTTGGATGACATCTTTATTTATAAAACTGGAGAAGACGAATTTCTTGTCTGTGTGAATGCTTCAAATAGGATCAAGATTCTTCAATGGTTTCAGCAGCAGCAAGAAAATTTCCCCAAAACAACCATTCATGATCTATCAGAAGAGTTTGCGCAACTGGCCATTCAAGGCCCGCAATCCCAGGATCTAGTAAGGAACGTATTAGGATCATCCGTAGATACATTGAAAATCCGGCAGTGTCTTGCCGTGGAAAAAAATGGATTCTCCGGGATATTAAGCCGCACCGGCTACACAGGGGAAATTGGTTATGAATGGTATCTTCCATCCGGAGAAGCGCAGTCGGCATGGGAACGATTGCTCACTGCTGGGGAGCCCGGGAAGGTCAAACCGGCAGGGCTGGGGGCGCGGGATTTGCTTCGCCTTGATGTTGGGTATTTACTCTATGGCAATGATATGAATGAAGAGACGACGCCGTTAGAAGCTGGAGCTGAGTGGGTGGTGTCTTGGGCAAAAGGACAGTTCCTGGGCCAACCTGCGCTGGTTAAGCAACAAGAGCAAGGAGTCAGGCGAACGCTTGTGGGATTTGAGATGACCGAACGAGGAGTGCCTCGACATGATATGGAAATTCTAAAAGACGGTGTCAGAGTTGGAACCGTTACGAGCGGGAACTTTTCTCCTATCTTACAAAAAGGCATTGGCTTAGCGTCGCTTCCTCCAAATCTTGCTGACGAAGGCACTGAGTTAGGCATTAACATTCGCGGGAAACACGTCCCTGCCAAAGTGGTCAAACCACCTTTCTATAAACGTCAAAAATCGTAAAGGCTGACAGTAACGACAACGATGTCCAATCCTGAAGAAATTCTCCTGTCGTCTGAGCAAGTGTATGCTGGGAAATTTTTAAAACTCAACGTAGATACTGTTGCTCTACCAAACGGGAGAACCACAACATTAGAAATTCTTCGGCATCCTGGAGCCTCAGCGGTGGTGCCACTCAAAGAAGATGGCACTGTGATATTAATTCGCCAACTTCGGCATGCCACAGGAGGATTTATCTATGAAATACCTGCGGGAAAATTAGACCCAGCAGAAGATCCAAAAGCTTGTGCCGCACGGGAATTAGAAGAAGAGGTTGGGTATCGGGCAGGTCACGTGGAATTATTGACCAGCATCTGGACGGCGCCGGGATTTACAGATGAAGTGATTCACATTTATCTAGGAACTTCACTGCAAGAAGGACAGCAACGTTTAGATCACGACGAAGTCTTGGAAATCGTGGAGTGGCCGCTCGAAAAAGCCATCCAGAAAATTCAAGACGGCACGATTCGAGACGCCAAAACCATTATCGGTCTGCAAATGGCTTATGGTCGAAAGAAATAGAAGCAGACTTCTAGCATTCAACTTTCCACGAATAACCTTAGAATCTCCTCTCCCTTTCAGGGAGAGGGCTAGGGTAAAGGCCTACTCAATTGTTAAAGGTAGGATAACCTCAACAACTCAAGCCACCTCTCCTAAGAGTGAAGTGTCTTCACTGTCAACGACACTTGGTAGTGGAATAGACCATTCATTGTGATAGGTACTTCTAAGCTCCACATGTCCCAAATGAGGAGTGGGCCGTTGATGACGACGTTCAGAACGAAAGTCCATACAAAGTCCTAATTGTTTCAAAAGATACTGAGCCAACTCTATTCTGGAAATGGCGCGAGTGGCAGGAATATGCCGAAGACCTGTTTCTCCGCTTCTAGCAAGTGCCATGACCCTCTGAGCTAAATCATTGACCCACACCACAGAACGATACTCGTCTTGGACAATGGTTATTGGCAGCTTGCGCTGAGTGCGGTACCGAAGCCAATCAAGATGGCCGGTTCGACCCTTGGGAGATGGACCAATAACCAGTCCTGGTCGAATCACCAAAGACTCTGGTCTCTCCAAAACTAATTGCTCTGCTTTTACCCGAGTCCTGCCATAGACACTAATGGGGCATGGCGGGGAATGTTCATCGTAGGTTCCATTGCCACCAAACACATGATCCGAAGAGACATACACTAATCGGGTCTGGTTGGGCAGAGCTTTCAACACTCTTTTCAGATGCCCCACGTTGACCTCAAAGGCCCATTCTGGATCAGCCTCGCACTTTGGCACATCGCAGACTGCATGGCAGTAAAGAAGAATATTGGGTCGGTATTGTTTAAAAATTGATTTGATCCACCCAAGATCTTCTAAGTTGAGAGTCGTCCAGCCTTGAACGGCAGATGCAGTATTTCCTGGTGATGTAAAAGGCACAATCCTTTCTGGATAAATTCTGACGACATTAAATCCCAGAATAGATGTGGCCCCAAAAAGTAACATAGGATGTATCATGAAAGGAGAGCAACGCTTGCCAGGGAAGACGTACTAATGCTCGGTCATGAACCAGCCGGCGATGGAGAGGCGTTTTTGGTCGCCTGCTAAGGGATCCACGCGGCAGACTCGATGGGATCGGGGCACGGCAAAGACTGCTAACGAGCCGGGAGCTGGCGAAATGCACTGGTCGACTTCTAAATGTCTCTGCCCGTGCTTATCAGACGTTTCATGGTACATGATGAGTTCGCCACCCCAATCTGCTTGCCATTCCTCATGAAAATACGTTGCAAGAGCAAGGCGGCGGGTAGGTGGGATTTTCCCTTCGGCATAGGAGTAGGCATTGTCTGTATCGTCATGGGTCGAGAGGCAGTCGCCTGCGCCATAGGAATAATAATTAAAATTGATATGTCGTCCGATGATGTTGGGAAAAGACTCTATATATTCAGCGATGCAGGGTAATCCTACCCGTTCGATAAAATGGCTTCCCTCGGGCGGAGCAATTTCCGCCTTTAACCAATTTCCACAATCGTGAAACGCCTGAGCAACGGGTGGCATGTCAGATAAGGCTGTCCATGTAGCCCGATTCATGGCCTCGCGAAATACCTCCCGTTCTTCGGCAGACCAGAAATTTTCTAGGATTAAGACGGGATCATTGGCAAACGAAAATTGGCTAGGATCAAAACTAGAAAAATGGGTCTTCATACAATCTTTGTAACAATTTCCTCTGAGTGTCGCAATGCAGGGCAACGTTTCGTGCCAAGGGTGGTGGTCAAAAAAAAGGCTCTATCCCCTCAATTTGTCAGAGAGTCCGTTCAAACAAATAAGATACCTGACGTATCTTTTTGGATTTTTTCAATGATCGATTGGGTAAAGGCACGGAAGTCAGGAGTAAAGTGATTAAAGAAAATATCGTTCTAGAACAATTGGTTGCTTCGAAATATTTGGAGCTATGATGGGAAAGATCACCTTGGCAATGATTTTGCATTTGTTTAGTTATTAGAAGAATGCCTTTACTGAAAGGCAAATATCGGGTGAAGGTTGCCTTAATGGATTCGTTGGATGCAAAGAGGTGCGTTCCCGGTGAATTTGGAAGTTTTCCATCAGATTTTGGAATCGGAAATTATCTTCAAGAAGTGTGGGGTCGCTCAAGACGGTGTGTCCGTAATGAACAAATCTATTCTCATTATCGACGATGACCGTCCTGTGAGACGAGCTTTGCGACTACTCCTTGAGAACCATGATTTTGATTGCAAGGAAGCCGATGATGGGTTGGAAGGATTGGCTTTGTTGGATGGCGGTCTTTCGGTAGACCTGATTCTTACAGACTATCATATGCCTGTGATGGATGGGTTAAATTTTCTAAAAGGGTTGACTTATTCAGTGAGTGGGCAGCGGGTGCCTGTTATTCTATTAAGTGGTAATATGACAAAGAAAAAGGAACGGATGGCCAAGGAAGCTGGTGCGTTTGCGGTCATGGAAAAACCGTATGATCCCCAAATGTTATTGGATATCATTGTCCGAGCCTGTACTCGGCCTATTTCGTAACGCTAGTAGTGACGTATTGTATACAACCAACGAATTCCCTGTATCATAAAAGCAAGAGCATGGGTGTAGGGCCATCGAACAATCTGGAAATGAGCATATGAGGGCAAACATATTGGTGATTGACGATGAGGTGAATATTACATCATCGCTGGAAGAACGTTTGATGATGGAGGGGTATCACGTTTGGACGGCTCTTGATGGTCGAAAGGGATTACAGCTCTTTCATGACCATGCGATTGATCTAGTGATCACGGATATTCTGATGCCAGAAATAGATGGTCTCGAAGTTGTTCGAACTCTTCGCAGTTTCAGTCCTGCCATACCTATCATTGCGATGTCTGGTGGCGGGAAACGGGATTTAGATTTTCTGGTAGAAGCCAAAGAATTTGGTGCCACTCAAACGATTTCTAAACCATTTCCTCCTGAAGGCCTTGTGGTGATGGTCCGTGACCTACTGCATTCTATTTCTCATCCTGCCCCATAAGCATAGCGTTTTTCGTTGATTGAGTGTTGACACAATTCAACTGCCGTTGCGGAAAAGAATGTGTGCTAAGTCTAGTTGGAATTTGAAGCGGCTCCCTTCACTGTGCTGAGATGGCGTTCGACCAAGAACAACCATCGTCCGCGCGTCATGAAAGGAGCCACGACATGAGCAGTATTACGAACGCTGCGAACAGAAGCAAGAAGAGGAAACTGTTGGGAACGGCCCAGGTCTTCGGGCCGCACCACTATGAAGCCTTTGATGTGGACAGTAAGCTGGAATGTATTCGGAACCTGATCCCCTTGGGACTCATGCATCTGCACGAGATCTTGGAGAACGAGGTGTGTGCCTTGGCTGGGGCCCGCTATGCGCGAAAAGCCGCTGATCTTCCTGGCCGGCGTCATGGCAGCAATCCGAGGAGCGTACAGCTGGCGGGGCAACGGCATCGCCTACGCATCCCTCGTGTTCAACACCAACAGGGTGGGGAGATCTCATTACAGACGATTGATCGTTACCAAGGGACTGGCCAGTTGGATGACTTGCTCCTCAAGCGAGTGCTGTATGGCATTTCGTGTCGGAATTATGAAGCCGCAGCCGAAGCGGTCCCCGGCGCGATTGGCCTGTCCAGTTCGACCGTATCGAGAACCTTTGTGCAGGCGAGTGCCAAGCAACTGAAGGCGTTGCAAGAGCGTGATCTCCGTGAGCTAGATCTAGTGGCCGTCTTTCTCGATGGCAAGATGTTTGCCGACATGACGATGGGCATTGCCGTGGGGATTACCCTCACGGGGGAGAAACACGTGCTGGGGTTTGTGGAAACGGGGACAGAAAACGAGACCGTTTTGACGCCGTTCCTCCGCTCCTTGGAGGAACGGGGCCTCGACGATTCCCAGGGTCTCTTGGTGATCATTGATGGCGGCAAAGGGTTGCGCGCGGCCGTACGCCAAGCGTGGGGCTCGACCGCCTTAGTGCAACGCTGTCAGTGGCATAAGCGCGAGAATGTTGTGCGCCATCTACCCAAAGGCGAACAGGTGGCCTGGCGACGACGGCTTCAACGCGCGTATCAGCGTCCAACGTATACGGAAGCCAAGACCGCGCTCGGTCGCCTGCAGCAGGAACTCGAGACTCGGAACCAATCCGCGGCGCGGAGCTTGGCCGAAGGGTTGGAGGAAACGTTGACCGTGCATCGGTTGGGCATGTTTGCATGCCTCGGCCTCTCCTTCAAAACGACGAATTGCCTGGAGTCGATCAATGCCTTGGTGGAAGAGCGGTGTGCGAAGGTCGATCGCTGGACGAACTCAAATCAACGGCAGCGATGGTTGGCCACTGCGCTGTTAGATATCGAGCCACGACTGCGCAAAGTGAAAGGCTATCAACATCTGCCGCAGTTACGCGAGGCACTGAAACGGGAACTGCGCTTGGAGATGACCACGATTCGGAAGGTCGCATAATATTAACCTGGGAGCCGTGACGCATTCCAACTAACTTTGGGCTTGACTCGCGGAAAATTCCTTCCCCCTATAGGTGGAAGGCGAAGATAAGGTTGAAAATCCACTTGTTATCGATAACCCTCGACCTCAGGCACCCTCTTTTATCCTTTCTGCTCTGGAGCATGAAAGGGCCTAAAAATTCCTTGAAAAGCTTAATTTCTTGTATGAGAAATCCGAAAAGAGATAAAGAGAAAGCCTGTACCATTCCTTATGATCGGAGTGGAACATTTTCGATATCATGAAGAATAGTTAAATTCATGAGCACTAACCTTGCCGTACGCGAAAAGACTGTTGGAGCCATTATGGTCTCGCGAGTAGTCACTATTGAAATGGATGATTCGCTTCAAGTGATACAAGAGGTGTTTCGTAAAGTAAAGTTTCATCATCTGATTGTGGTCGATGAAGGAAAAGCGGTCGGTATTATTTCAGATCGTGATTTCTTTAAGGCCATCAGTCCGTTTGTGGGTACCATATCTGAAACCAATCGAGATCGTGCGACTCTGGAAAAGCGGGCTCACCAAATCATGTCCCATTTTCCCATCACCGTCCTCAAGTCTTGTCCAATTGAAAAGGCAGCCAGGATGATGTTGGAACGCGGCGTCTCTTGTCTTCCTGTCACCAATAATGATGGCATCGTTGAAGGAGTTCTGACATGGAAAGATCTGTTTAAAGCCTTTCTTCCTTCAGGACCTGATTCTTGAAGATCTGGTTTCTCTTCTAATTTTTTCTCGTCTGTACTATTGCCAGATACCGTGTCATAAAAATTTCGATTCCTACCTGCTTGGGGTCTCGCTCTTTCTTTAGACGAAACAGATTCGTCTTGTTAGAATTCACCAGCAAAATATGACGAGATTTGCATAAAATCACAGACCAGTTGGAATGTTCACTCTGTTGAGGAAAGGATAGGGGCACGATGGCAGATAAACGATTTGTTTTGGAATTGGGGAAATTATTAATCGCAGCAGCTTGGGCAGATGGAACCCTGTCGACCACCGAAATTAATGGCCTCAAAGAACTGTTGTTTCAACTGCCTGATATATCAGGAGAGGAATGGATGGAGCTGGAGCTCTATATGGTTTCTCCTGTAGGTGAAGACGAACGCCAGCGTCTCCTGGATCGTGTGCTCGGACAAATGGGTTCGGCGAAGGATAAAGAGCTTGCGCTCGAAACGATAGCCAAGCTTATGCCTCCGGGAGCATCAGAGAGCGATCAACAAATAGAAGTTGTCAAGCAACTTCGGGAAGATCTTGAACAGGGCAGTGGCGGATTCATGGACCATCTTCGTCGTCCCTTTCGTCGGATACTCAATCTCCGGGGACAACAGTATTCCGAAGAACATGATCGTGAAAGTCGATTGGAAGATTTTATTAAAAATACGATCTACTTTCAGGTGACCATGGAATTACGAGACCGTGGTATTACGTTTGATCTTCCTGATGGTGAAATCCGCAAGTTGTGTCTGGCCGCAGGGCTGATGGCTCGAGTGGCCGGTGTCGATCATGTCGTGTCTTCAGAAGAAACCAAAGTCATGGGTGAGGTGCTCCAGCGTCATTGGACGTTGACGGAGGAGCAGGCGCAGCTCGTGGCGGAAATTAGCCACCACCGAATTTTTCGAGGGTTAGATAGCGTACGTTTGGTGAAACGCTTTAAGGAGTTAACGACCCGGAAGGAACGGCAGGAATTTCTTCACTGCTTATTTGAGGTCGCCAATGCGGCAGATCAGACGTCCTTTGAAGAAATTGAAGAAATTCGCAGTATTGTCAAAGGCATGGACCTCACCCACCAAGACTTCCTTGATGCCAAGTTAGCAATTCCCCGAGAAGATCGAAAAGGTCTTTAGAATTTGAGATGTTTTTAGTCCTAGCCAACTGCACAGAGAAATTCAAGCACCGATATCCCTCAGGAGACTTTTTAGAGGGATCATTCCCGACAGTAGTTAACGGGAATCTATCTTCTTTATTACTTCGTAGTATTTAGTCGTTTTTGTATTGCCGGGTTTCGTCCCAGCAGCCGAGATCCTTTTGTTTTCGCAAAAGGGCCCAAAACCATGTTGGCCATGGCGTGGCCCTTCGGGTTCCCTGTGCAGTTCGCCAACACCGGTGGCGCACAAAATCGCTACACTCAACCAATGCGTGCCTTTCCTCCGGTCTTGGCTGCACTGCTCGGCTTCGCCACCAGGCGGGCGGGGGCCATAGAGCGCTAAGGAGGTTCTAAATTACCAAGGACATCTATTATAGTGCTGAATTTCACCATTGCCAAAAAGTACTCAAATATCTACTAGCAACATTCAAAATACAACCCTCCAACAGCAGGTTTTTACGAATCTTCTTCATCTTGAACGCATATTCACCGAGACTAATTTTACAGAACTAGGTTGAAGCGTAGGCATCGTCCACGGCTAAAGGGAATCCACTGGTTTTTCCCCTAAAGCAAGTTCCTTGGCCCTACACCAATTTTTTGGTAGTTCCCGAAGAATGTTCGGGTGTGGAAGGGATACTTCTTATTGTGAACAACGCGGTCTCAGTGCTTTCGGCTTTGGTGCTTATTTGAGCTGTGTAGGAGGATTATGCCGAATCCAATGAAGAAAACCCTAAAATATCTCAAACTTTTCTATCTATATCTGACGTACTGGTTTGTCGGCTTGGATGAAGAAGGATTTCATTGGCAGAAAGGAGATCTATTAGCCGATCTAGGCCATTTTCATCAGGCAATCTACGCATTTAATAAAGCCAAAAAGGGGTTGAAAACATACTATGTCTTGGGGTCATTAGGTTGTTGCTATCTCCAAATTGAGGATTACGAAAAGGCGCTTGTAGCTTACCGTGAAGCGTATCAACAAGCGGCTACTCCTGAAGTCATATGGGGCTTGGCCGTTTCAGAATTAGAAGCAGGAAACTTCAAGGAATCAAAACGTTTGTATTTGGACCTTAAACCTTTCAGAGATAATCCAGAAATGGAGCAATGTATTTCATATTTGGAAGAAGGGTATGCCAACAGGAAATAGCAGAAGCCTCATTCCTTGAGCCACCTCAATTGAAAATGGGGAAAGTCCGTTGTCTTAGGCTCTAGGAAACAGAAAGTAATTTCGTCGGGTTTCGCCATGGCGGCTGAGATTGTTATTTGGTGCGTCTTGTAGGGCGAAACCTTTGTGTGGAGCAAAATGTTTAGAGAAGTTATGAATATTCAAAGGTCAGTTTTTGTAGGAATTCTGATTTTTGGTGCGGTTGGACTTTTCGCATTAGGATTATTGGGTGCAGGAGGATGTAGTGAGTCTAGAGAAGCTTCTGAGAATACAGCAAAAGTTTTGCAATTAGAAAAAGAACTTGATGGAAAATTCAACCAGCCAGGAGGTCAAGGGAAATTTCCTGATGAAAATAACGCTAAAAATATTGAACGAATTCGAAAGAAAGCAGCCAATGGTGATAGTAAAGCCATGTTAAATTTAGGGCTTCTATATGATCGCGGAAAAGGAGTTCCGAAGAGCTATTCTGATGCACTCAAGTGGTATCGTCGTGCCGCGGAAAAAGGTGAAGCACGAGCTATGCATAGTATTGGATTTATGTATCAAAAGGGAATGGGGACTACGCAAAGCGATACTGAAGCACTAAGCTGGTATCAATTGTCTGCAGAAAAGGGTGATCCTTGGGCCATGACTAATCTTGGATATATGTACGAGAATGGTAGTGGAATTTCAGTAAATTACGATGAGGCAATAAAATGGTATAAAAAAGCTTCTGCACAAGGAGATGTTTTTGCCATGGATAATTTGGGAAACATGTATTTTTCTGGACGTGGATTCCAGGAAAATTATCGCAAAGCTGCCGGTTGGTATCAGCAAGCTGCCTTGCAGGGCTTTGCACGTTCTATGGGCACACTATCCCACATGTATCATAAGGGTAAGGGATTTCCCAAAAACAATGGTCTTGCTTATGTCTGGGCGACACTTGGTATGGAAGCTGCACGAACAACGGCGGAAAGAAAGAAATTTTTGGCACTGGCAATCCACATGGCCCAAGAGCTAAATTCAACTGAGTTTGAAAAATCAAATCAAACCAAAGAAGAATTAGCCAAGAAAATTCACGAGCATTCCAATTCCAAATAAAACACAGAAATGAAAGAGGGGACTGACTTCTTGGGCTCAGACAAGGTCTGCCACTTGATTTGAACGTCAGATCGGTTGGAGAATCTGCAGGCGTTATGGGAAAGAATGCTCTGGAAGTTGTGATCTATAAATGGTGTCAGAATGAATACTTTATTTTTCAAACCGATCAATCACAGCGGCGCCGACGGCATCGCTCCAGACGTTGATGGTGGTTCGGCAACGATCTAGGAACCAATCCACGACTAAAATCAGGGAAATCCCTTCAATTGGTAGGTCAACTGCTTTGAGCACAATCACCATGGTTACCAATCCGGCTTCAGGAATGCCAGCAGCACCAATGGCTGAGAGTGTAGCGGTTAGCAGCACGATAATAGTTTCTCCCAACCCCATTTCAATTCCGTAGGTCTGTGCAATGAACATGGCAGCGACGGCTTCATAGAGGGCGGTGCCATTCATGTTGATGGTGGCGCCTAAGGGGATCACAAAACTTGTGACTCGGCGTGAAATCTTGGCTTCTTCAATCAGACTTTCCATCGTGAGTGGTAAAGTGGCGGAGCTAGAACTGGTTGAGAAGGCCGTCATGAGTGGCGTGCTCATGGCTTTGGCATAGGCAGGAACGGAACGTTTGCCCAGAAAACGGAGTATTAAGGGGAGGAGGAGTAAGCCATGAATAGCTAGGGCTAGAAGCACCGTGCCTACGTAACTTCCGAGACTCGCTAATTGCGGCCAAAACCCTGAAAATCCGCCCGCTTCGCCTAACCTTCCGGCCAGCAACGCCCCAATACCCACTGGTGCAATCCACATGAGCAGGTGCACGATGGCCATCATGGCCTCGTTGATGCCTTCAAAGACTTTAATGACTAAGGCGCCTTTTTCACCAATGGTAGTGAGGACGCCGCCAAACACCAAGGCAAACACAATCAACGGCAAGATTTGTGTTTCTGCCATTGCCGCGAACAAATTTTTAGGGACGAGGCTGGTGAGAATAGATTTAAATAAATCACCAAGGGTGGTGGGTCTATCTTCCATGCGTTCAGAAATTTCTGAAATGTGGGAATCGGAGGTGTTTACTTTGGATTGATCCATGGGTGTTCCAGGATGAATGGCTACGACCAGGATAAGGCCGATGAGGACCGCTAGCCCTGTGGTGGTCATAAAAAAGAGGACTGTGCGAAAACCAATGGAGCCGAGTTGTCGCACATCGCCAAGACTGGCAATGCCTACGATCATGGAACTCATGACCAACGGGACGACCAGCGCAAAGAGGGCCTGCAAGAACAAGTCGCCAATAAATTCAACATTGTGCCCGATTGTGGGAGCAAATCCGCCGAGGAGAATACCTCCGACGATACCGAGGAGCATGCCAATAAGCAGATGATGGGGGCTGGAAGCTTTCATAATGGAAATTTTATTTTACATGAGAAATGAGTAGAGGCCACAAGAATTTTTCTCAGGGCTATGAACAACTTAAGAAGAATAGGTATCCATCGGGGGGCAGGTACAGACTAAATTTCGGTCTCCATAGGCACTGTCAATACGGGAGACAGTTGGCCAAAACTTGTGTTCCCGTAACCAGGGTGTGGGGAAGGCG
This sequence comes from Nitrospirales bacterium, assembly GCA_965223635.1. Taxonomy (GTDB): domain Bacteria; phylum Nitrospirota; class Nitrospiria; order Nitrospirales; family UBA8639; genus Nitrospira_E. Next base: position 2,213,167 of record OZ245007.1, read on the forward strand.
GCTTGTTCTCGTGTATAGGAATGGGTCCATTTCGATTGGGCAACGGCGTTGATTGTGTGTGGCGCATGTTTTAGAGGATTATCTTCGCGTGACGATCGACCTTCTTCAATATCAGCAATTTCCTGCCGAATATGAATGAGCGCGTCGCAATAGCGGTCTAATTCAGCTTTTGATTCACTTTCAGTTGGTTCGACCATCATAGTGCCAGGAACAGGCCATGAAACGGTCGGGGCGTGGAAGCCATAGTCCATCAGGCGTTTGGCTACATCTTCGACTTCAATTCCGGCAGATTTTTTAAATGGACGTAAATCGAGAATAAACTCGTGTGCTGCCATGCCATTCTTCCCTGTAAACAACACGGAGAAGTATTTTTGTAACCGTTTGGCCATATAGTTGGCATTCAAGATGGCCACGTGTGTAGCCTTGGTTAGTCCTTCGCCACCCATTAATTGAATAAAGGCCCAGGAAATCGGGAGAATATTTGGGCTGCCAAAAGGCGCGGCGGCAATCGGGCCAATGCCTTGCGATCCGCCGGTGGAAACTAATGGGTGCTTGGGCAAAAATGGTGCAAGATGTGAAGCGACGGCAATGGGTCCCATCCCTGGGCCTCCACCACCGTGGGGGATACAAAATGTTTTATGGAGATTAAGATGGCACACATCAGCACCAATTCGACCCGGCTGGACCAGGCCCACCATGGCATTCATATTCGCGCCATCCATATAGACTTGCCCGCCATGCGCATGCACCGTGTTGCAGACTTCCCGAATCGTTTCTTCGAACACGCCATGAGTGGATGGATAGGTCACCATTAAGGCCCCCAGACTTTCCTGATATTTCTCACACTTGTGGCGTAAATCATCCATGTCGATATTGCCATCCTGATCGCAGGTTATTGGCACGACCTGCATGCCGGCGATGACTGCACTGGCTGGGTTGGTGCCATGGGCGGAAACTGGAATGAGGCATATGTCTCGATGTGTGTGTCCTTGGTGTTCGTGATACGCCCGAATCACCATTAATCCTGCGTACTCGCCTTGTGATCCGGCATTGGGTTGCAACGACACGGCCGAAAATCCAGAAATTTCTGCCAACCAAGTTTCTAATTGTTGGATCAACAGGTGATACCCTTTGGCTTGCTCAGCTGGAACAAACGGATGCAGCTGGCTGAATTCAGGCCAGGTGACCGGAATCATCTCTGCCGTGGCATTGAGTTTCATCGTGCAAGACCCCAGGGGAATCATTGAATGAACGAGAGAGAGGTCTTTAGATTGTAATCGATGCATATACCGGAGAAGTTCATGTTCGGAATGATACGTATGAAACACAGAATGAGTCAGATAGGGGGATTGTCGTCGGAGGTCGCTTGGAATAAGGCTATCGACGGTCTCGCTTAATTCATTCACAGAAAATGATAATGACTGACTGCTGGAAAAGACCGTGAAAATTTCGCATATTTCTTTGATGGTGGTTGTTTCATCCAACGCGATACCATACGAGTCATCCTCATATTGGCGAAGATTGATTCTGGCCTGTTGCATGTTCTGTTGGATTGCTTGTGCAGTAAGCAAAGAACTTTTGACGCGGATCGTATCGAAGTATGCTGAGGAATACAGTTGGCACCCTAGACGCTGCAAGCCTTCAGCTGTCATTTGTGTGAGATGGTGAATTCGATTAGCAATTGCTTTCAAGCCTTCCGGCCCATGATAGACAGCATACATCCCTGCCATATTGGCCAGAAGGACTTGAGCCGTACAAATGTTGCTGGTGGCTCGGTCTCGTCGAATATGTTGCTCGCGAGTTTGCAAGGCCAGCCGATAGGCTTTTTGGCCTTCCGTATCCTTAGAAACGCCGACCACCCTCCCAGGAATTTGTCTTTTAAATGTCTCTTTTGTGGCCATGAATGCGGCATGGGGCCCACCATATCCCATGGGGACTCCAAATCGCTGAGAGGATCCAATGGCAATATCGGCTCCCCATTCACCTGGAGGCACCAATAACGTGAGGGCCAGAAGGTCAGTACCGACGACAACCTGGACTCCGGCTTCATGGGCTTTATCTACTAACTTCTTATAGGATGCTAGTGAGCCATCAGTTGAGGGATAAGAAAGGAACAGTCCAAACATATTGTCAGGCATGACAGCGAGCATATTCGGATTGCCAACCTTGATGGCAATATTCAGTGGTTGGGCTCGCGTGTGTAGCACAGCCAGCGTTTGTGGATGGCAGTCCTCGGCCACGAAAAATGTTTGTCCCTGAACTTTGCTAACGGCACGACACATGCTCATTGCTTCTGCAGCAGCCGTGGCTTCGTCCAACAGCGAAGCATTGGCCAGTGGAAGACCTGTCAGGTCAGCCACCATAGTTTGGAAGTTGAGGAGTGCTTCTAGGCGCCCTTGTGCGATTTCAGCTTGGTACGGCGTGTATTGCGTATACCAGGCAGGGTTTTCCAGAATGTTTCTGACAATGATAGGTGGGGTGAGACAATCGTAATATCCCATCCCAATAAAGGATCGGAACTGTTGATTATGTGACCCAATACGCCGGAGTTCGGCCAACATCACTTCTTCTGATTGAGCGGAGGGAAGATTTAACGAATGTGAGGTACGAATGCCTTTTGGCACAGTGGCCTGCACGAGGGCATCGAGCGACGATAACCCTAATACGCCTAACATTTCTTGAATTTGGCCATCTGATGAGCCAATATGACGATCAACAAAGTCAGTCATGAGTAGCTATCTTCTTATTGTGGAAATAGGAGGAAAGGGGTTCCCTCAGAACGGTATTTGAACGAATTATTGGACTAAAAGGTGCCGGGCACCATGAAAATACAAAGAACATTGGAGTTTGTTGTAGAATCCGAGGGGCAACACCGAAATCGATTCACGATGTTCATCGATTACGACCAAGCACATATGCCTATTCGTTCACCCTAACATGATTACGGTAGTTCTGCAAAACCTATCAAAGCTAGCGCGGAGGACCACGTGGCGTGAGCCCGTGGCTATCTACTTCGCTTGCGTTGCAAGGCTTTTGAAGGCCCACAGGTTATTAAGGAGCACTACATATTTTAATGATTTTCTTTGCAAGTCCTGATACGTTTCTCTCAGGAAACTGAACAAGAGAATGCATGCTGTAAAGGATTGTCATGATTATTTTGTCAAATATTCGTAAGTTGTATGATGGGACGTCAGATACGGTGGAAGCTCTACATGAACATATGGATATCTGGATTGATGAGGGAGTAATTAAGGCTGTTCACCCTCACAAATCCACCTCCCCGGGTGGTTCCGAGGTACAGCGGGTTGATTGTTCGGCCTATATCGTCACTCCGGGGTTGATAGATTGTCATGGCCATGTAACCTTATGGGGTGTTGGCAATGAAAATCTTGATCGCATGAATTCGCCAGAATCGCCATTTTGGGCAGAGCGGATTCTTTATAAAACATTAGTCCATGGTGGTGTGACCACGCTCAGAGATGTTGGAGGCGCGACTCAGGTCTTAAAACGCTTAGTGGAGCAGGGCGTTCTTCTTGGGCCTCGATTGAAGCTGGCCATTTGCATGTTATCAACTACTGGGGGACATGCTGATTTTCGAGGGCCTGATCGCTGTTGCGGGGAACTATCTCGCCTTTGGCCTGAGGGACCAGGCCGTCCATCCAGTATTGTAGATGGGCCCTGGGAATGCAGGAAACGGGTAAGGGAAATTGCGGCCTGCGGGGGAGATCTCATAAAAATTTGTGCAAGTCCCGGTGTGGTGTCCCCAACCGACCATTTGGAGCATCGTGATTTTACTCTGGAAGAAATGAACGCGATTTGTGATGAAGCAGCGGGGCGAGGAATGTATGTGGCCGCTCATGCACATAGCCATAATGGTATTCGATTAGCTATAGAGTCTGGAGTCAAGGATATTCAACATATTTCGTTTATGGATGAGGAACTTGCTGAGTTGGCTTATGCCAAAAGTTGTCGAGTGACTCCAACAGCCTGGGTTGGTCAACGACTTTTGCAATCCGGAGAATTTAATGAATTTATTACCTCCAAAATTCAAATGGTGTCGGAAAGTCATGCTCGAGCTGTCAAAATAGCTCACGCCAGCGGGTTGAAAATCTTGGCGGGAAGCGATCCAGTTTTAGGGGATATGCATGGTCGCAATTACATGGAAATGGTGGCTCTTATTCAAGAAGGTGTGACTCCATTGGCTGCCTGGTTTGGGGCCACGGGTTTGGCGGCGGATCAATTGGGCTTAATGGATACAGGAATGATTGCGGAGGGTCGCCGGGCCGATCTTTTAGTGTGTCAAGCGGATGTGATTGACGATCCATCTCATCTGGATAATGGGGCGTTGGTAGAGGTATTGAAAGATGGTCAGGGGTATCGGAATGGACTTCCGCTTGTGCCTCAACAAACCTATGGTAAAGCCATGGATGCTGCCCTCAGTGACAGTTAGTGGACTCGGTAAACATGGAAAGCTGTTTTTTCTATGGTCCCACCTCAGCTTTTTGGCGTTGGACCAATATCTTCATCCGATTCCATCCCGTCTTCCATATCGACGACCAGTTCGCCTTTAGGTGAATAAAATCCTTGTCCATCAATTTGGACAATTCCATTGCAATTTTCTTGGAAAAATTCCAGTATCCAGCCGTTAAAATCATAGCCGTCGTCAGTAATGTCGTCTTTGACCATTTGGGTGGTAGCAATAAACCGTGATTTAGCGATGCATTCTCGTGCGATTTGGGCTTCAACATCTTCAAAGGCAGAGAGCCGGTTTGTAAATCCAGTCTGTTCGGTTTCAAAGACATCTTTATAGGTGCCGCGATCACGGATACAAAAAAGTCGTATTGGTTTCCGCTCTCTGCTATAACCCAATGATATGTGAATCCAATCCCAATCCTCTAATGCTTCTTGATCCATTTTTGGAATGAGGGGAATTTGATTTTTGGACTTGAGAAAATCTAGTAGGAGTCGTAAGGGAGGACTGTCCTCCCTGGCGCAAAACACCCGAGAATAAATAAGGGCTTCCTGTTCTTCAGTTTCTGCTTGCTGCGGGGAGGGGAAAACGGGTAGTTCTTTGCCCATAATATTTCATGCCTCATGTATTGAATGAACGTATGGTGATGACGATTGCATTTATTGAATATTTAATCTAGGCTACTTTACCCTGGGAAAAGCCAGGGCAGCAAGGCAAGAACCCAATTGAATTTGCTCTTAAACGAAGATTCCTCGCGCTGGGCTTGTTTTTTTGTTGACAGTATTTGCGTCATTCGGTAGACTCTGCCGCCGTTGTTAATAGAGGAACGCATGTTCCGTCGTACCTTAAGTGAAGGTCTGAAACAAGGCATCCCTTCCTTGAAATTCTGAAACATCAAATGGGTTGTGTTACTAATCATTTTTAATGTGAGGAGGAGGTCCGCATGGGAAAAGCTATGACGAAGTCGCAGATTGCCGATCACTTGGCCAAAAAGGCGGATATCACTAAGAAGACCGCGACGCAAATTCTTGATGATTTTTCGGCCTTGGCCTACAAAGAAGCAAAGAATGCCTTTGTAGTTCCAGGAATTGGAAAGCTTGTCCTGGCACATCGAAAAGCACGCATGGGTCGTAACCCACAAACCGGTGCCGCGATAAAAATTCCTGCCAAAAAGGTCGTCAAGTTTCGGGTTGCCAAAGCTGCGAAGGACGCTATCCTTGGAGTGAAAAAATAAGAGGGTCGGCAGTTACTTCCTTTTGTGATGAGTGCCAGCCCGATATCATTTCTCATTACCCCCCACCGAATTAGTTACTGAGAAAGCAGGGCCAGAATATCTGGCCCTGCTTTTTTTAATATTCCCTTGTTCCCTGTTAATACATGGCAGGGGTCAGTCCACTACGTCCGAGGCCGTCATGCGCTACGATTTGGACGGCATCACCATCATAGATTTGGGTGGACTCACTGGCGATACGCTTGTTGACGGTTACCATGACTTTCTTTTGTTTTAAGAGTTGAAAAATTTCCCGCAAGGGTTTGCCTTGTTTGCGGATGAGTTGTTTGACGGTGATCGAATCCTTCACCTCGCATCCTAAAGCACGCTCGCCATCTGTCGTTTGCAATTCCCCCATTAGGGTGATCGTGACCATAATATTTGCCTCTTTCTTGTAAGCGGCTGTGTTGTATGTCAAAGAGTAGGGAGAGCATCCCGCCCTGTAGTGTTAATAGAAAAAGCCTAACAAGATGGGAATTCCAACGGCAACGCAGGTTTTTTCAGGAAGGGAATCGTATTTCCCTAATATCATTGAACTCTTGTTGGAATACGTCCCAGAAAAGTGGTACAAAAATGGGGATAGGTACGATACGAATCTCTTAAGGGGCTGCTGCATGTATAAAATTATCATGATCTTAATCCTCCTAATCATCCTCTTTTATATGGTTCGGCGCGCTGCCCGTGCATGGATTGAACCCAAGATGGATGAAGCAACGCCAGGGAAAGATGTGATGATTCAAGATCCCGTGTGCAAGACGTATGTCACTGCCGGAACCGCCATAACTTCAGAGGTTGGCGGCCAACGCTATTATTTTTGTAGTCGCGATTGTGCGAACCACTTCCAGCGTGAAAAGAAGGTCTAGGGCGAGAAAGACAACTTTACAGAATTTGAAAATTATGGGAAATCACCATCAACCCATTGAAAAGACTACACATTTTTGCGTGAAAAGCGCTCTTCTGTCCCTTCGTTACTTGTGTTACCGCCATATTTTATCTGCGAAGGACTAGAAATTACCGCAAGCAAAAATATCCACCTTCCTTTGTTCCTACATTCCTCATTTTCATCCAAGAACTCACAATTCTTCCAACATCCGTTTCAAGATTGGCCACATTTGCGTGTCTGGAAGTGTTGAATAGTACAAAACACCAGAGGCAAATTTGCTCGTGACCACATCGGATATCAACAGCTTCGGGGCGGTTCAAAAAAGTGCATCCAGCAAGACCCCAGCCATTTTTGCGCGCGGGCGTACTGGTCCTACGTGAGCACGGAACAATGGCGAGAACGCCGTTAGTGGTTTTTTTCAACAGCCCCTGTCTAGCTCTTAGCTTCCCCGCTTAGGTCAGGCTCGATATTACCGATGAATAACTAGGAAGAAAAGTATCGGGACATTCGTCTGTCAATTCCTCATATGCGTATTGATCTACAACCTCACCATTCTTTTGTTATTCGACTGATCGTATCAATCATGTGGGCATGGATTGTTTTATGGGATCCGTCAATTGTTGACGCTAACAATAATATGGCATTTCTAGACAAGAAAATTATTAAAGGTTTGCGATTTAGCGTTGTGGAAGTTGTCGTGCCTAAGGTGGAAAGTACAAAAATACAATACGCGAAGGAACTGCCGTTCCATAAACTACGCTATAAAGAACGAAATGAACAATATTTCAGTATTGGAACGGCCTTTTTTCTCAATGACAAGGAATTAATGACCGCCGCTCATGTGCTCAACCTTGAATACTTTTCTCTTTTAAAAGATTTTCATATCCGAGATTCTAATGGCCGTACCCATAAAATTGGGCAAATCAACAAACTCTCTTCACCTCGCGATATGGTTATTTTTGAACTTGAGACCTATCCAGAACAGGTCTTACCGCTGAAGGTTTCAGGAGACGTCGAAATCGGAGACACGGTTTTTTCGGTTGGGAACGCTCAGGGGGAAGGTATCTCGTTTCGAGCTGGTCAAGTGGCTTCTTTTACACCTGAACCAGAGTATGGAATGTGGAAAGATATACGATTTACTTCTCCGGCCTCACCGGGTAATAGCGGAGGCCCGCTTCTCAATGTGACAGGTAACGTCGTGGGCTTAATTATCCAGAAAAATTCGAGTGAAAACTACAATGTCGCCGTCCCAATAACAGAAAAGGAAAATCTACAAGATCAGGCAGAATTCTCTATCAGAAATGTCTCAATGAGTTTAAATGCTCCACAAAATCTCTATTCTGAAGATTGGTCTGCTGAAATGGCCTTACCGGAAAATATTCAAACATTATCAACCAAGGCACAAGAATCCTTACATGCGTTTTATGAAAAAATTGCTGAAGGAGTCGACAAAAAATATGAGACTGACTACTTCCCGAAAGGAAAAAGGTTTCGGGCGTACCTGAGAAATCAAAAAAATATCAGGCAATTTGGAGTCTTAAAATCTGACGCGAATTTTAATTTATGGACGTTGAACAGCTATGCCAATCAATCCGTTGCTATCTCTGAAAACCAGAAGATCACGGTTAGCAAAAGTGATCTTTCCACTCTCCATGCGATCATTGAAAAACCAACAAATGTTGCAATGATAGATTTTCTCTCAAGCCCAAAGCTAGTGATGGATAATTTGTTGAAAGGGATACACCTGACACGCACTGTTGGAGTTGAAAAGATTCGGCTCGTCAGTTTGGGGGATCCAGAAACGACTGAAATTTGGGAAGATAAGCTGGGAAGGAAATGGATTTCTTCGTTATGGTACTCGCCCCATAGGGATCGTTTTGCATACAGCCATTGTCTGGCCTACCCCAAAGGGGTGATATGCAATGTTGATATCAAAGAAGCCTGGCACCTCACAACGGGCTATTTACACCTAATGAAAGAGGATTTAAACGAAGTTGTCGTTGGGTATGAAGGAGAGATCACGGATTGGTTAGAATATTTTTCTCTGGGCAAAAAGTATCTTCCTGTAGCTTTTGCTGAAGGCAGACTACATTTTAGTGATAAGTCTCTAGAGTTTGAAATGAATGATTTTCATCTTGACCTGCAGAGCAATGATATCAGTGAACAATCCAGTCTTCATTTTCATTTCGGATATTCCAACAAACAGTTGCTTGAGGAAGAACTTTTATTATTTGAATTCTTTCCACAGAAAGGCGTGAATGGGCATTATCGCATTCAAAAGTTTTTCTCACCAAGCATATTTAGTTCTGATGAATACAAGGCTCAGTGGGAAGACCTCACAAGCCGGTCTGGAGACTTTTCCGCCAAAGTTGTGCCCAACAACAGTTACCAAGAAATCCAAAACGTCATAGCAGGGAGGGCAGAAGTACTTCTTTCAGTAGACGGTGAACGCGTGGAAAGAGAATTTGTCATAGGCTGCCGTTTTAAATTATCCGAAGAAAACGTTCTTGATAAATGTCATCAATTTATGTCGAGTGTCAGTTTTCATGAAACACAAGACAAAGGAAATGGCCCGACGTTAGCGATTTCCTTTCAAGAACCCTGACAGCACCTCGCTTAGACAAGAAGCAAGAGTTGTCTACTATTCAAATACGTGAAAATAAAAGGTGCAAGAAGTACGGCGCTTGAGAGAGTAACTGAGAAGATAAATTAGGACAGAGAGCCACCGCATGATGACCCTGCTCCCGCTGTGCAGCCCAGACAATGCGAACCCACCATGATGCGCCGACTTTCTAAGTTGGCAAAATTAAAATCGGCAATATTTTGCGGTTTCCCTTCCTGTAACGGCAGATCAAGCATTTGATTGAAATCACAGTCGAATAAACGCCCGTCCCATCCTACACTGATGAGCGAGCGGCACATGACCTCGTTCACAGTTGTGGTATTAAAGTTGGATTCCAACAGCTCGTAGTAGGCTTCCACATGTTCTTGACTTCCGAGGTCTTCTAAAAATCTGCTGATGGGCATATTGGTAATAGTCAGCAATCTATTGAATTGTATCCCATATCGGCTCATGAGCTCGTGTTTATAATCTTGTTCCAGTTCAATTTGAGATGGAGGAAGAGACGGGCCAAGCGGGTTGTAAACAAGATGTAGGCGAAGATTTGTTCCCTTCTTCCCATAACCAAGAGCATTTAACGTGTGCAAGGCGCTAATACTTCGATCGAAAACGCCTTTCCCGCGCTGTTGGTCAACATTCGCTTCTTCATAACAGGGGAGTGAGGCAATAATTTCAACGTGATGTTCTGCCAAAAACTCTGGGAGGTGCGACTTCCCCTTCACATAAAATACGGTAAGATTGCATCGATCAATGACGGTTCGATTGCGAACCCGACATTGTTGAACCAAATACTCAAAATGCGGGTTCATTTCCGGCGCTCCGCCAGTAATATCTATTGTCGAGATCTGCGGTGTTCGATCCAGAACTTGAATGATTTGATCAATGGTAGCCTTGGTCATACTTTCGGTTCGCTGAGGTCCGGCATCGACATGGCAATGATGACAAGTTTGGTTACAAACTTTTCCGACATTGACCTGCAGAGTCGAGACGGATTTGGAGCGTAGCGGACGTTGTCCATGTGAGACCAAAATTTCTTCAAATGAAGGTGCCGTGAAAGGCGAAAGAAGGGATGATGCCAAGGGGAGTGGTGAATGAAGCATAGTCAGAACTCAGGGGGGAAAATTCGCAACGAGAGGACTTTGATTAGGAATACGCTCATGTGATGGGTTGATGATGCCCTAACAACATTCGGTGGACGTGCCACAAATGACTGGTTCGGCTGTGCCTGCTTCTCGTGCTCGATCAATGATTCCAAAGGATGATCGATATTGAGGATGTTGAAGGACCCTGAATGTTTTTGAACAGATTTCTAATGGTTCTCCACATCGATAGGTATGCCCATCATCATCTTGCACGCTTAAAAATGGCCCTGTGAGAATGGCAAACTGGCCTTCCCAGATACATGGAGTGTCCTCGGGATGCACAGCATACAGTTGGGGATCTTGATCACTCAGAGCAACCGGACGATCAGTCAGAATAAAATGATCTTTATAAGATGGCAAAGCTAACAAGCAGGCAGCCTGGGCATCAATTTGTCGAGGAGCGCCACGGTGAAAGGTGACCCCTGATTCAGTTCTGACTTGGGAAAATGGGCCCCTCAATGTTGCGAAGGCGGATGTGGTGGTCGCCGCAACTGGGACTTTATAACCTGTCAGTGTGACAGAAACGAAATGAATACCATCGATGACCCTCCAGGGAATGACTGTTATTTGGTGTAACCCACGAAAGCCGGCGTCTCGAAGCCCTCCCCAATAATCTTTGATGGTTAGCGCTCCAGATAAACAGTCTCCCCATTTCGCGCTATCATGAATCAAATATTGAGGAATGGCTTGGTCTGCCACAATATCTGAGATGGTAAAACGCCCTCCAGGTTGCAGCACACGAAACATTTCCTGAAACACCTTTTGTTTGTCTGGTGCAAGATTGATGACGCAATTGGAAATGATGAGGTCAACTCGATTGTCTTCGACCGGCATGGCGTCAGCAAATCCTTTTCGAAAGTCCACATTAGAAGCAGGATATCCCAGATTTTTGGCAACCGTTGGGGCGTGGTTACGTGCGAGGGACAGCATTTCATCGGTCATGTCGATTCCGATCACCTCTCCATTTGCGCCAACTTTACGTGAGGCTTCAAAGCAGTCAATGCCTCCACCAGAACCAATATCTAATACTACTTCTCCCGGCCGAACCGTCGAAAGGCCAACGGGAGTACCACAGCCATAGGACACCTTCAAGACCGCTTCGGGGATAAACCGTCCTAAATCCTCATGGTCGTAACCAGTTGGGCAGCACATGGCCTCGCCATTAGTTACCGCTTTGGCATAACGTTGGCTTACGGATTCAGTAATGGAATTATGTTGGTCATCTATCATTGCGCCCTCATTAAAATGTTAAGATCAATTGCTGCCGTCTAAACCTGCAATCTATAAACACATTATGCCAAAAAGGTCAAATAATTCTCCTGTTCAGTCATACAATATCAAGAAATGTTACAGTAAATTATGAATAGTCCAGAAACCTAGTGTATTATCTTTAAATTGAAGACAAAAGGAAAAGAAAATGGGCTTGAGATTAGCCAAACAGTTTAGGGAAAATATGCCGAAAGAAAACATTGTTAGGTAGAAAGTTTCGACGTGGTAATTGTAGATAATTTATCAATACGAACAGTGTTAGTCGTAGCATCAACACAGATATATGATTATTGGTAAATAGTAGTAGTTGATTTGGGATTTGCATTCACATTCCCTTACTCATCGACCAAATAGGATCCATTAAGATGGCCCTTGTTCCTTGTCCTGAATGTCAAAAAGAAGTTTCAACAAAAGCGGTAGCCTGTCCTCAATGCGCCTTTCCTTTTCCAGGGAAGCCAGTACCTTTGGGTAGCACGAAGCAAGTTCCTAACTTGCATACTTGTCAAGAGTGTGGTCTTCATATTCCAAAAGAGGGGCAGGTATGTCCCAATTGTGGAGTCAACAAATCTGAAGAACAAATGCCCCCACAGAACGAACAAGCGCCTCTGAAAACAAACGGGGACCTCACAGAGGAAACGTGGCTCTGTCCTCATTGCGGCATTCCATACACACGAAAAGTGAAAAAACAAAAATTGGCTACAGTATCCCTTCCTCAAGAAGCCCCGCCACAGGAAGCCCTACTTCCAAAAGAGACTCCATCAGTATTGCCAGAAGAAGATGAATTCAAAAATCTGGTAATGGAGTTCGAACAAGAAAAAAAGCCATCGGAAATGGGAGGCCTTCTCCCTCTTCGAAGTCGCTCCCCGCTTTGGGAAGAGCCGGCTACTGGTAAGGAAGAGGTTGAATCTTTAATCCCTCACGATCCCAAGAAAAAGAAGGTGTTCATTGTCCTGGTGACTTTGGGGTTGGTATTTGGAGTTATTGCCGGTATTCTTTTCGCACTTTGGCAAGTAAAAGGTCTGACTCCAATAGATCTTTTGTCTCATCTGCAATTCTAATTTTCTTCTTTTTGAACACAGTCAATGGGGCCACTATCTATGGCTATTTTGTCTGCAGTGTAGGAGACAAGATAACGGTTGGGGTGATTCGTCAACATTTCAAGCATCAACATGATCCCAAGCAACTCGAATTGAATTTCTAAATCTTGAATGCCTCCTAGCTTACTGAGGGGTTCTTTACTTCATTTGAAAGGACAGAATGTTCTCCTTCACATTCAGGAAGGGCAAGTACCAGGGAATCTATGATAGTCGAATTGTTTGGGAACAAAAGTTTGGCCTAGGGCTCAAGTTTCACGAAAAGACAGCCAGTGGGGTTAAGGCGTGAATGGACAAAAATGCCGTGGATACGAAAAAAGAAATTAGCCGCCAGGTAAGACGGGAAGAGAAGCTGTGGGACTGGCAATGTTGGAGAACATGAGGGTGGCATCAACCGCCCAATCGATGAAGGGACCAGGATAGATGCCTAACAAAAGGGTACCGGCCACACCAACATAGACGGCGACCTTGATGGGAAGTGATGTGGGGATGGGTGATGAGTCTGTGGGTTCATTAATATACATTTTCTTGACCACAATCAGGTAGTAGTACATGGAAATGACGATATTAATGAGTCCGACAATTAGCAGGGTATAGAGTTCCTGGTTCATGGCGGCAATGAATAAATAAATCTTGCCAATAAAGCCTGCCAGCGGTGGCACTCCAGCTAGTGACAACAAAAAGAGAAGCATCGAGGCTGCTAAGAATGGAGAGCGTCTGTTCAGGCCGTTGTAATCTTCAATTTCATCACTCTTGATGACTTGGCTCACGGCAATCACCACGGCGAAAGCCCCAAGGTTGGCGAACAGATAGGTCAACAGGTAAAACATGATCGCGTCGCTGCCTTGCTTCGTTCCTGCCGCCAACCCAATCATAATATTTCCGATCTGTGCAATTCCTGAATAGGCTAACAGACGTTTGATGTTCTTCTGAGCAATGGCCACGATATTGCCGTAGGTCATCGAAACAATAGAAGCCACGACAAAGAGGAGAACCCACATGGGCTTAAAGGAGGCTAAGGCCACTAAAAACATGCGAAGCAAAATAGCCAAGGCCGCGGCTTTAGGTGCAATAGACAAAAAGGCCGTGACAGGAGTGGGAGCCCCTTGATAGGTATCGGGAATCCAAGCATGGAATGGAACAGCCCCGATTTTGAATCCAAGCGCTGCAAAAATCAAAATAAATCCAATTGCAAGGCCATAGCTCCCTGGTGTCCCAGCCATTTCTGAAAATACCAGGGTTCCTGTTTCTCCATAGACCAAACTAATCCCGTAAGCTAAGAGCCCTGCCGCAAATACTCCAAGGATGAAAAATTTCAAGCCAGCTTCCGAGGACCGTTGATCATCTCGGAGATAAGCAACCAAGACGTAAAAGCCAAATGTTGAAAACTCCAAAGTGACAAAGACGGATAACAAATCATTTGAGGAAGCCATGAACATCATGCCAATCGCCGACATGAGGACCATGAAATAATATTCCCCACGGAAAAACCTAAAGGCGCGTACGTAATCAATGGAGATAAATAAAACCAGAGCAGAGGCCCCAACAATCATGATTTTGAAAAAGAGTGCCATATGGTCCAGCACATACATATTCTTAAAGAGCGCGCCAGTCGTGCCGTTTTGGTCAAAGACAAAGAGCATGAGTCCGGTGACGACTAGGCCACCAATACTTAAATGAGCAAGTTGTTGATGCGTGATACGTTTCAGAGAAAAATCCAGCGCAAGAACGACACAGAGCCAGATGGTGAGAAAAATCTCCGGAAGCAATAAAAGAAGATCAGCGCCGGATAATGTGAGATTAAAGGTCATGGAACTTGTTTAATCAGTTTTAGAGTTTCTACCCCACCTAGGTCCTCCCCTTACAAAGGGGAGGAGTAACTCATTAAGGCAACGAACCTTGTGTGTTGTGTGTGACTAACGGAGCGCCTTGTGTGATTCGATCAACCATGGGTTCCACTGTCGATTGCACGACATCATAAAAGTGTCCGGGGAAAATGCCTAAGATAATACTGCAAGCGATCAAAAGGAGAAGTGGCATCCGATCCACCCAATGCCGGGCATCTGCCGTATGGGCATACTCTGGATCCATTTTTCCATAGAAAAGACCACGCATCATTTTAAACATATAGGCCATCGTGAGAACGATCCCAAGAATAGCCACCATCACCTGGAAAGGATATCGATCCCAGCTACCTACGATGATCATGACTTCGGCAACGAAATTAATCGTGCCCGGCATCCCAATGGAGGCCATACAGGCCACAATAAATGCGCCCGCAATAAATGGCATCTTGTCCACGAGTCCACCCAAAGAGGGGATATCTCGGGTGTGTGTTTGGTCATAGACCCAGCCAGCCATGGCAAACAACATACTCGTGGCCAAAGCATGGGCAAACATATAAATCACGGCTCCTGAAAGACTGATATAACTCAAGGCCGCCATACCTAAGAAGATATAGCCCATGTGACTGGAACTGGAATAACCAATGACATATTTCGTGTCCTTAGCAAAATACGACACCAACCCGCCATAAATAATTGAACCAACACACAGGACGGCTGCAATCCACATGAGATCACGTGTGGTTTCAGGCAGAATTTCAAAGCCCACACGAATAATCGAAAAATGCCCCAGTTTCATCAGAACGCCAGCATGCAACATGCTCGTGGCGGCAGGGGCGGCAGCATGACCCACGGGTGACCAGGAATGTAAGGGCCAAATTGGCGCGATCGAGGCAAACCCAAAGAAGATGAGAATCCAGATAAGCGTCGACATCGTATCGGAAAACTTGGCTTGCTCTCGGAGAACCAGAATGTCAAACGTGTGCAACCCGGACATATGGTAAATGAGCAAGATTCCCATGAGCGCCATGACCGCGCCAGCTGACAAGAATAGGGTTAGCTTCATGGCTGCATATTCTTTGCTATTGGATCCAAAATTGAAAATGAAGTTTACGGAATCACGAAGCTTCAGCCCTTCGGGGTCGGTCATGGAGAGATAGCCCTTGGTATGGCTCCCCCAGACGCCCAACAATAAGTACATGGGCAGCACCGACATTTCATAGAAGAAATAGAGAAAGAACAGATCCAAGGACATAAAGACACCGATGGTGGCAGCCGCGAGGATCAGGAGGAAGATAAAAAATTCCTTAGTTCGATCTTTGATGTGCCAGGAAACAAAAACACCGGCGAACAATAAAATGGCTGATGCGAAGACTAAAGGCCCTCCAATTCCATCGACTCCGACATAAAAGGCAATGCCAAGTTCCTCCGACCAAGCAAATCGCTGGACAAATTGGAAACCTCCTTTGGCGGTGTCATAGGCAAAGAAGATATAAAATGATGCTAAGAGACTGATACCGGCAGAAATAGAAGCCGTCATTCGCACCATCAATTCCTCTTGTCGAGGAATGAAGATGAGGGCGATTGATCCCAGAAATGGAGCAAAGAGAATAATTAATAAGGAATATTCACCCATTGCACTTAATTTCGCAGCATATCTGGAGAATGTGATGGGACATCATATTGAACAGTGGTCATCGCTGGATCTAAGCGTTCCACAACAGCCTGCACTGAGCCATTAATCATTCGCAAAAATGGAGAGGGGTACAGACCAATCCAAAAGATCATCACCGAAAGTGAGACACCAATTGCCCATTCCCGAGTATTGAGGTCAGGGATTACCGCAGGCAAGCTTTCTTTCAGAGTCCCAAAGATCGCGCGCTCGTAAAACCACAGAAAATAGGCGGCAGCAAAGATGACTCCCGTGACGGCAATGGCTCCATAAAGCCATCCCGCTTGAAAGACACCCAGCAAAATAAGAAATTCCCCAACAAACCCATTTGTTCCCGGGAGACCAATTGAGGCCATGCCAATAATAAGCATGAAGATGGCCAGCAAGGGCATTTTCTTCGCGAGGCCGGTACACTGCCGAACATCTGTATGACCTAACCGTTCGTACATAAATCCAGCTAGAAAAAATAACCCTGCCGTGCTAAAGCCCAGGTTAATCATCGTGAGCAAGCTGCCCTGGATGCCTTGGAAGTTCAACGCAAATAACCCAATCACAACAAATCCCAAGTGACTGATACTGCTGAAGACCAGCAGACGTCGAAAGTCGGGTTGGATAATGGCTACGATGGCTCCATACACAACGGCCGCGAGTCCAAGAGTCATAAGGATGACCACGACCGTCTTATTGCGGGAGGCATCTGGAAGCAACGGCATGGAAAATCGAAGGAACCCGTACGTGCCCATTTTGATTCCGGCAAACATCACAGACATGGGAATAGGCCCCTGTACGAGAGCATCGGGAAACCAGGAATGAAACGGGAATACCGGCGCCTTAAACGCCAGCCCGAGGAAAATTAGCCAAAAAATTAAAAGTTGTTGACTCAGTGGGATCTGCACGGAAAGCAGATCAATGAAGTCAAAACTGTAGACCTGCTTAGCTTCAAAATAGTTCAAGCTCAGGAGGCAAAATCCTACTAACATAAATACGCTACCCAATAAGGTATAGAGCACATACTTCAAGGCGGCGTAGTGACAGTCTTCTCCAGGTCCCCATATTTTAATCAGGAAGTAACTGGGGATAAGCATGAGCTCCCAGAACACGAAAAAGACAATCAAATCAATCGAAGCAAAAATACCCATGAATGTGGTTTCCAAAGCCAAAATACTCATATAAAAGGCTTTGGGTTTGAGCGTGACTGAATCCCAGGAATAGAGCACAAGGAGCACAGTTAAAAAGGCGGTTAATCCGAGAAAAAGGACACTAATACCGTCTACGGCGAGGTGATAGCTAATACCCAGGAAAGGAATCCATTCAGCTCGTTCTGCAAATTGCATGGCGGCCGTGTCCGGCACGAACAGCATCAACATCATTGCCGCAACCACCATCTCGAGACCGGCTATGCCAAGGGTGGCGAGACGAACTTGGGCATGACCTTTCAGCCCCCAAACCACCAGGGCACCCAATAATGGGAAGAACGTCAGAAAAGTCAGGAATGGAAAGCCAAATGTTAGTTCTTCTTGCATAGCAATAAATCAGTAACTACTGAAGCCAAAAGAAGTTGCTCCTACGAACCACAGCCCCACGAGATGAATCAAGATCGCTAATCCGATAAACAGAATAGCGGCATAATGATGGACCATGCCACTTTGCAATTTCCGCCATGACCAGGCCAGCAGGTGATTGGCATAACCCACAATATTCAATCCAGCATAGATCACATGTTTTTCCGTCCAGGTAATCGCTGCCGCGCTGATATCAGTCCCTTTGCCGATGCCATTTATGAAACGATCTAGAACATGTTGATCAAACCAATCCCAAACTATTCCGAGTTTTTTAAAGGGCTCGACAATGATCCGATCGTAGAATTCGTCAACGTAATATTTATTAAGCAAGGTCGTATAGGCTTGCGAGTATGACTGGGCCCATTCGTTGGCCATCTGTGGACGAATGGCATACATATAATGGGCAAGTCCCCAGCCACCTAAGGCAATCGCGAAAGCCACACCCATTAATCCCAGGAGTGTGCCCGTTTCCACGGCATGAGGTTCGGCACCCGTTGGCGTGGCCACATCATGCAAAAACCCGTGAAACCAACCATGTTCTGGAGGAACCCCTAAGAAACCTCCGACGACAGCCAACCCAGCAAGGATCATGAGTGGCACGGTCATAATGGGGGGGGATTCATGAATATGTTTGGCCACATGAGGCTCCACACGAGATTCGCCGTAGAAGGTCAGATAGGTCAGGCGGAACATATAAAAACTGGTCAGAAATGCACCGATAGCGGCGAGAAGATACAAATGGTAATAGCCATGTACAAAGGCATGAGCCATGATTTCATCTTTGCTCCAAAACCCAGCCAGCGGCGGAATACCCGCAATGGCAAGCGTGCCAATCAGAAAGACGATGTGAGTAATGGGAATTTTTTTGTAGAGCCCGCCCATTTTTCGGATGTCTTGTTCGTTTGACAGAGAATGGATAACGGCACCGGCAGATAAAAAGAGCAGGGCTTTAAAAAAAGCATGGGTGACTAAATGAAAGATTGCCGCCGTATAGGCGCCAACTCCGCAAGCTAGAAACATATAGCCTAATTGGCTAACCGTTGAATAGGCTAAGACACGCTTGATGTCGTTTTGTACCAAGCCGATCGTGGCGGCAAATAATGCCGTGACTCCTCCAATAATGCCCACGGTCGTTAACGCGATAGGTGCCATATCAAACAACACATGATTGCGAACCACCATATAGACGCCGGCCGTTACCATCGTTGCGGCATGGATGAGTGCACTGACTGGCGTCGGGCCTTCCATGGCGTCTGGCAACCAGGTATACAAAGGCAGTTGCGCCGATTTTCCAAAGGCTCCAATGAGGAGACAGATCGTGATAGCCGTAGCCATTTCAGTCGACAGCGTTGAGGCTTGAGACAAGACCGTGGTGTAGTCCAGTGATCCGAAGTGGGAAAAGATGAGAAAGACTGCCAATAAAAATCCAGCGTCGCCGATTCTGTTCACTACAAAAGCTTTGGTGGCCGCTTTTCCCGCAGAGACTTTTTCGTAGTAGTAGCCAATCAACAAATAGGAACAGAGCCCTACGCCTTCCCAGCCAATGAATAACACCACGTAATTCCCACCCATCACCAGCAAGAGCATGGAAACCATGAAGAGGTTCATGTAGGTAAAGAACCGCGTGAATCCTTCTTCTCCATGCATATAGCCCACAGAATAGACATGGATGAGAAAGCCGACGCCGGTGACCACCAACAACATGATGGTGGTCAGGGGATCAATTAGGAATGCCAAATTGATAGTAAGATTGCCTCCAAAAATCCAGGACCAGGCAATCACTTCACGGGGTTCGGGGTTGGCTAGGATAGATGAAAAGACCCCGAGGGTGCAGAGAAAAGATAGTCCAACTGACCCAAACGCCAGTCGTCCGGCCCACTCATGCGAATAGCGTGAGCCGTAGAAGCCGTTGGCTAAGACAGCCAGGAGCGGGAAGAGGGGGATCAGCAGAACCAGTAAATCAAACACGTTACCACTTTAAAATGTTGATTTCGTCCACGTTTGTGGCCATCTTCCCACGGAAGATCACAATAATAATAGCGAGCCCCACGGCAGCTTCGGCTGCCGCAACGGCAATGATAAAGAGAGCAGACATTTGTCCGGCCATAGAATTCAAATAATGCGAAAATGCTACCAGATTAATATTGGCGGCATTGAGCATGATCTCAACGCTCATCAGAACAATAATAAAGTTTCGTCGAATGAGGACGCCTACTAATCCGGTCATGAACAGGATGGCACTGACGGCAACATAGGCAGAGAGGGGAATCATCGTGGTGATACTTAGGAAGTCGGCGAATGAATGGGTTCTTGGTTGTCTGGCTTGGTGGGGGTCTTAGCCAGCACAATGGCTCCGATCACGGCACCTAGCAAGAAAATTCCCACGATTTCAAAAAGGAGCAGATAGTCGCTGAACATGGTAATGCCAACCGCATGGCTCGGGCCAGTTTCCAAAATCAGCTCGGGCGTAGCGGTTCCAATGGTGCCACCATAAGGTGAGAGCATAAGCAATATGAGTAATTCACCTAGGAGTCCTAGGGAGGCAAACAACACATAGGTATGCTTTTTATGGAGGTGCTGGTCTTCTGTTTTTAAATTCATCAACATCAGGACAAACAGATACAAAATTAAGATGGCGCCTGCGTAGACAATGATTTGGACCATAGCCAAGAACTCGGCATTGAGCATGACAAACAGCCCAGCCATATGAAGCAGGAGAGTTAGTAAGCACAAGGCACAATGTACGGCATTCCGCAGAGACACGGTGAGCACCCCTGCCACGACGCTGACCCCGGCAAAATATATGAAGAGAAGCCACATCATGGGTTGGTCTTAGGCATCTGGAGCATTTTGAATGGAGACAGGAAAATGGTAGCGATATGCCTGACTTTCCTCACCTTCCTTCTCTTGGTTATGAGCATATAAATACTTTTTGGCATCATCTAAATGCCGCTCGCCAATTTCATACAAGCGTTTTTTATCAAACATGAGGGTGCGTTTATCATGGGTAGAAAATTCATACACCTTTGTCATCGCCAAAGCGTTGACTGGGCAGGCTTCCACACAGTAGCCGCAAAACACACATTTTGTAATATCGATATAAAATTCTTTTGCATACCGTTTTAAGGGGAGAGATTGATCTTCTTCACTGATCACTTTAATACACCGAGAAGGGCAGGCGGCTTCACAGAGATCACACCCGACGCATCGTTCTTTTCCGTCATCGTAGCGAAGGAGGCTTAAGGCTCCACGATGGGCATCAGGGATGGTCCGTTTCTCTCGAGGGTATTGGAAGGTGATGGGTTTGTGAAACATGTGTTTGAGCGTGACCTTTGCGGCATTCCAAATTTCCCGGAATAGGACGGCATCAAAAAACTTTTTCGTGGTGATTTCGTTACTCATACTGGCGTAGGCTGTCCTTTTGCTAGGCTTTCTCGACCGTCACGTAGGTTAATTTGAAATAGGGGACTCCCGTAGTGGGGTCAACCTGGAGTGGCATCAGATCCTTGACTGGTGGGTCATTGAAATGTTCAGGGACAGTACACGTTCCTGGCATTAAGGCAGTGTCTTCAGCCACGGTCATTTCCAAGACACCTTGGTCTGAGGTTAAGCGAATGCGGTCGCCAGAGGCGAGGCCAAGATTTTTCAAGTCTTCAGGCCCCATAGAGAGGCTTTTTTTATTTGACGAAATCTGGATTAGGCCTGAGGCTTGAGTTGACAGTTTTCCAGAATGATAAATCAGTTGGGTCATGCGTAGGCCAAAAGGTCTGTGGGTTTTCCCCTTGCCATTGAGGGCATACCGGGCTTTCACTTCTTGGGCATAGCCGTTTGAAAAATAGTTGGAGGAATCGACTTGTACTTTTTGGGCCTGTCCCAGATTGTAGTATCCCGGCAGGACTTTTCGGATTTCTTGTTGGATGTCTTGGGTCGATTCATATTCCATAGGTGATCCTAGGATATTCGCCATTCCCACCATAATATGCCAATCCAACGTGCTTTCTCCTAATGCATCTAGGGCCGGACGAAGATATTGTACTTTACCTTCTTGATTCGTCATGGTGCCGTCTTTTTCCGCAAAGGTTGAAGCAGGGAAGATGACATGCGCCATCTTCGCGGTTTCTGTGAGGAACGGATCCTGACAAATAAGCACGTCCAATTTTTCCAAAGCCTCTTTCACGCCAAATGAAACTGGCAAGGTTTCGAGTGGATTTTCCCCGACGACATAGAGGGCTTTAATTTCTCCGGTTCGACAGCGTTCTAAAATATCAATCAAGTGCCCACTTTGTTGGGCATCAGGAAGATTGGTGCTCCAGGCTTGGCCGAAGAAGGTGTCACGCGCTTGGACATCTGTAAAGGAAACAACTCCAGGAAGAAATTCAGGTGCTACGCCCATATCCACGGCACCCTGCTCGTTGGCTTCTTCCGTGAAGGTATTAATTCCACAGCCAGGGGTCCCTAATTTTCCAGTGACCCAAGCCAGGTCAATCAATTGCAGCATATGCTGGTACCCGTTGGGTTGCCTGAGTATTCCCTCTCCGCAAATGATGATAGAGCGAGGAGCCTCGGCAAAGATTCTAGCAGCCTCATGAATGTGCTCAATATCCACACTGGTTTGTTGAGATACGTCTTCAAAAGAAAAGGACTCAGTAGCCTGTCTTAATGCCGCAAGGGCTTCAGGATGGTCTGTAGTGGTTTCTTCATCAATCAAATCTTGATGGAGGGCAGATTTCACTAATCCTTGGATGTAGAGCCCTTCTGTTCCAGGATTCAGCATGATGGGGTGAGAGCTGAGTTTGGCCATATTGGTTTGTGAAGAATCCACAACTATCGTTTGGGCTTTATACAAGCTGATGGCGGATTTCACTCTCAGGCTCATGACAGGATTGGTATCGGTGATATTGGCCCCGATGATCAAAAAGGCTTTGGCTTTATTGATTTCTTCTGAGGTGTTCATCATACGATGAACGCCGAGTGCTCGTTTCATGGCATGGACAAAATTGAGATGTCCGTAGCGCGCGCTACTATCAAGTTGATTGGTTCCGATCACCGTGCGCATGAATTTTTGGAAGACATACAGATCTTCATTTGTGCAACGTGCGGTTATTAGTCCAGCAATAGCTTGGGGTCCGTATTGGGATTTAATAGCACCTAACCGACTGGCCGCAGATTCCAAGGCGTCAATCCATGGCGTAGGCTGAAGGCCGGTATCCGTTCGTACCAATGGGGTTTTCAGCCTGGAAGGGTTGTCGATATATTGAAAGCCAAATCGTCCTCGTACACAGATTCCATCATGACCATTGACGGTATCACTTCGGTCTCCCCATTTATTTTTCCAGGATAGAGGTGAGGTGACACGGATCACTTCTGTATCTTTGGTTTCCACATAGATTTGGCAGCCGTCTCCACAGTAATTGCAGGTTGTGGTTGTTTTTTTCAGTTGCCAGGGTTTATAGGCATATTTGGAAAACTTATTGGTAATGGCACCCACTGGGCAGACGGCTAAGCAATCGCCGCAGAATTCACAATCAAGTTTTTGGTCGCCTTTCGCCACCACCTGTGTGAAGCCACCTTTTTTCATGAATTGTAAGGCGTCAACACGCTGGACGTCTTTACAGATATTGATGCATTCGCCACAGGCAATGCAGCGGTTCATATTGAAGTCCAGTACAAGGCTACGCGTGTCTTCGGGGATATTTTTTTGCTTGGCGTTGTCTAGATTGGTCACGCCATGCAAAAAAGCCATATCTTGTAACTCGCAATGACCGTCGGCATCGCAGACTGGGCAGTCTAAGGGGTGGACCGATAAATGTTTCGTCACTGCTTTTTTGCGGGCCAAAAATAAATCATCACCGTCGGTTCGGATGACCATACCGGCTGCGGCTTTGGCTGTGCAGGAACGAACGGGAGCTTTTTTCCCTTCTTGTGCAACCAGACACATCCCGCAAGACCCGAACGGGTCAAAGGTATAGTGGTAGCACATAGCTGGAACAATCTTTCCCGTACTCGCCACAACATCATAGAGCGAGACACCGGCTTTAGCCTGGACGGTTACTCCGTCCATTGTCAGTTCAATGGTCTCAGCTTCGACTTCAGGTGATGTAACTGGCTTTAAACCCATCTGCGTTCTTCCTCACAATGCCGCTCCAACACTATCTTTTCTTTCACTTCATGTTTCACCCTACTTCTCACTCCTCACTTCTTGCTTTTCACTGTCCTGCTAGCGATCGCATTCTCCCATGACGATATCGTACGACCCAAAAATGGTGACCGCGTCGGCGATCATATAGCCTTTCGACATATGATCAAAGGCACCCATGTGAATAAAAGATGGGGACCGTATCTTGAGACGATAGGGATTCCCACCTCCTGTACTCACAATATAGAACCCCAGCTCGCCTTTATGGGCTTCAGTCCCGCAGTAGATTTCGCCAGCAGGCGCATCAAAGCCTTGGGAAAATAACTTGAACTGCTGAATCATGGACTCCAGATTGGTGAAGACACGATCTTTCGGTGGCAACGTGACGCTAGGCACATCTGCCATAATAGGTCCAGGTTGTATTTGCTCCAAGCATTGCTTAATGATTTTGATGCTTTCCCGAAATTCTTCAATGCGGATCCAATATCGATCATAGGTATCGCCATTTTTCCCAACGGGAACACTGAATTCGCACCATGGGTATGCGCTATACGGCTCGTATTTCCGCAGATCATAATCAACACCCGAACCACGCAATGTGGGTCCACTTAAGCCAAAGCTTAAGGCATCTTCGGCTGAAATCACGGCCACGCCGCACGTTCGTGCAAGCCAGACACGATTTTTTTCCAGAAACACCACATATTCGTCAATCTTAGGCGGAAAGTACTCTAAAAACCTTTTGACTTTGTCTATGAGAGAGTCATCGAAATCCCGTTCCACACCCCCTATGCGATACCAACTGGTGGTGAGGCGAGCGCCGCAAAGCTCATCAAACCAATCCAGCAAAATTTCTCGGTCTCTAAAGGTATAAAAAAACACGGTCATGGCACCAATATCTAACGCCTGCGTGCCCAACCAAAACAGATGCCCAATAATCCGCTGGACTTCAGCAACAATGGTGCGCAGATATTCGGCTCGTTCAGGGATCTCAATATTCATGAGCTTTTCAACAGCCCGGCAATAGGCGAAGTTGTTATACATGGCGCACACGTAATCCAGCCGATCAGTATGTGGGATGAACTGATGGTAGGTGCCGCCTTCAGCCAGTTTTTCGACACCGCGATGTAGATAGCCTAAAACCGGGGTAGACTTAACCAATCGTTCGCCTTCCAGTTCCATGATGACCTTTAACACCCCATGTGTCGCAGGGTGTTGTGGCCCCATGTTCAGGAGCAATTCTTCCGTCCGAAGCGTCGGGAGATCAGCGGTCTCCGGATGATTGGGATCGACTTTATAGATTGTCGTGCGTTGATCGTCGAGTTTCATGATAATATTTCAACTTACAAAATTAATTCGGGTCATTGAGAAAATCAAAGGTATCTCGCCAGCCTTTACCCTGTACAGGAAAATCTTTTCGCAGCGGATAGCCTTCGTTGTAGTCATCAGGCATGAGAATGCGGCGGAGGTCGGGATGATGATTGAATCGAATCCCCATCATGTCGAACACTTCACGCTCCATATATTCGGCGCCCATCCACAGATCTACCATCGAATCCACCTGGCAATCATGTTCAGGGACACGGGTCTTGATGCGGATACGATGCCGCTTTCGAATTGAATAGACTTCGTAGACCACTTCAAACCGCTCGGTTTCGTCAGGCCAGTCTACGGAACTGACATGCACCATATAATCACAATCCAAATCAGGATCTTTTCGAATATAAGAACAAACATCATGCAAGGCTTCCCGCTTGACAGAAACTGCTAAGTCTCCACGCCATTCTTGGGAGCTAAGAAACCCTTCAGGAAATCGGCTTTGAATTTTTTCAGCAATTGGATGCATATCTGTTGAATCCATGGAAGCTACCAGCATTCTTCATGCTGCCACCGTCTAATTTGTACGGGCCAACGTAAAGGTGGTGCCTCCAGCATTTCCACCTTTCTCGAAATACGACCATTCCTGCTTGATATGATTGGCATCAACCATTGTGATTGTGAGGTCATGCATATGTCCCTCATGCCCAAGATCCTCGTTGTCCTTCGATGAGAGTGAAAACAAAAGGCGGTTTTCTTTCATTGCTGTAAGATCCAAGTGAGGTTGATTGCCAACGGAACAATAATGCGTCATCGTCAGTGATCCGCTTTTATCGTGGTAGACGTTTACCATCTCATGTGGGCTGCCGGGAAACATGGTTTCCACAACAGTACTCCCATTTGATGACACTTTATATTCAATTTTTCCAGGGACCTCTTTTCCATCCATCACGTGCGTGCCTTCCCAGGTTCCTGCTAACGATTTTATGGCTTTGAGAGCATCGCTCCCTTCATAAGGCGGCGGCATTTCTTGGGCTTTTTCTGCAAAGGTAACCGCAGGGAATATGAAAACAAGGCACAATAAAACCAATGTCAGAAAGGAATTCATGGTGAGCCTCCGGCTTAGTGATGGTGTGGGTCTTTTCATGCTTTACACTTTCACTTGGTCGGGTTGTTTCGTGAAGACGCGCTTCTGCATGATCCGATCTTGGAGTTTGAAGATTCCATCAAATAATGCTTCTGGAGTTGGAGGGCAGCCGGGGACGTAAATGTCTACTGGCACAAATCGGTCGACACCTTGAACGACACTGTAGCTGTCATAAATATTGCCAGAAGTCGCGCAAGACCCCATAGAAATCACATATTTGGGTTCGGGCATTTGGTCATAGATTTTTCGAATAACAGGAGCCATGCGCCGGCATACGGTTCCTGCCACAATCATGAGATCCGATTGGCGAGGGGATGCGCGAAAGACTCCCGCACCATACCGGTCAATATCATAGCGGGAAGACACCGCTGCGATCATCTCTATGGCGCAACAGGCCAACCCAAACGTCATGGGCCACAACGAGCCTTTGCGGGCCCAATTGACGGCTTTTTCTAAAGAGAGCGTCATGATCCCCAGATCTCCATCCTTGGCTGGAGGACCAATTTGGACTAATCCCACTCCAGTGCCCCTTTCCGCCAAGCATAGATATAGGCCACGACAAACAGTCCAATAAAAATCATCATTTCAATAAATCCAATCACTCCCAAATCCTTAAAGGTAATTGCCCAGGGATAGAGGAAGATGACCTCAATATCAAAAATCACAAACAGCATGGCGATCACGTAGTACCGCACCGGAAAGGGCATACGAGAATCCGAGAAGGGTTCTGAGCCGCACTCGTAGGTTGAGAGTTTTTCTTCTTCGGGGTACTTAGGTTGAACCAGATAGGAGAGCAGGAGGGTCACCAGTCCAAATCCTAACGCCAGGACTGTAAAGATCAGAATGGGAAAAAACTTCGTTAAGTACTCAAGGAGAAGGTCCGACCCGGACATCTGGTGACTCTCCTAGTAATAAGTAAGTGAAAAAATAGCCCACCCCATGTCTGGGAGATATTCTAGAACTGCGCATGGTAGCACCCAAATTTTTTCCGAATCAATGCAACAAAAGACCTAAGTGTCTCTGGGTCTATTCAGGCAAAAAAGGTTGAAAAACCAGTGGTTTGTCGGAAGAATTTATGGGGAATTGTTGGGATATTGTTTTTAGGCAACGAAATGTTTTGACGGCCTTTACATCTCTATTTTAAGAGGAGGAAGGGGCGAGAGACACTGCTTTTTGACCTTTAAAGTCTCAAGAAGGCAGTCATTGAAAATATTTTAACCGAAAATCCCTTTTAAACTTTGGAGAGCTTTGGAGCTAGTTATTCGGATGAGTTCTTCTGTTTTTGAGGTGAGTCGCACGTATTTGGTCCGCTCACCGGTGGCTGAAATTTCGAGGTATTTCGCAGCCTTGGCATTGTGAATCGCACGTCTGGCTTGGGAGGCGGACAGTTGCGGAATCATTTTTTCAGCATCGCTCATACTGACAGGAATGTTGTTGAGTTGTTTGAGGAACAATTCTGAAAACAAGGTCCAATAGTAGCTTTGTTGAAGTTTGGGTTCCCGAGCAAAGGCGTTGATCCATACCTGAGCGGCTTCTTTATTGATGGCTTCGATATACCTTCCGACTTCCTTATCTGAAAAGCGTTTCATGCCCTGTTCTCCGGTTGTATGCTCTGGCCTGGTTCTATTCTAATTAGCATAAAGCTTACTACTTAGTGAATTTTAATGCAATGTATTGTTTTTATTAAAATAATTGTCTTTTTGTATAATAATAAGAGTTCAATTTAATAGTCATATTGACAATCATAATGGATAATATTATACTTTATAGCATTGATGATAGAAGGATGAAAGTGAGCAGTTATCGGGGGAATATATTTTTTATTTTTAGGAGGTGCCCCATGAACATTTTTAAATTGAACTCTCTGAACCAGAAGCATCGTGATTCGACGAAATATCTTTTTGTAGAAGGAAAGAACCTCATTTTGGCCACAAGTGTGCTCGCCATTTCATGCTTGGCATTTACTCCGGCTTGGGCTGGAGATGATGCTCGTGCGACAACATCTTCAGCAAACATTCATTTAACTGGCCTGTCGATTCATATAGGTCCAGGCGGATTTCAGTTAGGTCTTGGAGTCCCCTATTACAGCTATGGCCCAATCTATGGATATTCGCCTCGGTATGGCCGGCTTGGCCATCGACACTTTTGGAAACCACCAAGACATCATGGGCATCGTCGACATTTTGCTCCGCCACGACGGTTTGACCGAGGTCATGGATGGAAGAATCATCGACCGCGAGGAAATTTTCGGGGAGCAATGGGTGGAAGAGGCAATGGGGGTCATCGAGGAGGTGGACGTCGATAACAAACTAAAGAGTCTTATTAGTCTAGTTGGCATTTGCCTAAACCCGTGAGGGCTTGTCCCTCACGGGTTTTTTTCTCTCAAGAAAAGACTGATTATTACGTTCAAGACTTTTTCATTTTTGAGGAGGGAGTGCGAAGTTTGGGAGGGTTTTCAGATTGGTGATCCCATTCGTCTGCCATTGGTAGAACCGCTTTCGCCTTTTGTCGCCGGTGAATCTGCGTCTGGATGAGTGGCTTAGCAGGCCTTGGTATTTCAGAAAATTTTTCGGGAGGCCTAGACTTCATTGTAGTAAAGTTAGATTTTGGGGTTTCTGCAATTTTCTTCTTAGTCTTCTAAGGATCTTACCCTTACCGTCGATAGTTAAGGAAGAGGCATTTGTTTCATAAGCTCTATTCAGGATAATATAAAGAAAACAATGGTTGATATGAGGGAGGATTAAGTACTAAAATAATTCTCCTTTTTTTATTCGTCATGCGAAACTTACGTTCCCCACTTCTTGTCCTCTGTTTAGTCGCCATGCTTCTCACGCTTGGTGGCGTTCTATCTGCACAAGCTGTTGGGCATGTTTCCCAACATATCCATCATCATACCTCCGCTACACATGCCTCCGCCCTGTGTAGTTGGTATTGTGCCGCTGGCCAAGTTCACGGTGGAGAGCTGGTGGTTGTAGCAGCTCCAATTTTATCCCTTCTGGGAATGGAGAATGAAGAGCCAACAACTACCACACCTTCATTTTCTATTTCTTCACCTTCCCGTGCACCTCCTTCTGTATAGACACAAGCCTTTCTTTTTCCTCTAACAGCACGGAATCCACATTTTCATTAGCAGCTGAGTGTAGCTGTGAAGTGGTTTTTCTAAAGGATTCTTCTAAGCCTCGATTCAGAGGTTTAACTGTGCGAATGATTGAATGTGGCAGCATTTATTCGGATATTTATGTGTCTTTTTTTAAATAATATTGTGAAGGAGAAGTTATTAGATGAAGTGTGCAATAAATAGATTGTTCGTTGGTATTGGAAATATTTGCCTTGGGGTATTGGTATGTGGGGTTTTTCTGGGAACAGGAATGAAAAAAGCCGAGGCGGCGTTACTAGAAGGATTCCTGGATGGTTTTGAGGAAACATTGGGAGAAAGTGCAAAGGAAAAAGGTGAACGACTAATTATCGGGAATTTCTATCAGGCCGAAAGGCCGGATTCTCACGCTCCTATTGGCGTTATGGGTGACCATACCCATAACAAAGGGGAGTTTATGTTTGCCTATCGGTTTATGCACATGTTTATGGATCAGAATCGTGATGGGACAAATAATGTTTCGGCCAGCAAGGTTCTGGAGGATTTCGTCGTCACCCCGACAAAGATGACCACACAAATGCATATGTTTGGTGCCATGTATGGCTTGAACGATACAGTCACGTTGATGGCCATGTTTCCTTACATCCTGAAAGATATGGATCATGTGAATCGAATGGGTGTGAAGTTTAGGACTAATTCCAGTGGCATTGGGGATATCAAGTTGGCTGCTCTTTGGCGTCTCTATGCCTTTGAAACTCCGAGTATTGGTGCCCATCGATTCCATTTGAATACGGGAGTGTCCTTACCCTCAGGAGATATTAAACCTCGGGATAATACTCCGTTGGGAAATAATTCGTTGTTACCCTATCCTATGCGTTTGGGATCTGGAACGGTGGATCTGTTACCCGGCTTGACCTATACAGGAGTCAAAAATAATGTTTCATGGGGATTTCAAGGTATGGGTGTGGTACGAATCGGCTATAACAGCCAAGGATACAAAGATGGAAACCGATATGACTTGAATGGTTGGGGGGCGTATCGTTGGGCGAAGTGGATCAGTACTTCAGCCCGTTTGAATTGGAAACAATGGTTTGATATCAAAAGAAGAGACGGGCAATTGCCAACGACAATCGGCCCGATGAACCTTCCACTTATCCCAACGGCTGAAACCGACCTCCGAGGGGGAAAACGGTTAGATCTTATGGGAGGGATCAATATTCTATTCCCAGAGTTCATGGGCCTCGAAAATCATTTAAATGTTGAAGCCGGCGCCCCTATTTATCAAAATCTTGATGGCCCGCAATTGAAACAAAGCTATTCTATCTGGGCCGGATGGCAAATCATTATGTAAAGAGCCCAGGCGGTCTGATGCTAACAGATACGATAGGAAACAAGGAGGCGGGTCATGAAAAATAAAATCCGAATGGTGTGGGTCGTGATAAGTCTGGCCATCATCACGGGACCAAGTATGGCCCATGCCTATGAAGTGGCTGAAGTGAGAGATGGGGGCACTATTCAGGGAAAGATCACCTTCTCTGGCACTCCTCCGGAAGCACTGCAGTTTGACGTTGACAAAAATCCCGAAGTCTGTGGTGACCAAAGAAGTTTGGTGAAGGTTGAGGCGCACAATGGCATGCTCAAGGGGGCTGTGGTTGTTCTAGAAGGGATCGAATCGGGAAAGCCATTTGCGAAACAAGAATTCCTGGGGACTGCTCCAGGAAAAGGAAGGTTTCAGTATATGGGCGGTGAAACGTTAGGGTTACGGGTGAAAACCGAAAACTGCAATTTCGGTCCCTTCACAGGAGTCTTAACTCCTGATGAGGCTGTGATATTTGGTAACCATGATTCCGTTAAGCATGTTCTGCATACCTTTATATCATTGGATGCTGGGGGAAACGTCTTACGCACCTTACACAATCGTGATATTCATCCCGATGACGAATTTGACCGCGCGTTTGATTCCGACAAGTTGAGAGATAGCCGTCTGGTACGAATCACATGTAACCGACATGATTTTATGCAGAACTGGCTCTATGTGGTGAAGAATCCCTATTTCGCCATTTCCGATGAGGAAGGCCATTTTTCAATCGACAATATTCCCCCAGGCCATTATACCCTTCGCGCATGGCATCCGGTGCTTGGGTTGCACGAACGTAATGTTCAAGTAAGGGCGGGAGAAAAATTGGCAACGGAATTTACTTTTTCTGAATAGAAGAAAAAGTAAATATTGGAGAAAGCCGGCTTCTCTAACATGAGAAGTCGGCTTTTTATTTTTTAGTAGTTTCGCTCTGCTAAGACTAGCACTGCTCCCTCGGGCAGAGAGCCTGGGTGAGGGTGAAGAGCCCAATTAACGGCGAATACGTCATCATTTCAATTCTGAGGGGGTATCCATTGCAGGGCGGGACCTGGGGGTTCTTGTAGATCGCTATTGTCATAAGGCTCTTCGTTGCCCGTCACTCCATCTTCATACGAATCTTTGAACATTTCACCGAGCTCCTGTTCAAATTTGCCGTTTCCATTCAGATCAATCCAATAGAATACTGGATCACCAATGGTCATCACGATGGGTGTGCCAAATTCATCCAGCCAGACTTCGTAGGTTCGACGGGCAGTCATGAAGTTGGTTGACCCTGAGCCGGTCAAATCAAATTCCCTAAAAAACAAATCATTGCGCCAATCATAATAGGCCTTGATCTCGCGGGAATCGAATTCATCAGGTTCTACAGGCAGTTTTGGCCGAGGCTGAACCGCGGAAAAGGGCGAGGTATTCATTGCGGTCTTGAAAGACCAGAAGGTAGCTTTCGAGTTAGGTCGGAAGTCTCCCCATGCCCCCGGGACAAGAAGCAAACTCATAGTGGCTATCGTAAACAAAAAAATATGAAAACTCCGTCGGTAGATACGAAAAACAAATAGAATGAGCATACGATGAATTATAGTTGAATAAGCAAGAAGGCGGAAAGTATGCACCGAATGAGGCTATATTGGGTCTGAAAAAAGCCGCCAGCGGCGTTCTCGCCATTGTTCCGTGCTCACGTAGTGCCAGTACGCTCCGCGCGCAAAAATGGCTGTGGCCTTGCTGGACGACTTTTTGAACAGACCCGATGCTACTGATAGCAAACAGCTTCCTGGCGAAATATGGCTCTTGCCATCTTCATTATTCAACACTCCCATATTAGGAGGGGAAATTGGCGGAGCAAGAGACTAAAGCACTGGGATCCATTTGGTGAGACGTTTGAGAAGTTTCAATGTGGGATGTTCGCGCCAGCACCCTTGTTTCCAAATCATTCGTTGAGATGTTGTCTTAGCCCAATCGATATCGCTAGCTGGGCAATTACCTGATGCCAGACATCGAATTTTGTACTCCTGTAGTATTTCAACTGCTTGGCAATCTTCTAATTGGTTCAGTGCCCATGCATAATTAAGCCAATACCAAGGCTTTTCTGGTTCTAGCTGGACAGCTTTCTTGAGATAGGGTAGCGCTTGGTTAGGGCTGTGTAGATCAGCTAGATACAATCTTCCCAGTTTGCCAACGACTCTGTGGTCGTAGGAACCATAGGTCAAGGCTTGAGTTAACGCGGTTTCCGCTTCTTGCAACTTGTGTTGGCGTGTGAGTCTCCAAGCATAGCGGCGGAGCTTCCCTGGATCCAGTTCATCAAGAGCAATGGCTTTAGCTTGCTCTTCCAATGCTTCTTCAGGATGGTCAAGAGCTTGAAGAGCCCGCGCCCGATAATCATGGACATCCGCTACTTGTGGGCGGGCTTGGAGGGCCGTAGTGAATACGTCCAGGGCTTCTTCGTTACGATCAAGGTAAAAGAGGGATTGTCCATAGCTGTATAAATAATAATAATAACGTCCGTGTTCAAGCGCGGCTTTTCGGTGCGGGATAGCGTTTTCCTCGTCATCATTCCGTTCGAACATTTCTGCTCGCACATGATCTAGTGATCCTAAAGAGTTATTGTCAAATCTTGGGGATGACGTTTTTAGGCGGCCTTCCTGGTCTCGACTTCTCCATCGACAAATATGACGCCCGCAATCATTTGTGCGAGCCGCTGATAGCCCCGCAACCGTCGCCAGGTTTTCTCCGCACCACGCACTAATTGGAACGCCATGGTTAACGCGGTGGCTCGAGACAGACAGCCGCGTGTTTTCGCCGTGCGTAAGCGCACCGTGGCAAAGGTCGACTCAATCGGATTGGTCGTTCGAATATGCTGCCAATGTTCGGCGGGAAACTGATAGAAGGCCAGCAGGGCCTCGCGATCCTTCTGTAAACACTCCGCGACTTTGGGATATTTCGCCTCATAGGTCTGGAGCAATCCATCAAAGGCCTTGTCCGCCTGGGCCTTCGTGGGGGCCATCCAGATCTCGTGAAGCCCGGCCTTCGCTTTCGCCTGCAGACTCTTCGGGAGTTTGTTCAACACGTTCACGGTCTTATGCACCCAACAGCGTTGCCCCTTGGTCGAAGCATAGACTTGAGGCAGGGCTTTCCAGAATCCCAAGGCCCCGTCGCCCGTCGCCAAGTCTGGCCCGATCGTTAAGCCGCGGTGGTGCAGATTGAGGAGGAGGTCCTTCCAAGACTGCTCGCTCTCCCGCCCCCCATCCTCGACGGCGACCAGCTCTTTGTGCCCGTCGGCAGTGGCTCCAATCACGACCAAAAGGCAGGGCGAGTCCTCCATCCGCACATTCAGGTGGAGCCCATCGACCCAGAAGTAGACATACCGTTTTCCCGTCAGATCACGCTGCTGCCAGGTTGCCCACTCCTGCTGCCAGCCCGTCTTTAACCGACAGACCGTGGCCGCCGAGAGCCCGGCAGGACTGCCGACAAGAGCTCGTAAGGCCTCGGAGAAATCGCCGGTCGAAATCCCCTTCAAATAGAGCCACGGAATCAACTCCTCGAGGCTCTTGCTCCGCCGAAGATAGCGCGGCAGGATCGTCGAGGTAAACGCAATGCGATCGGCCTTCGGAATCTTTCGTTGATCTCGGACTCGCCGGCCTCGAACCGGGATGCCCCCAATGCCCGTTTGAATCGTGCGTTCGGGTAAGTG
The DNA here is from genome assembly GCA_965223635.1 of Nitrospirales bacterium. Classification (GTDB taxonomy): domain Bacteria; phylum Nitrospirota; class Nitrospiria; order Nitrospirales; family UBA8639; genus Nitrospira_E. Next base: position 2,247,727 of record OZ245007.1, read on the forward strand.
CCCATTCAGCACAATCATCTGATGCCCCTCGTCATCGCGGAGAGTCGCATGGGCAGCGAGAAACGCTTGGGCTTCCTCCTCCACCGCTTGAGTCAGCCGCTCCCGTGCCCCCTTCCGCAGCACCGCCGTCAAGGGATCCTCCGTATACTCATCTTGATTCGTCTGCTCTACAACGTTACGCTGGTTCATGGCGTATCCTCCTTTTGCTTGAAAGGGTGGTGATGTGCTTATCACCAGGATACGCCGCCTTTCGCTTTCAGATCATCCCCAACTTTTAAATATAACTCATCCTAAAAGGGGACGGAGCGTTGGATTTTTGTCTAGTTGAGGAATTACCTTATGCTTGATGAAAGCAGCGATAGTTTTAATGCTATTAAACCGGCAATTAAACACATTGCATTGGCTGCTACGCCGCGTACCGAATTTTCGGATGATTAAAATAATGGCTTACTCGAGTCGGTGACTGTTGCAACATGCGCATGTGTTCCCGAACATGTTGTTTGAGCGTGGCGGTGTCTCGGGTTGGGGGCTTGGCGTGGACTCCGACCTTCAAAGCACCATTAAGATATTCGTCCGGATTCAATTCAGGCGAGTACGCCGGCAGAAAGAACACTTCGAGCCGCTTGGCGTTGCGTGGGTTCGCTAACCAGGCCTTGACCGGCTTCGCATGATGAACCCGCAGGTTGTCGAGGATCAGAAAGATCTTGTTCTTCGCCCCCTTGAGCAATTGGGTGAAAAACTGAAGCAAGCGAGAAGCCTTCATGCTGCCACTGTATATCATAAACCGCACCTTGCCTTGGTTCGTCACAGTGGAGATCATGTTGGTGGAGGCGCGTTTCGCCGACAAGTGAGGGCCTGTAAAATAAAGTGTGTATCTGGTTATTATCACAGTTTCATTTGTTAAGGAGGACTGATGACCAAGAACCACACGAAAACGGATGCGTTGCTGGATGACCTTTTGAAAGACTGTGAGTCGCCCGCAGATATTCTCGGGGAGCATGGGCTCTTGAAAGGGTTGACGAAACGATTGGTCGAGCGAGCCCTGCAGGCCGAATTGACGCATCATTTGGGGTATGCCCCTTATGGCCGGACTCAGGCCAAGGCAAATAATGCCCGCAATGGTACGAGTGCGAAAACCATTGAAACGGACCAAGGGCCGGTGGCGCTGACGGTGCCTCGGGATCGAGCGGGCACGTTTGAACCCGCCGTGGTTCAAAAACGCCAACGACGGCTCGAGGGCTTTGATGACAAAGTATTGGCCTTATATGCCCATGGACTCACCACTCGGGAAATTCAAAGCCATCTAGAAGAGCTCTATGGGACGGAGGTCTCGCCGACACTGATTTCCACCATCACGGATACCGTCCTAGAGGATGTCCGGCTGTGGCAGAGTCGGCCCTTGGAAGCCGTCTATCCGATTCTGTACTTGGATTGTTTGTTTGTGAAATCCCGCCATGAAGGGGCGGTCAAGACGAAAGCGGTGTATGTGGCGTTGGGTGTGAAGCTGGATGGGGAGAAAGAATTATTGGGTCTCTGGGTGAGTGAAACCGAAGGCGCCAAGTTTTGGCTAGGAGTCTTTACCGAGCTGCAGCATCGAGGCGTTCAGGATTGTTTTGTGGCCTGTGTGGATGGGTTAGCCGGTCTGCCCGAAGCCTTAGAGACCATCTTTCCCCACACCCAAGTGCAACTCTGCATCGTGCATAAAGTTCGACAGTCTCTCCGGTATGTGGTCTGGCGTGAGCGGCGAGCGGTGGCGCGTGATCTTCGGGCCATCTATGGGGCCGCGACACTGCCCGAAGCCGAAGAAGCGCTGGAGAAGCTTGCGCAAACTTGGGATGCCTCCTATCCCACCATCAGTGCGGCCTGGCGACGCGACTGGACGCGCTTGACGGTCTTCTTTGATTATCCGCCGGAAATTCGGAAAGCCATCTACACCACTAATGCCATTGAATCTTTGAACTATTCGTTGCGCAAAGTCCTCAAAAAACGTGGGGCGTTCCCAACGGATGAAGCGATACTCAAAGTGCTCTATCTGGGGATCCAACGGATTGCCAAGAAATGGACGATGCCAATTCCGGAGTGGAAACGCGCCCTCAATCAATTTGCCATCCTGTTAGGAGATCGGGTGCCAATCAGAGATTAATTCACAATCAGATACACAGTTAACTTGACAGGGCCACAAGTGAATCACCGGCGTGTGGCCCCGTGGCGCATAACTGCGGCCATGCTGGCTGTCATTGCGCATCCCGGTCTCATCCCCCCAATGGATCTCGGCCTGTTCCTGCTTCGCTCGGGACGCAATGGCTGGATAGTCTTCGTCGAGCCATTGCCGCACCGCCGCCGGTCGTTGCTCATAGGCACGCTTGAGCGGCTTTTGTGGCGTGAATCCCCACCGCTTGAGATATTCGCCTACCGTGCGGATCGGGATCCGGACCTTCAGCCGGACGGCCATGAGTTCTTGGACCGCCTGCCGCGTCCACAGGGCAAAGGGCAACTTGTACTGATCCGGATTTTTGTCACAAATGAGCCGCTGGATGGTGATTTCCTGCTCGACCAACAGAATGCGTTGAGCCCCGACGCGCCGTCCACGCGGCTGGGCTTTGAGGCCTTTGAGCCCTCCGTGCACATAGCGCTGCCACCATTTGGCGACCGTGTTGCGGTGCACCGCCACGACCTCGGCGATCTCCACAAAACTCATCCCTTGTTGCTTGAGGCGAATGGCTTGTTTTCGGAGCTGCTCTTGGGCAGCGGGCAGTAATGTTCGGGCATCTTGTGTTTCCATGCCTCGAGTCTACAGGAATCCCTTGCCAAAAGCACTCTATTTAATTGCCTGGTTAATATCTGTTTCTGACAATCCACTCCACCAGGGAACGAGGCTAGAGATATAAGCCCAGCGAACTGCAAAAGACCTAGGGTCAGCCTGAAGTCCTTTTTCTGTATATTGGTTAACTCCTTCAGCATCTCCCAAGCTCTTGGCAATGTCGATAAGAAATTTATACGGTATCCCTGATTTCTTCTTAACTGCGGCAAGCTTGAGATTTTTCCAGGAAATAGAAAAGTATTCTTTCATTGCCTTCACTCGTTCAGGGGGCGTCTTAGACATATATGCTCCCCCGCGGGAGGTCCATCCTAATTTCCAGTAGTAGATACCGCGTGCCAACTGAGCCGTCCTGCTTTTGTCGCTGTGACTGACCCATGTATCCAGTGGTTCTTGCAGATCTGCTGCAGAGTTCGCAAAAGTAAAATACGCGGCTTCCACGTGTTCTTCTGGAATGTTCTTGGTTTGGTACAGACGTTCCTGTCGAGTGAGAATCTGTTCTAACTTTTGGTAATGCCCTTGGCGTAGATGGTTGAGAAGTTCAAGCCGATCCAAAAACTCGGCATGGACTATTTCTGGAGAAAAGAAAAAGACTATTAGGCCAAACCATAAGCCTAGTGCTCGGATTGCTGGCAGAGTTTGAGGAATCGCAGGGATGAGAAAAGAGTGATGAGCATGACGCACCATGATGAAATCCCGGGAGTAGGTGAACTGTCTTTATTCCCTTTCGGTTGGGATTGTTGTTTGGTGAAGGAGGAATCTCTGGAGTTGTCAATTATTGGACCTTTTCCCAGTGATGGAAATAGAAAAAGGTAGCCTCACAATGAGGAATCAAGAAATCCTGCGTGATTCCTGAGAGGCTGAGAGTTGTTGAGTAGTTTGATTAGGAGGGAATGCTTGTCATTCATCCCGCGCAAACGGAACTCTAGGTTACAAGGAAGGCGAGGCTGGTGAGTTAGTTATTTTCGAAGGCTTGGCGAGTGGCAAAAACTTCCCCTGGATGGATCAACAACAGGCAGTCTCCATCTACAGGATCTTTGTGAAACAGCGCAAAGGCAAGGCAAAGCTGTGGCGTCGGTTCCGGGGAAAACTCTAAAAGTACTGGAACATCAATTAAGGGTGTGGGCTCCTTCAGACTAGCCAAGCGAAGCCGCACGGCAATTAAGGTATCGCGGAGGCGGGCGTGAATGTGTTGTTCGGTAAGATCTGGAGAGGAAGTAATGTATTGCTCCCAGAGTGGATTCGTCATGCCTACACAAAAGTCTAAACCGATACTTTGTGCCAATGGAGTGACATCTTTAAGTATCCCCGATTCGATGGCCTCTCGTCGTAAACGAATGGTGAACTGTTTCAGGTCTGGTGGGATTTCTTGAGCGTTCACCGAATCAGGAGTTGTCAATTCCAATACGTCATCTGAGGAAGAGTCTTCTCTATGGTCACCCAAAGTGGGCAATTCAGGTAGGGAAGGATCCTTTGAGACAGGAAGTTCAGAGGGGTCATTGCCAAGGGCTTGTATGATGCCTTCATAGATGGATTTGGCAGAAGCGGTCCAATTTTCATCTTGAGGCAATCCACGAAAAGCGGCTTCTGAGGCCTTCTTTTCGTCATGCGTTAAAGGGCGTGATGATATCATACTTACAAGGTAAGTTAATTTGACAGAAAGTCAAGTATTACCAATGAATTATTGATAAAAGTAAGTAAGTAGTCTTCTTTCTGGTGAGCGAAATCGCACTTTCATCACAGAGCGAAAACGCTCTTTTTTATAATCTCCACCATAAATTTATAGAAAATATTTGCATGAAAATTGTTAAATTATATAAATATTTCAATTGTTTATGTGTTTATTTGCGGCATAATTAAATATTGGAATATAATTTGCAAAATAATCACTGTATTACGTTAATTTATGGTAAGGAGCAGACAATGGACCCACTTTTTGATTTAGCTATGATCGCCGTAGTGGCCGTTATGGTTGGTTTTAATATTTACGGGTAATTAACCTTCTTTCATTTCTCTTGTAGTAATAAAAGAGAAATTGAGGCGGTGTTGATCCGGTACATCCTCCACAGTTTTTTCCATTCTTCAGGTTCTCTCCTTAAATAAAAGTATTTCTACGTAATTAAAACCCATAGGATCAAGGGTTTTTAAGGAATTTTTTAAAAAATTTCTTGAGGTGGCCCACTCCCTCCTGTTATATCTCCTTGACATCTCAAGGAGTTACGTAAAGCCGATAGCTTAAAGTTATAGGTTTTTCAAAAATTCCATTTCCCTTGAACAGTATGGGTTCTATCCAAATTATCGAGTGACTGACTCTCAGCAAGAAAAAAGGGGTCGGTGTCAATGCAAGCCGGTTTGTGTTGCTGGAACGCGCTTCAGTAACTGGGACCGGCTTTGTTGTATTAAGGGTCGGTTGAGAAAATCCGCCAGCAGCGTTCTCACCCTTTTTCCGAGCTCACGCCGTGCCAGTACGCTCCGCGCGGAAAAATGGCTGTGGTCTTGCTGGACGGACTTTTTTGAACAAGACCAAGGCTGTATGACATGGTAGGCCGCCGACGCTAAATGTGGCCCGTTAATATCATCATTATTCGACAGCCCCATTAGAGTTGTCCGCAAACAACAAAATGCTGTTGAAATTTGCGCGAAAGAGACTTCCGGCATCAGTTGGCTGATATCAAAGTAATATAGGACGATCCTTCTTCATCAGTTCCTCAAATCCCATCATGACCTCCAGCGAAAAGGACATTCCTAGAGGGCAGATTTCAGAATTCCCGAAACACTGGCAAGCGGATATGGTTTCAGGGTTTTTGGTTTTTTTGATCGCGCTTCCGCTGTGCTTGGGGATTTCTTTAGCCTGTGGCTACCCTGCGATTTCCGGGATTTTTACAGCGATAATTGGTGGGGTACTGGCCACTTTTTTCAGTAACTCTGAGCTCACGATTAAAGGGCCGGCCGCGGGGCTCATTGTGATTGCGATTGGTTGTGTCACTGAGTTTGGATTTACAGGAGGAAAGGACCCAGCCTTAGATCTTCAAGCCTATCGGCTTGCTCTAGGGGTGGGGGTGGTCGCGGGGATCATTCAAATTTTTTTAGGAGTCTTTCGAGCCGGGATTTTAGGAGAGTTCTTCCCCAGTTCAGCGGTTCATGGTTTGTTAGCCGCAATTGGGGTCATCATTATGGCCAAACAGTTTCCTATTGCCTTGGGAGTGAGCCCCGATGGTAAGCCATTGGAATTGATTGCGAAAATCCCGCAGTTTGTCATGGAGATGAATCCTTTGGTTGGCCTAATAGGAATCTTGAGTCTTCTCATCATGTTTAGCTATTTGTTCATTGCCAATCCGACAATCAAAATTATCCCCGCACCCATGGTGGTATTGTTGGTCACGGTGCCGCTCGCGATGTATCTGAATTTTGGTCAAGAACAGACCTATACCTTCAATGGGCAAGAGTATCCCCTCGGACAAGATTTTTTGGTCGCTGTCCCAGAGAATATGTTTCATGCCATCACGTTCCCTGATTTTTCCGGATTGTTGACGACGATTGGGTGGAAATACATCATCATGTTTGCGCTTATTGGAAGCATTGAATCCCTTCTGAGTGCAAAAGCCATCGATGGCATTGATCCCTGGAAGAGAAAGACCGATCACGATCGCGATATGTTGGCTGTTGGAGTGGGGAATACTCTGGCGGCCTTTGTCGGAGGCCTTCCGATGATTTCAGAAATCGTTCGCAGCAAGGCCAACATTGATAATGGGGCCAGAACGCGTTTTGCCAATATGTTTCATGGATTGTTTTTACTCTTGTTTGTGGCGCTCCTCCCTGGCTTAATCAATCAAATTCCTTTGGCGGCATTAGGCGCCATGTTGGTGTTTACGGGTTATCGCCTCGCCTCGCCCCAAGAATTTATTCATATTTGGCATGTTGGTCGTGAGCAATTCATTATTTTTGTGTCAACCATCGTTGGGGTGTTGGCCACAGATTTATTAATGGGCATTGCTATAGGAATCTGTGTCAATATGGTATTGCATCTAAAAAATGGCGCACCCATGCCATCCTTGTTTAAACCACAAATCATGGTCGAACGAAATGATGGTCGTGGGGTTACAGTGAAGGTCAAAGATTCTGCAATTTTTAGTACATGGATTGCTCTGAAAAAAACATTGGATGGTATAGCAAGTGAACCTCATGTCGTGTTGGATTTGTCAGATACGTTTTTGGTAGATCACACGACTATGTCAAAACTTCATGAAATGCAGAAAGATTTTCAGGAACGGGAGTCTCGTCTAGAGATTATAGGTTTAGATCAGCATCAACCTTTATCGGATCACCCAGAAGCAGGAAGAAAAAAGCCTAGGAAGTGACAAGATTTTAACAATGCGTGGAATCTTGTGGGGTTGTTTTTTTAGAAAAGGCTTTCGGAAGTCGCATACATTATGTGACCATCAATCCAATAGAGTGTCTCGGTTAAGAGACGGAGGGAAGCATGGCTTCGAGATCTTGGTCTTACGAGAATATGATGATGCGTTTTCCGATGGTCACATCAATATCGGTAAACAATCCTGAAACCGTGGCTTCAGTAATCTGGCTCACTTGGGAACATAGTTTTTCGCGACCTTGGGAAATCAGCTTCTGACGCATGGCTTTCACCTTCTCGATTCCCTCATCACTTTTGGCCAACTGTGGTTCCGCTTGGGTCAGTAGACCCTAAAGCCGAACAATGACCAGACCACGCAAGATAATGGCTTTAACATCCATAGGGCCTCGAAATTCCTGCTCGAATTTAATCACGGCTTTTCGAATGGAAGCCTCAGCCTCGCCTTTTGTCGTTCGTCCATTTTTCATGAAAATTTGTGAAAGCGTAGAAGATGAATAAAACACCCGATTACAGAATGTTTCAGGTTATGGGACAAATCCACGAGCATTAGAATCAGAATGAATACCGAGGCGATTATAAGTGCATCGAAAACACTCACATTGGAGGAGCGAGAACAGCTTCAGCAAGCCATCCAAAAAGCCAGTGAACCGATTGCGCCATTTTGGCCCATGCGAACGATGGTCGCGCAGAATCCTATTCATGGGTTGGAATATCTGCCCTTTGACCAGGCTGTGCAAAAAGGTGAACATCTTCTGGGTGGACATGGCTATTTGGCCAATGAAGAGTATCGGCAATTTTATCGAGACGGCCGAATTACCAAGGAAGACTTGAAGCGGGCTTTTCAGAGGGTCAGTTCTCTCCAAGAGCAACAGAATCCTATTCAACTCGAAAGCCGGCAGATTTCCGATCATGATGTCTGGTGGTTGCACATTTTGGAGGGGTTTGAATCTCTTCAGCCAGCTTTGCTTGAGTGGGAGCTGAGTGACAGTGGATCAACGAAGCGGTTTCACCAGAATCTCTCCCAAGAATCCCGAACACGAATCATCGAACGAACAATTCAAGAGTGCGAACAATGTCGTGAGTATCCTGAAGAGGCCTATCTGACGAATCTGTGGAAGAGTACCTTGGCTGTTTTAGAGTTAACTGAGTCTCATTTTCCACCCCGATCATCTGACCGTTCTGTTTCGACTACATCCGTATCCATCTCCTTGCCGGCCCAACGGACTATCAGTGATTGGGTTGATCGCCTGGCCAGCGTTGGTCTTGTAGATCAAGTCAATGACCAACTCATTAAATGGGTGGCGGCGTTTCTGGATGAAGGGTTAGCTGGATGGCAAATGCCCCATCGTCAGGATGGTTTTTATCAAGCTTGGCAGCAATTGGTTCAAAAAGATTACTCAGGAACCCTTCTTGGGATTAAAGACTTTTCTCAAAAGATTTGCGATCTTCCTTCAGACCCAGAGAGTGCGATTGCCTCATGCTTGCAGCATCTTGGTATTCCTCCGGGTCAATGGAGCGATTATCTTTCAAGACAGCTGTCCCTGTTACCAGGGTGGACACGGTACATTCGTTGGCTGGGTGAACACCCTGCATATCACGCGCAAGAGAAGCATCCCATTGATATCACTCAATATCTTGCTGTCCGCCTGTTCTACGAGGTGGAATTGGCTCACGTTCGGTGCCAACAAGAATGGGGTATTGAAGGAACCGTTTCCGCCATCACGGCATATTGGGAGGACCGACCCGAAGAATATCGCAATCAAGTAGGAGGGGGATGGCATTCTGTTGATCAAACAAAACGGATGATATGCCGAGACGCCTGGCGATTATTCCATCTCGCACAGTTTCTTGAGTTATCTCCAATTGACGTTCACGACCTTTCACTGGCTGATGCTGAGACGATGTTGGAGTGGTTGAATGACTTTCCCTTTGATCAGCATAGTCCTGTGTGGCTTGAAGCCTATGAAGAATCGTTTCGAGCAGATATCCTAAGGAAGATCTCGGTGCATCGAGGGACTGTTCCAGCATTAGAGTCTCGTCCTCATGCGCAATTGGTATTCTGTATCGATGTACGCTCTGAATCGTTTCGCCGTCATATTGAAGCCCAAGGGTCTTATGAAACGTTTGGGTTTGCAGGGTTCTTTGGCATTCCTCTGAGCCATCAAGCGTTTGATAGTGATCAGCGTTCCTTCTTGTGTCCTGTACTACTCACTCCTAACCATGCCGTCACGGAAACACCCCGATTTGGAGGGCGAACGGCGTTAGAAAAGTATTCTTCTGGTACTCGATGGCATCAACTCGGACGTCATCTCTTCCACGATTTGAAACACCATCCTATTGGGTCGATGATGGTGATAGATGTGCTGGGCTTCTTTTTTAGTGTGGGATTAGTAGGTAAAACCATGCTCCAAAAAACATTTCACGCCATTACCTCAACAATCGAGAATTTTTTCACACACCGGGTGCCCACTGAGATTTCAGTTTCTACGCCACGAGATCCTCAGAATCTCAAAGTTGGAGAAGTAAATGCGGAAGGGATTCCTGAGGGACTCGCTCAGGGGTTTTCTCTAAAGGAACGGGCAATGTTTATCGAAAATGGCTTACGTGCCATGGGACTTGCTCAAAATTTTTCCCGGCTCGTGTGTCTCTGTGGCCATGGCAGTGAGACAGACAACAATCCCTATTATGGTGCCCTGGATTGTGGGGCCTGTGGTGGAGCACCGGGAGACGCGAATGCGCGGGTCTTTGCCGCGATGGCGAACGATCCTCAGGTTCGGGGTATCTTGAAACAAAATGGACTGCCCATTCCTGATGACACCTGGTTTCTTCCTGGGAAACATAACACAACAACGGATCGCATCGAGTTTTACGATCTAGAAGAATTGCCTGGTACACATGCTGAAGATTTGCATGCGTTGAACAAAGATCTAGAAGCAGCCGGGGCGAATCAAGCTCTTGAACGTTGCCAGCGTATTCCACGTGCCCCTGTAGAGATTTCCCCAGAACAAGCCTTTGCTCATGTCGTGGAGCGCAGTTGCGATTGGGCCAATACGCGACCGGAATGGGGGTTGGCTGGCAATGGCGCGTTTCTCATTGGGAGGCGGATGCTAACGAAAGGTTTGGATTTAGGTGGTCGTGTATTTTTGCATTCCTATGATCCTCTTGCTGATTTTGATGGAGCCATCCTTGAAAAAATCATGACTGCGCCCTTAATTGTCGGTGAGTGGATAAATACGGGCTATTATTTTTCAGCGGTGGATCCGTGGGCCTATGGCAGTGGAAGCAAAGTGTTGCACAACGTGGTCGGTGGTGTTGGGATGATGTTGGGAAGCCAAAGTGATTTGCAAATGGGCTTTCCCTTACAAACGGTGAATAACGGAGACATTCATTATCACGAGCCTATGCGTCTATTAGCTATCATTGAACATACGCCGAGTGTGATCTCGACGATCATTCACAAGCATGCAATCCTTCAACAGTTGTTGCATAACCAGTGGCTTAATCTTGTTGCAATCGATCCTCATGCCTTTGAGTTTCATCGATATAACCCTGATAGCACATGGGAAGCTGCCTCCGTTAGCTGACTGTTATGGGACTTGGCAATTGATGTGAAGTATTCGAAGAACTCCTTTGAAGTCTCCGGTTAGATTTTTTTGAGGAAATTGCATGAACCTCTGGCATCTGAACTGAATGCGGGATTGAGTGATGGCAACCAAACCAAGACAGAGGCCAATATCTTTCAAATTTTTGTCATTAAAAGCGTTGGCACTCTTCGGGTTGTGGATCATGTTGTCAGCCAGTTTTGATTGGATCCATCTTGGGTTGGGACTGGTCATTTCCTTCCTTGTGGCCGGAATTAATTCTGGACATTCTCCCTTTGTTCCTAAATTTCGACTCTGGGGCAAGATCCTCTTGTATCTTCCCTGGTTGCTGTGGAAAATCGTGCAAAGCAGTCTTCATGTGTCAAAGCTCATTCTTCACCCCGCACTTCCTATTGACCCCAGGCTTATCAACGTTGAGGCTAAACTGGGTCATCATGCTGCCGTCGTGCTTCTTGGGAATTCCATTACCTTAACGCCTGGAACGATCACCGCGGAAGTTGATCGGAATACGCTCATCGTTCACGCGTTAGATGCGGTGTCAGGGGAAGATGTTACAAGTAAGCGGATCGAATCGAAAATTGCTGAAATTTTTAAGGACGAAGAATCGGATTTATGAAAATTTTTCTTCTCTGTGTCTTACTATTATTGGCGTTGCTTATTGGTGCGTATTTGTATCGTGTGCTTCAGGGTCCCACGATTTTTGATCGCGTCTTGGGTCTCAATGGCATTTCTACTAAGGCGATTATTCTCCTGATTGTGATGGGTATGTACTTTGAGCGAGTGGACATGTTTGTCGATATCTCGACTGGATATGCCCTCTTGAATCTGGTGGGAGCTCTCGCTGTCGCCAAATTTCTGGAACAAAGAGGATTGCCCTAGCATGGAAGTGATTGCAATCGCCTTTATTTTGGTTGGATTATCTTTTTTGATTGTTGCGGCGATTGGAGTGATTCGTCTGCCTGATGTGTTTAGTCGTTCTCACGCTGTTTCGCTCACGGACTCGTTAGGGGCCTTTTTGATGTTAGTGGGCATCGTGCTTCATGAGGGCTTGAGTACGAGTATGCTGAAAATCATTGCAGTCTTGGCATTACTCTATATTCAAAATCCGGTTATTGCCCATGCGACGGTTCGCGCCGCGCTACGAGCTGGCCTGAAACCATGGAAACGAGAAACCACATGACCTTTTCGTATGAAATCCCTTTGCTCGTTCTTCTCCTTGCCACTGCCGCTGGTGCCATCTTAGTCAAAGATCTCATCAGTGCGATCTTGCTCTTGGGGTCGTATAGTTTTTTTCTGGCCTTGGTGTGGGCTTGGTTAGGAGCAGTGGATGTGGCGTTTGTTGAAGCAGTTGTTGGAGCTGGGTTAGCCACCGTGCTTTTTTTGCTCACCCTGTTTGGAACTGCACCAAAAGACAATCGTCTTAGGCGGCCACCACCTCCCATGGCAGCATTAATTGCTCTTCCGCTGTTAGGACTTCTCTTGCTTTATGCAGCAAACGATCTTCCTGAGTTTGGAGATCCTCATTCCCCAGCGAGTGTTCATATTTCCCCAATCTACCTCGAACAGAGTTATTCGGATACTCATACGCCCAATGTGGTGACCTCGGTGCTGATGGATTACCGCTCGCTCGATACGATGGTGGAAACCGTGGTGATTTTTACTGCAGGTATTGCCTGCGCATTGTTGTTGCGGAGACAAACCTCATGATTCAACCTCACGATAGTATCATTGTGAAGACCTTAGGACGTTTTTTGATTCCGGTGATCCAAATTTTTGGGCTGTACGTGTTGTTTTTCGGCCAATACGGTCCTGGTGGGGGATTTGTAGGAGGGGTGATCTTAGGGACGGGTATGATTTTATCAGTGTTAGTTTTTGGCCATGATGCTTCTCGGAGCCAGGTCGCGAAAAAAGTGTTGCATGGGGATGGGGTGGGCATGTTGATTTATGCTGGGGTTGGGGGCTTGTGCATGATTGGAGGTGGAGAGTTTCTCAATTATGCCAATCTGGAGATTCCCGGGCTTGAGGTAGCGTCACGCCGGTCATTGGGAATCATTGTGACGCAAATTGGTGTGGCGGTGGATGTGGCTGTTACGGCGGTATCTATTGTGTTCAGTCTCTCTGCTGAAGAGATTATGGAGGATTCGATGAATGGATGATCTCTTTTCTGCCGTCTTTTACCGTCCCAACTTTTTGACGTTTGTCATTATTTTCTTGTGGGGCTTTTATATCATGGTGACACGGTATAACCTCGTCAAGAAACTGGTCGGTTTGTATCTAGTGCAAACCAGCGTGATATTTTTTCTGGTGTCCATTAGCGCGAAGAAAAACTCAACGGTGCCTGTTCTCCTGTCCACAACCGAACCTGTGCAAGCCATGAACTATGCGAATCCGTTGCCACATGTGCTGACATTGACAGCTATTGTCGTTGGTGTCGCGACATTGGGTGTGGCGTTGGCGTTGTGTGCGGCTATTTATCGACGATACGGCAGTCTTGATGAGGAAGAAATTTTAAAAAAATTAGAATGAGTCATCATTTTCCTGCCCTTCTGTTTCTGCTCCCTTTGTTTGCCGCGATTGCCATGCCCGTGGTCTGTCTGAAACACCGAGAATGGAGCCGCCCTATCTCCTTAGTCGTGCTCGGGGGTATGGTTGTCGTCTCCATTCTGAATCTCAACGGTGTCATCAATCACGGAGAAGTGCGGTATGCCTTTAGTGGCTGGGCTGCACCATTAGGCATTGAATGGGTAGCCGATGGTTTAGCGAGTGTGATCCTTGTGGGGTTGAGTCTCTTGGGGTTGCTGGCGTTGGTCTTTACTGGGCCAACTTCTCCCAAAGATCTTGGTGGACGAATCGTTCATTATTATATCTTGATCTTGCTGCTGATTTCGGCACTCACGGGAATCGTCTTTGCTGGAGATTTATTTAATCTGTTCGTATTTTTAGAAGTGGCTGCCATATGTAGTTATGCGCTCATCGGGGTAGCTGGGGGGCGGGCCCTGTTTGCGGCGTTTCGTTATCTGGTTTTAGGAACACTCGGAGCGTCTCTCTATTTATTAGGAGTGAGTTATTTCTACGCGGCCAGTGGCACGCTTAATATGGCGGATATGGCAGAAAAACTTCCTCACTTATTGAACTCTAAAGCCGTGGTCGGTGGGCTTCTCTTTATGTTCATTGGCTTGGGGATCAAGATGGCTTTGGTGCCGTTTCATGCATGGTTGCCAGATGCCTATACCTATGCCCCTGAATCCATTTCTCCTATTTTAGCGGCATTGGTGACCAAAGTGGCGCTATTGGGGTGGGTCCGCATTATTTACTGGGTTCTGGGTGCCAAGGCCATCGTGTACGACATTCCTGTGCTCTTGCTCGTGGGGATACTTGGGACCCTGGCAGCGGTCATTGGTGCGGTTCTCGCCCTGTCTCAGCAAGACATTAAAATGATGTTTGCCTATGGCGGAATTTCTCACATTGGCATCATCCTCATTGGGGTGAGTCAGGGCAATCAGACGGGATTTGTTGGGGGGGTCTTTTATTTATTGAACGATGCCGTGATGCAAGCGGCATTGTTTTTTTTAGCAGGGGTAGCCATTTGCCAGTATGGCGTTCGAACTGTTGAAGATATAGGGCGGATTGGGAAGCAAGCGCCTTGGTTTACGGGGGTCTTGGTCGTGGTCGCGCTAGGCATGATTGGTCTACCTCCAACCGGTGGCTTTTTCGGTAAATGGTATATCATTCTTGGAGCACTTGAAGCGAATAATTATATTGCTGTCGCCGCAGTATTACTTTCGACTCTCCTGACACTTGCGTATTTCGTGAGATTATTTGAGGCGATCTTTCGTCAATCAGAAACTGATTCGGAGATGTTACCAGGGGAGATTCCTTTCCCTTATAAACTAAGTTTGGGGATTACAGCTGCGGCCGTGATGATCTTGGGGCTGTTCAGTGACCCCATTGTTCAGTTTTTATTGAACCAGGCACTGCCACCGGGTATTTGAAGGAAGCCATGGCTATCTTTGTTCTGATTCCTTTGCTCCCGCTCCTTGCCTCGCTCATCCTGGTTCTTGGAGGACAACGTTGGGGAGAGCACAGTCACCGAATAGGAATTCCTGCTATAGGCTTGTCGTTCGGTTTGTCAGTTTTCGCATTCCTTGAAGTCCTGAGAAATGGGCCTTTTTCTCTCTCCCTGTATCGTTTCTTTCAGTCTGGGTCGCTGTCCATTGATTTAAGTTTGTTTGTTGATCAACTCACGGTTCTGCTTTTGCTCTTGGTCACGGGGGTGAGTAGTGTCGTACATGTGTATTCCTCCAGGTATATGATTGGGGATCCACGCTACAACCGATTCTTTGCGGTCATCGCCTTGTTTACCTTTTCCATGGTGTTGCTCGTTATGAGTGGCAACCTCTTGATGTTATTGGTCAGTTGGGAAGTCATGGGGATCTGCTCCTATCTCTTGATTTCCCATGCCGCACAAAGACCCTCGGCAGGTCGTGCAGCGACCAAAGCGTTTTTGGTCAATGCGGTTGCGGATGTGGGGCTAAGTTTTGGGATTATCTTAGCCTTTTTTACATTCGGCACACTTGACATCCAGACCATTCTCGCTCAGGCCGAAAGCATGCAAGATCAGACGGTCAATATCATGGGATGGATGGGAGGGAATCTTTCTGTCAATCCCGTGGCGGTTGTTCCTTTCTTTTTATTTATAGGGGCTATGGGTAAGTCAGCTCAAATGCCATTTCATGTATGGTTGCCCTTTGCTATGGAAGCCCCCACTCCGGTGTCAGCATTGATTCATGCGGCCACCATGGTGAACGCGGGTCCGTTCCTGCTCGTGCGATTGAGCCCCTTGCTCATCCTTTCTCCGTTCACCATGACCTTCATTGCGGTAATTGGAGCTACCACCGCGCTGTTCGCTGGCATTGTTTCCCTGACGCAGTCTGACATTAAAAAGATTTTGGCGTATTCCACTATTAGCCAAATCGGTTTCATGATCATGACCTGTGGGTTGGGTGCGTTTGTAGTAGCGATTTTTCATCTGCTTGCTCATGGGTGTTATAAAGCGTTCTTCTTTCTTTCCACTGGTAACGCGCTCCGATCTGTAGAGCCAAGTCATGCCCATGGAGGGCCGGAGCATCATGCATCTCAAGGCATGGGTGTGTTGTATGGCGGTGCGCTGTTGTTGGCGTTGATCCCGCCGATGATTCTGTTTTCAGGCGCATATGAATATTTGTGGGGAGTGACGGGATTTGCTTCTGCTACTATTGGATTCCGTGTCCTCGGTCTGATCACAGTGTTTGTAGCTTCTATCTATCTCTTCCGAAGCGTCACATCGTTATTTGTTCATGGCCCCAAGACGTATTGGCCAGTTTCAAGCCAACAGGCGCTGCAGACCCATTCCATTCGGCCACAGTTTGTAAATGGTTCGATCTTGATTGGACTTCTCGCCGCGACTCTTGTCATCGGTGTGGCGTTGACTCTGTTTTGGAAAGGGTTTGCCAACTTCTTAGCTCCGGCGTTGGTCGTACCAGAAGCGTCGTTCCATGAAGGAACGGGTGAAGCGGGCATCTCGATATGGATGCTGATGGCTATTGGAATGGCTATTGCGGGATGGGCCTATGCGTATTGGCGCGCCAAATCTGGACCGCAAGTTGCGTCATTAGCTAGTAAGAATACGAAGTTATACGTGCTCTTTTGGAATAAATGGTATTTCGACGAAATCTATGATGCTTATCTGGTGAATCCTACTATTCGATTTTCCCATTGGCTTTGGCGCATGATTGATATGAGGGTCATTGATACATTCATACATTCCATTGCGACCTATTCCATTCTCTTTGCGCGTTGGCTCTGGCGGATTGTGGATATCAAAGGCATTGATCGAATGGTGATGGGTATTGGACGACAGAGTGTTGGGATGAGTGGTTGGCTTTGGCAAGTGGTGGATATTCGATGGTTGGAAAAGACAGTCAGTCAAGTGGGGAGACAAGCAGATTCAGCAGGGCAATTATTGCAAGAGGTTGAACCTCGTACTCTCCAACATCAATTACTCGTGATGATACTTTGGCTGGTCTTAGCAACTGGGCTACTCTATATCTTGGTTTAATCACCTGTTCCTTAAAGAATAAGGATCAAGCGCATGAATATATTTATGGATCATCTCATTAGCTGGATGGTTGCTGTTCCCTTCTTAGGAATTGGGATTCTTGCATTTGTCCGTGATGATGAATGGATTCGACGAATCGCCTTTGGCTGCACGATGGTGGAGTTTGGAGTTTCACTCATTCTTTGGCAACGATTTGAGCTTGGTAAACAGGGAATGCAATTTGTCGAGCGGATGGAATGGATGTCGACGTTCAATATTCAGTATGCGGTAGGAGTTGATGGGATCAGTATTCTCTTGGTGATGTTGACAGCCCTTCTGTGCCCATTGTGCATTTTGTCTTCCTGGAAATCCATCACGACGCGAGTGCGCGCGTTCTTGTCTCTTATCCTCTTAGTTGAGGGGGCCATGATCGTCGTGTTCACTGCCTTGGACCTTTTTCTCTTTTTCATGTTGTGGGAACTCACGATGATTCCTATGTATTTCATGATTATCCTGTGGGGTGGCCCGAACCGCATCGCCGCAGGAATCAAATTTGTTTTATACAGTCTTACGGGAAGTTTACTATTATTGGTTGGCATACTCGGACTCTATCTCGAAGGCGGACATACCTATGACTTATTAGTTCTGAGCGAGCAGACGTATTCCTCTGCTACACAGTTTTGGTTGTTTCTGGCCCTCTTTTTGGCATTTGCCATCAAGATGCCGATGGTTCCATTTCATACGTGGTTGCCGGATGCCCATTCGGAGGCGCCAACTGCGGGGAGTGTTATTCTGGCTGGAGTATTATTAAAAATGGGCGGCTACGGTTTTATCCGTTTTTGCTTGCCCATGTTTCCTGAGGCCTCCGCCCTATTTGCGCCATATATTTTGTGGCTGTCTGTGTTTGCGATTGTATATGGAGGATATTTAGCTTTAGCTCAATCAGATCTAAAAAAGTTGATCGCCTATTCTTCGGTTTCCCATATGGGTTTTGTCACGCTTGGCATATTTGCGTTTAATAGCCAGGGGATTCAAGGCGCTATTTTGCAAATGTTCAATCATGGCCTTACGACAGGGGCGTTGTTTTTGTCGGTCGGGCAACTGTATGAGCGTACACACAGCCGCGCAATTGAGGATTATGGCGGGTTACATAAATCCATGCCAAGGTTTGTGGCGTTATTCTTTCTCTTTTCGGTTGCTTCCTTTGGGTTGCCAGGTACCTGTAATTTCATTGGAGAATTTCTTGTGTTGGTGGGAACATCAGACACCAGTTTCGTCATGGTGCTATTGTCTATGTGCGGAATCGTGTTGGCTGCAGCCTATATGTTGTGGATGTTGCAACGTGTGGCGTTAGGGGAGCCGGCGACCAAAGCCGCAGCCATTCTTCCGGATCTTTCCACTCGTGAACTAGTCACGGTCATTCCTCTCGCCATCTTAGTTCTGGGAATTGGTTTGTATCCCGGACCTATGATGAAAATGATGGACGCCAGCGTGTCGCATATTGTTCAGGATATGGTGGCTTCCCAACTTTCCCTTCAAGACATTCTTGTTGCTCGCTAAGGTAAGACTGTTCTTTGCAAAAAAGGACTTCAAGAGAATTTCTACGAAATCTTTGTGCAGGCACGGTTAATTGGTGAGTAGGTTAGAGGGTGAGGAATGGAGAGATTCTGCTTGGGATTTCTTGGCCTGATTGCGAAGAAGCATCTCATAATTTTTTTGGTAAAGCAGGGCAGTGGGATGGTCAAGACCAAATGCTTGGGTAATGATGGGAATAGCGCGTTCATATAATGTGATAGCATTTTGGGTATGTCCTTGCATTTCTAAAACCGTCGCTAAATTATTTAACGTAGAAGCAACTTTGGGATGATGAAGGCCCAATGATTTTTCTCGTATTTCTAAGGTCTGTTCGTAGAGGAGCCGTGCTTGGATGAGTTGTCCTTGGGCCTGTTGTAAGCCGGCATAGTTGGTCAAAATTGTTGCGACAAGGAGGTGATCTTGCCCAAAATTTTCTCGAGCGCGTGATAAGGCTTCGAGATAAAGAGATTGAGCTTTTCGAAAGTTCTTCTGACTTTGATGGAGCTCCGCTACATTATTTAAAAGAGTCACATGTTGATACTGATGAAGTTCTGGAGATCGGTGGAGTAGGACAAGAGCTTCTTTGAAATGATCATGAGCTAAGGCATATTGCTGTTGCTCCTGGTACAAACTGCCTAAATTTTGTTGCAGTGTGATCTTAGAGGAAACGTCGGAAAATGGAAGCTGGGCTATCATGTCCAACGATTGTTTGTAAAACGACTCAGCCTGGCTATATTCTTTTTGTGTATGGTGGAGTCTAGCAATATTATTGAGGACTCTGACTAATTGAGGCTCTACACCTGAAGCTTTTTTGAGATAACCGATGGCTTGTCTGTATTGTTGGTGAGCTTCAGCATATTGTCCCTGGGCTTGGAGGATTTCACCCAAAGTATTTAAAGTAATACCCAGAGTACTGTAGGGCAGTTGGTGGCGTTGCTCTAAAAGAGTCAAAGCTTGACGGATGTAGGTTTCCGACTTTGAAAACTGTTCTTGTTTTCGGTAGAGCTCGGCGATGTTGGTTAATGTTGATGCCAAAAGCAACGTATCGGGAGATTTCTGTTGTTTTAGAATTCCCAATGCTCGATGGAGCAAGGCTTCTGCTTGCTCAAGCTTTCCTTGTGTTCGATAAATAATGGCCAGATTATTGAAACTTGTAGCCAATTCTTGTTGAGGCGGCCCTTCCATATTTTCCAAAAGATTAATAGTATGCTGATAGTTCGCTTCAGCTAGCGGTAAAAGTCCAAGAGCATATTGTGTTCTCGCCAAATGGTAATGACTGTTGGCAATGCGAAGGTCGTCAATTTTCAGTTCATTTGCGGATTCCTTTGCGGCATTGAAATATTTAAGTGCTTGTTTAAACTGGCCTCGGTCATAGGCTTTCGTCCCGTCATCAATGGCCAATTCCCAAGAATCAACCTTATGGGAACAACCCACCAAAATGGTAGAAAAAATAACAAGGCCTAACCATACATTCCGGAGAGACAAACCTGGTGAAAACGCAGATGGGGAAATGGCAATCATGGGCATAATGGTGGAATGAATAGCCTAAACGAGTCAACCCTCTAGGGGAGGGGAACTCTGGATTCTTCTTCAGAGACTTAGATTGATAGACGCTAACATAGTTTATTGTAAAATGGCTTATATTCTAGGAAAACGTTGTGTGTTCGTTGAAATTGTCTCAAGAGTAGCTCTTGAACGACCGATAAGGGTATAGCAGAACTAATCACGTTGTGGGATAGATTTGTCAGGAAGAGCTGTTCCTTTCTATCTGTCGAAGAGTAAGATGATAGTGGAAGCATGTTAATGAATGTTTGGGGTGGACTCCCAAGTGTGTGTTGGATTCTAGCATTTTGGAGTCTTGTAGGACTTGGATGCAATCAATTTGTGACGGTCTATTGGTCAAAACCCGGTGCTGGTAACGCCGAATTGCAACGAGATAAAGATACATGTCAGTCTCTTCAACGAGCAGTCGGATTGGATGAAAGTCGAATAGAAAAATGTTTGGAAGCTCAAGGATGGTCGAAAGTCCGACAGGAACAAGAGGCTCCGATGTCCTCTTCCTCTCATGAGGAAAAAATAAATTAAAGTATTAATTCTCTGGCGCTGGTTAGATTGTCTAAAGATGAAGTGAAGGAGTCATAATTTATGGGTACGATAAAAATCGTGTTTGCCATGCTTATCGGAATAATATTTGTGGGATGTGCGAGTCAGCAAGCTCATGAACGGGCCATGGAAGAATTAGAGATGGCCAGCCAAAATTCTGCTCAAGAAGTTGAGCGACTGCAACGTATTGTTGAGGAGCAGAAGGCGCAAGTCCGTAAATTAGAGGAGACAAAACAAGAGTTAGAAGAGACAAAACAAGAGCTAGAGCAGTCGATTGATACGAAAGAAAAAGTTGTTGATCAACTTCAGGAAGAAAAAGTTGATTTAGTCGAAGCGGTAAAAGTTCAGGAACAAGAAAAAGAACAGCAACTTCAGGCTGTGAAAGCTGAGCTCGAGAATCTTTATTCCGAGATTGAGGGATTGCATGCCATAACAGGAGCGGGTTCCTTGGGAGGAGCAGGATTGAAGGGGAGCAATCTGGAAGATTTAAGCGATATTGCCAAAGCCTTTAAGCATGTTCGAGATACCTTACAGTCTCAAATTGACCATTTTGCCCAATTACAACAGAGTAAGAGAGAATTGGAGCAGAATCTTGTTCAATTAGAAGCGCGTCTTCAAAATGTTGAACGGCTCAAAAAAGAGTTAGAGGAAGTGCGTGCTGCCCGCGAAGCCCAAGAGTCACAATTGGCGAAAGTTAAGCAAGAAGTCAGTACTGTCAGTCAGGAAATTGATCGAATCACGCAAGCATTAGAGGAAAAATTTGGGAAAAGCTTAGTGGTTACTCAGCATGAGAATCGATTGGTCTTAACAATGTTGGGGCAAATTTTATTTGCGTCAGGAGAAGCCCAACTTACACCCCTAGGGCTGGACATTATGAAACAAGTTGGGGAAGTTCTGGCCACATTGCCCAATAAAAATATTCAGGTGGAAGGCCATACAGATGACAATCCTATTTATGGACGTCTCAAAGACAAGTTCCCGACGAATTGGGAGCTCTCAACTGCTCGAGCGACGACGGTTCTACGGTATTTGATCGAACAAACCGGCATGGACCCAAAAGATTTTGCCGCGACAGGTTATGCTGATACGAGACCTGCTGTCCCCAATGATTCGGATGAAGGGCGTGCAGAAAATCGTCGTGTAGAAATTGTACTGTATCCTGAACGAGTAGTTCTGGATGACAAGACAATGGGAACTCTTACTCAATAGCGAAGAAGAGTCTCTGCACCAGAATTATTTCTCAGACCTTTACAATACATGTTAATGATGCATTGTCCCTCCAACGTCACTGGTTGGGATAGCATGATGTTGCAAGAGGTTTAGGTCATACAGGGTGCTGGTCGCCGGTTCCAGAACCGCATACGCTGCCAGCAACCCCACTAGCGTCATCGTGATGGTATAGGGCAGCGCCATCCACACCATTTTCCCATACGACAAACGAATGATGGGGGCTAAGGACGAGGTGAGTAGGAACAAGAAAGCTGCTTGCCCATTGGGTGTGGCCACACTAGGGATATTGGTCCCGGTGTTGATGGCCACGGCCAACAGGTCAAACTGATCACGAGTGATTGTGCCTGACTGTAGCGCTCGAAAGACTTCATTGATATACACTGTCGCCACAAACACATTGTCGCTAATGGACGACAGAATGCCATTGGCTAAATAAAACATCCCAATTTGATGCGTGCCCTCCAAGCTCAACCCGTAACCGATAATGCCTGCAAATAAATTCTGGTCTTGAATCACCGCCACAATCGCAAAAAACACCACTAAGAGGGCGGTAAACGGGAGGGCCTCTTTAAAAGCTTCGCCTAATTGATGCTCCTCAATAATCCCATTGAAGGCCGTAATGAGAATAATGACGGTCAGGCCAATGATGCCCACTTCGGCCAGATGAAAGGCCAAGGCGATGATGAGCCAGAGACCGGCCACCGCTTGGACAATCAGCTTGGCCTTATCATCGTTATCCCGCCGTTTGTCTTGTTCTGTTTCATACTCCACTAAAATGTGCCGCACGGGCTCGGGGAGTTGATAGCCATAGTCAAACCACTGTAGCTTCTCAACCAGCAGACACGTGGCTAAGCCCATGAGAAAGACCGGCAGGGTAATGGGAGCCATTCGAAAAACGAACTCCATAAATTGCCAGCTAGCTCGATCGGCAATTAACAGATTCTGAGGCTCCCCCACTAACGTACAGACTCCGCCTAAGGCGGTGCCCACGGCTCCATGCATCATGAGATTTCGGAGAAAGCCTCGAAAGTTCTCTAAGTTCTCCCGATTCAATTCTTGTACGTCCTGGTCACTGGTATGATCATGGGAGCTTGTGTAAGACTTGCCGGAAGCTACTCGGTGATAGATGCTATAGAAGCCCGTAGCTACGGCAATGATGACGGCCGTAACGGTGAGTGCATCTAGAAAGGCCGACAGGAAGGCGCCCATGAGCGAGAAGAGTAGGGCCAGCCACTGTTTGGACCGCACCCCTAACAGGATCTTGGTAAAGAGAAACAACAGTAAATCTTTCATGAAATAGATGCCAGCGACCATGAACATCAACAGCAGGATGACCTGGAAATTATTAACGGTTTCATGATAGACCATGGCGGGTGTGGTCAGCCCCAGCACGACGGCTTCGATGGCTAACAACCCTCCCGGTTGGAGAGGGTAGCTTTTGAGGGCCATGGCAAGGGTAAAGATAAACTCCAGTATGAGGACCCAGCCGGTTAGGAAGGGGCCGATGGTGAGTACCAGCACCGGGTTGAGCAGCAGAAAGCTCAGGATGGTCAACTTGTACCAGGCAGGGGTATGATTCAGAAAATTCTGGGCGAGTTCCTGAGCAATACTACGACGCATAAGTGTATAGGCCCTTTCCAGTCAGGGGGGAATGAAAGTTCATAAGATAGAAAGCTATGCAAGGATGTTCTTAAGACATACGTCATAGAGGAATTTGGACGAAATGTCTTTTATCGAGGTGCTGATATTATAAGAAGCTATTCGCCTCTAATCAAAGCATAAAAATGTGAAAATGGGAAAATATGTCCTCCATTGAGGTCGACACAATGAGGCCCCGTAGACAATGATCAATGTCTACCAAATTACAGGTGTTGATGAGCGGGAACGCGGTTTTAATCGTCAGGCTCAGGTGATAATGAAGAAATCCGTGTATCTGGCTCGTTTGAGATATGAAGCCTTGCAGCTTGAGGGGGAGCCGGTTGAAACAGAAGGAGAAGCACTTCAAAACCTTATTCAACACTTACAAGCGCGTGGCTATACTCAATTACGCTCCCAGCAAATTTTTCAAGGTGATCAGTATTTAGGGAATCAGGAGCGGTGGGTGGATTACTCAGACCCTGAACTACCTGATATGGAGACAGATTCCTGGTTTAGACGACTGCGACAGGTCCTGAGGATAAAGAAAAGTAATGAATGAGGAGTTCAGGTATTAGAAGCAAAGGAAGCATTGTTCTCTTCCCTGTTGATTTTTGCGCTATGTATTGTGACCAATTATGTGCCACAGGTTTCAAGCACGGGTGTCTTTGAGGGGAAGTAGCTAATGATACGACGAGGATTCAGGCATTCTCGGATAGGTGGGGCAAGGTCACCCGGACGAATTGCATCCACAATTGTTAAAGAATGGTCTTCCTCTGCTAAGTTGAGCACAATAGGTTCTTGTGTTGAGGCGTGTTCATCATAAACGAGAACAATAGGTCGGAGTCGATTGTCAAAATTCACGCTTGTGACAAGTCCCGTTTTTTGGTTGCTTAAGTTTACTAAAGAACCGGGCGGGTACACCCCTAATTGTTTAATTAATGAGACAACGGCATCCTGCCAAAGAGTTTTGCGGCATTTCGCATATAAATAGGAGAGGGCTTCAGAAGGAATGAGAGAGCGGGCTGGATCCTGGTGATGGCAGAGTTCATCATACAAATCCACAACCATCACAACTTTAGCGAAGGTGCTAAGGTTCGCTCCCTTTTCGCCAGAGGGTAGGCCAGAGCCATTGAGCCGTTCGTGATGTTGCTTGATCACTTCTAAGGCTTCATGAGGAAATGTGGGAATTCTCTCAACCATTTCTACGCCATGTTGCGGATGTGCACTGACAAATGTTTTGAGTTCCCCCTGCCCCATGCCCCCTTTTCGCATGAGCGTTTCAACCGGGTATTTGAGTTCCCCCACGTCATGAAAAAAGGCTCCTAATGCCAATTTTTCATTGTCTTCCCGGCTGAATCCAAGGTCTATCCCAATCATAAGAGACAAGGAACAAACATTGGTGGCATGAAGGAAAAACTCTTCGTTAGGTTCATTCGACCCCATTAAATTAAGGAGTGCTCTGGAACTATCTGATCCATCCAAGAGATTAAACAGATCATCAACAATTTTTTTTGCGGTCCGAAGACCCCGAGGACGTCCTGCCACGACATCTTGAACGGTTTGCTTGGATTCCTGGATTACCTCTTGGAATTGCTCTTTAACTTGCTTGAGATGCGCTTGATAAATCTGAAAAGCTTCATGCTGTGCAGCCTTCCGCTGCATTGGATCGTCGTTTCCAACTTTCGCTTCTGGAGGAGGGGAAGAGTCCATTTCTTCTTCTAAGCCATCGGAGGTTGGGGCTTCTGCTATTTCTGGCTCTGGAGATTCCGCGGTATCTGATTGAACGATAGGTTTAGGGTCTGAGCGTTCGTAATCAACCAGTAGGTTGACATTTGCTAAAGCGCGAAGGGTGGTTAAGTCTTTGGCTCGTTTTATTTTAAACGAGCTTGTCGGGAAAGGGTGACTAAACCAGGAGCCTTCAATCTTAATGTATAACCCCAGCCGAAGTGAGTTGGGTTCTAAGGGAACAAAAGACATAGAGATGGACGAAAAAAAAGAGTAATCAAGAAAGAACAAATTCAATTAATCTGGTTCTCATGAACATACGTCTCTCTATCTTTTCGGAACATGACAAGAGAACATTGAGGAAAATAAGGGAATATCTTACCTTACTGGGAGGAGGGGGTATGGGATGACCGCTTGAGCTGATTACGGGCATGTGTTCCTTCAATGTAGCCGGGTCTTAAATCCTTGAGATGCTTCGGCGCTTGAGTCATAAATGGGAAACTTCTTGCCCATATTTGTTAATTCAAGGACGTCTTTTACAGAGCCTTGCGGAGAAGTGATGCTGACTAGTATGCCGGATTCTATAAATTTTTTATGAGTCAGAGTTAACAGTCCTAAACCTGCGCTATCAATATAGGTCACACCTGTCAAATTAAAAATGACGTGGCGAGGTGACGCGGCTTGGGCCTGATTGATCGCCTGTTGGTAGGCTTGGCGGGCTTGAAAGTTTAATTTTCCCGAAAACTCCAATTCCCAAGTCTGCTGATCGGGATGTGTGGTGGTTATGACCATAGGTTGCTCTCCATGTTTATACGGTTATATAGATAATCAGGCTGAGTCTGATCAAAAGAAAAGACAAGGAAATTTGATGGGCGCAATTTTTTCTCCATACCTGTTTGTACCAAAATTTAGGTAGGTGTAAGGCGTCTCAACTTGTCGATCAGAGAAAAAATCTGACTCGTTAGACGAGGAATGAGAAAAGAACCGTCATTCCTCATTACTGAGTAAAGAGGGGTTACCCAGCGGGAAAATTCTATTCTCTCGGTGGCTTTTCGGCTGATGGTCCTAGATTCTTGAGTGTGTCAGCCGTGGTGTGTAAGACATGCTCAAGATGCTTGCGAAGTCCAGCCAAGTCCTTTGACCGAAAAGCGCTCTTAGTTTTCTGTAGAATTTGAATCGTATGAAATATGGATTCCCGAAGGCGGAAATAATCGCCCATTGGTGGATGAGAGTCAGTTGAAATGGTTGGTCTTGGATTTACCTTGTGCATGTCCAGTTCTCGAAGGGGAGGATCAGTAGGTGAAGGATTGTTGGAATCAGTATTCAAGGCCAGGAGAAAGGTGCTAAGAGTTTCTTCTAAATGGGCCAAGTTTTGGGTGCGCTGCTCTGATTCCCGTCGGAACTGACTAAGAGAGGTAAGCACTTTGCGATAATGTATTCCTCGCGTGACGGCCTCAAGCAATTCTGGGAAATTGACGGGTTTAACCATATATTCTAGGACATTCAGGTGTACAGATTTGATGGCTGTGGGTAGAGATGGATAGCCTGTAATCACGATGACGGGCATGGCTCTAGTTTGCACTCGTAATTCCTGAACTTTCTCCATGACGTGGTCCCCAGGCATATTCAAATCAGTGAGAAGTAGGTCAAACTCGGACTTTGCTAAAGCGTGAGACAATTCATGGGCATCATGGACGCCATGACAGTCGTAGCCTTCTTCTTCTAAGAGTTCTTTCGTGGCTTCTAAGAACGTGTCTTCATCGTCTGCGATCAAAATCGATCCTTGAGCGGTCATGTCGGTTGTCCTCCATTTTACCTTGCGCAGGGTAGGGTGATGGTGAACTGTGAACCCTGTCCGATTCTGGTGGAAAAGTCCAGTGTTCCCCCCATGGCTTTGATCAGGCTATGGCTAATGGACAAGCCTAAACCCATACCGCCATCAGCTTTCCCCTGCTTGGTCGAAAAAAATGGTTCAAAGATTCGTGATGCGACGTCCGGTGAAATGCCATGCCCATGGTCAATGACATGGACTTTTACCCTATCAGATTCTGTGTTAGCGGTCACCTCAACCGTATCATAGGGTTGTGATGTGTCGATAGCATTTTGGATCAAGTTACAGAGTACCTGAATCATTTCATTTTTGGGAACTACGGACCACAGAGAAACCTGAAGTTTGGCAACCGCAAGCTCTACTTGGTGTTTTGAGGAGGGGCCCTGCATGATTTCAACAGCATTGTGAATTGGTATTCGAACATCGAGTTTCGACGGTGTCGGATTACTTGGACGGTAAAGTTGATAGAGGTGTGAGGTAATCTGTGAAATGCGTTCGATGCAATCTTCCACTTTGGACATATATCGAAAGTGCGGGTGTTGTCGAGGAAGCGCTCGCTTGAGGAGAATCACCGATTGCGAAATGCTAGCGAGTGGATTATTGATTTCATGTGCCACTCCAGCAGCTATTTGGCTCAACCCCGCTAATTTTTCAACCTGCATGCGACGCTGCTCTAATTCTTGAATCCGTAAGGCTCGCCGTTCGACTTTCGCTTCTAATTCTTCGTGCTGTTGGTGAAGAGCGGCTTCCAGGGCTTTTCGCTCCGATATGTCCTGCACGGCAACGATGCAATGTAACGGATCGTTTCCAGTTTGAGCCATCAATGAGACGGTGACGTGAACCCAAACTGGTGTTCCATCAGCCCGTATGTAGCGTTTCTCACGTGAGAAAGTTGAAATGTCCCCACTAATCAGTTTCCTCATATTCTCGAAATCGGCCTCAAGGTCGTCGGGATGGGTGATCTTCAGGAAAGTCGTTCCTTGCATGTCTTCTTTGGAATACCCAACGATATCGCTATAGCGTTGATTGACCTTGATGAACTGTCCAGTTGTTGAGTCTACCTGTGCCATACCCACGGCTGCCATTTCAAAGATTGTCCGAAATCTCTCTTCACTCTGCTGCAAGGCCTCCTCTGCCTGTTTGATGTTAGAAATATCAATAACGTTGGCCACCCGATAGAGTATTTCGTCCTGAGGGTCTTTAATCGCGGAAACCGTGAGTAAAGCTGGAAACGTGCTGCCATCTTTTCGGATATGAAGGGCTTCAAACGAGTGAAAGCCTTGTCTATGAATGATACGAATATTCTGAGGGAATTGCTCTCGAGATTCTGGTGCAAAAACCTGGACAATCGGCTTCCCTTGTAATTCCTCCACGGTATATCCGTGCATGCGTGCGTATGCTTCATTCACCATATCCAATGTTTGACTATTCACGTTTCCTACAGCCACTCCCCATTGGGTATGCTGAAAGATTGTTGCCCATTTCTCGAGTTGTGCTTGAGCCTTGTTCCATTCAGTGACATCTCGCCCTATACAAATGACACCATTAGGATGTTGTTTGTCATCGAGTAAACGGTCAAGGTTCCATGAAATGATTCGCTTCTCCTTCTCCTTGTTGACGACCACATGTTGAAAATCGCGCATGGGTTCGCCTGCTAAGACTTTCTTGAAATCTGTCATGACCGACGATCGATCAGATTCTTGGATAAATAATTCAAAATAATTTGTATCCAAAACCTCTTCTCGTGTTTTTCCGTAGAACCGTTCGGCTTCTCGATTCCATTCCACAATCCAACCTCCCGGTGTCAGCCCGATAATGAGACTGCCAGCTGTCTCGACTAAGGATCGAAAGCGGTATTCACTGGCTTGTAGTTCGTACTCGACTTTTTTTCGAGCTGAGATGTCTTGGACTATTCCGCGGCACTCGATAATGTGCCCAGATTTATCGAAAACGAGGCGAACATTTAGGCTGACCGAAATAATGGCTCCGTCTTTTCTGGCCATCTCTAACTCTTCATCATGGATTGAGATGCCTGCTTGAGCTTCCTGTCGTAGGGTTGCGGCTTTTGCATAGCCCTCTTTTGTGGGTGCATGTAATTCCAACACTGGTTTTCCGACGAGTTCTTCCCGGGAATATCCGAGCAGTTCACATGCCCGCTGATTGACTCTGGTGATATGCCCATCCAATGTAGCTGAAAAATAGGCTAATGGGGCCGATTCATAGAGATCACGAAATTGGTCTTCACTGTGTTGTCTTTTAGCTTCGGCGCTTCGGCGATCTGTGACGTCGATACCTGATCCGATAATTTGTAAAACGTTTCCAGATTCATTAAATATGGGGACATAACAGGCATCGATGGTTAAGTATGTTTGGTTGTTCGCGCGGACTTTGACGTCATCTCGAACGATTTCCCCCTGTGCCACTCGACGAAATATGTCATGGATGTGCTGCTGGCTCTCGGGAGAATGATTGATCCAGAACGTTTCTGTGATGTGTTTACCGATGACGTCATCTCGTCTAAGACCTGATGTACGTAATGAAAATTCATTGCAATCTGTAAACCTCCCATCGGGAGACCAAATGCCAACAAAGCATGGTATGCTATCGATTAGTGTGCGTAATTGCTGTTCACTTGCATGAAGGGCTTCTTCAATTTGTTTCCTCTTGGTCAAATCCTTCCCAATTACCACAATTTCTTGAATGTGTTCATTGTCTGTTTTTCTGGGGAAATATGAGACATTCATATAGCGGCGCTGATCATTTGGGAAGGTAATCCATGACTCATAATGGACCTCTTCACCTTGAAAACAACGGTCTAATCGAGGTTTCAGTAGTTGAGTAAAAATCTCTTTTCCGAATAAGTCTGCCACTGACTTGCCCAAAATTTCCTGGCTATTTTTCTTATGGGCGGTTTCGTAGGCCAAATTAACCCGATGGTATCGATAATCTCGACCAAGTATGGAAATGTGGTCCGGTGATTCCATGAAGACTCGATCAGTTAAGAGAAGGTCTTCTTGTGTGCTTTTGAAGGCGGGCATATCCTGAGGAATGCCGACGGAGTTAATGATGTTGCCCTCTGCTTGTTCCAGTTGATGCTGGCCCAACAAGGTTGTGGTCCAGATGGCGAATAACGTCAATGTCCGGTTGATCACGATGCTCCAAAACTCTTCTCCTGCGGGAGAGAAAACGCTTCCCAAAATCGTCAGTGTGGAGCATCCTATTGCGGTCCCAATGAGTACTTGAGTCTGCCGGTGTCGAAGGCTGAGGAGGATAACCAGGATATAAGAGACTCCGTTAGCAACACCCCATGGAGACATCAGATCGAGGACAAAGATGACGCCCGCTGTTAACACGAGGAGCCAAATATTGGATGGAGACGAATCGTGGTGTAATACTTTTTGGAGAGGATTCATGGCGTATCCCCGTTTATTTGAGATGTGGAAGTGTTTCTCATTCCTCATGAGAAAGACAAAGGGGGGAAAGTATAAAGTGTAGCGGATTATGCAACAACTGACAAAGGGTTCGACTATAGCTCTGAGTGCGAACTCAATTGTGAAGAGCAGTAGGGCTGTGTGAAAAAGGGGTTAAGCCAAGTAGCTGGCTTCGACGAGATTAAATTGAGGGATGGCTACGTCCGCATGTGTTCGTTGAATATCCAAAATAACTGGGAGAAGTTCGTCAAACAGCTCAATTAAATGGGGATCAAACTGAATACCTGATAGACAGCGGAGTTCTTCAAGGACTTTTTCCAGAGGCCATGGATCTTTGTAGCATCGTTTTGAGGAGAGGGCATCAAAGACATCGGCAACGGCGCAAATTCTCCCGACGAGCGGAATATCTTCCCCTGATAACCTGTTGGGGTATCCGGAGCCATCCCAACGTTCGTGATGAGTCAGGGCGATAATTTCTCCCATTTGCAAGACGGGAGATTGGCTATTCGCCAATAATTGTGCCCCAATCACGGTATGTTGTTTCATGATTTCCCACTCATCTGCATCTAGCTTGTCGGGTTTGAGCAAAATTTTGTCAGGGATGCCGAGTTTGCCTACGTCATGCATGGGTGTAGCATGAAATACAACATCGCATTCGTCTTCGTTCATTCCGCAGGCTCTTCCTAGAACCGTGGCATAATGGCTCATTCGCACGATATGGCTGCCTGTTTCATTGTCGCGATGCTCTGCCGCTTGGGCCAATCGATGAACAATTTCTAATTGTGTTTCCTTGAGCTGTAGTGTGCGCTCCCGGACGGTTTCTTCTAAGCTATCTTTTTGTTGTAGAATTGTGCGATTCAAGAGGCTGGTTTCTAAAAGGTTGCGAATACGCATGAGCACTTCGACTTTGTCGAAGGGTTTATGCAAGAAATCCTTGGCTCCGGATTCCAGTGCCCGCAAGCGTGTTTCT
This sequence comes from Nitrospirales bacterium, assembly GCA_965223635.1. GTDB lineage: Bacteria > Nitrospirota > Nitrospiria > Nitrospirales > UBA8639 > Nitrospira_E. The sequence goes on from OZ245007.1 coordinate 2,279,098, forward strand.
CGATCTTCTTCCGAAGTCAGGACCAGAATAGGCAAGAGGGCTTCCTTTTGAATAATTTTGAGTTGCCCCATCACTTGAAAGCCATTGATCTGTGGCATGCGGATGTCCAGACAGATAAGATCAGGATCTAACTCTTTGACGAGAGAGACGACCTGCGTGGGATCTTGAGTTGAATGGACTTTGATATACCCGGCGTTTTGTAAAATACTTTCCAGGAGCAATATATTGGTCATTTGATCGTCTACGATGAGGATCGTCGCATTTTGACATTGTTGTTGTGAGATCATGTGATTTATTGGCACTGAAATAAGGTGGTTGTGTTGCTGATGCGATCTCTTCTTCTGGGTTCCATGCGAACTTGCGTACTTCTGTTATCCGATCCTGCAGGATCAATGTGAACCCCGCAAAGACAAGAAGATCTTACTATCCTGATTCATTTTCGGATGGGATGTTCGAAACTTGACGACAGATAGCGAACATTCTGTGTGTCCAATAGCGGCACATATCAGTTGTATGAAAACGTTGAAGAATGGGGAGAGTTAATGGAAGAGAAAAATTTAAATGTGAGATGAAAAATGTTCAAATATGGAATTAAAACAGTCTGGAGTTAAGAATGAGAAGAAGGGAAGATGGCAAGAAAGGTGGTTGTCTCTGAGACTGCAGCCTGGAGTTGTTCCATTACTTGAGGGCCATCCACAGGTTGATCTTGGCGAACGTTTTGTTCAAGATCCATTGCAAAGCGGTGAAGTTGAGTGGCACCAATATTGACACTGATCCCCTTGAGGCCATGGGCAGCTTCGGCCAGTGCCTTGTCATTTCTTGAATCAAGGGCCTTTTCGATAGCACTCACACAGTTGGCTACGTCTTTCACAAATTGCTCAACCATTTGAGTCACAAACTCTTGTCCTCCCAGCTCTCCCCATTCTTGAAGTCTGGTGGTATCTACGGGAGCGGAAAATTCACTTTCTGAATGTTCTTCGACAGGTGAAGGAGAAATGGTTTCTTCCTGAGTGACATTCGTTTGGGGGATCTGTTGTTCTTGAGAATGAGAGGGAAGCCAACGGTCAAGCATAGCAGCTAATTCTTCCGGACGAATAGGCTTCGTAAGGTAATCATCCATGCCCGCTGCAATACATTTCTCTCGATCGCCTCGCATGGCATTGGCTGTTAAAGCGATAATAGGAATTCGGGAAAAGTCATGAGCTTCTGATCTATCTGCTCCTTGCTCTTGACTCTTCACTCCTCGCACCTGGCGCTTTGTGTTTTCGTCTTCACGAATTTTTTGCGTGGCCTCATACCCATCCATTTCAGGCATTTGACAGTCCATTAATATCAGCGCATAGGAACCCGTTTCTACAGCAGCAACTGCCTCTCTACCATTACAGGCGATATCAGAAACTAGCCCAATTCGCTCTAGCATTAATGCCATCAGTTGTTGATTGACGGCATGATCATCCACAATCAAAATTCGCATGCGTGATTGACGTTGGGCTTCTTTGATGGTGTGACGGGTAACTAGAGGTCTGGGAGTTGATGGATTGGCCGACGAGGAAAATCCCATGACGGTGGCCAAACTGTTGTGTAGGTCAAATTTATGAATGGGTTTGGTTAAGTAGGCATCAAAGCCTGCTTGTTCTGCATCAACGGCCTCACCGCGTTGTGCAACAGAGGTGAGTAAGACTAATTTGAGGTTGACAAGAGAAGGGTCTTGTTTGCACCGTCGACCGAATTGTATCCCATCGTGTTGAGGGAAACTTCGATCAATGAGAGCGAGGTCAAATGGTTGGCCTTTAGTCGTTGCTTCACACATGGTGGAAAACCCAATTTCGGGATCAGTAGTAGTGAAGGTTTGCATGCCCCACATGTGGGCATAGTTTTGGATGATGAACAGGTTTGTGGGGTTGTCATCAATGCAACATATTCTCAAGCCTTGTAAATCTGTACGAGGTATCCATTCATGTTGAGGCTGGGTGTGAGGTTTCTGCAAGCGGATTGAGAACCAAAAGAGTGTCCATTCATTCTGTTGACTTTCGATTCCAATTTCGCCCCCCATCATCTGCACAAGTTGCTGGCTAATGGCCAAGCCCAGTCCGGTTCCTCCGAACTTCCGTGTGGTAGAACTGTCCGCTTGTGTAAAGGCTTGGAATAGCTTCTGCTTTGCTTCAGGAGAGATGCCTATGCCGGTATCCCATATATGAAATCGCAATTCAACCTCTGTTGGACTGTCTTCTGCTAATAAGACGTGTGCCGAAACTTCACCATTTTCTGTAAATTTAATGGAGTTGCCCAGTAAATTTAGAAGGATTTGACGCATTCGTCCAGGGTCGCCCCGTAGGCTTGTTGGGACATCAGGGAAAATAAGTCCGGTCAGTTCAAGATTTTTATTTGCTGCCCGTTCAGCTAATAGATCTAGGCTAGCTTCAATAGTCGCACCTAAATCAAAGTCAATCGATTCTAGATCCAGCTTTCCGGCTTCGATTTTGGAAAAATCCAGAATGTCATTTAACAGCGTGAGAAGGGATTCGGCCGATGTTTGCACTGTGTGAGCTAAAGAAGATTGGCTGGGGGACAGTTCGCTCCCCAATAAGAGATCTGTCATTCCGATAATACCATTCATTGGAGTGCGAATCTCATGACTCATCATGGCCAGGAATTCTGATTTAGCTCGTGCGGCTTGAAGGGCGGCGTCACGGGAAAGCGCCAATTCTTCATTTTTAATTTTGAGATTGTCAGCCATTTCCAGAACTTGTTGAGCAATACGCTCTCGTTTGATGATCTCATCTTGCAATCGAATATTGGTGTCGGATACTTCAGCGGTCCGTTCCGTCACCAGCTCAGATAAATGAGAGCGATGCTGATCTAATTCTTTGGTTTGCTCTTGAATTTCCTGAAGCATCGTATTGAACCCATCAATGAGGATGCCAATTTCATCGGGTGCATGGGTAGGCGCGCGCAGGGAGTAGTCTTTATTCCGTGAAATTCGGTCGGCTACTTCGGTCAATCTCACTAATGGGCTTAAGAGGCTTTTTTGAAGTTGGGAAGAAATAATGATGGCTAAAAGACTCGAAAGGAACATGGCAATGGTGCTGACAATAAGCAAATCTATAAGCCGTTCTCTGACAATATGAAGGTTAGATTGAAGATAAAGTGTGCCAACAAAATCATGATTAAAGAAAATAGGACGAAAGATTTCTATTGATTCCCACGAAACATGCCTGACCAGTTGTTTGTGAGGAATATCATATTTCAAGGGTTTGCCGGGGCGAAATTGCGCCAGCACTTTTCCGGTTGGGGTATACAGAATAGCCTGGAGTATAGAGGGTTGGTGCTTGAAGGCTTCTAGAATTTCTTTCGCACTTTTCGGGTCGTCAAACACCAATGCTGCAGAACTGTTTTCACCGATCAACCCGGCTTGATCCGTGAGTTTCTGAACGAGAGAGTCTCGAATTTGTAGGATATCATTGATCACCAGAGCCGAACAGGCAAATAACAGACTTAAGCTAGACGTGAGAATAAGGATCAAGAAAAACTTTTTCTTGAGGGAGATTCTCTGAAATCTTTTAGGAATGATAGAAAAGGACATGATGGTTAAGGTGAAACTATTTTTGCCAAACGGAGTAATTTCGAACTGACCTTCAAATTGGTTTGGTTAATGGCATCGGGATTTACCGCAAACTTCACTTTCTTATCTTGGAGAAAAAATTGAACCATGCCACCTTTCTCAATAAATTCGAAGGTTTCTCCAACGGTCAGCACTTCTCCTTGCGAAATCTCTTTACGAAATCGCTGTATTTTTGCAGTTTCAGTGTCAGGAAGATAAAGGATATGGCATTGTTGGAGCTGAGCTTTGGGAGGGTTTTCTTGAATGTTAAATGCATGGTCTCCGACCGTTTTTTTGGCTAAGGAGGCTGCTAGTATTTCCCCAAATGGACTTTTCCCAAGAAGACATATACGGACGTGACCTTCAGTAGCTTTGAAAGTCGAGGAGGGCCAATCCACAAAATTGGCAAAGTGATACAGGAAGGCCGCTTTGACCTGATATTCCACTGTGGTTCCAGCCTGGCTATTGCCTGAATTTCCATGCAAGCTAAGCAGCATGGCCGAGATCAAGAACACGAATCGCAAAAATGAGGTCATAATTCTAAATGATTTTATGCGCCTAGACTTTGAGTCATTAATAATTCCAAGTTACTTTTCCGTAGAAGCTCCGTTGGACTTCCGTGGGCTGGGTGGCTAATAAAGGAGAGGAGCCGGTTTCTGGATGATGGTTGTCTAAGAGATTTTGCCCAACGAGTGAGATGTCAAGGTTTGGCCAGGGTTTCCAACCCAGCCTGAGGTCGAGTTCCAGGTACCCTGGGATGTTCTGAGCATTGACGTGATCAACCACCCGGATCCAAGAATCGAATTCTATTTGATGAGGAAGCGTGATAAATGAGCGAAAGGAACCTTGGTGATGGGGGGTGCTGCTACCGACTGTGCTGAGACCTTTGTTAATGGGACCGTCGACGTCCGTGTTGATATAAGTATAGGCTCCACGTATGCGCCACCATTCTTGTAATTGGACGTCACTAGCGATTTCGAGACCAATGGTATCGACCGTTAAGTTATTGGCCAGGGTTCCTGTCGGGGGCAGGAGGCTGACTGTGCGGGTGCCACGGATATTATCGTATTGATTGTAGAAACCCGTGAGGTCGAAGGAAAAATGTTCAAACGCATTCAACCGATAGCCAACCTCAAAGGCCAAAAGTTCTTCAGATTTAAATTCTTGATTTCCTCGCAAGCGAATAGGAAATGGCGTCGTAGCATTCGGAGCGAATGTCAGGCGGCTGTTATCTTCTAGCCGCGATGGAACACGCACAGCCCGAGACACCGCTCCCCACAGATTGTGTCCTTCAGTGGGTATCCAGTGGAAACGTCCATTGGGTTGATATTCAAAACCCGTAAAATCGTTGTGGGATAGCTTGGTGCCGATAGTGATCGTCAATGTCTCAGGGATGAGTGTAATTTCGTCCTGTAGAAATCCACTAATCAAGTTAAATGAACGAGAATCAGGAAACACCGCTGTTCCTGGGGTGTTTTGTAAATTATCCATCCAATATCGATATTCCAAGCCCCATAGAAGTTCTTGATTGCTGAACAGCCCGAACCGATGCTGAAAGTCTACATCGAAAGTATCAATGGTGGCTTTCACGGTGTTTTCGTTTCGTTCAACTCGGTCATAGAAAAATTGGAACGCCATGTCGGAATCGGAGCTGAATGTATGTTCCCAGCGTGTTAGAAAATGCCCACCCGACATCGTGAGATCTTCGTTGCCGGTGGTAAAGCCATAAGGGAAGGTGGGTGTCGTCGCGACCGTACTGCGTTGCCCGCCGTCCATGGTATAGAGCTCCCCTTGCACCATCACTTGATTTTGCACTGAGGGTTCCCAGTCAGTTCGAAACCCGCTGCGAAACATGCGAGTGTCATCATGCGCTCCCAGAGCATTAAAGCTGGTATCTCGATTCAGGTATTTACCAAATATACGATAATGGAAATCAGAACCATGGCTCCCACCTTGTCGAAGTGACACAATGCCTTCTTCCGTTCCGGCTACTCCGCTCACCAAAAGCCCGTGAGTCTCTTGTGATCGTTTTGTAATAATATTGATGACGCCGTTGACCGCATTGACGCCCCAGAGTGCTCCACCTGGGCCACGTATGACTTCAATGCGTTCTATATCTTCTAACATGGTGTCTTGTGTCTCCCACGTCACTCCAGCAAATAGTGGGTTGTAAATCGTTCGGCCATCAATGAGGACGAGGAGTTTATTGGTAAAGCGTTCATTGAACCCTCTGGCACTAATATTCCATTCATTTTTACTGCCTCGCGAGACTTGAATGCCGGGAACCATCCGAAGCGCTTCTGGAATGCTTGTGACACCTGAGCGGCGGAGGTCTTCTTGGGTTATAACAAAGATTGCAGCTGCTGACTTAGAGAGTTTTTGTTTTTTCTTGGAGACCGACGTGACTTCCACGGACATCAGTTCTTCAAGGCTTAGTTGAGTCAGATCGATGCTTGATTGGGATTCAGACGATGCTCCTGCAACCGTTCCCCCGATACAGAAAAGGCATAATCCCATGACTCCCAACTTCAAAAATATTCCTTCAACATAGTGTAAGAAAGGTTGTTTTCCCAAAACATTCATCCCAAAATCCTCCACGTCTCAATTGCAACAGTGTCCACGGCCATTGCCTATGAAGAGCTTTCGAATGAGGGGAACTCGAAAGGACCATAGGCCTAGGTTTTCCTCATCTTTTTGTCGGTTGTTGAAGATTGAGACTTAATATTTTGCGATAGTTCAGTAACAATTTACTAAACCTGCCAGGAAAGCCTCATGCTTTGCATGGGGATGAATGGCAGCCCGGGGTAAACGAAAGCAATAGTTTTTTTATTAGGTTTTGAAGAAGCCCCGCCCTTTGGGCGGGGAGTTTCACTTTCGGCACTCTTCAAATGGCCCCGAGGTTACAGATTAAGGGATGCTGGGGGCACAGGCTGGCAAAGATTTTTTCAGAAAGATTATCAAATGAATGGTGAAATTTAAGAGGATTGTGAGGAGACAAAGAGGATGAGTAAAAGACGGTGTTGTTGATTAGGTATCCTTGGATAGAATTTCCAGATCTCGGCGTGTTTGTTGGAAACGGTCCTGAATAGTCCTGCGCCAGGAAGAAAATGTTGTGGCTTCTCCCGTTTTACACACGGCTTCGAGGTCGACCGCCACTTTGGCTAAAACATGGGCGCCCATGTTTCGAGCTATGCCTTTGAGCCCATGAGCACTTTCTTGGATCTTATTGAGGTCTTGGTCGTCAATGGCTTGCTCAATGAGTGTGACGCATGATAGGGCCTCCTCAATGAATTTTCGCACCATGTGTTCTAGAAATTCTTTTCCCCCCAATTCTTTTAATTTGCATAACGTCTCAGGATTCACGATGGGTCCATCTGGTGAAGACATTGGGGAGGCGGGAGGTGAGTCTTCAGGCAACACCCTACTGGAGGTTTCCTGAGGGAGCCAGGTCGCCAATATGTGGGCCAGTTCTTCAGGACGTATAGGCTTTGTAAGGTAATCATCCATGCCTGCCCGCAGACATTTGTCTCTGTCCTCCGGCATAGCATTGGCGGTGAGAGCAATGATCGGCACATGGGAGCAGTGAGGAGTAAAACATAGGGAGTAAGAAGTTTTTGAAATGTTAGTTTCTTGCTTTTCATCCCGTCTTTCTCCCTCCTGCCTCTGTGCTTCTAACTTTTCTCGTTCAACTTTTCGGATGGTGCGGGTGGCTTCATATCCATCCATTTCCGGCATTTGGCAATCCATTAAAATCAGGTCATAGGGAATGCGGATATAGGCTTCGAGGGCTTCATAACCATTACCAGCCACATCGGCCCGGAATCCCAATCGTTCCACCATCATGACACCTAGCTGTTGATTGACCTGATGGTCGTCTACTACCAAGATACGCATGGCTTGTTGGCGTTGGCGGTCTTTTAGAAAATGAGAAGTGACTAAAGGGAGCGAAGCAGATTTGGACTCAGCAGGGGCGAATCCCATTACTGTTTCCAAGCAGGCTTGAAGTTGGGCTTTTCGAATAGGTTTAGTCAAATATGCAGAAAACCCGCTTTGTTGGGCTGCGGTCGCATCTCCTCGTCTCCCTAACGAGGTCAAAAGAATCAGATGAGTGGTTTGAAGATTGGGATTCGACTTAATCCTTTTTGCCAGTTCAAATCCATCCATGTCAGGCATTTCCATATCTAAGATGGCTAAGTCATAGGGAGTCCCTAGATGCGCCTGTTTCTGAAGAAAAGCTAGACAATCACTGGGGCGCTCCACGATGGTCGCCTGAATAGCCCAGTCTTGAAAATATTGTTCCAAAAGTTGTCGATTCGTAGGATGATCATCTACAGCACAGACCCGAAGATGTTCGAGGACAACAGGTTTTTGAGGGAACGAAAGTGCTGATTCCGCTTGTTTCTTGAATTGTGCCGTAAACCAAAAGGTAGTGCCGCCTTTGGGGCGATTTTCTACCCCTATTTCTCCCTCCAATTGTTGGACAAGTTGCTTGCAAATGGCTAATCCTAGGCCAGTCCCACCATGGCGGCGAGTCGTAGAACTATCAGCTTGTGAGAATGGTTGAAAGAGCTTTGGTAGCACATCAGCAGGAATCCCTTCTCCAGTATCTTGGATTTCTACACGCACCATGGCCTGGTCTGGCGTTTCTTCAACGCAGGCAATCTTGACGATAATTTCTCCTTCTGCCGTAAATTTAATGGCATTTCCGGTGAGATTCATGAAGATCTGGCGTAATCGCCCGGGATCACCAAGGAGGGCGGTAGGGACATTGGCATTCACTAAGCCGACTAATTCCAGCTTCTTACTTCCAGCTGCCTCTGCCAATAAGTCCAAAGATTCTTCCAGAGTGGTGCGAAGATCGAATGAGATGAGTTCAAATTCAAGTTTTCCTGCCTCAATTTTTGAAAAGTCAAGAATGTCATTAATAATTTTCAGCAGAGTTTCTCCTGAAGATCTGACGGTTTCCGCGAATTGACGTTGCTGAGAGGTCAGGGTTGTATCCAAAAGCAAGCCCGTCATGCCAATGACCCCGTTCATGGGAGTTCGGATTTCGTGACTCATGGTGGCCAGGAATTGAGCTTTCGCAGTAGCCGCCATTTCTGCGCGTTCTTTGGCTTCCTGGAGTTCTTGTTCGTGCTGTTTGCGATCACTAATGTCCCGAACAATACCCGTAAATGTGCGGCGGGAGCCGACTATTATCTCACTGACCGATAATTCCATGGGAAAGACTTGGCCGTCTTTTCGTTTTCCAGCTAGCTCTCTGGCTCTCCCGAAAATAGTCGATGGTGCGCCGTCCAGATATCGTTGGAGGTACCCATCATGTTCCTCCTGATAAGGGGAAGGCATCAACAGGGAGACATTCTTGCCCATAATTTCTTGGACCGAATATCTAAACATTCGTTCTGCAGCGCTGTTGAAGGATTGTATGTTTCCCTTTTCATTAATAGAAATAATGGCATCTGCTGCGGTTTCGACAATTCCCCGAATACGGGCATCACTCTCTTCTCGAGCCAATTCTCCTCGTTTTCGTTCCAAGACCCGTCCCAGTTGAGTCCCAATGGTTTCCATGACCTCTAATAACCGGGCATCGGGTGATTCCACCGAACGTGAAAAAAATTCCAGGACACCCATAACATGACTCCCCACCATGACGGGAAACGCAAAACCTCCACGGATTCCAAGATCCTTTGCCATTCGAGCGCGTGGGAAATTGGGGTCTTGAGTAATGTCTGGAATCCAAGAAGCGCGTCCTTGTCCTAACACTCGACCGGGAAGTCCAATACCCTTCGAAAACGTGGTTTGTTCGGTGAGGGTTTTAAAAGTGTGAAACTCCTGAGAATTGTCCAGGTGCCAAAGCCCTGAAGAGGTAAGCAAGTCAGTTTGTTCATCGCTACGAAAATAGACGTGGCCCACCGGCCATTTTGTTAAGGTACAGATACGGTCCAAACTGGCTTGAAAGGCTCCCATGACGGATTCTGCTTCGTTGGCGGCTATCGCGACCTGTTGGATTAAATGCATGCAGTCCGTTTCTCTACGAAGAGCGGATTCAGTGTATTTTTGTTCGGTAAGATCTCGCACGAATGCGTAAAATGAATAGGATTCCCCTTGGAAAATCGGAATGATCGTCAGCTCAATTGGGAATTCTCGCCCCTCTCGATGCAAAGCCGTTAATTTGAGACGCTGATTAACGATGGTTCCCTTTTTGGTTGTGGCAAATCGTTTCAGCCCATCTATGTGAGCCTGTCGATGTTCTAAAGGAATAATAGCATTTGTGAGAGACTGGCCTACGATTTGTTCTCGTGACCAACCAAAGATAGCTGCAGCTTGGGGATTCCAGGTTGTGACTATTCCTTCAGCGTCGATCCCAATGATGCCGTCCAGGGCATGATCGATAATCAGCCGCATCTCATCACGGTTTTCGCGAAAGGCCCTGATAGCGCGTTCACGCTTTTGAGCTTCGGTATTGACCTGATCTAATACCCTGTTGTATTCGGTTGCGATCTGTCCGACTTCGGTGTGGGGTTCGATCGTTACGGGTTGGGAGAAATCACCTTTGATTCGTTGGCTACTCATTTCTCCTATGAGATCAAAAAGAGCGGTGCTTGCCCCATGCTCAGCCATATTCAACCCCATGAGTTCTTCTTCAGGTGTCACTCGGAGAGGAATAAAGCGGTTCAGATGGGTAAGGAATACATAGCTAATGCCAAATGCCCATCCAAAACAGCTGAAAACACCTATCACCTGTATGCCCAATTGAGTGAGGCGATCATGCCCTGTGTCCCATAAGGTTGTGTCTCCTAATAGGGCTAGAGCTAATGTGCCCCACACACCTGCGCAAGCATGGGCCGGAATGGCGCCGATGGCATCATCAATTTTCCAACGTTCAAGCCATTGTGTGCAGACAATTAAAAGAATCCCACCGACGCTACCTACCAAGAGGGATGCGGAAGAAGTCATATAAGGGGCAGAGGCAGTAATGGCCACTAGGCCGGAAATAATGCCATTCATGACGGAACCGACAATTGGCCGACCCATGACCCTCCAAGAATACAATAAGGCCGCTAGGCCTCCGGCTGTGCTGGCTAGGGTGGTATTGACTAATACGATTGGTAGGCTGTGCGAGGCTTGAAGAACACTCCCACCGTTAAACCCCATCCATCCTACCCAGAGTAAAAACAGGCCAAGGGCTGAAAGTGGGAGGTTGTGCCCTTGAATAGCAATCGCAGGTGATGCGAATCGTCCAATCCGTGGGCCGATGACCAAGATCGCTGCCAAGGCGACCCACCCAGCTGTAGAATGTACGACGGTACCTCCGGCAAAATCTAAAAACCCTAACTGGTTCAACCAGCCGGTCTGAAGGCCTTGAGCATGACCACCCCAGATCCAATGTCCAATGATGGGATAAATGGCGGCACTAATAAGAATAGAGATCAAAATGTAACTGCTGAAGCATGTTCGTTCAGCAACGGCACCAGAGATAATAGTGGTCGCCGTTCCACAAAACGTAAGCTGAAACAGGAAAAACGTCCATAGTTGATTATTAGAGAGGCCGTTAAACAGAAAATATGATGAACCTATCAATCCCCATGCGGTGTCACCGAACATCAGGCCAAAACCAAATATCCAGAAAATGATGGAGGCAATGCAAAAATCTACGACATTTTTGATAGCGACATTGATGCTGTTTTTTGCGCGGACCATACCTGTTTCTAAACAGGCAAATCCTGCTTGCATGAGGAGTACCAGGGCTGTACAGGTTAGCATCCACGTTAATGGTTGAAAGGAGGAATCTAGTGGCATAGCATCTTCTTAAGAAATACCCTGTTGTCTGGCAGCGAAATTGATTTTCATGAATGTAAGAGATTGAAGCATGATTTTGCTCCTAGGCTGCATCATATATTGCCATTCCACAAATTTTCCCCAGATTCAGAACATGATAATTTTCTTTGTATTATTGATGGTCAGATAGGCCTTTATGAATTGATGGCATCAACCAGGTGGCATTCTTTGTCATGGCAGGAGGATTTCCCTGTCTTAACAGTCTACACCTCCTCTTGGTATTCGGTTTTTAGACATTGATTCTTAAGATGGAATGATGCGCGAAGTATTGGAAGAAAGCTGGAGGAGTGAGATACGGGATGAGTTGGGTCGTAGTGGCAGGACTAAGCCGTGATCGGCATAGGAAGCCATTTTTTTAGGACTTGTGCTAAATCATTCGCTCTGATGGGTTTGGTCAGATAGTCATCCATGCCCGCTTCCAGGCATTTTTCTCTGTCTTCTGGCATGGCATTGGCCGTCATAGCAATGATTGGAAGGCGTGAAAGGTGAGAAGTGAGACGTTCTGCCTTTTCACGCTCAACCTTCCTAATGGCCCGGGTGGCTTCATAGCCGTCCATGACTGGCATCTGACAGTCCATAAATACCACATCGTAGGGAATTGTAAGACAAGCATCGACAGCTTCTTGGCCGTTGGAAGCCAGATCAGCCTTATGCCCCAGACGTTCAATCATCATGACTGCCAATTGCTGGTTTACTTGATGATCGTCAACGATCAAAATTCTCCTTCGCTTTTTCTCAGAGGATTCCAGTCCGGCAAAACGAGTGACAACCGGGGTCTCTGGATGGTTGAGTGTTTCTTGTTGGAGGCCCATTACGGTTTCTAAGGTATGTTGGAGAACGCTCTGGCGAATCGGTTTGGTCAGATACCCAGAAAACCCAGCGGCTTTGGCTTCTCCCGCATCGCCTCGTTGGCTCAGAGATGAAAGTAAGACTAATCGAATGTCTGAGAGATGCGGGTTGGCTTTGAGCGTTTGAGCTAAAGTAAGCCCGTCCATTACTGGCATGACCCTATCGATAATGGCTATATCGAATGGATCATTTTGTTCATGGGCCTGTTGTATGAGTTGAAGCCCTTCGGTAGGGGTCGAAGCAGACGTACAACGTATCCCCCAACCTTTGGCATATTCTTCAAGAAGTTGGCGATTTACAGGATGATTATCGATGCAACACATTCGTAAACCGTTGAGCGCCTTGGTAGGAAGCCCTTCCTGGCTCTGGATGGGCTGTTTCAGAAATTGTGAGGTAAACCAAAATGTGCTGCCCTGGCTTTTCTGACTCTTAACGCCAATCGTTCCTCCCATCAGCTCAACTAATTGTTTCGATATTGCTAGTCCTAATCCGGTTCCGCCGAATTGACGGGTCGTAGAACCGTCAGCTTGTTGAAAAGGTTGGAAGAGTTTTTGTTGAACTGCAGAGTCAATTCCAATACCTGAGTCTTTTACCATTATCTTGATAGTGGCCTTCTCCGCAGTCTCCTCTTGCAACGTTATTCGTACAGTTACCTCGCCTGCTGAGGTAAACTTTATGGCATTGCCGACAAGGTTGAGGAGGACTTGTCGAAGTCGACCGGGATCACCTCTTAGGGCAGTGGGAACTCGCGCATCCACACACCCGACCAGTTCCAAGTTTTTTCCGGCAGCTTTTTCTGCTAAAAGGTCAAGGGTGTCCTCCATAGCAACACGGAGATCGAAGTCAATCGTTTCAAAATCTAATTTCCCTGCTTCGATTTTTGAGAAGTCTAAAATATCATTGATAATTGTGAGCAAAGATTCTCCTGAGCTTCGGACTGTTTCGGCAAACTGCTGTTGTTCTGCAGTCATCTCTGTTTCCAATAGCAGACCGGTCATGCCGATAATGCCATTCATGGGCGTACGGATCTCGTGGCTCATGGTCGCCAAAAATTCGCTTTTGGCCTTAGCCGCCTGTTCTGCCACATCCTTGGCATATTGAAGTGCCTGTTCTGCTTTTTTTCGCTGTGTGATATCTCGGATAAACGCGCTAAAGATTGTGGCACCTTCGACTGTGAAAGGATTCACGCAGATTTCTATCGGGAAGATTTCTCCTTGGCGATTCAGCGCAGAAACCTCAATGCGCTGATTTAACATGGTGCCTTTCCGGGTTCTGAGGTAACGTTGAAAGCCTTGGTTATGGGCTTCACGAAAAGCAGGAGGAATGATCTTGTCAGACACTAGTTGACCGACGATTTCTTCTTTTGTCCATCCAAACAATATTTCGGCTTGTGGGTTCCAGTCTATGATGATGCCGTCTTCATTCACCAAAATAATAGCATCCAGGGCATGGTCCACGATCATCTTCGTACGTTCCTGCTCATTCTTGAGCCGAGTTTCACTTGTGTCCCTGAGGTCTTCATAGAGTTGCTGCATCTCTCTGGATGAAAGAGCCAGTGATCGCTCTAGCAATTCTCGCCCCTGATCGGCTTCGGTATAGGCATTGCTGATTCGTTCTAACAGTTTCCCCCAATTTTCAAGGGGAGGAGGAGTGGCGGGATCACTCGCCCCTAAGCGTTTGAGTTGGCGTTTCAACAGAGGATGCATAGGTGCCTACTGCTCCGAAATCGTAGTTAACGTCATGGTTTGGTTGTGAAGATCGCAACGCCCATCTGTGTAAGGAGACAATTCGCCGTACGAATAAAACCCAATTTGTTTGGTTCCTTCAGGAAACACCTCAAGTGTGGCCTCAATCTCTTCTTCAGCTCGTTCTCCAAGCACTAAGCGGCGGCCAACACAGGTAATAGCAATCGCAAGAATGTTCTCTGCCTCCAGAGATTTGGTCAGGAGGGCAGCCTCCGAGGCTCCGGTAATCAGCCGATCAAAATTTCCGCGCATCAGTTGGACCATAGCATTAAGAGGGATATTTCCTGCGAAGGTCATGGATTGGTCTGATTCATTCACAGCCAAGATGGTTCGCACGAGATACTCATCATTGTTGCTCTCCTGCTTCAAGGCTAAGGGAAAGAGCAGAGCTGTAGCTGGGAGTCCACTGGCTCGTTCGCCTAGATATTGTTTGTACAGTTCCAGAGCAGGTTTGCCATCCAGCTCATACAGTACATTGCCTTCTGATCGAGTCACTCGTCGTTCGGGCCCTAAATAATCCCATCCACCTTTTGATCCATGTCCTAAACGAATGTGATCACCATAAAACCCGACGGCTGTCACCACGCCTCCAGTTGGCGTATTGTTCTGAATCACCCAGGTTTGTTTAAATCGATCTCCATCTCCGGCCAGCCCACCGGTGATGACGACTGATTCCGGCAGAACGGTATTTAGACCATGAATGAGTTCGCTGCCATTAACTTGGAGCCCATCGGAAAGTACCAAGACTCCTCTAAGATCCGGTCGCAAAAGATTGTTGGCTAGTTGTTGCCCCACGTGAAAAGATTGTGAAGGGTCAGAAATGTCTACTGTTGTAGTCTGGACCGTAGTCTGCTCGAACTGAAGAACACCTCCCACTAGCGTGCCATCTTTAATTTCACTGCCAAACACCTCTCCGGACGTTGAACAGCCAATGACAGGAATGCCGGAAAATGTTTGACAGACATCCTGGACGCAGTTGGGGGATTCCAGAAAACTTGAGGATCCAAATAAAATGACCAGGGACTTTTGAGGGTCTTGAACAAAATCCGGGCGAGTGATTGATGGGTTGGAATTATCAAGACAAAATGTTTGAACGTTCATGAATCCTCCTTCAGAGTCTTAAGAAAACCATCGGTATGGGTATTCTTACTCTACTAGGTAAAATGTCGATTTCTTCCCCACAAAAACAGGGCTTTGAGTACTTTTTCGGTTTTTCAGAAAAAAATCTAAAAGAAATATTCAGGTGGCGAGAGAAAAAATGTGTATGAGAAACGGAGAAGAGATTGCTGTAAAAAACAGTCTTGATCTTCTGATTAGGATTCAGGCGAGGTCGTGTCTGATATGGGGGTCGAATTTTTTTTAGACATTGAATGGGTGAGGTGGGCGAATATTTTTTTTCTAATGGGGAAGAATTCTGGATTTCCTTCCGATAATTTGAGGAATTTCCCATAATATTGATTGGCCAGGCGGACATTCCCTAGCTGTTCATAGGCATATCCCATATTGAGAGGAATGTGAGGGAGGTTCCCGTCCAATAACTCGGCTTGCCGCAATTCATGGATGGCGAGCTGGTAATTCTCACGTTGTTGAGCCACCAGTGCTCGTTGGATCCACAATTGTGGAACCTTGTCATTTCTAGCTAATCCGCTTAGGAAAAATTGGTCGGCTTGCTCCATTTCCCCTTTGCCAAGCAGAGCGGTTCCCATCCAAAACCACGGTTGCCAATCAACTGGAGGATTATGAAAAAGAGGGGTGAGTAGAGTTGAGGCCTCCTCATACTGTCCTTCTTGTATCAATTGCCTAGCCTGCTGTAATTGTTGGGCCGGGGTATCCTTTTTTTTGGGGGGCGATACTGTCTTGGGTTTTTTGTTCTTTATGTTGGTCGGTAAAGACTCAAGGTCTGTTGTTTCGCGTGAATCGTTTGGAAGGATGCTTGTCAAGACAAAATCATCCGGTTGAATGATTTCTTCTTCATCCAAGGCTACAGCAAGTACGGCAGTCTTGGCTGGTTCCTCCATGTTTGCCGAGGCTGTCGAGGGCAAAGAGGGAACTGTTGTTGTAGGCATTTTTGGGATGGTTGTGGCCTCCTCAGAGGAAAGTTCCGCTGGACTTTTTTCAAGAGGAATAGGGTGTTCCTCTTGCGCTGTGTGCCCCTTCGTGTTTGTTGAGGGATAGTTTTGCGGATTTTGGGAATCGAGTGACGCGACAGGGTTGCCTGAAATTCCCTTGCCTATTTCTTCTTCGGAAATTGGATATGGATCTGTTTTTTGTGACTGTGTTGGAGTGGTCACCTTGAGTGTTGATGGAGGATGTGCTGATGGCAGTAGGTCTTCAGGTTCCTGATTTTTTAGAGGCCTAGTGTTCTCAGGAATTTTGGCAATTGCACTTTTAGCGGATGAATCCTCGGTAGGAGGATCTTTGGGCTGTAATGCATTGGGAGCAGAAGGGTGGTTGTTAATGGTGGCCTGAGTGTGAGTGGTCAGACCAAAATCCATATGCCATCCAACCCAAAAGGCTCCAAAGACAAGCCCGACGAGGGCGAGAGCGATTCCCGCACTCATCATCCAAAATGTGGACGTAGATGCTTTTTGGTGTTGTCCTGATCCTTCCCCTTTATTAAAGGTTGGCCGCGGCGGCGGGTCATCCTGTAATTCTGCAGGCTGATTCGTTGATTGTGCCTGAAGGCGTTTGAGTGTGTCGGCAATGATGCTCATGTTAAAACCATGAATAGTAAAAAGTGAGAAGGGAATAGTAAAGAGTAAAAACCCATATGCTTTTTACGACTAACTTCTTGCTCCTCACTTTTTTCTTTTTTACTTTAAAAATTCCTTGGCGGCTTTCCAAACGAGAAAATGACTAATAACTGTGCTTTTTTTCGCGTAGGCTCCCAATATTGCCCGATCACAGAGTTGATTGATTCGTCTTGGTACGCCATGGGACAACAAGAAAATGAGGCCTGCGACTCCGGCTTGGAGTCCGAGTCTATGCGTTCGCTCAGCCTTTTGTAGGCGATGAACGATGTAGGCACGGGTTTCTTGGTACCCAAATGGTTTCAGACAGTATCGCACGCTTATACGTTGGCGTAATGGACGAAAGGCTCGAGTGGCTAATTTTTGCTCGAGTTCCGGTTGTCCCACAAGCAGTAAGCACATGAGCTTGTCTTTTTCGGTATCTAGGTTAGACAAAAGCCGAAGGCCTTCTAATACTTTGCCACTGAGTCGATGAGCTTCATCTACCAGGACCACGACCCGTTCCCCATCTTCAGCGAGACGGAGAAGAAGTTTGGGTAATTCTCGCTGGAGCACGCCGAGGGAGGAATCCTCCGGAATGGTCCCTGTTAAGTCCTCATAAATGGAGGTGAGCAAATCCCCATAGGATTGATCCGGGTTAATGAGATAGGCAAAGCGGACACCTTCTGGAGGATTTCGCAAGAGGTGTCGGCATAAGAGCGTTTTTCCGAGTCCCACTTCTCCCGTCAGCATGGTGAAACCCCCGCTGGCAATTCCAAATCGGAGATGGTTCAAAGCTTCCATGTGATGACTGCCGGGGAAAAAGAAATCGGTATCCGGAGTCAATCGAAAGGGAGGTTCTACAAATCCCATTTCTTCGTAACAGAGGCTGAGGTCTAGAGTTGTCATCATCAGGGTTTCACAATCTTGGGTGAAAGAAAAATTACAAGTTCACTTTTGGTTTTCACTGTATAGGTTCCTTTAAATAAACGACCAAGCCAAGGAATATCTCCAAGTAACGGGACTTTACGCTCGGTTTCAGACGTTTCTTCCTGAATGAGTCCACCGATAATCACCATTTCGCCATCTTTGAGCCGGACGAGTCCCGAAGATTGCTTGACATCCATAAGCGGGGCATTAGAAGTTCCTTGAGGAGAAATCACCACGTCTCGCAACCGTGAAATTATAGGCGTAACATCTAACATGACCCATCCATCTTCGGAAATTTGCGGGGTGACTGAGAGAACTAAACCAATTGTCACGGACTGAGCTTCCTCCGTGACAATATTTCCCGTTCCAGAAGTTCCTTGAGTGACAGTTTGTGTAAAAAAGGGTTGGTCTGTGGCCACTTTGATCAAAGCGGGTTGGTTATTCAATGTCACGACACGAGGCTGTGAGATGACTTTGAGTTCGCCTTGTTCACGAAGAGCCTCTAAGATACCTGCGAAGTCGCCAGAAGCAAATGAAATTGCGGTTGTAGCAACTTTGGGAATAAAACCTCCAAAGGGTGCTCCAATGATTTGAGTAGGAGAGTCTACTCCAATGATATTTGAGAGAGAAAATGTACCTGCATCCCCATCAAATTTGATCTCATTCCAATTGATGCCCAGGCTGTAATTATCGTTTAAGTTGACTTCGTAAATTCGAGCTTCGATTTCTACTTGGCGATACAACGCCTTGTGGACTTTGTCCAGGAATTCTTCGATCTCGTGGACACGTTGGTACCAATCTGTTACGTGGATCGTCCCGGAAAGACGATTGGCAACCATCCGGCCGTCTGCAGACATTAAAGTTTGAATTTGCTTTTCGAGTTCTTCCCAGAACTTGATTTCGTCTTGTTGATTGACTGTGATTTGTCCTGTTTCCTGTGATCCCCCACCGGTGGAAGACCCTGAACTCATTTTTGCCTGATTTTGGCCGGTTCCCCCTCGGACGAGTCGGATATAATCAACATTGAATAAGGCAGTTTTGAATTGTTTGACTCTAATCAGACTATCTTCTTCTTCCCAATAATATCCATGAGCTTCCAACAACGCAGACATGGCTCTTTCCAGGGGAAGATTGTGAAAATCGACGGTGACCGTACCAATAATTTCTGGACCAGCGACGATATTCAGTTGATTGCTTCTGGCGAAGAGCGCTAAGGCATCAATTAGGGGAAGATCTTGGGCTCGAAAAGAATAGAGTGGACCAAGTGACGGAGCAGGGTCTGGAGTTGATTCTGGTAACGTTCCGCTAAGCAGCATGCGATCTTCTAGAGAAAAATGGCCAGGGTTTTCTGTGACTGCTGTCTGGATAGGCTTCAAGTTGTTGGATGAGCTTCCTATTGATGGCGGCTGCGGTAGTCTGGGCCGAACCTCAGTTTCTTGATTTGCCGTACTGCATCCTGCAAGAATCATGGAACTTATCAGCGTCATAAGAATGGCTTGTTTCAAAGAAGAATATGCCCACGGCTTCCAGGACAGTGAAGAAGGATTAGAGAGGATAAATTGTGTCGGTTGTGCTTTATTCATTTGGTACTTAGGATGTTGTCTGTGCTTTAAACGTCAGTAGGTGTTTCTTTCCTCGTCGTTTTAGCCATACGCCTTGTAGTTCGATGGCAACTACCTGATAGCCATCGATCATTTCTCCCTCATACACAATACTTCGGTTAATTACTGCACTGCGTTCCTGGTTTTCCAATGCAATGGCTTTCAGTTCGAATTGCGGAAGAGCCCCAAGTTGGCGCCCCTCTATTCCTGAGGAAGATGACCGGGGTTGGCCTGATGAGGCGGCCTTTGTCCAAGTAGGTACTGGAGCAAACGGGTCACGCGGTGGATTGTTGATCCATTGGTTGGCTTCAGCATCATGTCCCTGAAGGGAAGGTGTAGAAGCGGTTAGAGTTTCTCCTAGGAAAGGTGCTGCGGCCTCCTTCAAGGAGTGCGGTATAAAATCTGGAGTCGTGTCTACGAGGTTCTGATAGACTGCCAATCCGGCAATGACGCACAACCCTAAGACGACGACTGGGTTCTTTAAAGCTCGACTGAACTTTGAGTTTTCATCCATACCGATAATCCAACTGTGAGTTGCGTGGCTTTTTCCCCGTCACCCATCATTGTAATTTCTTGAAGATCCATGCGAATTCCTGATTCTTCTAAGCCCTTTAAAAATTTCAAATAGGACCCGTATCCACTTGTCTCATTTCGGGGACTGACAGTGAGTTCAATCGGAACAAGGTTAATGCCTTGGAGTGAGGAAGCAGATTGTTTCTCTTTCAAGATCTTGTAGTCTGTGCGAAGGGCCAATTGGTTCCCATGAGTTTGAACCTTCTGAGCCCAATCTGCCAATTGAGTGAAATCTTGAATCAACCGCTGGTCGGCTTGAGTTAGATCCACCTGAAGGGACTCGGGATGAGCATCCTGATATTGCCGGCGAAGCTGAGAGACTTGCCTCTCCAAATCCCGGACAGACTGGTACGCATTCTTGCTCTGTTGAATGGCCAAGAAATGATTGATGCTGACCCAGCCAACAACAATAAGGCTGCCCATAAGGAGGAGAGCCATCCCGATAGTTTTTAGGTCGGGTAGCAGCTTGTTTTTTGCTAACCAGTTCTTCATGAGAAGCGTCCTTGTAACGCCCAACGATAGAGTGGCTGGCCGTTTTCCCCTGTGTTTGGCGAATTAGATTGAGTCAGAAGCTGGTCTCGCCAATTCCCATCTATCGTGACATGGTAGGGCCCATCCCCTAATTCCTGAGCGAGTTTTTCGACCAGAACCAGAGTTGCCGAAAGATTGGTTGAGGTGTGCCCTGCCAATTCCACATTCCAGTAATTTGCACTTTTTTTGATGGATGCTTTATGGAGAATGATTTGATGAGGAACAATTTTCCCCAAATAACTCAATAATGGTCCTTCCAGCATTGCTGTGCTGTTGTTCGTGAGGGTCTGAGCCCATTGTCGTTTGGTCCGTATTGACACGAGTCGGCGTTGCCAATGACGGTGCTCCTGATTAAGGACTTGTTCTTGAGCAGCAAGACTTTGATGGCGGTCTCTATTTTTGGCCAAATTCCCTTGGATGGCTCCCGTTGCTCCGATGCTGATAGCAATAAACACGGCAATGATCGCTGCGGCCGTATTGGCAAGCATCTTTTTCATTGGAGCACGAAGAACGTGCAATGGCGTGAAGTTTGTTGGAATAGTGTTAGAGAGGGTTGAGCCTAACCATAGCCAGTATTGCCAATTGGGATGCATTGGACATGGAAGCAGGGGGATTGCGACGTGAGACTGCACTTCTTCTATGGTCAAGAGTTCATCTTCCCCTAAAAACCAAATTTGTGAAATAGTAAAATTGGTTTGTTGATTAATATACATGATGGTCCGGTTGACCTCAGTGCCAATCCGTTCTCCCAAGGGAACCCAATCTTGAACTGGAGCTAGATGCCGAGTTAAGAGTGGAATGCCATCTTCTCCTCCAGCAACAAATGTCACTTTTCCAGCCAATATGCTGATAAGAATAGTGGCTTCACTGGTTTCAACGTTCAATGAGTTTAGTAGGCTTTCTGTTAAGGTAGAAATGGGGGCTAACTGTTGAAGGTGTAAGCCTAAATCTTGGCATATCTGTACGGTTTCATCGATAAAACTTAGTGGCCAAACCTCAAGGTGAATACTCTGTTTTCCTCGGGCTTTCATGCCAAGATAATGGCGCCAGGCAGCTGGGCCTTCCCAAGTTTTAACTTGTTGGGCTTTGCGTTCTAGAATTGGGAATAGATCAGTTCGTGGCATGGGGGGGAGTTGAAGCATGAGGGTCAAAAATCGGGGATCTTCAACTAAGATGGAGATGCGATCTCCCGGAAATTCCGTACGGTGGATGGCTTCGGTAATGGCTTGGCGAAGCACTTTGGGTTTCCGAATAACTCCCGGTCGATCCCAATATTGGTGAATCGAGTCATCGATAATAGATAAGGCTTGAAGTCGACCATTGATGAGGAGGATACTCAGAATAGTGTTCTGTTGGTGAAAAATGCTTTTGCCAGAGTTCTCAGAAAGTTTCTTGGTAATTTCCTGAAACCCTTGCTTGGAGAAATATGCAGAAAATGATAGTGGCATCGTTCGAAAGATTCCTATGGGACGTAACATCCACTGCTTATGACTCGCCATTTCGAACCATTAGGACAATCGGGATCGAATTGATAGCCGGCTTCTGCGGTCATGATAAATTGTACTTCTGCGGTTCCATATGTATTGGCTTCGTCTAAGCCAACAGGTGTTCCGATAATGTGATAGCGAATAGCTGGAGCAAGGGTCCCACTGCCTGAATGCGTTGGTGTTCCGTCGATGGAATAACTGCCTCCTGCCCCATCAGCAGATAGGCTGACGAGATGAAAAAGATGTCCTAAATGTCCGCGGTGTATTTTCACATCATGCAAGCCAGTTTCATCTGTATTCCACCAATTTTCGAAATCGGCATCGGTATTCATAGAGGGGTTGAGGTTTTGTAAAAGACCAGAAATAAGTAAATATCGTGCATTGGCTAATTGAGTTGGGGCTAATCCAGTTGCATTGGTAAAGCCGGCAAGGTTGGGCTGCAGAAAAAAATATCGTGAAAACCCATTGGCATTATTCACCAGTTGATTAGAAGCCATCTGGACATAATCTGGACTTAATGCCGCAAGGTTGGCGGGGAAAGAACGGGTTTGTCGAACAAAAAGTTCAATGCCCTTGGCAATATTTTCTAGCTGTTTAGTTTCTGCATCGCGCCTGGCGTTCCGCAATTGATGAATCACGCTTGGGGTTACAAAACTGGCCAAAATGGCCAAAATGGCTAGAACTCCAATTAATTCCACAAGAGTAAAGCCAGAGGAAGGCATGCGGTGTGGGTTATGAGGCGTTGAGGGCATGGAAGCTGGCTGTGCCAATACAGTTAGTATGAGTCCTGTGCTCTTCATGCTTCTGTATTGAGATCTGCGTAACATTTTCCTAAACATTCTGTGGCCCTTTAGCACACACACATTGATGGTCCTGGCAAATTCTGCCGGGTATACCTCTCATTCCTCTGTCGGATAACAGGGGGCGAATCTTAATTGAATGCAGGCAAAAGTAATGGGTGAGGGGTATGGTGAGAAACGTAAGGGGAGAGGTCGTGAAGAGTTTAGTTTTCTAGAAAAAACACAATAGAGCCTGGCTGCTTACTCCGAACAGTTCACTCTTCACTCGTGTCAGTTCCAGGTAATCTCAATATTATCTGCATAAAAGAAGCGCTTCACATTGCCATTACGTGCGAAGCGAATTTGTAGATTGGGGGCGATGTAGGCTGTCAAATCAAAAGTTTGAGGAATCTGGGTAGCATCGCTGCTATTCATATTGTAACTTTGAAGATTGGTCCAAGCCCCTGCTCCAACATCGAACACCTCAAGCCTGATTGACCCTCCATTCTTCCCTTCCCCACGGCGATAGCTAAACGTGAGTGTTACCGAAGTGGCTCCTGTCACATCGACTTCGCGGCTGAGAGTTGTCGAAGGTCCACCACCGCCACCTCCAAATTGGAAACAATTTCCTGTGGCGCATTGGGTGTTGGTCACAACCTGCATTTTCCCCGCCGTCGGTCCATCGGCTTCCCCAGCTTCTTGCCAGTCGTTTGCCCAATTTTGCGGGCCGTTATTTCCATTAAAGGCGATAGCCGTAAACTCATCTCTGACCATGCCAAGTGCGCTTGCGCAGGTTGGGTCGAGAGGGTTCCATTGTTGTGTGACAGCACATTGGGGATCAAACCAATACGCGGTGTTAGTGGTGAGGGCGAATTGAACTTCCGGTACCGCATAAAATGTGTTTTCATCCAGCCCAATAAGAGTTCCGACTAGATGGAATGCATTGTGGGCAGGTAAAAGGCCTCCGCCAGAGTCGGTAGGAGGGTTGTTGCTGACGAAATAACTGGCTCCATTTCCTTCAGGAGTGATAGCGAATGAAAAAAATAAATGCCCAATATTGCCTCGATGAATATGCAAGTCCTGGTTCAGGGTTTCATTGGTGGTCCACCATGTATCAAATTGAGCAGGGGTGGCGATGGTAGGGGCGAGATCCTGTGAAAGGTCAGAAAGAAGGAGAAAACGTGCATTGACCAATTCTGCGTCAAAGAGACCAATACTATTATTAAAGCCATTCATGCCTGGATGGACGGCATAATACCGTGGAAACCCACGGGAGTTGGCTGTGACCTGTGGCAATGCAAAAGGGACATAATCTGGGACAAGGTTGGCTAAGGATGGAGGATAGGCCTTTTGTTCCTTAAGATAGAGTTCAATGCCCTCCGCGATGCGGTGGAGCAGCTGTTCTTCAATTTCCTGGTCCTGTTGATTGAAGGTTTGGAGAAGAGCCGGTGCGGCTACCGCTACGCCAATAGAGATGATAGCCAGCGTACCAATTAGTGCGATGAGTGAGAAGCCGTGTTGCAGACGAATGGAGCATGGCCTAGATGAATTGAAATGAAGTTTGTGCGCCATTGTCTATTCACTAGAACCCGCTCATTAAACTCATCATGGGCATAAAGAGGGCTAAGGCCACTACGCCTACGATGCTAATGAGCCCTAAGGTGATTACGGGTTCGAGGATAGCAAAGATTTTTTTGACCCGTCGTGGAATTTCTTTATTATAATAATTGGCAACATTTGTGAGTGTTTTTGGCAGATTTCCCGTGGCTTCTCCGACTGCAACCATTTGGATCATCATAGGTGGAAAGATGGGATGCCGACGCAGAGACTCATGAATCGATGTGCCTTCTGAAATGTTGTGTTGCATCTCTTCTATGGCATGGGCCACAACGTGATTGCCGACCAACCCATGGCATAATTTCAGGCACTGGAGGACCGGAATGCCAGCCTTATAGAGTACGGCAAAATTTTGTACAAACTTTGACAACGTCAACATTTTAAAAAGGTCACCTAGAATAGGTAGTTGCAACATGGTGTGATCGCGCCAGCGTAAAAACCCTGGGACAAACTTCTTGGCCATCCACCAGGCTATGGGCAATCCAAGAGTCAGAGGCAACCAGAGGTACCAGTTATTCACCAGGAAAAGACTCGTGTTAAATACGATAACGGTGATAAATGGAAGAGGAACATTCAAACTTTCTAAGACTGGGATAAATTGAGGAACCACAAAAGTGAACAACAGAATCAATAGTCCGACTACGGCAATGATCACTATGCTTGGATATATTGTGGCCTGGCGAATGTCGCCGCGAATTTGATCGCCCCAATCTAAATAGCGTTCCAGTTCTTTGAAGGTCGCAGGCAAGGTGTTGCTTTCTTCTCCTGCTTGAACGAGATTGGTGACCTGGGGAGGGAAAATGTGGGAATGATAGCTCATGGCCACATGTAAAGGACTCCCTGCTTTTACTTGTTGATAAATCGTGTGTAGAGTAGACCGCAATTGAAGATTCGGAGTTTCTTCCGATAAGTTTTTCAACGCTTGAGAAAGCGAGATCCCAGCGTCTAACAAGGTAAACATATGCGTGGAGAATTCCATGAGATCACGAGAGCTGACCTTTCCTCGTTTCCCAAGAGAGGAACTCTTCTTTTGTTTGGATTCCATGGCCTCAACTAAATAGAGGCCCATGTCTTGTAGTCGACCTTCCAATTGCGAGCGATCAAAAACGATCATATCACCCTCTTCAGGACGACCTTGATCATTAATCGCTCGGTAATGAAAATTAAGCACCAGCGACCCTTACCACTTCTTCAACGGTCGTGATTCCTTTGAGGGCTTTCTGTATGCCGTCTTCGAACATCGTAGGCATGCCTTGTTTCTGAATAAGTGCCCGAAGGCTCCCCATGTCCATCCCATTTACAATCGGTCCGTGAATTTCGTCAGAAATTTGGATGATTTCATAGATTCCTGCACGACCTTTATAGCCAATTTTCCCACAAGAGACGCATCCGCTTCCTTTCCAAAGTTTAACAGGAGTGTTGTCTGGAAGGGTGATCTTGAGATTCTCTAGGACTTTTTCTGAGTCCGTCTGTTCGACTTTGCAATCTGGACAAATACAGCGGACGAGTCGTTGGCCGACCACCGCTGCTAAGGCCGAGGTCAGGAGAAAGGGTTCGATTCCCATATCAATGAGCCGTGGAATGGCGCCGAGCGCATCATTAGTATGTAACGTGGAAAAAACCAAATGCCCTGTCAGAGCAGCACGAATTGCGAGTTCTGCGGTTTCGTGATCACGAATTTCACCAACCAAGATAACATCAGGATCTTGTCGTAAGAGGGCGCGGAGGCCAGAAGCGAAGGTCATGCCAATATCAGGGTTGATTTGTGTTTGGCGGATCATTGGCATTTGATATTCGATTGGATCTTCAAGGGTGAACACACTTTTTTCTTTAGCGTTAATATTGCGAAGCGCTGTGTACAACGTTGTGGTTTTGCCGCTCCCGGTAGGACCCGTGACCAAAATAATCCCATGCGGTTTTTGGATGATCGATTTGAATCGTGATTGATCCTTATATGTAAAGCCCAAGGCCCGAAATTCTAACTTGAGAGATCCTTGGTCAAGGATCCGCATCACAAGGCTTTCACCGAAATTGGTTGGAAGGGTTGAGACGCGTAGGTCTATTCGGCGGGAGCCAAGGGCGAAGGCAATTCGACCATCTTGGGGTGTGCGTTTTTCGGTCAGATTCAAATTGGCCATGAGTTTCATGCGAGCCGTAATTGGTGCCTGAAGAGGCTTAGGAATTAACAGTTCTTTGGACAGTACGCCATCAATGCGATACCGAATCCGTAGATATTGTTCTTCCGGTTCAATATGAATATCCGTGACTCTGGCTTGTATCGCAGCCGTAATCAATTGATTGCAAAGCCGAATCATGGGGCCATCACGGCTTGCATCTTCCTCCATATTTGATAAGCCTTGGGCGGCCAGCTCATCGAGTAAATGTTTAATCGATTCGGTATGGGCGTAATGTCGTTCAATTGCTTCCACTAGTTCCTGGGCAGGGGCCGTTTGGCTGGACACATTCAAGCCCGTTCGGTTTTCAATGGCATCAATAGCGATGATGTTCAAGGGGTCTGCCATCGCTAAGTTTAAGACACTTCCACGCTTGCTGACCGGAAGTACCTGCAGCTGAGTGGCTAGTTCATAGGGGACAAGATCCAAAATTTCAGGAGGGATAAATGTGGTGGTGAGATCAACTAAGCCAGTCTGGGTTCCTTCTGCCAGATAGTGGGCCAACAGCTTTTCAGTGATAAAGCCGAGGTGCACCAACGTTTGCCCAAGCATGACTTTGTTGCGCTTGGATTCGCGCAGACCCAGATCGAGTTGTTCTTCAGTGATCCATCCGTCCTGAACAAGAGTGGCTCCCAATTGGGGGCGTGTAGGTGATGATGTGTGTGCCATGGGACGGTCCGTACAAGAAGAGGCTAAGACCTCTGAGATTCAGCCATCGGAACCCCAGGAGCCTTAAGAAGATGTGCTATGTAGAGGTGTGTCGACACCACAGACAGAGCTCAAAAATGGCAGGGACCATTATTGGCTAGCCAGATATATTCGTGCTTGACCACCTCCACCGGCTTGCCATTTGACTCGACCGCGCACTTGGCGTTCGGCCAGTGTCGCCCCTACTCCGGGGTCTAAAATTCCGTCGATTTCATCGAATTGAGCTTGGGTCACATCGTCAACAAAGAGATATGCCACTTGGGAAGCATCAGCAAGGTCATTGGTATTATTGCCATCCAGATCGAAATTATTATGGCCAAAAGCTGGGGCGGCACCAAAATTATTGGCAGCCGCAGTAGGAATAGCCATGGTGATTCCCAGGCCCGGGGGGTTGGCTGAATTGAACTTTTCAAGATACGGTCCTCGAAATCGTGGCCATGAAGCCGTCCCGATATTTAAGGGGTCTGCCGCATTCAAGGTAAGACGTGCGGCCAAAGACGTTGCGACGGTACTCAGCCCGCTGCCTTGTGCTGCCGGTGTTCCACCAGCATTGAGGGGATACAGTGACCCGATGTCCGCATAATAATTCGTAATAGCTGTTTCGTACGTTCTTACAGCCGCAGCAAGGGATCGTGCATTTGAAGATGCCACGAGTTGAAAAATTCTTGGTAATAGCAAGGCAATCAAAATGGCAATGATGGCCAATACACCAATCATCTCAACCAAAGTGAATCCGCGTTCGTGAGCTGTATCGGAGAATGGTGATTTAAGCATACAAATCTGCTCCTTTAAGGTAATTCTCTGAGAGTTGCTCTGTTGGCCACGGAGTTCTTATCCGTAGTGGTTTGTTAGTGACTATCGGCTCAGCAGAATAATTTCTTGAGAGAAGAGCTTCATTTTCTTTTTGAATGACAAAGGCTTAAAGTTTTGAATGAGACTGCATATCCAGAAGTGCGATATCAGCAAAAGGGTCCCCCAGTTTTGAGGCTTGGCGGAATAATTGAAATCCTGTCTTGGTCTCTTCCTGCCCAAAATGTCCCTGGGTATATAAATAGCCAAGGTGGACAAAAGCTGAAGGCAAGCGAGGATCCAAATCTATGGCTTTCAGGAAGGCTTTTTTGGCTGTATCCACATTGCCTAAATTAGTTAGAGCAATCCCCAAACCAACATAAGAGGTGGCTTCTTGGGGATTCTTTTTAATCGCGTCGCGATAGGCGCCTACGGCAGCTTTGTATCTTCCTTTTAAGAGGAGGCGCCAAGCAAATTTCGTGTGGGGTTTTGATCTTTGTGTCCGTTGTTCAAGTGTCTGGGCAATGGGAGGGTTTTCGCTTTGAGCGTGGTTTTGAGTAGGTGTTGTGGATAATGGGTTCTTCTCCGGCTTCGTGTGTCTTTGCGTTGTGGTATGTTGAGAGTCTTGATCTTGATGAGAATCAGGGGAGATGGAAGGGGAATCTAAATGGCTGCTTAAGGCAGTGGAAGGTCCTACAATTCCTAGAAGGATCGTGGCTGAGCAAAGTGTAGGAATCCATTTCCCTCTCATGGTGTAGGTATCGGTAGGCCTACGAAAGGCTTTATACACCAGAGCTTGGCGTTCTTAACAATGGAATTGATTGGAGAAAAACGGAAGAAAACGGTTAATGGACAAAAAATGCCCTCGATGGGGCAAAAATAAATGGTGTCGTATGGGAAAAGTGAAAGAGAAAAAGAGAAAGGTAGTGGGAGGTAAGGAGTAAAAAAGAAGAAATAAGGCTTCTTTACTTACTCTTCACTCCTTACTCCTTGCACTTGATAGGTTCTAGGCCTGATCAGGAAAGGCAGCTTTTAACAAGGGTTGCAATTCACCTTTTTCTTCCATAGGGCCTAAAACATCGGTGTCACCATAAAATTGGCCGTTAATAAAGACTTTGGGTAACGTGGGCCAGTTGGTCATTTTGGATAATGTCTCGCGTTTCTCAGGATTGGGGAGCACATTGATCAATTCATAGGGGTGACCGAATTTGTTGAAAAACTCCATGGTTTCCACGGTAAATCCGCATTGTGGCGCGGTCTTCGTGCCTTTGCCATAAATTAAAATTTTGTGTTCGGCAATTTCTTTGTTGATTTCATCTTCAATCGGTGTACTCATACTGGTTATCCTCCTTGGGCTTCATTTTTAGTTTGGGCTTGAATTTCTAGTGCATGAATGCGTCCATCTTTCATGGGTTCGTCAAGGGCTTGATAGATCATACGATGGCGGTCCAGCAAATTCTTTCCTTCAAAGGCATCTGAAATTATTTTGACTGTAAAATGATCCATTGTGCCTGTCCGATCAAGGACCGAGACATCGGCATCGCCAAGTGCTTCTTGAATCTGACTGCTAAGAGCTTCAAATGTCATCATTTTAGTATTGTTACCCTCTTGAAATTTTTTCCGTTAATGAGTTCACACTATACCCGAGCCAGAATTTTCTGCGCAATATAAATTAAGAAGTGAGGGGTAAAGAGGGCAGAGTTAACGATAAGGAGGGAAAAGTAAAAGGGAGAGGTTTTTCTTGGTGCGGATTTCTCACACTTTACTGCTTGCTGGTTGCCTCTGGAGACAGCACTGTTTGGAGAAAGATGCTGAGACCCTCTAGAACTTGGATAGGGATTTCATGTCCGCCAGGGAACTCCACCCAGCTTACGGGTAATCCTGCTGTTTGGATGTGATCTCGAAGTTGCTGGGCCATCGAAAAAGCCAAGATTGGGTCATTGATGCCGTGGCTCTGAAATATAGGGAGGGCTTGGCGATTTGGTAAGCGGGTGAGCCATTCCTGCTTCGCGATGAGCGTGCCTGAAAGAAGAACTAGCCCTGCCAAAGAGATATCTGAATGGAGCATGAGGTCTGTCGATAACATGGCCCCTTGGGAAAATCCACCCAAGACAAGTGATGTGGATGGCACGGATAAGGATTGTGTGGCGAGGGCTAGCACCTCTTGCATTTGAGAACGTGCGGGGGCTAGGCCGCGGGGAACCTCTTGTGACAATTCTTCCCATTTCCCTTGAGCTCGGGCTTGTGTAATGCGTTCCATGTCTAACATCCACCATGCTCTCGCATCTCCGAAGCCCATATCCAGCTTGATGGGGGCGGCAGGAAACAGAAAACGGACGTCACTCGGAACTTTGAGATAACGCCATAAAGCGATAAGATCATCACCCGGTGCTCCGAATCCATGTAAGAGCACAACAAGTGGCCCCTCACCACTTCCTTGGCGGTCGAGACCACCTGTAATGCATACATCTAAGCCAGCCCAATGTTCGTGTCTCATAAGAATAGAAAATGTCTTGTGATCAAGAAATGAACTATAGTGCAGGTATGTAAGTAGGAAGGGGAATCAATTTTGAGTCTGACCTGGGAGACTATAACGATAGAAAAGCCTAGTGCCCCATTTTGGGAGCGCCAGCGTTCGCTCCTTGAGTAATGAGCGGAATGCGTAAGATCTGGTGACAATGATTGCAAATCACTTTCCAGGTATTTTCATCGGCATATTCCACTTCGTCTTCTTTTTTCCAAAACAACTTGTTACATTTGGGGCATTTGCGAACTAACATCGACATAGAAACCGCTCCCTATGAATGACGCATAATTTAGAGTGGACTTAGTGTAATATATCTTGTCACAATCTGCCAACGCATGATCAGTTATTCCGATTCCCACAATTTCGATCCTCGACAACTTCTAGCTCTATTTGAACAGGCTGATTGGGCGAAGGGCCGTAGCCTACCCGACACCCAGCGAATGTTGAGCGAGACCGATGTGATCATTTCTGCATGGCATGGCCCCAAATTAGTGGGGTGTAGCCGTGTCCTCACGGATTATGTCTTTCGGGCATCTATTTGGGACGTTATTGTTGATGTAAAGTATCAAGACCAAGATATTGGAAAATGCCTCATCAAGCGTATTCTAGCTCATGCCTCGTTGGCCAAGGTCGAGTTGTTTTGGCTCTGCACCAGACGATATCAAGGTTTTTACGCCTCATTAGGGTTTTCGGATAAGGAGCAGACCGGTATGGTTTGGGACCGTCGCAAACAACCATCTCTGCCCAGTCCGTAATGTGGATTTAGGTTGGTTTCAGGGTAATCAACATTTCGTGTTAATGAGGACAGAAGGTCATCCATGATTGTGATTGGGCTCATGTCCGGGACGTCTGCTGATGGAGTTGATGCGGCTGTCGTGGATATTCGAAAGCATGACCAAGGTTTAGCGATCAAGCTACTTGGACATCATGGCCGTTCCTATCCTCCCCAATTACGACAACGAATCTTACAGGTGGCAGAGCGTGGAAGGGTGGCTGAGATTTGTCATCTTAATACCTTGTTGGGCGAAGTCTTTGCGAAAACTGTTCTCAAAGCGATTTCTGAATGTGGCGTTCGGCCAACACAGGTAGAATTGATTGGCTCCCATGGCCAAACGATTTATCATCTTCCCACACCAACAGTTGAACGAGGTATGGGTCCTATTCGTTCGACTCTTCAGATTGGTAACCCAGCTGTTATTGCTGAACGCACAGGTATGACGACGGTTTCAGATTTTCGCGCCCGTGATATGGCAGCCGGAGGGGAAGGTGCGCCGTTAGTACCCTACACGCATTTTCTGGTGTTTCGGCAGAAGAACGTGAGCCGTTGGGTTGTCAATTTAGGGGGCATTGGGAATGTGACCGCGCTTCCCCGTAGTGAACGATTAGCTGACGTACAGGCATTTGATACAGGGCCCTGTAATATGTTGTTGGACGCCCTTGTGATGATTGAGACCCGGGGTCGGCAAACGATGGACCGCGGAGGACGGCTGGCTCAACGAGGGCAGGTGCATGCGGGGCTATTACACTGGTTGCTGGCTCATCCCTATTTACAGCGACAGCCACCAAAGTCCACAGGGCGTGAACTCTTTGGAGAAGCCTATGTCAAAAAGGTCCTGGCTCAGTCACGACGACGGCGACTGTCTCTTCAAAATTTGTTAGCCACCTGCTGTTACTTTATAGCGTGTACGATTTGTGATGCTCGGAAATGGACTAAGCATGAACCGGGAGATATTGTCTGCGGCGGCGGCGGTGTTCGCAATGCTCGTCTTTGGAAAGAACTTAAACACGTATTTGCTCCCATTCCCGTGCGGACAATGGACGAATGTGGATCTTCAAGTCAGGCGTTTGAAGCGCAGGCTTTCGCAGTGTTGGCCTATCAAACCATTCACGGGGTATGTACCAATGTGCCTCGCGTGACTGGTGCCAGGCATCCGGTCATTTTAGGATCTGTGACGCCTGGCTCTGTTTGTTCCTCGAAAAAATTTGGGCTGTGACCTCGGCACTATTGCCGCTCCCATGTTAATGGATAACCAAATGTCCAATAGTGGATTATCAGTTCTTCTATTAGCTATTTTACTTTTAGGTGTCGTGTTCCTCCTTCACTGGGTCTGGCGCCGTCCTTTGTCTACGGAAGCTCCTCAAAAGATGCCCATTGATTCTCAAGAAAGTGAGGTGACCAGTCGTGCGATAATGACCACTGAGGAAGCTACCTTGTTCAATTTGATTCGATTGGCTGCCCAAGATTATTTTTTAGTGTTGGTCAAATTGCCGGTCTTGCAGGTTGTCTCCATTGCAGATAAGGATGAAGTTGCCCGAAAGGCTCTTATGCGAACGATTCAACCGGTACGATTGGATGTGGTGTTGGTGCATCCTGGCACGCTTCAGGCAGTCACCGTGGTGCATTTTTACAAAGCTGAAGATGCGCGGCCCCTTGAGAAACGCGATCAGGTTGTAGACACGGTTTTAAAGGCGACTGGCATCAAGGTGGTCGGACTTCAACTCAATCAGAGCTATTCGGTTGAGCAGGTGATGGCATTGTTAGGGTTGGAAGAAGAGGAATAGAACATATTACCATTTTTTGTGGTCTCATCAGGGAGTGATGATAGGAAGGATTGATTGGAACGTTGATACACCTGTTTCAATGATCTGGTCCTCTCCGGTTTCGAGGTTCTTGAGGGGCAAAATCCTGACAATTTTAAAAAATGTGCGACGGTCTAAGACCGCAGCAATTTCAGACCGTCGAGTTGTTGTGATGTCCATGGTCCATCCGGTTCCGGCTTTCCATTCCCATAATGATGAACTCAAGCACAAGCTGAGGTGTCGATTAGCCACTTCTGAGAAGCGGTTAAATAAGTTTTTGCGATAGTCTTTGACGAGTGGCCCTTCCACAATGAGGGCGAACACGAGATGATGACCCCACCAACAGAGTGAACGAAATGCCAGTTTGTCTTGCCGCGTGTAATATCGTGGGAAATCTAAATACTGGTACGGGCAATCTTCTAAGTGTTCGCCTTTGACGAATTGGACAGCCTTAGGATCAAACCCTTCTGGCGCCAGGAGTGGGCGATCAACCAACTCGGGTTGTAGCGATTGGTGGAGGTCCTCCAACGTCTGCTTGAGCTTAACGGAGATCGCAGCCTTTTTTAGAAAAAAGTCGTGATCGGCAAAAACGCGCCATTCATCTGCTGTTAAGGACGTATGTTGGTTCATGAATGAAATAAGAGATTAAGTGATCATGAAAATTGCTACGTATAATGTGAATTCACTCCGAAAACGAATTGGCATTTTGCATCCATGGCTTCGTCGGCACAAGCCGGATGTCATGTGTCTTCAAGAGACCAAAGTTCAAGATCAGGATTTCCCTCTGGAGGCCTTTGCAGATTTGCCCTACACCATCAATTATTGTGGGCAAAAGTCGCATAACGGGGTCGCTATTTTCAGCCGAATCGAGCCTGACGAGGTGTCCTTCGGGTTCCAAGATGGTAAAGCCGAGGAAGACCCTACACGTCTTGCACGAGTGGTTATTCAAGGGATTCCCATTATCAATACCTACATTCCGCAAGGTTTTACACTGGATTCACCAAAATATGCCTACAAGCTTGAATGGTTTCGGCGCTTGAAACGATATTTTTCTCGAAATCTTTCAGCCAATAACCCAGCGATTTGGTGTGGCGATATGAATGTAGCCCCAGAACCCATTGATGTCCATCATCCTGAGAAGCATCTCAAGCATGTCTGTTTTCATGAAGATGCTCGAAAAGCTTACCAAGAGACAGTGTCATGGGGATTTGTGGATGTCTTTCGCCACCATTATCCGCGCCGGCAGCAATTTACTTTTTGGGATTATCGACGCCCAGATGCCTTAGAAGCTAACCGTGGATGGCGCATTGACCATATGATGGTCACACCACCTCTTCTCTCGCATTCCCGGGCAATTAAAGTTGATGTCAATGCACGAAAGGCAGAACAGCCGTCAGACCATACTATACTCTGGGCAGAATTTTCTGTGTAGATGGATATATTGAAAAAGGAGTAGGGCTGCTACAGAAAACATGATTGTAACTCAGTGGGAGCTGTTTATTTCTTGTTGCCAATTCGAGATTTTCGTTCAGGGGGCAAGTTTTCTAAGGGAATAAACACCGCACAGGCCACAACCGTGGTCCAGAGGTTGGGTTTGCCAATAGCTGATTGGGTGATGTTTTGAGTGCGAACGATATCGCCTCCCATTTTGAAGACTTGCTCTCGTTCTTTCCAGGCCACATTCGGATCGAATTTGATACCTAAAGTGGTAGCCAACATTTGAGCCGCTAAATCTTCCGTATATTCCCCGGCTTCTTCGTCGGTTTCTCCATATGCATGATGTTCGGACAGATAGCCATAGTTATATTTTCTGCCTGAAGGCACTGCGACCCCAACGGAAGCGGAAATTAAACGGTTACGTTCATTGGTGTCAGATCTCGCCATGACGCAAAACGTAATCTCTCCAGGATTCAATAATTTTTCACCTCGTTTGCGCGGAATAATTTTGCAATCAGGCGGGAGGATAGACGACACACTTACCAAATTGCAGTACGCAATCCCTGCACTCCGTAAGGCTTCCTCAAAAGATGTGAGTTTTTCTTTGTGAATACCCACACCCTTGGTAAGAAACATGTGAGTTGGGACCATCGTGACTCCTTTGTTTGCGTAGTTAGTGATGGAGATGGGATGTGAGGAAACGCTGACCTGATGTTCTGAATCGAGTTAACGTATACCTTCCCGTGCTTCAAAGGCCAATTTTTAACAAGAGTGAGGCGAAAGGTGCAAGGCCAAAGAGCTATCAGGGAAGAAAAAGTAATTTAGGATGGTGTTTTGACAATAAGCAGCTTGGGTTCGGTAAGTTCTTGGATGGTATAGGCGACCCCTTCCCGGCCAAGTCCCGAATGTTTAATGCCTCCATATGGCATGTGATCGGCCCGGAATGTAGGAATTTCATTGATGAGGACAGCACCGACTTCAAGTTTAGTATAAGCGCGGTACATCACATCGATGTTACTGGTAAAGATGCCTGCTTGTAAGCCAAAGGGAGAGTCATTGATTAGCTCGAGGGCTTCCTCTAACTTGTCATATGGGCTGATTGTGACCACAGGCCCAAAAATTTCTTCGCAACATACTTTCATAGTGGGGGCAACGTTGGTGAGGACGGTTGGCTCCATGACCGAGCCGTTTCGACTTCCGCCCGTTTGGATCGTTGCTCTATGTGAGACGGCCTCTTGAATCCATGCCTCGACTCGAACGGCCGCTTGCTCGTTAATGAGTGGGCCGACCACGGTGGAGTCCAGGGCTGGATCTCCCGTGGGTAATGTTTGTACTTTTCCTACAAAAGATTGGAGAAAGTGCTCATATTGCGATTGGTGGACATACACTCGTTGGACCGAAATGCAGGTTTGTCCGCTATAGCCATACCCTCCGGCGACGCAACGTGTCACCGCCGTTTCAAGATCTGCATCGGGTTCAACAATGACGCCAGCATTGCCCCCTAATTCCAACAGCACACGTTTGGGCCCCGCTTTACCTTTTAACATCCATCCGACATTCACCGAACCGGTGAAGCTGAGGGCTTGAAAGATGGGGTGCACGACCATCTGTTCGGCCAGGTCGTTGGAACATGGGACAATGGAAAGAGCACTTGAAGGAAGGTCTGTGGTTAAAAAGACTTCCCCTAACAGTAAAGAGGTCAATGGTGTCTGTGGTGCAGGTTTTAATACGATGGGATTGCCCACAGCTAAACAAGGGGCCACTTTGTGGGCTACTAAATTCAACGGGAAATTAAAGGGGGTAATGCCTAGCACGGGGCCGAGAGGAAATCGTTTCACGCTGGCTGTGTAGGCTTCGCCGCCCGGGGTAAGATCCATCGGGATAGTTTCCCCAGGGATGCGGGTGCTCTCTTCAGCAGCCAGGCGAAAGGTTTGAATGCCACGGTCTATTTCACGCCGTGCATCCGTTAAGGGTTTGCCGGCTTCCTCGCTCAAAGTTTTTGAAAACTCTTCATGACGCGTAGTGATCCCATCGGCGATCTTCCTCAAGGCTCCAGCCCTCACGTAAGCTGGAGTGGCCGCAAATTCTCGAGCTGCGTTTTCCATCGATTGAATGGCTTGATCGATATGCTGAGAGTCAGCTTGACAGACTGTCGCGAGAAGGTTTCCAGAATAGGGGCAACGAACGGGCTCGAAAGAAGATGTCTGAACCCATTGGCCGTTGACTAAAATCGGCTTGGCCGTATTGGCAGTCATAGAAAAGGAAGTGTTGGCAATGGAGTAATTGAGAAAGACCTGACGAGTTAATTGGAGTTGGCGTCTTGAATTGGATTGGAAGAAGAGGGTTCCTGTTCGGCTTTTCGAATGAGTTCTTCTGTACCCCAATCTTTTATGGCTGCCAAATCGAAAGGTTCAAATGTGCCTATAGCACCACACCCCGGACAACCTTCCACCGGAACTTTTGCCCGAAAGACTTCATCCAGGCAAGTTAAGCACACATACAGATCCGGTTCACCCTCGGGACATTCAACGGGCCAAAATGATAAGGATTGATTCATGAAAAACCCCTACAGCGTTAGGTGAAAAAACATCGAAAACCCTATGAGAAAACACCAATGTACCTTGATTTACGTAATAAGATCAATCAGGGCATTACTTGCATGATGAGTCAGTCAAGATTGTCTAAATGACTGAGTTAGGAAAGGTAGGATCGTTTCAGCTAGAGGTGGACTGTAGATTCAAGAGCTTGTCAATTTCTTCCTTGAAGGTCTCATAAGGGAAGGCTCCAGGGATAACAATGAGATTGGGATTGTCTGGAACCTTTGTAGGGAAAAGGACAAAACCTGGTGTGCCTCTGATACCTAAGGAACCAGCATCTTTCAGATCCTTTTCAATGTCAGAGAAGTATTTATGATCATTCAAGCATTGTGAAAATTGATCTTTGTTTAATCTCAGTTCCGTCGCGTATTTAGTCAGATTTTCAGGGCTAAATTGGCCATCACTGTTAAAGAGACGGTCATGCATAGGCCAATAGGCATTTTGCTCTCCAGCGCATCGCGCTGCGTCAGCGGCACGAAGCGGCCCTCCAAAGCCTCGTGGAAAATCTCGATACACAAAACGGACTTTCCCGGTTTCAATATATTCGGTTAATAACTTTGGGAAGGTGTCGTGGAAAAATTTTTTGCAAAAATGACAGGTAAAATCAGAATATTCCAAAAGAGTAATGGGCGCATTAGGATCGCCTCGAACTACATCGTCTGCCTGAATCAAAAATTCGGGTGCTTTGGAATGGGCAGGGATGACCAATAACATCAGGCCCATGCAAATTATTCCGAAAAAAGTATTTTTAAATGGATGAGTCAGTTTAGGCATATGTCTCCTGTTGCGTTATTCATTGTCGCATGTGAGTTGAAACTTGTCGAGGAAGGGCTGGTTGCCGTGTCAAATGGGAAAATGTTATTGGTCTTTTTTCTTCGCTTGCTCTAATAGTCCCATCATTAAGAGAGGCCAGACAACTGTTGCGTCGCTCAGGACTTCCGCAAATTGGCCGCCTTCTTTTTTGGGAACAAATTTCCCCCAAGAGACGCCTTCCTCATAGGTGCAGCCGCTTAAGCCACCCCAATAATCTGGTTCTGGACAAATCCTTACCCCATAATGAAAACGCGGGGGTGTGAGCTGTGTGCCCATACGCAGGTTCAGTATTTCAATATAGGGGGGTGTTTGTTGCGACCAGTTTCGTGGAACACCGCCGCCAATCGTAAATATACCAAGCCGTTTGGCGGAGAGAAGTGTTTCGGTGTAACTATTTAAATCCAAAAAGGGATTGAATGTGGGACAGGATTGCCGTAGTTGATTCCAAATTTCCTGGTCCGTTTTCCCTGCCTGTTCAGGTTTCTTGCTATTCATTCCCCAAATCGAGACATCCAAGCCTAACTCGGAATCCGTGAAGGCCGGGATATAGACCGGCACTTTTTGTTCATATGCACTTTTCAGGATACCTGCACCAGGATAGTTGTCATGTAATGTTTTGCCCAGCTCGCGGGTGAGTATTTCGGAAGACAAAGGCGTTTCAGGAGTCAGGCGCTTGAGTGTTTTGCCAACTACTTGCTCTACATGGTTAAGGTTCAATTCCATTTCCAATGTATCGTAAACTCGGTTATAGCCTTTTTCGAAAAGTTCGACATCGGTCATGGATGGATGGTACTTATAATGTGTTTTGCCTACCGCTTCGGTGAGACCGTGAGCAATCAGCGCGCCGGTTGATACGACGGCCTGCACCATTCCTCTATCCAACATACTGCAAATAACCTTGCCCATTTTCGCAATAGTCATGGCACCTGAAAGGGTCAGGATCACTGTGCAATCAGGGTCCTGAATCATTTTGGAGAGAATCTCAAAAGCTTCGCCAAGTCGACGGCCTCCGAATGCCGTTTTTTTCATTGCTCCTAAGAGGTCAGAGAAAGAATGGATAGTCTCAGGGTCCAGTGCCTCAAGAGCTTCCAGTCCATCGCTTTCACCATCATGAAATGTTCGTGCGGTCATTGGTCTGTTTTCAATCCTCCATGAAATTCTTCATGAATAATCAGGCTATTGGATAGGTCAGGCGGGAGGCTGGCAAAGGCGGGTAGAGGAATTGTTTTACAACAATGGCAATATTGGTGATCCCAACGGGATTTGAACCCGTGTCTGCACCTTGAGAGGGTGCCGTCCTAGACCAGCCTAGACGATGGGACCATTTATTTGTTTCTGAAAAAGTGGCATGAATGATCAAATGGCTAATCCTCAGAATGTACCATTTGCCGCTAATCCGTGCAATCTATAAAGGAAATGTTGACAACAGCGTTCTCGCTCAATTTTCGGTGCTCACGTAATGCCATTACGCTCTGTGGGTCAAAATAACTGTGGTTTTCCTGGATACGCATTCCCGTTGGTTATTGATATGGATTTTTACGGTAATATATAGGCTTATTGTGACAAAAATTCAAAAAGCTCAGGAGTAAATGAAAGCTTCACTGAGGAATGTAAGAAAAGCGTTTAAATATCTGAAGAGGAGAAGGATTGTGGGGGATGGATGGTAAGCAGGCCACGCATGAACGGGTGGATGCCGCAGTGATAGGGGTAGTACCCTGGCTTGAGAGGGGGAAGGGTAAAGTGGGCGTTGGGGCCCAAAAATCCTGAATCAAAGGAACATTGGTTTCTTCCACGACAATCATCTGACACGATGGTGTGGGGTTCATGCGTCCGGTTTTTCCAAGTGAGTGGGGCTCCTAAAGAAATGGTAAGTTGGTTGGGAGAAAAAAATGGTGGCTGTGCGTCAATTTGTATCGTATGCGAAGACGATGCGCTGGGAACGGATATACCAACTGGTACTGAGAAAAGGATGCCTACCAAGCTCCACACGAAGATCCATTTCTTTGGATCTAAGGAGTGTTGGTGATTTAATAGGTTGTTTTTCATCAGGGTTTGATGGTTAAGAAAATTGTCCCTTTCCCTCGTTGAATCAGAGCAAGGACAGGAGCTTTTGTATCAAGATCTCCAGCCAGTTGCTCGAAATCTTTCACAGAACGAATCGTTCGGCGATTGATCTCTACCAGAATATCCCCTTGCCGAATGCCTGCACGTTGGGCGGGAGAATTGGGTTTGACTTGAGTGACCACGACGCCATTTCCTTCGGCGGTTTGCCCAGGCTTCACGGGCTCTATGGACAGACCAGCTAAGGCATGATCGCCCTGGATGGAATCAGGGGTATCTTTGGGTAATAATGCGACGTCCTTCGGCATTTCCCCTATGGAAACCGAGATAGTCACCTGCTTCCCATCACGTAAAACCGTCATTGGCACAGAGGTGTTAGGAGCGGTCTCAGCCACTAATGTTCTAAGATGGGTCGGATTTTTGACTGTGGCATCATTGTAGGTCAAGATAACATCTCCGCGTTGGATTCCAGCCAAGCCCGCAGGACTTGTACTGAACACGTCACCCACCAATGCTCCTTGGGTATCCGAAGCACCAAATTGTTTGGCCAGATCTTCTGATAATTCCTGTATAGAAACACCTAACCACCCTCGAATGACCTTGCCATGGCCGATAAGGCTTTTCATGACGTGCTTGACCATCTGGCTGGGAATAGCAAAGCCAATGCCCATATATCCACCCGTCCGAGAAAAGATCGCTGTATTAATGCCAATGAGTTGCCCTTGTAAATTCACCAATGCGCCACCTGAATTTCCAGGGTTAATGGCCGCATCGGTTTGAATGAAGTTTTCATAGTCGACGATCCCAACATTCGCGCGTCCCACCGCGCTGATAATGCCCATGGTGACAGTTTGGTTCAGTCCAAAGGGGTTGCCCACTGCAAGGACCAGTTCACCTACTTGCAAGGTCGTGGAGTTTCCCCAGGGCAGGACGGGCAAATCTGAGGCCTTAATTTTGATGACCGCTAAGTCTGTTTTAGGATCGGTGCCGATCAGTTTGGCTGGTAATTTCCGTTTATCACCTAAGAGCACCATCAATTCATCAGCTTGTTCCACCACGTGATTATTGGTCACGATATAGCCGTCGTCAGATACAATCACGCCGGAGCCGAGTCCTTGTTCCTGCCGTTCTTGTGGTTGTTTAAACCGGCGTTCAAATTCTTCCCCGAAAAATCGGCGAAAAAATGGGTCATCTGAAAAGGGCGTTTGTGGGGCCTGGGCTGTACGTTTAGTCGCAGAAATATTGACTACTGAGGCCATAGCGTCTTTGGAAACTTGAATAAAGGTTTCATTGGAGGCAAGAAGCGGAGTAGAGACTTTGACAACGGGAGGTCTATCAGATGCCAGAGCAATGGCTGGTTGGGGTCTGGCTTCGGATAACTCCGAGGAAGAAGATGAAAGGGTGGGTGATTGGGGTTGAGTCGGTGCTTCGGAACATTGAATTTGTGTGAATCCAAGTAGTCCCACAATAACCAATCCTATCAATACGTTCCTTTTGTGTTTCTTTGCCGGCTGTTCCACGTGTATCAACTTCTTCATATACTACTCCTTACAAATACTTTTGTCGGTTTTCATGACTCAAATCCCAAGCTTGGAAGCCTCGGTGTTGTCCGAAAAAATGAAATAATAGATGTATCTTATCATTCTCCTCCGCTAGAGCGGAATGTACGGACTGAAGGAAACATCTGTGGATTCTTAGGGCGAGACTGCGTCAGTGGATTTCGTAAGGCGAGCCCCTTGATTGGTGCCCGTAATAATGAGTGACGCCATGTGAACAAACAAGCCGCATTCTACGACGCCTGGAAGGTGGAGAAGAGTTGATTCGAGGGCCGTTGGATCATCAATGTAGGGGATATGGGCATCAATGATGAAATTACCATTGTCACTGATAACAGGCTGTCCTCCTTGTTCACGTCGAGGAGCCGACCATCCCATTTTTTCAACATGTCCTTGTGTGGTGCGCCAGCCGAAGGGAAGAATTTCAATGGGCAAGGGAAATGGTAAGCCTAATCGAGAGACATGCTTAGCCTCATCAACAATCACAATAAACTGTCGAGTGGCTCGGGCCACAATTTTCTCCCTAAGCAAGGCCCCACCTCCGCCTTTGATAAGATTTAAGTGCGGGTCAACTTGGTCGGCTCCATCAATTGCCATATCAATCTGCCAGGGGACATCATTGCCCAACAACGGAATACCCAACTTGGTAGCATAGGTTGCGGTAGCTTGAGAAGTTGGCACTCCTTGAACGTGAAGGCCATTTTGGATACGAGTCCCTAAAGCTGTGAGGAAATGATGCACGGTAGAGCCTGTGCCTAAGCCAAGAATGTGCCCGTCCTGTACATATTCAACAGCTTTCTGAGCGGCTTGGGCTTTCTGTTGATCGGGAGTGAGAGAAGCGGGCGGAGCGGCCATAGGTCAATTGGTTGAGGTGCTCATTTTTGCCGCCACTGAAGCGGCACCTAGAATAGCGATATGGGGATTTAAGACGATGCGAAGAGGTATTTTACTCAACAAGCGTTTATAGCGCCCCTTTGCTAAAAATGCTTTCATGAAGGTCCCGTCCTGCAGTGCGGAGAGAATTTTTGGCGCGATGCCTCCACCGATGTACACGCCTCCCAAAGCCAAGGCTTTGAGAGCCAAGTTTCCGGCCTCGGCCCCATAAATAGAGACAAACAATTGCAAGGCATTTTTGCAGATATCAGGTTTCCCATCCAAGCCGGCTTCGGCAATCAAGCTAGCAGGATCGCCTGTCGGGAGTTTTTCGGCAAACCAGGTTGGCTCATTTTTTTGTGTATCCCGGAGGAATTGGTAAATCAAATACAAACCGGGACCGGACAACACCCGTTCGTAACTCACATGTAAATAACTGGTACGTAAGTATCGTAGCAATTCGATTTCTAAATCATTGTTCGGGGCGAAGTCAGCATGTCCGCCCTCGGACGGACAAATGTGGTAATCCTTGCCTGTCCACAGAATAAGCGATTCTCCTAAGCCCGTTCCGG
The DNA here is from genome assembly GCA_965223635.1 of Nitrospirales bacterium. Taxonomy (GTDB): domain Bacteria; phylum Nitrospirota; class Nitrospiria; order Nitrospirales; family UBA8639; genus Nitrospira_E. The sequence continues at coordinate 2,322,066 of OZ245007.1, forward strand.
CCGCAAGAAGGGCGCGGGTGCCATCAGGTGGAGGAGATGGGGCATTTGGATTTACGTCTTCGATTTCATCGGGTTCCAGGAAAGGAAGCCCATAGGCGGTGGCCTCTAAATCGTTCAATAGCTTGACTTGAGGCACGTCCAAAAATTCGGCAAGTTTGTCGCCTTCAATAGTCCAGGGAATATTAGTGGTGCGGCAGGTATTGTTGTGTACTGGGCCAGGGACACCAAAACATGCGGCTGTTAAAGGGCCTGAAGGGCTAGGGGGCGTAATTGAAGCATCGTCATCATCTGATTGTTCATCCAAATCCTGGCTTGTGGCTGCTGGTTCTTCCAGAAATTCCGTCAGGACTTCATCGAAAGATTCATAATCAGCGGTCCAAACCGTATCTTCGCGGATGGGGTCAACCCGGCCTTTATCCCAATCATAGAGAGCTAAATTGATTTTCGTTGCCCCAATATCTCCTGCCAAAATCATAGATTTCTCAATTCAATTTTAATGAAATGTTTTGTGTAACCCGGTTGTCACCATAGCCTAGATAAAATCGTGGAGGCAAGGGAAGGAGGGTGGTCTTATTTGTGATGAAAGGTTTCTTGTAAATTTGATGAGTCATGAAGGTCCAGATACCTACAATGGGGTAAATATCTAGCCTGTTTTCAGTGGAGAGTTCTGATTCGATTGCTATAAAAAAATCCAATTTGAAAATGTGGCCGCTTGGCCTAGGGGCGTTCCATCTGGTTTTTTGATATTCCAGACGGTGGCTCGTTCAACAAGAAAGCGTTTGCCGCTACGCGAGATCCTGACTCCTCGGTAGTCACTAATGTATCCCCGTGTTCTGGCTTGTTCTAACATACGCCCTCTTTCTTCCCGATTCACGGGTTCTGCCGTGAGGCGGGATGGTGTCTGGGTAAAGTGTTCCCAATTCATTTCCCATAAGTCTAACGCTGCCTGATTCCCATAATTCAAAATAGGATCGTTCTGTAGCCCATGGGACGCCATAACAAAAGGGGAATGGAATAAACGTTCGGCCTGCTCCAGGGTTGTTCCTTTCCGTGTGATGAGTTCCTCCTTTACCAAACGGACATGGCTATCCAGTAGAAATTGTGTCCATTCAACAACCCAGGGACTTCTCCAAAGGTCTTCCATTTGTTCTTTAGGGGTCAGACTCGATTAAATTGGGTGTTAGTCAATAGAGACTACCATTGCTTGTTGCATTTAATCGAGTCTGACCCCTAAGTCTTTCCAGTTGCGGGCGCTATTTTGTTAGGAGGCTGAAGATAGTCTCGGCAATTTGGTGGGGAGAACTTTGATCAGTTGGGAGAGTGTGATCGGCGGCGGCTTGGTATTTGGGGGTGCGTTCTTTGAGAATATCTTCAATTTCTTCCACGAATGTTTTGGTACCTGAGAGTGAGGGGCGCTGTGTGTCCCCAGAAATGCGTTTCACGATGGTTGGCACTTGGGCTGTCAGCCAAAAGACGGTGCCATTGGCTTTCAGAATCTCGACATTTTCTTTTTTGAGGATGAGCCCTCCGCCAGTATCAATGACCAAGTTGTTTTGGCTTTCTAGTGTTCGACATATCTGTGTTTCTAATGCCCGAAAGTGATCCCAGCCAAATTGCTCAACGATTTGGGGAATTGATTGTCCCGCCTTGTTCACAATTTCCTCGTCGGTAGACATCACAGTATGGCCCAGTCGTTGGCCCAAAATTTTGGCCACCGTGCTTTTTCCCGTGCCTCGGTATCCGATTAAAACGATGTTCATGAGAAATGCGATGTGAGGATGTTTCGCATACGGTCCACGGGCGCAGGTTGGCCGGTCCACAGTTCAAATTGTCCGACCGCTTGGTGCAAAAACATTTCAATCCCTTGAATAGTTCGACAGCCAGCCGCGTCTGCCTCTTGGAGTAATTGCGTTTTGAGTGGATTGTAGACAATGTCCATGACGGTTAATTCTGGATGGAGTAAATCTTTGGAAACGCAACTCTGCTCAGTATTAGGATGCATGCCAATGGGTGTGCAGTGGATTAACAGACGAGCGTTAGTTAATACAGCACGTAGTGACGAGTCATTGAGGGGATTGTCGGTAATTGAGGTGCTTGTTTTGGTTCGAAGATCTGTGGCGAGGTTCATTCGTTCCTTGTCGTCGATCCCCAGTAGGGTAAGACCTCCAATGTTTCCTTCCATACAAAGTCCAAATGCAATAGCTCGTGCCGCACCTCCTGAACCCAACATGACTACCTGTTGCCCTTCTAGGCGAACGCCGCTAAGCCGTAATGCTTGAAGTGCGCCAGTCGCGTCAGTATTTGAACCAATGAGCTTTCCGTCTTCTTTGAGGATGGTGTTGACCGAACCAATATGTTTCGCGGTGGTTTCGACTGAATCCAATAGCGGCATGATGGATACTTTGTGAGGAATGGTCACGCTGAATCCACGAATGTGTCCTAAAGCTCGAATGCCGTGAATAGCATGTTCCAGATCTTGATTTTCAACCGGAAAAGCAAGATAAGCGAAGTTTAACTTCAATTCCTGGAACGCAGCATTATGAATCGTCGGAGAGAGGGAATGCTCGACAGGATTTCCTAGTAGACCACAAAGTTGGGTTTGTGCGGTGATCGTCATACTGTTCTTATTCGGTCGATGAATGTGGAGCCAACGTTATCACATAACTGAGTGCTGAAACTCAACTGGTTCGGCTGTAGGCCATTAATCAGGTGAAAAGTGAGGAGTTAGGAGCAAGAAGAAAGGATTTCAATTACCTTTTGGGTTCAGTGATGTTCGATGTTTATGTGCTGCGGAATATGAGGGGAATTGCAGGCAAGGAGGTGTATTCCGGAGAGCAGAAACCTACTCTCCGGATTTACACGTTGTAACGTCCGGAATAGCTATCGTGAAGTTTTTTTCTTCGTCGTAGCTTTCTTGGCGCGACTGGTAGCTTTCTTTGCTGGTTTCTTTTTGGCAACTTTAGCGGCCATGAGATCACCTCCTTAAAAAAAATGTGTAAGCAATTCTAAGCAGTTTATCGGCAGGCATGTAAAAATCATGAGGATTTTTTGGAAAATTTTGCCGAGTCGGTCAAAAGAGCTGGGCAAAAATGTTGGGATGCGGCGCAGATTGCCGTGCCTTTTAGAGCGCAAGGACGTTGAAGTAGAGGATGAAAACGCCTGTTTTTAGGTCGAAGATTGTTCAATAGGTGAAGGGGTTTTGGGGAATCGAAGAGTGAATGTCGTTCCCACACCCACCGTACTTTCAACGGTGATCGTGCCCTCATGAAGTTCTACCAATTGTTTGACGATTGAGAGTCCTAATCCTAGGCCTTCTGTCCCGATTTCAGGCTTTCGGTGTGCCTGATAGAAGGCTTGGAATAGGTGAGCCTGCGCTTCTTGGGAGATGCCGGGGCCATTATCCGTGATAGATACCTGTAGATGATTGGGTGGATCCGGGCAGGCTGTTACCAGAATACGTCCCTTGTCTGGTGTAAATTTATGGGCGTTATGAATGAGATTGGTAATGATTTGGTGGAGGCGGTCGGGATCGCCCCAAATCGTTAAATCATTGCCGGTGGTTTCCATGACTAAATCTTGACTTTTTGTTTGAGTCAAAGGGCTGAATTCTTGAGTGATGTCCTCAAGGAGCGTGGCAACGCCCACGGATTGATGGGCGAGACGAACGGTTCCGGCTTCAATACGGGAAAGATCTAAAAGGTCCCCAATCATACGAGTCAATCGGTTGGCATTCGCGCTGATTCTGGTGAGGTATAAGTGCTGCCGTTCCGCTATGGGACCTACCATGCCATGCAACATATTTTCCGTGAAACCCTTGATCGAGGTGAGCGGTGTGCGTAATTCGTGAGAGCAATGAGAAAGAAATTGGGATTTCATCCGGTCAAGTTCCTGGAGGCGGGTATTGGCGGTTTCTAGATCTTGATTTGCCTGCTGTAATTCCATTGTGCGCTCTTGTACTTTGGTTTCTAGGCCAATATTCAAGGCTTCAATTTCGTCATAGGCTAGGGCCGTATCAAGAGCGATAGCCAATTGTTTAGCAACTGTGGAGAGTAAATTCTGTTCTGAAACCGAGAGAGCCTTGGCCTGGGTATTGCCTGCGATGAGCACACCCAGTGGCTGATTTTGACTGACTAATGCGAGGGCAATTCCAGATTGAAGTTTGCTCTCAACCAAAAGGCCGGAAGTTAGAGGGTGCGCGGATTTTAAGAAGGGGTGGATGTGTTCGAAGATACGTGGTTGAGGGCTGGTAAGCGTGGTATATAGAAAATCATCGGGCATAGCGGGAATCATCACGTATCTAATGTTAGGTGTCGTTCCCTGGAGTTTGCTATATGTGTGAATGGCAACAAACTGTTGTTTCGTATCATTCCATAATGTGATCCAGGCCTGGTTATAATGAAGAGAATGTATGATGGCGTGGAGGCCGGACTGAATAATATGTTTCTGATCAAGGGTTGAGCTAATGTGTAAGGTTAATTCATGAAGCATGGTCAATTCGTTCACATGGCGTCGGACTTGGACCAGATTCTGTTCCTGTTGAAGGTAGACGTTTCTGAGTTCTTCATGTTGTTGCTCAGCTGAAGCTAATTGTTCCTGAATAATAGAGCCCCGTTCCTCGAGTTCCTTCCGGTCGGTCCAAATACGACCGGTGAGGGGCATGATGAGTAATGGCACGAGTGCGAGTCCCACATGGCTCCACCAGGGATACTGTGGCGCAATGGTTAATGACAGGCCTAGTGTGAGAATGCTAAGTACGATTCCGGCGAAAATCCAGGCCCAAAGAGGCGACGACTGAGGCTTCCAGGTAAATGCCCATTCACAATAGGGAGCTCCATCAGCAATACAACTAAGATCCTGGATCGTAGCGGGTTGTTGACCAAACATCCCTGCTGGGACCTGGGAAATTGTGGCTTTAGTAGTATGGCACACGCGTTCGGCGCATCCTTGAGCATACGGGCCGAATTGTGCGAGGGCTGAATCTGAAAATTTCATGCGCATAACTGCATGACCGTTGGTCACTGAGATGACCTCAGGCTTGAGTGAGCCTTTAGTAAATTTTTCGACGAAATACGGAAACAGGCGATAAATTTGGACAATCGAAAATGGGCGGCCGAGAATCTGGATAATCGGTGATAAAAACTGTTCACGTCCCATGCGGAAATGATAGTCCGGTTGTTCGGACAGTTGTATGGAAAATTCGGCCAAGTACATAACAAATTCATACGAATAGCTGTTCCAGGGATTTTTTAAGAAGTCAAGATTCACATGATACGTACGATCTGGAATGCGATCATTTAACAGTTCTACGAGTTTTTCTAAGGCGGCGTGAGCCGCTGTATCGCCCTCTTTCCGTGTCACTAAAGTTTTCAAATATTCCACATTAGCGCGGACGGTGATACCGCTTACATCCTGGATGGTCTTACCCTGGAGATCTTGCCCAAACGGGCGAAACTCCATGAATGGTCGTTCGAGAATGCGATGTGTTTTAGGCAGCTGAGCCATAAAGTTTTTCATCAGACAGATATACGTGAGAGACTGTAAAGGAAACGATGGAATGGGTGAAGGGGGGCAGGGAAAAAATTGAAGAGGAAGTATCAGAACTCCATTCGCAGCGAGACGGCTCCGACATGAATTGTGGTATCCCATGTGCCATTTAAGAGCGGTTGTTGATTGTTCTTTACGTCTCGCGCGTCGTATAGCAATACTTGATAGGCCAGGTCTAGCCCAATGGCTTTTCCTCCAAAGCCATTGCAGGGGAGAAGGCCCAAAAATTTTCCACTATTCTGACACATGAATCCTATGCCGACTGATAACGCATGGTATTTGGAGTCTGGATTAGAAGGATCAAGATATCGGCTGCGGACGGGTGTTTCAGATCGGACATATCCTCCTCGAAAAGAGACATCCCAATTCTGCAAGAAAGTTGGTGACAAGAGAGAATATTCTGTGCCGACCATCACGATCCACGCATCGCCATAGTTGCGTCGATTAGGAATGGTTGCCCCATTAGATAATTCAAAGTTGAGATCTTCGAAGTCGGTCCAATCTGCATATTCTACATCAACTTCCACTTTCCATTCTCGCTTGGTATTTCTGATTGGCCATCCGGCAATGGCCCAGGTATAGACATCTGGTAGTTCGATCGTGGTTTGAGCATCCGACACAAGAGTTCCACCAGCCAGAAATTGGCCATCTAAATTCAAGTCTGCGCCATGCCGATAGACAAACCCGAGGTTGACGAGGGGGAGGCCTTGTGCATTTCGCCAAGGCGTCCACAAAAGGCTTGCATTAAAACCCAAAGCCGTGTCACTGCCGTTCCCTTCGAGATTTGTTCCAGCAGGAATGCCAAAGGGATTTCCTGGCGCTGCCTTCTGTTGGACTTCTGCTTGGCCTTCGCCCAGAAAATCAGCAAACGTATAGATATCCAGGCCACCGCCAAGGGCAATATAGTCGTTGAGTTTATAGCCAACCGTTGGCTTAATATCGAGGAGCGGGAGAGCTGCCATCGTACTGATGGGTGAAATCAGGCTGTTGTCCGGCCATTCCACTTGTAAAGCGAAAGGAGAAGTGAGACCAAAGCCGATGGTCCAATTGGGCAAATTTGTGAGTCCAAGAGCCGGCAAATGCGCAGTAAGGAAAAAAGTGCTGGGAGGCGGGTTTGAAATAGTCCCACCCAAATCCCCCTCTACCTTTGGTCCCAAGGCGCTTTTAAAGCGGAGAGAACTGCCCAGGAGTAAGGTTCCGGTAGAAAATTGAATGCCCTCGAGTTGGGTCATTCCGGCTGGGTTATAATGGACGGCAGATGGCTTGTCGGCTTGGGCTGAAAAAGCCGCCCCCTGTCCGGTTGCGGCAGCTCCATGATCGAGGACGCGAAACCCTTCTGCAAAGATTGTGGCCGGACAAAAGGCTGTTGTGGCTGATAAAAACAGAATGGCAAAGAAAATCAAACGAATAGTGTAACTAATCACATCTCCTCCTTGAGATGGGAAATGGTTTAGGCGGAAAAAGCTGGGAAAGTGTACGGAATGTGACTAAAATTAGCAATGTTGTCTAGCTAAGTCCATCCAGTAGATATGTTGTTTTGAAGGAATGGTATTCGGAGGAGATGTTGTTTCATTCATAAGGCATGAGATGGAAGAAATGGAGACATGTTGATGAAGGTAAAAAAACTCTTACATACTCGGATGCGCGTGAGCGATATGGATCAAACGTTGAAATTCTATCGTGAGGTGTTAGGTTTGGAAGTCGTAGAACAAAAGGTGTCACCCAGAGGATCTCATCTTGCCTTTTTAGCGGTTCCCAATAGCGAAGAATTGATTGAGCTCTGCAGTTTTCCAGCAAGTGGTGCTGTAACGGTACAGGAAGATCTGGTCCACTTGGCATTTGCAGTGGAGAATTTAGAACTTACGATTCAAGAGTTACAAGCTAAAGGTGTGCCGATCACTGATGGGCCGACACAGTCGTCTTCTGGAAGCCGCTTTATCTTTATCGATGCGCCGGATGGCTATGAAATTGAATTAATAGAACGGCCAGATGGGGTCGCAATTGTTTAATCCATGACCAATACGAATAAAGCGTGATGTGAAATGAAAGACTCTACAACCATCTCTAAAAGACTTTCCGGGTCCACAAGCCATCTAGATAGCAAGCTTCAGAATCTCCCGAAGCAGCCTGGGGTGTATCTCTTCAAGGATTGCACTGATGACATTATCTATATTGGCAAAGCGGCGGTGCTGGCTGACCGGGTGCGATCCTATTTTCAAAAGGGAGCCGATCTGAGTCCAAAGATTCGTGCCTTAGTAGCTCATGTCACCGATTTAGAAATCATTCTAGCCAAATCCGAACTGGAAGCCTTAATCCTTGAAAGCAATCTGATTAAGCGTCATCGTCCTCGCTTCAACGTGGTACTGCGTGATGACAAGCAGTACCCTTATCTTCGTCTGCCGATTCAAGATGCCTTTCCTCGCCTTTCTATAGTACGGCGGGTGAAAAACGATAAAGCTCTCTACTTTGGGCCGTATGTGCCCACGGGGGCGATGCGAGAAACTCTCAAGGTCATTCGAAAAGTATTTCCTCTGGCCACCTGTAAGATTGAGATTGATGGGACGGCAGATCGCGCCTGTCTGGAATTTGAAATTAAACGCTGCATGGCGCCCTGCACGGGAAACCAAACCCAAGAAGATTATCATCGAATTGTGAAACAGGTTCGGTGGTTTCTAGAAGGGCGAGATCAAGAATTGTTGGCTTCACTTCGCAGTGATATGTTGGCGATGGCTGAACGAGAAGCGTTTGAAGATGCTGCGCGTTTGCGTGATCGTATATGGAAAATTGAACGGACCTTAGAAAAGCAACGTGTCACACAAATTGGTCCGGTCGATCAGGATGTGTTAGGCCTGGCTCGGGCTGGAGCTGCGGCCGATGTGCAATTACTCTTTGTTCGAGGCGGCTTGCTGATTGGGCGTCGTGACTTTTTCTGGTCTGATGCTGGGGGTGTTTCAGATGAAGAGCTTGCGCAAACCACACTCGAGCAGTTTTACAATAAGGCTGTTCTGCCGCCCAAAGAACTGTTGCTGCCTGTAACGATTGAGAATCAAACGTTAATGCAACAATGGTTATCGGAAAAGAAAGACGAAACTGTGCGTGTGGTTGTGCCGGAGCGTGGGGCTAAGCGTCAGTTGCAGCAACTGGCCCAAGAAAATGCGGTAGCCGCCTTGAATGAACATCTTCGTGTCCACGCCGAATCGCGAGAGGCTGTGGAGGGATTGCAACAGTTGTTGGGATTGTCAGCTCTCCCTCATCGCGTGGAATGTTTTGATATTTCCAATACCATGGGGGCGCAATCAGTGGCGTCGATGGTGGTGTGGGAAAATGGCCGAATGAAAAAATCAGACTACCGTCGTTTTCGTATTAAAACGGTCGAAGGCGCCAATGATTTTGCGAGCATGAATGAAGTAGTGGCACGGCGATACGGCGGGTCATTGGCCACGAAATCCGGGAAAATCTTACCCTCTCCCGATCTTATTGTGATTGATGGAGGAATTGGCCAATTAAGTGCAGCCATGGAAGCTATCACCAGTCTTGGATTGGCGAACGTCCAGGTCTGTGGATTAGCTAAAGCCAAAGGCCAAAAAGACGAACGTATGTATCTCCCAGGTCACAAATCTCCTATTGTCTTGCCATTGAAATCTCCTGCCAGTCGCCTCATTCAAACCATTCGAGACGAAGCGCATCGCTTCGCCATTACGTACCACCGCAAACTTCGCAGCGAAGCTCTCATTCCGGTCACTTCTTCCGGCAAGAACTCATAATTCTTCTCTCATCTCCTACGTTTGTAAGGCTTTTCGGATGAAGAAAAGCTTGGCAAGCCGCCCCATGTGAATTTCGTGCTGTATTTCATCAAAAGGTGACATTTCTTTGATGTTGTTTTTCTCAGCCGTAAACTTTTGATTAATCAAATTTGGTTCTTGTCCGAAAGGGTTCCAGGAAGTTTCCAAAAAAATAATGGGATGACATCAGTGGAGCATGTCCTATGGAACGTGAACAATTTGATGTGTTGGTGAAACAACTTGAGGAACTGGCTGAGAAGCAGCCAGGAGTGTATAAGTCGCGGGTGTTTGGTCTGGCCGTCCTTGGATATGGATATTTGTTAGCTGTTTTAGTTGGAATCCTGGGGTTGGGAATAGTGGGCATGTGGCTCTTAACCTTAGGCCATGGCACTGGCTATGTCGTTGCGAAGAAATTGCTGATTCCTCTTGTGGTCTTGGCCTTTGTGGTGATTCGAGCGATGTGGGTTCGGATTGATCCCCCAGAGGGCATTCCACTCAGTCGCAAGGATTTTCGGCTGCTCTTTCGGGTCTTGGATAATATGCGAGCTCGTCTTAAAGGTCCCAAAATACACACCGTGCTTTTGACGGATGAATTCAATGCGGCTATCTCCCAGGTGCCACGATTGGGCATTTTAGGGTGGCCGAAAAATTATCTCATTCTTGGTCTGCCTCTCATGCAAGGGCTTTCGCCTCATCAATTGAAAGCAGTCTTGGCTCATGAATATGGACACCTTTCTGGTGCACATGGAAAGTTTAGTGCCTGGATCTATCGCATCCGCCGAACCTGGTACCAGTTGATGGAAAAATTTGATCAAGAGGAGCGTTGGGGCCAAGGCATCTTCCAGAAATTTTTTGATTGGTACGCCCCGTATTTTGGTGCCTATTCATTTGTCTTGGCACGGGCCAATGAGTATGAAGCTGACCGGTGTAGTGCCGATCTCACCAGTCCTCGATTAGCAGCAGATGCGTTAACAACGGTTTATCTGAAGGGAGAATCACTTGAGAAAGAATTTTGGCCGTCACTATTTCGGCGAGCGGAACACATCCCATCTCCCGTAGCATCGATGTATGTTGAGATGGGGAAGCACCTTCAGGGAGTAGGACCTGGTCTTCAGAAGTCAGAACTTCTTGTTCAGTTGATGGAGGAAGAAACCGGAAGCGATGATACCCATCCCTGCTTGCGGGATCGTTTAGCTGCTCTTGGCCAAGAGGCGCAACATCCCGGACCTTTAACAGAAACGGCAGCAGATGCCTTGTTGAAAGAAAAAACAGATAGTTTGGTACAGCAATTGTCACAGGAATGGTCTGACCGGATCCAAGAAGGATGGAAAGAACGGCATCAGTATGTTACGACCTCATTGGCACGACTAGAGTCTTTAAAGGGTCGGTGTCTGGAATCAGATGTTACAGCTGAGGAAGCCTATGAATATGCCAAACTTTCTGAAGAGTTTTGCCTAGAGATAGATGCAGTTGACGCATATCGAGTCGTTGTGAATCTGCAGGAAGATCATGTGAGTGCCCACTATGCCTTAGGGCGGCTCTTGCTTGGTCAAGGCTATGAGGAAGGAGTCAGTCATATAGAGCGGGCCATGACTTTGGATCCTCAGGCCACGTTGGATGGGTGCCGCGAAGTGTACCACTTTTTTAAAGAACAAGATCGCTTGGAAGAAGCAGAATCGTACAAGCAACGTTTCGAGTCACGTGTGGACTTCGAAGAGCGGGTTGAGGCAGAGCGAGAATCGCTGTTAAGTGGGGATACGTATGTGTCTCATGATGCTGATTCAATGGTTGTCGACTCATTAATTGAACAACTGAGGAACTATAATCAAATAGGTCGCGCGTACCTCGTTCGAAAAGAGACAACATTATCAAATGAACCTCTCTATGTATTAGGTATACAACGTCCGTGGTTCTGGCTGTATGGTGAGGACGCGAGTAAAAAACTCACTCGTCGTTTAGCTGAGGAAATTGAGTTTTCTGGAGAAATTTTCTATATCGTGCTGGATTGGGATAATCGGAAATTTCGAAAAATATTCTCCCGCATTTCAGGGTCTATGATTTTCCAGCGGCAATATGGGTTGCCCACAAGGTTTGGGAGTGGTTCCAAAGGTTCGGCCCCTCAACATTCACATGCCTAATTTTATAAAGGTATTAATTTTGGTTTCGGTAAAGAAAAAGACGTGGGCTGTGTCTTTCCGAGTCCAACGGTTCTCAAGGTCTCAGGGATTCGGACCGATGGTGTCTACAGAAATATCTAGATAAGAGAGTAAGTTTTCTATGCAATGTCCGCGCTGTCAGGGAACAATGGTGGTTGATCATTTTGTGGATATGGCCACGAGTGGCGAAATTTGGATGCCTGGGTGGCGATGTCTGATGTGTGGGGAAATTATTGATCCAATCATTGAAAGTCATCGCCAACAGCAACAATATCAGCAAGAAGTAGTGAGTGCGATTTCCGGATCCACCGCCCGTCCTCCAGCCTCAGTGACTGACAAGTCTCAAAAAGACTAATCAAGCGATTCCTTCCGTTTTTCTTTTCTCTCCAGTTGGTCGAACTATCCATGAATGATTCGAAGACCAGGTGGACAAGCCATTTGCTTGTCGGGTCGGTCCCTCTATGCTAGATTCTTTCTCGTGTATATAGAGGAAGAAATGCGCTGAGTTGGTGCGTCTCATCCTCTCCCCTAAATATGAGAATCGGCAGATCGTTCTTCCCCTAACAATTCCATAAGGCATCATCATGGCGCAGATATACGATCATCAGACTGTTGAAGCGAAATGGCAAGCTCACTGGGAGCAGACGGGTCTTTTTCAAGTTAAAGAAGATCCTCGCACCCCTAAATATTATTGTTTAGAAATGTTCCCGTATCCCTCTGGACGCATTCACATGGGACATGTGCGGGTGTATGCCATTGGTGATGTGGTGGCGCGATACAAGACGATGCGGGGTTTTCATGTGCTGCATCCGATGGGGTGGGACGCGTTTGGTTTGCCCGCCGAGAACGCGGCGATTGAAAAAGGTATCCATCCTAATGCATGGACGCAAGAAAATGTCGCGTATATGAAGAAACAATTGCGGCGGATGGGCTTGTCCTATGATTGGGATCGTGAGGTCAATACGTCGCAACCTGATTATTATCGGTGGAACCAGTGGATTTTTCTCAAAATGGTGGAACGCGATTTGGCGTATCGCAAACGTTCTGCGGTGAATTGGTGTCCCTCATGCGAGACCGTGTTGGCCAATGAACAAGTGTTGGCGCAAGAAGGGAAAGATGGTGGGGTGTGCTGGCGATGTGAATCGGTGGTTATCCAAAAAGAATTGGAGCAATGGTTTTTTCGAATTACCCAATATGCACAAGAATTATTAGATGGGTGTGATAAGTTGGCCAGTTGGCCAGCCCGTGTACTGGCGATGCAGCGGCATTGGATCGGCCGAAGCCAAGGTGTGGAAATTGATTTCCCTGTCGCCAAACACCGGGATAATCTTACAAGTATTCGGATTTTTACGACACGGCCAGATACAATACATGGCGCGACCTTTATGAGTCTGGCTCCTGAGTCGCCGTTAGTTGAGCAGTTAATTGACGGTCGATCAGAAGCGGAAGCTGTACGAAAGTTTGTGGAACGTGTATCCCGGCTGGATAAATCCACGCGCACGGCAGCAGACAAAGAAAAAGAAGGGGTCTTTACAGGGGCCTATGCCATCAATCCTTTCACTCAGGAGCAGATCCCCATTTGGGTGGCCAATTTTGTGCTGTATGAATATGGCACAGGGGCTATTATGGCGGTTCCTGCGCATGACCAACGAGATTTTGAATTTGCCAAGCAATATGACATTCCGATCCGATTAGTCATTCAAAATCCAGACGGTTCCCTTCTGCTAGATTCCTTGGAAGCCGCGTATGAAGAGCAAGAAGAAGCTGGTGTGTTAGTCAATTCCGGAAGTTTTTCTGGTCTATCTGTGGCAAAGGCCAAACAGGCCATTGGCGAGCATGTTGAAACTCAGGGCTGGGGAACGCGCACGGTTAATTTCCGATTACGTGATTGGGGCATATCTCGCCAACGCTATTGGGGAACGCCCATTCCCATGTTGTATTGCGAACAGTGCGGACTTGTCCCGGTTCCGGAAAATCAATTGCCGGTTCTGTTACCTGAAGATGTGCCGTTTACTGGGAAAGGAGGGTCTCCCCTCAAAGACTCCTCTTCGTTTGCGAAAACCACTTGTCCAAGATGTGGCGGTGCAGCTCGACGTGAATCCGATACGATGGATACATTTGTCGATTCCTCCTGGTATTTCCTCCGCTACTGCTCGCCTCAAGACATTCAGCAACCGGTGAATCCTGACGCCGCGAAACATTGGATGGCTGTGGACCAATACGTGGGTGGTATTGAACATGCTGTGTTGCATTTACTGTATGCCAGGTTTTTCACCAAAGTCTTACGAGATCTGGGGTTGACCATCGTTGATGAGCCATTTGTGCATTTGCTGACACAAGGCATGGTCACGATGGAGACCTATTGGTGTGAGGAGCATCGGTGGGTCTTGCCCTCCGAAACAGTAAGAGAAAAAGGGCAACGACTTTGTGGGCAATGTGGCAAGGTCATTGTCACCGGTCGGACAGAAAAAATGTCAAAGTCCAAAAAAAATATTGCTTCGCCGGAAGAATTGTGTGATCGATATGGGGCTGATACGGCACGCCTTTTTTCGCTTTTTGCTGCTCCACCGGAAAAAGATTTGGAATGGAGCGATACGGGCGTTGAAGGATGTTACCGCTTTCTCAATCGTGTTTGGCGATTGGTCCATGAGCAACTTCCTGTGATGAAGGGAGGTTCTAACGCTCCGAGTTCCACGCAATCAGCCCTTTTAAAAGAGTTACAGCGGGCAACCCACCAGACCATTCAAAAAGTTACGGGAGATCTGGATCGAGATTTTCAATTTAATACGGCAATTGCCGCGTTGATGGAGCTTGTCAATCAGCTTTATAAATTGATGAAAGATTATCCTGCAAATGCTCTGTCTGATGATGAACGTGCAGGCTGGCAGACAACAGTGGAAACCTTACTACTTCTATTAGCACCTTTTGCTCCCCATTTGGCTGAAGAATTGTGGGAAACGGTTGGACATTCCGCCAGTATTGCTCGACAATCCTGGCCAACATTTAACCCTGCGTTGGTGGTGAGTGACGAATGGACCATTCCGATACAAATCAATGGCAAGTTGCGGAGTAAGATATCGGTTCCGGCTGGTTCCACAAAGGAGCAGGTTATTTCATCTGCTCAGCATGATGCCAAACTTATGGAATGGTTGCAGGATAAGACCCCCCGCAAAGTGATTTATGTCGAACAAAAGTTGGTGAACTTTGTACTGTAGCGAGCATTCTTTTAAGCTGTTTTGTCCCGATTGGGCTTCCTGGGAAAGATGGGTGATTCTCCTTGGCGCTATCCTGTTGAATGGTGGGTGCGGGTATCAATTCACTGTGGATGGGGCGGGCCCGGTCATTGGTGGAGGACCAGTGTCTGCAGGCCCCCCGGTGCGTTTGGCCTTACACACCCTCAAGAACAATTCCTTTGAGCCCAATCTGGAATTCAAATATACCAGCTATCTACGGCAATCTCTGCAATCGACGGGCAGCGCCACCATCGTGGACGATGATCTCTCAGCAGATTTTATTTTGGATGGTGCGATTGTTTCTGTGACTCTTCCTTCCGTGGCGTTTTCCCAAACTCAAACACAAGAAAGTCGGGTAATGGTAAGGGTTGCGGTGAGCGTCAGACATCGAAAAACAGGAAAGGTTCGTTGGACCGAATCCACCACTAATTCAGCGGAGTTTTTTGTAGGCGCTTCGCCGAGTACTGGAGCTGCGTCCAGTGGTTTGCAATTTAACCGAGTGTTACAAGATCGAGCGTTGGAGCAGGCGGGGCAAGGTGTGGCTGAAGATCTGGCTGGCCAGTTTTTGACAGCCCATGATCAAGGCAAATTTGAAGTTGAATTAGTCAAGCAACTTCCTGCTTTTGATTCAGAATCTGAGACCTCTTTTCCCCTCGATCACGTTGAAAAACCAATCTTGTCTCCCGTGCCCTCTGTTGAATAATTTCATTTTTTGACCCTCGGACAGGTGGCTTCTATTCATTCCATGAATATTCGGGATTTACAGCGACACATGAAGCAGGAAGGCTCAGCACCCCTGTATTTGATCCATGGAGAAGAATCCTATTTTCGTGATCAGGCCGTGAAGTTGTTGCGATATCCTCCCCAAGAGCGAGACCTTGAGGGGCGGGCTGACAAGCCAACATCTGATCAGGGATTCGACAAGTTTCAGTCGGAGGTGATCTATGGGGATGAAACGAACGCATCAGAGATTCTGGGACTTGCGGAAGAAGTTTCCTTTTTTGCTTCCAGGCGTCGGCTATTTGTCAAATGGGCCGATAAATTGTCCGCTAAAGATGGCGAATTACTGATTCCCTACTTTCAACAACCGAATGAGGCGACCACGCTGATTTTCGTAGCAGCCAAACTAGATGGGCGAACCAAATGGGTTCAGACCCTTAAAAAACAGGCCATTGCCATAGATTGCGCTGTCTTGTCCGAAAATAAGCGAGCAAGTTGGGTCACGCAGCAAGCACGGATGATGGGATTGCAAATAGACCCACAGGGATTGGAAATGTTGAAAGATCAGGCGAACGAAGGATTATATGCCGTCATGCGTGAATTAGAGAAATTAGCGACATATTTGCCAGCAGGGGAATGTATACAGGCCCAAGATGTGGCGCTTGTTCGAGGAAAACCTCCAGGTATTTCAGTTTTTGATTGGTCCGAAGCTGTTTCGCTTGGAGACCATGGGCGAGCCTTGGACATTGTAGCGAAAAATTTGGAGACAGGTGAAGCTCCCTTGAGAATGTTAGGGGCATTTCTATGGCAAATGCGCCGGATTTGGAAAGCCAGTCGGTTGCTTTTGGAAGGGAATGATCATGGGCAAGCGGCTCGACAAGCTGGAATTCCGCCATTTCGCGCGCGCGAATTTATGCAACAAGTACAACAATGGCAGGAGCCCCATTTTCGTCATGCTTGGACCATATTTGCTCAGGCGGACTCTGCCCTAAAAGGGGGGCGGGCGTCACAGCCAAAATTGATTTTGGACGATCTGGTGCTTCAGCTATGTAGAGGAAAGCGGCAACAAACTGCCGGATAATTGCTGTGGGAAACTATGAGGAAATAGGAATGAGTTGAAGCGGAGAAATGCTGGCACCGGTGTTTAAGTGGCGTTCACACGTGTAGCAAGCCTGGAAATCCATCGTGAAGCAGTATTCCGGTGAAGCGTTCCCTTTGTTACAGCCCTATGTAACTCTGAGGTGGCTTCGCGTAAGGAACTCTTTGCGGCATCGCCATTATTCTCTTGAATGGCACCATCGACTTTCTTCATAAAAGTTTTGACTCTGCGTAAAATAGAACGATTACGTTCTTGTCGTTTTAAGGATTGCCGAGCAGCTTTAATTGCAGACTTATGTCGATTGGCCATGAAAACCCTCCAAAAAGAATAAGTCTATTATGTACCACAGGTTTTCAATTTTGGTCAACTTATGTTCATGGATAGGAGACCATCAAGGTGGCCCTCATCTCTATCTTTCTCCATGGACATTCAAAATAAACCATCGGAGTTGTATAGCAGAAACTCAGTTTCCTAACATGCTTGCAGGCCTTCAAGCCCTCTGATAAGATTTCCTCCCTTTCCAAGTAGATTTCAGGTCTAGGTGGTGGGTGTAGCTCAGCTGGTTAGAGCGCCGGATTGTGGTTCCGGAGGTCGCGGGTTCGAAACCCGTCACTCACCCCATTTCTCGGGCCTCTAGTCCAGAAGCTTAAGAATCCTCAATGTTATTTTGAATATTTCCTGGTGTAGGAACGTCCTCTGTTGCGCGAGGAAGAGATGGTTGAGAGAGATTGGGCTCTAATGAGGGAAGTCTTGCTCCTGTTTTATCGTCTCGAAGGAGTTGCCCTGAAAACGTTCCTAGTTGGTGGGCGCGGTTGATGAGCTGGTCTAACTTTTGGACGGCAAGGGAAAGCCGATGGAAGGGATCTTTTTGAGGCGTTTTTTCAGGAGCGGGCAATGAAGGTGGGAGTGGGATTTTCATTATTTACCTTTTGTAAAAGCGTATTACTATTGTATACAAGGTTGGAGAAAAGATCATTGAACTGTTCTTGCCCTTTATGTGAAATAGCTGCTCGTTTTTCATACTATCTGACCACATGCTTTCAAGTCAGATGACTTGTTCCTTTTTGGCTTTAATTGCCAAGGAAGACTGTTGCTTGAACCCTTTATATTCAAGAGAAAGATATTCTTATAAATGGTATTAAAAAAGGAACGATTTTTCATCTGGTTAATCAGTCTGGTGTTATCATTCTTCGTGAACGGTATGGCCTGGGGAGAGGACCATGATGCACGGATACGAGTAACCAAGGGCACATTGGAGTATGGCCTGTTAGGAGGTTTTTGGAAGGGGAGCGATATCTTTGACAATGCGCCTTCTTCAAATCGGCGTGCTATTTATCTCCTGCCGCAATTAGGTCAAGTGTTAACTGATGAACTTGGCAGCGGTATTGTGGCGGGAAATCTGGAGCTGCTGATTGAGCCCATGGCTGCTCATTACTATGAACCTTTTCGTGCCTCGGCGTTTGGTGGGTCACTCGTGGTGAAATACAATTTTCTATCATTTGGCCGATGGATGCCGTTTTGGGATGGGGGCGCTGGCATGTTGTGGACTGATTTAGCGCCGCGTATTCCTGAGCAAAGCACACAGTTTAATTTTATTTTGCAAACCGGGCCGGGGGTCTCCTTTTTTGTCTCGGAAAACTGGGCTATTACGGCAGGGTTTCGATTTCACCACATTTCAAATTCTGGAATCGGCAATCGCAATATTGGATTGAATGCCTGGCTGTTTAACCTAGGTGTGTCCTTTTTTTCACCCTGATGCATGAGGGTCATGGCATATCCTTTGGCTTCAGGTGACCTTCGGTAGAATTTAACTTGAAAGAAAAATCTAAGGAGGAAGCTCTGAGCTCTCTTCTAATTTTTTGAGGGAGTCTTACGTTTTTTTTATTGTAGCTAGCAGATTCAATGTCAGATGAGACGACATGGTTATATGGCTATGGCGTCTCACTGACAATTGATAGCCTATGAATAGGGATAGGATTAACGGGTATTAGGCAAGAGGAGCGTTTTGTCGGGCGCTCTTTGCCTGGGCCGTTAGGGAAATAGAGACGGTATCCTTCAGGTTTTGCACGGCGTCTATTGATGGTGCTGGCGTCTTCCCTTTTGTGGAAAGCGTGGAGGCATCAATGAGAGGCAGCGAGAGTTGAGCTAAAGCATTTGCGGCATTTAAGACACCGATTTGTGACATAGGACTATTCCTTATGGTGTTAAGGTTTTTAGATAATCACCTGTTTAGGATTAAAGAAGTATCGGCAAAGCGTGGAACATCTTGACCATTCTACGTCTTCCTTAACAGAAAATATCAAGTAATGTGGCAGGATATGATAGAATAGGCTAAAAAAGGACTGATTCCCAAGGGAACGGGTAATTTGATTACAAAATACTGATGGCGGGGAATAGGAAATTCAAACGGCCTTTTTCGTCAAACCCTACAGTAGCAAAGCTGTCGCCTGGGGGCACTCAACCGTCTCTACCGTCTGACATGCGGGCGTTTATCCTGTGCGTGGGGTCTGACCGGCCCCTTTGCCCCGGATTGGGCGACCCTGGCGCGCTTTTGTGGGGTGTGCGGGTGGGCCCTGGGCAAAGAGGGAGCGTGGGCACCGGAACTGACCCGACATCGTGCGTAGGATTACGCGGTCTGGAAGAATGCGTCGAGGCGGGCCGGGGCTTTGGGTGGGGCGCGGGTCGGCAAGCCCAGGTGGCTGAGAATCTTGATGATCACTGCAGGCTCTTCGATGGCGGTGGTCGGCGCCGGCTCGACTTCGCGGGGCACGATCTGAGCCCGCAGGGCCGCGTTGGGGGCGAGCCCACCATGAAACCGAATGAGATGGAGCCGGGGACGTGGAACGAGTGCCGCTACGCGTTGCAGAAATTCCAGCGGGGTCATGACGAGATGGGTCGTGCCATCGCGATAGGGAGTTTTGAGTTGAAGGACGATCTCGCCGGCCGGGGTGCGGCGCAGGCGTTCGAGTTTTTGCCGTTGTTGGGGCCACACTGTGTGTCGGCATGCAAGCTAACCCCCTGGTCACTGACACAGCCCTGTGGTTGTGGTGCCTGTTGACTGGCCAGACGCAACGAGGGGTCTTTCCCATGTCAGCACTTTTTGGCCCGCTCGGGGGCAAAGGGCAATGCGGTAGGTGCCGGCCGCTGCGTGCAGGGGGGCCAAGGCGGGATCGGCATCCAGGTAGGGGAGTTCGTGTTCTTCGATGAAGGCGCTGTGGTGCGTCAACAGCTTCAGCAGCCGAGTGCTGATCCGCGTGAGTAACGTACGTTTTTCGATGAACTGGTCATAGGCTGGGTGAGACCCACTATGTTGCACCACGCCCAACCGCAACGCATCCGCACTTTTTTGTGGAAGGAAAACCCCATTACTGGAAAAATCGTTGTGTCGATAACTGCCATACGTGGTCAAATCATTTAGAAAAGGAAGGATTTCCCTTTTGTTGGCCACACCTGTTGTGACCAAGTGATGTTCTTGAAACAGACTCGCACGGTTTTGAGCGTCGATTCCAGGTGAAAAAATAAATGAGGTTGTCTCGCTGTTCGTACCAATGGCTTCAACAACCGCAGCTTGGGGTTTTTCATAATTCCATGTAAAATTAGAGGTGTACGCCATCGGTCTGCTCCTTACTCATCTATATCCGTTGTATGAATTTCAGCATTAATTCCTGTTAACCCAGCCTGCGCAATTCTTTGCATAAATGAATCGGAAAAAAATGCTCCAGACATGCGTTTGTCAATCCAAGCATGGCGGTTCCCAATTACCCTTTTATTGAGGGTATAGCGAGGAAGGCCGCTCCCATCATGGGTATAGTGATAGATATTGAATTCTTCACTCGCAACTTTTTTTATGACACTCGATTGTTCCGGCACTAGGGCCGTATCTAAGAGATGGCATACCACTAATAGATAATAGCTTCCCTCTCCCGGGCCACCATCTCTCCGAGTGACTTCCAGTGGGAAGAACTGATGCACATTAGGCTCCAAGTTCTCCAAAATATCTTTAAAGGTCTGGGAGACGCACCAACCACCTTCAATATCAAATAGATCAGGCAATATATTTAGCTTCTTTCCTATCTGTATTTTTTGGGGGACTTTTTCAGATGGATGCGGAATCTCAGTCAGAGAATTCCATCTCACTGTTTGACCATCCAGTTCAATCCAATCACCCCATTTTGGAGGCTTATCTAAAATTTCTGTTTGCAAGTAAAACTCTTTTCCGACTTGTGTTCCAACTTGATACGCCATGAGTGTTGTCCTCCGTTATGGCTCTAATGGTTGAATTTTGTCGTAATCGTTACGAGAGACTATTTTTCTCACTTCAATCCGTCCTTCGTCGCATTCTTGTTTGAGAGGACAGCTCGCCTGCTTGAATAGCTCACATTTCTTATTCTTGTCTGCGACACTTCTCAACTTCTGCTCTCTGAGCTTAGGATCTGACGCTCTTCCTCTTGCGTCCATTCCATTGAATCTGCCAGACAGGGCGTTACTAGTTTTTGGTCCTTTTTTCCGAAACAAAAGGACTTCATTCGCCGGAGCGAAATCCGGCAGCATTAATGATACTTGGACCATGATTTTGGATAGACGCATCAAACATTCTATTCATGCCGCGAGTCGCTCCCCATCCAGGGGGCGGTAAAGTTTTCTGTGTGACGCGTCTTGAGTGAGGTATCCGTCCACTTGTAGTTGAGAGTTTCCAGTCATCCCAACCGGCAGCACGCGACCTCTACCGTCAGACGGCAGTGGAATTTTCACACAGCCTGGGCGGTCATGGGATTAATTTCTGACTCGTGGATATTCAGCGCTTCCTCAACTCCTACAAGCTCGCTTCTACCCAAATTTTCATACTACGCTGCTTCCTTAGCAATCGGGACAGTTTTCAGATGCTTGTCGATGGCTTTCATCACACCACGAGCTAACGCAAGATTATTTTTCTCACTTCGCCATACATCATGAAAGCGCATCACTGTCTCATACGCGACATCTCGCACGAGCTTTTCTGGTAAGCGGGCGTGAGCCGCCAAGTGTGCCAACTCATCGGAACTAAACTGATCGAAACGTTTACTTCTACTCATTTTCAATGCCATTGTTTCATCAGGGATATACGGAACAGTTGAAACAAAATCATAGACAGGCGCAATAGAAGGGATATGCGGATCATTGTAGATGAGCGACCAATTTTTCAGATGCATATCCGCATTCCCGATGAGCGCATTGAACACGACCCGTCGAATAAACTCAGCGATATCACTCTCGTGCCCCTCGATACCAATAACTTCAGCAATGTTGCGCATACTAGCTTTTTTATATTTATCGTGCGGGTACTGTTGAAAGATTTGTGCAAAGTCCTCGATATGGACGTGCGAGCCATCATCTCCCCGATCAAAACGCTTGATGGCAAAGGCTGTATTTCCGTATTGTCTAATACCTTCCGGCAAATTTTCGATCTCATCAATATCAATCAATTTGTTTTCAGGAACATCCATGCCAATTTGGCGCGCCAGTTCCATCATAGAAAATTCATTTTCTGGCACACCTTCGTGGGCGATCCAAGGAAGCTTCACAATCCACGAACCACCCGTACCATCCACAGGCACGGTTAAACCTCCGGCCGCCTGCTTAATTGCTGAAAATTTCAACTGAACCCCTGCCAATGAAAAGCGTAGCGCCCTTTCTTTTCCAGAATTCTCACTCTCTAGGGGCTCTTTGACATGAGGAGGAAATGCCTCCCCATCCGCTGGCCTGATAGACACCGCTCCAGGCAAATCTTGTCCGAGCACCCAAAGGAGAAAGAACTCCCGCTCAGGATTGACCCCTGCTCGCTCAGCAAGATATTTGCGCATAGCCTCTTCAGGCAAGAGGTTAGAGAAAAATGGCATTAACTTTTTTTGATAAGGCCTAAACTCGGTCATGAGCTCACCAAGCGCATCCTTAAACCCAAGACTGAAGATTGGTCGATAGTGATCTTCAATATAGCTCTCTGTAAAAGCAAACAATGAACGATCAGAGCCAACGTCAGTAATGGTGCCAATCAATTCATCATAGAGCAGAACATTAAGAGTGGACACATTACGCATCATCCACCTCATCGAGACTGTAAGCTTGCCGCGTTGCTAAACGAGGAAACGCGCTATGAGCTGCAACATTTCTAATCGCTCGTAAATCTTCTTCCGCCTTTCTCATGACGTCCTGCAAACCAGAGTTTTGATTGAGCGCTTCCTTGAAAGCTTTAGTCGAGCGTTCAATTTTTTCAATAGCTTTGCTAGTGAGTTGAAGGTGCTCAATTTGGCTAGTGAGTCTCCTAATCGCATCCATCTCCTTGTGAAGATGGGCAACGGCAGAAAGCTTCGAGGCTTTAGCCATCACAGTATTAAACCTTGAGAGCTGTGTCTGAATTCGCCTTTGTTCTTCTGCGATATCTGTGTTGACGCTGCTACGAACAATTGACTTGACCGCAGGAATGGATTTTTTAGGCACGAGCTCTAACTCAAGATCAAGAACACGGGCAAGTGCGATCAAGCTAGAGACTCTCAAGTCCACTCTGCCACTCTCTATCTTTGAAATATGGCTTTGGGGCACTCCAGACTTGGCACTTAACTCTCTTTGACTAAGCCCTTTTCTCGCTCGAGCCTCTTTCAGGATTTTAAGTATCTGATCATTTACATAGGACAATTGATATTCCTTTATATATCATTTTAATAATAAAATATACTTTAATATATCGAAATAATCTACTAAAATCAATTGTACTATATATTATAGAATATCAAACACGTACTGTGATCTAATTTAATAGATTAGATGGCCGTTGAAAAAAGCCACCAGCGGCATTCTCGCCCTTTTCTCGTGTCACGCATTGCCAGTACCCTCCGCCCACAAAAATGGCTGTGACCTTCCCTTCGAGAAGCCTCAGGACAGGACTGGATGGATTTTTTTGAACCGCCCCGAAGCTCTTGGGATTCAAGGCCATCCTGGGGAAGTTTGCTATTGGTGTTTTAGCAAATTCAACACTCCCCAGGGTGTTTGAGGGGACGTGATTGAGGCCCTGGAGTCTAGCTCCTCTGGTAAAGACGAGTCCTTTTTCTCGTAAATTACAACAGCCCGATGGCATTAAGGAGGACGATAAAGACGGCCACGGGAGCGATGTAGCGGACCAACGCTTGCCAGGTGGCATAAAGGGAAGTGTTGGAGATTTGCAGTTCGGCTTTTGTGCTTTCTGCGGTCATGAGCCAGCCGGCAAAGATGGCAATGAGGATGCCGCCTAAGGGGAGCATGAGATTTGACGTGATGAAATCGAGGAGATCAAAAAACGTCAATCCGAAAAATTCCAAATCAGCCCAGAGATTAAACGACCAAACCGTACCGAGTCCTAACATCCATGTGGCTAGGCCTGAATAGATCGACGCGGTCACACGAGAGAGGCCAAAGGTTTCAATGAGCCAAGTGACAAACGGTTCAATGAGAGAAATCGATGAGGTCCAGGCAGCTACCAGCAAGAGAATAAAAAAGAGCGATCCAAAAATCGTCCCGCCTGTCATGTTGCCAAAGGCCACCGGCAAGGTTTGAAAAATTAATCCAGGCCCTGAAGCAGGTTCCAGATTGTTCGCAAATACGATTGGGAAAATGGCCATGCCGGCGAGCAAGGCCACGCCGGTATCTGCGATGGCAATCATAATAGACGTACTGGCAATGGATGTTTCTTTCGGAACATAGGATCCGTAGATCATGATCGTGCCCATGCCTAAACTCAGGCTAAAAAAGGCTTGGCCCATGGCTGAGAGCATGCTGGCGCCAGTGAGCTTGCTGAAGTCCGGCGTAAAGAGGAATGCGAGGCCTTTTCCGAAATAGCCGGTGGTCATGCTGTAGCCCACCATGAGAAGCAGCAAGAAAAATAGCATGGGCATGAGAAATTGGACGGCTTTTTCCAAGCCTCCTTGCACGCCACCCGCCACGATCGCCATGGTGATGAGCATGAAGACTGAGTGCCAGAGAAATAAACTGCCTGTGCTCCCCACAAAGGTGTCAAAAGTCGCAGCGGCAAATTCACCGGTCGCTCCGCTAAATGTCCCGGCGATGGACTTAAAGATATACGCCAAGGTCCAGCCTCCGATGACGCTGTAATAGGAAAGGATCATGACCCCTGCGATCGTGCCGGCCCATCCGATAATCTGCCACCATTGTCCTGCGTTATTTTCTGTGGCCAAAATCTGCATTGACCGAATAGGCGTGGATCGGCCGCGGCGACCTAAGAGAATCTCTGCCATCATGAGTGGAATGCCCAATGCGGCCACACAGATGATATAAATCAAGACAAATGCGCTACCGCCGTTTTGTCCGGTCAGATAGGGGAATTTCCAAATATTGCCCAAACCCACGGCTGCGCCGGTGGCGGCCAGAATAAAGGTCCAGCGGGAGGACCACTGGCCATGCATGGATTGACGGTCAGGAATGTTCATGAAGGTGGAGAAAAATCCGTAAGGGTTAGCAGAGTGTAATCAAGGAGCCACCAATGTTTCAAGGTTTTTTAAGCAAGCCATCGGTTGAGACGAAATCGAGCTTGAGGTATATGCCTTGCTCTGTCTATAGTGCAGGCCTTCTTTTCACTACGTAAATTTGAGGAAGACCTAACTTATGAGTGATGAACGACGAGATCGACAGGTGATTGCGCTGGCACCCATGCCACCCGAGAAATCAGCCTATGCTTTGGCGCGGTATAGCCGGTCTCCTGATTCGATTGAAGAAAGCTTGAAATGGGTGCATGCGCATTCCTCGGAAAAATTTTGGGAGCAGTTTTATTTTGCCTATGGCCATGGGTCGATTGCCGACCTGGGACATGTGACGATTTGTTTTGAGAATATTTCCGAATTAGCCGCTATTCGCTTAGAAGATGAGCCCCTGTGGGATGGCCAGGCCAAATCCAGTCGCTATCAAAATTTTGCTGCGGCAGGTTGTTATGTCCCCGGTGAGATTATGAATAGTGAAACGGAAGCAGTGTATCGAGGGATTTTAGGGAGCCTTTATAATATTTACCGTTTGCTGAAAGACCCGCTTCACCAGCATTTAACGGAGCGTTATCCTCGTCCAGAAAGCATGAAGCAAGGGGATTATGACCGGACAATTGCCGCCCGTGTCTATGATGTGATTCGTTATTTGTTGCCGCTTGCGGCTAAGACCAATGTGGGACAAGTGGTGAGTATTCGGACGTTGGAAAAGCAAATGACACGATTGCTTTCCTCCCAACTCCCAGAATTATTAGGTATTGGGGAAGACCTCAAGGATGCCTGCGCTCGTAAGCCATCAAGTGTGTGGGCCGATTTGCAAGAAGAATCGTCTACAAATCTGGAGTCGATGGCACCGACATTGGCGCGTTATGCGGCTCCCAATGAGTATCAAAGTGCGGTGTATCGAGATGTCTTGCGGTATGTGAAAGGGACGTTGAAGAAATCTGGGCTTGATGATCCTCAATCCTGGAAAGACTATACACAGTCTGTAGACCTGCTTGAACCCCATGCGCCATTGGATGAATTGGTGACCACCTTTGTGTATCGTGTGAGTCAGGCACCCTATCGGTTACTTTTGGAATGGGTAAAAGATTGGTCGGAGAAAGACAAACAGGCGGTGGTAGATGCGGCCATCAAAAGTCGAGGGCCGTACGATGATTTGTCCAAGGAATTTCGATCAGGTTATGCCTTTATTTTTGATGTGTTGATGGATATTGGTGGCTGGCGGGATATGCACCGACATCGTCGGTGCCAGCAAGTCCAGCAAAACTTCACAACCATTCATGGCTATGATGTTCCTCCTCTGTTAGCTGAGGCTGGTGTGGAGAAAGAATATCGGTTGGCCATGGATGCCGTGCAGCAGGATATCGAGCAGTTAAGGCCTACAAACCAAGAAGCGGCCCTGTATGCTATACCTTTTGGTTTTCGAGTGCGCTGCCTGTTCAAAATGGATTATGCCGAAGTGGAGTATATTTCCAAATTGCGTTCAGGCGTGAAAGGGCATTGGTCATATCGTACAGTGGCCTGGAAAATGAAACAACAGATGCTCAAGCGCCATCCATATCTTGGGAGTTTGATTGAGGCAACTTCCCCCGACATTGAAGATACTCTGACCCGATAATATTTCCACATGAAGACTGGAATGCTTTTGTGAAATCTCATGATCAATCAATAATGGAATTGGCCATTGGTAATGGGCAATGGGATACGGTCTATGATGAGGCTTTTCGTTGGTCTGAACAAACTGACTGTGGACCACTCCCGTTTTTTGCCCTCAATGTTGTGAGTTTATTGCGGGGGGACTTCGCACAGGCTTGGAGAGTCTATCCCCAAGCGTTGGGTGATGACACGCTGGTCCAGGGTGTTCGCGAGTATGTAGAAAGTCTGAGAGAACAGTATCCTGACTCACCGGACTTTGCGTTATTCGAGGGCATTTTCCATACTCAAGCTGGTCTCCTTGATGATGCCTTTACGTGCTTTGAACGAGTGGTGGCTCTGGCGCCTCAGTCTCCATACCCTCATTTTTTTCTCGCTCAAATATACCAACGGCAAGAACGGATGGATCAAGCGATTAAAGCCTTTCGGGAGGCCATTAAACGAGATCCCTCATATGTGGCGGCTCGTCTCAAGCTTGGTGTGGTGTATCAGGAGCAAGGTCAGTTGGAGATGGCGATTCCTCAATATCGAGAGGTTTTGAAATTGCGTCCTGATGAGGCTGTTGGACATACGAATTTAGCTTGTGCATTAGCCGAACAAGGAAAATTAGAGCCTGCTATTCAGGAATATAAAAAAGCCTTAGCCCTGAATCCGGATGATGCAGAAGTCCACTTTGCGTTAGGCGGCCTTTATGAAAATAAAGGCCGGGTGGATCTGGCAAAACGCCAATATGAGGAAGCCCTTCGGTTAGACCCTAATTTTTCCCCGGCTGCGACTGCCATTGGGTGGTTTCTCTATGACAAAGGCCAAAATGATTTTGCGATGGATTATTTTAGTAAAGCTCTCGTCGCGAACCCTGATGATGCGTACGCGACCTTTGGAGTGGGGCGCATTTACGAAGAAAAACGGAAACCAGAATTAGCTGTGGAACATTACCAGAAGGCCTTGTCCTTGGAAAAAGACCCTGACCGTAAGATGCGTATCATTAATTTCATGGACAAACTCTTTGGGTAGGTAGCTTAACTCCCTTGCCATCAGAAGTATTTTGCAAGCTACCTACCCTTGTTTTCAATCAATTGTGTTAAGTTTATTTGGGTGCTTCCAATGCAGCGGCTTCTTGACCTTCCACGACAGGCTTCAGATAAATTTCGACTCGACGATTAAGGCTGCGGCCTTCAGCGGTTCCATTATTAGCACGTGGCTGTGTTTCGCCCCTGCCTTCCGTATATAAGCGGGTCGGGTGAACACCTGATGAATTGAGGAGACTGGCAACCGATGTGGCACGATTTTCAGATAATTGTTGGTTATAGCTATCGCTTCCATGCGCATCGGTGTGGCCGATCACATGGACGATGGTGCTATCGTATTGAGTCATGACGGTGCCCAGTTTAGTTAATGCCGTCTGAAACCCAGGCTTGACGGTGGTACTGTCTGTGGCAAAGGTGGACTCTCCTTTGAGGTCGACCTCTATCGAATTATCAGGCAGCTTTTGCAGTTCCACATCATGCTGCGCCAATTCTTCGGATAAAGCTTCCTCAATATCTTTGGCTTGTTTGTCCATATAGAGGCCGACGCCTCCTCCAGCCAAAATGCCGACTGCGGCTCCAATTGCCGCTCCACGGGCACGCTTTTTCTTATCAATGGCAGCCCCAGCTCCGGCTCCCACAACTCCACCAATGGCCGATCCAATTTTTGTATTTCGATATGGATCGTTTTCTGCGCAACCTGAAAAAACGAGTGAGGCTCCCAGCACGATAACGGGTAGTTGTAGGTAACGTTTCATAGCTTGCATCCTTTCACGATGTCTACGTTGTAGAAAAATAAAAAAAAGTAGTTAGTTTCTGGCTATATGATTATTGAGCTGAACTCATCTTATAGCCTTTGGTTTCCATGCACCGTTTGAGATCTTCAGGATATTCAAATGCTCGATAACTCCAATCACGGTCATCTTTTGTGGCTCCTTCTTTTGGAGATCCGACAATCCCTAATTCCACGTCACAAAGATTTTTCGCAATTTTGCCATCATCTGTCGGGTCTGCAGGATTGACCCATGTGATTTGGGAAGACATACATCCTCCTACAAATAGGCCTAGTATGACAGCTACTAACATCCAGCGGTTTTGAATCATTGTTTCCTATCATCCTCCAATTAAAGTGGTAATAATTGAGTAAATTTCATTGGAAACTTAAGAAAAGAAGAATTTTTGAATAGCGAAGGCCTTTCCAGAACTTTTGGGTCACGACATTTTCTGCATCGGTTTTTTTGCTTAAAACCTGAGCGCTCGCCCACGAATTTTGAAAATTGAGTAAAGTCCTGCTATCTGGATGGGCAAGGGAAAAGGTACCGGCAAGAGAAAATGCTGGGGTTTTATTGAAGGGAATGCTGGTGTAAGAGTTGAGTGTGGGAAAGTTTAGAAAATTTGAGGAAAAATTTTTCGTAGGCTTTTGGCAGAAGCCCTAAAAAATGGAGAGTTCCCTTAGGGAATTTTAGAGAAGTTCTTTAGTTAGTCGGTGCGCAGGGCTTGTTGGATAGTGGACATTTGTGTGTTAAGGCCACCAGCATTGGTGACTTCTTGTTGAATTTGTTCTTGAAGGTAGGATGAGTAGCCGACTTTTTCTGCAAAGAGGCGGAAGAAGTCATTGGGTGGAAGGGCTGTTTTGGCTCGAAGTTCTTCGAGGATTTCATCACTGATGGGGATGAGTGTATCCCCAATATGCAGGATCCCTTTGTAGTAATTTCCTTCACCACGGAGTTCTAGGCGCAGGCCAGTTTTCGGCTTCACCGTTTTGTCCACTGGGACTTCAGAAACTGGCGAACTTGTTAAATTTTCAGTAGAGTTTTCCATACCGACCATCAATTGTAGGGCATCAGGAAATGGAATAACAAGGACCAGTGCGTTTCTTGACTGGTTGGGAACCCTATGCTAGCGTAACGACCTTTTCGGCGCGGGGTCTTATGTCTTTCCTGCCTCCTGCGCCTTTATTTTTGATGATGGAGAAGCCAATCAATTATGTCACGTGTCTATAACTTTAGTGCGGGACCGGCTATGTTGCCGGAAGCCGTCTTGAAGCAAGCGCAAGAAGAATTATTGGACTGGCGAGGGGCTGGTGCGTCGATCATGGAGATGAGCCATAGGGGGAAAGAGTTTGTTTCCGTGGCGGCGGAAGCAGAGCAAGATGCTCGGGATCTCCTAGGGGTGCCCAAAAATTATAAAGTCTTGTTTCTCCAGGGTGGCGCGTCTACGCAATTTGCGACGATTCCCATGAATTTGTTGCGGGGAAAAACAACAGCTGATTACGTTTTGACTGGAGCATGGGGGAAAAAGGCTATTAGCGATGCCAAAAAATATTGCACTGTAAACGTAGCGGCTTCTTCTGAAAGTGATAATTTTTCTAGTATTTCTGCTTTTAATACCTGGACTCTGCATAAAGATGCAGCTTATGTGCATTACACGCCCAATGAGACAATTGGTGGCGTGGAATTTCACTGGGTTCCTGATACGGGTGCTGTGCCTTTAGTCGGAGATTTTTCATCCACTATTTTATCCCGTCCTATTGATGTGAGTCGATTTGGCCTGATCTATGCCGGTGCGCAAAAAAATATTGGTCCTGCTGGAGTGACGTTAGTGATTGTACGGGATGATCTTATTGGTGAGGCCTCGCCTTCGACTCCTAGCGTTTATGATTATGCCAAGCAGGCCGAAGCTGACTCTATGCTGAATACGCCTCCAACTTATGCCATATATTTGGCTGGCTTAGTGTTTAAATGGGTCAAAGCGCAAGGTGGGCTAGCAGCCATGGCTACTATGAATGAACGGAAGGCTAATAAACTTTATAAGGCGATTGATGAATCAAATTTCTACCGAAATCCGGTCGAACATGCATCGCGCTCATGGATGAACGTTCCATTTATTCTGGCCAAGCCTGAGCTTGATAAGAAGTTTTTATCTGGTGCCACATCTGCAGGGTTAACGACCCTTGCGGGGCACCGTTCGGTTGGAGGCATGCGTGCCAGCATATACAATGCGATGCCGGAAGCGGGTGTAGATGCCTTAATTGCCTATATGGCTGACTTTGAAAAACGTCATGCCTAATCATTATCCATGAATCTTAAAGCCTCTTGATTCTTGTCGTAACGGAGTAACCCTATGAATATTTTAGTCAGTGACAGCCTTTCTCCTAAAGGAGTGGAAGTCTTAGAGCGTGCAGGCTTTTCCGTTGCGGTGAAGACGAAATTATCCAAGGAAGAATTGCTACAGGAAATTCCTAACTATGAGGCGTTAATCGTCCGCTCGGCCACTAAGGTGACCAAAGAGGTGATTGACGCAGGAGGTCGCCTCCGAATTGTGGGACGAGCTGGGACAGGGCTGGACAATGTCGATACTGAAGCGGCGACCCGTCGTGGCATAGTCGTCATGAATACCCCTGGTGGGAATACTATCACTACAGCTGAACACGCCATGTCGATGATTGCTGCCATGAGTCGAAAAATCCCGCAAGCCACTCGGTCCATGAAGGATGGCAAGTGGGAAAAAAGTAAATTTATGGGGAGTGAACTCTATAACAAAACCTTAGGGTTAGTGGGCTTGGGCCAAATCGGCTCGTATGTTACCAAGTTGGCTCAGGGGTGGTCGATGAATGTCATTGGATATGATCCCTACCTGGCTGTTGACCGGGCCAAACAAATGGGCATTGATGTGGTGGAGCTTAACGAATTATTCCATCGTGCGGATGTCATATCTGTTCATACTCCCTTGACGAATGAGACTCGGGGGATCATCAATTCCGAGACGATGGGGAAGATGAAGGATGGTGTCATGATTGTGAATTGTGCCAGAGGTGGCATCATCAATGAACAAGATTTATGTGAAGCATTGCAATCTGGGAAAGTTGCGGCGGCGGCCTTTGATGTCTTTGAAAAAGAGCCGGTTGATCCACAGCACCCGCTTTTGAGTTTAGATAATTTTACCTGTACTCCCCATATTGGGGCGTCTACAGAAGAAGCTCAAGAAAATGTGGCGATTGGGATTGCCGAACAATTCGTTGACTATTTTAAACGAGGTGTCGCTCGTGGTGCTGTGAATGTTCCCTCTGTTGCCCCGGAAGTTTTGCCACAGTTACAGCCTTATTTAACTTTAGCTGAACGAATGGGCCGTTTTCAGGCCCAAATATTGGATGGAGGGCTCAAATCCGTCACAGTAGAATATGTGGGAGAGGTGGCTCAATTGGCGGTAGCTCCCATTAGTGTGGCAATTTTAAAAGGGTTACTCTCTCCAATTTTGGAAGATGTGATTAATTTCGTAAATGCCCCTATTGTGGCAAAAGAGCGTGGCATTGAAGTGAAAGAAGTGAAAAGCAGCGACGCCGGTGATTTTACGAGTTTGATTCGACTCAAGGTCGATGTTGGGTCGAAAACCTATTCATTGGCGGGCACACTCTTTCATCGTCAAGAACCTCGAATTGTAGAAATTAATCAATTCCAGGTTGAAGTCGTATGTGAAGGCCAAATGATTTTAATTGATAATGTTGATCGTCCTGGAGTCATAGGCCTGGTTGGGAAAATCCTTGGTCAGCATGAAGTGAATATTGCCCGTATGCAATGTTCACGTATGGAGCGTGGTGAATCGGCACTCCTGATTATTGGATTGGATAGCCCGCTTGCTTCTTCTGTGTTAGGTCTTCTCAAGGAAGAAAAAGATATCCTTTCTGTTCGTATGGTCGATCTGAGCTAGTGTAAGCGCTCTTCGCCAGTCACTACCCTTGGCCGGATGGCTTCAATTGGTAGATTCTCTGACACCGTTCTTATGAAACCGCCTCGTTCCCTCATTCCTATTGGTACCGCCACTCTTTTGCCACATACGGCTCAACGTGTTCGAAAACTTGAAGACCAATTGCTCGCCTATTTAGCGAATTGGGGTTATCAGGAGATTATTCTCCCAACGTTTGAATACTTCGATATTCTGTCAGTTGGTTTGGCTCAAGAAGTATTAGATAAATGTTATAAGTTTGCTGATCGAACATCAGGGCGTATGCTTGTTTTACGTCCAGATGCGACGGCGCAAATTGCTAGAATGGCGGCTATGGGTTTGGGTGGTGAGTCGATTCCGCTCCGTTTTTCTTATCGCACGACAGTATTTCGCTATGAGTTAGAGCATCGAGGGCGGGACCGTGAGGTGTTTCAGGTTGGCAGTGAACTGTTAGGAAATGACACCTTCCACGGTGATGCTGAAATGGTGACTATGTTGGCAGGGTTGTTGGAGCAGGTGGGGTTGCCAGAATGGAAAATTTCATTGGGGCATGTGGGATTTTTTAAGGCCTTACTCGCTCGTTCCGGGTTGTCACCTTTTGCGAAAAAGCAGGCTGAGGTAGCCGCATCTCATAAAGATTTGCCTCGGTTAGAACAGATTTTAGTGGATGAACGCGTTTCTCGATCGGTTATAAAAAAGATCCTTCAAGTTCCTGAACGTTGCGGACAACAAGAAGTCTTGAATTGGGGAAAGCGTATTGCCGGAAACGATACACAATTACTGAAACCTCTTCATCGGTTGGAGCAAGTCTTTCAGCAGCTAGAACATACGGGGATTCAAAAACATGTGTTGTTGGATTTGGGCGAATTTCGCGGATTTGATTATTACGATGGGGTGGTGTTTGATGTTTTCACTTCAGCAGTCGGTAGTGAACTAGGAGGAG
Source organism: Nitrospirales bacterium (assembly GCA_965223635.1). GTDB lineage: Bacteria > Nitrospirota > Nitrospiria > Nitrospirales > UBA8639 > Nitrospira_E. The sequence goes on from OZ245007.1 coordinate 2,355,444, forward strand.
GTGGACGATATAACCATTTAGTAGGTCGGTTTGGGCGAAATTTGCCAGCCATTGGGTTTGGGTTGGATTTAGATCGATTATTTTCAGCTTTGGAGCGTGGTGGAAACTTAAGAAGCAATGGTTTTTCACCAGTCTTATTGGTGGCTTCCGCAGGCCAAGCTAAGGAAACCCATGCCTTGGCTCAAAAATTACGTACTGCTGGTATTCAAGTGATTGAGGAAACGATGCAAGGTACGCAGAAAGCCTTGATCACTTGGGCTGTGTCAGAAGCGCAGGCTAGAGGCATCCCACGTGTTATTGTGTATGAAGGGAAGAAGGATGCGCGAGAATACGTGTTATTAATGGAATATACGAATGATTCATTGAAGCCGCAAAAATCCCGAGTGGCTATCAACGATTTATCGCACCTATTGCAACAAGAGATTCATGACGATTTCTGAAATGACCGGGGTTCGAGTGCCTCCACAAAACTTAGAGGCTGAGCAATCTGTGCTTGGTGCTATTTTGTTGGATAATGCTGCTCTGAGTCGTTCAATGGAAATTGTGGTAGAAGAGGATTTTTATCGAACTGCTCATCAAATTGTGTATCGCAGCATGGTGGTCTTGTCTGAACGCAACCAGGCTGTCGACCAGATTACTCTGACCGATTATTTGCGAGGGACTGGTGAGTTAGAACAAATTGGAGGGGCTTCCTATATTGCCGAATTAGTGCAAATCGTTCCTAGTGCGGCGAATATTCGGTATCACTGCCAAATTGTTCGGGATAAATCGTTGTTGCGAGGCTTAGTCCGGACGGCCACCGATGTTGTGATGAAGGGTTATGAAGGTACGACTCAAACTGACGAATTGTTAGAATTCGCCGAGCGTGAAATTTTTCGCTTGGCACAAGGACATTTAGGCGGCACTTTTACTCCAGTCAGCAGTATCATCCAAGATAGTGTTGAAATTGTTGATCGTTTGTATAGTCGGCAAGAAAAAATCACTGGCGTGCCTACTGGTTATACTGATTTAGATAATTTACTGGCTGGACTTCAGTCCTCAGATTTAATAATTGTAGCTGGCAGACCGAGTATGGGGAAGACAAGCTTGGCCTTAGGAATGGCAGAGCAGGCTGCGCTGAAAGGGAATGCGGTTGTTGGAATTTTCAGCTTGGAAATGTCACGTGCTCAATTAGTCTTGCGTATGCTTAGTTCTCAAGCTCACCTGGATTCTCATGCCGTAAGGACCGGGCAATTAAAGGGGCCTGATTGGGTTGCTTTGACAGAGGCGGCAGGTAGACTAGAGCAGGCCAAAATATTTATCGATGATTCGGGGAACTTAAGTGTTCAGCAAATGCGTGGAAAGGCCCGCCGTCTCAAATCAGAACATGGCTTGAATCTTCTCATTATTGATTATTTGCAATTGATGGATGGCAAGGGATCTTCTGAGTCGCGGCAACAAGAAATATCAGATATTTCACGTGCATTAAAAGCGTTAGCAAAAGAACTGGATATTCCCGTGGTTGCCCTCTCTCAGCTAAGCCGTGCGGTAGAAAATCGGACGGACAAAAGGCCCATGCTGGCAGATCTTCGGGAGTCCGGAGCTATTGAACAGGATGCCGATGTTGTGATGTTTATTTATCGCGACGAGGTCTATAATCCAGATACTGATGATAAAGGCATAGCAAATATCTTGGTTCGTAAACATCGAAACGGGCCAATTGGGGAAGTGGATCTACAGTTTCATGATCGATATGCCAAATTTCACGATTTAGATAAAAGACAATCTGGTATAGTATAAGGATGGTGGTCACACGACCGAGCTTAATCTGGCGAATTCTCAGATGAAACAAATCTGTTCAACTTCTACTGGCCAAGAGTATCTACAATGGTTGAGTCCTCTTCGTACCTGCGTGTTCAGTATCCCTCTTTTAATTGTTTCCTGCGGGACTGCTCCCCAACCGGCCTTGCATCAGCAGAATGCGACTCATCCGATTCAAAAAATTGAACATCCTCAGGCCTATTATCAGTTTCTTCGAGGATCTCTTGCTGAACTGAATAATGATGGTGCTACTGCGCTAGAAGCTTATCAAGCAGGGTTAACATTTGATCCAGAATCGATTTTCCTAAAATTCCGAATTGCAAAGCTTCAGCATACCTTGGGGCATATATCTGATGCGGTAGAAATGGCCAACCAAATTCCCGTCGAACAAATTACCAACGTGGGTATGTATTTGGATATGGCCAAAATGTTCTCTGGAGCTGGGAAAGCTGATGAAGCTCTGCGGATCTTTACAGCTGGGGAGAAAAAGTTTCCATTGGAGCAACGGCTCTATCTTTCGCATGGGAATGTGCTGCTAACTCAGAAAGACTATCGTCAAGCGAAGGGTGTATTCCGTGCGCTTTTAGAACAGGTGCCAGAATCGGCGGAAGCTCATTATTATTTAGGCTTGATCGGAATAGAAACGGCTAAGAAAAAAGAAGCGGAAGAGCATTTTGGAAAGGCCATTACTCTAAATAAGTCTTTTGAGCGAGCATATGTCCAATTGGTGGAACTTTTGGAAAAGTCAGGCCAGTCTCAACGAGCTATTGAAACCATAGAAACGTTTTTACAGGAAGTGAATCCCCATCATCGGGAGTTTCGTTTACGTCTGATTCGTCTGTATGTCGAGGAAAAAGGCACAGACCAAGCCCTCGAACACCTTGATTACTTGCTTAAGCAAAATCCTAGCGATCTCCATGCGCAAGTGCGAAAGGCTCAAGTTTATGGTGAACAGGGGAATTTTACCGCAGCAATTGAGGAATTAAAGGTTGTGTTGCGTGATCGTCCCAACGAATTACGAGTCCGAGACTTTTTGGGATTGTTATATGAAGAAATGAAAGATTATGAGCGTGCGATTGAAACCTATGAAGCAAACGTGGCGATTGATCCCACATTCTTTGACAGTATTTTACATCTGGGGTTTGTGTCCTATCGTTTGAAGCGCAATGATGAGGCGGTCTCGTATTTGGACCGAGCTGTGAAATTAAGTCCAAAACGCCCTGAGCCCTATTTGTTATTGGGCTTGACTTATTTTCAGATGGAGGACTACCAACTAGCGAGTGCGAAATTAGAGGAAGGCATTCGTCAGGACCCTTCTAATGCTGAATTGCATTTTAATTTAGGAACGGCATATGACAAGCTGGATCGATTTGATGAAGTAGTCAAAGAAATGGAGCGGGCCTTAGAGCTAAATCCTGAACATGCCGATGCATTGAATTATTTAGGGTATAGTTATGCCGATCGTGGGATTAATGGTGAAGAAGCCGTAGCACTGACTCAGCGGGCTGTGGCCATTAAGCCGCATAACGGATATTACGTGGATAGTTTAGCCTGGGCCTTATTTAAGGTTGGCCGAACGGACGAAGCGTTAGAAACGATACAGCGAGCTGCAGCCCTAGTTTCTGATGATCCTGTGATATACGAGCATCTTGGCGAAATCTTTCTACTCAAAGAGGAACGTGAAAAAGCTAGACAAGCATGGATCCATTCCTTGCAGTTGGATTCTACCAACAACGCACTGAAACAGCGATTTCGTGACTCGGGATTTGGAGAGCCTATCCCAACTCTTTCTCAGCAATCTACCTACACTCCATAAATTCCTTCTTAGTTATATTGCTGGGATGGTAGAAGCCTTTCCTTTTCCCTTTTTGATCAGTAGACCACTAATCTATAAATTTTGCAGGTTCTATTCCTTAAAGTTTTTATCTGTTCTGGCGATTAAAAAGACATGAAAAAATGATATGCTTTAAATTAAAGATGGTCTTGGTTAAATAGTGAGTTGAGGTTGTTGTATATTCTGTTAGGTTACTTGAGATTGGTGCTGTATGAATAACTTATGTTGTTGGTTCCCCTGGTATACCGAGAATCTCATATGTATGCTTTCTAGTGAACGGACCTAAGAAATTTTTTTAGGGAAGAATGCTCTTCCTTGGAGGTGAGTTATGAAGCGTCGACACATTCTACACAATCAACAAGGATTCAGTTTGACAGAGTTGATGATCGTAGTGGCCATTATCGGCATTTTGGCCACAATTGCGATTCCCAACTTTTTGCAATATCAGGCTAAGGCCAAACAGACGGAGGCAAAAAGCAACTTGGTTGCCCTGCATACCTCAGAAGTTGCCTATTTTGCAGAGCACAATGGATTTATCGACGATTTTAATGCTGTGGGTTTTGGTGTCAGTGGCGCTTCACAACGTTACTATTATGAGTTAGGTGCGGCGAGTTTAGGAACGTTACCCCCGGGATGCACGGCTTCGACGTTAGATGTGGTTAGTCCAACGGGATTTACGGCAGTGGCGATTGGCAACATTGATGGAGATGCGACGTGTGATGTATGGACCATTAACGATCAAAAGGTCTTAACAAACGTCACAAATGATGTGTCCTCATAATTCCAGCTACTAATTTTGCGGTGATTGACGCTTAGCACTCAAGAAGATTTGAGAAGTTCCCGACAAAGATACCCATAATCATAAAAGGGGACTAGACCTCAAGAGGAGGAATTGCGTGGATATTAGAGAAAAAATTAAAAATCGTTCCGCCAAAATTGGCGTGGTTGGGTTGGGCTATGTGGGTCTGCCATTGGCCGTGCTTCAAGCAAAAACCGGATTTCATGTTTATGGTGTTGACGAAGTTGCTGCAAAAGTTGACATGGTAAACCAAGCGAATAATTATATTTTGGATGTTGATGATGCGGAATTGCGACAGGTTGTAGATGAAAAACGTCTTGAGGCAACAACCGATTTTTCAGTGTTGCAGCAATGCGATATTATTTTGATTTGTGTGCCAACCCCATTAACTCGGAATAAAGAACCAGATATTTCAGCCATTGTGAAAGTACTTGGGCACCTTGCAAATTATGCGCATCCTGGGATGCTAGTGGTTTTAGAAAGTACTACATACCCGGGAACAACGGAGGAGGTCATCTTACCTGCGTTGACAGCAAAAGGGCTCACCGTTGGCAAAGATCTGTTCGTTGCTTTTTCGCCGGAACGGGTTGATCCTGGAAATGCAGATTTTAAAACACATAATACGTTCAAGCTGGTTGGGGGTGTGACAGAGGGATGTCAGGAAGTCTCCAAATTATTCTATGAACAATCTATTGTGAAAGTTTTTCCCCTGAGTTCCCCGCGCGTGGCTGAAATGGCCAAAGTCTTTGAAAATGTCTTTCGGTCTGTCAACATTGCGTTGGTCAATGAACTCACAATGTTATGTGAGCGAATGGACATTAATGTGTATGAAGTCATTGATGCCGCAGCAACTAAGAATTTCGGTTTTATGCCGTTTTATCCTGGTCCGGGAGTTGGTGGGCATTGTATTCCATTGGATCCTTATTATTTGGCATGGAAGTCGAAGGAATACGATGTGCATACCCGGTTTATTGAGTTGGCGGGTGAGATTAATGAAAACATGCCCTATTTTGTCGTCAGTAAGCTACAGCGAGTCTTGAATAAAATGGGGAAGTGTTTACAAGGTTCGACCATTGTTGTTCTTGGCGTAACGTACAAAGCTGATATTGAAGATCCACGAGAATCTCCTGCCACGAAGGTGATGGAGCTCTTACAAAAAGAAGGGGCTAAATTGACATATGTTGATTCCTATACGCCTTCCTTGATAATTGGGGATCAACAATATAAGTCGCATCCTATTACCCCGGAGCTCTTAGAACAAAGCGCTTGTGCCTTGATCTTGACTGCGCATTCATCTTTCGATTACCAGATGATCGTCGATCACGCTCCCATAGTATTTGATACGCGGAACGGAACAGGCAAGGTCAAGCAGAATCGTCACAAAATTGTGCTGCTTTCAACGTAAGCCCATCCTGTGCAATAACAGCAGTGAGGACAAGCCCCATTCCTTGACAGCGTTCTTCCCATTAGGTATAAGGCCCAGCTTAGGCTGGGCTTTTTTGGTATAATTCCCCTAACATTTTCCATCTATTGCTAGTTTATGGGTTAGCGGTATGCTGATATGAGATTCCTGAAGAAGTTTTTCGGACGCGTCACAGGAAACTTTTTGGGAATTATGATGCCCAAGTTGCAAAAGCATTCCAAGAAGGACAAACCTTCTCTAAAATTGGTTTCCCATAATCCTCATCCCGTCACATCTTCGGATTTTTCCCCACAGCGTAATGTGTCTCTCGGTCATTTGGAAGGGTTGGAATCAGCCATTCACAAAGGTAAAGAATGGCTGTTGAAGAGGCAGAATCTCAAACAAGGTTTTTGGGTTGAAGAATTAGAACCTGATACGACGTTGACTTCGGACTATATCATGCTTCGTCGATTTCTGGGTATGGTGGATCATGAGCGCGAACGAAAAATGGTCAGGTATCTTCTCCATACCCAACTTGAAGATGGTGGGTGGCCGATATTTTCTGGAAGTTCAGCTGACATCAGTGCGACGGTCCGAGCCTATTTTGCCTTGAAATTGGCTGGTATGGCCTCTGATGAACCTGTAATGCAGCGGGCCAGAGATCTGGTATTACAAAAAGGGGGTGTAGTACAAGCCAATGTCTTTACAAAAATAGCCTTGGCGATGTTTGGCCAATATGAGTGGCGTGGCATCCCCTGTATGCCACCTGAAATATTCCTAGCCCCACACTGGTTTTACTTTAATCTCTATGCGTTGTCCTATTGGTCTCGCGCATGCATCATTCCTCTGTTGATTATTTTCGCGCATCGCCCCCTATGCACGATCTCCCGAGAGCAAGGAATCGAAGAACTTTTTGTCAAACCCTTGCATGCTATAGATTTTTCCGAAGTGCCGCCTTTCCATCGTGATGCGGCTTTCCTGAGTTGGCGGAATTTTTTTGTCTGGGTGGATAGCCTTCTCCGGCTTTATGAGTGCTATCCAATCACGTACTTAAGAAAGAAAGCTTTGAAAGAAGCAGAGCATTGGATGATTAGGCATATGGATGGGGAAGGGGGGCTTGGAGCTATTTTCCCGGCTATGGCCTATTCGATTTTTGCTTTGAAGGCCTTGGGGTATGCGACGGATCATCCGCTTATTCAAAAAGCCTTTGGTGAAATTAAGGAACTTGAGGCCTACCCCGTTTCTAAAAACAGCTCAGCGCCCAGTATGTTGTATATGCAACCGTGTCATTCACCAGTTTGGGATACGGCGTTAACGATGAATGCGCTGGTTGAAAGTGGTTTACCTCTTGATCATTCGTCATTACACAAGGCAGATGCCTGGTTGCGATCTCGACAGACAAGAAAAGTGGGAGATTGGGTTGTGTCCTCTCCTGGAGGCAAGCCAGGAGGGTGGAGTTTCCAGTATGAAAATGATTGGTATCCAGATGTTGATGATACGGCGGCGGTCGTCATGGCGATGGTGAAAATTCATCAAGGAGAGACGCCAGATTTTGATGTCGAGCTTCAACGGGCGTTTCGTTGGGTATTGGCTATGCAGGGATCTGATGGGGGATGGGCTGCATACGACAAAGATAATAACAAACTCATTTTCAATAAAATCCCCTTTGCCGATCATCAAGCTCTCTTGGATCCAAGTACCGCCGATTTAACCGGCCGTTGCTTGGAATTATTGGGAACATTAGGATATGACCAGTCGCATCCAGCAGTTGAACCGGCGTTGGAGTTTTTACGCAAGGAACAAGAAGCCAATGGGAGCTGGTATGGGCGATGGGGGGTCAATTATATTTATGGAACCTGGTGTGTCCTTTCTGGGTTACGGGCGATTGGAGTGGATATGACTGGACCATGGATTCATAGATCCGTAACTTGGCTTGAGTCTGTACAAAACTCTGATGGAGGTTGGGGAGAATCCTGTGAGTCTTATGCGGACTCTGAGACTGCTGGCCTAGGAGTAAGTTCTGCTTCGCAAACCGCCTGGGCTCTGATGGCCCTGCTTCAGGCAGGTGAAAAAGATTCCCTTAGCGTTGTTCGTGGAGTGAATTGGCTCATTCACCATCAGCGTGAAGATGGCATGTGGGATGAGCAGATGTATACTGGAACAGGTTTCCCTCGTGTGTTTTATCTACGGTATCATGGCTATTCTAAGTATTTCCCTATTTGGGCATTAGCCATGTACCGGAATGTCAAGATGTCAGGGGAAGCTAGAGCTGATCAATTGCGTAAAAATGCTCAAATATCTCGGCGACAACGGAAGCTGGGATAAAGCTTGCCTCTATTTCTCCTTATTTTCCGTAAGGCATGATGTCAGGAGCCGATTCTGACCAGAATCGTGATCATGACGGCTACGAGAATTGAATTTCATGCCGTTGCCCGTTCCCTTCCTCAGTCCTACTCAGTATCACATTATGGGTATCGTGCCTTAGAGAGTACTGAGCACGGAGTCCATGTTCTGCTTATTCAGTCGGGTATTGGACCTGATAATGCCAGAAAAACTTCGAGAAAAATTCTTGGCGATGCATCGTGGGATGGTATTATCTCAAGTGGGTTTGCCGGAGATCTCACAACCAATGCGGTAGGGTCGGTCCTTATTGGGCGTGAAGTTTTTTGTGTCTATGGGATGAAATCGCCGGGCTTCTCCGCCACACAAGGAATCACATGTCATGCGGAATGTGTGAAAATGGCCCTAGGTGCACCTTGGATAGGTCCAGAACCGTTTCGAAGTGGAAAATTTGCGAGTGTTGACCGAGTGTTGACGTATTCAGAAGACAAGCAGCAATTGCATCGTCTGACGGGAGCGGTGGGAGTGGATATGGAGAGTGCCGCCATAGGTGAAATTGCTCAGGAACATGGTGTCCCATTTTTGATTGTTCGTACTATTTCGGATGGGGCAGATGAGGATTTGCCTGTTGATTTTAACCTCTTTCTCATCCCATCAGGGTGGGCTTCTGGAATTCTATCTATCTTGTCAAGGCCAAAATCTTGGAAGAAGTTGATACGCTTGTATCAGCAATCCAATCATGCCTCACGACAACTCACTCGATATTTTGAAGGGTTTTTCTCTGCTGTTTCGCGGTGGCCCATATATCAAAGTTCATTTGGTGGTGAAGCGTAGCGTATGAATGTGATTCAAGGCATTGGGGCTCGAGTACTTACTCAGATTGAAGAAATGGGGGCCATGCTACTGTTTCTTCTTCGGTCATTCGGATGGTTGTTTCGTCCTCCATTACGAGTTTTTCAAATCATCAAGCAAATGCATTTTGTTGGGTATAAGTCAACGTTTGTCGTCATTCTGACGGCGCTTTTTACGGGGATGGTGTTAGCGCTTCAGGGGTATTATTCCCTCAGAAAGTTTGGTTCAGAAGGGCTTTTGGGGTCCGCGGTAGCTCTTAGCATGATACGCGAGCTTGGTCCAGTCCTTGCTGCATTAATGGTGACTGCTCGGGCAGGATCTGCAATGACCGCCGAAATTGGTATCATGCGTATTACTGAGCAAATCGATGCCTTGGAAACCATGGCTATCAATTCACTCCAATATTTAGTTACCCCAAAGATGGTGGCATCCCTCATTTCAGTTCCGCTTTTGGTCGCCATGTTTGATGTGATTGGTATTGGAGGAGGGTATGTCGTTGGTGTGAAGTTATTAGGAGTCAACGGAGGGGCCTACTGGAGTTCTATTGAATCAGCTGTAGAATGGAAAGATGTCTATGGTGGAATCTTGAAATCCATTAGCTTTGGACTCATCATTAGTTGGGTGTGTTGTTATAAAGGATATTATACGAAAAGGAGTGCCGAAGGGCTGGGGAAAGCGACTACAGAGTCTGTCGTCCTAGCCTCTGTACTCATCTTAGTCTGGGATTATTTCTTAACCTCGGTTCTCTTGTAAACAATAAATAGGATTGATATGAAGTCATCCTTCGTTATTGAGTTGCATGGGGTTGAAAAAACGCTTGGTGGGCAACCTGTTCTACGAGGTGTAGATTTAAGTATTCCTAAGGGCGAGATTACGACCATTATTGGTCCGAGTGGTGAAGGAAAAAGTGTGTTGTTAAAACACATGATTGGGTTGATGAGGCCAGATCAGGGACAAGTATTGGTTGATGGGGTCGATTTAGTCCACATTCACGATCAAGAATTGAATGAAATTCGAAAAAAATTCGCTATGCTATTTCAGTCTGCTGCGTTATTTGATTCGATGAATGTCTTTGATAATGTGGCGTTTCCGTTGAGAGAAAAACGGCTGGTTTTGGAATCGGAGGTTCAGCGAAATGTCCTCGATATGTTAGAGCGAGTAGGGTTGGGGAAAATGGGCCATAAATTTCCTGCCGAGCTGAGTGGTGGAATGAAAAAGCGTGCAGGTTTAGCCAGGGCGTTGGTGATGGGACCAGAAATTATTTTGTTTGATGAACCGACGACGGGTTTAGATCCCTTAATGGCTCATGCCATCCACGAGCTTATTGTCACCATGCATAAAACTTTTGGATTCACCGGGGTTATGGTCAGCCATGAAATTCCAAAGATTTTCCCTATTTCTGATTGGGTGGCAATGCTGAAGAATGGTAAAATTCTTGCTATGGAGCGTTCAGCTGAATTTCAACGATTGTCAGATCCATTGGTCCGGGAATTTATTTCAGTTCCTGACACAGTGCCCACAACTGCATAGGTTGAAATTTTTGTATAATGAGAAGAATTTGATGGCACATATATCTCGGGAGTGGTTAATGGCAAATCCATTCTCTTTCCAGAGGTGACAATAATGGAGCGCGGAAAATTAGAGTTTATAGTCGGAGTATTTGTGCTTGTTGGTATTCTTTGTCTTGGGTATCTGGCGATCAAGTTGGGAAAATTGGAATTGGTCGGAGGAGATTATTATGAAATCAAGGCTGATTTTTCCTCTAGTTCAGGATTAAAAAAAGGTGCGTCTGTTGAAATTGCCGGAGTGGAAGTTGGTCGGGTGAAGTCTATTGTTTTAAAAGAGGATCAAGCGCAGGTGGTATTAGCGATTGAAGATGGGATTACGGTGTATAATGATGCGATTGCCTCCATTAAAACACGTGGCATTATTGGGGAAAAATTTATGGGCCTTTCGCCAGGAGGCGCTGGGGAGCCCCTATCAAAAGGGGGAACCATCATGGATACCGAATCTGGAATAGACTTGGAACAAGTTATTAGCCAGTTTATCCATGGTAATGTTGAATAAGATTTCATCTGCACATGGAGGGAATATGGCATGTTAGGGACTTTACTGCCAAGAACAATTCAATGGATTGGAAATCGATTGGGTCTACTGAGGCAAAGGGTGTACCCCTGGTCATATATTTTGGCTTTCATTTTGGCGTTTCATTTCTTCATATGTTTGCCTGTGGTATGGGCGGCTAGTAGCCCAACGGAAGCTGTGAAAGAGACAATCGATCAAGTGTTGTCTGTGCTCGGAGATCAAGATTTGAAAGCATCAGGTCGCGAGACTGAGCGTCGAAAAAAATTGGAGGTGATCATTGGGAAACGATTTGATTATGAAGAAATGGCCAAGCGAACGCTCGCGGCGACGTGGAAAAAGCTGAGTGCTGAAAAACAAACGGAATTTGTCAGTTTATTTCAGCAGTTTTTAAGTCAATCCTATGCTGGGAATATTGATGGATATTCCGGGGAGCAAGTGGAATATCTGAAGGAGCGGCTGAAAGGCGATTTTGCTGAAGTACAGACAAAGGTTGTCTCCTCGAAAGTGCAAATTCCGTTGGATTATCGTCTCCTTAAAAAAAATGAGAGATGGGGTGTCTATGATGTGATTATTGATGGAGTGAGTTTGACGAAAAATTACCGTGGGCAATTCTCCAGAATAATCAAATCCGCTTCATTCGAAGGGTTACTCGAGAAGCTTCGTTCAAAGTCTGATCTTGCTGCTTCGTCGTAGGAAGCCAGTTTGATGGTGTCTTTCCGCGTGTGGTACTGGGTGGCGATGATCTGCCTAGTTGAAGCGGGAAGTTTCGCCCCAACTTTGGTCTGTGCTGAACAATCAATCTTTGTTGTCCCCGCCATTTCGACCTCAAAAAACGACGGAAGAGATTTTGGGATCCTTGTTCCTGTGTTGGATTCAGATGAGGAGGGCAATCTGCGCTCGGTCTTGGCTCCAATGCTTATTCATAATTCATTTTTAGGTCTCAGAGGAACATTAAATTACTTCCACTATTGGTCGGGAGGAAAGCGCCTCAAAGCTGTTGGTTCGTATACGGAAGAAATTGAACGTAAATTGAAGTTGCGGTACCAAGATCCAGGGTTTGTGGAGGGCTTGTTTTTCGTAGATATCGGGGCGCAATTTTTTAAAAATGCCACAAAGCGATTTTTCGGTTTAGGACAAACCACGCCAGAATCAAACGAGTCCAATTATACAGGACGGGAAATTTTAATCCATTGGGATTTCGGTATTCACCTCAATGATGTGACGCGGTTGTCAGTGAATCAACGATTTCGCGATGTACAAATTCAACCGGGGGGGGTTGATGATGAACCGTTTTCCCAAGATGAGTTTTCTCGCACACCGGGAATCGATGGTGCGACGATTTTGGCCCATCGCTTAGTCTTTCAATATGATTCCCGGGATACTCTCACGGCGCCTACAGCGGGAACTCGGGTTGAGGCCTTTGGGGAATTAGCTCAAAATTTTGACCGACGAGAGATTGATGATCAACTATACTTTCGGTATGGCTTGGATATTAGACGATTTTTCCCAAGTCCATCGAAGCGGTATATTTTTCTCGTTCGAGGACGATTGCAATTAAGTTTTGGTGATGGCATTCCTTTTTTTGAGCAAAGTTCGCTTGGAGGAGAAAATACTCTTCGTGGGTATGGACAAGATCGGTTTATTGATAAGCATATGGTTGTGCTGAATTTAGAAGAGCGTATTCATTTGTTTCAGGTGAAGATATTGAATGTCCATGTAGAATTTGAGTTTACCCCTTTTGTCGATATGGGGCGGACCTATCAAGACTTTTCATATCGACAATTTAATGAATGGGAAGTGACGCCTGGTATAGGGTTTCGGAGCATTATTCGACCTAATTTAGTCAGCCGGGTTGATTGGGGATATAGTCGAGAAGGTGGGGCCATATTTGCAGGATTAGATTATCCTTTTTGAAGAGTAATCCTTTTCTGGGGACTTTTGAGTTCAATGAAGAAAGCGGTTTTGATTGTATTTTTTGACTTTGTGGTTCTCCTATTCTATTGCCCTCTTTTGGGCTTTGGGGAAAGTCTTAAAGCTGCAGAGACCCCGGAGGGTGTGATACAGGAGCTGCAGCATTTCCTATCTGAAGGTAAAGCGGAATCTGATGATCCAGCTGTATTACGGCATTTGGCCAACTTGTATTTGGATTTAGGCTATGGGTTATATGTTGATAAGGAAAAAAAAATTGCCTCTTTTCAAGAGGGAGCTCGATTGGCCAAAAAAGCTTTGGCGTTGGATGAGTCTTCAGCGATGGGGCATTTTCTTTTTGCGGCCAATCTTGGTAAAGCTGCCCAATTACAAGGCTGGGTTGCCGCGGCCCGTGCCCTAGGAACCTTACAATATCATGTGAATCGAGTATTGGAAATTGACGAAAACCATGTGTTGGCAAATTATATGTTAGGAGTCATGTATGAGGAGTTGCCCTGGTTTTTAGGAGGGGACTCAAAGAAGGCAGGCCAGTATTTTAAAAAAACGATCTCTCTTGATGCTCGTTATGCTCCGGCTCGATTGGATCTTGGTAAATGGTATTTAAAACAAGGGAAAGCTCAAGAAGCCACAAAAGAATTCATGACAGTCTTACACACCCCTCCTCGTAAAAAACAATGGATTTGGGAGCGTATTCATCGACCAGAAGCAGAAGAGTTATTGCAACAAATCGGTGTTTCTGAAGCCCCTGCTCCATGAAAAGCAATAACAGCCAAACCATTACCCGAGTATCACTTATTCCACGAAATGTGAAAGTTTGTGGAAAGAGTATGGGATTCCTTCTCCAACTTTTCCATTTACTTTTTTTCTATCGTATATTTCGTGACAATGATGTAGACATTCGTATTGTCTTGTCATAAGAACTTTACTCTTACGCATCTTAGCAAGTTTGGCACAGTTTTCCAGCACTGCATACTTTTTGACATTGTGCACGAACGTATTGATGCTAAAAAGTGAATAGAAGTTTGAATATCAAATACAATCCGTCTAATGGCTATATCCTCTTCATCTAATTATCTATCAAGTGCACTTGGTTGGGTGGCTGACGTTGTGAAGTATGGGACCTGGTGGATCCTGGGGGTGGCCATTTTTGTAACTATAATTTCCCTGTCCTATGCGTTCATGTATTTGGGTATCAATACGAATACGACCGAAATGCTTGCCGCCGATGTCCCGATACAAGAGTCACGAGAGCGTTATAAAAAGATGTTCCCTCAGAACACGGATTCTATTCTTCTTGTTGTTGATGCCCGTACCCCAGAGATGGCGCATGCTGTAGTCAAAGAGCTTGATGGCACATTAAGAAATAAACAAGAACATATTAAGGCGGCGTACACCCCATTCGGTGGGAAATTTTTTGAAAAAAATGCTCTGTTCTACCTTGATATTCCTGAACTTGAGCAGCTGACAGAATCAGTGTTGAAGCTCAAGCCCTTCATTGAAGAATTGGTGCAGCATCGGAATGTCCATGGTCTGTTTACCCTGTTGACTGATCACTACGATCAAATACATTGGGAGCAAGAACCTCTCATTAACGCTCTTTTTCGAAGAATGGCAGAAGGTATATGGGCCAGTCTCGAGGGCTTGGAGTATGTGCTTGCCTGGCATTCCATCTTATTGAAGCCGGATCTGGCTATGTCTCAGACACGGAGATTCATTCTTCTGCAACCTCATCTGGATTATCAAAAAATGCTTCCTGCTGAAACGGCACTTCAGGTTATTCGCGGTGTTATCCATGAGTCAGGCGTATTAGATATCCCCGGAGTCCGGGTGCGTATCACAGGGGAAGTGGCGTTGGCACATGAAGAGCTTCAAGTTGTCAGTCAGCGGGCAGGGATTGCTGCTATTCTCTCGCTTATCATGGTTTGTCTCACGTTGACGCTGGCCTTTCGCTCATGGCGGTTTATGGTAATCACATTGCTGACGCTATTGGTGGGACTCGCGATAAGCGCAGGGTTTGCGACAGCGGTAGTTGGTCAACTGAATATCCTGTCTTTAGCATTTGCGGTGCTCTTTATCGGATTGGCGGTTGACTATGCAATTCACCTGTGTCTCCGATATCAGGAACTGCTGGGCTTGGGGAACGAGCCGTTTCCAGCCATAAGAAGGAGTCTACAGGAAATTGGCCCTGCCTTACTGTTGTGCGCAGTGACCACTGGACTTGGGTTCTACACCTTCGTCCCAACAAATTATACCGGCATGTCAGAGTTAGGGTTGATTTCAGGTACGAGTATGTTCATCGGGTTAGCCGTTTCACTCACGGTATTGCCAGCAATATTATTGGTGTTCCCCTTATCCAAAAATGATGGTCGTTCACCTTCTTCAGGTCAGGGTTTGAATGCGTTCTATCAATTTCCTATTCGTCATAGGCAGGCCATTCGGTTGGTAACTGTCGTGGTTTTTTTTGGCTCTGTACTTTTATTGCCTCAGGCCTCATTTGATTGGAACCCCCACAATATACGGGACCCCTATGTGGAATCCGTCCAAACCATGGATGATCTTCTGGATGACAAAAAGGGAGCCACTTGGTCGCTGACTCTTTTGCCTTCTGAGGATGAGGTTGCTGATTTTGTCTCTAGACTTGGAGCATTGGAATCAGTCGATAAAGTTGTCACGGTCGATAATTTCATTCCTACTGAACAATTTGAAAAAATGGTGTTACTCGCCGGGCTGGCTGATAACATGCTCCCTCGAGGTTCTGATTCGGAAGTACGTCCCTCCCCAGACTTGGATTCCTCCCTGGCAGCGATGCGATCGTTTTTAACGATTCTAGAAGGCTATAGTCAGAAAGCCGAGTTGAGTTCTGAGCGTAGTCCAGCGGTTGAACTGAGAGATGTACTGAGAAGTCTGGTTACTGAGTTGAGCAATGGAGATCAGGAATTAAAGAGGGAACTTCTGAATCGGCTGGATCACAGTTTGTTGGGATCTTTTCCGACAGACCAAATGTACGGGGAAGCTGCTGCGATGCCGATGGGGTTGATTGCGCAGAAAGACTTGCCTCAGGAATTGGTTGAACGTTGGATAGGTCCCAATAAAACTTACCGTCTGGAAGTCTATCCTAAAAAGGATTTGAGAAATGTCTCGGCCTTAGAAGAGTTTGTCAATAACGTTCGAAGCATTGCACCACAAGTTACGGGTCTCCCGGTCATCTATTTGGATGGCGGTAATGAGGTGGCAGGAGCCTTCAAGCAAGCATTTGTCTCTGCGCTTTTGGTGATTGTCATTATTTTGGCTCTTGTCCTTCGAAATATTTGGGATATTCTACTAGTAATTCTTCCATTAAGTCTGGCTGCGCTATGTCTGGTAGGGTATACGGTCATTTTTGATCTGCCTTTCAATTATGCCAATGTCATTGCGCTGCCGTTAATTTTTGGTCTTGGAGCAGATAGCGGCATTCATATGGTTGAACGAATGCGAAGAAGGCCAGAAGCCTGGGAAGCGTTTCTGCGATCTGGGACGATTCGCGGGGTGTTTTTCAGTAGTGTGACGACGATGTTGAGTTTCAGCAATTTGGCCTATACGTCTCATGTCGGGATTGCAAGTATGGGACAATTATTAAGCTTAGGTATTTTGTTAACATTAATCGGGTGCTTGATCGTCTTGCCCACGTTTCTTTATCGCGAAAACAGGGAAGCGTCTGATGCAACTCCTTAGCAGTTCAAATATGAAAAAGACGATAGAGGATTAAAGCCTGGCCAAGGTTTACATGCTACTTTAGTCCTCCTAAGACATATGCTATGATGGTTTCCCCTCTAAAGAGAAAGTGCTTCATTTGTCCCCATCGAGTACGTGCCTAGCCCCATCGGTTACTGTCAGAACATTTCAGCCTGTAAATGTTCGGCGCATACTCTGTGTATTCCCAGCCTATACCAAAGCATTCGGGACTTTTGACCATGCCTTTCCTCTCATGGGGCCGGTTAAAGCGTTCATGCCCCCACAAGGCATTCTCCTCATTGCGGCACTTGTGCCCCAAGAGTGGGAAGTGCAGTTCATTGATGAAAACATTCGTCCAGTTCAGGACAGTGAATTTGCTTGGGCAGATGCTGTGCTGATATCAGGTATGCATATTCAGCGTAATCAAATTCATGATATTGCTCGACGTGCCCATGAGGCAGGCAAGGTAACTGCCCTGGGTGGCCCGTCCGTGTCGGCTGCGCCTGAACAGTATGGTGATATCGACTTCTTGCATTGTGGAGAAGTGGGCGATGCCACGCTGGACCTTTTCCGCCGGATTGACGAGAGCCCTGTGCGTCCCGAGCAACAAATAGTTTTTCGGACTGTCGATCGGCTTTCTATGACAGATTTCCCAACACCGGCCTATAGCCTGATAGACGTTCGTCAGTACTTGCTAGGCTGTGTGCAGTATTCAAGTGGCTGTCCTTTTACCTGTGAGTTTTGTGATATCCCTGCGCTCTATGGGAGAAATCCAAGACTTAAGACGCCAATGCAAATTTTAGCAGAATTGGATGAACTTGCGGATGGTGGAACCCCCTCCATTTATTTTGTGGATGACAATTTTATTGCCAATCCCCGAGCGGCGCGTGAGCTGTTGCCCTATCTCGTGGAATGGCAGAAGCGCCGGGACTATACCGTTCGCCTCTCCTGTGAACTCACGTTCAATGTGGTGGAGTACCCCGATATTTTAGAGCTGATGCGTGAGGCATTCATGACCAATATTTTTATTGGTATAGAGACCGTGGACCCCGATGCATTGCGAGCTATGAGTAAAAGGCAAAACGTCCGTACGCCGATGCTTGAAGCCGTGGACAAGGTTAATAGCTATGGAATCGAAATCGCTGCGGGCATTATCATTGGGTTGGATACTGATACCCCTGAGACCACTGATGCGATTATCGAATTTATTAAGGTATCCCAGATTCCCATTGTGACTCCGAACTTGCTGGTTGCCTTGCCGCATACCCCACTCTACGAAAGGCTCCAAAAAGCCAATCGCCTGAATTCTGGAGAAGGGCGTGATTCAAACGTCGAGTATTTGCAACCGTATGATGAGGTGGTGGCGAATTGGAAGCGTGTCATTCGTGAGGCGTACGAACCACGAAATATTTACGCTCGCTATGCGGCGCAAGCGAAGACCACATATGTGCATCGTAAGCGCCCCACGCGCCCGTTGGATCAGCTCACATGGCCAAATCTTAGACGTGCAATCGAGATCTTTGCGCGTACGGCTTGGCGGGTGGGAATTTGCAGTGATTATAGAAAAGAATTCTGGACAATGACGAGACGAGAGTTAAGAGAGGGCAATGTCGAGTCTGTGTTTCAAATCGCGATGGTGGCTCACCATCTGATAACCTTTGGGCGAGAATGCCTCACACGCGATGTACAGGCCTCAGCCTATTCAGCCCGTGGGCGAGACCTGAGCCTGTCCTACGGCATCATCGTCCTTCCCTAGTACCATCGGCAGTTCTTGCCTTATTTTCCTCAAAATTTTTTAAACAGTGGACTGGTAAGATTTTCTCGTTACCTTCTTGTTCTTTGAGGGAGCAATGCGCGATGCTTGACAGCAGGTGGTGGCTATGGGAAGATTTTGCTTAAGTATGTAATCGTATAAGATCCCTCCATTTTTCCCTGACGAAAAAATCAATATTTATAGAAAGGGTGCCATATGTCCTTGCTAAAAAGGATTGATAGTCCTACCGATTTAAAGAAACTTTCTCAGGAGCAGTTCCCGGAGCTCTGCCAGGAAATTCGTGAACTCATAATTGATGTGATTTCGGGGGTCGGTGGGCATTTGGCATCAAATCTTGGTGTAGTAGAGCTTACGGTTGCCTTGCATTACATGCTGGATGCACCTCACGATAAAATTATTTGGGATACGAGTAATCAGGCTTATACTCACAAATTACTCACTGGGCGACGTGAACAATTTCATACCGTCAGGCAATTTGGCGGAATGAGTGGGTTTTGCAAACGGGAAGAAAGTGTATACGACACTTTTAATGCCGGACATGCGGGCACTGGTGTCTCTGCCGCAGTCGGGTTTGTTGAGGCTCGAGAACAACGAAAAGATTCGAAAAAAGTAGTCTGTGTTCTCGGGGACGGAGCGTTGACCTCTGGCATGACTTTGGAAGGTTTACAACATGCGGGGGATATGGGTAAAGACCTCGTAGTAATTTTAAATGATAACCAAATGTCTATTTCCCGAAACGTCGGCGCTATTTCGGCATATTTGAACCGCACGTTCACAGGCGAATTTTATACACGATTTCGTGAGGAAACCTCTCAGCTGTTAGATACAATTCCGCAAATTGGAGAGAATGTGAAGCGGATGGCTGTTCGAGCGGAGGAATTAGCCAAAGGATTTCTTCTGCCAGGCTTGTTATTTGAGGAATTGGGTTTTCGGTATGTTGGTCCAATTGATGGACATAACTTTGAGCATTTGTTGCCGACTTTAGACAATGTCTTAAAGCTCAAAGGTCCCACGCTCCTGCATGTCATTACCAAGAAGGGGTTGGGATTCGAACCGGCCATGAGCAACCCTGTATGGTTTCACGCCTGTTCCCCTTTTGACCGAAAAACAGGGAAACCGGTAAAAAAGGCAGGCCCTCCCTCTTACAGTTCCGTTGCGGCAAATACCTTAAGTCGGCAAGCTCGGAAAGATGCGCGTGTGGTGGCTATTACTGCAGCCATGTGCGAAGGGACAGGATTGACGAAATTTCAAAAAGAATTTCCCGATCGACTCATTGATGTTGGTATTGCTGAGCAGCATGCTGTGACCTATGCGGCGGGTCTTGCGGCGGAAAACATGCGGCCGGTGATTTGTATGTATTCCACCTTTCTGCAACGGGCATACGATCAGGTCGTTCATGATGTGGCGACACAAAATCTCCCGGTCATGTTCTGTATTGATCGCGGTGGTTTAGTCGCAGAAGATGGGACTACGCATCATGGGGCGTTTGACTTTGCTTTTCTCCGTCATGTGCCCAATATGGTGATTATGGCTCCAAAGGATGAAAATGAATGTCAACATATGGTGCAGACTGGATTAGTTCATGATGGTCCTACGGCCGTTCGCTATCCGCGAGGAAGTAGCTTAGGTGTGCCCTTAGACCCGGACCCGATTCCTTTAGAAATAGGACAGGGAGAGTTATTGTCTGAAGGGACCGATATAGCGATTCTGGCAATAGGCGTTACTGTTTCGGAGGCCATGAAAGCTGCTGAACAGTTGAAAGAAGATGGGGTTTCTGTAACGGTGGTGAATGCACGTTTTGTAAAGCCTCTTGATAAAGATCTTATCAGAGAAGTTGCCAATAAGGTGAAATGCCTGATAACCGTGGAAGAAGGCTGCCGAATGGGTGGCTTTGGTTCGGCAGTGTTAGAGTTTTTATCCGAGGAAGAACGTTGGGATCTGCCCACGAAAATTCTTGGATTGCCTGATTGGTACATTGAGCAAGGTCCTCAAGATTTACTTCGTGAAAAATATGGGCTAACGGCTGATGGGATTTACGATCAAGCCAAAGCTCTCTATGATCGGGTTTCACTTCAGACGATTCTGCGCTAGTATCCCTCCATGCACATCACTCGACGAAATACTCGCCAAATTCAGGTTGGGCCGGTCAAGATTGGGGGTGGTGCGCCTATTTCTGTCCAGTCCATGACCATCCCGCATCCTAGCGATGTTGCAGGAACCTTAGAGCAGATTCATCGGTTAGAAGAGACAGGCTGTGAACTCATTCGAGTGGCTGTTCCCGACATGGATGCGGCTCAGGCTCTCCCAAAAATTAAAGCACAGATGACGGTGCCGCTCATTGCAGATATCCATTTTGATCATCGTTTAGCGTTAAAGGCAGCAGCGGTCGTCGATTGTGTCCGCATTAATCCAGGGAATATTGGGCCTTGGTGGAAAACCGAGGAGGTGATTAAAGCAGTCAATGATCATGGCATTCCTCTGAGGGTGGGAGTGAATGGCGGTTCTCTCGAAAAGCCACTGTTAGAGAAATATGGCTATCCCACAGCGGAAGCCCTGGCCGAGTCAGCTTTAAATGCGGTTCATGCCTTAGAAGACGTGGGCTTTACAAATATGAAAGTGTCATTGAAAGCTTCAGATGTGCATATGGCTATTGATGCCTATTGGCTGTTTTCCCAACAGTCAAATTGTCCTTTGCATATAGGCATTACAGAGGCAGGTACGGCGATGACAGGGGCCGTAAAGTCTGCGTTAGGGTTGGGGTGGTTGTTGTCTCAAGGTATTGGTGACACATTGCGAGTTTCGTTGGCTGCAGACCCAGTTGAAGAAGTGAAAGTCGGCTTTGAAATCTTAAAGTCCCTGGAACTCCGTCATCGTGGGGTCAACGTCATTGCCTGTCCAACGTGTGGACGAGTCGAAATAGATGTCGTAAAAATGGCCAATGAGTTAGAGCATCGTTTGGGACATATCAAGAATCCCATTACTGTTTCGGTTTTAGGGTGTGTGGTGAATGGTATTGGCGAAGGGAAGGAAGCGGATATCGGCATTGCTGGTGGCGAAGGTGTCGGCATTGTCTTTAAAAAAGGCAAACTCTATAAACGCGTTCCTTCCGAAGAATTAATGGATACGTTGATTGAAGAAGTGGAAGTCCTGGCCAAAGAACAAGAAGCTGAACATTCAGTGACTCCATCTTCTCAACCATCTCCTTCGATTCCCTCACTCGAAGAATTATCGTTAGCTTCTACAGGTTCTTCCTCTCGGGAAATCCCCATGTTCCCACAATAAGTCAGGGTTGCCTCGCTCCTTCCTATCAAAATAATAAGGCTAATCGCTAGTTGTGTAGGAGAAAAGCAACTCCGTATAATGAGCAATGAGGCGCCGTACCCAAGTGGCTAAGGGAGCAGTCTGCAAAACTGCGATTCAGCGGTTCGAACCCGCTCGGCGCCTCCATAAAAACCTGCCGTTTAAGAGGTTCTAGCTATAGGTCAATTCGATTCTAGTCGCAGTCAGTCTTGTGCCATTGTGAGAAATCTCTGAGGCTGTACCCGTAATGGCTGTACCTGTTTCACAAATGTTTACGGTGTCTAAGTATGCTCTTTCGAACCACATTCGTGGGGTGGAACGGTATCCTTTAGTGCTTATGCTCGAACCATTGTTCCGTTGTAATTTGGAATGTGCGGGATGTGGAAAAATCCAGTATCCCGATCATATTCTGAGCAGGCGTCTTACGCCCGAGCAATGCTGGATGGCGGCTGATGAATGTGGAGCGCCAATCGTGAGTATTCCAGGAGGAGAGCCCCTCATTCATCCGGAAATGCCGACTATTATTGAGGGACTTGTGAAGCGAAAAAAATATGTCTATTTATGTACCAACGCCATTCTGCTCGAGCGGAAAATTCAGGACTATGTGCCATCTAAATATCTAACATTCAGTATTCACATGGATGGTCTGAAAGAAGAGCATGACCATGCGGTCTGTCGTGATGGAGTGTATGATGTAGCGGTCAAAGCGATTCGTGTCGCATTAGCCAAAGGGTTTCGAGTGACAACCAATACGACACTTTTTGATGATGCCGAGCCGGCCCGTGTCCGTCGGTTTTTTGATGAAATGATGGAGCTTGGTGTTGAAGGAATGATGATTTCTCCTGGCTATAGTTATGATAAAGCACCGGACCAGCAAAGTTTTCTCAAGCGAGATCGAACCAGGTCATTATTTTCTCAATTGCTTACACAGCGTAAGCGGAATTGGCAGTTTAATCAGTCTCCCCTGTTTCTAGAATTTCTTATGGGCAAGCGGGATTATGAATGTACCCCATGGGGAAATCCTACCTATAATATTTTTGGCTGGCAGCGTCCCTGCTATTTGCTGCAAGAAGGTTATGTCTCCACGTTTCGAGAACTGATGGAAGAAACGGAATGGGATCGTTATGGGACGGGCCGACATGAGCAATGCCGAGATTGTATGGTGCATTGTGGCTATGAAGCTTCAGCAGTCAAAGACACGTTCAGTACCTGGGGTGGATTTTTTGCAACGGTGAAGGCTACTCTTTTCCCCAATGCGGTGTAGCGCTTGTCTGATTCATTATCTCCTATTCCCTCCTTTTCAACATTCGGCAAATCCTCTGAAGAAAACCCTGCGTCGTGAGTGACCAAGATCTTTCAGGTCGTCATCCACCATCGTGGGAAGGGTATCGATTGGTGACTCACACGGAGTCTGACCTGCGGGAAGCTCTTGTCGGAGCTTGTGATTATCGAGGCGATGTGACCATTCATCTCAAAACGGGAGAGCAGATTATGGGGTATGTGTTTGATCGCCGCGAGGGAGTTCCTGACCCATATATTAAGCTGTTTCAAGCCAATCGGACGGAAACTATCACGATAAGGTATCAAGATATCGCTGAAGTAGAATTCAACGGAGAAGATACAGCCTTTGGTCGATCCTGGGAAGATTGGATCCAGAAGTGGCAGAAGCGAAAAGAGCCCTAGTGCTTTTCAACTGGTTTCGTTTTCCCTACCTCGTTCCTGCCTATATTTTTTACATTTCTGGTGTCTCATAGTTGAAGAATACTGCAGGAAACTTGACGCATCGGAATACAGGCATCCTCAGGGAAATTGGTTCGTCTATCAGACGTAGGATTTCATGCCTATCAGGAAAGTGCACAAAACGTGACTGGCGGGGCCAATAAGCACGCCACCACTGCTCGATGAAACAAGCGCGGGACATCATGGCGGCGGTTGAACCGATAGGTAAACTCCCCCAAGTACCGACCCAGATGTTTCGCTCGTACTCCATGATGCGTGCCATTGACCCAAGCTTTCGCATTAGAAATAAATGTATGGACCCAAGGCAGCCACCGTTCACACGCTTCCTTATCTCCAGAGACGACTTGATAATCCACATCAACACCTTGCACATGGCGCAAGCTCGGACTCCCATCAGTATTCACCATGGCACCAGCCCGAACTCCTGTGTTCACGAGTTGTTGCGCCTGCGCTTTGGTTTCTTTTCCGACCAGCACCTTGGCAAACCCGGCTCGACTGCAGGCTCGGCCTTTCGCATCCACCCACGCCTTGGTCTCAATGGCCACCAGCACATCACATTGATTGCCGCTCACCCGACGGCCAAACGTCCCGGCATCCAACTCCAACACGCCATCGCCCACCTGGTAACTCGCATCCCGATGACGCAAGGCGGTGCGAATCTTTTGTAGCATCCCCCAGACGCGGCCATACGACTTCACCCCCAAATGCCGTTGGAGTTCCTGCGCGGACATCCCTCGTTTGCCCTGCATGACATAAAACACCGCCTTCACCCAGAGAAGCAGAGAGGTCTTAGATGCCTCGAAGATGGTCCCTACCCGCAACCGCACTTGTCGAAGACACATTCGGCACGTGCGGACTTCAGGCCGCGTTTGGATGGCATAAAAGGCCTCTGCCTGACAGGTCGGGCATTGAAACTCTTTGCCCTGAAAGCGACTGCGCCACAGCAACCTCCGGGCCTCGGCTTCAGTGGTAATCTCGGAAAAGAACCGCTCAGCGGTAAACGATTCATAAACCATCTCGCACCTCCTCCATGAGGGATAATCGGCAAACAGGAAGCGACGTTATACCACGAAACGATGTCTTGTGCACTTTCCTGATAGGCATGTAGGATTTGATTGACGGTTGCCGCTTGTCTGTGATAGAAAACCAGGTCTTTTTTTAGGGTCAAAAGACCTAGGGAGAAGCTCAAATCAATTAAGGGAAGAGGTGCTCTTTGGATTTGTGAAAAGATAGTCAAGTAACAGAGAGGGCCTAGACCGTCGAGGATAAAATCATTTCGCGTCCTCTTTCTTTTCCTCGAATTTTCCCCGCCGGTTTAGTTGAAAGCCTTTTTTGGGAAAATGTTCCACCTAGAAGAATGAGATCTCTTAAGAAAAGGATGACATAGGAGGTGTAGTCCTCAAGCGAGTCATAAAGTTGTCAGGTAGCGGTTGAAAAAAGCAGGAAGCTGAACAGGATTGTATTAGGAATCACGTACACGAGGGGGAACAATGAACGAATACCGAAATCTTCGAAACTTGTTTGTCATGAGTTTAGCGGTTATGGGGATGTCGCTTTCTGCTTGTGGTGGTGGGGAAGGACCGCCAAAGCCACCACCTCCTGCTCCGCCTGAATATGCTGACAAGCATATGCCCGATGGCTATTGGAATGATCCTGCAATCCTTGAGGAAGGGAAAGCCATTTTTACCGGCGCGCAAAATATTGATGTGAATTGTGCGAGTTGCCATGGAAAAAACGGGAAGCCCGTGAAGGCTGGTGCTCGAGATTTTCGTCGAACTGAACAAATGGAACTCTACTCGGATGCGGTGTGGTTTTGGCGTGTGAATGAAGGTGTCAAAGGCACCAAAATGAAACCATGGAAGAGCAAGCTTTCCGAGGATGAAATATGGAAAGTCATTGCCTATGAAGCGACTTTTGGTCTCAAAGGCAAGGAATACGATGTGGCAGCAAAAAAATGGGTGGCAGCAGGAACGGCGGGATCTACACCAGAAGCGGAAGCGCCTGCGGCTGAAGCGCCAGCCGGGGATGCGGCTCATTAACAACGCCGAGAAGTAATCCCAGGAACGAGAAGAAAGATAAAGGAGGGGGAGACCCTTGAAAACCTTACATCGAAGTATATGGATGGTCTTAGGCTTGCTCATGAGTGGGGCAGCGTTGGCATATGGCCAAGAAGTGCCGGCCCCACAAGTAGATTTTCCTTATACAGGAAATCGAACAGCAGTCTGGGTCGTAGCCAATCTGCATATTCTATTCGCAGCCTTTATTTTGGGGGCCCCAATCTTTGCGGTCGTGGCCGAGTGGCTTGGGTACAAAAATAATGACCCGAAATATGATCGCCTTGCCAAGGAGGTCATTAAGGTTACGGTCATACTTTATAGTATGACCGCCTTAACCGGTGGGTTGTTTATCTTTGTGCTTCTTGGAACCTATCCAGATTTTTCAACTTGGCTCATACAGCACTTCTTTCTGGTATTTGCCGTTTTTTACCCGGTCTTGTTTATCTTAGAAACCATTATTCTCTATACGTATTTCTATTCATGGGATTCCATGAAGGGCTCCTTGAAGGGACGTCATATAGCGCTGGGAATACTTTTGAACATAGTCGGGACGGTCACACTCTTTGTCATCGATGGGCCAACCGCCTTTATGAATACCCCTGCGAAGGCGGCCGAGGGTGTTTCCCTTGTTGAGTTTGTGTCCAATGCTGGCCTGTGGGATAAAATGGCCAACTATAGTTGGATGCCACTGAACCTTCATCGGCTAGTTGGAAATGTCACGTTTGGTGGGTTCATTGCAGGTTTGATTGCTGCCTATATGTTCATGCGCTCCAAAACTGATGAAGAGCGATCCTATTACGACTGGATGGGATTCGTCGGCAATATGATCGGGGTAGGAGCCCTGTTGCTTCTTCCATTTATGGGCTACCTCCTGGCCTACGAACTCTGTGATTATGATGCCTCGATTTGCCCTTATATGATGGCTGATCAATTATCGATGTTCTTTGAAATGCAAGGGGCTATGATTGGACTGATCTTTCTTGCCAGCAATTATTATATTTGGCTCAGTCTCAAGCGTATCGAGGGTGTAGAGCAAATACGGATATCCGGTTTTGTGGCCCTGGCCGTGCTAGTCATGCCGGCTGTTATGGGCATGGCGTGGAAGATGTTTCCCCCACCTGAGTGGCAGTCCCTGATTTATTTGGCGGCCATTGTTTTTGCTCCCATGATTTTTGGGAGAGTGCCTGGTCTCAAAAACTTTACCGTTTCTGCGTTCACAATGATCAAAGTTGGATTCCTGATGATTGTGGTGGCTGATGCTATTTGGATGACCCCGCATGGGTTTGTTCCGACTCAAGCTCTGGCGACACATGATCTGGAGTTGCCAGAATGGGCTGAAGAATTGGCGCTGATGCCGGCCAAAAACGCGGCCGCCTTTACCCTTGTGTTCCTCACAATTGTGAATTACATCATGTACAATCGTGCGATTAAGCAAGGGACCATTATTTGGGGAAAGATCGATTTCGCCTCACAGTTCGTCTTAATTTTCTTGGCATTTAGCGCGATTTGGACCATGGGTTTGATGGGGACGGTTCGGTCCCTTACTAGGAAATATTTCCATGTATACAATCTCGTTCCTGATTTCTCAGCGGAAGCCTTTACGCCAACCTTGTCCTACTCCGCCTGGTGGATTACAGGGGTGACGATTGTGTTCTATGCTGTGGTGAGTTTTGCCATTTTGGTCACGCTTAAACCAGCAAATCCAAAGGTTGAAGCTCATTAGGTGTTTTCGTTCCTGCTTAAAGACTCATAGAATGTATTTAGGAAGAAAAGGAATCGTATGGCTAATCAAAGCTTCACGAAAAATGTCCTAAAGAAAACGACCATAGGAATCATTATTGGGGTGATCTTGGTAGTTGCGGCCCAACAAACGCATTTCCCTAAAGTTTTTCAGGTCATGTTTTTTATCTATGCGATGTTGGGGGCCTTTGTGTTTATTCTTTTGGATGCCCCACCCATGAAGCGACTAGAGGGAGTGAAAGCTCTTGGAGCCCTTCTGGTGTTTTATCTCTTATTGTCAGGTATGTACATAGCTGGTGCGTCCATCCTTCCACAGTTTGACCCTACTATTGAAGCAGGCAAAATTGAGAAAGTCCTTAAAAGGCGAAAGGCAGCATCTGAACAGGGTAAAGCTGATGAGTTAATTGCAAGAGCAAAGGCATTAGATGAAAGAGCGAAGACCATTTCTAAGCAGTTAGCCTCGTTAGGAGGTGCGGCCAAAGTGGAAGTCGTTGAAGATGTAAGTGCCGGAGGTGCTGCCTCTGGTGATATTGTAGCCCTCGGGAAGGAGCAATGGGAGCTTCAGGAATGCTACAACTGTCATAAATTATTTGGCCAAGGTGGGAAAAAACGAGGTCCAGTGCTTGATAATATCGGGAACCTCATGACTCCTGAGGCCCTCAGAGAAAAAATCTTAAATCCCAAAAGCTGGATGGCTGAAGGTTTTGATAAGCAGTATAAGAAAGGGAAAATGCCAGATAAATATCGTGATCTGATGTTTGAAGAAGAGATTGATGCGCTTGTGGCATTCCTGGCATCTTTAAAGGATGCTTCAGTGGAAACTCCAAAACCGATTAAGATGAATTAGTGATATTGTAGGATTCTCTCAAGTATGCAACCAAAGATCACAGCTAAAGCCTTGTGTGAAGATCAAGAAGTCGGAAAGATTTCCAAGGTGATTGTTGACCCTTTGTCGCATGAAATTAGTCATGTGGTGGTTAAGGAGCTAGGGGCTCCAGGTGTTGATCGACAAGTTCCGATAGGCCAAGTTCAGCAGATCGTGAGCGAAGAGGAAATTATCCTTCGCTGCTCGCCTGAGGAGTTTGCCCATTTTCCTGCCATTGATCGTGATCGATATGTCACAATTCATGATGTGGAAATTGCTCATTTGGAAGATAATCTTCATGTTGAACCGGGTGAGGTGTTGGTTCCTCTCCCTTGTCTCGAGCAGGGCGTTCCTCGTCGTACATTTTTTAACAATATGACGCATGCGATTGGGACGCTCATTGCCCTTCCTCTAGCCTTTCCTGTGTTGAAATACCTGATGAAACCAATGTATAAGCCATTTGATAATGCCTGGTTTTCTGTGGGGAATGTGAAGAAGATAAAAAAAGAAAACATCGGGTTTCAGTTTAAATTTAGCCGTGGATTTAAAGAAGCTTTTATGCCGGAGCAGCAAATTGAAAAGAATATATGGGTTGTCAAAGCCACACCTGAAGTCCAAAAGGCTGTGTATGGTGGCAAGGATGTAAGGTTTCTCGATAATAAAGGGGATGTGCTTCATGTGAACAAGGCTAATTCACCTTATATAGGATTCTCTGGTAAGTGCCCCCATTTAGGGTGTGGGTATAAATGGAGGAGGACAAAAAGTAATCCAGATGGCGTGTTCCTCTGTCCTTGTCATTTGAGCCTCTATGACGCTGCAGGAAAAGTCATTGATGGTCCAGCGCCTCGGGGCTTGGATGTTCTTCCAATGGATGTTAATGCCGCCGGTGAAATAAAAATTATTGATATCGAATATAAAGCCGGCGTGAATAAGCAAATCCGTCTTCTTTGATACGCCTTCAATTCATTCAAGGAATAGTCCTTCATGCAGCAGGATTCCCAACCAGTCAACCAACCTAATCCGTTTGAAAAAGTTGTTGAATTCGTAGATGAGCGTGTTGGTCTGAAAACCATTCAGGCGAAAATGCTGAATGAGCCAATTCCAGGTGGGTCTCGATGGGCTTATGCCTTTGGGTCTGTTCTCCTCTTTATTTTTATTCTTCAAGTAGTTACGGGCATTCTGTTGATGTTCTATTACGTCCCTAGTACCGACCATGCCTACGACAGTACTCAATACATCATTCATGAAGTGGACTATGGCTGGTTTTTGTTGAGCTACCATTTTTGGGGTTCGTCTGCGATGGTGGTAATGGTCTTTGCCCATATGTCCCAAGTGTTTTTATGGGGCGCGTACAAAAAACCTAGAGAGTTAATATGGCTTGTGGGTCTAGCTCTTTTTGGGATAGTAATGGGATTTGGGTTTACTGGATATCTTTTGCCATGGGATCAGCGAGCCTATTGGGCCACGGTCGTCGGTGTAGAAATTATGGATAAGACGCCGATTGTCGGAGATTTTATGGCTAGATTCCTTAAGGGCGGCCCTACGCCAGGACAGATGACATTGAGCCGTTTCTTTGTGATTCATGTCATGGTTTTGCCTGCGGCGTTAGCTGGATTAGCTGGTCTGCATATTTTTCTATTTAGAAAAGCTGGCCCTGCTGGGCCATTTCGGGGGAGCCCAGAGGAGCTTAAGGCCAAGACTGATTATTTCTTTCCTCGTCAAATTTGGAAAGACATTGTGGCGATGGCCACTGTATTTCTCATTATTTGCTCCTTAGCATTTATTGAGCCGGTCGTCTTGCTAGAACAGGCTACTCCTGATCCGGGTGATTATCATCCCGAACCGGAATGGTATTTTCTCTTTCTCTTTCAGTTGCTTCGTTTGAAAATGTTTGGTGGAGAGTTTGGTCAATTCCTTGGGGCTATTGCCATTCCTGGGGCTTTTATGGCCTTTCTTGCCGCTCTGCCTTTTATCGATACAAATCCTGAGCGAAATCTCTTTAAGCGGCCAGCGGCCCTTGTTGGCTGGACATTGATTATGGTGGTGATTCTCGTGTTTACGGTCTCAGCCATTATCAACAGAGAATTCTTACATTAAGCGCACATGACAATGTCGAATATCAAATTGGGGCTTCTCATATTTTGGCCCACATTCTGGACGGGTTTCCCTATTAAGTTGGTATTTTGTCTTTTACTGTTGGCAGCCCATATGCATCCGTGGGAGGGAAGTGGTCTATTTCTCCTCATGCTTATTTCTATCCCAATTGATATCTGGGCTTTAGGGCTTTGTGCGAGAACGGTTTTCATTGATCGCCTCAAGGTAGATCCTCAACCTGGCTTTGCTCCTGGTCTTTGGCTTCGATGGGCGGTTTTTACCGCCGTTGCCCTACCGGTTATAAAAATCATTGTCTCGAGCGTCACTGGTGTAGCTAAATCGATCACCTCCAGTATTGTCCATACTGTTAAAGATAATATCTGGCCTACTTTACCAGTAGCTGAGCAGATAAGTATTGAATTGGTGATGTGGGGCAGTGTGGCTTCTGCCGTCCTCATTTTGTGCATGTTAGGATGGCTCTATGGTCTAGGATGGCTGGCTCGACCATTTGTGAGAAATGGGAAAGCTCTGGATGGAACAGAAGAGGAGAGAGCCAATTTTTGGGATAGCCTTCGTATTCCGGCAGACCAGCCGTTATTATTGACAGCGTTTACCGGTGCTGGAGTTATTCTGGCGTTTGTTTTCTGGGCTCTGTTGCCGCCCTCAACTCCTCATCCGCATGAGGAGTATGAATTTATTTCCAATGGAGCGAAGGAAGTAAAAGTCGAACCTAAAAAAGTATTAAAAGAAGCCGAGAAAGTGCTGGCTAAAGCTGAATTGGTAGTCAAAAAACTGGAAGAAGAAAAGGGAGCAGAACCTAAAGACGCAAATGTGGAGAGTGGGGAAGGGCAATCGGCGAAAGAAGCTCCACCAGAAACGAAAAAATAATATTGAAGCTGAGACATTTTAGCTAGTAAGAGGAATAGGGCATGGGTTATAAGTATGCGAAACAGGTTCTAACGCTCAAAAATGTACGACTGAAGGGGGCCAAGTGATGAAATCGGCCAACCACATAGAATCATCCCGTCTAACAAATCTTCTGGAAAAGATGCCCTCAATCTTTAAGTGGGTGAGTTTTTTCTCGGTGTTATTGCTCCCAGTTATTGCCTTAGCTGCTGGTGCAGATACCAAGGCCATGTCTGTGGAGTATAGGGATGTTCCCGGCATTGGGGCACGGAACTTAGTGTGGGTGGTTGCGCAACAACATCTCTTGTTGGCGGGTTTTGTTTTAGGGGTGCCTATTTTTGCATGGATCTGTGAGCTGGTTGGATGGAAAACCAAAGAAGCTCGATATGACAAATTGGCTAAAGAGTTCACTAAGCTTTTAACCTCCGCTTATGCCACGACGGCTTTATTTGGTGGCATTCTATTATTTTTACTTATCGGTCTCTATCCCAAGTTGATGGCATATTTGACCGATATGTTTTTCCCTTCTTTCATTGTCTATTGCCTTCTCTTTTTAGCAGAAACCGCCACTCTCTATATGTATTGGTATGGTTGGGATTACATGCAGGGAAATAAAAAGGCGTTCCATTTATTTTTAGGTTTTCTGCTGAATCTTTTTGCTTTAGGAATTATGATGGTGCCCAATTCATGGGCAACATTCCAGGCCAGTCCCGTGGTTGTTGCCGATGGAGATGCCTGGGCAAGAGCCTGGGCAGCGATGCAGAATCCTACCTGGATGCCGGTAAACATTCATCGATTGATTGCCAATGTGGTGCTTGGTGGGTTTATTGTCGGTGCCTATGCTGGAATTCGTTACCTTTTGGCGGTATCTCGTGAGGAGAGAGAGCATTACGACTGGATGGGATACGTAGGTAATTTCATTGGTGTGTTTGGAATGTTACCGCTTCCTTTTGCTGGCTATTGGCTTATGCGTGAGGTGTATCAATATAACCAACAAATGGGCATCACTCTCATGGGTGGGTTTCTAGCCTGGTTGTTTATCCTTCAGGCTATGTTGATTGGCGTCCTCTTTTTGGGAGCCAATTACTATTTCTGGATGGGTATTACCTATCGTATCCCTGGTTCTGAAAATGCCTACAAGAAGCCTATTATGGCCATGCTCGTCGTTCTATTGCTTTGCCTTGGTGTCTGGATGACACCGCATTCCCTTGTCGCAAGTTTGGCGGAAGCGCAAAAAATGGGGGGTACCCATCATCCATTGCTCGGGGTATTCGGTGTGATGTCAGCCAAGATGACTGTGTCAAATCTCATGATTCTCGTAACCTTTATGAGTTTTATTATGTACTGGCGTGCAGGGAAACAAGAAACGGCTGGGTGGGCGAAAGCTGCGAAGGCTATTATGGGAGCCCTTCTTGTCATCGGAGGTGTTGCGGTGATCGTCCTTGGGGTGTGGGGCTACTTTGTGCCTGCCATTATCCGAATCAATTACTTCTCCGTGGCACAAGTGTTAATCGTATTGTTTATTATGGTCACGTTTACGCCTTTGACGGCATTGTTAATGAAAAGCGCCAAAACAACAACGGAAATGGTCTGGGGGCAAATGCCCATACGTGCTGGATATAGTTTAGTCCTGAATGCGGTCATGGTTATTCTGTTGATGTCCCTAATGGGATATGCACGTTCTTCTTCACGTGTGCATTGGCATATTTATGGGGTTATGCGCGACACATCAGATTACGCATATTCACCAGCATTGGGTTATGCCGCAGCCTTTATGTCTTTGAATACGTTTGTATATTGCTTGCTGGTGGCGTTTATCTTTTGGGTGGCCACATTGGGAGATAAGGCGAAAGCGCAACAGGCCAAGGCTGCCTTAGCAACTGGTGCTCCAGCTATGGCTGGAGGGGCGCCAAGTGCAAGTGAAGAAATTGAAGCTGGAATCCGTGAAAACCATAAGTGAGGCGTCATGAGTGAAGTAGCGTTACTCCAAATAATTGGTCTATGCGTCGTTGGTATCGGGATTCTTATTCTCTTGTTTATCAAGGGGATGTTTATCCGCGTTCTAGGATTTGTGGCTATGGTACTGGGGTTGTTTAGTTTAATCGCTTTAGGAGTTCCGCAAATGGCCTCCCTTCCACCGGCTATTGAAACCTTTGATTTGGCTGAAGTAAAAAGTCCAAGCGATTTAGCCTCAATTGGTCAAAAAATATTTTTTAGTAAAGGCCAATGTGCGCTCTGCCATTCTATTGGACCGAGTGAGTCAGCTCGCTGTCCTGACCTAAATGGAATTGGGGCAAAGTTAGCCCCGGAATTTATCTATGAAAGTCTTACGAAGCCACAAGCCTATATTTATCTGGATTATCGTCATGCCACGGAACCTGAAGAATATCCTGCGCGGATGCCTCATATAGATAAAGATCCCATTGGGCTAACCAAGCCAGAGATTTATTCTG
This sequence comes from Nitrospirales bacterium, assembly GCA_965223635.1. Taxonomy (GTDB): domain Bacteria; phylum Nitrospirota; class Nitrospiria; order Nitrospirales; family UBA8639; genus Nitrospira_E. The sequence goes on from OZ245007.1 coordinate 2,389,125, forward strand.
TCATTGCTTTTCTACAAAAAATGAGTGGTGAACCCATCAGTATAAAAGTAGAAGATATCATGGAGACTCCTGAGGAAAAGGCTGAAGAAGTAGAAGTAGCCTCAGTCGTTGATTCAAATTCAGTAGACTTTGTAAGTGAAGAAGCGACCATAGCCGCTCCATAAAAGATGGGGAATCCGAATCCAGGAGGAATGAGATGAGAGGTCCAATTGCAAGCGGGGCAATTCTGATGGTTGGGATGTTTATCTTCCTGAAGTTTCTTCTCCCGTTAGTGACGGCCCCTTTGCCTGCCAGTTTGATTTATCTCTATTTAGCTCTCACGTTAAGCGGAATTATGATTTATGGAACGATGAGTGCCTCGTCCTTGGAATCTCTTATGGGGCCTGTTTTTAGATTTTTAGCAGGTGAAGGACAGTCGGGAATTGGGCAAATGGCCAGATTAGCCGTGTTGGTACTGTTCCCGTTATTGGTTGGTTGGCAAACCTATACCCGTTTAGCTCCCAGTGATCTTCCTCCAGCAGAAAATAGGACTATTCACCCGGCGCCCCCTGGCGAATTTGTAGGATTGGCTAATCCCTATCAAAATAACGAGGCGAATATTAATATGGGAAAAGGCTTGTACGCGGCATACTGTTCCCCCTGTCATGGTGCAAATTATGATGGGAAGGGCCCAGCCGCGCCAGGCTTTAATCCACCGCCAGCTAATTTTGCTGATCCTGGGACCATTGCTCAATTGCAGGAATCGTATTTGTTCTGGCGGATAAAAAAGGGTGGAGTTGGATTGCCCGTAGAAGGTATGCCATGGAAGTCAGCAATGCCACGGTGGGAAGTAGAATTGCCGGATGAATTTATATGGAAAATTATCATGGGTGAATATGATGGAGCTCATCAGTCTCCCAGAACCTGGGAAGAGGAAGAATAACCAGGCCTCGCCCATTATTTGAGAACGGTGTATTTGTGGAGAATGCGATATGCTCAATAAACTGAGATTCCTCTCAACAGTTATTTTTGTAGGATTATCTGGAATGCTCGGTTCTGCAAGCGTACTAGCTAGTGATCCGCCCCCGGCAGGTGAACCAGTTGGAAGTGTGTCGGTCAGGTTATACCAGGCTGAGGGGAGTCTCCCTGCTAATGATCCAAATGCAGCTCAATGGAATTCTGTTCCTGAATCAGAGTTTAAATTAGCTCCACAAGTGCATTGGCCGGAACGTATTCAGGAAGTGACTGTTAAATCGGTTAAGGTTAAGGGTCTACATGATGGTCAAAACCTCGCTTTATTAGTGGAGTACGAGGATCCAACTGAAGACGCGGGAGACGCTGCAGCAGTTGAATTTATGGTGGGAGACAAGAAGGCTCACTTCGCTCATGGTCAGCCTATGCTTCAGGTAGAAGGCGGGCCAGTGAATATTTGGTTTTGGAAAAAGGAAAATGGAAAAGCCTTGGATATGAGTGCCAAGGGTTTTAAAACATTGGCAACACAAGCTAAACAGAATGTGAATGCGACAGGTTCTTGGGCAGGTGGCACGTGGAAAGTTGTCTTTACTCGAGCTCTGAAGACCGAAGACGAACAAGATGTACAAATAGAGCCAGGTGAATGGAGAAGTGTGGCTTTTGCTTTTTGGGATGGAGCGGTTGTTGATGGTCTCGTAAAGGAAAAAGGTAGTCAGAAAGCCGTATCTTCCTGGTGGTCTATCCGGGCCGAACCCAGTGCGGACAATTCTATTTTTGGGTGGGTTATTTTTGGTCTTGCTCTCGCGGCCGGTTTTGAATTTGTTGTGATACGGAAACTGAGAAAGGGCCAATCAGCATGAAACGAGTGGCCAGGGGAAATATGACAAGAGCATTATTGAATGTTGCGGTATTGAGTTTCGCTGCCACTCTATTATTTTTCGGTTGTGCGGGTGATGAACGATCGGCTAAAGGTAAAAAACTCTATCATCATTATTGCAGCCATTGTCATGGAGAATCCGGTCAACAGGGGGAAGGGTTTAATTGGGAGAGGATGCCGGACCCAAGACCAAAAAACTTAGCTTCAAATGCAGAAATGTCTACTTTTAGTGACAAAGAAATATTCGACACAGTCTATCGTGATATGCGGGATACTGAAGATCCAAAAGTGTTAGACGATGATAATTATTTTGCAGTAGCGACCATGCCAACCTTTAAGTACACCCTCTCCGAAGAAGAAATTTGGAATATTGTGGGTTATGTTCGGACTCTCCATGGCATGTCTTTAACTTTTGATATGGTTGGCCGCAAAAAAGAATTGGAAGAGGTTTTGGCATCAGCGCAGCAAGAAATGGAATCCATGAAAGCTACCTATGAAGCGGCTGCGGAAAAAGCCGAAGCGGCTCAAGCAGCGTATGAGGACACTTTAACTGACGAGCAGCTTGAGGATTACGAACCAGAAGAAGTCACCTTACCTGAAGAGGAAGCGTTTCTCATTGCCAATGAAAAATATGAAAAAGCCAAAGCTGCAGTGGATAATTTTTCCAAGCGTCCGAAAAAGACGAGGATTGAGCGACCTGATCTGACTATTTCAGAAGAAGACCTTGCCCAACAAGTTGAACTGGGGAAGAAACTGTATGCCGATACCTATGGGTGCAATGGTTGTCATAGTCTCAATGACGTGGGTGGCTTGGTTGGTCCGGCATTAGATCGTGCCGGTTTTCGCCTGAATCCAACATGGGTCTATCGCTGGATTCGGAATCCGCAGGCGATAAAGAAGCATACACGAATGCCAAATTTAGGCGCGTCTGATGCAGATGCCAGAGCCCTCACCTATTATTTGGGAACCTTGCGGGCCCCGATTCCTGAAGGACCGGTTCCTGAGCCAGAGTAACGTTTTTGAAGTAGGGGTGCTTCCTCTTTCTCTCTTGTTTTGTGGCTTCTCTTCCTTCATTGAGCAGAGCAGTTTCCCTCCGCTAAAGGCTTCCCAAAAATATTCCTGCTAGCACTATAGCTCCTGTCCAGGAATGCTGTTTAAAGAGTTTGAAGGCTTGAGCTGGTGTTACCCCAGAGCGAAGGAGAAATACCTGATATGCCATAAGACCGGCGATACACAATAGCCCTATCGAATAGGGTAATCCCAACCCACTTACCTCCCCAGCAAGTGATAAACAAAACAACATGAAAAAAGCCGCACCTCCCACACCAAGCCATGTATGCGATCCGAATAAAATCGCTGAAGACTTGACCCCAATGTTCAAATCATCTTTTTTATCCTGAATGGCATAAATCGTATCGTAGGCAATGGCCCAACAAATAGTTGCGGCAAAGAGCCACCAGGTTTCTGCTTCAAGAGTATTTCGAACGGCAGCCCAAGCCATGACCCCACCCCACCCAAACGCCACGCCCAAAATAAATTGTGGAATGTGAAGGAACCGCTTACAGAAAGGATATAGTGCGGCCAATAGCAATGCGACTGGGCTGAGGAACCAGGCAAGAGGGTTGAGAAGCCAGAGGAGTCCTGCTGCACAGGCAAGCAATAGAGCTAAAAACACTATGGCATGTTTTGGGCGTAATTGCCCCGAAGCTAGTGGGCGATGGCGAGTACGTTCCACCTGACGATCAAAATGACGGTCAGCCAAATCATTCATAATGACTCCCGCACTACGCATGAGAAATGAACCAGCAACAAAAATGAGAAGTAGCTTCGTTGATGGCCACCCATGTGAAGCCAAAACCAGGGACCATAAAGTGGGGAAGAGTAAAAGCAGTGTGCCCGTTTGATTCCATAGTCGTATAAGATTGGCAAAGGCTTGAATTCTTGGTGGAGAAAGGGGCTCAGAAGGATTTATAGGTGGGGAAGCTAGCATCAATGGACCCGGAGGCCTTTAAAGAAAAAGAGAAGAACAAGTCATCGTGAGATTGAAGTTTATTGCTGCGGTAAATGTCGAGAGGTAGGCTATTGTACAGTAAATCGAGTGATGCAAATAATTTTCTCAGGTGAATGGGTAGGTGCCACGACAATCATCCATTCACCTTTATGTATTTCTGGCTTCAGGGATTTTAAGCTCCACATTCGATACCCTGGTGATGGTCGAATGGAAAGAGTTACTTCTGCAACCTTTGTCCAGGTTCCTTCAATTTGATGATGCCAGCTATGGCGCAATGTCCCTCTTTTCTTTGAGGCCACTTGGGTCCAAAAATAGACTTTCGGGGTTCCTGAGGCCTTCACAATGGGAATGGCTGCCTGCCCGTTTTTATCTTTTTCGCAATAGGCAGAAGGCGTGAAAATCCCTTGAGGGTTTCGATTGGTTACGGCCTTGGCAATGACAACCTTTTGAACATGAAAGGCTGGTTCAGCATACACAAAGGTACACCATAACAATAGTCCGAGGCTTACCAATACACTTCTAACAAACAACCTAGCCACTTTGGTTACTTTGCTCCTTATCATTCCTAGAAATACTCTACAAGGAAATTAGGTGATCTTTTCCTCCTTGTCAATGCAAGGGAAAGGAATGAATCTGGAGGAAATTAGGAGCGGCTAGGTTTGGGATCAGAGTGCTTTTAAGTTGACGATATCAAGTGACGAAAGGTATAAACGAGCGGGTCCTTCTGATTTCTCGCCAAACCGTGTGCCGGCGTAGCTCAGTGGTAGAGCAACGGTTTCGTAAACCGTAGGTCGGTGGTTCAATCCCACTCGCCGGCTCCATAATTCTCCTCCACAAATAAGCAATGACCAAAGATAAAGTTGATTTTGGTAAAAAATCAGGTAAGCTACGACGAGTCGATGGAGCTGACTCTTTCAACAAAATGAGGAAATTTTTATTGTTGGTCTATTCGATACTCAGGAGGAGGAATACGTTATGAGTCTGGCTAGCGAACTTGAAATTGTGCCGTCCACACAAGACATTTCCACTTCCCTCGGATCACGAAAATCGTTTCATGTTCCAGTTCCGGTTTTGCAAGCTAAAAAGGAAGTTGTGGCGTTTTTTGGTGTTGGAGTCGAATGTATTGGTGAAATTTGGTACGAAGGGAATGTACAAATTGATGGGAGACTAGAAGGGATGATTCATACCAAAGGGACTTTAGTTATTGGAGATCAAGCTGTGGTGAAGGCCAAGATTGAAGCTGGGAATGTCATCTGTAAAGGAAATATTCAAGGAGAGGTTGTGGCTAAAGAATCCATCAAGCTGTTGTCCCCTGGATTGATTGATGGGACAATGACGGCTCCTCGGCTTTCCGTGGAAACGGGGGGGGGCTTTAATGGTCGAGTGAGTATGGGAACATCTCCAAATTAACCCGTGGGAATGTTGTTAAACCCCACCTGCGGCGTCCTCGTCAATTTGTCGTACTTACGTACAGAGAGTACCTTCCGCCCGTCAAACTGGTTGCTGCCTTACCGGCTAATTTTTTTGACCATTTCCGTCACATACTGAAATGGAATTTTTAAAGATGTATAGAGGATTTTTCTAAGAAAAACTCGAGGGGGAAAATGTGAGTTTTTCAATAAGGCAGAGTTGCCACCCTCGGTTTATCAAATTGCTTTCTGTTAGTGCTGAATGTGTTATCTTTTTGGTGTTTTGACCTCGTGGTTTTTATCAACGATTCCACAGCTGTTTAAATAATCTCACCGTTGTAAAAGACTGGTGGTCCACTAGTCTTCTATTTCTCATTTTTCTGCTGCATTGTCGAGACTTTTAACGACTTTTTCCGGCCCAACTCCAACGTATTTCCCAGTAAAAATCATCGTCTTTCACAGATGACCAGGTATCAAAGTTTTTTCCTGTCGGTGACCTTAACTCTCAAATGTTGTGAACCCCAGGCTTCTGGCCATCACCTATCTGCCATCTGCATATTTTTGTTTCGTTAACTGAAATTGGTGTCAGACTGTGCCCCTTGTTCGAAGCCTGTAGTTAGGCACATCATTTGCTCAAACGAATGGGTGAACCATTTCTCACCAAGGGGATGTCATGAAAACTTGTGAAAAATGCCAAGGTTCGATGGTCATGGAGCGAGCCGTGGACTTAGAGGTTGGGTTGAGTATATTGTACTTTGCATGTTTGAATTGTGGAAAACGCATTCAAGCCGAAAAAGAGCCACGACCCCTTGTCCACTAATATTATTTGTATTCATAGAAGAGTAAATGGAGGACCGCCGTGATGCCGCAACACAATCGACCATTAACGCATGATGAAAGAAAGGCTGCAGAAGCAGCGTTCAGAGGGGCTCCATTTGATCCGAAGTGGTCGGACGCTGCCAGAAAAGTCTATTTAGGGCTTTCCACTGCCATCGCCAACAAACGAAATGAAGCCTTTGAGGAAATTAAGCCGTCGAAACCAGTCTCCTTCATTCGGCGAGCGGCGCCAGAAATCAAAGAACGCACACGAGCCAAATCTACCTTGTGGTAATTCCTTTTGTGGGGACATCTGACAGGCAGATGTCTCCACTGTTTCCTTTCTCAATCACTCGACAGTTTCACCGCCCTTGATTACAATTCATAGCATCTTTTCGCAACTGGGTACCTTCTCCAAGTTAAACAAAAGAACTGTATTTCACCGATCCCTAGTAATTTTGAATATCTAGATTTTCAAAATTCGATTATCTTATGTCATCAGAAACGGTATTTATTGGGTTTGGGTCGAATGTAGGAGATCGACAGGAGTTTTGTGATCGTGCCATTGCGTTGATGAACTTACTCCCTCTTTCACAAGTAACTGGAGTTTCGTCGTACTATGAAACGGAACCGGTTGATCCGGAAGGAAAGCAGAAGGAACATTGGTTTTTTAATGGAGTAATACGATTGGACACCTCGTTGAGTCCCATCCGTCTTTTGGACATTCTACAAGAAACTGAACGAAGCCTAGGCCGTGACAAGGAAAATCGGCAGGGGCCGCGCACGATGGATTTCGATATCCTCTTGTTTGGACAGAAATGCATCGATCAGCCTGGATTGAGAGTCCCTCACCCACGTCTGCACCAGCGACGGTTTGTCTTGGAACCATTGGTGGAATTAGATCCCGTTTTCATGCATCCGATCTTGCATTGCTCCATGCAGGAGCTTCTGGATGGTCTACAAGATTCGAGTCGTGTGAATAAACTCTCAATCAAGCCGGGAGCAAAGTATTCTTCTCGTCCGGTTTGCTCAAATCCTCCCTCTTTGTAAACCATATGCGTATCATTCGATCGGTACGTGGGCTTCAGGCCTGGCGGCGTAAACAGGATCAATCAGTAATTGGATTTGTACCCACAATGGGTGCCTTGCATGAAGGGCATCTTTCTCTGATTCGCCAGGCTCGTAAACAGTGTTCGACGGTTGTTGTCAGCATCTTTGTGAATCCCTTGCAATTTGGCCCAACAGAAGATTTGAGTCTCTATCCTCGACCAATCACAAGTGATCAACAATTATGTCGGAGAGCTGGTGTCGGCATCATTTTTTGGCCCTCAAGTGGAGAGTTCTATGCCAAAAATTTTCAGACTTCCGTCAAGGTTGGTCTTCTTAGTCAACGTTGGGAAGGTGAAGCACGGCCGAACCATTTTGAAGGCGTGGCAACTGTTGTTACCAAACTCTTGAGTTTGGTGCGGCCTGCCCGCGCTTATTTTGGTCAAAAAGATTATCAACAACTCTTAGTGATTCAGCAGTTGGTGCAGGATTTGAATGTGGATACGAAGATTGTACGCTGTCCTACGATTCGAGAATCGGATGGCCTGGCTTTGAGTTCTCGGAATCAGTACCTTTCTGCACATCAACGAAGGCAAGCGGTGAGTCTTTCAGCGGCCTTACGTTTTGGAGTGCAGGCGATTCAATCGGGGATAAAGCAGGTTCGGATCATTGAAAAGGAAATGGTCAAAACACTTGCAAAAATAAAGGGAATCGAAGTTGAATACCTCACCGTTTGTGATGCACAAACTCTAGAGCCGTGTATTTTGGCAAAGGGATATATGGTATTATTGGGGGCTATTCGGGTAGGCGCCGTTCGTCTGATCGACAATATGCTAGTCAAAGCGCCAGTGAAGCCATGAGGGATAGAAAGGAGTGAAGGGATTAAGTGTCTTGAATCAACTCGTTGGGAAGTTCGTTTGGATTTTTCTCGCCTTTTTTTATGGGAAATGCGTCAGTTAAAACAGATCCACATGTCGCAATAGCCTGACAAAGGGATTCAACAGGATTGCCTTTTTGAAATCCTCCTTGAATGATCTCAACCATATCCTCCCAAGTTTGTTGTGGCACATGATTGAGTATGGGGTCATCGGTAAGCACTTCAATGCGGTGTTCTAGTAGTGAGACTAAAATAAGCACTCCCGTTCCCAGTTCTGTTCGATGAAGCCCATGTTCTAGAAAGGCTTGATGGGCTCGCACGTTGACTTTATAGGCCATGCGTTCGCGTGAGGTGAGTAACTGCACTATTGGCACAAAGGTTCCTAGCCAATATCCTAGGCCATAGGCTCCCACCACTGTGAGAAGGAGCCACCCAGCATTTGTGGCATGCCATCCCCAAGGCATCCATTCCCATTCGATGGTCAAAAGCGTACTGAGTATCAGAAAGGCACAAGCGGTTCCTGCCCGATATCGAGCCTCTCTATAACGAGCCGACCGTTCAATAACCATTGGCACAATTTCCCCGCGTGTATGGCATTCCGCTTTCGCCACCGCTTGGCGAATACGCGCTTGGTCTTGATCAGAGAAAGTCATTTACCATCCTCCCGATGCTCCGCCGCCGCCGAATCCACCTCCACCGCCACCAAAGCCTCCACCGAATCCTCCACCAAATCCTCCTGATCCACCAATATGATCTCCCCCGGGACTTGGCCAACCTAATCCTGATTCACGGGCAAATGGATCTCGTGAGGAGGGACCACCGGTCGTATTTGAAAACATAGTGATAAGGAGGAGTGCTATCACACCCGCAAAGACTCCGATCCAGAACGCGGCAGGTGCCCCAATTATAAATGCGATAATTCCACCTACCACACTCCCGTTTAGTCGTCGTCCAGCTCCTAGGAAAAGTCCGAATATGGTGCCAAGGGCTACGGCCAACGCAAAAGTTCCCCATAATCCCATTTGGGGTGTGGTTGTTGTCGGTGAGGGGTTTGGATTGGAATAGGTGCCTTCAATGGTTCCAAGAATGGCTTGAGTCCCGGCAACAATGCCTCCCGGAAAATCTCCCGTGCGAAAACGAGGGACAACTTCATGTCGGATAATTCGTGAACTTTTGGCATCGGTGAGTGTTCCCTCCAGGCCATACCCAACTTCTATACGAAGTTTCTTCTCTTGCATCGCAATGAGAAACAGCACACCATTGTCCGTTCCCTTTTTCCCAAGCGCCCAAGCTGTGGCAACTTGATGGGAAAATTCTTCCAAAGGATGACCCTCTAAGGAGGGTAGCGTGAGGACAGCCACTTGATTAGATGTTTTGGTCTCATGTGCTTCAAGGACTGAAGTGAGTTTGGAAATCGTTGAAGGCGAAAGGATATGCGCGCGATCAACCACGCGTCCGGTAAGCGGTGGGATGTCCAAGGCCCATGTTGATGGTGGCAGGAGTAAGAGACTCAGGACTCCATACCACACAAGGCGGGGAATCCATCCATCTGGCAACCGCAAGTGTTGCATAGTGAGAGTTCTCTTCAATGTAGATTAGAATTTCACCTCAGGAGGGGTGGAGATGGCTTTTTCGTCCGCGACTGTAAAATTTGGTTTAACTTCAAGCCCAAGGAGATATTTTGCTGTCAAATTTGTTGGGAAAAATCGAACTCCCTTATTATATTCAGCTACGGTTTCAATATAGCGTTTCCTCGCAACAGTGATGCGATTCTCTGTGCCTTCCAGCTGACTTTGTAAATCGCGAAAATTCTCGTTCGCTTTTAAATCTGGATATTTTTCTACTACGACCATTAGTCGAGAGAGCGCGGAAGTCAGACCCTGCTGAGCTTGCTGGAATTTTTCAAATAAGCTGGGGTCTTTTAACGCCTCTGGTGTGAGTTTGAGGCCTGCCACTTGAGAGCGCGCCTGTGTCACCCCTTCCAAAGTTTCCTGTTCATGTTCCGCATAGCCTTTGACCGTGGCGACTAGATTGGGAATGAGGTCGGCTCGGCGCTGATATTGATTGAGTACTTCACTCCATGCAGCGTTGGTTTCTTCATCCAGACCTTGTAGGTCATTATACCCACATCCAGAAACCATAATGATAAGCAAGGGTACAGTTAAGAACGCCCTCCAGGAAATTCTTCTCATCGTCAAATCCTCCTTGTAAGAAAACTCAACATTGGATATAGATGAATCGTTCTGAGAAATCACGTAATTTGAATCTCAAATAGCAGCAAAGGGAATCCTTGTCATGATCGCTTTGAAAAGCACCGGGAGGGGTTGGGATATTGTTACATTGCCAGATCAAAAGAGCAAATGAGCAAAAATTGAAAGATCTATGAGTGCATTTTGTGAAAAAAATCAACAGACACCGAACGAATGTTAGATTGGTTTAAGGCGCCACAAAATAGCGCGAAAATGGCCATTGGGCTTTTCTAGCGGTTAGATGAGGATGGAACCGTTTAGCATGATTCCATTTGCCTACGGATGATTTCATCAAGGGATGCGGGGGAATAGGTTGGGGGCTTGATCCATTTCCCATCTTCCCGTTTGTAGCCGCCAACTTTGCTCATGTTCGAGCGGTGCACTTCTTTGAAAACCGGTTCCATGTCGATTCCCAGGGAAACGGCGGTACCATAGACGACATACAATAAGTCAGCTAACTCCTTGGCCATGGCAGGCAAGTCTTGGCTTTGCATGGCTTCTTGAAGTTCCTCAAATTCCTCCTGAATGAGACGACTCCTGAGGATTTGTGTGGCTTCATTTGGAACTGACGGAGTTGGTGCATTATGAATATCAAATTGTTCATGAAATTCTTGGACCATCTTTTGTGCTGCGTTCAAAGTCTTCTCCCTCCCCTAGCCCCTCCTTATAAAGGAAGGGAAAAATAATACTTACAATACCAGTGCTAAATAAATATCGTTGACATTAGTGTAGGTAGGGCCAGTGATGATATGCCCTCCAACTTTTTTAAAGAAGTCATAACTATTGTTTGCCTCTAACACCTTGAAAGGGTCAATACCAATTTTTTCAGCACGTTTGACCGTGTTTCCAGTAACCATCGCCCCGGCCACATCCGTGGGGCCATCAGTGCCATCGGTTCCAAACCCTGCCACAATGATGTTGGAGAGTCCACCGAGTATTTGAGCAGCTGCTAAAACACATTCCTGTGCCCTTCCACCATGCCCTTTCCCGGTAACTACGACGGTGGGTTCTCCGCCGGCAATGAGACAGGCCGGTGGGCCGACGGGATTGTCAAAGTTCCGAATATCTTTAGCCATCTCGCCAAGGATAGCCCCCAGGTCTTTGGCTTCACCTTGCCATGGGGAATCAAGAAGACACGGGCGGAGTCCTAATCTTTTCACCTCTTTAGCCATTCCGTTGAGAGCAGTTTGATTGTTGGCCAGAATGACTGAATGGCGACGTGGAGAATTCTGTTTTCTGCTTTTCCACGTTTCTGGAACATTGCCCTGAATGCCTTGGTCGATATGGGTTCGAATTTTTTCAGACACTTTCCCCCAAACATCATAGCGATCAAGAATCTGTTTGGCTTCCAGAAACGTGGTTGGGTCTGGAACGGTCGGGCCTGAGCCGATAGCGCTTTTGTCATCGCCTATGACGTCGGAAAGGATAATGGTCAAGATTTTCGCAGAAGTGGCTTGGGCAAGTCGTCCACCTTTGATAGCAGAGAGGTGTTTTCGCACGGTGTTGATTTCCTGAATGCATGCGCCGGATCTCAGGAGAAGGTCGGTTGTGCGGCGTTTCTCTGTTAACGTCAGACCTTGAGCTGGAGCACAAAGTAAGCTGGATGCACCTCCGGAGAGTAGAATAACTAGCAGGTCCCGTTTGTTTAGAGATTGGGCGAAATTCAGAATGTGTTTCGTGGCACGGACACCGCGAATATCGGGGAGAGGATGGCTAGCTTCGATAATGTCGATTTTTCTAGTGGCAACCCTGTATCCATCTTTCACGATGACTATTCCACCTTTTAAGAATGGCCCCAAGATCTGCTCTAGCGCTCTGGCCATGGAGGCTGAGCCTTTGCCTGCACCCACGCAGAAGATACGGTGGTATTGTGAAAGATCATAATGAGCATTATTCACCTGTAATTGGTACCCATTTCTGGTCATGACCTGCTTGAGTGCCTTGTGGGGGTTTGCCACATGTAAAGCATTCTTAATGAGCATACTTAGAATTCGTGTAGACCGACTATTCGGGGCGTGAATGACCATCAATGATCAGTTATTGAGCTGAAACAAAAGTCTAGTGTTATAACAGGCGGGATTAGTGTGTGTCTGAATCAGAATATTCTGTCGTTTCAAGATTAAGCGGGTCGATTTCAGGAGACTGTTGAGAACTTGAGCTGAGACCTTGGTGGAGGATGGTACTGAGTCCAATCAGTGAGTAGGGTTTACTGATGATTCCTTGAAATCCGTAGGTACGATAATTCGCCAGGATTGGGTCATTTGAATAGCCGCTCGAAACAAATGCTACTACGTGTGGATCGAGTTCTCGAAGACGACGGATGGTTTCTTTGCCTCCTAAACTTCCTGGAATTGTCAAATCTAGAATTACCGCAGAAAATGGGGTGTTATGGTCCAGAGCTTGTTTGAAAATGGCTATGGTTTCATATCCGTCTTTGGCGATCACGCATTGATATCCACAATGAGAAAGCATTTCCCTGGCGACGTGGCGTATAGGTTGCTCATCATCCATGAGAAGAATGGTTCCCTGCCCATGTTTGAGAGGAATGGCCGCAAGCTTTAAAGGTTTGTCTCCGCTTACGCAAGCGGGGAAATAGAGGGAAAACGTGGTTCCAACATTGGTTTGTGATTCGACAGAAATATGACCACCATGTTTTTTAATAATGGCATAGGTTGATGCGAGACCTAATCCTTGTCCTTCTGGTTTAGTAGAAAAATAGGGGTCAAAAATTTTGTCTACTTGCTCTTTGGCAATGCCGATCCCTTCATCCGACAATGTGATGTGGACATAAGGTCCTGGAGGGAGCGGGATCGAGGAAGGGGTCTGAGATTCTTCGATCCACATGTTGTCGGCTTGGATTGTGAGCTTCCCTCCGCTTGGCATCGCCTGTACAGCGTTAATCACGATGTTGTGGATGACTTGACTGACTTGTCCTGGATCTGCCTCGATTGGCCACAAATCTGTCGGAAGATGTGGTGCACATAGGACTGAAGACCCTGAAAGGGCAAAGCTAGAAGATTCGTTAATGAGGTCTTTCAGTGAAATCAGGTGTTTAATGGGATCTCCTCCCTTGGCAAAGGCCAACAATTGTTGTGTAAGATCTTTGGCTCGCCAGGTAGCTTGTTCGGCTCGGGAGAGGTAGGTTTCGCCCAGGGGAGGTAAGGAGGTGATATGTTCGGTCAAGGTAATGTTTCCTAAAATACTGGTGAGGAGATTGTTGAAGTCGTGGGCAATTCCCCCGGCCAATGTGCCAATAGCATCCATTTTCTGTGAACGTAATAGCTGGGTTTCTAATTGCCGTTTTTCTTTATCCATTTTTCGTCGATCTGTGATATCTCGTGTGACTCCGGCAAATCCTTGAGGGTTCCCGTCTTTGTCTAACAATAGACTGGCTCGAACTTCGGCCCAAACCGTGCCTCCATCTTTACAGAGATGCTCGAGCTCCAGGAGAATGGGAGGCCCCTGTTGTCCAGGGTTTTTGGCTAGGCGGTTTAACTCTTGGGCGATAGCCGCCTGAGCTTTTTCTAAGGAAGAAGGAGTTAAGCATTCTGCCAATGACATTGGCATGACTTCCTCAACAGAATAACCTCGTAATTGCTGTACGGAGGGGCTGACATAGGTCATTTGACTGCCATCGAGTTTCATCGCCCAAATGACATCAGAAATATTTTCTGCCACAAATCGATAACGGGACTCCGATGCTTGTAGTGCGGCCGTTCGTGTCTCAACCACCGTTTCGAGATGTTCTTGATGCCGTCGCAATTTTTCTTCAATAGCCGCTCGATGAGTGATTTCTTTGCTCAGGGAATTATTGAGAGTTTCTGCACGGTCTCGCGCATGCGTGAGGTTCGTAATCAACGTAGAATTTTCTTGATGAAGGGACAGAGATTCCAAAATCATCTTATTGTTGCGTCGTGCCGTGATGATCATGATTGTGACAAAGAGGAGTCCCATTGCTCCCATGCCGATATGCAAGGTGTCCCCTCTTACAAAGAAATAGGCTGTAAGCGGTGTGGCCGCAGGCAGACTATAAGCAAGAAATGCATGAAAGTGAGAGGCATACAGGGCTGTGGCTCCAGCAACCATGCCTCCTATTGCAAAGGTCAAAAAAACCTCATGGCCAACGGATGTAGAAGGATACAATAAGACTCCGCCAATTCCCCAAATGCAGCCTGAGGTGAAATTCCCAGCTAAGAACCAATTTACCCATTGATCCAATATATAGTTGTCTTGAGTGTCTTTATGGAATCGATAGAGAAGCATGATCCATAGTCCGTTAATCATGAAAAGGCTGAAAAGCCACATGACTAAGGAAATCCTAGGAACGACTGCCCATAAGAGTGCAGCCAAAATTCCGCCATTGATGAGAGAGCCCCAGATACCATATTGGGCAAGAGAATACAGCTGGTGAACTTGTTGACTAAAGAGAAGTTGTGATGATTGATCGCCAGGGATGGGAAGAGAAGATGAAGAACTTGGTGCGTCAGGTGATGAATCGTTGTCGGAAAGCCAACGCGACATATGGGACGTGTTGTGTTGTCCTGCTTCCATTGGAGGAACTTCTTGCGACCATTAATGGAGGGGAGAAATGACTAAAAGTACTTTTACTCAATAATACCCTGCCGAATTTAAGGCACATTGTCAAATGTTTTTCTCATTGAGTTGTGCTGTATAATGGCCATCTGATCACTATGTTGTTCATAAAGAATAGAATTCGGCTAATTTCCCGGGCAAAAGAAAATTTCTTAGGTTCCCAGTCATGAAAGCGTTCACACTGTTACAAAGGACAGTTACAGAATGTACACGTTGCCGGCGTTTGACGATCTATCGTCAAGCAGTGGCCAAAGAAAAGGTAAAACGTTACATTGATTGGGACTATTGGGGCCGTCCAATTCCAGGATTTGGGGATCCACAAGCTCAGCTGTATGTCTTAGGGTTAGCACCTGCAGCACATGGGGGGAACCGCACTGGACGGGTTTTTACTGGAGACCGGAGTGGGGATTGGTTATATGAGGCCTTATATGCCTTTGGATTTGCCAATCAACCAGAATCCACTCATCGAGAAGATGGGCTCATCCTTAAGAACTGTTATGTTGCTGCCGCTGTGCGCTGTGCTCCTCCTGCTAATAAACCGACCAAAGAAGAATTTAAGACCTGCCGCCCGTATGTGGAAGAAGAACTGCAGTTATTGCGACATGTGCAAGTGGTTATTGCTTTAGGAAAGATCGCGTTCGACGAATATTTGCGAACCTGCCATGCTATGGGAAATGATCTGCCTTCACCTCGGCCAAAATTTTCTCATCAAGCTGAATATGATCTACCTTGGAACGTAACCCTTTTGGGTTCCTACCATCCCAGTCAGCAAAATACTTTTACGGGAAAACTTACGCGCCCTATGTTTCACGCTATCTTTCGGCGTGCGAAAAACCTAATAAAGAAGTAAAAATCTGACATAGCAGAGATTGCAGTTCGGGTTAGGCATTGGGCGCTTTCCGGCCTTCCCAATCAGCCAGAAATTTTTGTAATCCGATATCTGTCAACGGATGTTTCACGAGTTGCTGAAACACGCTATACGGCATCGTGCATATATGTCCGCCAAGTAAAGCGGCTTCGACAACATGTTGGGGATGGCGGACACTAGCCACGAGAACTTGGGTGGGGAAATCGTAATTTTCATAAATTGTTAAAATTTGATCAATAAGTTCCATTCCGTCAGAACTAATGTCATCTAAGCGGCCAATAAAGGGCGAGACGCACCATGCCCCAGATTTGGCAGCTAGGAGGGCTTGAGTCGGAGAGAAGCACAGTGTCACATTGACGCGAATATCTTCGCTTGTTAATTGTTTCGTGGCTTTGAGACCTTCTGGAGTGAGCGGAACCTTGACTACGATATTTTTATGAGTTTTGGCTAATTCTCGACCTTCCTTTATCATGGCCTCCGATTTGACGCCAACTACTTCTGCGCTGATAGGGCCATCAACCAATTTGCAGATTTCTACGAGGAGGTCTTTAAATTCACGGTTTTCTTTTGAGATTAGAGAAGGGTTGGTGGTGATGCCGTCAATGAGACCAGAGCTTGCGGCTTCTCGAATTTCATCAATATTTCCGGTGTCCAAGTAAAGCTTCATGACGGTCTCCTTTGTTGTCAGCCAGTGGTGTATAAAAAAACTAGCCTATTGTAATCAACGTAATGTTGTTGGACAAATAGGTAGTTCAATGTTGGAAACCCCGCAAGTGGTTTGACTGATCGAGAAACGAGGGCTAGAATTTTTCTATGATCGAATGGAATATCATTTGTGGAAGTGTGGGAGAAGGAGGTGGATGTGATTCAACGATATTTTTTGATAGGAATGTTGGCCTTATCATGGGCTGGTTGTGGCGGCAATCCGTATTTGGAGGCGTCACTTGATCCAGCCAAATTAGAAGGCAAAGATCAGGCGTGGTTTGAAGAAAACTGGGGGAAGCCCGCAGCTAAATCTTCGAGGTTTTTTGGTGGGGAAAGCTGGATCTATTCCCGTATTGCAGGCGGCGAAACCCACTTTCCATTCTTTAATTTCGATCCCAATCAGTGCCAAATTACCCTGGATTTTAATAAGGAAGAACAACTCGACGACTACGAATTTACAGATTGCTAGTGCGCCCGCTTTGGGGTAAACGATAAGTCTTTAAAATGCTCAGATGTTTCATGAGCCATTGATCATGTCAAGATTTTTTCCCTTCCTATGTCCCTTCTGACGAGGATGTCTTTGTGTCACGTCAGATAGTTGTCTGTCAGACGAAGGAAGATCTTTTTGAAGCTGCTGCGCAATTCGTTTCACAATTGTTAGCGGGGCAGCCAGATGCCGCCAAGCGCTACTCCGTCGCTCTCTCCGGTGGTTCGACGCCGCGTGGATTATTTTCACGGTTAGTGGTTGGACCATATCGGTCGCAAGTCGATTGGGCATCACTTCAGGTTTTCTGGGGAGACGAGCGTTCAGTTCCCGCCGATCATCCTGATAGCAACTATCGTATGACCAAGGAAACCTTGTTAGATCATGTGCCTCTTTTGCCTGGTCAGGTATTCAGGATAGAGGGGGAGCTTCCGGCGAAGGATGCGGCAGAACAATATGAAAGGATTTTACAACAAGTTTTTTCTTCATGTGGGGGAGAGATTCCTCGGTTTGATCTGATTTTATTGGGTATGGGACCCGACGGTCATACCGCCTCGTTGTTTCCAGAGACATCAGTTCTTGAAGAGAGCACGCAGTGGGTGGCTGCACCATGGGTAGAAAAATTTCAGACTCACCGAATCACTTTCACTGCGCCGATATTAAATGCCGCTAAACAGATTGTGTTTCTGGTGAGCGGAATAGATAAGGCTGAGGCTATACAAGCTGTCTTAGAAGGTCCCTCCAAACCTTATCGGTACCCGGCTCAACTTGTTCGCCCTGCTCAAGGAAACGTGATCTGGTTTATGGACAAGGATGCTGCTAGTCGGCTGCAAGTGACTCCTACAAGAGAATGGGATCGAGAGAATTGTGGACGTCAAGAAGAATGAGAGTGGCCATTCGAAGAGGCGAAACGGTTAGCGCCACATCATAACCCCTGTTACACTACGGGCATTCTTGAATTCCTCCTCAGTGTTATCCAGGATGCGGATCTCGCGTGTTTCGGCTTATCACCGTATGAAAAAAATTAAAAAGAAGAAATTATTGACTCAAGCGTTGCCAGCATTTCTTGTTGGCTGGACACATGGGGAAGCACCTCCCCCCGGATATCTTGCAGCTTGGTTTGATCAACAATATGACGGACCTTTGCAGATAGGTTTTTTGTCGAAGACAGGCCATCAATATTTTGAGGCTGTGCATACTAACTGGACAGCGCAAGTACAAATGGCGCCGTCAGCTGAAATTTCTAAACAGTGGCGTAGTCGTTTGCAATGGGACCATCAGCATCTGGCTCAAGTAGTAGCTCCTTTTCAGTCGAACGCTGATCGTCAGGATGACGTACTGCATCTGGCTCGCATCGCCAGAGGGTTAACCTTACTTTTAGATGGGACAAGCTATGATGTGGTATCGGGCATCTATCGTAACCCTTCGGACTGGAAGGATCGGGAATTAGACATTTTCCAGATTCAGGATCATGTCCAAGTGGAAAAGTATGAACAGGTTCAGCACATGCGGACCTGGTTGCACACCAGGGGACTTTCAAAGTTTGGATTAGATGAAATTGAGATATTTCAGCCCCTAGGGTTATCAGGACGAGCGATTGAGGATATGCTCTATGACCTAGCGTGGCAATTAATCATTCAGCGGAAACCCCCAAAGATCGGGGCGTATGTTCCATTTGGTAGAGAAGGGCGGCAGGTCGAAGTGGTTCGGCATCGAACCGATCCTATTTACGGAATGCCATTAGCCTTTCGAGAAATCCGGTTGATGTAAGGACAAGAGGAAATCCTTATCAGATAATCTGAAATATCTGGATAGACGAACTTAGCTGGAGTTTGCGATGTGATGGCTAGCTATGTTCAGTCAATAATCATAGATGAGCCATTCCTAACCTTTAGCTCGCTGTAGGCATTTTCCCAGGATTTTTATTGATCACATTCATGGCGAGTGCGATCATCGAGCCCACGTCTGAAACAGAAGCTGGGAGTACGAGCGTATTGCTGGCTTTGGCGAGCTCTCCAAATTCCCCGATATATTGTTCGGCGACTCGGAGTTGCACGGCTTCGTAACCGCCTGGATCTTGGATGGCTTCGGCCACTTTTCTTATACCCTCGGAAGTCGCATTTGCAATTGCCAGAATAGCTGCAGCTTCTCCTTCGGCTTCATTGATTTGCTGTTGCCGCTTGGCTTCCGAGGCCTTAATAATTTGTTGCTTATCACCTTCGGCTTCATTGATCGCAGCATCTCGCTGGCCTTCTGACGTTAAGACTACTGCACGTTTTTCCCGTTCCGCCCGCATTTGTTTTTCCATAGCGTTCACAACGTCTTGAGGGGGATTAATATTTCGGATTTCGTACCGCATGACCTTCACGCCCCAGGGTGCCGAGGCCTTGTCTAATTCGTTAACGACCGACACATTAATAGTGGATCGTTCTTCAAAGGTTCGGTCAAGGTCAATTTTCCCAATTTCGCTCCGGAGCGTGGTTTGGGCCAGTTGAGAAATGGCAAAACGGAAATCCGTAATGCCATACGAGGCTCGTTCGGCATCTAAAACTTTGATATACAGAACACCATCTACTCCCACCTGAACATTATCTTTGGTGATGCATATTTGTTCAGGGACATCGAGGGCGATTTCTTTTAATGAATGTTTGTAACGAATCACATCGATAAAGGGTACTAAGATATGCAGTCCGGCATTGAGTGTGGATGAATATTTCCCCAATCGCTCGACCACGTAGGCACTTTGCTGGGGCACAACAACTGCCGTTTTCTTCAAAATGAGTAAGGCCAGGCCAGCAAAAACAAGTGTGACTAATAATTCACCTGACATGTTTGTCCTCCTCTGTGAGCTATTCGGCTTGTACCCATAATGTCAGACCATCCACCCGCACAATTTTCGCAATGGCATCTTTTTCGAGAAGTTGTTCTCCAGCGTTGCGCGCGGTCCAGGTAGACCCACGAAGTTCTACTTTCCCCTGTGCCTTTGGCTGAAGAGGTTCAAGCACCTTTGCTGTTTCTCCCACCATGGAATCTACATCAGTCTCATTTTCTCCCGTCGTACTTCCCTTGCCCTGTAAAGGCTTTTTCATAACCAGGAGTGAAATGATGCCTAACAGGCCAAAAAGAAGCCATTGCAGCCAGGCTGCTTCAATGAGTCCAGACCAGGTCAGGCCACTTACCATCAAGGCGGCCATTCCAAAAAACAGAAAATAAAAGTTTCCCAGCCCACCCAGCGTGAGAATTTCGATGCCAATAAGAATAAGCCCAAGAATTGCCCAGTTCCACCAAAGCATGGTGGGTGCACTCCTTTTTTGATGACGGGTTACGTGCGGTTTTGTCTCGTTAGCTACCGTATCGGTTATGTGCCAGCAGGAACTAAAGGGGAATCTCTCTTCTTCTGAAGCCTATCTTTTAATAATGGACTTATTACTGAAATAGTAACATATTTCATAGTAATGATCTCTAATAGTGAGGTGAAGGCAATGGAACGGAAGAATTATATTGTTTTTGAAGTCATGAAAGTTGCTCGTGAGAGATATAGATCAGGAGTACTATTTAATCTTTAAGGAAATTCATGATCCCCTAGGATTTCGAATATGGTTAGGTAAAGACGTTTCCGTATGCTTTTAGGACTTGCGATGCTCTCAAGGTTGAGCGGGTGATGCCGATGTGTATAAGAGTCGTAATAGATCGTTTGGCAGCCTCCGAGGGAATAGAGGGTTCGCTATTCGTGAAAATGTCCCAAGCGTGCATGCTCTCAAGAAGCCAGGAAACTGCATCCTAGAGGGATTAGTTCAATGATTCGGTTTCTACACCCAGGTAACGCGTGATGCATATCATTCTTGGCTTGCTGGGCACTATTGTAACGATACTCATTTTGCTGAACAGACTCGCAGATGCTGGCATTGATCTGGGTGGGCTGAACCCTTTTCTATGGCATCGTCGTAGAAAATGGAAAAAGATGTGCGAGGGCAATCCTCTCTTTACGATCGCGAGCCCAATGGATGCAACAGCCATCTTAATGGTGGCAGCCGTGAAAGCTGATGGGGATATGACCAAAGAAGATAAAAGCAATCTGCTCAATATGTTCGAAACGGATTTTAAGCTTTCCAAAAAAGATGCAGCCGCACTTTTGGTGTCGAGTGTCTATCTTTTAGGAGATGGAACGGAGTTGCGACGTAAGGTTCCAAAGTTCCTAGAACCAAGCAGGAATAGTTTCTCGGAAGAACAAGCTTTATCCGCGATTACTCTGGTTTCTCGTGCTGCTGGTGTGCCGGAGCAAAGACACGAAAATGCCACAGAACTTTTGAAACAAGTCGAAATGCTTCTTGCGCCAAAGCAGGAAAAACCGCAGGTATGGTAAAGCGAATCACTCAAGTGCGTCGACTCCCAAACGGCTGCGGGGTGTTCGTCTCCGGCGGCACTGTTCGATGAATCCAATATCTGGGAGGAAGTGGAAATGGGGAAAATTTTAAAATACGGTTTCACACTGCTTGTTCTGTTGGGTACAGCACTTACGGTATTTATTTCTATGGGCGAGATTCCAGATAGCAAGGCTGTTAAGGGTACAGACCTTCCTTCTGATGCACTGGAAAGCCTCCGTGAGGCCGGAATAGTTTCAAAAAGCGAAATAATACATTATTTCTATTCCGAAGATCTGTTTTCATTCGTAGATTATGGGAATTTTTATACAGATACCAGAGTAGTTTCCTATGAGGTTGATGGGGAAACGAATCAGAGAAATATTTATTCTGCGAATTTTGAAGAGATAACGGATATACAACAGAAAAGATCTGAGAGCTTTCTTGACGACTCAATAATTGAGATTTTCGTTGATGAGCAGCATAGTTTTAATTTGGTCGTTTCTACTGAAGGAAATGGTGACCAGCGTTTCTACAAAAAATTAGTTGAGACGTGGAAGAGCTATGCTGGAGCATGAAATCCAGGAGAGTATTTTTCAAACAAGCTAACATTAACCTCCTTTCGGGTATAGGTTTTCGGAGGACAATCACTTCATCGAGTTCTACAGGAAGCTAGCTCAACATTCAGAGATTCTGTATGCAAAGAACGTGAGTACGAACCTTGCGCTCTTCTCATGAACGGTTCAAGTCGACGGCCTTTGCGTTGCTGTAACTTCAAGCCTTAGGTTTCTAGACAATGAAAGTGTATCGAATTCTAAGAGCCATCTTTGCGACTATTGGACTACTTTCGTGTTTGGCATTTTCGGGACATTATTTTCTAAGGTAATTAGGGCGAAACGTAACCAAAATAGATCTTGAGGAACCGTTTGAACAGATTCTCGGTTCGGTGATTAAAGCGATATTCGACTTCTTTCAAATACATCGGGAAATGGTATTTGGAAACTCCACGATACTGATACAAAATATGTTTGGCATAACTCCAGAACCCTTCGATCCCGTTAATATGATTTCTGGGCTTTCGCCGACTCACGAATTCCTTCGAATGATTGATCGTATGATGTTTGCCATACCGTTTCAAGGACTGGTAGCCCCGAAAGGCATCCGTGAAATAGACCGACCCCTTTCGAGTTTTCGCTTGAATATGTTTCATGAGTTCCTCGGCACTCACCGATTCAACCACTTTGGTGTAAACACGGTTATCCCGCTCCAGGAGCCCAAAGACGACACTTTTACCAGCTGCCGCTCGGCCACGTTTACCCTTGCGCCGTCCCCCAAAGTACGCCTCATCCAATTCGATTTCCCCTTTGAGCTTTCCACCCTCCAGCTCCGTCAAATGGAACAAGGCTTCTCGCAATCGTTGATAGACACGGGTGACCACTTTGACATCCACGCCCAGATCTTGCGCCAATCGGTAAGCCGGTTGCAGTTGATAGAACCCCTGGAGAATGGCAATCTCCCGACGCAGACGACTCAAGCTTTTGCTCTTTCCACACAGTTGGCATTTCACATACCCGCGACTGGTGTGCAAGACCTTAAACGATCCACAGAAAATACACTTGCGGCCCCGCAAAAAGTTGGCCGCACAACTAAAAACCGTGTTTTGCCCTGTACCCATGCGCCTCTTCTAGCACACATAGGTTACGAAACGCCCTAATTACCTTTTCTAAAAATATCATTTCCATTTGCTGGATCTCTCGAAAAGGCAAGATTGTCGTCACCAAATAAAGAATATGATGCAGTCATAATCAAATACGAGCTAATGTCCTTTAGTACTCCGAGATATGAATTATTCATTGTTCCCCATGGCCAGAAATTTGTTGCAGGAAGCGAGCATTTCAAATGGAGTCAATATGACGCGACGAGTTTAGGTATCGAAGATATTGAATGGATTAATGCCGAAAATCTTACCATCAGACGATACGCACGAAGCCGGGTTTATAAGTTTATGCCAGAATATCACGATTTAAGACATGCATACGAAATAGAAACTCATACTGAATATAGAACCGTGTATCTAGATCTTGTTAATTATTGAATGAATACAGCGTCGATAGTAAGGAGTTAAAGTGTCTGACCAATTTACTATGTCAGCGCTGGAAAAAGTTGCGGTATTTCGTGTGCCACTGGTTGAGTCATGAGGAGAAAAACTGTCTAGAAGCAGAAATGCCTGTCTCGACCCTTTAGTAGTAAAGACTTATTTTACCCATGTCATGGTAAATGGAAATTCTGAAACGGAATAAGGATTATCAATCTTAACTTTATTATTTAGGTGTGCTGGGATTCATGGCACTAGCTTACTGGGCAAGGCATTTTTCAATTAGAGATTGCAGGTGGTCTGTTTGGCCAAATGAGATATCTTGGGCTTGGCCTTTTCGGTTGAAGAGGATTGATGAGGGAGTACCTTGAAGAGCAAAACGCTCAAAGGTTTCCGCTTTCATGGTTTTCTGTTGTAAATACTTTCTGACTTGATTGAGTGTCGTTTGTTTTTTGTCCTCATTCAATCCATCAAATCCTGGTAGACATTCACAAGTATATCGTAGCACTTTCTCTTCTGTTATTGGTCCAACCTCAGGTATGACGCGATCCATCCCGACTGGGAATGGTAATCGCCATTCAAGCTTGCCGTCAGTCAACATTCCTTGTCGAGTTAAGACTTTTCGAGTTTCTCCGATGACTTCGCCCTCTTCGACCAATCGTCGCAGGTTTTCTATGGTATTCTTATCGTAATCTTCAAACGCTGTAGCTAGTCCAATGATCATCAAGCCATTGTCTTGATACGTTTCATGTAAATGAATCGCCATCGGTAACGCATACAGAAAACATCCAGGACAATTCACCTGAAACACTTCTATTAAGACAATCGAACCGACACAGCCATTTAATGTAATTGGCCCCCCTTGTATCCAGGTCTCTACAGTAATATCGGATAATGAATAGTGGTTCATGGTGGGAAAAGAAAAGGCCGCTAGCACATCCGCACTAACGACCTTTCGTTCAGACAGTCTTTAAAAATATTTCTCAGGCTTTTTTGACGTAGGCTTTGTAAACCGTTTTCTCTCCGCCTGGTTCCTCTTCCAGTCCAACCCATTCATGGCCGGTGGTTTCACACCAGGCAGGCATATCCTTTTTGATCCCTTCGTCGTCTGAGGCCACTTCCAATACTTGTCCGGAGACAAGTTCTTTAATTTTCTTTGATGTTAAGATGATGGGCATGGGGCAAAAATACCCAAGAGTATCGAGTTTGACATCGGCTGGTATCATGAGAGATAGACCTTCTTAGATTGTGTTGTGTTTAAATAAATAAGTTGACAGATCCCTTGCGAGCTTCAGCCAGATAGGTGCTCACACCGGCAAGTTGGTCGACACCATCAATCAGGGTGTCTTTTGAAATGCCTAACATGCCTAAGGTGGTGGTGCAGGCGATCAGTTGCACACCGAGGTCTTGAGCGGTTTCTAAAAGCTCAGCAATACCAGGCATGCGATTGTCTTGCATAACCTTCTTCATCATGGTAGAGCCGAGTCCTCCGAAATGAAATCGTGATAGAGGTAAATTGTCTGCCCCACCCTTATTGATCCATCCAAAGGCCCGTCGCATCCAGTCTTTGGCCGAACTTGTGGATTCGGGTTTGCGAATAATATTTAAACCCCAAAAAGTGAAAAACATGGTAACTTTCATTCCCATAGCGGCTGCCCCGGTGGCAATGATAAAGGCAGCCATGGCCTTATCCATGTCGCCACTTAAGACAACCAGGGTCACGCTATCGGGCTTGGTTTCTTTTAATTCGGCCAGGGCTGTGGCAGGTTCAAGGGTAGGAGTATTCATGGGTGTCACCTCTGATTGTGGGCTATAAGAGAATTCTTGGTAACAGTTATTATGTAGTCTCTATTCTACTAAATTTGTGACAGAATTATAGCCGTTTCCTTATTCATATTGGGAATATTACCTGATATTCAGCAAGAAACCCTTTTGAAATCAGCTCATTCGACTATAATATGTGATTTTTTGGGGTGTCAAGGAAATCTGCACCTCGATAAATAAAGACTGTGGAGGAAAGTGAAGACTCATCGATTCGTTGAATGTGTGCCTAATATTAGTGAGGGACGAGATCAGGCTGTGCTCTCCAAACTCATGGCTAGTATTCAAGCGGTTTCACATGTGGCGTTGCTGGATGTGCATGTTGATTCAGATCACCATCGCTCTGTGTTCACGATGGTAGGTGAGCCTGAGCCCATGGCCACTGCCCTCTTCGAATTGATTCAACAAGCGCAACATCTGATTGATATTCGTGAACACCAGGGTGGACATCCGAGAATTGGGGTGGTGGATGTGGTTCCTTGGATTCCATTCCGAGGTGTGACAATGGATGAATGTGTCGTGTATGCCAAACAACTAGGCGCACGAGTCGGGCAGGAACTTGAGATTCCAGTCTTTCTGTATGAAGAGGCGCAGGCCGTGATGCATCGAGCCAAACTGGAAACTATTCGGCGGGGCGGATTGATGGCTTTGGGGACACGCATGCAGACGGAGAGGGGATGGTTTCCGGACTTTGGCCCTTCTCGTATTCATCAGACCGCTGGTGCCATCGTGATCGGGGCACGGTTTTTTCTCATTGCCCTTAATGTGGTGCTTCAGACGGATGATGTAGATGTGGCTGATCGTATTGCAAAATCGATCCGTTCTTCTAGTGGTGGGTTGCCTGCGGTCAAGGCTATAGGGGTGCCATTGTTGTCTCGAAAATTGGTGCAAGTATCCATGAATCTAATTGATTATCGAAAAACCTCTTTACGTGTGGTTTTTCAGGCCGTGAAAGAGGAGGCCCGTCGTCACAATATTGATATTGTCGAAAGTGAGATTGTGGGATTGGTGCCACGGGTCGCGTGGGACCAGGAGCTGTTGTATGATCTCAAGTTACCCTCACAAGAGGGGGATTTTATTTTAGAAACTCGTATACAGAAAATCGGGATGTGATATATTTTAAGAAAGGAAGCCTTATGCCCCCATGGGTGGCAGTGTGATAGACCATTTAGGAGGTGACGTATGAATGTTGTTGCTGAGGGACGTACTGCTTTGCGGGAGAGTAAATTTGGACAGTTAACGGTTGGGTCTCTTATGGAGGCTCAGGTGCAGAGCGCAGAGAAATCCACCAAAGCTGAAATCTTAGCCTCGTACATGATGGACGGATTTGGGTCCGTACCGATTGTCGATTCTACCAATAAACTCTTAGGTATTGTATCAGAGTTTGATCTTCTTGGAGCCCTGAGAAGAGGGAAGAAATTAGAAGAAGTGACGGCAGGAGATATTCTGACGGCAAATCCTATCTCAGTTACTAAAGATACGGACGTAATGACCTTAGTTGATGTCCTTCAAAATAATCATCTCATTCGTGTGCCAGTGTTGGATAATGCTGGTAAGCTGATTGGCATTGTCGCTCGCCGAGATCTGCTTCGGGGTTATCTGCAATCATTAGGGAGTTGAAGCCCCCTCTAGAGTTGTGCTACTGCATACCCTCGCCGTGTTCATGCTTTTTACTTTTTAAACTTCTGCAATCGGAGTGTGGCCTCACAGTGAAGGATGAGGCTTACTACGAGTCTGTGAGTTGATGACGATAAATCATCGCGTAAATCAGATTGTCAACGCGACCTGGTTTGAGCGCGTGATCATTGTCTTTATCCTGATCAACGGGGTCATTTTAGGTATGGAAACCTCTCCCGAACTCATGAATCGGTATGGGGGGTTGATGCATTTTGGGAATCAGGTGATTCTCGGTATTTTTATCCTTGAAGCTGCGTTGAAAATGCTTGCCTTGGCCCCACAGGTTCATCGCTATTTTCTTGATGGCTGGAATGTTTTTGATTTCTCAGTGATTGTGTTTTCTTTAATCCCGGCCACAGGTGAATTTGCCATGATTGCACGTCTCGCACGGCTGTTGCGGGTCGTTCGTCTGGTTTCGACGATTCCAGAACTTAAGTTGATCGTTGCGACGTTAGTGCGGTCCATCCCAAGTATGATGCACGTCATGACCCTAATGGGCCTGATCTTTTACATTTATGCCATCACCGGCTATCAGTTGTTTCATGAACATGATCCTGTCCATTGGCGCTCCTTAGGCATTTCGCTGCTCACGTTGTTTCGCGTGGTGACCCTGGAGGACTGGACAGATGTCATGTACACCGCCATGGAATTTCACTATTTGTCTTGGGTGTATTTCGTCAGCTTTGTCATCTTGGGCACCTTCGTGGTCATTAACTTGTTTATCGCTGTGGTGATCAATAATCTGGACGAAGCCAAAGCTGAACGGCTGGCCGAACTGCAAAAGCCTGTCACGCAAAACGAAATCCTCAAAGATCTCCGTGAAACTCAAAAAGCTCTCAAACGCCTAGAAGAACGTTTGGAAAGAACTTCTTAGGAAATATAAAAATATTTTCCATTCTGTGAGTTTGGCTGTGTTTCTCTTTATCTTCCCTGTGGAGAGTTTGAGGGTAGTTTTTGGGTTTCTATTAAAGCCAGAAAAATGAGGCTGGAAATTTCAAATCAGGGCGTTGGATTTTTGGAGGGTTTTCGTGTTTTGGGGTTTGAGGAAGGAGTGGATCGCCAGCGATCTTGACGTTTTGTGATCTCTTCTTCCGGGACGCGGGTTTCCCATTCTTCAACTGGACCAGATGGCCCTCTATTCCACCAGGTAGGAAGGTTAGTTGGTGCAGGTTTCGCAGGCTGTTCAACCATGTGTTCAAATTACCCTTTCGTCAAAAAGTGATTCATTCTCCCATCACTTTGTGTGAAATTGTCTCAAAAATGCCCCATTTTTATAAGAAACCATGGGTATGATCTGAATTAAGCAAAACATGTGCCATATTCGTTAAGTTTTTTCTATCTGGTTAGAAGGCAAGATGCAACAAGGTCTAAATTTAGTAGAGTTTGAGAGATTTGGCCCTTTCAAAAATAAGAATTGTGGGGAAAGGCTCAAGGAGGTCTACAGAGTAAAGATAAAAATATGTATCATTTTTGATAATAGATGAATTATAAAGACTGTCTTGGTCTCCTTATCATTCCCCAGGCAGCTAAATTCCGGTTCTATTTTTAGGACGACCGATCGAGTTATATTTAAAAGTTGGGGATGATCTGAAAGCGAAAGGCGGCGTATCCTGGTGATAAGCACATCACCACCCTTTCAAGCAAAAGGAGGATACGCCATGAACCAGCGTAACGTTGTAGAGCAGACGAATCAAGATGAGTATACGGAGGATCCCTTGACGGCGGTGCTGCGGAAGGGGGCACGGGAGCGGCTGACTCAAGCGGTGGAGGAGGAAGCCCAAGCGTTTCTCGCTGCCCATGCGACTCTCCGCGATGACGAGGGGCATCAGATGATTGTGCTGAATGGGCACTTACCCGAACGCACGATTCAAACGGGCATTGGGGGCATCCCGGTTCGAGGCCGGCGAGTCCGAGATCAACGAAAGATTCCGAAGGCCGATCGCATTGCGTTTACCTCGACGATCCTGCCGCGCTATCTTCGGCGGAGCAAGAGCCTCGAGGAGTTGATTCCGTGGCTCTATTTGAAGGGGATTTCGACCGGCGATTTCTCCGAGGCCTTACGAGCTCTTGTCGGCAGTCCTGCCGGGCTCTCGGCGGCCACGGTCTGTCGGTTAAAGACGGGCTGGCAGCAGGAGTGGGCAACCTGGCAGCAGCGTGATCTGACGGGAAAACGGTATGTCTACTTCTGGGTCGATGGGCTCCACCTGAATGTGCGGATGGAGGACTCGCCCTGCCTTTTGGTCGTGATTGGAGCCACTGCCGACGGGCACAAAGAGCTGGTCGCCGTCGAGGATGGGGGGCGGGAGAGCGAGCAGTCTTGGAAGGACCTCCTCCTCAATCTGCACCACCGCGGCTTAACGATCGGGCCAGACTTGGCGACGGGCGACGGGGCCTTGGGATTCTGGAAAGCCCTGCCTCAAGTCTATGCTTCGACCAAGGGGCAACGCTGTTGGGTGCATAAGACCGTGAACGTGTTGAACAAACTCCCGAAGAGTCTGCAGGCGAAAGCGAAGGCCGGGCTTCACGAGATCTGGATGGCCCCCACGAAGGCCCAGGCGGACAAGGCCTTTGATGGATTGCTCCAGACCTATGAGGCGAAATATCCCAAAGTCGCGGAGTGTTTACAGAAGGATCGCGAGGCCCTGCTGGCCTTCTATCAGTTTCCCGCCGAACATTGGCAGCATATTCGAACGACCAATCCGATTGAGTCGACCTTTGCCACGGTGCGCTTACGCACGGCGAAAACACGCGGCTGTCTGTCTCGAGCCACCGCGTTAACCATGGCGTTCCAATTAGTGCGTGGTGCGGAGAAAACCTGGCGACGGTTGCGGGGCTATCAGCGGCTCGCACAAATGATTGCGGGCGTCATATTTGTCGATGGAGAAGTCGAGACCAGGAAGGCCGCCTAAAAACGTCATCCCCAAGATTTGACAATAACTCGAGAACGATTGAGAATCCCCTTTCCTGCAAGGCATTTCAATTTTTATGCACTATCGTAGGCAAAAATGACCTATTGGTCTCGATATTGCTTTATCCACAAGAAATGTGATCAAACGCACATCACCAATGGAAGATTCCTCACATGGTAAGGACTTCACATAAGGGAGAGAGATAGGAAAATTTCGAGTACGAAACAATAAACTCTCGCAAGGAATCACCGATATTTTGTTCGCCAATGAACCTCGCCACACCAGGCCTCGTTCCCCGCTGCCACCAAATCTGACGGTGATTAGGCAGAAAGGTGCGGCCTCAGGTGTTTTTCCCAGCCAATGTTGAATCGATAGAAATTCCGTTCATGGATGAACGGTGGTATTCCTACGACCTTTCAAAGATGATGGTCTGCCATACGTGAATAAGGAGCGAAAGCCATGAACCGATCTACCGTCCATTTCCATCGGCAAGTTATTCGGCTCTGCAAGGGCATCGTCAAAGCTTGGGAACAATGGGTGGAAGAAAGTGAAGACGAAGCTCAAGAGCAAAAGAAGAAGACGTCACTGCAGGAACGATCAAACTATGACATGACCATGAAACTCTAAAAAATTTCCCATCGCTCGCATCCCGCCCCACGTATCTACCAATACCTCGTGGGAAAATGCCTCCGCCATGAAGTCAAAGATTTGGGCATGAAGTCCAAAGCCACACGGTACCGGCAAAAGCTTTTAGTAAGAAGCTCCCCTCTTCGGAATTGTAAGGCTTTCGTCCAATGAGTGGACCCCTCTCATTTTAAGAAAAACGGCGAAGAATTTTCAAAGAGAAATACCCCATCTGGAGAGAGTAAACCGGTATGCACGAATACCATCGTTCCAGGAAAAACGACATGTGGGGAGGGATGTCAAAATTGTTTACGGTAAGACCAATCGCCAAAAGCGAGCGATGGCAATTTAGGTATCGAGAGTGCGTTCCCCAGAATGGGTTGAAAGCCAAGCTCTGTCTTGCCACCGTGAGCTTTGCAGGCAGACTGTTAGTCGCCAGTGCGCTCCTCGCCTTTTTCTCAATAGGTGTGCTTTCTGAAAGTTTCGCCCAGCAACCCACGTTGGTCGCTCTTCCAAGTAGTGAAAAGACACGAGAACCTTTATCCGTCCTTGGCGATGAAAATGCTCGCATTGAGTCACATGCATCTGGCCAAGCTGGCAAAGCAGCCAGGCAGCGCACACAAACGGCTGCTCGTCTTTCGAAAAACGTCAGAACTCCTCCTCTCCTGAAAAACTTTGGCAACCTGCCGCTCAGCTTCGAAGAAAACCAGGGCCAAGTCGATGCACAGGTCAAGTACCTGGCGCGGGGCAAAGGCTACACGCTGTTTCTGACCGAGACCGAAGCCGTCTTGTCGCTCCGAAGCGTGAACCGGGAAGCGTTAGGCATTAAACCAGAAGCGGAGGGCGAGGGGTCGAAGACTGCGCTGCAAGGCGGGGGACCAGTCAACGACCTCGCCTCCCTCCCGTCTTCTGCGTCGTCATCCCCGTCAGTAGTTAGGGGGGATCCATCGGAGTTTCTCCCCTTTGTAAGGGGAGATGAAAGAGGGGTAGAGTCCCGGGATAATCGAACCGCGACAGAATCCGTCATTCGCATGACATTCGCCGGCGCCAATCAGACGCCCAAGGTCTCGGGCGACGACCAACTTCCCGGCATCGTCAACTACTTCATCGGCAACGATCCCGAGCAATGGCGCACCAAGATTCCGACCTACAAGAAAGTTCAGTACGACAATTTGTACGACGGCATCGATCTCGTCTACTACGGCAACCAAGGACAACTGGAGTATGACCTCGTCGTCGAACCCGGCGCCGACCCCTCGCAGATTCAACTCGCCTTCGAAGGCGCGGAGTATCTTACAGTCAATGAAGCCGGCGACCTTGTTCTCTCTCTCCGATCTTCCGATCTCTCTCCTCTCCCCTCAGGGGAGAGGACAAAGGTGAGGGGTAACGCATCAGATCTTGTAAGCGAACCCACCCTCCGCCTCCTCAAGCCCCATGTCTATCAATTGATCGAAGGGGAAAAGGTCGAAGTGGCAGCCAGCTATGTGGTGCATGCCAAAAGTGATGAGCCCCAAGTTGCAGATGTCATCCCCGCGCAGGCGGGGATCCAGGCCTCTCTCCGTCATTTCCGCGCAGGCGGGGATCCAGAAGAGTCTCCCACGAAGATAGATTCCCGCTTACAACATGCAGGAATGGCAGAGGGTGGGGCGGGAATGACCGATCCTTCTCACGTCTCCCTTCTCCCTTCATCCTTACCTACCGTCGCCATTCACCTTGCCGCCTACGATGCAACCAAGCCACTCATCATTGACCCGGTATTGCATTGGTCTACCTACCTGGGCACCAGTGGCAACGATTCTGGCGCAGGCATTGCGGTGGATGCAGCGGGGGCAGTCTATGTCTCCGGGGCGACGAATGCCACGGGCTTTCCTGGGGCGTTGGGGAATCCGATTCAGCCCGGCGGCTTCGCGGGTAGTGGTTCCTTTGGTGATGCCTTTGTCGTGAAGTTGAATCCGGCAGGGACCGGGTTGGTCTATGCCACGTATTTGGGCACCAGTGGGGGGGATGCTGGCTGGGGCCTTGCGGTGGATGCGACAGGGGCAGCCTATGTCACGGGGCCGACGGAAGCCGCAGGCTTTCCCGGGGCGATAGGGAATCCCATTCAGCCGGGTGGGCATGCGGGTGGAACTGATGCCTTTGTGGCGAAGTTGAATTCGGCAGGGACTGCGCTGACCTACGCCACATATCTGGGCACAAGCGGCGAAGATTTTGGTCATCACCTTGAGGTGGATGCGGCAGGGGCAGCTTATGTGACGGGGCAAACCGGTGCGGCGGGCTTTCCTGGAGCGTTGGGGAATCCAATTCAGCCGGGCGGGCATGCGGGTGACCAAGATGCCTTTGTGGCGAAGCTGAATCCGGCCGGCGCTGCGCTGGCCTATGCCACCTACCTAGGTACCAGTGGCCGTGATATAGGCGTCGAAATTACGGTGGATGTCGCAGGGACAGCCTATGTCACAGGGTTGACTGAAGCGTCGGGGTTTCCTGGAGCTTCAGGGAGTGTCATCCAGCCTGACGGCTTCGCCGGTGGTGTTGATGACGCTTTCGTCGCTGCGATCGTGCCGTCAGGGCAAGTGGTGACCTGGGGGAACAACGATTCTGGAGCGCTAGGGGACGGATTGGCCGGTGGCAGTTCTATGACCGACTTTTTCCCAGCAACCTTAGCTGGATCTGTGCAGCCCTTACCTGATGAATTTGTTCAGGTGGCTGCTGGGTTTGAAACGACACTGGCACTCAAAGCTGACGGCACGGTGTGGGCCTGGGGACTAGGGTCTCGAGGCCAGTTAGGCCAAAACTGCGTTCCAGGAGTTGACTGCAATTCCAGTACTGTCCCATTGCAGGTACAAGACCCTACGGATCCGAGTGGCTTTCTCAGTAATGTGGTAGCTATTGCCTCCGGTCTTGCGCACAATGTTGCCCTCAAATCTGACGGCACGGTCTGGGCGTGGGGTGCGAATAACCTCGGACAGGTTGGAGATAACTGCGACACGACGAGTCCTGGAGCTTGTGTAGATCAGAGGCTACCGAGCCAGGTTGTTGGGTTGCCATCCCTCAGCAATGTGATCGCGATCTCTGCCAACAGTGACGGATCGCACAGCATAGCGCTTCTGCAAAATACCGGAGTGTTTGCTTGGGGGAATAACAATAGCGGCGAATTAGGTTCGGGGTTAGTAGGTGGATTTTCCTCGTCGGCGGAGGCAGTTGATAACGAATCCGGAGATGGAACATTAGCAGGCATCGTAGCAGTTGCAGCCGGAGCGAATCACAACCTCGCACTAAAAAGTGATGGAACAATGGTCGCGTGGGGGCAGAATGCCGATGGGCAGTTGAGAATCGGTTCAAATAGCGGGCCACAACCAGGTCCCTCGAGTATCGATCCGTCAATATTTACAGATTTCGTTTCTATAGCAGCAGGGGCTCGCCACAGTCTGGCTTTGCGCAATGATGGGACGGTGTGGGCCTGGGGTGATGGCAGCGATGGACAAACCGGTGACGGGACCTTTACGGATCGCAATACGCCAGGGCAGGTGCTCGAGGCCGGGGGGACCAATCCAATCTTGGGAAACGTGAGTCGCATTGCCGCGGGGGCGACCCATAGTTTAGCAATTAAGGGAGATGGGACCGTTCGGGCGTGGGGAAGTAATGGTTTCGGGGAGATAGGAATAGGGGCTGTGACCGTGGCCGAAAATCTCGCGCAACAGGTTAAAGGGCTGAGTGATGTGGTGCATGTGGCTGGTGGACGGGACATGAGTGTTGCGCTGACGCCGTTGCCGGAATCTGATGTGACCGTCACGACGACGGTGAGTGCTGATCCCGTAGCGGTCAACGATCCCATTGTGTATACCATCACAGTCGGAAATCCCGGAACGGATAGCGCGTGGATTAGTCTGCGGGACTTCTTGCCGACAGGTGTCAACTTTGTCCCGTTCGATGGCGGTAATCCTCCGCCGGCTTCATCCAGTTCTGAGTGTATTGCCTTGTTCGGGACGTCAGTTGTGGAATGCGGGTTCCGTGTCGTTCCTGGCGGAGGCAGTACCGATTACATTATAGCGGTGACCGCACCAGGCAGTCCGGATCTCTTAACCAATGTCGCCGACGCTCGGCGTTCACTCGTGAAGGACCCGGTGCTGGCATCATTAGCGCGCTCGGAATAAGAAGTCGTAGTGCAATCGGCGAACCCTGAGGCTGACTTAGCGTTGCAAATTAGTGGTGCGCCAGATCCGGTGGTCGTGGGGACACCGGTAAATTTCGATATCACCATTACGAACCATGGTCCGGATGTCGCCTTAGCGACACAACTCATCGGGGACGTGACGGATAACGCTGGGGTGCTGACGGTAGATTCGATCACTTCGACGGGAAGCTCCTTTGGGTGCGTTGGAACGAATATCGATTGTTCGCTCGGCAATGTAGATATTGACGAAACAGTCGTGGTGACGGTAACAGCTACGCCAACGGTTCCTGGTACGGTGCTCGGTAGAGCCAAGGCGGGAAGTGAGGGAACCGATCCTGTGTTGGATCCTAACCCATTTAATGATGAGGTTGAACTAAAGGTCTTGGCAATAGCCCCTGGGCAACATGTCTTTGTGGTGAATGATATAGGAAATGTTGGGGATTTTGATCTCGCGGATGATATTTGCAGCATTTCCGTTGGCGGTCCTTGTACCTTATTCGCGGCGATTCAACAGGCTAATCAAACCGCCAACGATCCGGCTGGGCCGGACATCATTGCGTTTGATATTGCGGGGCTGGGTCCTCATACGATTAGCCTGTTAGGCGCCTTACCCGGGATTATTGATCCTGTCATCATCGATGGCACGACGCAACCAGGGTTTGCGGGAACACCTCTCATTGTCCTCAATGGTGCTGGCTCGTCCGGGCATGGTCTTACCGTCACCACTCTCAATAGTACGATTCGAGGGCTAGTGATTCATGGGTTCCAGGGTAATGGGATTTGGCTTGCCGCAGGTTCCGGTGGAACTCGAATTGCGGGCAACTATATTGGAGTGGATGTTGCTGGCATGGGAGCGGTTGGGAATGGGTTAAACGGAATACGAATTGATGGTGGCTCATCGCAGAACATGGTGGGGGGACTTTCAACTGCGGATCGCAATGTGATCTCTGGCAATGCTGTGCATGGCCTGTCCATTCAAGATAGTGGAAGCCAACAAAACGTGGTTCAGGGGAATTACATAGGGACAAATGCGGCGGGTGACACGGCTTTAGCAAATGGGGCGATTGGCATTGTGATTGTGGATGGAGCCTCCGGTAACTGCATAGGCGGAACGTCAACAAATATCGTGAATGATCCATGTGCAAGTCCTTTTAATGGCAATGTTGTATCCGGCAATGGGACTGAAGGGGTAGTGATGGCGAGAGGCGCCAATGGGAATTCCGTTCAAGGGAACTTGATTGGTGTGGATAGAACCGGCTTGAGCCTGCTTGGCAATGGAAGTAATGGGGTGCAGATGATTGAGGCGGTATCGGGCAATATTATTGGTGGCACCGTCGTGGAAGCTCGCAATGTCATTTCTGGAAATGGGAGAAATGGTGTGGTGCTCAGTGACGTCGATACAACCCTCAATCTTGTACAAGGTAATTACATTGGGATCAATACTGCTGGTACCGGGGCTTTAAGTAATGGCCAACTAGGCCTCAACCTTGGCAGTGGGGTCTTACTCTCAGATGAAGCCCATCATAATACGATTGGAGGGTCTACCCCTGGAATGCGCAATGTGATCTCGGGCAATACATCGAGGCATGGTGTGGAGATTCAGCGAGGGGCCGCAAACAATGTGGTGCAGGGAAACTTCATTGGAACAGATAGCTCAGGGGCCAATCCATTGGGCAATGGGCGAGATGGAGTGCGACTCACGTGGGATAGTGCTGTGCCTGGTCCGGCGACCACCGGTAATGTCATTGGCGGTAGTGCGCCTCTCCAAGCAAATATTATTGCAGCGAATGGGGATGTCGGCATCGATCTTGTCGGACCTAACACACACTCCAATGTGGTGCAGGGAAACTTTATCGGGACCAATGCCGGAGGCAGTTTGCTCCTTGGGAATGCGACACAAGGCGTGGCGATCCAAGACAGTGCTCACGACAATCTCGTCAATCAGAATGTCATCAAGCAGAATGGGGAGGAAGGTATCGTCTTATTGGCGAATGCCGGAACGGGAAATCAATTAACGGAAAATCAAATCGAAAGCAACGGCGAATTAGGCATTGATCTGGGTAATAACGGTCCCACGCCGAACGACCCTGGCGATGGGGACACGGGTCCCAATGCATTATTGAATTATCCCGGCCCGATGGCGGTGGTGTCTCAAGCGCCAACGACGACCACGCTAGGTATCCTCTTAGATTCGCATGCCCCGGGCACCTACCGGGTGGATGTGTACGACAACACGGGCGTGGGCTGCGATCCATCAGGTTTTGGGGAAGGGGCGGTCTGGCTGGGGTCGGGGAGTGGTCCAGGCGGAGGTGTGGCAACCGTGGTGGTACCAGGGGCTGTCACGGGGGCGCTCTTAACGGCCACGACCACGGATGCGGCGGGCAACACCTCGGAATTCTCGCCGTGTGTGGGGGTGAACACCGCGCCAACGATCACCACCGGCAATCAGAGCCTTGATGAAGGGGTGTTAGCAAATATTCCCATCACGGCCACCGACCCAGATGCTGGACAAACCGTAACCATCCAAGCCGGGGCGTTACCCGGCGGGGCGACATTTGATGGGAATACCAACATCCTTGCCTGGCAACCGGCCCCCAATCAAGCAGGGAGCTATGCCGTAAAGCTGGCAGCCGATGATGGGGAGACCATGAGCACGAAAGTGATCACGCTGACAGTAGCCGATACCATTCTCGATAGTGATCTGGATGGGTTCCCGGATGTGGCCACGCCGCCCTATCCGCAGGACAATTGTGTGGATGTCTACAATATACCGACTAACGGCGATGTCCAAGATGATTTTGAGGGAGACGGGATTGGCGACCTGTGTGATGACATCCCTATTGACGATGCGTTCGTTAAGGATCCCAATGGTGGGGATGATCCCAAGGTGCTGACCGAGAGCAATGTGCTGCCCCCGGCGAATGGCACGGAGTATCAGGAAGCGGAGCCGATCTTTATCAACGCCACGATCACGCTCAAGCGTGTGGACTACTTAGGGGCGGATGGCCAGCCTGGGAATGATGGTATCCCGGACCCCTATTATGCCGTGCGGGCGGACTCTGCGTCGGTGCGCCTCAAGGTCCTCGACCAAGCTGGTGAGCCGGTGTATGAAAATGAGATTGCCGAAGCTCCGGCGCTGCATATTCCCAATGGGTTGGTGTCGATGCCTGGAGGCGATGGCCCCTGCCCCACGGGAACGAATACGGTAACGACCGGGGAGCCCGCACCCTTTGATACGGCGTGCACCATGAGTACCGTCATTGAGCTCACGCAAACCCGCACGGGGATTGCGGCCTCGGCCTTGACGGTCATACCGGCCTATTTCAACTTTATTCAAGACCCAGAACGGGGAGCGGATTGTCAAACAGAAGAGGAGGGTTGTTTCAGTCCCATATGGATGGGTGTCTCGGAAGGGGAGCCCACCATGGTGTTGTTGGCGAATAACCCCGCGCCCCCCACCATTGCGCCGACAGTAGTGGTGGAGCCCCTGCTCTGGGATTTGACCTGGGAGGTCGATGGGGCGGCTGGTGTGGTCAATGTGTATCTTGGAGATCTGCCCAGCCCCTTTTCGGTCGAGCAAATACAGGCCAGTAGTGTGGTGCTCAATGGGAGCGTGTTGCCATCGGCGGCCACACTGACGTCGGGGATCCCAGGATTGTCCGGTGATGTGTTGCATTTGCAGTATCCGCAAGGGGCTGCGATGGCGGGCCTCTCAGCGTTAGAGAGCCGGGTCTTCGCACCTAGTGGCGATACCGGGCAGTTGTTGATCACGGGGATCTTGACGGCTGATGGGCAGCCGGGTGACGAAATTGCGATTCTCCGGGTACGGCCCCAAGTGGCGCTGGAGGATCTCAGTGCCCCCACCATTCAGCATCCGGCGAGTGTGACTGCCAACGCCACAGGGCCGGACGGGGCTGTGGTGGACTATACGGTGACGGCGAGTGATCCGTTTGATCCGGCGCCAAGCTTGAGTTGTGTGCCGGTCACGGGGAGTCTGTTCCCGATCGGGACGACAACGGTAGATTGTACGGCGACGGATGCGCAGGGCAATGTTAGCACGGCCAGTTTCCCGGTCATGGTGCAGGACGAGGTGACGCAGATAGCGGACTTGATCACGAAAGTGGAGGGGTTGACTCTCAGCCCGCCCGTCTCAAATGGGTTAATTTCCAAATTGGACGCGGCGCTGGCACATCTGGACCGCGGTAAACTCAACCCAGCCTGTCGGAAGTTGGATGACTTCATCAATCAAGTCAACGCGCAAACGGGGAAGGCGTTGACGCAGACCGAGGCGGAGGACCTGCTAGCTGATGCGCAACGTATTCAGGCCGTGATGGGGTGTGGCTGATGTAGGGTGTAAATTAAAACACGGTAGCAAAAGATGTTGAACGAACATTACTGACTATCAATAAGGAGTAGACCATGAAAAAAAGACGCAGAGTACAAAAAATGACCGGTGCGTTGGTCATGGTTTGGGCATGGAGCTTAATGGGAGTGGGGGCCGGGGCTGCTGCCATTCCACAGGTAGATCCCAATAATGGGCTGTTGCCTTTTGCTCAGCCAACCGGGGTGACACTTACGGTATTGGATACCTTCGGGAATGACATTACTGGCAGTTGGTTGCCAGAACCAGGTGAAACCATTGAGGTGCGATTGAATATCCCTGGTGCGGGGCCACTAGTACCAAATGCCCTTATCCTTCTACCGGAGACGACCAGATATCCGGGTATTTGTACCAATGCGGGCGACCCTCAGGATACTTCCCCCGATTACGAAATCCTGTCTGATGTGAGGCTGAAAGTTAACGATTGTGGGGGAGAAGCCGCCATACTAGTCAATGGGAATTACGCCTTTGTGCTGCCAGCGGATGCCAATCGAAATGGGCTGCCTGATATATGGGAGCAACAGGAAAGTGCTGCGCTCTCGGCGGCGCAGTGTCCGAATCCCCAGCAATGTTTTCAGCCCGAAGAAGATAATGAATTGATTGGGGCTAATTTATTTGAGGGAGATGGACTCGCTGCGATTGATGAGTTCCGAGGTTTCTTTGTGAGTGGCGTGCATGTGCGTACGCGATTGACCCAAAAAGATGTGTTTATGGGCATTGTGAATCCGCAATGTAGCAAGGTGCCAGGGACACCGGGACCGACAACCAGTGATACCGACAGTATTGTTGGGAAGGAGGCTGGCGATCCCCGCACCATTTATCCGATTGATGGATCATCTCTGGTGGCTAACTCCACGACACTAGGGGGCGGCACTGATGCAATACAATTTCATTTGCTGAATTATACCCCTGGTGGCGTGCATCCTCCGGGGCTTTCGGAGTGGGTAGATAATTTTCAGGGAATTGCGGAAGGGGGGGGCTTGGTATATCTCACGAATACCGATGGGCCTATTTCTGATCGTCAAATCAATCAAAATGCCGTGCAGCCTTTTGGGATACACAAGGGAATTCGGTTAATTGAATGTTTGGATAATGAACAACGAAGCCCAATCGGAAAAGCTATTTTTCCGCCTGGGATTCAAGTTGGTCATCCGGATGTAGAAACAAACTCGGTGTTCTACTCGCAGCGGATTTGGGATGATTATGAAAATGTGCTCAAGACTTTGGGGAAGAATAATTCCCCAAGTGCCTATCGCGACTGTGCATTGGAACTTGAACCCACCTGTGTGTATTACCAAACGTATGAGCATGGTTTTGCGAACAATGGGACACCGAAGACGACTCCTACGACACCCGTCAATACGTATGTGGATGATCAAGGCCAGGAAAGAGCAGTGAATCGAGATTTTGTCGTGTCGGAGTACATTAAGTTTGTCGTTGCACAGGAAAAGGGACATTCAGTCGCGCTTATTCCAGAGATTCAAATTGCAGAATATGGGCCGCACTTCGCGCCGGGGAGTGGTGGCAACATGGACCAACGCGTTGTGGTGAAGGATAGCAAAAAAGTAGGTGGGGTGATTTTTTCCATTCCCACGGCTTTTAGTAACAAGGCCAGCGATTGTTTCCAGCTAGCCGATTCTGGGGGCGTTACTGGGGCTGAGGTTTGTCAGTAGCAATCATGATTTAACAAATTTCCAATCAGGGGGTATGTTATGCAACGTTCAATGATTATATGTGTTTTGATACTTATGCAGGTTGGTTTGTTGATGATAGGTATGGGGAATAATGTGTGGGCTGCCAAAGCTGGCGCGGGGAATCTTCTGGGAAGTTGTGTTGTCAACAATCCCGGGAATGGAGCTGTTGCGCTAAAGGGGACGGCCGTTTTAGTAATCACTTCGGACGTGATAGCGGAAACTAAACATTTAGCTGACGTTCTTTTCCGGTTAAACCGCAAGGATGATACTCATTTTTTTCGCCAACAATTATTCACTCCAACAAGTTTTCTTAATTATGGCGAATTAATATGTCGGGCAATTAATCCTGATGATACGAAGGACATATTTGTTCAGCAAGATGTTCAAATGTTTGTGGATAGAATTTTAAGTGCCTTTGGACTAGAAGGAAAGAAGCTGGTTATTACAGAGCATTCTATTCGAAACGAGGAAGTCTTTGAAGCTAACCAGTTAATTCCACGTAGCGTTTCAGATGACCCTGCGATTCCTGAGATTCCCGGACAGTTTTTTACACAGTGCGATTGCCGTTGCCCGTCTGATGTGGATCAGCCGGAGGTTGATTGTGGGTGTATGTGCCCGGATCCGGATAAGGATTTGTTTGATTCTGAGCGCGTGTTCGAACATGCAGGAAGTTTATTGGATGTGACGTTGTATGCCGTGGACCCATAATGATGGAGACTTGGTACTCTGGAATTTGATTGCTTAAAAAAGTAAGTGGGCTCTTTTGCGATAGGTGGGAAGCTAGGAAAGCTTGTACCCGTTCTTTCTTCTTTTACGGAATAGGTGGGGCGAGGTAGGTGGAACATGAAGGCTCTTGGTTTATGGAAAACAATAGTCTCACATCTACCATATGGGAAAGGGTGGTCGCGGGATATTTGCCTGACAATATTCTCAGCGTTCTCTCTCATTCTGTGCTTTCCTCCCTTTCAGTGGAGTGTCTTGGCTTGGTTTGCCCTTATTCCATTTTTGTGCGGGATCTCCGGTAGGTCTCCACGCCATGCATTTTTTCTCGGTGGCGTATTAGCTTGGGGGTTTTTTTCTGGCACATTTTATTGGATATGGACTGTCCCAGGGTTCACAATTATCAATTACCTCTTGCTGGCGGGCTACTTGTCCTTATATGGGGCGATTTTTGGGTATGGAATAGCCCTATTCCAGAAGGGCACTTCTTGGTTTGCTCTGTTGATGGGCCCTACCTTATGGGTAACCTTGGAGTTTTTCCGTGGCCACATGGACTTTCTAAGTGCGCCGTGGATGTACTTGGCCCATACACAAATTGATCACCTCCCTCTTTTACAAATCAGTGTGTGGACTGGAGCCTGGGGGGTTTCGTTTCTCATCGTTTTGGTCAATGTGGGGATCTGGCAGGTAGGCTGTGCGCTATTAGCTCCTAATCAATCCCTGGGCGTCAATCTATTTTCCAAATCACATCGTTGGGGCGTTCCGTTAGGTGTGATCTTTGCCGCTTTTTGTGGGGTTTGGGGGTATGGGCTCATTGTTCTAGAGCAGGAAGCAGAAGGGCGGAGTATTCCTGTGGCAATTATTCAAGGCCATTTTACTGTGACGCAAAAATGGGATACCTCTTACCGGGAATCTATATTGAATTGGTATGAGGAACGCACGCGCGAGGCTTCACAGCATTCACCTCTGCTGATTGTGTGGCCTGAAACTGCAGTTCCAGGTGACGTTCTTCATCAAAAAGAGTTGCGTCAGCGAATTATGCAGTTGGCGGTGGAAACCCATTCGTATTTATTGGTGGGTAATGCAGAGTCTGCCAAGTTTAGCAAAGGTTCAAAAAGACATGGGAAAAAGCGATTTAATAGCCTTGTTCTTTTTTCCCCTGACGGTGGAGTGGTGGATCAATATCGAAAAATTCGATTAGTTCCTTTTGGGGAATATATGCCCTACAAAGACCTGGTGGATTGGTCGGCGATCATTTCTCGGTCATTAGATGATACAGTTCCTGGTGAAGATTATACTATTTTTACCATTCCAGGGCTCTCTTTTGGTGCCATGTTGTGTTGGGAGAGTACCTTCCCTGAAATCACCCGCCAAATTATCGCTGAAGGGGCGCAACTGTTGGTGAATGCCGCAGATGAAAGCTGGTTTGGCGATACCACCATTCATGAACATTTTTTGGCGAGCACGGTTTTTCGTGCCGTTGAGCATGGCCGTGCTATTGTCAGGTCCACCAATATGGGGATTTCAGCTTTGATCGATCCCATTGGCCGGCAAACAGTTCAGCATGGCATTCGGGCTTCTACGGGGACGCCTCGAGGAATCGTTGAGGGAGAAGTTGTGCTTCGATCCCAACATACTTTCTATGCCCAATTCGGAGACAGTGTGTTGCTGTTGTTGTGGGTCGTGGGGCTCTCCCTTGCTGGCCTTACCAGATTTATTTCTAGGGAACCTGGACGATTGCTTGTTCCTCATCAAGAATACTAAGGAGTTTATTGTGATACTTGCCTGCTTGTCCATGAATCGCTTTTTTCCCTTTGTGGTTTTTTTAACCGTTCTGTTTCCAGCTGGAGTGTT
Source organism: Nitrospirales bacterium (assembly GCA_965223635.1). GTDB lineage: Bacteria > Nitrospirota > Nitrospiria > Nitrospirales > UBA8639 > Nitrospira_E. The sequence continues at coordinate 2,432,319 of OZ245007.1, forward strand.
TGCTGATAATGCTGCCAGAATGTGTGCTAAGTCTAGTTGGAATTTGAAGCGGCTCCCTTCACTGTGCTGAGATGGCGTTCGACCAAGAACAACCATCGTCCGCGCGTCATGAAAGGAGCCACGACATGAGCAGTATTACGAACGCTGCGAACAGAAGCAAGAAGAGGAAACTGTTGGGAACGGCCCAGGTCTTCGGGCCGCACCACTATGAAGCCTTTGATGTGGACAGTAAGCTGGAATGTATTCGGAACCTGATCCCCTTGGGACTCATGCATCTGCACGAGATCTTGGAGAACGAGGTGTGTGCCTTGGCTGGGGCCCGCTATGCGCGAAAAGCCGCTGCTCTTCCTGGCCGGCGTCATGGCAGCAATCCGGGGAGCGTACAGCTGGCGGGGCAACGGCATCGCCTACGCATCCCTCGTGTTCAACACCAACAGGGTGGGGAGATCTCATTACAGACGATTGATCGTTACCAAGGGACTGGCCAGTTGGATGACTTGCTCCTCAAGCGAGTGCTGTATGGCATTTCGTGTCGGAATTATGAAGCCGCAGCCGAAGCGGTCCCCGGCGCGATTGGCCTGTCCAGTTCGACCGTATCGAGAACCTTTGTGCAGGCGAGTGCCAAGCAACTGAAGGCGTTGCAAGAGCGTGATCTCCGTGAGCTAGATCTAGTGGCCGTCTTTCTCGATGGCAAGATGTTTGCCGACATGACGATGGGCATTGCCGTGGGGATTACCCTCACGGGGGAGAAACACGTGCTGGGGTTTGTGGAAACGGGGACAGAAAACGAGACCGTTTTGACGCCGTTCCTCCGCTCCTTGGAGGAACGGGGCCTCGACGATTCCCAGGGTCTCTTGGTGATCATTGATGGCGGCAAAGGGTTGCGCGCGGCCGTACGCCAAGCGTGGGGCTCGACCGCCTTAGTGCAACGCTGTCAGTGGCATAAGCGCGAGAATGTTGTGCGCCATCTACCCAAAGGCGAACAGGTGGCCTGGCGACGACGGCTTCAACGCGCGTATCAGCGTCCAACGTATACGGAAGCCAAGACCGCGCTCGGTCGCCTGCAGCAGGAACTCGAGACTCGGAACCAATCCGCGGCGCGGAGCTTGGCCGAAGGGTTGGAGGAAACGTTGACCGTGCATCGGTTGGGCATGTTTGCATGCCTCGGCCTCTCCTTCAAAACGACGAATTGCCTGGAGTCGATCAATGCCTTGGTGGAAGAGCGGTGTGCGAAGGTCGATCGCTGGACGAACTCAAATCAACGGCAGCGATGGTTGGCCACTGCGCTGTTAGATATCGAGCCACGACTGCGCAAAGTGAAAGGCTATCAACATCTGCCGCAGTTACGCGAGGCACTGAAACGGGAACTGCGCTTGGAGATGACCACGACTCGGAAGGTCGCATAATATTAACCTGGGAGCCGTGACGCATTCCAACTAACTTTGGGCTTGACTCTGCTGCCACACTTCCTAAAGGAACTTGGCGAATTTTAGCTGATAGTCAATTCTTTCTTCCCATTACTGAGCGGTATAATAAAGATGGAAACAAAGAAGATGTCGCACTCGATTTTAATACCAATCTGGATTCTAATGTTTTTCCAGACCTCAGTCTGGTCGAGATGGGATTTGCCCTTCCTGCTGGTGCTGGCACACTTGGCCGCAGCGATGTTTCTTTTAAATGGAATATTCAGCAAGTCATATTTCAACCGTCCTATGGTGTGACTGACGAATTATCGGTTGGTATGAATATTCCATATTATTGGATGAGGAATGCTGTGAATGCCAAACTAGACAGCTCTACCGCAACTTTAGGCATTAATCCCTTTGTCCCGGGAGGAATTGCTCCTATCGGTTTTGCCGGAACGCCCACACCGACTGCAGAGGATATTCAAGATCTCCTAGTCAGCCAAGGTTTTAAACGCGTAGAGACTTGGTCGTATAACGGTGTGGGAGATATTGAAGCGGGATTCAAGTATCGATATTTCACAAATGATAATTGGCGTTTTGCTTTTACTGGAGGAGCCCGGTTTCCTACTGGACGAGTTGATGATCCTGATAATTTAGTAGACCGTGGATTTGGCAGTGGAGCCTATGCCCTATTATTTAGGCTTCAACAGGATTTTGTTCTCCAACCTGACGGAGTCACGAAATCCCTTGGGTTTCCCGATCCTGGTTCTTTGCTTGTGAATGCGACTTTTTCTTACGACTTGTTCCTGCCAGATCGTCAGAAATTACGAATTTGTGATGTGCATAACCCTATTTGTCCATTTAAGGAAAACGTTAAGCGAAACCTTGGCGATATTGTTCGAGCAGATGTTTCCCTCAGTTATGGTTTTTGGTTGCCAGGTCTTTTTCTTTCCCCGCAATATCAATTTGGGCATAGCTTTAAAGACCATTATTCTGGTGATAGGGGATTAGATTATGGGGCTCTGGAAGAGGAGACGGATTGGATTGAGCACGTTTTTGTGGTTGGGCTTACCTACACTACTCTTCCACTTGTCCTTGAGAACAAATTCCCGATTCCCTTAACAGCAACTGTTTCCTATCGAGACCGGTTCGCCGGCGATAATAATGTTTTTGTGTCAAAGTTTATTGGGTTTAACCTTCAGGTGTATTTTTAACTGAAAGACGCTGTGATGAGAAGATAAAGGCCTCTCTCTGACATTTCTAATATTAGAAGGGGTAAGATGTTTTGAATTTGGTCCTTTTTGGTTGTGGGGCAGGCTATGTTTCCACGTTTCAAAAGGAGATGTTCGAAAGCTGCACCTTGCAGTTTCCCTCCTATATTATTTTAACTATCAACTTGGGTGTCCCAAAATTTTCTCACCCTCTCCGCAAGAGAGGGCGGAGGCTCAAGCGACAGTTAAACGAATATAACGCATGTCATTTCTCGTGCCTTTTCAGCGCATAGATTTTTCAAGTACGCCACGGCAATGGATTGTGATGTTGTGGCTTGGGTGTTTCGCCATCATCGCAATCGTTTGTTTGCTGTCGGTACTCCAATTTGTACGTGCCCCATTCCCGGGATTTTTTTTCTCCGAGCGGATGAAGGTAGATTTTAGAGGACCTTCCCACTGGACCGGAACCCAAGCCGGGTTACAGTATCCTGATAAAATTATCTTAGTGAATGGCAAGCCTATGAATGCTACTGCCCTTCAAGCCTTGGCCCTAAAAGTCCCTATAGGGAGCTCCATTCGTTATACGGTAGAGCAAAAAGGGGAAAAAAGAGATGTGCTAGTACCCACCATGTTGTTTACCTGGCAGGACTTTATGGTGAAGTTTTTTATCTTGTTTGTAATAGGGATTGTTTATGTCCTCCTAGGATTCATTGTTTTTTATTTGAAACCCAATAGTGAAGTAGGAATGGTTTTTCTGTGCAGTGGACTTTTTCTTGGCACAGATTATGTTACCACTAGTGATCTTAGTTTCACTCATCTTGGATTTACTCGTTTGTTATTGTTTTCCGAATGCACTTTGGCTGCAAATCTGATTCACCTAAGTTTCATCTTCCCTGAGCGGATCAACTTTATTGAAAAGTTTAAGTGGATTACCTGGATTCCATATTTACTTTCCATGATTTTGGCATTGGGATTGATTTGGAGTTACCCTGATCAGGCACTTTTTGATAATTTATTTATTTTTCTTAATCAGTATTTGGGTATAGGAGCAGGAATATTCCTTCTTGGGATTCTTAGAACCTTCTTCCTGAGCCAATCTTTGCTCGGTCGGGCAAGAGCCAAGGTTATTCTCTTTGGAGCTGCATTAGCTTTTCCCATTCCTGCTATTGCACCTGTCCTATCTTCCTATGGACAGTCCCTTGCCGAAATGCCCACAGTTTTAACTGCTGTTCCTTTGACTTTGTTTCCCTTTTCAATTGCTTATGCAATTGCGAAGCATAATTTATTTGATCTGGACGTTTATATAAAGCGAACGTTGGGTTATATCATCATGACTGTTTTGGTGGGTGGGGGGTATTTAGAGGTGGCCCCAACTTTTTGAACAACTCATTGGTCAAAGATAAGTGGATCACTCCTAGTTGAATTAAGCCGCTTGTAACTGCGGCAGTTGTTGAAAATAGACCTGATCCGGCGTCCGCTCTGCGAGGCTCGAATGCGGACGCCGGCTATTATAGAACTGAAAATAGCGATCGATCCCCGTTCGTGCCGCTGACACGGACTCATAGGCATGCAAGTAGACTTCTTCGTATTTCACGGTACGCCACAAGCGTTCGACAAAGATATTATCCCGCCACGCTCCTCGACCGTCCATACTGAGTCGAATCCCCTGGGCCTTGAGCCACTCCGTAAAGCTGTGACTCGTAAACTGACTGCCTTGATCCGTATTGAGAATGTTCGGTTTCCCATACCGGCTGAGGGCCTCCTCAACCGCCTCCAGACAAAACTGGACGTCCATCATGATCGACACGCGCCAAGCCAGCACACGACGCGTAGACCAATCGACCACTGCGACTAGATACACAAACCCTTTGGCCAGCGGAATATAGGTGATATCCATCGCCCAGACCTGATTGGCGCGGGTGATCGTCAGGTCTCGAAGCAGATACGGATAGACCTGATGACTGGGATGGCGCTGTGTGGTGCGAGGCTTGCGATACAGGGTTTCCAGCCCCATGCGGTTCATCAGGGTCCTCACATGCTTACGCCCAACCATACTCCCTTCCTGCCGTAGGAGAGCCCGGAGCATCCGGGCTCCTGCAAATGGGTACTCTAGATGTAACTGGTCAATCCGGTTCATCAGCCGCTGCTCCTCCTCAGAGACCGGCTTCGGTCGATAATACACACTCCCACGACTGATCCCTAAGGCCTTGGCCTGTTGACTCACCGAGAGTTGATGTGTGCGGTTGATCATCGTCTGGCGCTCAGCACGCCCGCTTTGGTGAGCGCACCCTCTAAAAAATCGTTTTCCAACGTCAGTTCCCCAATCTTGGCATGCAGCTGTTTCACATCCACGAGAGGCGGGGCGGGCTCGCCCCCCTCAAACACCGTTGTTGCACGCTCTAAGAGTAAGGTCTTCCATTGCGTGATTTGATTGGGATGCACATCGAAACGTTGGGCCAATTCGGCTACCGTCTGTTCCCCCTTGATCGCGGCCAGCGCCACTTTGGACTTAAAGGCCGGAGAATGATTCCGTCGAGGTCGTCTCTTCATGATTCGCTCCTTTCATTGGTAGCAACATCATGCCACCTTTTGCAGAGCGTATCCACTTAGCCCGTTGTGCAGTTTCCCGGGGCCACCTCTTTTTTTCTTGCAAACGGGGTTTAAATCTGTAGTTTTAGATCCCCTTTTTGGAAAGGCTTCTGAGCAATTGTATCCAGTGGTGTTTGCTTTCCTTACAGTGTTTCTTTTTAATCCGCTCAATAGGGCAGTGCAAGACATGATTGATCGACTATTTTTTAGGAAGAAATTTGATTATAAAGGGACTGTGCTTTCGGTAAGTAATGCTCTGTCCTCCCTCTTAAATCAAAAGACCATAATCGAAACTTTGGTGAGTACTGTGCGAGAAGGGATGTTTGTTGATATGGCTGGCGTGATTTTACCAAATGTGAATCAAGGAGGTTTAGCCTTGTATGGGTCTGGGGTGACTGGTCGAGAATTATCTAATTCGGAGTTGCATGTGGCCTCTTTCCCTTCCGATGACTCTTTGTTTTCCCTGGTCTTTCAAGAACGAAAGCTTGTTACGAAATATGATATAGCAGAATTGCCATATTATGAAAATGTTAAGGATACTTGCGGGAAAAGATTCTCGGAGCTTGGAGCTAATATGCTTGTGCCCATGATTCATCAAAATGAAGTGCGAGGTGCCATGGTTCTCGGCAATAAAAAGTCAGGGCATTTGTATACAAGGGAAGATATAGACCTTCTTGAAACACTTGCCAATCAGGGCGCGGTGGCTCTGGCCAATGCAGGCTTAGCGGATCAAATGAAAAAAGACGAAGGGGTTCGCACGAATTTAGCGCGGTATTTATCTCCGCAGATTGTTGATAAAATTATTGAGCAAGATGTGCAGGTTAACCTTGGGGGTGAACGCAAGATTGTCACTGTGTTGTTTTCTGATATTCGTAACTTTACGACCATTACGGAGTCTCGACGTCCTGATCAACTAGTAGCCATCTTGAACGAGTATTTTACAGAGATGGCCACTATTATTTTTAAATATAAAGGGTCGCTGGATAAATATATTGGCGATGCGATTGTGGCGGTGTTTGGAAGTTTAATCCCGCTTGAGAATTCAGGACTTCATGCGACTCGTGCGGCGGTTGCCATGATTAAGCGCATGCCTGATTTGAATGCGCGTTGGCAACGAGAATATGGGTTTGGGATGGATATCGGTATTGGCGTGAATACCGGGGAGGTGTTTTTGGGCAATATTGGCTCTCCTGAACGCATGGAATTTACCGTGATTGGGGATACGGTGAATGTGGCTTCACGATTTTCCGGGTTGGCGAAGGGGGGGCAGATTTTATTGACGCGAGAGGCCTTCTCCGGGCTGGGCCGTTCCATACCACATCAACAGCTTCCTTCTGCCCAGGTGAAAGGTAAGGCTGAAGAGCTCGAGGTGTTTGAGGTATTACATGATTCGTTTTAGGTCTTAACTGGGCGTATTTTCTTGGCCATCGGTTCGATTAAACAATTCTGGCATGCCCAAAGGGCTGGCCCAGCTGTCTTTAAAGATTTTTCCTGCTGTTTCTTCATCCCCTCCTGTGCCGAGAAGTGTTAGTCTGCTAAATGCTGTTCCAGTGATGCCTATGGCTAGCTTGATTGCCAGATAGACAGGTTGAAGAATTAATGAGGCTGCCCCGATAGCGACATTTGTATTGGCATTGGTTTCACTTTGGTCTCCTGCTGCGAGTACTGAGGAATTGAAGAAGAGCAAAAAGAGGGAGCATAGAAGTGATGCAATAATAAATTGCCTTCCCACAGAATACATTGAAGAAGAGTGGAGATTTTGCTTTTTTTTAATGATTGAGTCCATGGTACGCCTCCTGGGTAAAGATGGGGTGCATAGAAAGAGCATCGAGATTGTTTTTTGCTTAGTGCGTTCCCGGGATTTGGGCGGCCTAAGAGGGTGAGGGCGAAGTGACGGCGAAGGTGCTGCGTTTGGCCGTGAGCCTTGACTATGATGCCACCACTATAGAATGTGTCGTGAATAAGATCAAGGCTGTTTCTACCGCCCAGCGTCACCTTTTGGTGAGGCAGAGGGAATGTTGCGGTCATTGATACTTTGATCTTTTAGGGTTAGGACAATGGCTATGTGTCGGGAGGATTTTCGTTAGGTGAATGGAGGGTAGACAAGAGCGTTTTACAAGTTGTTTTAAGTGACGGTAAATCTGTGGTGACGATGCGCCAAATTTGCTTGTGATCGATTCCAAAATAGGCATGCCGAAGTTGATTGCCGAGGGCATGAAATCCTCTCACGGTTGAGTGAGGTAGCGGCATGAGGCACCTACTCCTGCTTTGACGATAATAGTCTCTACCTCCCCTCCGCCCCTCCTTACAAAGGAGGGGGATTTTTGAAATCAGAAAGTGGTTGTTGGGACATGTGTCTACTGCGACCTGATGCGTTGCATTCTCAATTTCTTGGATGCTGTCGAGAATCTCTCCGAGCCAGATTTTGCCCCCTGTTTTTTTTGCTGGTTTTGAAGGGCTATTCAAACAGTTCTGCGAGGGCTACATGAAAACCAGGCAATAAAGGTGTGGTTACTTGGTGGTCATGTTCTCGTGTGAGAGTTCCGGGGCGGGTGTATCCATCTTGGCCCTTTCGATGAATTTTGATGGTGTCTAGATCGGGATCAATAATCCAATATTCTCTGACGCCGAACCGTTCGTATAGTTTGCGTTTGATCATTTCGTCGGTTTTTCTAGTGCTGTCAGACAGGATTTCCACGACAAGATCGGGAGGGCCTTGGATATTGCGTTCTGAAATAATGGCTTGACGAGAAGAGGCGACAAACAACAGGTCGGGTTCGACCACATCCACATCCGAGAGGACGACATCGCAGGGAGCGACAAAAAGTTCGCCTAACGGGTGGTCTTTGAGGAATACCTCTATGGCTGTCGCTAAGCGGAGGGATATTCGTTGGTGCCTGGTGGAGGGGGCCGGGGTCACGAAATGATCTCCATCAATGAGTTCATGTCGTTTCCCGTCCTCAGAAAAAAGGAGAAAGTCCTCATACGTGAATTTAAGTTCGAGGGATCTGATGGTCATTCGTATTCTCCATACATCCTCCCACCCTATCAACCTTCATTGAAAGCGTCAAGATGAAGGTGGTATCTCAGTGGGTATCAGGTCTTTTGGCTCCATCATTGATACGGTGAAGTATGAAAAAGGGAAGGGATGGGTGGAAGGATTTATTCCGCACGGTGCCAGATTTGCGTGCGGCCTAGTAAGGAAAAGCCGATGTAGCCGCGCACGTGCAGCCTCTGACCGTTGTCCTTGACTTTGATATAGCAACTGTATGATTTGCCATTATCAGGATCCAGGATTTCCCCCCCGCTCCATTCATTCCCCATCTTTTGTGGGGCCTGGAAGAATCAGTAGCCTCAGCATTGGTTGCTCTTTTTTGGTCTATTTTATGATGATGACTTGGGTTTCTTTGTGGCGGATGGATTGGGGTGTTGTGTGTGGAGTGTAACCATGAAGGTTTCCCATGTTGTTTTTGGGGATGGGAGGTCGGTTCTGACGATTCTCCAACCTTGATGGTAATCGATTCCACAATAGGCATGTCGGAGCTAATTGCTGAGGGCATGAATATTCTCCCACGGTTGAGTGGGGTCGAGGTATGAGACGCCTGCTCCTGCTTTGACGAAAGAGTTTTTCTCTTCCCTAGTGTATTTCGGAGGGTGGGTTATTGCTTAATTCGTTCTGAAGGTCGATTCCTCTTTCTTATCATAAGGAGAGGAATTTCGACATGAAGGTTGCAGGGTGGTTGCTCTGTGTGAGAGGTGTGCAGGGGCCCTCTTATACACCAATTTTACTTATGCTCTACACCTTTATGCGTTACGGTAAAAATTGAGAAAGGGGGGCTCGTGATGGGGCGGACGACTATTGAATTGGACGATGCCCTTGTGAACGAGGGGATGCGTGTTTTTCAGTGCAAAACAAAGAAAGAGCTGGTGCACTTAGCGCTTCGTGAGTTCTTGAAGAAAGAAAGACAAAAGGAGATTTTGAAATTACGAGGCGCCATCCAATGGGAAGGCAATCTTGAGGACATGCGAAGGTCGCGGATGTGATTGTTGTCGATACGACTGTGTGGGTTGATTTCTTTCGATGTACGCAAACCCTAGAAGATCGGCATCTCCAGCAGCTTATTCTCGACGGTCGTCCGGTGTTCTTACCCGGCGTCATTTACTGTGAAATTTTGCAGGGGATTCGAGACGATGCACACTATGCTCGCGTGCAAAAGATTTTACTTCAGTATCCTGTCTTGGGGATGACAAATCTTGAGGCTTTTGAACAGCGCGCGCTGATCTATCGTACCTGTCCCGGCTCGGGTTGATGATTCGAAAGACAATCGATTGCCTGATTGCCGCGGTCTGTATCAGGAATGGGGCTGAGTTCTTCCACAAGGATGTTGATTTTTCGTTCATCGCACAGGTGACATTCCCTGAATGTGTATCAGATTCCCTCGACATCGTGCTGACCGTTTGGCAGACTACACGACCAAGAGTTGAAGAACAATTGGCCTCTGTGACGACCACAGAGGCCATCATCATTCAGAAAACCGAGCATGCCGAATGGGCAAAGAATGGGGGCAGGTTAGTAGGGTGTTGATTGCTTTGAAAGGTGAGTAGTGGGCATATGCCTATGCAAAAAAAACTGTATAGAGTGATCCTTCCCAGCGTGTGGCTATGATTGCTGCTATCATTGGTTAACTGCTGGATGACTGAATGATGGGATCTTCTAAATGAGGACGATGACTATGGTTCAAGAGTATCAAAGCGGCATGCAATGCTTGATGAAGTGGTATGGTCCGTCCATTCTTCCTTTTCGTCGCCGAATCAGGAAGCTCTAACACATCGAGTTTGTTTCCTTTTCCATCTGTCACCATCATCCATCGTAAGGCGCTTATTTCTTTAACGCGACGTCCTACCGTGTGGTGTAGTTAGAGCATGACTTGATTGTGAAGTAGGTGTTGCGTGTGATGTTCAACAAAGGTTAGAGCATCCTTCAGATGTTTTTCTGAGAGAATCGTGGCGTGTTTCTTGGCCATGAAAAAGTAGGAGCGTCATGCCTTTGATAAGCTTGTTGAGTTGTGGGGTATAGTGGAATATGTGAAGAAGTGTACAAATGAGACGGGTGAGGGGAGTGAGCAAGGCGAAACACTGCTGTAATTCCTCACGCCAAGGCTCAGTTGATGAACGGTTGGAGTTGGTCCCAGTCGTTTTGAGAAAATGCACGAGGAGAAAAAATGGTGATTTAAGTGCCGGAGTGAGTGAAAGGGAAAAAGACTCTCGAGCTCCTACGTGTGCTATTTCCCTTATGTTGTGGTCACTGTTAGACGAAGGCCTACCGCATCTAAGACTTTGGTGAGCGTATCCAAACGAGGATTGCCCTTTCTGGAAAGCGAGGTATAAAGGGCCTCCCGGGCGAGTTGGGTCTTTTGGGCTAACGTCGTCATATTGCCGACCCTTGCAGCAGCGACATCTTTTAAAGCTTCTTTGAACAGGTCCATATCCCCATCGGCCAGGATTTCTTCCAGGTAGAGAGCCGCCTGTTCTGGGTCTTTCAGCACCTCGAGATTGCTAATCTCAAATAGTTGGCTGGCTTTTCTAGTCATGGCAGTCTCTCCTTTCAAAATCGGCAAGATAATCTTTAGCTTTGGCAATGGCTTTGGTCTGATCTTTTTTAATCGAACCCGCCAGCAGTAACACCATCGTTTTGTCTTTTACCGCATAATAGATACGGTAGCCTCCTCCATAATGTTCCCGCATCTCCCAGAGGCCTTAGGCCCCTTTGATCCGTTTGCAATCGCCGAAGTTGCCAAAACTAGCTCGGCGTAATCGGACGGCGATTTTTCGTTGAGCCGTCTGATCTTTCAGGTGGTTGACCCAATTTCGAAATGGTGTTTGGCCTTCTTCAGAGATGTATTCTTCAATCGTATATCGGATAGCCACATCCTATAGTGTAATATATATATTACGTTTTGGCAAATTTGAGCCATTTCTGTTTTCCCATGCCAAAGGTAGGCTAGAGGCAACCACTTCAAGTCTGAGATGTGCTCGGAGAGTTGAGGTTATTCGTCGATTCTGTTTTGATTTGGTGTATTCAAGGGAACGGGTAAGGTGAAGTTATGAGAAAAGAGCCACAAGCTCATCTAACACTATAGTGGCTATTTGATAGCACCGACACATGATCAAGGCACATGATCAATTTAGGGGTCTGTTGAAATCTGGCGGATTTTTTCAGATGGTATAAAGCAGCAAACGGAGTAGACACATGAAGCAAAAAAGGTCACCCTCCTCCAGTCCATTCACGAAAAATTATCCGAGGTCGTCGACCGACGCCTCACACTGAAGGAGGGGGACCATGACCTACTGTGGCATTGATTTGGCGAATCAGGCAAGTGCCGTGTGTCTCCTCAACAACCAAGGGGAGCTGCTACGAGAACAGATGGTGGTGACGGAGGCAGGGGATCTGGAGGGTGCCCTGGCCGGTTTCGGCTGACTGCGCTGTGTGGTGGAGGCGGCGTCCTTAGCGGAATGGGTGGCGCAGTTGCTGGAGACGTGGGGGCATGAGGTGAGCATCATTGATTTCCGCCGGAACGTCGAAGATATTCTGCTGGGCAGACTTCTTAACTTAGCATGAGCCGTATGTGAGTTGTTGATCACAAACGAGCTTGCATGGAAGAATCCAGAATGCGTCTTCGTGCTCCTTCTTCTCGAAGCCATGGTCTCTCAATCGTCCCATTGACACGCTCTTTGGGACTTCATAGAATGAAATGAGGGACAAGGCTCTTATGGATACCGCAACCATTCTCTCACCTCAAGAACTCTCAGACATTTGGGCAGGTCTTGCCAAAAATGATCAGCTACCCGATTGGTATGAACTCACCGAACATGGAGAGCTGGTCATGAGTCCACGGCCTGAAACACGGCATCAGCGACTTTGTGCTGCTGTTGCTTTTCAACTCCAACAGCAGCTTGGCGGTGAAGCGGTGTATGAAGTCGCTGTCGTGACCTCCACCGCTGGCATTCGTGTCCCAGACGTTGTTTGGATGCCCCAGGAACGCTGGCAATCGGTCTCTCCTACGGACCTGCTTCGTGATCCCGATCTCGTTGTGGAAGTCTTGTCACCTGGCAATCGTCCGACCGAAATCGCCCACAAGATACTGGCGTACCTCGCTTCGGGTATTCGAGAAGTGATCGTCGTCGACCTTGAAGGTGGCCTCACCTTTCATCGCGCCGATGGTCAGCATCCGACTTCTACGTTTCCCATTGAGTTATCACTCCTCCGCATCTCTTCGACGTAGAGTCGTAACGACGTCACCCCTTCGCCATAATATATAAAAGGGGATGCTACCTTTTTATGTTCCTGGTTGATTCAGGGGAAACAATTGTTTCCTGACGGGGTCTGTTGAAAAAAGCCGTCGGCGGCGTTCTCGCCATTTTCCCGTGCTCACGTCGTGCCAGTACGCTCCGCGCGCAAAAATAGCTGTGGCCTTTCCTTCGCCAAGGGCAGGACTGGACGGACTTTTTTGAACCGACCCAAGGTCTTTGAAGTCCAACATGGTCCTGGCCATTTGTGCCTCTCGATATTCTCATTATTCAACACTCCCAGAAATCGCTTCCCAAGAGCCTACGGGCGAAAGATCTTGAGCCTAGGTGATAGATGACTGACATCGAACCATCTGTACAAGAAATAGGAATATTTGTGGCTTGCCGAAGTCCTAGCCTTTATCTAGCATTCACTGGTTGTTTTTTTTGAAATTCTGCGACTGCAGTCGTTTCGTCATCCATATGATGACGGAAGATGTTGTAACTACCGGCCAGTGTGAGAAAATCTGTTCGGTTGAATATGATGACATCGACGGAGGTGAGACACCGTACCGTGGCAGCTCGCGGTGCATCTTTGAGTAGAGCGAGTTCCCCAAACGAATCACCTGTGGAGCGAAGAGCGAGCCGTTGTTCGGGTTGGCCAGATTCCTGGTGCACGATTTCTACCTCACCCGATTCAATAATATAAAAACGATCCCCAATTTCTCCCTCTTGAATAATAATATCTCCTTGTTGGAAATGGGCATGTTTGAGCTGTTCTGTCCGTTGGAGGTCCACTTTGGTGATGTCTCGAGGAAATACGAGTTCCATGATCCAGTCGAGTGCAACACGCACCTTGCAGGGCCAGCCAGGAAGCTTCATGAGGTAGACCCCTCGCCACAGCATCCAGGCCAGAAATCCTGATATTTTCCAACGCCCTATTTGTGCGATGCCACAATGTCTTCCAATTATCGCCATTTGCCCTAACCCTTTGTAATAAAAATTCCGAAGCGGAAGGTCATAGATAGCGGCATGAATATTTTGTGCCGCCTGACGTCCCTCTCGCATCGCAAACTGGGCAGTTGGGGGACACCATCCACCTTGTGCAAGGTTCGGTACTAAAGCTGCGTCGCCAAGGGCCCAGACATTAGGTGTGTCTTTCACCTGTAAAGTAGCTTGCACTACTATTCTCCCTCGATCTTGAGGAAGAGGGAGTTGCGCTATGAGCGGATGAGGCGCATTCCCCACCGTACAAATAACGGTTCGTGTCGTGAGGTGTTCTCCTGTTGAGAGCATCACGTCATTGGGAGTGATTTCTTGGACAGTTGTGCGTAGACGGCATTCCACTCCACGTGCCACCAACTTCTCTTGAGCAAATTGAGCCAGCTCAGGCTCTAACTCGTTCAAGATGCTCTCACGTGAGTGAATTAAGATCATGCGAGTTCCCGTTGCCTGTGCTGTGGGATAATAGGGAAGGACAGCTTTTACCATGTCATTGAGTGCGGCCATAGTTTCGACTCCGCTAAACCCGCCACCCATGGTCACGAAGGTCAGGATGGCTTGTCGTACTTCAGCGTTTGGTTCACCGTCTGCTTCTTCTAAACGGCTGAGCACATGATTTCGCAGATGAAAGGCATCGCCCAAAGTCTTCAGCGGGAAAGCATGTTCAGCCAATCCTGGTACGGCAGCGCCATCCATGGTGAGTCCCAAGCTAAGGACAAGGTGATCGTAATGCAGTTCACGAGGTCGTCGAGAATCTGTCCCCACCAAGGTGATCTGTTGGGTTTTGAAGTCGATGCCCGAGATCGTGGCTTGTTGGAAATATACATTGGGACAGAGGTGGCGGACAGGACTAAGGATATGACTAGGTTCAATCCCGCAGGACACGACTTCGGGCAGCATGGGTTGAAAGAGAAAGTAATTTTCCTGGTTCACCAAATGGATGTGAAACGACCGATCAGTGGGCATTAATCGAGATAACTCTTTTGCCAGGCTAATACCGGCAAATCCTGCACCGAGTATCACAATAGAATGAGTTACGTCTTGGGCCATAACATATACTTTGAGCTAGAGCGAAAAGCCCCGGCGGCCCAATGCGTTGGGGAACCGTGTATTATGCCATGTTTGTCAGCAGATTCACGCGACCCCTGACTGGTAGGAAGATTAGGGGGTGGGGTGAGAGACTGGGGCGATGGGAAGATTGATGTTAAATGTTGTGCCATGTCCGGGCTCGCTGTCTACCGTGATGTTCCCTTGATGGGCGTCGATCACATCTTTCACGATTTTCGTGCCCAGCCCCGTTCCGCCTTTTTTCTTGCTCATTGCACTTGTGGTAAACAGGCTGTCGCGAATTTCGGCTGGCATGCCTCGTCCTGTATCCACCACCTCAATGAGAAGGGCCTGATTCTCTGGATGAATCTGCCCACGTATGGTAATGGATCCGCCAGGAGGGACTTCGGTTACGGCGTTGTTTACCAAATTGTAGAAGGCATTAAAGAGACGCCCTTCGTCAGCTTGAATTGGCGGAAGGTCCGCAATCCCTTCATGAAGAAGCGTAATGCCTTTTTCTTGGGCAAAGAGTTTTAATGTATCGAAAACGGAGGCGACGACGTGAGCCATTTTGCAGGGGGAAAACTTTGGGGGACTACTCAGGCCCTTGACGCAATCGGCAATTTCCTTCACGCGATCTTGAATGCGTCGAGCATTGTTACTCAGCATTTGAATCACTTCGTTGCAGATTTCTTGGCTCTTTTTTGTTTGACCCGGCGAGGAGCGTTTCAATTCCGCAAAGACTTGATCAATCTCATCTTGGAGCAAGGAAGCCCCGCAGAGAACAGGCATCAGTAAGTTTTTCACATCATGGCCGATGTCTCCAAGAATGCGGACCACTTCGGCCATCTTGGCGTCTTGGAACAATCGTGCTTGTTCGATGGATAAGGCCGTGAAGGAGGCGATAATACTAAGAATGGCCACATCATCCTGATCCAATTGTCCATTCTTTTTATTCATCACTTCAAGGACGCCAATAGGATGCCCTTCCCAACGTTTAAGCGGAAGGGCAATCATATCATGAGTCGTGAATCCCGTATTCTGATCAATTTTTTCAAGGTGTCGTTGATCACCTTTGACATCTTGAATGACTATGGGCTCACCTTTCGCAAACACGCTTCCAGCAATGCCTTGGGTCCATGGAAAGGCGGTCCCGCGGAGTGGCGCTTTATCGCCAATCGCATGGTAAAACACTAATTCTTTAGATTCTGGTTTAGCGAGCAGCACACACCCCGCCTGGCCATCCACCACTTCCAAGGCAATTTTTAGCCCCTGTTCTACGAGTTCTTCGACACTTAAATGCTGGAAGAGCGCTTCGCTAATGCGTCGCGCAGCTTCCAGTTCGCGTTCACGTCGATCATGGTGAGATGAGGTGGTCATAGACTCTGTTGTCGGCACTTTGGCTCCAATCGTCATGGGGTGTGTAACAGCAAGGTACCCATAACGTTGGCTGACCTCGTTCTGAGGTCATACGGTAAATTGATCTTTGAATAGCTCATGGCTGTTGGCGGCTTTTTTGACCGCTTCGACTAATTTTTCTGGGTCCGCAGGCTTGGTCAGGTACTCAACAATGCCTTGTTTGAATAATTCATTCGCATCACTAATTTGGAGATTGCCCGTCAACACAATGACAGGAACCGATGGAAATTGTTGCCGGAAGAAGGCGATGGCTTGCATGCCATTCACTTTGGGCATATCCATATCACAAATAATGGTGTCTAACACAAGCGGATTGTCTCCAGATCGAACGGCTTGAATGCCTTCCTCTCCATCCGCGGCTTCAATGACGTCAAAGCCCGCTTTGGTTAAAATTAACTTGACGGTCTTACGAACGTCCGCTTCGTCATCAACGATTAGTACGCGGCCTTCAGCCATAATAGCCTCCCCTCATTGATCATGTGATTATCGCGTGTGTGAATAACAGTCGTTCTCCTGCTGGTGAGCCTAGACACAGGAAGCCTAGTCTTGCGAGCAGGACCTTCATTGAAACATTGTTGATAGTGACTTCAAGACTGCTCATGGGCCAAACACATTCCTGTCATACCGTACGAAAGCCAGTTTCAGGAAGCAGGGGCCCAACGAGACCTACGGAAAGTAGATGTGGTTAGGAGGCGAGCTGAAGAAGAATATTCTTACTCTCTAGTTGAGAGCATCATGTAGGTAAAGGTCTCTGTGTGAATAGTAATAGCTTTATCGCTAATAGGTTGGATGATTGTTACCGGAATAGATGAAATAAGTCAATAAATGGTTGGAGCAGATCAAGCAAAAAAATGGTCTTTATACGGGGACTAAATGGGTGGCTGATTGGGAAAGCAAAAAGCTCCAAATGGGAATGTCGAAATAAGCCGCCAGCGGGGTTCTCGCCATTGTTCCGTGCTTACGTCGTACCAGTACGCTCCGCGCGCAAAAATGGCTGCGGCCTCGCTGGACGGACTTTTTTGAACCGACCCGAGGCTTATCATCGTCAACGGGTCGCTGGAGAAATGTGCCCTTTGATTTCTTCATTAATTCAACACTCCGAGAGTGCATTTTATGGCGTTGACCTCGGCAATCATACCTAGGGATAATAGGGAGGAATAGAGCAGATGAGATGAACGGGTTCTTGTCACCACTGTGAGAACGTGAAGCGTGATGCCGAATAAACTCCGAATGGTAGATCGTTCTTCAAGCCCAAGGCTCACTGCCCGGGCCTTTCTGACTCAGCTCAATCGAGCAATGGACTGTCATGAATTTTTCAAAATTCTCCGCGACGAGGCGTGCCGGCGGTTAAAGGCCGACATGGCCAGCGTCTTTCTGTTAGATCACGCGCGACAAGAATTATGGTTCCCTCTCCAAGAGGATGGGAAGTTGTTACGGTTGGACGCGCGGTTAGGCATTGCTGGACATTGTCTGTCGACAGAAACGGTGCTCAATATTCCCAACGTTCAGGTTGATGACCGGTTTTTCTCGGGGATTGATTTGCAGACCAAGCGTCGTACGAGGACGTTGTTGGCGGTCCCGTTGCGATTGCCGACGGGCGAAATCATTGGCGTGTTTGAGGCGGTGAATAAAAAGGGCGGAACCTTTTCGGTAAAGGATGAACGGATTGCTCAAGCATTCGTGGAGGACATCTCTATTCCTCTTCAGCAAAAACAGCACATGCGACAATTGGAGGAAGAACGAGAACACTTAGAAAAGGAAAATGCCCAATTGTGGAAAGAGGTGGAAGGACGGTTTTCGACCCAAAACCTCATGGGCAATAGCTTGCCGATGCAACGATTGGTACGAGTGATCGACCAAATCCACGATAGTTCTGTCGACGTCCTGATCACCGGTGAAAACGGGACGGGCAAAGAATTAGTGGCCAAAGCCATTCACTATTCCAGTCCACGAGCGAGATATCCCTTTGTTGCGATCAACTGTGCCGCCCTGCCGGAAAATCTAATTGAAAGTGAGCTCTTTGGAATTGGTCGAGGGACCGCCACAGGGGTTGAGGCCCGAATAGGAAAATTTGAACAAGCAAACCATGGCACGCTGTTTTTGGATGAAATCGGAGACTTAGGGCTCAAAGCACAAGCGAAGGTCTTGCGGGTGTTGCAAGAACGGGTGGTTGAACCAGTCGGGGAACGCAAACCGATTCCCATCAATATCCGGGTTGTGGCAGCTACGAATACGGACTTAGAAAAAGCAATCAACAACGGAGCCTTTCGTGAAGATCTTTATTATCGGCTCAAAGTCGTGCATATTCAGACACCGACGCTGCGTGAGATTCCCGCTGATATCCCGCTCCTCGCGAATTACTTTCTGGATCAACATTGTCAAGAGATTGGGAAACCTCGAAAAAAAATCGCATTGACCGCTATGCGGCGTTTAGTCGAATATCAGTGGCCAGGCAACATGCGGCAGTTGAGTAATGAAATGAAACGCCTGTCTGTAATGGTACGGGGCGCGACCATCAACGAAGAAGCTCTTGATCTGGCGCTCAAAAAACGTCCTGTGCGTAGTACAAATAAGATGGAAGACTTGGATGGCAGAAGCTTGCCGGAAATCCTTGGGGAAATCGAAGCGCAAATCATTAAAGACACGTTAATTGCCTGCCAATTCAATCAAGTCCGAACCGCCGAACAACTAGGTATTAGTCGGCAAGGCCTCATCAAAAAAATCAACCGCTATCATATCCGCGTCAAAGAACTGCGCGACGAAGTCTACGAATCTCTCTAGCAGCCCAAGTAATTCCAGGGGGCAGGCTAATATTTAGGGGTCAGACTCGAATTAATTAATTCGAGTCTGACCCCTAATGATTCTGCGATTGCAATAATGGGGCTAGGGAGTGTATTGGTAACCGGTCTTGTTATTTATCTCTATTTCCTAAAAAGATATACCAGGCAATACCCAGTCCAAGGAGACAAGAAAAGGCTATTCCTAGGAAGATATATTGATATATATCGAAAAGTTGCATAGTGGTGTTCAAGTATTAGTCATTTTTCCGATCGAAGAGTGGTTTCTTTTTTTTGTAGATAGAGCAATCTTAGTGCCAGGCTAGTCTTCACGAAAAATTATAAGATTCATGCGAAATTTCAATAGCTTATGCTTGCCCTATTGTCTCGGTCGTAGGTTGATTGGTGGAAAGAAGGAGCTTGGGATGTTAACGCTGTTGTCATATTGTAATTAAAAAGGACAATACGAAGTAGTATTAGGATTTTGTTGCACCGGAGGGTGTATTGCGCCTTGGTTTATAGAAGCGCGATTGTTCCAGAATTGAAAAAACTGTCTACAGATGGAAACAGTTAGATTGTTTAATGGAATGATTGAGGCGGAGCGATTTTTTGTAAGCATATGAAATCATTGAAAATAAGAACTTTCATGACATTGTCAGTGAGCCTGATGAATCTGGAATAAAAACTGCTTAGTAATGTGGTGTATTCTATTGTCTTTTGCCACAACTAAAAAACTGTGGCCTTTGGAAGCGAGGACTTAGCTCTGAGGCAGAGGTGAAGGGGATTGATAGTTACTATCTAGTCCATAACACATGTTCTGATCAGTGAATTTCTATCACCAGTAATTGAGTGAAGAAATATCGCGTCTCCCTTTCGTTAGCCCACAGTTTCCAGGCCTGTCCTCACCATGAGTAGTGGGGCAGGCCTTTTTTATCGCCCCGTATGAGCGATGAAAAATGTTGTGAAATTAATGGACCATTGAAAGATAGGAATAGATCTTTAGTGACTTTCTTTGACGAGATTTTTGTTCCATTCGGGGACTTCAATAATCAGATCTTTTTCGCCGTTGGGTACGCATTGGCAGGCAAGCCGAGATTTCAGACTTAAGCCTGGGGCTTCATCGAGCTGATCATTTTCGTCATCGGTGGGTTCGTTGCAGGTATCCAATCCTTCTTGCACAATGATATGGCATGTTGAACAGGCGCAGACCCCGCCACAGGCATGTTCCACATCAATGCCATTGCCCAATGCAATATCTAGAATGCTTCCCTCGAGACCCGTCTCCCCGAGAGGCAGCGTATCTGGATCGACCTGAACTTCGGTGGGACCTTCAGGGGTCATAAAGGTGACTTTGAAGCGTTTCTCCGCAATGGTCGTCTGGCTTTTCTCAATATATGGATTGCTCCCTCCCATTATTTTCTCCTTTTAAAACAATATGTTAAGTGAAATTTTTGACAGTTAGTCGTCGTTAAGCTTTAGTCGAGTCATTGAAAGTCCGACTAATTCAATCTCCGACCATTTTAGTCTTGACTGTGTTGTGAGGTCAATGATAGGTTAAATACGATCATATAAGTCGGGATTGAAGACTTCTAAAGTTTCTGGACCATAGGAAACTTCTCCTAAAGTTATGTTGAAACTTTCCAAAAAAGCAGACTATGCCCTGATAGCTCTTCAATATATGGCCACTGTGCAATATGGAGAACAGGCCTATTCTGAATTTCGGGTGGTGAACACGAAGGAAATTGCTGAGGAGCATCATATTCCTTTAGAACTCTTAGCTAAAGTGCTTCAAACCTTGGCCAAACATGACATGATTGAAAGTCAAAACGGTCCCAAGGGGGGATATGTCTTAGCTCGTGAGCCGCGGGATATTTCCATTGCCCAAGTGTTGGAAGCCATCGAAGGCCCGTTAGGTATTGCGGATTGTTATCAAGAAAAAGATGATCATGCGGCTTGTGACCAAATGGACCATTGCAATATCCGCACACCACTCCTCAAAGTTCAAGAAAGTATTGTCCATTTGCTCAGTAGTATGTCTATTGAAGATATGATGGAAGAGCCTCCCTTAATCATTGTGGAATCTCGTAAAAAAGAAGGAGTTCAATTATGAAGTTACCCATATATTTGGATAATCATTCAACGACCCCGTGCGATCCGCGAGTGGTCGAAGCGATGCTTCCGTATTTCACCGAAAAATTTGGTAATGCGGCCAGTCGGAATCATAGTTTTGGGTGGGAAGTTGAAGAAGGCGTTGAGCAGGCGCGGAAGCAGATTGCCCATTTAATTGGTGCGGATGCCAAGGAAATTATTTTTACCAGTGGAGCCACGGAGTCCGATAATCTAGCACTGCAAGGTATCGTCTCGATGTACCGAGAAAAAGGGGATCATATTATCACCAGTTCGACGGAGCATCGTGCGGTCATTGATACGGCGAAATACCTGGAAAAGAAAGGTGTTACCGTGACGTTTCTTCCCGTGGATAAGCAGGGGAGAGTCAGTCCTGATGATGTGCGAAATGCGATTACCGATAAAACGATTTTGATTTCTGTGATGTTAGCGAATAATGAAATTGGGACCATTAACCCCATCGCGGAAATTGGGAAAATTGCCAAAGAAAAGAGCATTATTTTTCATTGTGATGCTACGCAGGGTGTTGGAAAAATTCCAGTCAATGTTCAGGAAATGGGCATTGATCTTATGTCTTTCTCGGCCCACAAAATTTATGGTCCGAAGGGAATTGGAGCACTGTATGTTCGGCGGCGAGCGCCTCGTGTTCGCTTAGAGCCAATGATCTATGGTGGTGGGCATGAACGCGGCATGCGTTCTGGGACGTTGCCTGTACCTTTAATCGTCGGATTTGGAAAAGCGTGTGAATTGTGCGAGCAGGAGATGGCTGCTGAAGCTATCCGTCAGGCAAAACTGCGTGATCGTTTACAAGAAGGCATTATGAGCGCGATGGACGAAGTGTATTTAAATGGTCACCCGACTGAACGCTTGCCTGGTAATTTAAACATTAGTTTTGCGTACGTCGAAGGGGAAGCGTTGTTGATGGGTGTGAAGGAAATCGCCCTGTCTTCAGGTTCGGCTTGTACCTCCGCGACGCTTGAGCCCTCCTATGTTTTGCGGGCCTTAGGCGTGGGATCGGATTTAGCGCATTCCTCCATTCGATTTGGGCTTGGCCGGTTTACGACTGAGGAAGAAATTGAATATACGATTGATCGGATGCTGAAAGCTGTGACGCATCTTCGAGAGATGTCTCCCCTATATGAGATGGCGAAAGAGGGGGTTGATTTGAAGACGGTTCAATGGGCAGCCCATTAAACCCGGATATTTTGAACATCCTGTTTGAGAAAATACACTGAATTAGTTTATGGGTCTGTTGAATAATGAAGATATCAAAGACATATTTCGCCAGGAATCTCTTGGCGATCAACAATGACGGGTCTGTTCAAAAAAGTCCGTCCAGCAAGGCCGCAGCCATTTTTGCGCGCGGAGCATACTGGCAATATGTGAGCACGGAAAAATGGCGAGAACGCCGCTGGCGGCTTTTTTCAACTGACCCTTTATATAAATCAGAAGGAGGAATGACTCATGGCCTATAGTGAAAAAGTTATTGATCATTACAATAATCCTCGCAATGTAGGGTCGTTTAAAAAAGAAGAAGATGGAGTAGGCACTGGAATTGTCGGGGCTCCTGAATGTGGTGATGTTATGAAACTTCAGATTAAAGTTGAGAACGAAACGATTGTGGATGCAAAGTTTAAGACGTTTGGCTGTGGTTCCGCCATTGCCAGTTCGAGCTTAGCGACGGAATGGTTAAAGGGGAAATCTGTAGAAGAAGCCCAAAAAATAAAAAATACTGATATTGTCGAAGAGTTAAATCTTCCTCCGGTGAAGATTCACTGTTCGGTATTGGCAGAAGATGCCATAAAAGCGGCGTTAGGTGATTACCAGAAAAAAACTGATGAGAAAAAGCCGAAAGTTGAAGAAGCAACGGCATGATCGGAATCCTGAATTGAGTGTTGATAGGGGAGTCTAAAATGGAAACACAAGAAGCAGATAACACGGCAATTGTCACGATGACTGACGCGGCCTTGAAAGAGGTACAGCGATTATTAGATCTCCAAGGTATCACTGAAGGTGGGTTACGACTTGGGGTGAAGGGTGGTGGCTGTTCAGGGTTAAGCTATACCGTGAACTTCGATGAAAAAATTGGGGAGTTTGATACGGTGACTGAGGTGAATGGCGTGAAAGTCATTGTGGATGCCAAAAGCGCCATCTATCTTCAAGGAATGACGCTAGATTATCAAAAAGATATGGTGAGTGGCGCTTTTAAATTTATTAATCCCAATGCGTCCAAAACCTGTGGATGTGGAGAGTCGTTTTCAGCTTAAACTATCCGCTGACCTGTAAATCTCTAAGGAGTTGGTCGGGTATGGCGACGTTCGTTATGCCTGACTTGTCGGGACCTTCCTTATAATATGGATCATTCACATTCGACATCCGAGAATCCACGTGAATTGCCAATGGCCCGCAGCATGTGCTGGCATTGCCAATCGGAAGTGACCGGGGAGTACCTATGTGGTCAATGCGTCAAAGTTCAGCCGCTTTCCAAAGGTCTGGACTATTTTACCTGTTTCAAATTGCCTCGCTTACTCGATATTGATGCGCAGGAATTAGAGCGGATCTATTTTGAGCTGAGCCGAACATTTCATCCAGACTTTTATTCCACGAAAGATGAATCAGAAAAGACGATTAGTTTAGGTAATTCCGCCTTTCTGAATGCCGCCTATCGAACCTTAAAGGATCCTATCCAACGGGTTGAATATTTGATTCGTCTGGAAGCGGGGGCGGTCAAGGATATTCGTTCCAACCCTCCGGCCGATCTTTTCGAAGAAATTTTGGAGCTACAAGAGGATATGGAAACATTTCGCAGTCTTTCGCCGGAAGAGCAGGCGACCGAACGGACAGATCTGCGGAAGAAGCTCCAGCGTGAACGTGAGCAGCTCGAAGCGCGCCAAAAGGACATGGAAAAATCTTTGCAGAGAAAATTTCAGGAATGGGATCAAGTCCAAAACCTTCATGCTGACCCAAGTGAAGCGCGTGAACAGAAAAATGCAGTATTGCGAGGCATGCAAGAAATTCTTTCGAATCGTACCTATGTGTGCAATATGGTTGATGAACTACTGGAAACCACTGGGTAACGAGACGACGTGAAACAGAAAAGGGATACATTGTGAGTCGAATCGTTGGGATAGATTTAGGAACCACAAATTCTTTGATTGCCTATATGGATAAGGGAACGCCGCGGGTCATTCCTGATTCGGATGGGGTGGCGAAAGTGCCTTCCATTGTAGGTATGACGGATAATGGATTGATCGTCGGTAATCCTGCGAAAGCTCACCTCACTCGACATCCTTCACGAACGATCTACTCCGTCAAGCGGTTTATGGGAAAAGGCCTAGCCGATGTGAGTGATGAACTGAAATATTTCCCGTATGCCCTTCATGAAAAAAATGGCGTCATCCGTATAGAAATTGGGGAGAAACATTATTCCCCGCCTCAAGTATCTGCCATGATTTTGAAAGAATTAAAGCGGCGGGCCGAGGAATTTTTGAAAGAAGATATTTCAAAGGCCGTGATTACCGTGCCCGCTTATTTTAATGACAGTCAACGGCAAGCGACGAAAGATGCCGGTATGATTGCCGGTCTAGAAGTGTTGCGGATCATCAATGAGCCCACGGCGGCATCGTTGGCCTATGGACTGCAAAAGAAAACCCAAGGAATCATCGCCATTTATGATTTGGGAGGTGGGACATTTGATGTATCGATTCTCAAATTAAAAGATGGGATTTTCGAAGTACTCGCCACAAATGGAGATACACATTTAGGAGGTGATGATTTTGACCAGCGTCTGATTGATGTATTAGTGAAAGACATTGCCGAACAACATGGGCTGCAAGTGCACGATCATCAAGATCTCATGCAAGCGGTTCGCTTAGAATCTGAGCGCGCCAAAGTTCGGTTATCCAGTGAAGCCCAAACTACGATAGTGATTGAGCTTCCTGATGGAAAATATGAAAAGATCATGATGCGTAAAGAGCTTGAAGCGTTGGTGATGCCTCTGGTTGAACGTACCTTGGCGCCCTGCCGTGCGGCTTTGAAAGATGCTGGGTTAACCGCGGATCACATTGACGAAGTCGTGTTAGTGGGTGGCAGTACCCGTATGCCTTTGGTGCGAAAGAACGTGGAAGAACTGTTTGGGAAGCGGCCACATAGTGAATTGAATCCCGATGAAGTTGTGGCCTTGGGGGCCGCGGTCCAAGCCGATATTCTTGGGGGCCATAATAAGGAAATCTTACTGTTGGACGTCACACCCCTGTCTTTGGGTATTGAAACAATGGGCGGGGTTATGAGCGCGTTGATCAGGCGTAATACCACGATTCCCACCAGTGCAAAAGAAATGTTTACGACCTATGTTGATGGGCAAACTTCTGTAGATATTCATATTTTGCAAGGTGAACGGGAATTAGTGAAGGACAACCGTAGCCTGGCGCGCTTTCAATTGAAAATGCCACCCTTGCCTGCCGGTGTTCCACGGGTGGAAGTCACCTTTCTGATTGATGCAAATGGGTTGTTGCATGTCACGGCTAGAGATATTCGCACCAATGAAGCGCAGACCGTGCAGGTGAAGCCGTCGCATGGGCTCACGGATGATGAAGTAGAAGGCATGATTCGAGAATCCTTCCAATTTGCCGAGGAAGATATTAAAGCCCGGCAAGTGATTGAAGCTCGCACGGAAGCGAATGCGATTATTGTGGCAACGGAAAAGGCCCTATCACGCGCAACTGACCTGATTGGTGACAAAGAGAAAGCCGAGATTCAACGTGTGATTCAGCAGCTAGGTGAAACGCAAAAAGGCGATGACCATCGTGCGATTCGCGCAGGGATTTCTGAAATGGAAAAAGAGACCCATCATTTGGCTGAAGTGTTAATGGATGCTACGTTGAAGGAAGCGTTGGAGAGTAAAAAGGTCTCAGAATTCGTCAAGTAATTTCTACAGTCTTCAAACTTGGGAATGGTCAAAAAAATCGTCCAGCAAGGCCGCAGTTATTCTAACGCGCGGAGCGTACCTTCAGTACGTGAGCACGATAGAATGACGAGAACGACGCTGGTGAATTTTTTCAACATTCCCTTAAGAGGAAATCATGGCACACGATCTGATGTGGACAGATGCCGAAGATATCGGGATTCGGTTACAAGAAGAATATCCTGAGACTGATCCGTTGACGGTGCGTTTCACGGATCTTCATGCCTGGATTGTGGCTCTGCCAGAATTCAAGGGTGACCCGAAAGATTCAAATGAGAAAAAGCTCGAGGCTATTCAAATGGCGTGGTATGAAGAATTTCAAGATGCGAAAGGATAGCCGAGTAACCTGCTCCTAAAGGAAGGCCAGAATCCTTCTTTTGCCAGTCATTCCCGTGAAAACGAAAATCCAGACTTCAGTGTGATTTTTCTAGATACCCGCCTCCGCGGACATCGTGTGCGTGAGCATGCTCAAATGGCGAGAACGCTGCTGCTGGATTTTTTCAACAGACCAACATGACAAAATTAAAACGAAGAGAGTTGTGCGGAAGACCCTGAGTTCATGCGGTCAAACTCAAAAAATTCCATTGGGTTAGCTTTCTTTGCGGCTCCTTTTTCTGGTTCCGTCCCTTTCCGAAACACTTCTGTACTAATATGCCGACTGGATTTGGTGGGCAAATTTCCCGTAGTCGTATCAACTTGGGCAAATTGAATGCCCTCTGGGATGGCAAATGTCATGACGGGAGAATTGCGAAGAGCGTGGGCCATGAATTCTGTCCAGATTGGCAGTGCAGCACGAGCACCGGACTCCAATCGTCCCAAGGTTCTTACCGAATCAAATCCCACCCACACTCCGGTAGCTAAGTTAGGGGCATAGCCCACAAACCACGCATCATTGTAGCCATTTGTGGTCCCAGTTTTTCCTGCCAAAGGCCGCCCGATCTTTTTTGCACGACGACCGGTGCCACTTTGAATGACATCCATGAGCATGTTGGTCGTGAGGTACGCATTCTCCTGTTTCATGGCCTGCCGGGGTTCAAAGAGATGTTGTTCAAGGATTTCTCCCTTCACATCTTTGACGAGCGTAATTTGGTAAGGCTTCAGCCACATCCCTTGGTTGGCAAATACCCCATAGGCAGAGGTGATTTCTTGAAGTGTCACGCTAGAAGACCCGAGGGCTAGGGAGAGATCCTGACTAAGCGGGCTTTGTATTCCTAAGTTGCTCGCGATGTTCACGACTTCTGGAACACCAATTTGCTCAAGGAGTCTGACTGTAGCCGCATTTCGCGAATGACGCAGGGCTTCACGGAGTGAGATGGTGCCATAGAAACGTTTCTCATAATTTTCAGGCTTCCACACGCGATCCAGCTCTTCATCTTGGTAGACCACTGGCGCATCCAAAATTAACGTGGCTGGTGTCAAGCCTTGTTGAAGAGCCGTGGCGTAAATCAGGGGCTTAAAGGCCGAGCCAGGTTGGCGTCTGGCAGATACAGCACGGTTGAATTGACTCCTGGAAAAATCATACCCTCCACTCATGGCTTGAACAGCGCCTGTTCGCGGGTCCAACGCCAGCAAGGAACCCTCCACCACTGGTGTTTGTTCCAATAAAAAAGCTCCCGATTCGAGATCCCCCTTTTTCGGCAACACTTCAATGATATCCCCTACCTTAAGTATCTGGCGTGGGGTGGATGTTTGCCGAGTCTCAGCGGTCCCAACATCGTGGATGTCTTTCAGCCGACGACGGGCCCATTCCATATCGCTCAGAGCAATGGTCCCTTTATACGTATTGCCCACCAGGACAGAAGCTGATTTCTTGGTCACCTTCGTCACCAACGCGCGATACAAGCCATGATTTAGAGCAGCGTTGATATTCTGGAGTTCAGGATATTCTTCGGGAGGCGAAAAATCTTTACCGAAGTCCACATGAGCAAGAGGCCCCCGCCATCCCTGCCGTTTGTCCACATGCCTGAGGCCTTTTTGAAGGCTTTCTTGGGCAATCTTTTGCATGGGAATGTTTAATGTCGTGTAGATTTGTAATCCACCTTTATACACTAATGATTCCCCATAGCGTTCTACTAAGCGCTGGCGGATGTTTTCGATAAAATAGGAGGCAATTGGTTCAAGCGACTGTCGTCGATAGTTCATCTCGGCCTCGATAGCCGTTTGGGCTTCTTCCTTGGTGATAAATTTTGCTTCGACCATTCGATGGAGGACGAGTTCTTTTCGAGACTTTGCCAGATCAGGATTGCGAAATGGAGAATAGGTGTTAGGCGCTTTGGGGAGACCTGCTAAAAAGGCGGCTTCGGGTAAGCTCAACTCAGTGACGCTCTTATCAAAGTACGTGAGCGTGGCGGCGGCAATCCCATAAGCCCCATGCCCAAAGTAAATTTGGTTCAGGTACATCTCTAGAATCTGATCCTTCGTCAGGACCCATTCCATCTTGATGGCAAGAATAAGTTCCTTAATTTTTCGGGTATAGGTACGCTCAGGACTGAGGAACAACGCGCGTGCCAATTGTTGAGTAATCGTGCTGGCTCCTTGAAAACGGCCTCCTTTTCTGAGGTTCGTCCAGGCGGCCCGCCCAATTCCGACAATATCCAGCCCGGGATGTTCCAGAAATCTTGTGTCTTCGACGGCAATAACGGCTTGGGTGAGGTTTTCGGGTATCTGAGCAATAGGGGTATAGAGGCGGCGCTCGATGTAAAATTGTCCAATCAGTTCGCCATTATCGGCATACACTCTGGAGACTAAACTTGGTTGATAATCCTGGAAGGAATCAAACGTTGGCAAGTCGCGGGTCACTTGCCAAAGAATACCCAGCACCGTCCCGGTTCCAATTATCATAAGGACGAGGGTGCTTACCAGAAAGATGCGAAACCAGGACCAGGTTTTCACCCGTGAAAAAAACTGCTGAAAGGTGTTCATTCAGAAAAGAAATAGCATCCTTTGTGTGAGAGAGAGGCAACGGAAGATATGGCAACGTATATCGAAGCCTTGATTTTACGATACCCTGAGATGGCGAAAAACACAAGGAAGCAATGGGGCAATTCACTCACTCTATCATTTACCAGAAGAGGGTCACACGAGTGTTAAGGAAGGTGGGTAGAAAAGGCCAAATGGACAATGTGCAAAGGCCATTATGCCGATTGACAAACTTTTTCACCCCATGGTACCACCAAAGACTGCCCTAAAAAATTTTCGTAAATTTTATCAACAAGGAGGAGTGAGAATATGTCCGATGTGGCCGCAGAAATTAAAGTAGGAGATACCGCCCCAGATTTTACCCTGAAAGATCAGGATCAAAATGATGTGAAGTTGAGTGATTTCCAAGGCAAGAAAAATGTCGTGTTAGCGTTTTACCCATTAGATTGGAGCCCGGTGTGCCAAGGAGAAAATAAGTGTTTAACCGATGACTTCCCCAACTTTGAATCAGCCAATGCCGAAATTTTTGGCATCAGCTGCGATAGTTTTTTCTCCCATAAAGCCTGGGCCGATTCCTTAGAGCTGAAGCATAAACTCTTGGCTGATATGCACCGCACGGTATCCAAAGCCTATGGCTTGTATTTTGAGCCGTTGAATTGCTCAAAACGAGCCACGGTTATTGTGGACAAATCAGGCAAAGTGGCGTATGCCAAAGTACAAGAAATCAAAGTCGCCAGGGATGACAAAGAAATCCTGGAAGCTTTAAGCAAATTAAACTAATGACATGATCAAGAAGAGAACCCTAAGCGAAGTGCAAGGCGCTTCCTTAGGGTTTCTCTTTTTCTCTGAGTGAGGAAACGATGTCAGGAACCGTTGAAAACGTTAATGACGAAAACTATGCGGAATTCACGCAAGCCCAGGCGGCTGTGGTGGCCTATGGCATTGCCACCTGTGAACCCTGCAAAGCCTACGATCCCATTCTAGAAGCCTCAGCAAAAGACCATGTCACCATCCGATTTGGGAAAGCCAAAATGCATGTTCCCGGAAAATGCCGAGCCATCAAAAAACAACATAACTTTGAAACCTACCCCACCACCCATTTCTTTTCTAATGGCAACCTCCTAGAGACCAAAGAAGGCAAACTCGAACCTGACGCATTAGCTACTCTCATTTCTGAACACTTCTCTGGACAATAATAAGGCTCTCCTAATTTCAGAGACAGGTGCTTCCTAAAGCTATCCTTCGCTGGTTCGGGCCTCTCGGTTCTTCCTGTGACAGGGTTTTATTCGAAGATTATGCGATAAATGGGATTCCACAAAAGCCCAAATTAACTTCTCGAAACACCGAATTTCATTTGCGGAAGCTTCAACTATATTTGGTGATCCATTATCAATCACAAGCTCAGACCCAGATCTTACACAAAATGAATCTCGATGGATTACTATTGGAGTGTCAACTCACGTAAAAACCATAGTGGAGTTGTGCATACGGATCGAGCTGAGACGGTGAGGATAATAAGTGCCAGGCTACCAACAAAACGGGAAAGGGAATGTTATGAGCAAGGGATCTGAAGGCGAGGAAATGAGGGAAGAGTATGAATTTTCCGGGGGCGTGAGAGGGAAATATATAAAAGCGTATCATCAAGGATCGAACGTGGTCGTTCTGGATCCAGATGTAGCAGAACGATTCCCAAATGCAGAATCTGTGAACCAGGCCCTTAGGAGCTTGGCCAATGTCATAGATGGGAAACAGTCCTCAAACTAAATGGTCGGCGAAACATATATTCTTATAGCGCTCTGCATGAATGGTATTCTCAATCACGAGCAAATGAGATTAAGTCAGATTTTTGGGATGCCATGTTTAGCTTCCAGCTACTTTTGAAAAAAACAAAATGACTTTTTGTTCTACCCCACCACCCATTTCTTCTCCAACGAAAATCTCCTCGTGACCAAAGAAGAAAAAGTCGAAGCCGATCAATTAGCCGCACTCATTACCAAACATTTCGGCGCTACTCGTTAACGTATTTTTATCCATCAGACTTTTTCGTAGATGATTGTCAATCATCTGATACAGTATTGAGCCAAAGGGATTCTTCTCCTTTGTAAGGAGCATGAGCTCTTTTCTTGCTCAGCAGCTGAGAATAGAAATAAATGTAATGTGTAAAAATATACATAATAAAATATGGTATAATATGCTGAGAGCATGCTATTGTTGAATGATGGAGGAAATAACGTTTGAATGGGATGAAGCGAAAAATAGTGCCAATCAGCAAGAGCATGGGGTGTCTTTTGAAGAAGCGCAATATGCATTTTTGGACGGGGAGCGCATTATTGCACAGGATGAGAAACATAGTGCAGAAGAAGAGAGATGGTTTTGCTTTGGTAGGGTGCAAGGTCGGGTGTTAACCGTACGGTTTACCTTCCGAAATCAAACGATCAGAATAATCGGAGCAGGGTTTTGGAGAAAGGGGACAAAATATTATGAGAAAGAAACAAAACTCGAATGACAAACCAATAGGGAAGCTCACGCGTGCGAAAGATTTTTTGCCACCTCCCTCGCAGCTTGTCCCGCGTGAGGAGACTGTGAAAGTGACGTTGGCTCTGAGTAAAGACAGCGTGGAGTTTTTCAAGGGTATGGCTCAAAAAAACAAGGTTCCCTATCAGCGTATGATAAGAAGTCTTGTCGATGAATACGTGGGGCAGCATACTTGATTGGGACTGTTTCTCTAAAGCAGAGTCGGCCAAAACGGGTTTGCGATGCTTGCTTCAGCAAAATGGGAGAGCGGCCTGAGGCATCATTGGCACTTACTATTTGCAATTCAAGAGCACCGAAAAGTTATCAGGATTGAGATCGAGGCGTTGATGTGGTAACGTACGAAATGACGTACGTTATGGAGGAGATAAAATATGGATTCTATTACCGCAACTGAGGCGCGAAAACAGCTTTATGCACTCTTAGATGAGGTTGCCGATTCCCATCACCCTGTTCAGATTACGGGGAAACGATCGTCGGCTGTGCTTATTTCTGAAGAAGATTGGAGGGCAATACAGGAAACCCTCCATCTCCAAGCCATCCCTGGAATGAAAGATTCCATAAAGAAAGGGTTAAAAACGTCGGTAGATAAATGCCGAACGGAGCTTGATTGGTGAAAAAATGGAAAGTAGTTTTTACCAAGCAGGCACAAAAAGATGCCAAGAAACTTTCTCAATCTGGCCTAAGGTCACAAGCTGAAAAATTACTCAAGATTCTCGAGCATAATCCTTTCAAAAATCCTCCCCCACATGAAAAGCTAGTCGGCGATTTATCAGGTGCCTACTCACGTCGGATCAATATTCAACATCGACTGGTGTATCAGGTCCTTGATGAGATGAAAACCGTAAAAGTCATTCGGATGTGGACCCACTATGAATAAGGTGCCCTACCAGCGTATGAGAAGAAGTCTTGGTGATGAATAGGTGGGCCAGCATAACTGAGTGGGAGTTGGTGTAAGTGCGATTCCTGATATATTGAAGCAATAGAGTTTTCTACCCGAAAACGTACAATGCTCAGATTGCATCGCGTCAAATAAAAGGTTCCTGACACCATAAACTGACACCATAA
Source organism: Nitrospirales bacterium (assembly GCA_965223635.1). Classification (GTDB taxonomy): domain Bacteria; phylum Nitrospirota; class Nitrospiria; order Nitrospirales; family UBA8639; genus Nitrospira_E. The sequence continues at coordinate 2,464,666 of OZ245007.1, forward strand.
AAAAGATCGAAAAACAACGCACATTTGAGCCCTATCCAGCACCCATTTCTTTTCTAATGGAAACCTCCTCTAGAGACCAAAGAGGGCAAACTTAAAGCGGACGAGTTTAGCTCTTCTGATCGCTCATGACGTCTTTGTCCCTGGTTACCTGAAATTTCAATGTTGCCGCCGTGCGTGAGGGCTCTGGGAAGTGGGGTTGAGACTCCCCACTCATGGTGCAATGTTCAATGGCCACCTCCGAGGTATCCGAATCCGTTTTGAGGGCAAAAGCTTGCGGGATGGTATTGGCGCCTGCCCAGGGTTTCGTTGCATTGGTCTTAGTTCCGGCCTTGACGGTCTTTACGTCGCAGCCCTTGAGAAGAATGTTGCGAGAGCCGTTTGAGACATACAACCCATAACTGCTCCCCTGATCCGAAACAACAGATTCTACCTGACATTGGTTGAGTGTGGCGTATTCACAGGTCGATAGGCGGATGCCGTACGCATCAGATCCGGTGTACCCAATAAGTTTGCTGCCTTGCCCTTCATGTCCGCCATCAGAGCCATTCTGATATTGTCCGCCAAGCAGCGATCCGTCTGGTCCTTGGTTGGCAATGTCGATAGCCGAGCAGTGCTGCATAAATAGTCCAGAAATCCCATCAAAGCGATAGGCGACCGTGCCTTTATGAACATGGTGCATGGAATCACCATTACAACGAAGATTTACGGAATAACCTAGAGGCTGGCCTGCGGAATCCTGAAGATCAAGCACTCCACCAGTAGAATGCCGGGTGTAGGCCAGCTTGTAAGGGGGCGTGCCTTGGGGAAAAGGATTAGAAAAATGAGGATCGCGACCTGCCAGGGCCCACGTGACGATTTCGTCTTCGATGGATAAGGTCCCAAAGAATTTTGCGAAATCAGGGTTCTCCTGAATGAACAGGCCCTTGGCCTGGGCTAAACGGATCTGCATATCACTCAGAACAGTCCCGGCATAGGTACCATCTTTAGCTCGACAACCCGGTTGATTGTCCAATCCAAAGAGTTGAAAGACTGCACCCGCGATATCCACTTGATTGCCTTGTCTATGACCGCCGGAAACGGAAACAATTTCCCGAGGGGCGATCACGATGTTTTCTAGAGAGACGTTCTCCAGATAATAATCCTTTGCAACCAAAGGAATAGAATCAGTCTGAGCTTCCATAAATGGACCAACCGCCACGCCACGCGGGCTACAGAGAATCCCATAGGAGGGGCCATCGGTGAGACCTAAGGTATTGTTATACAGTGGATTGGATGGGGTCGCCTGACCCTGAAAAATCACTTCATTAAATACCGTGTCAATACTCGTGCCCAAGTCAGTCAGAGCCGTAAGAAAGCGGCTTTTTGTGTGTTGGTCAAAGGCGTTAAATATGGGGGATGTAACCTTATTGTGGAGAATGTTCTGAGCGGTAGCCTGTGCAAATCTGGCTGCAGAAAAGGTTCCCAAAACTGGAACACCGCCCGGAGATGCCTCCTGGGTATTCTGAGAAGGTTGCCGAGAGCCGAGTGACTGACATTTTACAATTGCGACGCGCTGAGCTCCATTTAAGGATATGGCCGCCACTTCATGATCGCGAAAGGTCACATCTTCAATCAATACATCGTGACAGTCATTGCCATGAATCCCATGATGGCTCGACAGACCCAGCGTCCCATTCCTTATCGTCACCTGATGCGCCGGTCGCAAATCCTTGCCAAATCCTCCATCAGATGCAGGACCCTCGCCAGGGATAAAGGGCTGGTCGCCCAGTTCGATGATGGCAAAAAACCGTTGCATCAAGGCATGCATGGGATGCTGACGCAAAATGAATCCATTCAAATCAATAATGACGCCATCCGTCTCCACGGCAATGGCCGCAAAAAACCCCAGTCGATAGGCAAGGGGGGCATCATCTTTGAAGTAGTGAATCCTATTGTCACCCCAACTAGGGATGGTAGTACCATCCGGAAGGGGGTGATCTTTTATATAGTGGGGGTTGGGGAACCAATCGCTAGTCCGCTTGGGGTCAATACATGTAGCATCCGAAAAATGGTCACTATCCCATGCCGTGGGAATGGGCTGGCCAGCACGATTCAACCAAGTGCGTGGGGCATTGGGATTAAACTGGATATTCTCTTTTATTTTAATTAGACAGGGCGCCGTAATCCGCAAGGTACCAAACGCAAAATCCTTTTGGGTGACTTCTACAACTGTCTTTTGATGCCTATGCGGATTGGCCGCAAAGGTTGGCCAATCAATCATGCCCTTAGCCGAATAGAGCTGTTCACGGTCCGCAGAGGCCAGCTTCAGTTCAGAATAAAATGTGGGTAATGAATTGGTCTTTGACATCAGTAGTGTCCCAACATTTATTCGAATAAATTCAACTGGTTATCTAGGGCGCCCTGCACTTCATCGGCCACAGACTTTGCAAGCAATTGATCTATTGGGATTTTTTCGAACATGGTGAGACTCAGGATCTGTAACATTTCATAGAGACTCGCCGCGATGTTGTGCCGCTTTTTGACGATGGCCACTAAGATATAAACGGACACCGCAATCCAAATTTGTGTTTTGACGGCATTCTCTGAAGTCCCAAAGAACGCTTTGATTCGAAGATGCTGCTTGATCCATTTGAAGAACAACTCGACTTGCCACCGACACCGATATAACTGGGTGATGGTCAGGGCGGGCAGCGCGAAGTTGTTGCTCAGGAAAATCAAGGTTTTGTTCGTGTGCGGATCCTTGAATCGAATGCGGCGCAAGGGCGCTTCGAAGTGTTTGAATGCGTAGAAGCCGGCAAGCAGGACCGTTTGATCGCAGATCAACCCGGTCGTCCGATCCACCGGATGCGAGTAGCGCCGGTGCACCTGGAGATTTGATTTGCCCCGGATGACGAAGAAACTGCCGGCGACGTGAAAATGAGCGAGGCGTTTGAAGTCGAGGAACCCTCGATCCATGATGTAGAACGCGCCGGGTTCCGGCTGCAACTGGTCCAGGATGTTGACTTCGTGCATCTTGCCGTCGCTGATATGAATGAAGCTCGGGATATTGCCACGCAAATCGAGCAAGGTATGCAACTTGACGGCAGCTTTGGTGGTGCGAAACGGCGCCCAAGGAAAGACCGACAAGCACAGGTCGATTGTCGTCGTATCGAGCGCATAGACCGACTCGTGCAGGTCGACGCCAAAGGGTTCTTCGGCGTAGAGCTTGCGAGCGATCCCCATCAGACTTTGAGCAAAGTCGGCATAGATGCGCCAGTCTCGCACGGCGTGGGCATTGGCCAAGGTATTGCGCGACACGACGGCGCGAATGCCAAGGTGGTACAGCTTCGAGCGTTGGGCACGGAGGCAGGCTTCGATGTCGCGCAGGCTCTCGCGAAAGGTCAACTGCGCAAAGGCCATGCAAAAGAATTGGTCCAGACACGAAAACGCTTTGACTTTGCGCTCGCCCTGGTATCGTGCCACACAGCGCCGAAACGTCGTGAGAGGGAGATGTTGTGTCAATTGCGCAAAAACCAACGGGCCTTGATTCATGGAACCCTCCTGCAACAATATTTCTTGCAGGGTGGCAAAACCGGTTCGCGCAATTCAAATCGAGACCAGATAAATCCATGAATAATTCCTACTGCTTCAATAACTTAGATTGTTTCAGCCTCTAAACGTTGGGACACTACTGGTATGACATAAAAAGTTAAGCTCCAGGATTCATATGGGTGGTGTTCCCCTGTTGCGTCATGATTTCGGAAAATTTTGAAAATTGATCAGGCTCAAAAGGGGATTCTTCCATTGTCAAAGGATTCCACATGCTCCGATCAGTGGAAAAAAGATCATTCCCATAGACATGAAGAGCTTGAGTGGGTGTGGGTAGGGGATTCGAAATTGCGTGTATTGTATCAAGTTCTAATAGCATCACTTCTCCTGGTATAATACTTTTTCTACCCTTCACTTCAAGCTTTCCGTTTTTCCTCGTGTAAAAGAAATTGTCCTCTTGTCCTTCGTAGACTCCCACGACTGCCCAGGTTCCATGATCATGTGGAGCGGTCCAGAACTCAGACTCAAGCCAGGAATCCAAAATAAATAATTCTGCATATCTCAAAAATCTGTCCCCAGCTTGTTCGGGTGACCTTAATAAATCCTGACGGACTCTTTCTATATCGGACAGATATTCAACCATTAATTTTCTAATAGCCTCATCAGGGTTTTCGAGGGCGGATAACTGCCGTGTCTTAGCGATGAATTGCGCAATATTTAACATATAAATTGCTCTTACAGGACTACATATAGATTAAAAGAATACCCACGATTGTATTAAATACAATCGTGGGTTTCTAGGATAACCCCAAAATGCATACTTACTTTCTAAGCGAACATATAGAAGGCTGAAATGGACGATTGTTAACAAATTTTTCGCCAGCCGCTTCCTGTTTCTACCCAATGCGGATTTACTAGAGCCACCTTGATTTCTTCTTCGTGCGTTCTCGTGGGAGGTCCTGTGGGTTCATCAGACACGGTATACCCATCCATTGGGTAAATATGAAGTTCCCGATTATTGCTATAAAACATGAGATGTCCTGGTACCTCTTTGCTGTGCTTAAGGATATGGGTTAACCATTGGTTAGGATCATCTGGAAGGACTGGTTTTTTAGGATCGTATGCCATATTAATTTCCCCTTTTTCTTAAGATTTAAATGAAGGCAATCATCAATATACCCTGTTAAAGTGATTGCTTGATCAAACTTGAGATATGAGATTAGAGGCTCAAGTTACCTTTAACAAATTTTTCGCCAGCCGCTAGACGTTTCCACCCAATTAGGATTTTCCACAACCACTTTTACAATTTCGTGCGGGGCTTCGGGGCCAACTTCACTATCAACGACGGTAAATCCTGGCATCGGATAAATATGCATTTGACCCTTCTTCGTATAAAACATGATGTAGGTAGGAGCCGTTTTGCTATGTTTCACCATATGCCCTAACCACTTAGTTAGCTCGCTTGGTAATGTGGGTTTTTTAGGGTCGTATGAAGCAGGAAGCGACTCATCGCTTGAACTTATGATTTCAGCTTTAAAGCCTTTTGCTGTTTTAGTCTCCATTAAAAGATTCTCCTGACTCTATGTTTTTTATTAATAAAATTTAGTTGGTAATTTTTCCCCGTAAAAAAATGGTGTTTGTTTTACTGATAAATATACGGGTGGAGACCTAATCGGATAAAGCTTGGAAAGTTTACCCACCCAATGGGAAATTTGTGGTTGACTCTGAAATGGGAGGAGTTTGCACATATTTTTCGTGATTCACTTCCCTAAGGAAGTATTATCTTCAAAGGTTAATCGAGGGCGATGGTGAGTTTGGCTATCACGGTCCGATCAGGAATATACAATGGGTTAGTGGGGGCTAATGCAAATGGACCTACTAGCTCTTGGAATAAGAAATTTTTGTCGAATATATTTTTCACTTCCAGGCTAAAGATCCCTCGTCGTTTGGGAAAGCGAAAACCTATGGAGGCATCCACGAGGAAAAAATTCTCCTTATTTTGCGAAAAAGTTGACGTTGGAGATTTTCCTATTTTTTGCCAAACGAAAGTCCCTTGCACTCCTCCAAACAACCCAGAAAGATGAAAAAAACGAATTTTTAGCGGAATTGATTTGGTATTGATTGAAGTGGGCCGATTGCTGATTGTAAAAGCCGGACCCGTTTCCGCATCTCGTTTCATTAATTCCCAACGAAATTCTGAACTGACAACTATTTGGTCATGGGGTATCCAATATATGTAGGCCCGATAAAGCCGCTCGCGATTACGAGTGAAAACGGTGGAGGTTTGCCCTGCTGTGGTCTGGAGGGTGGGGAATTTTAGTTCGCGGCCAGAGACTTCAATTCCACTATATAGGGTATTTCCTAAATGAGTATCTAGGGCAAAGCCCAGTCGTTCGGCTTGAGTATTTGGTACTTCACTGAAAAATTGATTGAACCCTGCAACCTGTGTGGGTTCGATGGTTTGTTCAACAATCAATGACCCTTTTACGGTTTGGAAATAGGCCATGCGCACCCTAGCCCACTTGGTCAAATCGACCTGGATTCCTACCTTTGGAGAGATCCTGTCCATCTTTAAGCGTCGGGATTCGTCATCTAGGTTGTCCCAGCTCAATCCGCCAGTAAAAACTATATTTTTTAGCCCACTTGTGTTCAGGTACACGTAAGCGCTCTGATGGTTATGGTCGGGCTGAGTCACCTCGGTAAAGCCCGGAATAAGAAACGGAGGGAATGGAACCATTGCTGGGCCGACTAAAAGGGTTTCCTCTCGAGCTGTTGTGTTCCAATTGCCTCCTAGCGTGACATTAAAAAAATCATTTCGAGAAATAATTTGCCCTTCTCCTTGATAGGTTTCGAACTCACCTCTTGTAAAGAAGGTGGGCATCGTGGTTGAAGCATTTGTAGAGTCCTTTTGTTTTGCATAAATAAGGGACAGAATTACATCCATATTTGGGGTAGGTGACAGCCTCCCACCAAAACGAACGGTATTAGATTCTATGTGGCGTCTGGTGTTCTTATTAAAATCCGAGGGATCAAAGTTGTTATTGAGGTCCCCAGTATCTGTGACTCGCCGCCGATACTCCATTTGAATGTTAAGCTGTGGAACAATTTGGCCCTGAGCAAGCACGTTAAAGATATCGTGTTCTTGATCGTTATTTTCCCGAAAGCCATCGGTTTCAAAATGAAATTGCCCCAAACTTAGGGAAAATGGATCTGCAAGCATTCCAGACAAGACCACATCATCCCCTAAAGTGTTTCTATTCCCGACCACCACATTGCTCAACAATGCAACCCGGTTGCGAAAAAATAAGGGGTTAAATTCATTGAAGGATAGGGCAGAGGGTCCTGCTCCATCTAAGATTCGCAAACCTAATTCTGAAAGCTGCGGCTGGAGATTATTGATATTGCTTGGTTGTAACAGCTGAGATTGAAGTAATTCGCTCACCCGTGCAACTTCATGTCGATGTAAGTATGAGTAAGTGTCTGCAAGGAGGCGATGAGCTGAGTGGTTACTTGGATTATTTGTAAGCGATTTCCAACCTTCAACTAAGGCACGTTGCTGAAATCCTAAATCTTTATATAACCTTCCAAGACTTGCACTTCGCGCTGCTTGGTCATCGTCCAAAAATAGACGGGAGCGGTAAACTGCTCGATTATCATTGAGATCAATGGCTTTTTGGTAGTCAGCTAATGCTTCAATTGGGCGATTGAGGGTTTGTTTTCGAATCGCATCATAGAAGTAAGGAGTCGGATCTTGTGGGTCTAATGCTTTGGCCATTTCAAATTGATTGCCCACGATGGATTTTTTTTGATCTTCAATGTATTTTTGGAAGTTCATGGGATAGGACAATCCTGGATCACGTTTTTCTTCATAATAGGCTTTCCCAAGATAACTTCTGATAATGGCATTGCTGGGATCCAGACTGGCGGCGATTTCGATGTCTCGCCGCCCTTCGGCTAGTTCACTTTTTTGAATTTTTGTTAAGCCCACTCCTAAGCGAGGGAGTGGAGCGGCTTGGTCAAGAACAATGGCCTTTTCAAAGGAGGCGCGGGCCTCCATGATTTTAGCTTCGGTCAACAAGGCGAAGCCAAGGATTGTTTGGGTGCGTGCGAGACGAGGGTTGAGTGCTACCGCCTTTTGTGCGGATTCGCGAGCATCGCTCAGATTTCCTAATGAGAGTTGAAGCTCTGCGACGCGTGCCCAGGCTAGGGCATCGTCCGGGGAATGGGTCGTGGCCCGTTGCGCACTGACGAGGGCTTGGTCAATGTCAAAGTGAGCCTGTTGAGCATACGATAAGGCCACATGCCCGACTGAAGATTCTGGTGCATTGGTGACAGACTGAGTGGCTAGTTGCAGGGCGTCGTCTTTATTGTTGTTCACGAGCGCGACGACTGATTGGAGCGCGAGGGCCGTTCCGTTATTCGGCTCCTGTCGCAGGGCTTCCTCAATATCTAGGTTTGCTTTGTCTATTTGTCCAACCGCCAATAGGAGTCCAGCTCGGGTTCCCCAAAATTGAGGATCTCGTTGTTCGAGGGGAATGGTGTTGAGTTGGTCTAAGGCTTGTTGAATCTCGCCTGCCTGGTAGTGCGAAAGAGCTTGTTGATAGATGCCTTGATTGGGTCTGGTGACGGCTTCCTTGCTGACATCAAGAAGTGGAGGATAATATAACGCCCATTGCACGGCATCGCGGGGTTTCACATTGAGTTGCCGTTTGGGACCTTCTCCCGCTCGGGCCACGGCCGCCTCTCCACCTTCTAGGAGGAGTTTGCCCAAGGTGTTTTCTACGCGGACGGTGCCTTCTAAGACCCAGACATTGGTTTCGTTTGAATCGACGCGGATGACAAATTCTGTGCCTTCGACTGTCGCGTTCACGAACGGGGTAGTGATGGTGAGGGTGTGGGGCACGCGGCTGAGAAAATGTACAATCCCTTCTAGCAATTCCAACCAAGACGATTCTTTGTTTTCAATTTCGGTGAAAGTAATTGTGGTGCCTTGATCCAATCGGATAATGGTGTCGTTGGCCAAGACGATGGCGGCTCGCCAGGTTTCGACGCGGAGCTTGTCCCCTGGACAAAAGGTTTCTCCAACTTTGGTGGGTTCCCAAGTGGTGTGGGCGACCCGCCGAGCTTCTACGACCCCTTCAACTGAGACCACTTTTCCAACCCAGTCAGTACAAAGTTCCTTGGCTGTTACGATGTTTGGACTAGAGATGATGAGGCTGAGGCTTAGGGCACCCCACATCAGTAGGCTGAGTTTTCGGACGTTTGCGCACCAAAATCTGCGAAACATAGATAAGCCCTTTCATGAATACCCCCGCAACGGCCGTGGAAAAGATTGGCGTGGTTGGCTGGACCTCCTGAGGGGTAAGAGATGAAATATGATTTTTGGGTATGATTACAGCGTTTCATGTCTGAGCAACTGGCACATTCTTGGACTTTGCGATGGCTATTTCCGTGAAAACGGGGATTTGGGGCGTCTGGAGTTTTTCTGGATACCTGCTTTTGCAGGTATGCCGATGGGATGGAGTCTAACGATAGCATTTAGTTTTATTCTTTTAGTTTTTTCAGCATTTAATGTGGTAGGGCATTCGCCCAATACATGATTTCAGGCCTTAAACTTTTCAACCGCCTCCTTCGCTCCTCCCCTTTGTAAGGGGCTTGGTTCTGAAGAGGAAACAAGTAATTCGGTGGGGTAGAGATCCCACTGTGCCATTTGGAATTGCACCCTCAATCCTCGCGACATAGGTTGTTGCTGGTATTTTTCTACCTCCCCTAAACCCCTCCTTACAAAGGAGGGGGAAGATCAGGCACTATTCGCCGATCCGAATTGTTCTCACTGCTCACATTAAACCCAGTAGGCCCGCTTTATATGACATAGCTGTGCTTATTTTTTTTGGAGTGTGATCATGCCGTCCCAGGAATGGTGGGGCGGGGTGACTTTGAATTGTTCAGCGGCCTCCATGTAATACGCACAAGGGCCATCGTCTCCATACGCCTTCAGGTACGACCGAAAAGCGGTGATGGCGTGTTCCCATTCTCGTTGATGAAACGCGTGGAGGCCTTCTGCAAACAGGTGCAAGGCATCATGTTGCAGGGCGTCCGCTTCTTCTGTCCGGCCAATCAATTCATAAATACTGATGGGGCGGCTTTTTCCAACTAATTGGAAGCGGCCGAGATTTCGCGTGAGGAACCCATCTACGTGGTCGAGTATTTGGTGGGATCCCAATATGCGTGTCCCCAGTTGTTTATTCACGCCTTCGATTCGAGTCGCGGTATTGACGATGTCTCCGATGGCCCGATATTCATAGTGGTCAACACCTCCGACATTTCCTAGGAGCATGGCTCCCCCATGCAGCCCGATTCTTGTGGGGAGTGGATTTTCCGGATGGTGCAAGTTAAATGTGGCCACCGATTGCATGATGTCTAACGCGGCTTCACAGACTTGTTGTTTCATCTCATGGGTCAGGATTGGCGCTGCCCAGATGGCCAACACGGCATCCCCCACGACATCTGAGACAATTCCGCCCCGTCGTCGAACTGGTTCAAATACGGTTTGAAAATATTCGTTCATAAAGGCGCGGAGTTTCTGTAAATCTAATGATTCAGCAAGCGCGGTATAATGTTCGGCATCTGTCGACAAGCAAATGCCTTCGACCAACTCACTCGTCGTGGTGACGGCTTCGATACTTTTTGTGAGTTGTTCGGCCACTGGTCCAGGCACGTAATATTGCAAGGCCCGTTGAATGTTGTGCCGTTCACGATGGGTTTCCCGGTATCGCCAGAATATAGTGCCAGTGAGTCCAAGAGGCAGCTGGACGAGGAGAGGAATAGTGAGGGGAAGCCATATCGCATATTGGGCAAACAAGAAAAAGGCCACCCCGGTATAGATTCCCAAGAGCACCAGTCCAATTCCAATATACCCTAGCGCCAACCCGGCACTTGTTCGGAAGACCGGTTGTTGGGAAAAGAGGTGAAAGGCCATGGCGAGAAGTAAGCCCCATATGGCGACGGTACCCAGATGCAGCCATATCGGTAGTGGAGCGATGTGTCGGTCTTCAAGTAGATTGGCAAATGCTGTTGCAGAAATTTCCACTCCGCTCAAATAGAGCCCCTCACTTGAGGTAAAGACGGTATGAAACCGGTCTTTTTGATCGGCTTTCACCTCTTCCGATAATCCAACAAACACGGTCTTGCCTGCAAAGTCTACGGAAGAGGCCTCGTGTTCTGGGCAGCCTTGTATGACACAGGAATAGGGCACTGTCGTAATTGTTCGTGGGGGGCCGTAATAATCCAGATATTGGCTATCGCTGCGTTCTATGGCTTTCAGCAATCCCTCAAAGGCCTTCCCTTTGAACGCGGGGTTGTGTGTTCTCTGGTCGCTGAAGACGTCTAATAAGGGTTTCACCACTTGCGGTGTCGTTCTGACCATCGTTCTTAAGCTGGCGGCCATGTTCTGTCGGTCGACTGACTCTGATGGGTTTTCTTGTGGAGCAATGAGTTGGGGTGTGACATTCCTCACAAGTTTCCAGAGATCGTTGTTCGGCTGGAGTTCGTGCATTAACGCTGTGACCACGGGAAGTGTCGCGAAATGTTCGGCGCTGGGCTCAAATAACCAAAATTGATTCACTCGAAACGGCACAGCCGGCAGAGGGTTGGGGGCTAACGAATGTGCGGCTTGTTTTAATTGGGTGGTAGGGGACATTTGCATGATGATTCCAGGCGATATCTGTGTTTCGCTTGGGGTGGTCATCTTTTCTATGAGCACGACTTTTCCTGAGTTACGTATGGCTTTTGCAAACTTTGTGTCTCCCGTTGTTCCTCCGGCCTCCTTGAAAAAGATATCGAAGGCAATGGCAGTTACTCCTTGCTTGGTTAACTCGTTAACTAATTGTGCATGGAGTGAGCGAGGCCATTTCCAGGTTTCTTGAGGGACGCCGAGATCGAATGCGGATTTTCGATCTGTTGTGACGACGACCACGTCTTGAGGGACAGGGCGGTTTCCCCGCAGAGAAAAGAGCCAATGAAGTCCCATATCTTCCTCGAGGGCCACACCCCACGAACTCATGCTGGCCATGATACCCACCAGCGCGAGGCCAATGCCCATCTTCCATACTTTGATGGCGAGTGCTTGGGATTGTCTGTGAGTTTCTTGTTTCATGGGGGCATGACAGATCTAGCAAATTTGTTGAAATAAATATAGAGGACTCTGCCCGTAGGTAATTTTTCGCAGTGTTTGACTCTCCACAAAGAAATATTTAGGGGAATGTTGCAAAAATCTACCACCAGCGTTCTCATTCATTTGCCGTGTTCATATACACAATCATGAACAAAAGGTACGCTCCGCGCTAAGAATTGGCTGCGGTTTTGCTAGACGAACTTTTTTTGAATAGACACGAAGAATTAAGAGGCCGGCTATTCGTTTTTTTGAAATCAGAAAAAGCGATGTTTTTTGAGGAAGATATTTAGGCCCGATAGGTTGCGGAGGAAGTGGCACACTGGCTCACGGACACCTGGGCTAATGTTCCTTGGGGAGTCTTTCCAACCAGGGCATCCCAGATCCTTTCGGCGATATGTACTTCGGTTGGCGGGGTCTGGCTGAAGTTGGGATCAAGGCTGAGATTCTTTGTGTGCCATGTATTGAGGATGGAAGTTTGAACGAGGTGATCAAGTTTTTCGAGATTAATGATTTGACCCGTGTCGGCATCTATTGGGCCTGCGATTGTCATTCCGATCATGTAATTGTGGCCGGTGGTTTGCCCTGAAGGAAGGTTTACTGAGGCAGAAAAACCATAATTGCGGGTAATCGTTGCATGAGGATTTGAGAGAGATTTTTGGGGTTTTTCTTGCAATGGTTGGGTGACTTCGGCGTACAGCATTTCATCTTCGTAGAGGCGGATTCTGTCGAGCGAAGGTAGCTGTGGGTGTTTTTCCAAAAGTTTCCAGAGGGTGAGGGCGAGATTTTCTGTTGTTGGAATTTGATTCGTGAAATACGGTGTGTCGAGATTTAAGTTTTTGTGATCGAATTCAATCAACACGTCCCACAAATGTTGCTTGAGGTCGTAGAGGTTGATGATCATTCCAGTGACGGGGTCAATCTCTCCACAGAGGGTCACTTCCAGTAAATAATTATGACCATGTGTATTGGGATTATTACAGGCCCCGAAGATTTCTCGATTTTTCGCATCATCCCATTTGGGATTGTGGTAGCGATGAGATGAGCAGAATTCGAGGCGTTTCGTTAACGTGGCTTTCGGCATAAAGAGCGTTCCAAATTTTTAGATAAAGAGATGTTTCATTGTGCTTGATTGGAGTATATCTATTCGTTAGGTGTTCAATCTCCTACTTATTCCTCCCCTTTGTCAGGGGGTTAAATCCTGAAGAGGGATTTAACGGTGGGGTAGAGAGATAACTGGTGGCTGGGCTCTCGCGTCTAATGGTAAGTTAACAGTTGGTGTTTCTACCTCCCCTACCCCTCCTTACAAAGGAGGGAGATCTGTCAGAAATCAGTGTGTCTATTTCATAGAATGATGAATCTGAAAGATGCAAAAAAAGAAGGGCTGAACTCAGGTACGCATTGTACTGTGTCCAACCCTTCTCTGGTCAGTCTTCTCTGGAAAGAGTAGATTACGTTGAAAAGGAACTGCCGCAACCACAAGTCGATTTGGCTTGTGGATTTTTGATGGAAAATCCTGAACCTTGCAGACTGTCCACATAGTCCACTTCGGCGCCGCTGAGCATTGGGGCACTTTGTGAATCCACGATGACTTTCACATCGCCTTTTTCCACGATGGTGTCGTCGTCACTCGTTTTATCTTCGAATGACATGCCATATTGATAGCCACTACACCCTCCGCCTTTGACATAAATGCGAAGTCCCACAGCGCTCTCTTCTTCCTTTATGAGTTCTTTAATCTTTTCTTCGGCAATTGAGGTAATCGTTACCATGTGTCTCTCCTCCTTATATGAACGTCACGAAAAATTGAAAATTCTTCTTTCCTTTCAATCGGTTGAAAGGCTTCAACTATTGAGTTGTTTATCTTAAAGCACGTCTTTTTAGATTGTCAATTTGAGTGAAAGTTCTTCTCCAATGTGGTCCTCTCGATATGAGCTTATAGCAAATCTTGAAGCCATTCTTGCCTCATATCATCTGATATTGGGGCTTCTGCTTGCAGATGAGGGTGATTAATAGTCAGTAAGGCCGGGGGGGCAGCCTGAGCCAATTGGGCCCTAAAATTTGGGGTCAAAGAAAATCGAACGAAGTGCACTGCACTAATCTTCTCTTCATTGCTATGCCCGGCCTCAAAGCTAGCGAAGATTTTCTCCATTCCTATACAGATAGCCACAATATCTGGATTGTCAATGCCTTTGAATGAGTCTAGAAGTTCTTGAATCTTGTCTGGATCAGTAATTTCGATATAGAGGGTGGCACTCAATTCCCCTGAATTCGGCAGCAGGGCATTATAGACGTCGCACTCTTCTTGAATTTTCTCTGGAGCGAAGATGCGTTCGGTACGCAGCATTTCCTGAATTTGAAATAACACGGTCTCTCGATTTTCAAACACCAAGGTAATATAGTCTCCCACCGTGATGCGGCGGCGTTTTTTGAGATCAATGATACGCCGACGAATCTCAGTGCGTTGTTCTTCATACTCAGCGGCAGTGAGGAGATCTTGCGGGCTTATGTGTTTCATGAAGATAATCCATATGCGTTCCGCACCACTTGGATCGGGTGTAGCGCTGGACGTGAGGGCGGGGCATCAAGGGCTTGGTCTAATTGAAGTCCAGATAAGGGACAATCGGATGCCACCACATCAAAATTTTCATCTTTAATTCCACGCACTGCTTTTTTCGCAATCTTCATGGACATGTCGAAAAATTCTTTCTTGGCACTCCACGCCCCGTCATGCCCGGAACACTTTTCAATCAAATGAACCGTGGCGCCTGTGAGTTCCATCACATCTTTGGATTTAAAGCCAATGTTTTGGTCTCGGAGATGACAGGGGATTTGATAGGCCACGCGACCTGGATTCTGCGGGAAATCTAAGGAGAGGGTGTTCTCTTTTTTTAATCGCATCAGATATTCGCAGACATCAAAGGTGTGTTCGGCGACTCGCGTCATCTCTGCTGATGGTTGCAAGTAAGGATATTCTCGTTTGAACATCAAGCTGCAACTGGGAGCAGGTATAACAATGTCATAGCCTTGTGCCACATAGGGTAAAAACTGTTGGCATTGTTCTTCCGCGATCCTTTGCATGCCTTCTGTGTCGCCCAAGTCAAACCGTGGCATGCCGCAACATTGTTGATTGGGTGGGATGACGACCTCAATATTATTTTTTTCGAAAATTTGTATGGCGGCCTTTCCGACATCGGTGACTTGGAAATTGACGAGGCAACTAGGAAAGAATGCTACTTTGGTTGTTGGTGCTGAAGGTTTGGATGCTGATTTTCGCTGATCCCACCATTGTGTAAAGGTTTCTGCTTGATAGGGTAATACTTTTCGAGAGCGATGAACTCCTACGATGGTTTCCACAAGACTGCGAATCCACGGGGTTTGTAGTGCCCAATTCGTGAGTGGTGCGGTGAGGCTACCAATCTTGCCAATAAGGTCTGTTTGCATGAGGAGTTTATCGCGCCAATTGGCTCCACCTTCTGCTGTACGTTGCTTTTTCCAGGCGGCCATTAATCTTGGGAAATCCAGATCATATTGATGCGGAGGGGAATAGGGGCAATGGTTGAAGCAGAGTTTGCAGTAGTAGCATTCTTGTTCTACTTGGGTGAAATCTTTGGGCGTGAGTTTTGAGATTTCGCTTTCGTGGTCATCAATACGGTCAAGCAGCGTGGTGAATGATGGACAGAGATTGAAGCAGCGGCGACACCCGTCACAGATATCAAACACCCGCAAGGTTTCAGTCTCAAGATCGGAGCGTTGCCACCCCGGAGTAATCAAATCAAATTTTGGCATGGTATAAATGATTGCAATAACAGGTTTTGAGTGGCGGTTATATCTGTTGTGAAATGATTCCCTGAATTCCCCTCCTTTGTAAGGACGGGGAATTTTTCCGAAGAGGGAAAATTCGGGAGGTAGAGGCGTTCACTTGGCCTACATAGTCGTGTTTCTACAAGTTGACATCATGAGCGTGAGGCTACATTTCTACCCCACCTTTATCCTCCCCTTACAAAAGGGGAGGAAAGAGAGGGATCTGTCGTCATTCAGGGCTTGTTAGTGGTTATCCTTGATTTAGTGACTCAAGGCCTTTGGTAAAGCGGTTGGCATGTGAACGTTCGGCTTTGGCCAGGGTTTCAAACCATTCAGCCAATTCTTCGAAGCCTTCCTCGCGGGCGGTTTTGGCCATGCCGGGATACATCTGCGTGTATTCATAGGTTTCACCCTCGATCGCCGCCTTTAAATTGGCGTCCGTGTTTCCAATGGGTACCCCAGTGGCGGGATCACCGACTTCTTTTAAGAAATCTAAATGGCCAAAGGCATGGCCAGTTTCGGCTTCTGATGTGTCACGGAACAGGCCGCCGATATCGGTATACCCTTCAATATCTGCCCGTTTCGCAAAATACAGATAGCGGCGGTTGGCTTGTGATTCGCCGGCGAAGGCGGCTTTCAAATTTTCGTGACTTTTTGTGCCTTTTAAACTGTTGCCCATAACATCCTCCTTTAATGTGTGACGGGATTTCGACCCGATGGTGATACCTTCTTTTTTATGTGAGATCGGCGGCAGGGGCCGCAATATCCTCTGAAGGCTACTTGATGATTGGTGATCTCAAAGTCTTTGGGAATTCCCGACGGTGAGGTTAAGCGGTTCAATCGCGAATCCATGACATCGTAAATGGTCTGGCAGCCCAAGCAAATTACATGATGATGGGGAGTGAGGTTTGCATCAAAACGGGCTCGCTCATGGCCAATATTTACTTCTTGTATGAGGCCGGCAGTGCGTAAGATGTCTAACGTGTAATAGACCGTATTCATAGACAACATGGGTAACGTGGGTGACACCTGTGTGAAAAGATCTTCTGCGGTCGGATGGGCTGTACTCTGTACTAAGGCTTGATAAATAGCCGTCCGTTGTGGCGTGGACTTTAGCCCACAGTCACGAAACTTTTGTTGGATGTCATCAAGAGAAAGGTTCATCGAGATTCTTAGTATAATTCCTGTTTAGGAATGATTCCTATTTACCAAATAGCCAGCGATCTGGTCAACGCCATAAAGTATTTAAAGGGGTCAGACTCGATTTATTAAAGGGCAGGTTTTACATTCTGGCAGGATAAATTTCCAATAATCAAAGACAAACTGATGATGTTGTTGTGAAATAGCCATAAAAACGAGTCTGCTACCCTAGTGGCAGGCTAGAATTACGATGGTGTCTATGGTAGAACAGCGTTTGGTAAGCCTACGGTGCAATGGTTCTAGAACAAGGAGGTTGCCATGGCAGCAAAAGCGTATATTTTGATGAAGGTGAAAGCCGGGAAGGCCCAAGATGTGTTGGCTACGTTGAAAGCGCTGTCTGAAGTTGAACAGGCGCATGCGTGTTTTGGTCATCCGGATATCTTTGGGTTGGTCAATGCGCCTGACGACCGGGCCTTAGCCAATCTTATTATGACCAAAATTCATCCGATCCCCGGCGTCGAAGAAACCGACACCCATATCGTTGTTCAGGAATAACCTAGCATTAAATAGAAGAAGGGGTCGGCGGGGCTATGTGTGAATCTGGTCTCGTCTGCTGCGGCACTTCAAAAAAAAGGCCGACTCAATTTTGAGCCGGCCTTTTCTTTTGCTAGAGGATTGGGTTGTTGTTTGTCTATTTAGAACAGGCCTGAAGCATGGCCGGAAGAGGCCATGAAGAAGAGCATGGGGATAGACAGCATGGTATTGGTGCGTGACGCCAAAAGGGCAGTTCGTGCCGCCGCCGCTTTTTCTTCCGGCGTGGCTTCTTTCATGCCCAACACTTTTTTCTGATTGGGCCAAATGATACCCCAGACGTTCAATAGCATGATTGTGCCGAGCCAAGCACCCATGCCGATAACAGCATCTTGGCCTTGTAATAAAAATGCTCCGCTGATTCGGCCCTGATTTCCTAACAACATAAATCCAAACACCCAGGTGGCGAGCGCGCCCCATCGAAACCACCATAAGGCGTTGGGGACTAGATGTTTGAAGGCTTCAGCCTTGGTTTCGGGTGTCACGACTTTGAGAAAAGGGACTTGGATGAAATTGAAATAATAGAGAATGCCGATCCAGGTAATCCCCGCGAGGAAATGTCCCCACGCTAATATACTTTCCATGATATGTCCTCGTTTTTGTTTAGATGGATAAGGAAATGACGAGATGCGTTTGCCAGGTCACACGAGCATTTTGACTAGGCCATACAGAACCACAGTCAGAACAAACCCTGCGGTTATCGTGCCATTGATGGTATCGAGCGGATTGCCCATAGTTGTGTCTCCTTTATTGTTCGTGGAAAAAAGAAGCGATTTGTCACATGTCGCATACGGGACGTAGCCAACATATTTCTGACAGCTTAGGGTAACGTAGACGGCTGTACTTGTTCAAGATATCGGGGGAAAGGATTCAATAGCACTCATATTATTTTGGATTGACGTCTTTTGGGGGGAGAAGGAGTAGGGAGACAGAATCGCCACAGTTTCTTTGCCCATTCTCCTGCATAGTCGACGCCGATTCGTGGGAGAGCCTGAATCTGCTTTCGTGGCACGGTGAGGCCGTGATCTTCGATCCAAATCGTTGAGCCCTTTGTGACATCTAATCCGTTGTGTGTGTGGTCTACCTCTAAGAAACGGCCGACCCGTCCTGGGCCATCAATCCGGGTTTGGTGTGTTGGGGCAGCATCTTTTTCCAAAGATTCCAATCCTCGAATTAAAATGGCAGCGGGATAGTTTTCCCCTTCAGTGACGATATTGAGCAAGTAGTACATACCATAAATGAGATAAACGTAGGTAAATCCGGCTGGACCAAACATGATTTCGGTACGTTTCGTCCGACCTTTGAAAGCATGACAAGCCTTATCCTTCGGTCCTATATAGGCTTCCACATCGACAATTTTTGCCAATAGGTTGCCTTTGGATGTTTCTCGAACGAGCACTTTCCCTAACAGTGCTTTCGCCACCTTCAGCGTCGGCTGTTCATAAAACTCACGCTGTAACGGCTCGCACTGGTCCGAAGGATTCCCCTCTTTTGTAAAGAGGGGAAAAGGGGAGGTAGAATCCTCAAGCAACCGCCGAGTAAGATCTTCCAAAACCCCATCAAGATTATTAAGGACTTCATCGTTTGTGTACCGTACAACTTGTAGTCCCAAAGACCTGAGATACTCTTCGCGTGTGTGATCTTTTGTTTGTTGAGTTTCAGTCGCATGGGTGTCCCCATCAACTTCAACAACTAAACGTTTTTCAGGACAAAAGAAATCCACAATATATGGCCCAATTCCATGTTGCCGACGGAATTTTACGGTGAAGAATTGTTTGTGGCGGAGTTTTGCCCAAAGCAATTCTTCCGCCCGGGTTGAGTTGGACCGAAGTCGACGCTTAATGGGAAGGAGTTTCGGATTTCCTTTTTTAGTCGACATGGATCAATCGTGGTCGAAAACTTTTTCCCTCCTTTGTAAGGAGGGATTATGGGAGGTAGAGATTCACAATTTTCAACTGATTCCATTCGCAGGAAAGGTTTTGAACATCTATTTCAGCATTGGTAACTCTACCCCACCTTCACCTCCCCTTACAAAGGGGAGGAAAAGGGTAGGAAAGTTCGAGAGCTAGGAGAGATCTGTGGAAAACAGTCGTTTGAGATTTCCCCCTCCTTTGTAAGGAGGGGCTAGGGGAGGTAGAAGCATTGGAATACTTTTGATTCTTGGCTCTTTTACCTTAGATGTTCATAGGGCGGCAAAGTCGTCAGGCGGGCATCTTCGACGGGGCCGCCGACAGTAAAGTGGTAGAGGGATTGCCATTGGGTGTTGGGGTAAAAACCTAAAACACGATGGACGGGATCGTCAAAGAAACAGCCAATGCCAGTGGCTCGTATTCCCGCAGCTTCAGCTTCCAGATAGAGCACTTGACCTAGCAACCCTGTTTCCCAAAACAGGCGCTTGTAAAACCAGGGGCCATACTTTTCCAGGGTTTCATCAAATTCCGCAATCATCCCGAGTGCAAATGCGCTGTGACTCGCGATTTCTTGTCCACAACTCAGCTGCATGGCCAGGTTTTTGGCATCTCCTTCTTCTAGAAGATAAAGGGGTAGCTGAGAAGGGCAATTTTCGGGAATCGTCCACGCGAATTGCTCATGCATGTTTGATTGAAAATCTGCTACTCCTCGTTCGTGGGGATTACGATTGAGCCAATACATTCCCGGTTCAAGTCCGTCGACTCGATGAACAAATAAGGCTAGGTGAACGGTTGGGTTCCAGGGCAGTGCATCCCAGGGCATGGTGCGCTCAGAAAATGGCAAATGGCTGTTTGGTATAATCCGTAGCAGCATCGTGTAAAAGCGACTAACCGAAAGGCTGGTGTGACCATCAAATGACACGGCGCTTCGCCGTTGGTGGATAATTTGGCCTGCAAGCGGTTTGCTTTCTTTCTCATAGGTTTGGGGCTGAGTTGCAGAATGAGACGAGAACGATATGGTTTTGGATTCCTGTGTGGATTTCCAGGAAGCTTCAGTGACTTTATCAATTATTTCCCAGTGAACGGGATCATCTTTGCTTAAATGATTAGCTGTTCCTTTCCATTTACCAGATGCTAAGAATTTGTCGGATGGTTTTTCAAAGGCCAAGCCTATCTCTAGAGATGCTTGGATGGTTCCTGGCCACACGGCCGCTAGCAATTCAGGATACTCGCGTTCAGATGTATGGAAATCCTCTTGGCGTCGTAAGCCCAGGAATTGTTCAATCGTGTCATCAGATGTGCCAGTGAGGACAACCATATTCCAGCCCAGGGTGGCGGCGGCGATGCGCAGTGTGCCAATTGCATGGCCGATATCATGTTGGCAGTAGCGAAAGGCCCGTTCACCATATTTCCAGGCTTCGCGCCAATGGATAGATGACAGCCCAACTAGAAAGCTTTCTCTTGGAAAGTGTTGAAGAAGAGATTGAGCCATCTCTGAAGAAATCCGCCATCGATGCTCTAGTCCATGTTCTTTGGGAGCGTAGTGATACAGTCCCGGTTCTAAAGAAAGGTCTGGAAGGTTACTAATAAACAGATAGCCTTCTGTCGGATGTAGGTTTCCGCTTGAAGGATTACTTCGTAAGGCCCAACGTGTGCTGTTGTATTCCTTCCAAGCCGTCAATGATAAGGCATATTCAAAGAATCGGGATAAAGTATGAAGTGTAACTGGGTGGGACGGAATCGAGGGCGCCTGAAATAGTGCTTCGTAAGATGGTGAGAGAGGTTCTTCACCAATCTTGAGAAGCGGCAAGGAAATAAGCGGTGCTTTCTGGAATCGGCGAAACGGGTCCGGTTGATTTCCCCAATCTAAATAGCCTAGCGATTTAGCAAAACGATTGAATTCATGCTTGGTTTGTTGATGGTACTCTTTGACTTGCTCTAAGAGGGAGAGGTTCGTAGATTCCGAAGTCATGATAGGTATTAGGCATAGCTTGTTGAGGTCAAGGTCAAAGTTCTCATAGAAGAACTCATTGAAACTCAGGGATTGTAGATGGTAGTCCAACTCGCATGTAGAAGCGAGCGAATGCTTGTGAGAAATGTTCAAGAAATGGAGATTTTAACCGCCAACGGAGACCTAATTGTGTGGCATGCTTTAGAAGGTATTCAAAGGGAAGACTGTAGATTTCTCGAAAATCTACGACAAGTGATTCTCGGTTTTTCGTGGAATCACTAAAAGCGCCAAGCATATGAAGTCCTTCAATCCTTCCTTTCCGTACTTCATTCCATCTGCCTTTTTTCTTGAATTCTGAACTTTTCCCTTCGAAGGCTTCTAGAGAGAATATAGGACACATGGCTACAAGTCGAACTTTGTTTTGTTCAAGATCACAACTTTGCGTCAGCACAATCAGGTCGAAAACATCTATCGGAACTTCTTGCGTCTCTGAGGTAACTGTGGGATCAACAAAGATAGGAACAGCGCAGTCAGTCAAATAGTCGCCTTGACGCAAATGTGGTTCGGTAACTTTGACCCAGAAAGACTCAGCCATTATTCGTCGTCAATCTGGTAGGGGAGCGGCTCACCTCGACCTCGGAGATGATAGCGGATGGGAACAGTGAAAGTTCGATTGGGTGGCATAGCCTCATAACTCATTGGTTCGTGTGCTTCGCGAAGGACGTGAATTTCTTCGCAACTGAGCTTCCAATACTCCAAAAGTTTTTCTTCCAATCGTGCTAATTCTCGACCATCAGAGCCGTGGAGAGGAGGACGAACTGATAAATCCGACGATAAGGGAAGAAATGGTAAATATTGGCTTTGAGAGGGAATGGTAAGAGTTGGCATTACCTGATTAATCTCCTTGTCTTATTAGTTATACAGGCTTCAAATACTTCATTTTTTCGTTTGCGAAGGGTTTCAAATTGTCTCCAAATGTCTTTGTCTTCACTCGGGACATTATCTTTGCAAAATAAGTCGAAGTCCAAAACGACAGAGACAAGGTTAGGCCCTGGAGGAGGAATGAGGGTTTGGTTTAAATGTAGCATAGCCTCTAAATCTGGTTGAGGTAATTGCAGTTGCATAAAATATCCACTTAAGCCTTGTGACATATCCGGAGAAATTTCTGGAATTGTTCGTAGATAATCCTTGAAATCCTTTATGGGAAGGGGGAGATCCAGTCTGTTGATATATCTGAGGGCTATGCGTTTGATATTTTTGGGTTTGGCAATAGGGCGATAAACCTCCCACAAGCGACGAGCTTCATTTCGAAAAGATTCCCATGTTTCATACGGAGAAAGACGGCTGAACGTAAACCCGTCAAGTCTGGCTTGAAAAATCTGCCTATTATCATGACTCACAAAGCGATAGCCATTGTGAGTTTGCTGGGCGGAGGCACCTACCTGGGGGGCCATTGACATCTGTCCCACGACAATAACGTTGTCTTCTCGTCGTGGATATCTTTCCTCTTCGCCATTCTGAACCCCACTTAAATCTTGTAGGGCAATTTCACCTGGCAATTCAACCCGAATATCAAGAACGGCTTCGGTGAGTGGAGCTTTAGGGTAGTGAGTAGGACTCTTGCTTTTTCCCTGAGAACGAGATGCCTGTTTGGAAATCTTTGTCTTTTGAGAGGGCATCAGAATGATCTTAAGTGTTAATGAAGATTACATTGTACATCTTTGTTCGGATTTTCGCACATTTCACAGAAGTGAAATAAAAAGCATAAATCAAATGGATTTTTGGTATTTTCAATAGTCGTCTCATCGTATTAAGCCTACATATCCCAAATCGTCCTTATTAGAGCTCTCCTTTAAAGGCTTTGTCGAGGATGGAGGGAAGGAGCGCGTTGAGCTCAGCGGCAGCTTCAGCCTGCAATTTCTTTAATGTGTATGCCTTAGCTTGAACATCGTCAATGCACTCTACAATATGGCGTTGCTGGGGAAGGTCTGGATAAGTAATGGGTGTTGTACGAAGGATTTCCTGAGAAATATTGACCTGTGCATCAGCTAGGCCTGTTTTTCTTTTAACTAGGTGTTTTTGAGAATAAGGGGAAGCTAGAGATAATTCTAGAAATCTTGGTTCAATTTTGGATTTATTTGGGCGGAGCCGAATTAACTTGTCAGATATCATGAGCTGCGGGGAAGATTTGCGTACAGCGGCAACGACACCAACTCGTTTTCGTGGCCCAGCACGAGTGACGAGAACATCGTCCTTCTGAACGCAAAGTTCAGGTCTTGGAGTTAAGGCGAGTGGTAAAGCCTTATTTTCATGCTGACGAAATTCACACCATTGAACCGACGTAGTTTTCAAAACTCCCCATTCTCCATCATTTGCTGGACGATCTTCACATTGAGGGCTCCAACCGGCATCTATCTTGGTTATAACATCATTTACGGTTTCTTTTATCCAATGCCCATCCTTTGAATTCAATTGTGTTGCTAAAGCAGACTTATAAAGGATGCTTGCTTCAAGATCTGAATATTCACGGATTTTTTTTATTTCGTTGATCTTGGCGGCTAGGGCTTCGATTCGCGCGACAATCCGCTGCTGCTCTGGAAGTGGGGGGAGGGGGATTGTGTATCCGAGAACGTGATCAGGACGTATCGCAGCGTAATTCGTAGATCCCTGCGCAGTGACTTGTTCGCGAAAGGCTGGTGTGCGAATGAAAAAATCCAAGAATCGTCTGTCTAATAGGTATTCGTTGATATCGAAGAGAAAATAGTGACTACTGACGATCGCTCTATTAAGCTCTTTGGGCACTATTCCGAAGCCGCCTACCTTTGCATCTATTTCAGCGATTAGCAAATCACCGGTTTGACAAACCTGTTGTTTCTTTGTCTTGATTTCCGCTCCTAATATCGTATCTCTAGGGGCGATGCCTTGTGCATGCAGTTGCACTCGGCAACGCTTGTAATTCACGAGATCATCGATCTGGATAAATTCTTTTCGATGCTGAATAACGGAGGCTAGTGGAGTCTTCGGCCATTTGGTCATGGCTCACTCCGAGCTAATAGCTTTTTGATCTCATCCATGATCCCCATGATCTGCTGTTCTTTCTTCAAAATGCTCTCTACCAATTGTTCTGGAGGCAGATGCGCAAGGTCTTGCTTGCTACTGGGATTTTTTATGTCCAGGTTGTAACCGCTTGCGAGTATATCTTTCGCTGAAATTTTCCAGGCCCGGTCGGTTTCTTTTCGTTTTTTCCACCACGCTAGGCAGTCTTTGAATTCCTCGTACTGCATGGGCATGGTTTTGGTGTATTGTTTTCGGCCTTCGGGTAAGGGTTGTTCGTAGTACCACACGTGTTTGGTCGGTCCGGAGCGATCAAAAAAGAGCAAGTTCGTTGGGATGCTCGTGTAGGGTGCGAACACACCATTGGGTAATCGAACGATAGTGTGCAGATTAAAGTCTTTGAGTAATTCTTCTTTAATGCGAGCACAGACGCCATCTCCGAAAAGCGTGCCATTGGGCACGACCACTCCGACACGGCCAGGTTTAGGTTGGCGACGGAGTTTGCGCATGATGAGTTGAAGGAACAGCAGAGCAGTCTCGGAGGTTTGTTTATCCTCAGGGAAATTTGAGAGGATGCCTCGTTCTTCTTCGCCCCCAAATGGCGGATTGGTGAGAATGACATCTATACGATCTTTGTTGCCTATCTCATTGAGCGGAAACCGAAGGCTGTTACCTGGATCTATTTTGGGTGACTCCAATCCGTGGAGAAGTAAATTCATTTGTGCCAGTAAGTACGGCAATGGCTTGGCTTCTCCTCCAAACAGACTCTTTGTCTGAAGAATCTTTCGCTGCTGCACGGTCAAACATTGCTTTTCTAAGTGCGTGTAGGCTTCAACAAGGAATCCGCCGGTGCCACAGGCTGGGTCGAGCACGGTTTCTCCCAGTTGAGGGTCAGTCACGGCAACCATGAACCGAACCACGGCGCGCGGTGTATAAAATTCCCCAGAATCTCCTGCTGAATCCCGCATTTCTTTAAGAAGGGATTCATAGAGATGACCGAGCGTGTGGATTTCTTCGCTTGAGGTAAAGTGGATGTTGTTGACTTTATTGACCACATCCCTCAGCAGATAGCCATTGATCATGCGGTTAATCGTTCCGCGAAAGACCGATGCAATGACATCGCGACGATCACCACCGTTGGCTCCTTGAAGACTCCGTAAATAGGCAAACAGGCCAGGCCCGCGATTGCCATCCGGCCCAACCGCTTCATCATTGTTGACAAACGCAATAAGTTCGTCTCCAGTGATGCCATCGGGCTTAGCGGCCCAATCGCGCCACCTATAGGGTGGTTCGATCGTCGGACGAAATCGTTCCTTAGCCAGCTTGGCATCAGTCTCTCGCATCTGCTCCAAGTCATCCAGAAATTTGAGAAACATGATCCACGTGAGCATGGGCAGGCGATCGAGGTCGCCGTTGAGCCCTTTGTCCTTACGCATGATATCCCGCGCGGATTTAATAAGACTCCCAAGTTGTTGAGCCGTGGTAAGTGGTTGAATTGGTTTTTTGGTTTTGGCCATGTTTTCTTTGTTTCTTTTTTAAATTTTCTGAAACAGTCAATCTTTTTCTTGGCTGTCTGCTATCCCCAATTGGCTCCAATAAGTTAGGAGGAGTTGGTAAGCGGTTTCTGCGGTTGCATATCTTACATTGTGTTCAGAGGCCAAAGCTGCATACGGCTCCTTCCAGCCATCAGGAGGTGGCTCGAGTTGGGATGGTAAGGAATGGGTATTTCTGCGGGTGAATGTGGCCTGGAGTGCCTGAATTATTTTCACAGATTCAGGCAGGCCATTTTCTATTAATAGTACGAGGTCAACCAAGTCTCTGACTCGTGATGGTTGTTCACGTGGAAAAGAGTAAGCGTGGATTTTCTCCGCGAATTGCTGGTCTATTGGCAACATCGCAATTTGTGCTGGGTGGATTCCTGCGAAACTCAAAAGTTCGTGTCCGGTGATCCATTCTGGTTCAGACACCACAGCATCTCCAAGCCCTACATCAAGGTTGAATCTCGCAAACAGGCGGTTATCGAGGTGCGCTTCTACGGGGAATCGTGCGCCTCCAAGTGGAGCTGTCCGTAGGTCAGCTGTTGGTGCGCCCAAGCGGAAGATAAACCAATCATCCAGACTTTTTGCAAGCTCATCTTGTAGTAATTCGCGAAGAACATGTTGTGGATTTTGTCCTTGCAGAATTTGGAAAGTGGAGTCGTGCATGCAGAGGTCAACATCCTTAGTTGCTCGTGCAACATCCTGAAGGCGAAGTTCGATCGCATATCCTCCTTTTAGCAACCATCGAGGATTTTCTTCCGTGAAGAGCCGGGCAAGTAGCCGTTCAAAGGCTACTCTGCGACGTAAGCGATTTAAGTCCGTTCCTTGGTTTTTTGAAAGTTGGTTCAACCTATCTTCTAAAGACCGCCGGAAAGCTCCTGCTGTGGCATACTGCCTTGGTTCAGACACTATCCGACCTCCATGTGTTCAATCGTTTCAATTGCAGCACGTAATTTGGATTGTGAATTTTCGGGGAGAGCATTGGATAGGAGTTGCTTACTCTGCACAACGCCACGATCCAGCGCATCACGGACTGCACCTTCAAAAAGATCTTGGCTGATGGGGCTATGCGCTATGTCGAGGAGTGTTCGAAGAGGAGTTGTTACGTTGAACCCACGTCGATGTTCAATTTCTTCGGGTTGAAGTGTAGCCTTGTGGATTATGCACCCCCCGGGGATCTTTTTTCGGAAACCTGGAGGTACGGTAAGGTGAGCCTTGCTTGGCATGACATCGCCAAGTTCATGGATTGCCAGAGCTGTTTCATGAGAGATGGTAGCTTGACTCTCCCCTCGGCGATTTCGGCTCCAGAGGGACCATCGAATGAGGTCTTCGTGCTCACTCTCCGGGTAAGTACGCAAGCGATAGACTCCATGGTCTATGTATTCCCAATTTCCGTGATTCTTGTGATGATGTTGTTGTCTGTAGGAATAGCCAACTGAAAGGGCTTGGGCCGCGGTAAAATAACCTTCTTGCTCTTTGGCAATCTCGATTAGTGCCCTTTCCGTCTCTCGTGGATCTCTTTTCATTTAACAAAAACCTTACAACTGTTGTAAGTATTATGTTATTTTTTAAGAAAAAAATCAAATTTATGACAAAAAACTTACACTTAATGTAAGTTTTTTGCCTTATTCTTTAGGCGGCGTAGAGGAGGGTTTGAAGGCGGTGAATGGCTTCTCTGAGTTGATCAGGGCCTCCAAAAAATTTGGCGATCTCTACTACATTTCCATGTTCGGAGATCGGTGGCACTTTTAAGACTTCCGGGATGAGAAATTGTGCGGTTCCGTGTTCGGCATACTTTTCCAGTAATTCCTTTAGAATCGTTTGGGCCTCTTGACCATATTGGTCGAAGAAATCTTTTTTCTCCCTGCGAAGACGATCTGCGCGTTCTCTTCGGGTTCGAAGCGGCGCATTAAAGGTGATGTGGCACAGCAGATCAAATGGGTCTGCCTGCGGTTGCTGCGTGGCTTGGGTAAGTTCGTCAAAATCGATCCCTCGCTCCTCCAGTTTTTCGATAATTTCAGTCCGCTTTTCTGGATTTGCCCATTGTGTTTTGAGGTTGGCTGCTGATGGATAGAGCGTTCTGACTTTGTCCGCGGCATAATCGGTGAATGCGATTACCGACAATTGATTGCCTTCGGGATCAAGTTCGTATACCAGATGTGCAGCAATTTCGACCTGGCCTCCATCGAAATAATATTTGCGTCGTTGCCCTTCGGAATCATCTCCAATCGGTTGGTCAATGGGAAACTCTTCTTCTGTTTCTGCTGCTACGCTATGGTCCTCTAAAATCTCGTATGTCGTGGGAATCGTATTTCCGTCTTCACCTATGTGTTCTTCGGTGATGAGGGCGGGTTCACCGTCAAAATCCGGATCGGCAAAAAGACGAGTGGCAGAACCCGTGTAGTCTAAGATGTTGAAGTAGAGTTTTCCGTAATCGTCTCGCACTCGGGTTCCCCGTCCAATGATTTGTTTGAAGTCTGTCATGGATTCTATGACACGAGCCAAGACGATATTTTGGCAAGTTGGTGCGTCCACTCCCGTCGTGAGCAGTTGAGACGTTGTCAGAATCACGGGAGAACTTGTTT
This sequence comes from Nitrospirales bacterium, assembly GCA_965223635.1. Classification (GTDB taxonomy): domain Bacteria; phylum Nitrospirota; class Nitrospiria; order Nitrospirales; family UBA8639; genus Nitrospira_E. The sequence goes on from OZ245007.1 coordinate 2,492,937, forward strand.
CGACATCTTGGAACCGCCCCAAGTGGCCTCGGCCAATCTTTCCTTCTTCTGAGGTGACTCGACAGACATAGTCTGGATATTGTGTAACGAGATCAGGGTTAAGATTATTGAGTGCGCGGCGCATGTCGTCGGCATGCTCTTGGTCTACGCAGAACACGATTGTTTTCGCAAAGCGATTGGTTTTTTTCATGAAGTCGATCAGGTGCCGTGCAATGGCTTCCGTTCGTTTTCGAAGTGACACCACTCGTTCAAAATCTTTTGTTCGGTATTCTTCATCCGGGATTTCCCTGCCAAATCGATCGAGATCGGCTTTGCTGGGCCGCCAGCCTGCCGCGTCCCACGTGGTCAGGATCCGGTGAACACGATAAGGGGCGAGGAATCCATCTTCAATGCCTTGTCTCAGGCTATAAGTGTAAATTGGATTGCCAAAGTACTGGTAGGTATCGCGGTTATCTTCGCGAAGAGGTGTCGCCGTCATGCCGAGTTGGAAGGCTGGTGAAAAATACTCCAGTATCTCACGCCAGTTACTGGTGTCTCGTGCACTTCCCCGATGACACTCGTCCACAATAATCAGGTCGAAAAAGTCTCGAGGATACTTCTTGTAAAGACCGGGCCGCCGTTCATCCTTGGCAATGGCCTGGTAAATGGCGAAATACATTTCCCTGCCTTTACTGACTTCCCCGTTTTCGATCTTCCAGCGGGCATCACCCATGGCGGAAAAGATTTTATCTTTAGGGTCATCGATCAGGATATTGCGGTCAGCTAGATACAGAACTTTGGGTCGGCGGTGCTCTCCGGCTTTATTCCAGCGGCTGCTCCAGAGTTTCCAGCAAATTTGAAAGGCAACGACGGTTTTCCCTGTACCCGTTGCCATGGTCAGGAGCATTCTCCGCTTCTCTTGCAAAATGGCTTGTACGGATCGGTTAATGGCGATTTCTTGATAATACCGTGGACTTTTTCCAGTGAGATGATTTGAGGGTGTTAAAAGCTGTTGGACGGCTTTGTTATTGGTGATGCCTTGATGTTCTTGAAGCCGCTGCCACAGCTCATTAGGAGAAGGAAATGTTTCAATTTCACGTTCTGTTCCCGTGGTGTAATCACATTCTACAATGCCATGTCCGTTCGTCGCATAGGCAAATTGTAAGCCCAAGATTTCAGCATATTCTTTAGCCTGGGCTAGTCCGTCTCCTGGTGTTTTATGAGCGGCTTTAGCTTCAACAACTGCAATCATAAAATCTCGTGTGTACCGAAGTAGGTAGTCCGCACGTTTCTGCGGACGGCGACGGACTTTTTTGCCAGAACCAATGATGCGGCCATCAGTAAACGTTTTCTGTTCAGTGAAGGAATGAGGATCGTCGTCCCACCCCGCATCAACTAGCTTAGGGAGGACATATTTTCGGCAGGTGTCTGCTTCTGTGATCATAGGGTCTGGGAAGAGATCTTGCGAATGCTATCATGCTAGCCTACCTTCTCATTAAAGTATAGTTAGACTTGGGTGGGAGTACACTAGAGGGCTTGCCTACTACCTATTCTGAAGAAAACCTTAAAATTATTTCGTGAGGTTGTTTTCGTGGGTGTATTGAGACTAGATTAGGCTATCACTGCTTAGATGTCTAAGTTTTCAACGGAGCCGGCGTTGGCCATGAGGAATTCATAGCGGGCGTCGGTGCGTTTGCCCATTAAATCATGGAAGGTGCGGTCGGTGTTGAGTTCGTCCAGGAGTTCGACTTTCAGCAGACGACGAGTCGCACGGTTGAGGGTGGTCTCTTTGAGTTGTTGGGGAAACATTTCTCCCAGCCCTTTAAAGCGGCTGATGATAGGTTTGGCATTGGCCCGCGCTTCGCCAATAATTCTGTCTTTTTCTTCGTCCGTTCCGGCCCATTGAATCTCTTTGCCAATTTCGATCCGGTAGAGTGGGGGTTGTGCGATAAACACATGGCCATTCCGAATGAGTTCTGGAAGATGGCGAAAGAAAAAAGTCAGCAAGAGGGTGCTGATATGGTAGCCGTCAATATCGGCATCCATTAACAGGATGATTTTATGATACCGGAGTTTGTGCATGTTGAAATCCTTGCCGATTCCACAGCCTAGAACTTTAATGAGATCAGCCAGTTCTTTGTTCTCCACCACTTTGCCAAGTGTGAGTTCCTCGGTGTTCAAAACTTTTCCTCGAATGGGCAAAATGGCTTGAGTTTTTAAGTCGCGCCCTTGTTTGGCTGTTCCTCCGGCTGAGTCGCCTTCTACAATAAAGAGTTCGCTGATGGAAGGGTCTGTACTTTGGCAGTCGGCGAGTTTGCCAGGCAGGTTTAAGCGGTGGCTTACAGCTGATTTTCGCATGACTGCTTTTGAGGCTTCTCGCGAGGCTTCTCGGGCTCGAGCCGCTAATACCATTCGTCCGACAAGCGTTTCCGCAACAGTCTTATTTTTATTGAGATAGTTTTCTAGAGCGGGTCGAATGAGGGTGTCGACTTGTGCTTGGACTTCAGGATTATTTAATCGCTCTTTCGTTTGTCCTTGAAATTGTGGATGTAAGACCAGAACGCTTAAGACTGCGGCCATCCCTTCCCGAATGTCTTCAGCTTGCAGCGACAATCCTTTGGGTGTCAGATTATGTGTTTCAATGTAGTTGCGCACCGCTTTCACCAGACCCCCACGCAATCCCATTTCATGGGTTCCGCCATTGGGTGTGGCGACACCATTCACATAGCTTCTGACGAATTCAGCCGGTTCATCGGTCCATTGAAGTGCCAGTTCCAGTCCGATCTGCTGCGTACTACCGTTTGACTCAGAAGGTTGTGTGGGGAGTGGGCGATCAAGGTAAAACACGAAGTCGACCGTGGGTTTTTTCCCTCGGTCTCCAACGAGTTTTTGTAAGTATTCTTGAAGACCATTTTCGTGATGAAAATGATGAGTTTGCCCGATTGTGCCATCTTTGAATGTCAGTTTCAAGCCTTTATGGAGATAGGCTTTGGCATCCAAAGTATCGTGTAATAACGTTGGGTCGAATTGAATGGTTTTGCCAAAAATTTTCGGATCAGGTCGGAAGTACACCGACGTTCCTGTTCCCCTGACTCCGCCTTTCCCTTTATTTTTTACGGGCCCTTGAGATATGCCCGCTTGGTACGTCTGTTCCCATTCTTTGCCATCTCGTTTTACCTGGACCTCTAAGTGTCGGGAAAGCGCGTTCACAACCGAAGCGCCGACGCCATGCAGTCCGCCAGAATGAATATAGCTGCCGGTTTCAAACTTTCCCCCGGCATGGAGTGTGGTCATAATAATTTCTAGTGCCGATTTTTTATGTTTGGGATGTTTGTCGACAGGAATGCCCCGCCCATTGTCTGTAATGCGAAGGCCCTCTCGTGATTTGTCTAGTTCCACAATAATCTGAGAGGCATAACCATTCATGACTTCGTCAATTGCATTGTCTAGAATTTCCCAGACAAGGTGGTGCAGTCCGGTCTTATCTGTTCCACCAATATACATAGCTGGTCGACGCCGAACCGGTTCAATGCCTTCTAACACGAGAATGTCGCTCGCCCCGTAACTTTTAGCCATTCCGTAATCCTTCTAAGTTGAAAAGAACGCACTGCGGAATTTTCTCGGAATGCTGTTTCCGCAGGTGTAGTCCGAAGCGTGGTTCAGTAAGCGTCCTCCCCTTTGTAAGGGGCTTGGGCCCGAAGAGGGCCCAAGCAGGTGGGGTAGAATCGTTGGATCCAGCTGATGATATCAATTTGAACAAAAAAACTTGGTGTTTCCACTCCACGTTTCTACCTCCCCTAGCCCCTCCTTACAATGGAGGGGGATTTTGAAGACAATCAAACACAATGATTCCCCATATAATAATCTCCTGTGATCTCTAAGAAACCTTTCGGGCACCTCTAAAAACTGTCCTTTTCTGCGATGGTGGCGTCAACCGTGTGCTCAATTCCTCATGTATTTCCGCATACACTGCGGTTTTCCGCGCGCGGCTTCTTTGCCCTCACACAAAAATCCTAGTTTTTAGAGGTGCCCTTTCGATATCTTAAGGTGTTCATTCCGTTTGAAAAACCGGGATGCTCACGTCAGCCGGTTCCATTCCGTTGAAGCGCCCTCGTTTCATGAGCGTATGCCCTTTCCCTCCTCGTCCCACCACTTGATATTTACGGAGGGTCACTGGAAGTGTGCCGCCTCCTTCTTTGAGGAGGACCAGACGATCTTCTTTAGAGCACAGAAGTTTAAAGCCGACTAGAGAATCTTTAGGATCTAACTTCAGAACAATGACACCGCGACCGGGGCCTGCCAATTGGGCGACGTCTTCAGCTTTGCACAAGAGCGCCCGCCCTTTCATGGACGCCACGGCCACGACGGTCTGTTTGAGTGGCTCGGTAATAACGTCCAGCCCTACAACTTCTTCCCCTTCTTTGAGCTTGCAAAACTTCCTGCCCAGTCGAGTTGATGGCTCTTGAAACGAACTGAGAGCAATGCGAAGTCCCATTCCGCTGGTGGTGACGGCGATCGCTTCCAGAGATGCTGGACCTTGCGACTTGCCGTTTTTATCGAACAGGGCCAGTTGTCCACCATTTGATTTAGGAGCTGATGAAGTCTTTCCGTTGTGAGCCAGCATGCGGGGGTCATAGCTCCATCCCCCTATGATGCGTTCCCCATCTTTAAATTTAAAAAGTTTTTGTACGGGGTCACCATACCCACTTCGCGCAGGAGGAATGTCGCCAATTCGTATCGTGTAGGCACTACCAAAATTAGAAAAGACGACGAGAGCGTCGAGAGTGCTTCCCCCGAGAATCGTCATGAGGCTGTCGCCTTCTCGTACGCGAGCTTTTGACAAATCTTTAATAATGCCGACTCGTCGGATCCACCCGTCAGTGGAGATGGTGATGACCGCATCTTCTTTAACTCTGAAGGCATCGGCGTCAAATTCGACTTCTTCTGTTTGGCGTCGGCCTATTTTCGTTCGCCGTTTGTCCCCAAAGGTCTTGGCGACTTCCTCTAACTCCTTTTTCACCACTCCCCATAATCGCGCTTTAGAACCCAAGAGGGTTTTGAGATCTTTGGCTTGACGGAGTTTGTCCTTGAGTTCGTCTAGCATTTTCTTTATTTCGGTTCTGGACAATTTATAAATGGGTGTTTCAAGAATGGTGTCAGTCTGGATTGGGTCCAGGCCGAAACGCTGTTGAAGTTTTGTTGCAGAATCGGACTTGCCGTCACTTTGTCTGATGATTTTTAAGACCTGATCGAGCGCATCAAAAATTTTCTTGAAGCCATGTAATATGTGAATGCGGCGTTCTAAGACCTGCAGGTCATAGGTGAAGCGGCGCGTGACCGTCGTGAACCGAAAGTCGATGAACTGCTCCAGCATTTGCTTGAGGTTGAGACAGTCGGGTCGCGACCCAGATGAGCCGGAAATCGGCACTAAGCAAGTCATGTTCACGGAAAAATTATTTTGAAGTGGCGTATGTTTGAACAAATAGGCCATAGCCAAATGGGGATCGGCGTCTTTTTGACATTCCAACGCAATGCGCACGTCTGTGGTGGATTCGTCACGCACGTCAACTAACTGAGGAATCTTTTTAGTGAGAATCAGCTCCCCAATGCGTTCGACAATTGTGGCTTTATCAACGGCAAAGGGAATGGAGGTAATGAGTATTTCCGATTTTCCGGCCCCCACTGTGTGGACCGTATATTCTCCGCGAAGTCGAATTGAGCCCTGGCCGGTTTCATAGATTTCCCGGAGTTCCGTGCGTGAATTCAGGATTTCGCCACTCGTCGGGAAGTCGGGGCCCTTCAAGGATTTCATCAGATCAGAAATTGTTGCGTTTCGATTGCCGATGAGAGCAATGGCTGCATCAATGACTTCACCAAGATTATGAGGCGGCATGTTGGTGGCCATACCGACAGCAATGCCTGTTGATCCGTTCACGAGCAGATTAGGAAAGCGTGAGGGCAGAACTAAGGGTTCTTCGGCTTTGCCGTCGTAATTGGGTTGAAAGTCGACGGTGTTTTTGTTGAGTTCGTTCAACAGTTCGAGGGCCAGTGGCGTCAATCGGGCCTCAGTGTATCGGTAGGCAGCAGGGCGATCGCCATCTTGGCTCCCGAAATTTCCATGGCCATCGACGAGGGTGGCGCGCAGGGACCAAGGCTGAGCCATACGTGCCATGGCATCGTAGACGGCCACATCGCCGTGCGGATGCCATTCACCGATGACTGATCCCACGACTTTGGCGCTTTTAATCGGGGGACGTTCCGGTGTGAGGCGGTGGTTATGGAACATTGAATACAAAATGCGCCGCTGTACCGGCTTTAGTCCGTCACGAATATCGGGTAGAGCACGTGAAGTAATGACGGAGAGCGCATAATTCAAATACCGCTCTCGTGTGGTTTCATCTAAGGGAACAGGAATGATCGTTGTGGGTGTTTGGGGCTTGGATGACGAAGGAGTTGTTGGGCGTTTAGCCATAGATTAAAGCCTTGCGTTGAATGACAGTAGCTGTAAGGGAAAAAAGGCAAACAGAAATGTGAAGGAATCCACTTCTTTCACTTCACGCTGTACTCTCACTTTTCACTTTTTCTATTTTATGGCACTGGTGGTGGTTTGGGCCCAAGTTCTTCCGAAGATTGTTCCCCTTCATGCTCAATCTCGGATGCTTTAGTGAGAGACGGCAGCCCGAGTTTGTCTTTAATGCGCGTCTTCACCCAGAAGGGATCCCACCATTCTGTGGGGTTTACCTGCTCACCATGTAATATGAGGCTAAAGTGTAAATGGTCGCCACCAGCGAGTCCGGTTGTGCCTGACTTCCCAAGTGGCTGGCCTGTCGTTACCTCATCTTTGAGGTCCACATTAATCGAGGACATATGAGCATACAGAGATAGCAGTCCGTAGCCATGATCCACAATAACGGTATTGCCATAAATTCCTAGGTATCCAGCATAGATCACGATTCCATGATTTGCAGCTTCCACGGGATAATGCTTCGTGACGGCTAAATCAAACCCTAAATGGTCTTGAGTATCTACGACTTTTCCTTTGTACAGATATTCCCGATGATCCGCAAAAGAGGCTTGTACTTTTGACCCGGAGAGTTGACGAAAGGCCCCTTTCCATAAGAGTTCTTGGCGCGATTGCTTGGTAAGATCTGAGATCGTTTGGTTATTCATTTTTCGCAAGGTGCTGTTGACCAGAAGAAAGTCTTGCAGCAAGTCGCCTTGGCTTGTTAATTGAGGCGTTTGGGCTAAGATAGCTGGGACGGTTTTGCGAATGAATTTATCAGAGATGTTGATCGGTCGTGTTCGCCAAAATTTTGGCTTGATTCGAAAATCAACATCCAAAAGCGCGCTATTCCCGAACCCGTCATCGGCCATGATCTGAATGGGGGTATTGGGAAGGGCATTGTATGGAAAGGCAATGAAGGCAAACATGCCGGCTTTGTCTGGGGCTTGAAATCCAGGGAAGAAGGCTTTGCCAATTTTGACGCCATGAGTGGAGACCTCAGGGATCACTCGATATCGCACCACGCCTGATCCACCTTGCACGATAGTGGAGGGTAGTGACAGCACCTCTAAGCGAGGTGGCGAAAATTGAGGAGTGAAGTCTTTTTCAACGCGTTGTCCGTTTCCTTCAAATAAGTTACGCCAAGAATAATCCCGAGCTGTGATGATGAGTTGCGCTTGTCCTTGCCGACGAGGAAGCTCAGAGTTGGTATATGGGATGCTTTCGAATGTGAATTCTCGTTCCTTGCCGCCTGTCAGAGACAGCCAACCTTCGGAAGGGAATTGCTGGTCAGCTAACACGTAGGTCTCTAAATTATGGATGACGCGGATTGAAATATCGCGCAGACCGGTTCCTTTGTCTTGGATTCGGACCACGAGGGGTGTTGTTGGACCGACTGATTCAAAGGGTTGTTCCAGAGTAATTTCAGGAGGGGTAGAATCACCCCATCGGGCGTTTCCAATAAGCCCCAGATACGTCGCGATGAGCCCGAGTATGATGAGAATCAGCAGAACTTTTTTTGACACGATAGCAGTAGTTTTTCCAACATGAGGGCAAAGGCCAGGAAGATCATATTCATAGGAACTTCTGTTTACTTATACCATAGACCTTCTTGAGGGCAAGACTTTCAAGGTCAGGAACTTCTTGAGATAGGTTGTGAGCATTTTCTGATTCATGCCTATTGCTTCAAGGAAAAAGTTGAGTTCAGCTCCTATTCTTGACATAATCAGGGTGATCGCCTAGCCTGTGCCGAGTTTATGAGGGCCTAGGATAGGTTGACGTTCCCCACCGTGGCCTGTACTCGTGTTTGTAATTGTATCAGAGAAAATCCTGACATTAAAAATGTTTCCTATAAGCATGAATGTATAGATGAGCTTTTCAAGCCTTGAGTCAACGCCATCCTGAAACTTTTTTTCATTTATTCCTTTATTTTTGCAAGTCGTTTCCCGATATATGTCGATAGTGTCTGATGTACGGATACGGCATCGATATTTTCTCATCCACCGTCTTTTGATAATGGGGGCTTCATGGCAGGTTTAAGTGATGTGCTTGGGTGGTTTTCTAGTGATCTTGCCATTGATTTAGGCACTGCCACGACATTGGTCTATGTTCGAGGTAAAGGCATTACCTTGAGCGAACCGTCGGTGGTGGCTATTGATAAGCAATCCAATTCGGTTCTGGCTGTTGGCGTTGAAGCCAAGCGGATGGTGGGCCGGACACCCGGCAATATTGTGGCGATTCGCCCAATCAAGGAAGGTGTCATTGCCGATTTTGCCATGACCGAACAAATGCTGGAATATTTTATTACGAAATCGCATAATCGTCGGGCCTTTGTGCGGCCACGCTGTATTATTGGTGTGCCCTCGCGGATTACCGAAGTTGAACAGCGCGCTGTCAGAGAATCTGCTAGCCAAGCGGGTGCTCGAGAAGTGTATTTAATAGAAGAACCGGTGGCAGCAGCCATTGGCGCAGGTCTGCCTATCACAGAGCCCTCGGGAAATATGGTGGTGGATATTGGTGGGGGGACGACCGATATCGCGGTGATCTCTCTTGGCGGAATTGTCTGTAGTGAATCGGTGAAAGTGGCTGGGGATTCGATGGATGAAGCAATCATGAGCTATATTAAACGCCGTTATAACTTGCTCATTGGTGAACATATGGCCGAACGGGTGAAAATGGAAGTTGGATCGGCCTATCCGTTAGAACAGGCTAAGACGATGATGGTCAAAGGCCGAGATATGATTTCTGGAATTCCACGAACCGTCGTGGTCAATGATTCTGAAATTCGTGAAGCCTTGGAAGATCCTATTCATTCCATTGTTAATGCTTTGCGCACTTCACTCGAAAATACGCCGCCTGAATTGGCAGGTGACATCATTGATAAGGGTGTTGTAATTACTGGTGGTGGGTCAATGCTACCGGGTTTGGCCACGCGTTTTCAGGAAGAAACCAATCTGCCTATTATTACGGTTGAAGATCCTCTCACATCTGTTGTCTATGGTGTGGGCAAAGTCTTGGACGAAATCGAGTTATTTAGAAAAGTCGAGAAATTTTAGGCTGTTTTTTAACATTCCGCTGAAACCTCAGCTTATCTAGGCGTGCTGATGGTTTTCGGCACGATTCGAACGATTTCCCCTCCGTACCCCAATACATAGAGTTCTCCATCCTGATCTTCCCCGAACGAAGAAATCTGTAGATCTGTATCAATTAGCAATTGAGTAGATCTTTCCTGATATCTCCAGATTTCACCAGTGCAAAAATCTCCAAAAATATAGCTTCCCCGCAAACTCGGGATTGTTGTGCCACGATACACATAACCGCCTGTCACGGAACAACGTCCATGCTCATGGACATATTCGGTTACCGGATCGACCAAATTTTCGATCTTGCGGCAATGCGTTTCAGGGTTGAAACAGTGAGTCCCTTCTAAAAAGCGCCAACCATAATTTTTCCCCTTTTGAATGACATCAATTTCTTCCCATTTGTTTTGTCCGACATCACCAGCCCAAAGGGCACCGGTTTGCCGATCAAACGAAAATCGCCAGGGATTCCGAAGGCCCCATGCATAAATTTCTGGTCGATCTCTTTTTTTGATGAACGGATTATCAGGCGGGATCCCGTAGGGGTGTGGCTGATCGACGTCGATCCGAAGAAACTTGCCGAGTAATTCCTGTGTGTTTTGCGCGTAATTTTCGGGATCGCCCCCTGAACCGCCATCACCCATGCCGATATAGAGATAGTGATCGGGGCCAAATGCGATCATGCCCCCATTATGATTTCCATACGGCTGGGGAATGACTAACAGGATCGATTCGTTTTCTAGGGCTTTATTGGGGTTTGACGATAGGTGGTACTCGGCGATAACCGTAGCACGGTCTTTTGCTCGCGTGTAATTGACAAAGAACCGTTTGTTCGATGAATACTTTGGATGGAAAGCGAGTCCTAAAAGACCACGTTCACCTCCTGTTGAGAGTTGTGGGCTGATATCCAGGAATGGGGTTGCTAGCACTTCGTCCCTTTGGATGATGAGAATGCGTCCGTTTTGTTCCACGACAAATTTTCGGTCTGTCTTATCTGGGCTTGTCGTCAAGAAAATGGGCTTGGAGAAGCGATGTTTGACGATCGCTTCTACCTCAAAGAGGTGAGAGGGTGCGATGGGTGTGCCTGATAGCCCCCAAGCGAATGGAGAGCACAGCATTAGGCTGAACCATATGCTGAATGTCAAAAGAACACGGTACATATGCCTATCCGTTAATTGGATTGGATGAGGTATCCACAATAGGGGGTAGCGCGGCGGTGAAGGTGTTGCATGGGAAATCCAAGGCTTGTTATAAACTGCTCAAGAGAACCTAAAAGAAAGAGTGAGCAATGATCCTTAAATATGAATCAGATATCATGGATGATGAACATGCCAGGGGGAAGTTTTATCATGTCTGTCGAGGGCAAATCCAGGAGACTCCACTGGCTGTCCCTCCTCCAGATCAACCGATTGAATGCCCCGTCTGCGAAATCGATTTAGAGCAGGAAGACTTTATGTTAGCCCAACAGCGTGGATGGTCCTAGTGGGACTCCATTGTTTTTCCCCTAGCCTCTCAGGAGATGGGTTCAGATGACCACTGGAAGTCCCGTGCGAAAAACGGTTTCAGTCATGCGTGGCATGATGATACTCTGTTCTGTCTGTTTCGATTCTATTCACGAGGAAAACTTAGTGGACCCAAAAAACTATGTAGAAGATCACGAAGCGTTTTTTGATCTTATCTGTCTCGGTTGCGAGGATCTGAATCGACCTCTCATTGATGATATGCTCGGCAGCTCAGAATAATATTCCTTCACACATAATTAGTGACCAGCCTAGGGCTGCGGCCTTGACTGTTAAGCGTATCAGTATCTCTGCCCCCTCTCTCAATATAGCAGGTGCCTATACTCGTTCTGGGGAAATTCATTCATGAATTTTCACTGTTTCATTAAATTAATCGGTTTAGGATGTTAGGGCTTTGGATATTTGAATCGCATTTCATCTCACTCCAATCACTTATTTTCTCGAGGAGGTCTTGATCTATGATCAATGTTGAACAGCTGACGCAAACCGCGACGGAATTGTTGTTGAGTTATGGTCCGAAGCTTATTTTGGCGCTCATTACTCTTATTATTGGGTTTTGGGTGATCAAGCGGGTGATGGGTGTGTTTGAAAAAGCTTTAGAGCGGAGCGAAGTCGAAATTACGCTCAGGAAATTCCTCATTAACTTAGGAGGAATCCTGTTGAAAGCCTTGGTCATTATTAGTGTGGCCTCAATGGTTGGGGTGGAAACGACCTCCTTTATTGCCATGTTGGGGGCGGCGGGATTGGCAGTGGGCTTAGCCCTGCAAGGTAGTTTAGCCAATTTTGCAGGGGGCGTGCTCATTTTATTTTTCAAACCTTTTAAGGCGGGTGATTTAATTGAGGCGCAAGGCTATTTAGGCATCGTGAAAGAGATTCAGATTTTTGTCACTATCCTGACAACCTTAGACAATAGAAGGATAATTATCCCCAATGGCTTATTGTCGAATGGGTGTCTGACCAATTTGAATGCTGAGCCGCATCGTCGAGTCGATATGCCGTTTGGCATTAGTTATGGCGATGATGTCTTGAAAGCCAAACGTGTCTTACAAGATGTGATTGCCACAGATTCTCGGGTGTTACAAAATCCACCTTCAGAAGTCTATGTGAAAGAGCATGGAGATAGTTCGATTAATATGCTTATGCGTGTGTGGGTGAAGCCAGAGGACTATTGGGCGGTCTTCTTTAATATGCATGAGCAAGTAAAACTCGCGTTTGACCGCGAAAATATAACGATCCCATTCCCACAGCGAGATGTACATATGATCCCAGAGTCCAAATCAGCCTAAGAGCTAGTATTCCTTTGGGGCTTCCAGGCATTTCACTTGGAAGCCCCGATTTTCTGCCTCGACATTTTCTAATCTTTTCAAGTTTTTCGCCTGTTTACGCTTCACAAGAGCCATCCTTCCTCTCAATCTTTAACTTTTCAGATTGCTAACCGATAAGAAAGAGTAGGAGTCAAAGGAGTCTTGACGAATCCCAACAAGGAGGTGCCTTATGGGGGGATTACGAGAAGGACCGCTTATCGATTGCATTCCTTGGGTGATCGGCCTCCTACTATGGGCCGTTCCTCTTCCTGCCTGGTCATGTGATTCTCAACTCAATCCTCACGCTTTTCGATCAAGTGCCTTCAACCAAAACGATCTTCTTCCCAATGGCATGATGGCCATCCGTTACTCAGGTAGTGGAGAAGAAGCGTCCCCACATGTCAGCGTGCATCGTGTCATGATGACGTTGCCAGGCAGGGAACTCATTATTCCCGAAGCGAAAAATCCGGAATATCTGGTGATGGAAGTGGATGGGACGGTTGGGTGGATCACCTATCTTGTTGCCGCCCATGCTCTTTTTTATGGAATGGGGCAGGATAGCTTAGGTTTTCCTGAGAGGATGTGGGTGGATTCAGCGGAAGACGGGCTTAATGGCAATGAACATTTAAATGGGCGTGAGTGATGAGCATGAGGTTGCAGGAGAAAGGCTTGGCAAGCTTTGGTCGAAGAAGGGTGTCTTGATTCATGCTCCAATCTCAATGAGGAAGGCTCACTAAGAGAACAAATATCAGAAAAAAGTGTTGATTCCATAAGCGAGTCGTTCTATATTACGGTTTTCAACGGTACCAAGGAGGGTTCCGTGACAACCGCTCGCTGGTCGGTCGAACGGTGGCATGATCTATTTCGGACACTCTTTCGTCCGGAGCATGTTGCCTTTTTCCCTCACAAAGTCTTTCGTTGGAATTCTGAAGGCATTTACCTGGATTGTTTTTATCCATTTCAGTGCGAGCATCTCTTAGGAGGAGAAGCGATTCTTGGTAGTTCAGTTAAAGAGGTGTTGCCCAAAAGGTCTGGGCTGAACATTCAGAAAGCTCTACGCCTGGCGTTATGTCGTGGATACCCACAAGATGTCCAATGTGTCCTTCCTGCCGGCAAGCAATGCTATGTTGCTTCGATCCGGCTTTTTCCCTATGACTCAGAAGTGCTAGGTTTTGTCACTGACCATGATTTGAGTGGAAAGCCTGCCATTCAAATCTCTCCCGATCATCCTGCCATCCGATTTCTCAACTGATTGCTCGCTTTTCACTAGAAATAAAACGGTAGAGTTGTCTAGGTAAATTGGGGCACGCTTAGTTCATCGAGCAGGCACCGGGGCCTCGGGGGTCGCCGCAACTTCCGCAGCCTCCTGGTCCACTTGAATAATCCATTCCGCCGTCGGTGCCGCCGACCGCAAATCCTGTTAATTGTTTTTCCAACTTTTTCCCGTGGCATTCTGGACAGGCCGGTATAGTGGAGCCATGTACAATGAGATCAAAGTGATGGGAGCAGGCTTGGCATTTATAGGCAAAAATCGGCATAGTTGTTGGACCTCCTTTTTCACGAAATGGTACATGTCATTATAGCCAAACTGTTAAAATGAGGACAATGTACGGTTGCCTCTACGGTATGCTGCTGTATGAGAGGAGAAGGAAAGAATATGTATCAGGAAGAGGAATCATTTAAGCTCCGTTTTTCCTTAGAAGCCACGTTTCCAGATGATTATGATGGCGAGGAGGATGAGCGGGCATGGCTGAAACAGTGGGACACTCAGGTGAAACCTGATATCGTTAAATGTATTTTTCAGACCTTGGAACGGTATCCTGACTGGGAGGCACATTTCCGAAATCGGGGAGTGGCGGCCACCGATGAAATTGAAATCGTGTTAGAAAAATCCATTTCCAATCCTTCGCTCAACTAGATCAAGCATGGTTCAGAGAAAAATTATACAACGCTGCCTTTTCACCGGAGCAGTTTGTGTTTGTGCCGTGGGGTTGGGGGTCGTTACGCAAGCACAGAATCTCGCCTATACACCTACACCCAATATCCCCGTTGGTCGTGCGCCACAAGCCATTGCGACGGGAGATTTTAATGGTGATGGGTATGGGGATTTAGCAACGGTGAACAGCACATCAGACGATGTTTCCGTACTGCTAGGCAATGGGAATGGTACGTTTCGATCGGCAGTGTCGTTTGGTGTTGGTAAAATTCCTCTGGCTCTAGTGGCTGAGGATATGGATCGCGATGGGGTCTTGGATCTGGTGTTGGCTCTAAGTGGGTCTGACCAAGTAGTCGTGCTCAAGGGTGATGGAAGGGGACTGTTTCAAAAAGTTGCTCATCAGTATTCGGGAAAAGGGGCAACATTTTTAGCTGCGCGGGATTTTAACGGAGATGGGTGGAGCGATGTAGTAGCTGCGAACAGCGGGCGGTTTGGGTATTACCCGCCTTTTACTGTGAGTGTGTTGCTCAATGATGGAAAAGGGCAGTTGCGGCAACCTGTTACCTATGAGCAGGACCGGGGAGGGGAGATGTTTCCAACGGCGGTATTTGTGGGTGAACTTACAGGTAATGGTCTGGTCGATTTAGCAGTCACCTGGAGCCAACCTAGCTGGAGTTTGGCGAATGGGCTTGTCTCAATCTTGAAAAATGTGGGTCATGGAAGTTTTGAGCCTTTCAATGACCTCAAGCCTGGATTCACATTGAGTGCAATTCAGGGAGCTGATATTGATCAGAATGGTCTTCTGGATTTAGCCGTTACCAGCTTGTATGCGGATGCCGTCCGTATTCTTCTTCAAGACAAGCCAGGAGAATTTCGAATGCTTGACTCCATAAAAGTCGGGTTTGCCCCAGTCGGGGTGGAAATTCAGGATATGAATCAAGACGACAACTTGGATCTTGTGGTGGTGAATCGGGATTCCAATAGCTTGTCCCTGTTTATTGGGGATGGGACAGGCTCATTCACAACAGTAGGACATTTTGGTGTGGGGGCCACACCGGCTGCAGTTGTCGTGGAAGATTTCGATCAAGATTCCCTTCCTGATTTTGCTACCGCCAGTACGAATATTGATGGCGTGTCTGTACTTTTAAGCGGAGGCGGAGCCATTCCGTTGCCAAGTGTGAGTACAGATGCATTGGTTTTTGAGCACGATTCAGGAGTATCTGTCTCTGCGGAGCCCCCCTCCCAAGAAGTCCGATTCTCCAATATTGGGCTTGGTCCTCTTCGAGTGGATACGATCAATATTTCCGGTCCAGGATCACGTGCGTTTCAGGTGCTGAAATCTACCTGCCAAAACAGAACTCTACACACTGGAGACTTTTGTGTGATGAAGGTTGAATTCACTCAGCAAAATCCAGGAATTCATCATGCTACGTTGACCATTCAAGATAATGCCAGCGGCAGCCCACGCCGCGTGACGTTAAAAGGTATTGTCAAAGGGTAGCCTTTCACCGAAAAAAGTTTCTCCTCTCTTCAATCCTTCCTGCGTAATCCTGTATTCTTCTCCTTTCCATTTTGTTGTTCTTAGATTGCATGAAAGGTTGGGATGACAGCTTCAGAACGCCATGCACAAAGATGTTCGATTGGCATTGATATCGGAGGGACCTTTACTGACTTTGTTGTGTATTCCTCCAGTGATCAATCACTCGAACGTTTTAAGATTCTTTCGACTCCGTCTGATCCAGCTGCGGCCGTCCTCCTTGGATTATCTCGACTTCCCCAAATGACTAGTCGTCACGTTGTGCATGGTTCGACTGTGGCCACAAACGCCATCTTAGAACGCAAAGGCGCTAGGACTGGATTGATCACCACGAAAGGTTTTCGGGATGTACTGATGATCGGACGACAAGATCGGCCGAAATTATATGATTTGTTCCCGTCTGTCCCTCCACCATTGGTCCCGCGAGAATGGTCTTTTGAAATTACAGAGCGAATCGATAATGAGGGGAAAATTGTCGTACCTCTTCAAAAACATGAACTTGATGGAATTATCACGGAATTAAAAGCTCAGAACATTCAATCGGTAGCGGTCTCATTTCTCTTTTCGTTTGTCAATCCAAAGCATGAGCAATGGGTAGCGAACCGTTTGCGGTCAGAAAGCTTCTTTGTGACGGCTTCATCGGAGATTTTACCGGAATTTCGTGAGTACGAACGAACAAGTACCACAGCGGTGAATGCCTATGTTTCGCCGGTATTAGACAGCTACCTGGGTAAATTAGAACAGGAGATGACACCTGCTGAGTTTCATACCTTGCAATCGAACGGAGGGCGTTTGTCAGTCTCGCAAGCACGCGGTCATGGCGTGCGGTCGATTCTCTCAGGACCAGCTGGTGGAGTCGTGGGGGCCAGATACGTTGGGGGTTTGGCAGGTTTTCATCGTATCTTAACGTTTGATATGGGCGGAACGTCGACGGATGTTTCGTTTGTCCATGAAGATATTCATGTGACTACTGAAGCTGAGATTGGTGGGTGTCCCATTCGCGTGCCGGTAATTGATATTCATACTGTGGGTTCCGGTGGTGGTTCGTTAGCGACTATTGATGCCGGCGGCAATCTTCGTGTTGGGCCACAAAGTGCCGGGGCAAACCCTGGGCCAGTGTGCTATGGACAAGGAGGGTGTGTTCCGACTGTCACCGATGCCCATGTGATTTTAGGGCGATTGCCATCAGATGGGTTTCTTGGTGGACATCAGGCCTTAGATGTTGAGGCAGCGCAACAAGCGTTTGACGAATTCAGCCAAGGTATCACGATTCCTTCACGAGAGGGTGCGGACACAAGGCAAGCCTTGGCTTTAGGTATCGTTCAGATTGTAAATGCTCATATGGAACGGGCCCTGCGTGTGATCTCGGTAGAGCGAGGGGAAGACCCTCGGGAGATGGTGCTGATGTCCTTCGGAGGAGCCGGAGGACTGCATGCGTGTGAGTTGGCCAGAGCGTTAAGGATTCCCCACGTCTTGATTCCGCCAATGGCGGCGACACTATCGGCCTTAGGCATGCTGGCAGCTGATGTGCAATTGGATTATGTGCAGACGGTCATGTTGCCGAGTGAGACAACAATCGAGGAACTGGAACAACACATGGCTGCGATGGTTCAGGAGGGGGAAAACGAGTTGTATTGGGAAGGTATTGCTCCAGAGCAAGCGGCTTTTTTACGAACGGTTGATGTTCGCTATGTGGGGCAATCATTTGATCTCAATGTACCGCTGACGGTTCAATTCCGAAAAGAATTTGATCGAATTCATCAGGAACGTTATGGCTATTGTCAGCCTGACGCGGCTATAGAAATTGTCAATGTGCGGGTTCAAGCCATTGGCCGTATCACCCCTCCGTCGATTCCTCAACAACCGCTAGGCTCGACTGATCCGTCATCAGCCATGTGGGAGGAGAGTCCAGTGGTGTTGAGTCAGAGTATCCAAGCTGTGCCCCATTATTGGGGGAATCGCTTGCGTCCAGGCCATGAAGTTTCTGGACCTGCGATCATTGTCTTGGACGATACCACGGTGTATCTGGGACCAACAGACCAGGCCAAGATTGATATCTATTCCAATATCCTTATTGATGTGGGAGCTTCCGATGAATGATCCCATTCGCACAGAAATTATGAAACACCGATTGGTGTCGGTTGCGGAAGAAATGGGTGCACGTTTGCAGCGGGCCGCCTTCTCACCCAATATCAAAGAACGGCGGGATTTCTCTTGTGCGGTGTTTGATGCATCTGGCAGTTTGGTCGCGCAAGCCGCACATATTCCGGTGCATCTTGGTGCAATGCCATTGTCGGTCAAAGCCTGTCTTGACACCTTGACTTTTATCCCAGGTGATGGGGTCATGGTGAATGATCCGTATCAGGGTGGAACGCATCTGCCCGATATCACCATCGTCTCGCCAATATTTATCAACGATAAATCAGAGACTTTTCTAATCGGCTTTGTGGCCAATCGTGCGCATCATGCTGATATTGGCGGCATGTCAGCTGGGTCGATGCCGCTTTCTCAAGAAATCTTTCAAGAGGGGGTGAGTATTCCACCGGTTAAATGCATGGTGAATGGTCAAAAGAATGAAGATGTGTGGCGATTGCTTATGGCGAATGTTCGCACACCTGAAGAACGATCGGGAGATTTGCAAGCGCAATTGGCCGCCAATCACATTGGTATTGAGAGGATGTTGGAAATAGCTCAACG
Organism: Nitrospirales bacterium; assembly: GCA_965223635.1. Lineage (GTDB taxonomy): Bacteria > Nitrospirota > Nitrospiria > Nitrospirales > UBA8639 > Nitrospira_E. Next base: position 2,511,492 of record OZ245007.1, read on the forward strand.
GGTTGGTCTCCAAACGCTGCTCGCGGAAATGGCTGCCTTACTTCAGTACAGTGAGCGGATGACTCGTCAATTGATAGGTCAATTGCCCAAGGGCCGTTACGAATGTGAAGATGCATTGGACAATGACGGTTTTTCAGAACAACCTGCCGTTATTCGTGTCACCATCATTATTGAAGAGGAGCAAGTGACCGTCGATTTTTCCGGAACCGATGTACAACGGCCTGGCAGTATCAATGCAGTCTATCCCGTTACCTTATCAGCCGTCGCCTATGTGTTCCGCTGTGTCTTAGGATTAGATATCCCTGCTAATAGCGGATGTTTACGGCCGATTCATCTCATTGCGCCGGAAGGCACGTTGGTGAATGCACGACGACCTGCAGCGGTGGCAGCCGGAAACGTCGAAACCTCTCAAAGAATCGTGGATGTGTTGCTCGGGGCCTTCGCGAAAGCCTGTCCCGATCGAATTCCTGCCGCCAGTCAAGGCACCATGAACAACTTGACAATCGGTGGCTGGGACGAACGTCAGCGTCGCCCGTTTGCCTATTACGAAACCATTGGCGGCGGTATTGGCGCAGGACCTCAAGGTGCTGGTATAAGCGGTCGTCATTCTCATATGACCAATACCCTCAACACGCCGGTGGAAGCCTTAGAATATGCCTACCCATTCCGAATTTCCTGCTACGCCTTGCGAGACGGGTCTGGAGGAACGGGAATGCATCGAGGAGGAGATGGTCTGGTACGGGAGTATGAATTTCTGCAGCCCGCCGAAATCACGCTGCTGTCTGATCGGCGTATTACGAAACCGTATGGTTTGGAAGGCGGAACCTCAGGCCAATCAGGAATCAATCGTCTTACGCAAAACAAAAATGAAAAAGAGATCTCGGGAAAGTGTTCCTGCCCCATAGAAGCAGGAGATACTCTTACCATCGAAACTCCAGGTGGTGGTGGATATGGATAACTGTTAATCAGTTTGTTTTGGTAGGCCTTAGGTTGGGATCTGTGGGTGGGTTGTTTTAGTTAGTTCATCTTTGAGAGATCACGAACCGCACCTGTGTCAGCGCTGCTTACGAAGGCGGCGTAAGTTTTCAAGGCAACACTGACTTTTCGTGGACGTTCGTTCACTGGTTTCCAGCCCTTTTGGTCTTGCTGTGCGCGCCGAGCTTGTAAAATCTTATCCTCTATCATCACGTTAATACTGCGGTTGGGAATATCAATGGTGATGGGGTCGCCATTTTCGACAAGTCCAATAGCCCCACCTGCTGCTGCTTCCGGGGAGATGTGGCCAATGGAAAGACCTGAGGTACCTCCGGAAAACCGTCCATCTGTGAGAAGCGCACAAGTTTTACCGAGCCCTTTGGATTTGATGTATGAGGTGGGATAAAGCATTTCCTGCATGCCCGGTCCGCCACGTGGCCCTTCGTAGCGGACAATAATGACATCGCCGGCTTTGATTTTACCCTCTAGAATATGGGCCACTGCGTCTTCCTGAGATTCAGTCACATGGGCCTGACCGGAGAAAACAAGAATCGATTCATCCACTCCTGCTGTTTTCACGACGCAACCGTGTTCGGCGATATTCCCTTTGAGGACTGCCAATCCTCCTTCGCGACTGAATGCATATTTTACAGAATGAATGCAGCCATTTTCACGATCGGTATCTAGGGAAGGCCAACGTGTGGCTTGGCTGAAGGCTTCTTGGGTCGGAATGCCGGCTGGGCCGGCTCTGTAGAACTCAACCACGTGGTCAGCGGGATTACGCATGACATCCCATTGCTCTAAGGCTGATTGGAGGTTTGCACTATGTACTGTGGGAAGATTGGTATGGAGCACACCGGCTCGATCTAGTTCACCCAGAATGCCCATAATGCCTCCGGCGCGGTGGACATCTTCAATATGATAGTGCTGTGTATTGGGGGCGACTTTACAGAGTTGTGGGATTTTCCGCGAGAGTCGATCAATATCATCCATAGTAAAGTCCACCTCAGCTTCACGAGCAATAGCCAAGAGATGCAAAATCGTGTTGGTGGATCCACCCATAGCAATATCAAGGGCCATACAATTTTCAAAGGCCTGTTTGGTGCCAATGCTGCGAGGCAAGATGCTGCGGTCGTCCTTTCCGTAATACCGATGGGTTAATTCCACAATTAAAGCTCCCGCTTGCTCAAAGAGGCGTTTCCGATCAGCGTGAGTCGCCACCAGGGTTCCGTTTCCAGGTAGAGCAAGACCCAAAGCTTCGGCTAGGCAATTCATGGAGTTGGCTGTAAACATGCCGGAGCAAGAACCACAGGTAGGACAGGCGCTGCGTTCATAGGCCGCAACTTTTTCATCGTCGGCCTTGTCGTCGACGGCAATCACCATTGCATCGACGAGGTCGAGCCTATGATCGGCCAGTGCGGTTTTACCAGCTTCCATGGGGCCGCCGGTTACAAAGATAACAGGAATGTTCAACCGCATAGAGGCCATCAGCATGCCTGGCGTGATTTTATCGCAGTTAGAGATACAAACAATGGCATCGGCACAATGGGCGTTCACCATATATTCCACCGAATCAGCAATCAGGTCTCTGGAGGGGAGGCTGTAGAGCATGCCATCATGGCCCATCGCGATCCCATCATCCACGGCGATGGTGTTGAATTCTTTGGCAACGCCACCAGCTTTTTCAATTTCACGGGCGACTAATTGTCCCATATCTTTAAGGTGCACATGTCCTGGAACAAATTGGGTGAAGGAGTTTGCTACGGCAATAATGGGTTTGTGGAAATCTTCATCCTTCATGCCGGTTGCGCGCCAGAGGGCGCGAGCCCCAGCCATATTGCGGCCACTGGTTGATGTGTTGGAGCGGTAAGCAGGCATGGCAACTCTCTCCATTGGTGTAAATAGTGGACTTATGATCAGAGAAGAAGCCTAGCAGATTGCTGGTCTTTAACGGTAGCGGTCATGCGGAATGAATGCCTCCGGGGCGCCATTGTCGAGGGCTAGAAACCTTGTTTTTGCTGTGGGTATTAGGGCAGGATCAAAGACTCAATGAATTGTGGAGGCTAATGTGAAAGGTGGGGCATTTTGTTGTACCTATAAGATAAGTCTTTGTAAACAATTATTGATATTGTTGAAGGCCAAAGGAGTATGAGAGCAATGGAAAACAATCCGCTAATTATTTCTGATGAAGAACGTAAAGCGCTTCTCTATGAACGGTTTCGGGATGTCTGTTTGGTGGAGAAGGAAGTGTGGACGGAAATTTATATGCCGCGGCAAGTTGAGAAGGGGATGGTCCTGACGAATCAGCATGAATGCTATGAAGTTGTAATTGATGATCCTGATGTCGAAGATGCCTTGGAAGCTAATATTCCCCTAGGGGCGAAGTCATTAGGGGCAGCAATAGAAGAATATAAAGAACATATTTCGTTTCGGAAAAAATAGACGTTGTTTTAGAATCCAAATTTCGTTAAGTGTGCATTGTTAAGCAAATCTCTTGTTCTCATGTTTTTCTCTCTTTGGCTTTTTCCTCATTGCAAAGGTTGCGTATGATTTCCCAATCTTGCGCAAATGAGAAGTTCTGATAAGGGCTAGAGTGTGAGGCGGCTAGGGTTTGGAGATGGTCTCGGCGTTGGGTGGTCGGTGGATGAGTGGAAAAATATCGGAATGTTGACGTCTCTTCTTCCTCTTGAGTGAGTTTGTCAAAAAATGCAATCATGCCGCTGGGATTGATGCCTGCTTGTTGAAGTAATGCCAATCCCTGCTCATCTGCTTGATTCTCGGCCTCCCGGCCATATGACAAGGTTTGTAACGTTTGTGCCGCTTGTAAGCCGTAGGAGAGCATGCCGCTGGCGTCGCCGCTGAGTGCTGCTATCACAAAGGCCATGGAAACATGTTGAACGATAAGGTGCATGCTATGTCGTAACATGACATGTTGTATTTCATGCGCGAGGACTCCAGCTAATTCTTCTGGGCTTTCAGTATCCTGAAGCAGTCCGCGAAATACGATAAGATAACCTCCTGGTGCAGCCATGGCATTGATCGTTGAATTATCAACCACAGTGATATGAAATGTATAGGGGATTGTGTGTAATGGTGTAATAAGCCTGGCCATCATGACGTCCAATGTGTCGGTCAGTCGTGAATGTTTACAGAGCTGTTCCTCATCCGTAAATTCTTGTTGCACGAATTGTCCCAACTGTGTTTCCCATGTAACAGGAATAGTTGCTGTGATGGGTTTTGCTAAGGAGGGAACTCCCCAGGTAAAAATGCCATAGATAATTGGAAGTGCTGCGATGGCTGCTGCTATCGTCCAATAGACCCGCTTGTGGCGTGTGCCAGGATGATGAAAATGAGCAGCTTCTTTTCTGCCTATTTGGTGAATGGCCAACAAGATATTCGCATTGGGGATGACTACCGTTTCCCCAATCCCTTTCCCTCGTTCAAAGCGTACTTCTTCGCCGGAATAGCGGCCTTGTGTCTGCCGAAATTCAGAATAGGCCCAAAACTGAGAGGTGCCGGAGATGAGATGTACAGTGAGTCCAGTAGCCTCTACTGCAATTGAGGCATTTTGAGGGACAAGTGATTGACCGTCGTAATAAGAGCCGTTCCAGCGTGTTGGTGTGGCCATGTGATCGAGGAAAGTGAGATGTGGAAAAAGTAAAGAGAAAAGATACCATCGGATACTGATGAATATTCCGCTAGCCTAAATCAAATCCTGCGTCAAAATATCCAGCCAGTTCTTCTCCTGTAGGTGATGCCTCCAAGGCGTCTTGCTCGATATCCTGCAAACCTAAGGGGCCTTGCAACCCAAGATAGTAATACAGATATTGAAGATTCCGAACTTGAACCCATGGCCAAGCCAACCCGAACGTGAGAACAAGCATCAAAAAGTTCGTCACCCGTAATTCAAGCAGATTCCAGGTCGAAGCGGTAAACGTAAACGGAGCCGCATTGAATGTCGAATGATTCCAGAAATATTTCTGTTTGGTAGCTTGCAGATAAAACCATGGTAAGAGCAGGGCCAATAGGCCAGTGAGGAATATGGGATTCAGAAAAACATTGCTCCATTCTTCCTGTTCCCAATGAATGATGTTTCTAAGCGAATCCGGCTCTGTGCTGATTGCCATCAAGCCAATGGCAATAATACAGACGAGGCCTAGAGTTTTGACGTAGATCCAAAGTAGGGCCGTCCCGTTCCCCTTATAGGTAAAAGGGCGATTTCCGAGATAGGTGTGCGACACGAGAAATTCGCGACGCGCATGTTCAAAAAATGGGTAATAGAGCCCTGCTGTCATGAAAGTTAAAAAAGTCCCGGTGAACCAAATGTTCATATAACGTTTCACGCGTCCTCGAAAAGAGAAACGGATCGTCCCAAACGCTGTGCGACTTAAGCGGTAGCGATGTGATCCAACGACTGCTACGGGAACAAAAAAGAGGACCATGCAGCCTGCCAAGGTATTAGGAATCCAGGATGGAATGTGTTCCCAGATGATGGGTACGAAGCTGAGAAAGGCATAGGGGATCCCAAAGATAACGAGGGCTTTGGACGACCCCTTTAGCAACTCCATGCCCGTTCCATGATAGGAAAACCGGATTTTAGTCAAGCTCGTTTGGCTGCTCAAGAATTTGCGAATACGCACGCGGCCCCAGAATGAATAGACACCAAGTGTGCAAAGCGTATAGAAGGTATTGACGATAAAGATGCCTAAGAGTGTCTGTCCTTGCCCCCAAAAAATAGGGTGGTAGATTCTTGAGGAAAATGTATTGCCCGGGGATGTTGTTGAGAGGTCGGTTCCTCCAGATTCGGTTTCCTGGAAATCTTGAAGGTTGAGGTCTTCAGGAGGATAGGGTGTTCCACAGTTAGAACAGGTCTCTGCCCCATTTCCTATTGCATGACATTGTTGGCAAGTCAAAATAGGGTTTTCTGGTTTGAGTGCCAGAGCTTTTCCTTTTGGGACCGTCTTTTTCAGGATTGAGGGCAACATATCTCAATCCCCTTTCGGTAATGTTTGGTACAATCATGAGGTTTCTAGGCAAGCCTTTGAGGCCGTCTGTGCTACCAAGAGTTTACTGAAAACCGAAACGGCTACGACTGATAGGTTGGAAATTGTCATACAAGGTATGGGTATGAGAAGCCAACGTTGTTGGCTGTTAAGTTATTGGTTGGTAGCCATTGTGGGCTGTGCAGAATTTTCTCATGAGCTTCCACCGGCCACGAGAAATCCTCAAGTTAGGTATTTCATACCCCAAGCGACTCATGTTAAGAAGGAATTCGCAAAATCTAGATTAATGCATGACGGGGTTGTTGGCTTGCGGTGGGGGTTGGGTGGGCTGAACCGTTTTATTCCCACCATTGGTTTTAATGGGGCGGGTGAGTACGGTTTTCAAGGCTTCTTCAATTGTTTCAACAAATATCAGAGACAATTCACTCCGTACTGCTTCTGGAACATCTGGAAGGTCTTTCTCGTTTGCTTTGGGCAGCATGATCCGGCGTAACCCCAGGCGATGTGCGGCCAGGAGCTTTTCTTTGATACCGCCGACCGGCAGCACCAGGCCGCTTAAGCTGATTTCACCAGTCATGGCCGTATCTTTTCGGACTGGGATTCGTAACAGGAGAGAGGCCATGGCGGTGGCCATCGTGACGCCCGCAGAAGGTCCGTCTTTGGGGATGGCGCCTTCCGGTACATGGATGTGCATGCCATTACGTTTGAAAATAGCAATATCTAATCCAAAGCTTTCTGCGCGTGACCAGAGGTAACTTCGTGCAGCTTGGGCAGATTCTTGCATGACTTCCCCAAGTTGTCCTGTAATGGTGAGGTCGCTTCCTCCGGGGAGTACGGTGCTTTCCACATAGAGCACATCCCCGCCAGCTTCAGTCCATGCCAGACCTGTGGCAACTCCTAGAGGTAAGGTTTTTCGTGCTTCTTCAGGCATGAATTTTTCGATACCCAACCAATCTGAAAGGTCAGTTGGCTGGATCGTTAGTGTCGTGAGGGGTTCCTCAGGAGGCGTATCAGCTAGGCGCAAAGCCACTTTCCTTGTGAGTTTTCCTAACATCTGTTCTAGTTGACGCACTCCAGCTTCTCGCGTGTAGCGTTTAATGATATGGGGGATCACCTCAGGTCCTATTGTCAGAGGTTTATCGTCTAGCCCCGCATCTTTTAGGCGACGGGGCCATAAATACCGGTTGGCAATTTCCAATTTTTCTTGATGGCTATAGCCAGCCAAACGAATGATTTCCATACGATCCCTAAGAGGACCTGAAATAGTGTCCAAAGAATTGGCGGTGGTAATGAACATAACTTTAGAGAGATCAAACGGCAGGTCTAAATAATTGTCGCGGAAGGTATGGTTTTGTTCGGGGTCCAAAATTTCCAATAATGCGGAGGCAGGGTCACCGCGAAAGTCTTGTCCAACTTTATCCACTTCGTCCAACATTAAAATGGGGTTTTTGGCTCCAGCTCGGCGAAGGGCCTGAATAAGGCGTCCAGGCATGGCGCCGACGTACGTCCGCCGATGGCCGCGGAGTTCGGCTTCATCATGAAGCCCTCCTAAGCTCAATCGTTCAAATTTTCGTCCCAACGCACGTGCAATGGATTGCCCTAAACTCGTTTTTCCCACACCTGGAGGGCCTACCAAGCAGAGAATGGGGGATTTTGCTGCCGGGTTTAATTTTAAGACGGCTAAATGTTCGAGAATGCGCTCTTTGACATCTTGAATTCCATAATGATCTTCATCTAAGACGGATCGAACATGGGAAAGATCGAGATGGTCCTCTGTCACTGTATCCCAGGGGAGTTCCAACACTAACTCAAGATAGCTTCGAATGACTTGGTGGTCAGGAGACGCAGGAGGCAATTTGATAAGGCGCTTTAGCTCACGGGTGGCTTCTTTCAGAGCTATTTCAGGGAGCGCAGCTTCGTCAATGCGGGTTTTCAGTTCCCCGATATCTCCATCCAGGGCTTCAGTTTCTAAATCGCCAAGTTCTTGTTGAATTTCTTTGAGCTGTTGCCTGAGAAAATATTCTCGTTGAGATTTGCCGATTTCGGCCTGCGCCTGACTGGCAATTTCATGCCGCAGCTTCAGGATATGCAGTTCATGGGATAAGGCTCCGTAGACCTTCCGTAACACTTCCTTCGGGTCAGATTGTTCAAGAAGAGCTTGTAGTCGATCCACATTGAGATTAAGGAGGGAGACGAGGCGATAAGCCACTAACAACGGATCTTTCTCAGCACGTAAGACAGATACCAGTTCCGTGACTCCTTGAGTCGTGAGCAGTTCTGGCAATTGTCCGATTAAATTGAGCAGCTCACGATGGAGCGCTTCCAGTTCTGGGTCGGATTCGATGGAAATCGGCAACCGTCGGGCACGAACCATCATGTGAGGTTCTGTTTGTTCTAATTTTAAGAGAACCATGCGCTCAATGCCCTGAGCCAGCACTTGGAGGTGCCCCTCAGAAGTTTTTCCCATTTGCTTGATCACGGCTTTTGTGCCAATGAGAAAGAGGTCCTCAAATGTTGGTTCTTCTTTTTCAGAATCACGCTGGGTCACCATCAAAAGGGATTTTTCTTCGGTATCCATGGCTGCTTCAACGGCGGCCATAGAGCGTGTGCGCCCAATGGTGAAAGGAACCAATGTTTCCGGAAACAACACGGTCCGCTTTACCGGAACAAGGGGTAAAGAAACGATGAACTCGTTATCTTGAGTGGATATATCCATCTATTGTTATCGTGTTAGAGAAGTGTGAGGTGGAGGTCTTTTCCCAGTGGTCTATGCTTATAAGATAGACATAATTTAGCTTGAGTCAACTGATTGTACTATGACAAAGAATCTTTTGACTTGACGAAGGTTCGCCTTACCCATAGAATAGTAAGTAAATACTTACTTATATGAAAAAACCTTCCCTAAAATCCTCAAGTTCTCGTATTTCGGCCGCAGCTCGGAAAGCCAGCATTATTCAATCTGCAGCTACGATATTCTCCGAAAAAGGTTTTAATGGGGCAAAAACACGTGAGATTGCCGCGCTGGCTGAAGTCAGTGAAGCCTTAATTTTCAAACATTTTCCAAGTAAAGACGAATTATATGCTGCGATTCTAGCCGAGAAATCTCCTGTCCCTGGATTGCTTGATCGAATTCAAGAATTAGCTGAACAACGTAAGGATGCGGAAGTCTTTCAGACCATCGCTGAAACCATAGTGGGCGGTGCGCCGGATCAACATCTCATGCGGTTAATTTTATTCAGTGCCTTAGAAGGTCATGAATTATCGGATATGTTTTTTCAGAATCATATTCGTCATTTCTACGATGTGCTAAGCGCCTATATTAAACAGCGTATTCATGAGGGAGAATTTCAGTCTGTCCCTCCATTGGTAGCCGCTCGGGCGTTTATGGGGATGTTGATCTATCATCGACTTCTTGATGTGCTGTTTAATGCCACATTAGAGGAAAGCCCAGAAGACGTCACCAAGACATTCGTGGAAGTGTTCCTGAACGGCTTACGTCAGCCAGTCCATGAAAAGTCACGTCAGCAATCCACGATTCCTTTATCAAAGGGATCGAAACGGAAAACCAAAGCATGAGTTTTGTGGCCCTTAAAATGTTATTTGGGGATCGAGCCAAATATATGATGCTGTTGGCTGGGCTAACGTTTTCGACCATGCTCATTGTTCAGCAAGGATCGATTTTCTGGGGACTCATGACCTGGTCCCAATCAGGCGTCACGAATGTCAATGCACCCATCTGGGTCACGGATCCCAATATCAATCAAGTGGAAGAAATTAAACCGCTGGCAGATACAGCCGTGAATATGGTGCGGAGTGTCCATGGAGTGGAATGGGCAGTCCCGTTGTATAAAGGCATAGAGCGGGCTCGTTTGCGCAATGGCAATTTTGAACAAATTTCATTAGTGGGCCTGGACTCGGGTACTCTTATTGGGCGGCCGCATATCGTCGTAGAAGGGTCGATCGAAGATTTGCGTGCTCCGGACTCTGTGGCCATTGATGAACTCACCGTTGAGCGTCTTGGTGGACCAGAGACCATGCATTTGGGTACGACATTTGAGGTCAATGATCATCGTGTTCGAGTAGCTGCGATCGTGAAAGCCCAAAAAAGTTTCCAAAATATTCCCTTTGTGTATACGACCTATGAGCAAGCCTTGAGGATTACTCCAAAAGTGCGTCGAAAGTTGTCCTATGTCTTGGCTGGTCCGGTGGCGGGATTAAGCTCTGAGGAAGTGGCCTCACGTATTCAAGAGCAAACGGGATTGGGGGCGTTTTCACAAGAGCAATTTGGATGGAAGACGGTGCAATGGATTCTGAAAAATACTGGGATCGGTGTGAATTTTGGGACGACCGTATTATTGGGATTTATTGTTGGTATGGCTATTTCCGGACAAACATTTTATCTGTTTACTGTGGAAAATCTTCGGCAGTTCGGAGCGTTGAAAGCAATTGGAGCGAGTACGGGGATGTTAGCCAAAATGATTCTGCTTCAAAGCTTTACGGTTGGACTTATTGGTTATGGGCTTGGCGTCGGATTAGCGACCTTATTTGGATTGGGCGTGGGCCGAGGCAGCGCATTGCCATTTAAAGAAACTTGGCCGCTTATCATCGGCGTGGGAGTGGCGCTCATGCTCATTTGTAGTTTGTCGAGTGCAATCAGTATTCGAAAGCTTGCCAAGCTTGAACCGGCGGAAGTGTTTCGTGGCTAATGGCCCCAATCAATCGGTGGAAGCTTTTGAGCAGGAGTTGTCTCAATGGCTCGTGTTCACTCGAGGCGTGACGAAGTCGTTTGGCGAGGGAGCCGCCAAAATTCCTGTGCTGAAAGGTGTTGATTTGGATGTAGCGGCTGGAGAAGTTTTGTTGCTGGTTGGGCCATCGGGCAGTGGGAAAACGACTATGCTTTCAGTCATTGCGGGGATTTTAGAGAGTGATGAGGGAGAGGTCAGAGTCTTAGGAGAGTCGATTCAAGATTTAACCCCTGCGGAAAAAACCACGTTTCGACGAGATCATCTGGGGTTTATTTTTCAGCAATTTAATTTACTGCCCACGCTCAATGCGGTCGAAAATGCATCAGTGCCACTCTTGATCGGTGGTCTGAACAAATCAGAGGCTTTAGCCCGTGCTGAAGAGGTGTTGCAGACTATGGGCATGAGTGATCGATTGCAAGCGGTCCCATCTCAACTTTCTGGTGGAGAGCAGCAGCGGGTGGCAATTGCACGGGCGTTAGTGAGTGAACCGCGTTTACTACTTTGTGATGAGCCAACGGCGAGTCTGGATGGAGAAACTGGCCATCGCGTGGTTGAACAACTGTGTAACATAGGAAAACATCCTGATCGGGCGGTTATCATTATTACGCATGATTCACGAATTTTTGAGTTTGGTGATCGTATCGTTCATATGGAAGATGGACGAATCGGACGTATTCAACAAGGCTACGAGGATCTTCAGTAAATGATATTTCGACGACTGAGTTTTTGGCTTGCGCTGGCAGGGGTGCTCCTGACGATCGCGACGTTGTGGGGTGCGGGAGAAAAACCTGTGCCACCGCCACCAATAGAACCTCCTCCTCATAACCCTTATGAATCTACAGTCGCAGCTGCGGGCATCATTGAAGCCGTGAATGAAAATGTGCGTATTGCCCCACCGGTTTCCGGTCTCGTGATGGAGGTGTATGTTCAGGTGGCCGATCAGGTTGAACGAGGGACGCCACTCTTTCAGCTGGATGGGAGAGAATTACGGGCACAATTGCAAACTCGAACCGATTCGCTCCCTTCCGTTTCAGCACGAATTGCCGAACTAGAAATTCGGCTCCTTGATCTAAAAGAACAATTGCGACGCTTGGAATCGGTGAAGGATCGACGTGCAGTCAGTGAAGATGATGTACAGCGGAAATGGTATGACGTTGAAGCCGCAAAGCGAGAGTTAATCCGGTCTCGAGCTGATCTGAGGTTGGCACAAACACAACGCGAGGAAGCGCAGGCTCTTCTCGAACGGCTGACGGTACGAGCTCCGCGAGTCGGCACAGTTTTGCAAGTCAATATTCGAGCTGGTGAATATGCCACCGTCAATCCTTCGGTGCCTTTGATTTTACTTGGTGATACCGATACGTTGCAGGTGCGTGCCGATATTGATGAGATTAATGCTCCGATGATGGTCCCTGGAAGCGCAGCGGTGGCCTATCTCAAGGGCAGTACTGAACAAGCGATTTCTCTCATATTTGATCGCATTGAACCATATATTGTCCCCAAACGTTCTCTCACTGGAGACAATCAGGAGCGTGTTGATACGAGAGTCTTGCAAGTGATTTATCGTTTTGAAAAACCAGAGTTTCCCGTTTATGTGGGTCAGCAGGTGGATGTCTTTATTGAACGTGAAATAAACGTGGGGAACGCTTTATGACGCCTGGGTTCGCTTCATCTTCTTTCTTGATTGGCTGGTGGAGATGTTGGGGGTCCCGCTTCATCTGGATTATTGTTTTGGGCAGCCTTACTGCCTGTATGTTGGGTCCAAACTATCAAACACCAGAGGTCAACGTGCCTTCCGATTGGAACTCGGTTTCCTTGACGGGTGGTCTTAGTGATCTACCTGTTTCAATGGGGTCTGTCCCAGACGTGTCCTGGTGGGATGTCTTTCAGAATGAAGAGCTTAATCTTCTGATTGAACAGGCGTTAGAGCGAAATCACGATTTGCGACAAGCCAGTTTTCGGGTGCTTGAAGCACGAGCACTTGCCCATGGGGCAGGAGCAGGACTTTATCCTAATATGTCAGTGAATGGAGCCTATACCCGTGTTCGGCGTTCAGAAACAATTTTAGCTGCACCCACAGGGGTCGCACCTGAAGGGTTTGCTCCACCAGGCGCAAATTTCGATATTTGGAATGCTGGAATTGATTTACGGTGGGAATTGGATCTATGGGGAAAAATTCGTCGGAGTCAAGAAGCCTTTTCCGCCGAAGCATTTGCCAGTGCCATGAATAGGCACGGGATTGCCTTGTCCCTGATGAGTGACGTAGCCCAGGGTTATTTTCGACTCCGAGAACTTGATGAGCAGCTAGAAATTGCCAGCGATAATCTTGCTCTGCAGCAAGACTCTCTCTCTATTATCACATCCAGAGCCGAGGCCGGGCTGGTGTCAGATTTGGATGTCAAACGGGCAGAAATTCTTGCTTTGGAAACGGCAGCCCAATTGCCGGAGCTTCGTCGTTTACGGGCAGTCCAACAGCATCAACTAGAATTACTCACGGGCGTTCAACCTAATACGCTGGATTTGAATCGCCAGCCCATACCGGCTTCAACTGTTCAACCGACGATTCCTATTGGCTTGCCGGCGGATTTACTGCAGCGGCGTCCAGACATTGTGGAGATGGAAGAAACGCTTAAGGCTGCCAATGCGAGAATTGGCGAAGCCCGTGCGTATTTTTTCCCCACGGTCGCGTTAACCGGGACGGGAGGATTTCAAACCAGTGAATTTGATCAATGGTTTACTTGGGCTAGTCGTAATTTGAGTATCGGTCCCTCCGTCTCGCTCCCAATATTTGAGGGCTATACCAATATCACTCGTTTGGATGTGGCAGAGTCGCGATACCAGCAGATGCTGGAACAATACCAGCAGACGATCCTGACAGCTTTTCATGAAGTGGCAGATGTGTTGAGCGCCCTGGAAACCCGTCAAGAACAATTGATCCATCAACAACAGCAGGTACAGGCCTCACAAGACGCACGCGAACTAGCAGAAATTCGATATCGCCAGGGCCTAGTAACGTACCTTGATGTGTTGGATGCCCAGAGAACTGTCTTGGCGGCAGAATTAAATCTTGTGCAAACGCAACGTGCTCGTCTCACCGATATAGTTACCCTGTTCAAAGCCATCGGTGGCGGCTGGGAAGAGGAAAAGAGTCCAGAGACAAAAATTGCTGGGTGATGTCATCAAACACCATTCAGAATTTCGGCCGTTAATCGTATCTCTGTAGAAAATCGACTTTCAGTTACTATTTGAATCCCCCTTGCCCTTGAGGGTTTCGTGCGGAAAGGGGGCGAAAAGTTGGGGGAAAGTTAAGGGGGTAATTTGATTGTTAACAGACCAAAGCACTATAGCTTAGGCAGTGCCTGATACATCCTCTTCCGCTTGGGTAAGTATTTGAGCAAATCGTTTGCCAACAATGGTTGTGACTTTCTCCATAATGTCGGTCAGTTCTTTCAATTCCTCGGCTTTCAGTTCTTCTTTCAGATGTGGGTGTAGGCCCCAATTGGCGTTCACGAGTTTCCCATCTCGCTTAATCACCACATGCAGAATTTCTGTTTCAGGTGAAGTGGTTGGAGCCTGAGATGATGAGGTTCCAGCTCCTGAGCTACTTTGTGCCATAATTCTCTCCTTACGTTCAAAACTGCAGATTCTGGAATTGTACTGCATAGCACTTCTCCTTGTAACCTCCTCATTTTATGAATCGACCTCGTTTGGTGAGGTTGTCTGGTTTCCTGGAGTGGGGTACATTCTAGCAGGCGAATGATGTATCAACCTTTTGCTGGGGGGAACGAGTGATGGAATTTCGACGGCCAAAATTTTGGGAAATCATGAATATGAATGAATTGGCCAGAAATTTCTTAGAAGGCTTGTTAATCCTGGTGCCTGTCGTGACTACACTCTATGTGGCCTGGTTAGTCTTGCAGGCTGTTGATGGGTGGTTGAATATTCCCATTCCTGGGGTAGGCTTTTTAGTGACCTTGGGTCTTATTACGTTAACGGGTCGGTATGCCTCGACGGTGTTTGTTCAGAAAGTGCTGGATATTATGGAGCGGGGGTTGATTAAAGCACCTTTTGTAAAATTATTGTATACCTCGATTAAGGATTTGATTGCGGCGTTTATGGGTGAAAAACGCCGATTTGATCAACCAGTGTTGGTCTCCCTTTCTCCTGGTTCCCATGGGGAGGCGGTGGGATTTGTGACACGAACCGATTTAGAGTTTTTGGGGCTCCTCAATCATGTCGCCGTATATTTTCCGCAGTCCTATAACTTTGCAGGACACCTCTTGGTCTTTCCTAAAGCCCAGGTGCGCCCGCTGGAGGCTGAAAGTTCGGAAGTCATGGCGTTCATTGTGTCCGGTGGGGTCTCTGGGGGACCACAAAGTGAAGGAGCGTTTATAGGCTAATTATCCTACCTCAGGAATTTTCTTTCTTGGTGAAATTCTCCATAGGGGGCCCTTCTGGATTTTTTAGGCATCTACACGAAATCTAATAAAGCCTCTCTCTCTTCTGAAAAAGGGCGCCAGTCAGGTTCCAAGGGTTTTTCAAGTGTTCCTTTTCTTAGGAATTTGCCAATTCCAACCGATGAGAGTCATGGTGAGGAAGTGAATGACTATTCTATCTTGTCGAATAGTTATTCACCCATTAGAATAACTATTCAGTATTAGGCAATATGGATGATCTTGGAGAATCTATGGATCAACGGTCCCAACGAAAGCAGCGCGAATATGAGGCCAGGAGGGCTGAAATTCTCTTGGCCGCCGAGCGCATGTTTTCACAACATGGATTTTTTAAAACCAGCATGGTTGAGATTGCCGAATCCGCCCAATTTGCCATGGGTACGGTGTATCGATTTTTTAAGAGTAAGGAAGAGATTTATATTTCTTTGGTTGAGGCAAAAGTTGAAGAACTGCTGAACCTATTAAATGAGGCCACGAAAAATGGGGCAACGACACAAGAGAAACTCCGGGAAGTCATACGGGTGAAATTGGTATTTGCCGATCAAAACAGGGACTTTTTTCGAATCTATGTGTCTGAATGGAGTGGATTTGAATGGACAGTGAAAAGTGCCTTTGGCGATCGTGTGTGGAAAAAATATTTGGCTCAAATTGATCTGGTAGCCAATCTGATCAAAGCGGGGATTAAGGTAGGAGAATTTCGTAAAGTGAATCCGAAGGACACCTCATTGGCCTTTCATGGGATGTTGAATTCAACGATATATGTATGGATCTTACAAGCGGGTCCTAAAGAATCGTTAGTCGAAAAAGGTGATTGGTTGGGCGCACTGTTCTTAGGTGGTATTGAGGCAGCCAAATAATAGTTGATTCTTATGACTAGTCAGCCACACATTCGGGTATTCCTTCTGTTGGTGATCATTGGTGCCATTGGATTGCAAGGGTGTAGTGAACAGCAAGCTGCGCCACCCCCACGAGGACGCCCACCAACACCGGTGCGTGTGGCTGAAGTCGTGAATCGCAGCGTACAGCAAACGGTTGAATTAGTGGGTACTGTAGAACCCTGGCGGCGAAGCATTGTAGCGGGAGAAATTGCGGCGCTAGTTGAGAAATTCCCCGTAGAAGAAGGGATGGCTGTCAAGAAGGGCCAATTGTTGGCGCAATTGCGAACTGATACGTTAACCATCCAACTCAATTCGGCTGAAGCCTCGCATCGGGAGGCCGAGACGCGCTATCGACAAGCTAAAAAAGATCTGGAACGCATTAAGACTCTGTTTGCAAAACAATTGGTAACGCAAAAAGAATATGATGATGCCGTGACCGAAGAATCTGCTTTGGCGCAACGGCTGGTTCTTTTAGAATCGGAATTGTTGCAGGTACGTGATCAATTAGAGAAAACCCGTATTCTCGCGCCGTTTGCAGGGTGGGTCACGAAAGAATTCACCGAAGTTGGACAATGGATTCAAGCTGGTGGGGCTATTGTGGAATTAGTTGATTTGTCCCGTGTGCAAGTGGAAGTGCCTCTGCCCGAACGCTATGTTGGTGACGTACGAGTCGGCGCGGCTGTTTCGGCCACTTTTGATGGTCTGCGAGGCTTTCAAGCCAAAGGCAAAGTGTTTTCAGTGGTGGCTCAGGCTGACAGAAATTCACGAACGTTTCCCATCAAAGTGGAATTGCCCAATGCAGACCTTAGGATCAAGAGTGGCCTTGTATCGCGTGTCAATCTTCAGGTTGGTGCGCCCTATGAAGCTTTAGTGGTTCCAAAAGATGCCCTAGTGCTGCGCGGAGGCGCGGAATTTGTATTTGTGATGAAGGAAGGCAGTGTCACACAGGTCCCTGTGCAAGGTGTGAATCACGTCAATAGTGAGGTCGAGGTGCAAGGTCCCCTTGAGCCGGGAATGAGCGTGGTGGTTGAGGGCAATGAACGCCTCTTTCCGGGACAGCCTGTCCGGGTTCTTGAGGAGGAGCCTCAAGCATGAATGTGATTCAAGCAGCGATTCGTTATCCTGTGACGGCGACGGTAGGGGTACTCTTTGTCGTCTTGTTTGGTGTGGTCTCACTCCTGCGGTTACCTATTCAGCTCACTCCGGATGTGACGAAAGAAGAAATCACGGTCGATACTCGCTGGCATGGGGCAAGCTCTCATGAAGTTGAGCGTGAAATTATCGATGAACAAGAAGAGCAGTTGAAAGGCGTGCAAGGCCTTGAGCGGATGCTTTCCGAAAGCTCCTTTGGCAGTGGGAGAATTATTCTGCGGTTCCCTGCCGGCACGGATACCGATGCTGCACTTCTTCTTGTCTCTAATCAGCTCAACCAGGTACAGGAATATCCTGACGAAACGGATGAGCCCGTTTTGAGCAGTGCGGATACGGCAGGGTCAGCGATTGGATGGTTTATTTTTGAAGCGTTAGAAAATAACCCTGTGCCGATTGATACGATGTATGACTATGCAGAAGATGTGATTAAAGCCCGTTTTGAACGTGTCTCAGGAGTGGCTGCGTCGAATGTTTATGGGGGACGTGAGCGAGAAATGCAAGTGTTAGTCGATCCTGCCAAATTGGCCGCACGATCGCTCACCTGGCTGGATTTAGCACGGGCATTGGATCAGGAAAACCGGGATTTTAGCGGAGGCGATTTTGACGAAGGGAAACGATCCTATGTCGTTCGGACAGTAGGGGAGTATAAGACTCCCAGTGATATTGAGTCGGTAATTATTGCTCGTCGGAATGGTGCCCCGGTGTATGTGCGGGATGTAGCATCGGTCAAACTGGATTACAAAGACCCTACGAATATTGTGCGGCAAAGTGGCAGACCCTGTATTGCGGTGAATGCGGTTCGGCAGCCGGGAGCCAATGTGCTGGATATTATGAAAGGGTTACGAGAAGCCGTACATGAACTGAATGAAGGACGACTGAATCCACGTGGCTTTAAATTGTACCAAGTGTATGATGAGACAGATTACATTTATAGTTCCTTGTCTTTGGTCCAACAAAACTTGGTGGTAGGAAGTTTGTTAGCAATCGTTGTGCTTTACCTGTTTTTGCGGACCGGTAGTACCACCCTGGTCATTGGGTTTGCGATTCCCATTAGTATTATGGGGACGTTTATCGCGCTGTGGTTGTTGGAACGCAATCTCAATGTGATTAGTTTAGCGGGAATGACGTTTGCGGCGGGGATGCTTGTTGATAACTCCATTGTGGTCTTGGAAAACATCTATCGGCATCGTGAAACGGGCAAGTCGCTTCTTCAAGCTGCTTATGAAGGAACGGTGGAGGTCTGGGGAGCCGTGTTAGCCAGTACGCTGACTACGATTGCCGTCTTCATTCCCATTGTCTTTATTGAACAACAATCCGGACAGCTTTTTCGAGATATTGCCATTGCCATTAGTGCTGGCGTCGGGCTTAGCCTTTTGGTTTCTATTACAGTCATTCCGAGTTTGTCTGCGCGAATTTTAACGACGCATAACAGACACTCTTCGGATGTTCAAAGTCAGGACCCGATAGATAAATGGGATGATGTTTCAGACTCTTCGAACGATGAACGGGAGTATCTGCATTTCGGGCTTGCTGGTCGTCTGAGTGCATTGGTGTCGGCAATCTGTAGAAATGCCATTCTTCGTCTTTGTACCATCCTTGGTCTCATTGGGTTATCTGGAGTGCTGGCTTGGCTGCTAGTGCCACAAGCTGAATATTTGCCAACGGGAAATCGAAATTTGGTAATTGGAATCTTGCTGCCACCGCCTGGCTATAATATGGAAACTTTTGTGAAAATGGGGAATACGATTGAATCGGTGTTAAGGCCCCATTGGGAAGCTGAACCTGGTTCTGATGAGGAAGCGCAACTCGATGGCCCGAGTATTCGTAATTTTTTCTATGTAGCCCGAGGACGGATGGTGTTCATGGGGGCACGAACGAATGAGGATGGACGAGCTAAGGAATTGATTCCGCTCATGCGACGAGCCACAGCAGACTTGCCAGGTGTGATCAGTATCATTACACAACGCAGTCTGTTTCAGCGAGGTTTGGGTGAGGGGCGAAATATAGATATGGAAATTACAGGACCTGATTTGAACGTCTTGGTGGGCTTGGGCGGAAAAATTTTCCAACAGGTTAAGGGGGTGATGCCTGATGCCCAGATCCGGCCAAAGCCAAGTTTAGATTTAGGAACGCCTGAACTCCATGTGAAGCTTCGGCGAGATCGTGCAGCGGATCTTCAGCTCACCAATCAAGAATTGGGCTTTACCATTAATGCGCTCGTTGATGGTGCGAAGGCCAGTGATTTTAAATATGAAGGTGATGAAATTGATTTAATGGTGCGTGGGGAAGACCGGTATGCCACGCGGACACAAGATATCCAAAAGATTCCTATTCATACACCGGGTGGGAGATTAACCACTGTTGGGGCTATCGCCAACGTCAAGTTAGTACCTGGACCTGAACAGATCAATCATATTGAACGCGAGCGGGCCATTGTGATTCAAGTGATTCCACCCTCGGATGTGCCAATCGAGTTGGCCATGGCCTTGTTACAAGAACAGATTATTACCCCAATTAAACAAGAGGGCTCTTTGGGGCAACTTTATAACATTAGTTTGTCGGGGACCGCGGATGATTTGACGAAGACCTATGATGCCTTAAAATGGAATTTGTTGTTGGCCCTGTTGATCACGTATTTATTGATCGCGGCCTTATTTGAGAGTTTTTTATATCCCCTGGTCATAATTACCAGTGTGCCTCTGGCTGCGGCTGGCGGTTTGCTCGGGCTGTCGCTGGTCAATCAGTTTGTGGCGTATCAGCCGATGGATGTGCTGACGATGTTGGGATTTATTATTCTCTTGGGTGTGGTGGTGAATAATGCGATTCTGGTTGTTCATCAGGCCTTAAATTTTCTTAACGCCAAACGCTATGAAAAGAATGATCCGACGTTGTCATCCAGTACCTGGTCGACGGATGATCCCATTGAAGCCATTGCCGAATCAGTTCGGACGCGTTTTCGTCCTATCATGATGAGTATGTTAACCACCACCTTTGGTCTTTTCCCATTAGTCGTGTCGTCGGGAGCCGGATCGGAACTCTATCGGGGAATTGGCAGTATTGTGTTGGGTGGGTTAGTTACTTCGACGATATTTACGTTAATTTTGGTTCCGGCCTTGTTTAGTTTTTTTATGGATGTGAAAAAATTAGGAGTGAATTTCATGGTATCAAAACCTCCAGTATCTGCAGGTATGAGAGAAATCTAGGTGATCAAGAACGTGACTCACGCTACTGGTAGAAAAGACTCAAGGTTCTGGTTTTTGCGATGGGCTAGAAAATTTGGACTCCTTATCCTCTTCTGTTCCCTATGCGAGAGCGGATTTGCGTCTACCGAGCAACTAATTTCCACTAATGCCGATGCTCCGGTGTTGAAATTAAGTTTGCGCGAGGCGATGGATGCGGCTGTAGATCAAAATCCAAAGGTCCGGTTATTTAAGGAGCGAATTGTACAAGCTCAGAATGTCGCAGATACTCAATTTGGCACATTGCTTCCAAATTTATCAGGAAGAATGAGCGCAGCACGTCGCCGGTTATTTTTTGGGTCATTTGGTGGGAGTCCAAGTATTTCTGATCCCATTAAATTTTATGAAGCTCGAGCCTCTCTTACACAAACTGTCTTGAGTCTGAGTCTAATTCAAAAGTGGAGGGCAGCCAAAGCCGGGGTAGAAGTGGCGGGGTTGGATGCCGAAGTGACGAAGCGGGATACGATGGCCACCGTGGGGTTAGTCTATTTGGAAACGCTTCGTGCGAAGGCTGCCGTAGAAGCAAGAAAAGCCGATGTCACATTGAATCAGGAATTGTTACGTTTAGCCACCGAACGAAAATCTGCAGGAATGGCCACGAGTTTGGATGTGACGCGTGCCAAAGTTCAATTGGAGAACGAGCGCCAACGTTTATTGGTGGCCGAGAATTCTCGAGATCGATCAAAACTGAATTTAATTCGAGCTATAGGTCTTCCCTTCGCGACCACATTGATGCTTACAGACGAGATGACCATGCTTCAGGTAACCCCTCAATCAGTTGTGGAAGCCTTGGAGGTGGCGAAGGAAAATCGTTCAGAACTGAAATTACAAAAAAATAAGGAACGTTTGGCTTCTCTGACTCTCAGTTCCGTTAGAAGTGAGCGTATCCCATCAATTCAGGCCTTAGGCGACGTGGGGTTAATCGGCAATGAAGTCTCCAATATGCTTACGAATGATAGTGTCCAAGTTCTGATGACCGTGCCCATTTTTGATGGGGGACAAAGAGAGGGGCGTATTTCAGAAAGTCGGAGTTTGGTCAGGCAAGAGGCTATCAACACTCAAGATATTCAGTATCAAGTGACATTGGAGGTGCGGGATGCTTTGTTGACCCTCCATTCGTCACAAAAACAAGTGGCGGTAGCAGAAGAAGGGTTATCGCTCTCGTTGACGGAATTAGAGCTGGCTCGTGAACGGTTTGCCGTGGGGGTGGCCACAAACATTGAAGTAACCGATGCGCAAACCTCAGTGGCTCAGGCACGAGATAACTTGATTGAAGGTCTATTTACCTTTAACGCGGCACGTATTGATCTCGCTCGAGCACAAGGTCGTTTGGAAGACCTGTAGGCTTGAGGGAATTCTCCTAACTGGCATGACAACACCCCAACTGCAACAAGAAATTCGTGCCGCAGCGAGTAAGCGGCGAACGTTTGCCATTATTAGCCATCCTGATGCTGGCAAAACGACGTTAACTGAAAAGCTGTTGTTGTATTCTGGCATGGTTCGGACGGCTGGCATGGTCGGGGCGAGAAAAAATTCAAAAATGGCCACCTCGGATTGGATGGAAATGGAACAGGAACGTGGAATTTCTATCACGGCCTCCGCTATGCAGTTTCCGTATAAAGAGGCTGTGATCAATGTATTGGATACACCAGGTCATCAGGATTTCTGCGAAGATACGTATCGGACCTTGACGGCGGCAGATAGCGCGATCATGGTCATTGATGCCGCTAAGGGCGTGGAAACCCAAACACGCAAGCTTTTTGAAGTCTGCCGGCTTCGTCAAATTCCCGTGCTGACGTTTATCAATAAGATGGATTTACCTGGTAGGCCACCCTTGGACCTTATGGCTGAAGTGGAAGAAATCTTGGGGATTCACGCAAGTCCTATCAATTGGCCTATTGGATCCGGGCGCGAGTTTATGGGTGTGGTGAATCGGAAAACCCGTCAGGCGTTGCTCTATGCCAAGACAGCCAAGGCTGGTGCAGCCAAACCTGAGTTGGCGGAATTGACTCTGGATGACCTCTCATTGAAAAGTCGTGTGCCTACCTACATCTGGGAAGACTTAGAGCATGATCTTGAGTTATTGGAGATTGCAGGGAACCCTTTTTCAAAAGATGCGTTTCAAAATGGCAAGGTGACACCCGTTTTTTTTGGATCAGCTCTCACCAATTTTGGTGTAGAAACCTTTTTTGATGCCTTTGTGGACATGGCTCCGTATCCCCATGCTCGGATTGCCGATATCTCGGAGGGCCAGGAACAAGCTATTGATCCTGCAGAAGTGCCATTTAGTGCCTATGTGTTTAAACTCCAGGCCAATATGAATCCGCGTCATCGAGATAGTACCGCGTTCATGCGTGTCTGCTCAGGAAAATTTGACCGGGATATGGTTGTGAAACATCATCGGACCAAAAGTGAGGTGAGGTTGTCTCGTCCGCATAGCATGGTCGCCAAAGAACGGAACACAGTAGATGTGGCGTATCCGGGAGACGTGATTGGTATTATTAATACTGGGGTGTTTCAAATTGGCGATACGATTTCATTAACAGATGGATTTAACTACAAACCACTTCCCCAATTTCAACCTGAAGTCTTCGCACGGGTTCGTCCGAAGGATACCACCATGCGAAAGTCTTTTGATAAAGGGATTGAGCAACTTGCGAAGGAGGGCGCCATTCAAATCATGCGAAGTCTGGATGGCTTGGAATTCTTTGTTGGAGCAGTAGGGCGTCTCCAATTTGATGTGTTAGAGTTTCGTCTGCAGAACGAATACCGCGTCAAAGCTATTATGGATATGTTGCCCTACGAATCCAGTGCCTGGCTAGTAGGCGATGTGGCAACCTTTAAGCCACCGTCTGATGCACTTGTCGTCAAAGATAGACAAGATCGTGCCGTTGTGTTGTTTCGCAGTGCCTGGTCCAAAAACTTCGCACGCGAACGGAATCCCCAACACGACTTCAAAGACATGGGCTAAACTATTGACTAAAAAAGGGGGCAGACTCGATTTACTTTTTGACTTATTGCTGGCATATGCGGAAATTAAATCGAGTCTGACCCCTAAAGTTTTGCCTGTAACAGCTGGAAGGCTGGATAGACTAATCAATAAGGTTTTTGCTGAGTGGTTGATGGCTTTCATCTGTGTTATGGAGGTTTATAGAAAGGATGGGTCTATGGGAATGAGGTCCATGAAAATTATTGTAAACATGACTCTCGTTGGCCTGATTTGCGGCTTATTCTATATTGTCACCGCCAGTTTCGCGAGTAATAGTGAAGCGCCTGAAATAATCAGTTCGACATGGATAAACTCAGATCCAATCAGGATAGAAGAACTTCGTGGGAAGGTCGTGATGGTGGAGTTTTGGACGTTTGGATGCTGGAACTGCCGAAACATTGAACCGTATGTGAAGGAATGGCATAAGAAGTATGCTGATCAGGGGTTAGTCGTCATAGCCGTGCACTCGCCAGAATTTGATTATGAAAAAGAAATTGAAAAAGTCAAAAGCTATGTTCAAGAGAATAATATTCCCTATGCGGTCCCGATCGACAATGAGTTTTATAATTGGCATCGATATCATAATCGATATTGGCCAACGTTATATGTGATTGATAAAAATGGAACCATCCAGTACATTTGTATTGGTGAAGGAGCCTACGAACAAACTGAAAAAACTATTCAGCGTCTTCTTGCTGAATCTCATTGAAGCCGATTTTTAGGCTGCGCTGCTTTTCCCTTGTCCTTTTTGACACCGCCTTGCCTCATATCACGAAAATTAAAAATCGATAACTGAAACTTCTGTAGGGCAATCCCTTCCAAATGATGGGGTTTCCCTTCATGTGGGAGAGTTCTTTGCGTCAATCGAAGGACAGGTCAATCGTTACGTGAGTCTTCTAGACAATTTTCTCAATGCTGTAGGAGGTGGGACCTATGAATCTCGTCTTTTCACCAGGCAGAGTAATCAACATTTAGTGTGGAATCCCTTGCCGGGCTCTGGATTTGTTGTTGAGGATGAAGATCCACGTCTACGATATGTGGGAGGACCGTCTTCGACAAATTAGTTCAACTAGTAATCTATCTAGGCCAGAAAAGTTTTTCTATAGAGGGGAAAAATCTTTGTAGATGAGTGAGGGTAGAGTGGCGAGAGAAGGGGTCATTGTGTTCGAACTTCTCTCATCACTTTTTGCATTTCTTCGTGAATATGGCCGTTGCTGGCAATAAGGGTGCTGCCGTAAATAGAGTAAGGTTCTCCTAAGTAGTTTGTGACTTTTCCTCCGGCTTCTTCTACGATGACTTTTCCTGCAGCGGTGTCCCAGGGTTTGAGCTGGAGTTCCCAAAACCCATCTAGGCGGCCGCAAGCAATGTAGCAGAGATCTATCGCTGCCGTGCCTGTGCGGCGCATGCCTCCTGCGCGCCCGGTGAAGGCGCAGAATTCTTTCAGATTATTGTTTGTGGCTGTATGGACGTCATAGGCGAAGCCTGTTACCAGTAAGGCCTTCTCGAGGGTGGGTGCTGTTGAGACGCGAATGGGGCTATCATTAAGCGTTGCGCCACGTCCCTTTTGTCCAAGAAACAGTTCATCGCGGTTTGGATCGTACGTCACGCCAATGACACAGGTCCCATTGTATTCAATCCCGATTGAAACATTGTACATGGGAAAGCCATGCGCAAAGTTTACGGTGCCGTCTAGCGGGTCGATGATCCACTTCATGGCATGTGGTGGGCTTTCTTGCGCGCCTTCTTCTTCGCTAAGTATCTGGTGATCTGGGAAGGCTTGACGGATTGTCTGAATGATAGCTTTTTCCGATTGTAGGTCGGCTTCGGTGACAAGGTTAATAGTTTCGCCTTTTGAATGAATCGCAAAGCCTTTTTGAACATAGTCTTGCAGGATAGCGCCGCCTTGGCGGGCTGCCTGTATGGCTGTTTGCGTCAAACCGTCGATTTCATTGTTGGAAAGTGGCATGATTAGCTGTAATGCTGAAGGACAGCATATTCTATCCTTCGGGCCATCCCAAGTTTAACATTCCCATTGTCCATTGAAATGGAATTTTTGTGAGAAAATTCAATAGGTTCTGAGGTGAAGTAAAAGGCGCTAGTGAGTGGTTGAGAAAAAACACACCGGGAGCAGGTGGCCCTACCCCCGGTGGTACTTCTGGCGGGACTGTCAAATTACTTCTTTTTAGTTGCGGCCCTTGCTTTTGGTCTTGCGGATGCCGCCTTTTTCTTTGGAGCCGCTTTCTTTTTCGTTGCTGCCAAGCTACTCACCTCCTTTCACACAGAAGGGAACACTTGTATGTAGGCCCTTTAGACGGCTTTGGTTAAGGGCTTATCGTGATTGACTTCGAACGTGTTGGGCCCAACTTTCCGAAATCGAGCGTCTCGTTTTAATGATGTCGCAATGGATGTCACTGGGGTTTTCCCACGAATGGGCATCCCGCCCTCTTTGAGACGCTGGTATAAATCTTTTGCATGGAGAGGCTTTCCTACCTCTTGCAAAACCATGTACACCGCATCGGGGACGCTACGTCCGACGTACTTACTCCGCCCCAGAAGAATCTCTCGCGATTTTGCGGCAACGTCAACTTCAGGTGTCGACACCTCCCCCTTTTCGTGGGAGGAAATTTGGAAAGAGAGGCTGGCCAGCTTCGCTTTGTCAGCTTCCACTCGATACAAGGTTTTTGCCAGCTCCAAATATTTCTCGACCGTTGCGATTTCTTCACCTAATTGCTCCCGCTTCTTTTGAAGATCCTTACGTTTGCGCTCGTAGACCCTGATCCGCTGCTCCAAGCCTCCAAGGATATCTTCCAGTTCATCATCTTGATTCTCCATCGTTCTAGCTCCACCATATGTTGATTGAAATTTTATGCATGTTTTAAAGCAATGTCAACAAGCAAGCTTTAAATTAAAATTATTATGTTAAACTTTTTTGTGATTTTGAAATGATCATTTACAAAATGTATGGCAATGTCACGATTTTGAGCATTTTCTTATTCACCAGTTTATTAATCGAATGGAAACCATTAGAGAGGCTATATTCCGTATTCATAATCTATATATTGTGTTTGATTAAAAGCATTAAATTGAACAGTCAAGAAATGGCTGTAGTTTATATTGAGATATCATTCAATAATTCTAAGCATGGAAAAGATTATATTCATCGTCTTGTGCTAAATCATGCATTCATGAGTGATGAGGAAAGAAAATAATGGTGACTTATTATTTTTTTCTTGAATATTCCAAAAGTAAGGGGGCAATATATAGTTACGTAGAAAAATCTAAATAAAACTGTAAGTGCCTTGAATTTCGTTCAAGCATTTGATTGGTTGCACAGGCTTGAATAGATGGTATGATCTGCCATCGTTTATTGAAAATATTGAATAAGATTAGGGATATGAATACACCTCAAAAAAATCTTCTTGCCCTGAAGGTTCATGAAGTCGAGGAATTAGTCAAAGAGCTTGGCTGGCCTCGGTACCGGACCCAACAGATTTTGCAATGGCTCTATCAGCATAGAGTTGGTGATATTGATGCTATGACGAACCTGTCCAAGCTTGACAGGGAGCGTTTGGGACAAGTGGCCATAATACAAAAGGCTGTATTGACCTCACGTCAAATTTCCAGTGATGGTACCCAGAAATATTTATGGCGTTTGGTAGATGGTTTAACCATTGAAACGGTGTTAATCCCAGATGGACGCCGACGTACCTTGTGCCTCTCTTCCCAGGTCGGATGTACTTTGGACTGTGGATTTTGTCTGACCGCGAAGATAGGGATCAAGCGGAACTTGCGGGCTCATGAAATTGTCGGGCAAGTTTTGAACGTACAAGCTATGCTGCCGGAAGGTGAGCGCATTTCCTCTCTGGTCTTTATGGGTATGGGAGAACCATTGATGAATTTTGATGCGATGGCAGAAGCTATCCAGCGTCTCACAAATCAGGATTGGGGGGTAGGCTTTTCCCTTCGTCGTATCACGGTATCAACGGCGGGTTGGATTTCGAGGTTTCCTGATATTCGACGGTTGGATGTGAATTTAGCGATCTCGTTAAATGGCACAACGAACGTTCAGCGTGAACAATTGATGCCTGCCGTCAATGCCCGCTTTAGTTTGGAAGCGTTACTCTGCGCCTGTCGTACCTATCTGAAAGAGTCAGAGCGACCTTTAACCTTTGAGTACGTCTTATTGGCAGGGGTCAACGATTCGATAGACGATGCCAATCGTTTAGCCTCTTTGCTTCGTGGATTCCGCTGTAAGATCAACCTGATTCCCTTTAATGAGTTTCCTGGTAACGCGTTTCGAAAGCCCGAGCCGAATGTTATAGCCGCGTTTCAACAGGTGATTCGGCATCGTGGATTAGACGTCTTTCTTCGCAAAAGTCGAGGAGATGATGTGTCGGGCGCTTGCGGTCAATTAGGTCGGTCAGCATCTCAAATTACAGGAATCTTGTCGCTGCCTTCTCAACGTGCGCTTCCTATTTATGCTGAATCTTAACGCTGCCCTTCAACACAAATACACGCATCTACAAAATGTGATTCAGGAGTTGCAGTCCGTCGTGGTTGCTTTTTCCGGAGGTGTCGATAGTACTCTGGTGCTTAAGGTGGCGGTGGACATTCTTGGGACATTGGCTAAGCCAGTGATTGCGGCTTCGCCCACGTTGCCGACACGAGAACTAGACGATGCATATCAATTATGTGAGGCTATCGGCGTCCAACTCCAAGTTGTGGAAACTGATCAGCTGAATATTCCGGCGTTTGCGCAGAATGATGCTTCGCGTTGCTTTCATTGCAAGACGGACCTCTATCAATTGTTATCGGGAATTCAGAAGGCCGAGGGATTTCAAGCGATTGTGGATGGAACGAATATCGATGACTTGGGTGAAGATCGGCCAGGCATCCAAGCTGGGATAGAGGTAGGGGTGCGAAGTCCACTGTTAGAAGCCAGTTGTAATAAGTCTGATATTCGAGAGTTGGCCCAAGTCTTAGGTTTAACCAATTGGGATAAACCTGCTGCAGCATGCCTGTCGTCTCGTATTTCTCGAGGTATTCCGATTACCAAAGCGGCGTTGTCCCGTGTGGAAGAGGCTGAGGCGCTGTTATTAGCAGAAGGGTTAACTCAGGTGAGAGTTCGGTGCCATGGAGAGTTGGCTCGAATTGAAGTCCCTTCTTCAGAAATCACTCTGTTGACTGAGCCTACACGACGGGCTCGAGTAGTCAATGCCTTAAAGGGATTGGGCTTTCAGGTCGTCACCGTTGATCTACAAGGATATCGTGCTGGTGGAGGAAATTAGCGAAGTGGCAAAAAGAGGGAAGCTGTGCTTCCCTCTTTGGCAGATACTGAACATTCTTTTTCTAAGCCCTCTGAAATTGGAATTCAGGCAGTAATAGCAAGTATATACTGTAAGAGATCAATTTTTAGAATGAGCGGCAACCTCAGCTAAGGCTTCCTGAGCAAATCGACGATTGTCGTCACCTGACAAGCTACGGCCAATGACTTTCTCTGCAACGAGAATCGCTAAATCTGCTGTTTGACTCTTGATATCATCAAGAGCCTTTCGCCGTTCTCGCTCAATGTCCTGCGCTGCTTCTTCCTTGATCCGATCTGAATCTGCACGAAGACGTTGTTGATTTTCATCCAACAATTGCTGAGCTTTTTGTTTGGCCTCGGTTATGAGAGTTTCAGCTTCCTTGGCGGCAACTTGCAACTTCGTTTCGTATTCCTTCAGCTTTTGTTCTGCGGTGGCTCGACTTTGCTCAGCTTGATCTAAACTCTCTCGGATTTTCCGTTCCCGGGTTTCCAGTGTTTCCAGAATCGGAGGTAATGCATACTTGTATAGTACCCAGAGTAAGATCCCAAACGAGAGAATTTCCCAAAAAATCAGGGACGAAAAAAAATGTGAATCAAATTGTGGCATGGTGCAGTTGCCCTTTATCCTTTGCCCATAATGATGAAGGCAATGACCAGACCGTAGAGCGCGATGGCTTCAACTAATGCGAATCCAATCCACATATACTTGCCGACTCGACCTTCCGCCTCCGGTTGCCGGGCGACGGCTTCGATCATTTTCCCGAAAATATACCCGATGCCAATGCCGGCACCTGCAAAACCCGCGGCCGCTAGGCCCATTCCCAAAAGTGCTGCTGCTGCAGAATCCATTGTGGTGTGGTCCTCCCAGTTTAAAAGGGACTAATAGTAATGACTGACTTTCATGGTTTAAACGTGAATTAGTGCAGATGAATCGCGTCACCCATATACACACACGTTAACACGGTAAAAATATAGGCCTGAATAAAGGCAATCCCGACTTCAAGGCCATATAAAACTATCGTAAACGAAAAAGGGAGCCATCCAATGAGAAGGCCACCGGCAATCGTTAGCCCAAATAAGACTCCCAAAATGACATGGCCAGCCGTCATATTGGCAAATAGTCGCACAGCCAGAGAGATAGGCCTAGCCAATTGGCTGATCACTTCAATGGGAATCATTAACGGAAGGAGCCAACCAGGAGTGCCTGGAGGCACGAGAATCCCGAGAAACTTTGAGCCATGTAATTGAAAGCCAATGATGAGGCTCAGGGCATAGACTCCTAGGGCAAAGACACCAGTTACGACAATCTGGCTTGTGACGGTATAAGAGCCTGGAATCAATCCGAGAAGGTTGCAAAATAAAATAAAGAGAAACAATGCGCAAATGAGAGGGAAATAGCGCATGCCCATTGCTCCCATGGTATCTTGAATAATACCTCGGATAAATTCAACCAGTAATTCCGCCATGCTCTGTAATTTTGATGGGACAAGCGATTTTGATGCGCCAGCCTTTAGCAGGAAGAGGCAGACGACGCCAACCACAATCCACATCAACAAGACAGCCTTGTTGACTGAAATATCCAGGCCAAAAAGAGAAAGCGGGATGAAATTATGAAGTTCGAAGGGATGTAAGGGATCTTCCAAAGCGGGACCTTGTCTTACTACACTTATGTATTCCACCGCTGGGCGGCGCGATAGGCATTGCGAATTCCAGTAATCAATCCTAAAATCAACCCAACTGCCACGCCCCATGGTGTTGAATGAAGTACATATGAATCAACGAGCCATCCAAGGAATCCACCCACGATGAGGGCAGCCAGCAGGTCAGTGCCCACCCGCATAGCCTGCCCAAGCCCCGCAAATAGTGGATCCTGAGAAGGTGCCATGTATAAGACCAGCAAGGCGAGTCGTTGGAAGGAGCTACATTCAAGCAAAAATCCTAAATCTTGTCAAGGAAAGACATCGCATAATTTATAGAATATGATACAGTAGCTCAAGCCTTAAGTTCTTCAATAAAATTTTGTGATATGAAGTGTAGTTTTGAGCTTTTCCGAATTCCGTGTTATTTGTCGATGAGGAGGATATTCAGCATGGCGAGATCTATTGCATCAGTTTTCCTACTGTGTGTAGCTATAAGTGGGACGCCAGTGTTTGCCAATCCTTCGGTGGATGATTTGCCGGATCTCACGGAAGGGGTTGTTCCTGTCATCCAATATAAACATGCTCAAGCCCTTTCTGGGACAGAGTTGACATCTGTGAGTGAAGTAGAATTTATCGTCACCGTCAAAAACCAAACTGGAGATCCTGTTGTAGCAGATTCCCTCATTCTCGTTGTAGACCGGGTAAAAGAAATCACTGGCGATGATATTTCAGACCGGGTAGAGATTGAGAGTCCTGATGGGATCTTAGCCAATGGTAAGCCATTTTTTCGTATTCCCAATGCTGAGCAAGAGTTGGGGCCTTATAGTGAAAGTGAAGCGGTGACCATTCGGGTGAGTAATCCAGACTATCTTCGGTTTTACCCCCCGAACATTCGAGTTCGTGGCTTACGCCGTTCACCTGGAGAAGCGGTGAAAGGTCTTTTAGAGTCGCTGGTGCAGAAGGGTATCTTAGCTCCTGAAGAAGCGGCTAATGCTATGAAATCCACGGTTCCTCCAGTTTCATCAGATTCTTCTACAGATACCCAGTAAATCCTTGTCTGTTTTTTCAAGCGAGAGTGAAGGAGGAAAGGATCCCACCTCTCCTTCCACGAATCCTTTTCCTCTCATCCAATCCTGCCACGTACGTTTTCAGGATCCATTTGAGCTGTATGGTCTCGTGACAGGGTATGCCCCGCATTCATTTTTTATTGAACATGATAGTCATCAAAGTGGCATCTCTCGTCGTTTTTCCTATTTAGGGTGCAATCCCTATAGGGTGCTAAAAGGGAAAGACCATACCATTTCTACCTACACTGAAGGAATTTGGGAGAAACACGTGGGAGATCCGTTATCTTTCTTAGAGCAACAGTTTAAAGGGGATCCCTTACCTATGCAGTCTTCTGTTCTCCCATTCTTAGGTGGAGCTGTTGGGTGTTTTAGTTATGATCTAGCGCGGACATTTGAGGCTCTCCCAACATCTGCGGAAGATGATCTTCATTTTCCAGATATTTATGTGTTGTTTGTTGAAGTCTTTGTCGTTGTGGATCATCTGATGTCCTGTGTATGGCTGGTGTTTTCGCCTTCTCCTGAACGAATACGGCATGAGCCTTTTGAGGATTTATATCAAGAAGGGCAATTACGTTTATTAGCACTGAAAAAAAAATTAGAATTCGGTGTTCATGTGAGGGATGGAGAAATGATGAGGTCTTTGTCCTTTTGTATTCAGGAAGGACAATCAGCTGCGACCTATCGAGATCGTGTGCGCGATTGCCAACAATTTATCGCGGCTGGAGATATTTACCAAGCCAACCTTTCTCATCGATTTCAAGTTGAAAATATTACGGAAGGCTTTTCGTCACCCGCAAAGGCTGGAGCAACGCTTTATCGGCAATTGCGGTGTATGAACCCTTCGCCGCATTCGGCGTTTTTCGTGCTTGAATCAGATGTCATTGTTTGTAATTCGCCAGAACGGCTGGTCAGGATGTCTGAAGGATATGCGGATATGCGGCCCATTGCTGGTACGCGACACAGAGGGGGAACGCCGGCTGAAGATCGACGACTTGCCGAAGAGCTCCTTTCCAATAGTAAGGAGCGAGCGGAGCATGTGATGCTCGTGGATCTTGTCCGAAATGATTTGGGACGAGCTTGCCATTATGGATCTATTCGCGTCGATGAATTCATGATCGTTGAACGCTACTCACATGTAATGCATTTGGTTTCACATGTGTTGGGTCGTTTACGTGATGAGGTGAATGCCTTTGACTTGATTCGGGCGGTATTTCCTGGTGGCACGATTACAGGTGTCCCGAAGGTCCATTGCATGGAACTGGTTGAGCGTTTAGAGCCTGTGCGGCGTGGTTTGTATACGGGATCGATCGGATTCATCGGTTGGAATGGAAATATGGATTTGAATATTGTGATTCGTACCCTGCTGATCTCGAAAAATCACGGGTATCTTCAAGTTGGAGCCGGGATTGTGGCTGATTCTGATCCAGATCGTGAATATGAAGAAACCCTTCATAAAGCCCAAGCTTTCATGCAGGTTCTTCAGCATGTTCACGGTTTGTAGGTGAGGTGTCATAAAAGGTTCAGCCAAACATTGTGAAGCGTGAAAAGTCCGAGAGAAAATTTATGATTCATCCGAGGTTTCTCTCTAAACTTTTGCGTGAAGCTTGTTAGATAGGTAATCGTATGTGGGTCTATGTGAATGATCGTTTTGTCCCGGAAGAGCAGGCCCGAGTTTCGGTCTTTGATCATGGATTTTTATATGGGGATGGTGTCTATGAAACATTGCGTGTGTATCAGAGGAAGATATTACTCTGGGAACGGCATCTGGCACGGCTTCTTCGCTCTTGTGAACTTATTGGGCTAGATCTTCACATACATGATGACGAATGGTTGCCGATTTTTGGTGAGCTTTTAACTCGCAATAACTTACAGAGTGCGGGGCTCCGTGTGACGGTGTCGCGTGGTGAAGGTGCCATCGATATTGATCCGAAGTTATGCGCGCGTCCAACTCTTGTGGTGATGACGAAACCTGTGATGATGTACTCGGATTTTCAGCGTGAACAAGGCATGACTTTGCATGTATCGTCTGTCAGGAGAAATCCTCATGTTGCGCAACCTTCTCAAATTAAAGCCGCTAGTTTTCTCAATAATATTTTGGCAAAACGTGAGGCGAATCAGGCTGGCGCAGATGACGCCTTAATGCTAAATATTGAAGGTCAGTTAGCTGAATGTACGACGAGCAACCTCTTTTTTTTAAAAAACGGACAATTGCATACCCCTGCAGTAGAATGTGGAATTTTGCAAGGCATTACCCGGGATGTGGTGATGGAATTAGCTAAAGAGGAGGGGATAGGTGTGGAAGAAGGACGTTATTCATTACAACAGCTCTTTCAATCGGATGAGTGTTTTATTACTAATACAGGGATAGAAATTATGGCTGTTTCAAAAATTGGGAACAATCGGATTGGGCAAGGAAAAAGAGGTCCAGGGACTCACCAACTGTGGACAGTATTCACGAGGAATGTGAATCGATTTTTGGGGCCATACCTCAACGTTTCGAATCAGTAGGTCTCAAATGACTCTTTCATGATTATTTATGCTTTTTGGGTTGGGACGATAAAGGTTTGGGCAAGTTTGTCTGTTGACATCGGCTATGAGTTTTCCATTTCAAGCCTTTGTAATAGGGGATATCTTTCCGATAGTGAGCACCCACGCTATTGGTTCGCCAGAGAGCTGCCTCGGTAACGCAGAGGCCGACCTGGACCATATTTTGTGCTTCTAGGCCCGTTCGATTGAAAGGTGGGACTTTCAATTTACGTAACCATTGTTGAAGCTGCTCTAGAGCTTTTTGTAATGAATCTTCCGTGCGAATTAATCCTACCTTTGTCCACATCAAACGGCGTAGAGAGTTGCGAAGTTTTTCAATATCCTGTCCAGACATTGTGCGCGCAGAGGATTTTTTACGATTAGGAATAGGAATTGATTGAGGTACAGAATAGTGGCGAGCATCGCGAACTGCTGCTTCAGCAGCACGCAGCCCAAAGACGAGACCTTCCAAAAGAGAATTGCTGCCCAAGCGATTGGCTCCGTGGACTCCAGAGCATGCGGCTTCTCCGGCGACAAAGAGACCAGGAAGGTTTGATGCGCCGTGGAGATCGGTTTTAATGCCCCCCATGAAGTAATGGGCGCTGGGTGAGACAGGAATCCATTCTTCAGAAATATCGATGTCATATCGTAAGCAGGTGGAATAGATGGTTGGAAATCGTTTTTTCAAAAATTTTTCCCCTAAATGAGTAACATCTAAATACACATGTCGGGCCTTGGTTCTTTGCATTTCGGCCCATATGGCACGAGATACGACATCTCTTGGTGCCAGTTCTAAGTGAGGGTCATACTGTTTCATAAATCGTTCACATCGGTTGTTTCGAAGGATACCCCCTTCTCCACGCAAGGCTTCGGTAAGAAGAAATGGTGGACTGGAGGGGAGATACAATGAGGTGGGGTGAAATTGAACAAATTCCATATCTTCTAGAATGGCACCGGCGCGAAAAGCCATAGCGATGCCGTCGCCAGTCGCACTAGCTGGATTCGTCGTACGGGCATAGATCTGGCCTGCGCCTCCCGTGACCAATAAGACTCCTGAAGCGAAAATAGTTTTACAATGCCCTGTTTGTTCGTCGAGGATGATGGCTCCACAACATCGACCGTCTTGAACAAATAGTTCGACCCCAAAATGATTCCCCAACCATTGTAAATTTGTTAGACTTTGAGCTTTGACGCTCAAGGCGCGAACCATTTCACTCCCAGTTGCATCCCCGCCTGCTCGTAACACCCGGTGCCGGCTGTGGGCTCCCTCTTTGGTAAAGGCCAGTTCGCCATCTACAGTATCGAATTTTGCTCCCCATTCAATGAGCTCATGAATACGGGATGGGCCTTCTTCCACGAGGACTTTTGTAGCGGGACGAGACCCCAATAGGTGTCCTGCCTTTACGGTGTCAGTGAAGTGGAGATCGACATCGTCTTCTTCGCTGAGAGCCACGGCGACACCGCCTTGGGCATAAAAGGAGTTGTTATCTTGCGGTCCGCCTTTTGCCACCATGATTACCTCACCATGTCGGCATAATTCCAACGCTGCGCGTAGCCCAGCCACTCCTGCACCAATGATAAGGAAGTCGGTTGAGAGAATATGACTGTTCATGGGTGAGTTGACAACGAAAGAGTCATAAGAAGAATGAATGGGTTGTTGAAATGGGTAGTGAAGAATTTAGGATCGTATATTGAACTGGGATGCGATACCAAAGGGAAGGTCGCCTTCCACTCCTCGGAGTAATATGACTCGATTCCCGCTCCAGAGAAGTACGCCATGACCTCGTGCGGATTCATTAAATTCTGGGGAGGTACGTTGCCAGGTGCCTTGCCATGAGATGTAGGCTGAAATAAGGTTCCCATCGATAAGGATTCGATCTACAGTAAAATCCAGATCAATTGTTGAGAATGTGGCAAAGTCTTTTTTGGTCTCAATCTCTAGCACTTCTAATTGTTCCAGGGGCAGAAGCAGTTCATGAAAAGCAGACGCATCTTTATTGACATAAGCCGTTTCGAGTGATTTGATGGCTTGGACCACTCGTTGGAATCGAGCATGGTCTTCCGGATATTTAGGCGTTTTCTTTGAACATCCTGTTTCGCCAACGCAGCATATTCCCAAAATAATGAGAATTGTCCATGCCCGAGAGTAGGGGGTTATGCGGAATTGGGCCAACATGAGACCTTATAATGGAGAAGAGCTCTAAAGGGGTCAAGGGAATGTAGTCTGAATTGATGACTCATGGGCCTGAGACTGGGTATGATATTCAGGTTTCTTGACACGTTTCTGAACCCTATGATAGGTAGTCTTCGGCGGTTACTGCCACGTTGTATGATAACCGTCGAACGTTGTAGGTTTGGCTTGCCATCTTATAATTTTTAAACTAGGAACTCATCTCTATGTCGAGTGTGGTCAAAAAGCGGAGGAAGAAGATGCGCAAGCATAAACATAAAAAACTTCGTCGCCGCATGAAATTCGCTAAACGGCGCAATTAATACCAGGAAACTGGAATTGGGGTAATGGTTATGACCCAAGGGAAGAAAACTCGCATCAGGGTCCGTTCCTCCCTTTCAACGTATGTTGGCGAGCTCCTCATTCCCCCTATGCGGAATAGAATTTCGGATGTGCTTAATGATGATTCGGTCAGATTTTTGAATTTGACCGATGTGCTCATTGATGACACCCACCATTCGGAGTTTGTCGCAATCAATAAATTGCAAATCGAATCGGTTATTCAAATCGATTGATCTCCGGGCCTTCTTTCCTCGTCGTTTTTCTCTCATCCTTTTAGCTTGTGTCTGGTCTTAAAGGGCATTTCCTTTTTATGTTGAGTCCTGACTAGTGTAGTGAAATACCTATGAATCAGTGGTCTCGTTTTCTCCCGTTTATTCGTCCGCAATTTCTGATCATGGCTTGTGCTGGAATCGCAGTGATGGGTGTCGCGGCGTGCAATTTGGTGCTTATTAGGATGGCTGGGTCTTTATGGGACGTGATTACGATACAAAAAGATCTTCAGCAGTTAACAGCAATGGTGTGGATGTTTATCGGATTTGTGGTTGGACAGGGCATATTGTCGATGGGACATAGTTATCTAACTGCTCTGGCTTCTCAGCATGTAATGGCTGATTTTCGCACGCATGTCTTCTCCCATCTTCATCGGCTCTCTCTTAACTTTTTTACTAAACGGCGCACAGGAGAATTGATTTCCAGATTGATGAGTGATGTAGGAGTCATACAGAATCTTTTCACTGAAACATCAATGGATGTGCTCAAGCATTTGGTCACCATTATTGGCGGCGTTGGATTTCTTTTGGTGATGAATTGGCGCTTATGCTTGTTAATTCTTCTTCTTTTGCCATTGCTTGCTCTTGTTGCGAGAATTTTTGGGAAACGCCTAAAAGCCCTTTCCATGAAAATTCAAGATCACACTGCTCATGTGACTACGCTCATCGAAGAAGTGGTATCTGGGATACGGGAGGTGAAATCATTTGTGCAAGGAGTACGAGAAGAAGGCCGGTTTCGTTCAGCGATAGAAGAGCTGTTGGCTACAACGATGCAACGAACAGCCGTGATGGCAGTCTTTGTCCCAGTGATTACATTTTTTACATTTGCTATGGCAATTGGCGTCTTGTGGTACGGAGGGAAGCAAGTCATTGAAGGGCAGCTGTCTCCCGGTGAACTCTTTGCGTTTGTCCTTTTTGCAGGTATTTTAATTGGGCCATTTGGGTCGACTGCGCGGATTTTTTCTCAAGTGAAAGAAGTTCAAGGTGCGATGACTCGGGTATGTGAGTTGCTGGATACGCCGTTGGATATTCATGATCGGTCTGATTCACAACCATTAGAGCCGATTGGAGGAGGTATCCAGTTTGAAGAGGTTCAATTTGCCTATGAAGACCGTCCTCCGGTGTTGGAAACCGTGTCTTTTTCTATTAAGGCAGGGGAATGCGTAGCGCTTGTTGGGCCAACTGGAGCGGGGAAAACCACGATCATCAATTTGCTTCACCGTTTTTACGATCCCACAAAAGGAAGAATACTCATTGATGGACGTGATGTGAGATCTATTCAATTAGATAGTTTGTATGGACAATTGGCGTTGGTTCCTCAAGACACCTTCTTGTTTGGTGGAACGATTATGGACAATATTCGATATGGTAAAAGTGAGGCTACGGACGCCGAAGTGTATGAAGTGAGTCGACGGGCAAATGCCCATGACTTTATTCAGAATCTTCCAGACCGATATTCCACGGTTTTAGGGGAGAAGGGTGTGAACCTCTCAGGAGGACAACGTCAGCGAGTAGCGATTGCCAGGGCTTTATTAAAAGATCCCAGAATCCTTATTTTGGATGAGGCGACCTCAGCTTTGGATAGTCAATCAGAATCATTGGTACAAGATGCCTTGATTGAGCTGATGAAGGGGAGAACGACATTAATGGTTGCACATCGTTTTTCATCGATCCAGCGAGCAGACCGCATCCTTGTACTTCATCGGGGAATGATTGTTGAGGAAGGACGGCACGAAAACTTATTGGAACAACGCGGCCTCTATCACCATTTGTATACTCTGCGCGAAGTCGATGGCATAGATGAGGGTATAAAAAACTAAATGGCTCTACGGTTGACTCCGGTTGAAGGACTTGTGACTATTCAAGTGTGGGGCGCCCAACGTATCCGAAGGACATGCGGGAATTTCGTCAACGCTTCACTACACGGCAGGCTTGTCTTGAATATTTGGTGCAGAGTCGCTGGCCCGATGGGTTTGTTTGTCCCAAGTGCAGGGGGAAGTCGGCCTGGCTCAACTCCAAGCGCTACGTGTTCGAGTGTCGGGCGTGTGGGCGTCAGACTTCGCCGATGGCCGGCACACTCATGCACCGTTCTCACGTGCCCGTCCAGGAGTGGTTCTGGGCTGCGTATCTTGTGACGACTCATACGCCAGGAATCAGTGCCGTTCAGCTTGCACGCCAGCTTGGCCTTTCGAGTGCCACCACAGCTTGGCATATGCTGCATCGGTTGCGTCAAGGAATGGTCAACACAAACCGAAGCCAGCTCTCCGGCTTGATTGAGGCCGATGAGGCAATCCTCGGCGGCTCAGCCAAAGGCAGGCCAGGTCGGGGAGCGACGACAGCCAAGCACAAGAGCTTGATAATCGGGGCCGTGGAGGTTCTCCCCTATACCGACAAAAAAGGGAAACGATCTGAACGGACAGGTCGATTGCGTCTTTCAATCCTGAAGGATGCAGGCGAGCTCAGCATTCGTGGGTTTTTGAGGGCAAATATTGAGGCCAACTCCACACTCCGAACGGATGGGTGGCGCGGGTATTCTGATGCAGCGTTGGTCGGGTACAAGCATCGTGTGCGAATGGTTCGCACCCCGGAGCGAGCGCACAAAGTGGCGCCCCATATCCACCGGGTCTTCAGTAATCTCAAAACGTGGCTCATTGGCACGCATCATGGAGTGGAGCCAAAGTATCTCCAGAGCTATCTTGATGAGTTTGTGTTCCGCTTCAACCGCCGCAAAACGCCGATGGCCGCGTTGCAGACCCTCCTTGGAATCTCAGCGAATAAAGCGCCATTAACTCTTGACGAGCTAGTCCACCGGAGTCAACCATAGAGCCATCAAAAACTAATTTCAGGTGATACAACAAAAGCCTAGAGGTTTCTTCACAAAACCCCCTTAAGAAAGCCTTTCCTGTTATGGTATTTTTGAAAAGTCGGCAGGAATATTGATCAATTTACCATCAGGAAAAAATATGGCCAAGGTTCCTGGAGCTTGGGGATCAAAGTCGGCATAAGCAAATCGTGCGGTAAAGCGGGAACGAAAGCTGGGGGTTGGGCCAGGATTCTTTCGCCCCCGTTCTGCAGGACCAATATCAACCGGTCGGGCCATGAGATTGCCTTGTTGTAGAGCAATTTCCGCACCTTCTGCAAAGAATTCTTCTTCCCCGCATAATCGAACTTCTACTTCGAGATAGGGCATATCTAAAATTTCTTGAATTTTTTCTTCGGGCATGCGGACATCCTGTTTTTGACGTTTGGATTCGGCCGCTTCCCGTCGCCCAAAATATTCCAGCCAATAGCGACGGGTTCGTAAAATGGCATGGGTTCCGCAAGGGTCGACTTCTGGGTCCGCCCCCACTCGGCTCACTTTTTCAGAGGCTTTCATCACAGCGGCCACATCCTCAATGGAATCTGCGGTTTCCATGGTTTTCCGTCCGGCTGTGAGAGATTTATTGGCTTCCTCCATCGTAATAGCTAAATCAATACCCAATGAAACAGAGGGAAATATGACCCCGGTACTGACAAAAGCAAAAAGGATAAATGAGAGGCGGTTGCAGGATGAAGAGCCAATACCCATGTAGGTTCTCCTTAGACCGAATATGATGAATCAAAATAAAAAATAGTACCAAAATTGTAGAGATGCCTTAATAGGTTTGCAATCTCTCGACTAATCGTACTTAATAAAGAGTTGGGTTTGCAAAGGGATTGTGTCAATATCAGATGCCAGTTTTTTGACGAACGGGTGCGAAATTTGAGGTTTGTGTAGAGGAAGAGTTGACTCCCTCTCTTCACTTCGGTAGATTAACACGGCATTGGTTGTTGAGTCAGGTGGGCCGTCCCCAGGCCGGCAAAAAAATCTGGGTTCCCGCCATCGTTTACAATTCCCCAGTAACAACTGAATTTCAAATTTCATGTTATCAATTCAAGGGTCTTCGAAGGGGTGTGGAATGAGCAGAGCACCGCGATGGAGGACGCATGGACAATAAGAAAGTCGAGCGGGTGTACACGGCCTATGCTTCCGTGTATGACCATACGTTTGGAAAAGCCTTTAAACAATCTCGGGAAGCGGCGGTTCGAGGGCTCTCCATTGAACCTGGCTGTCGAGTGTTAGAAGTAGGAGTAGGCACAGGAGAGGCATTACCCCTATATCCTGCCCATTGTGAAGTCTTAGGAATTGATCTCTCTGAAGGTATGTTAGAACATGCCCGTCGTCGAGTGGAGGAATTCAAGTTGTCACATGTGACTCTTCAAACTATGGATGCGGGAAATATGCAGCTTCCGGACGATACGTTTGATATTGTGATGGCGGCATATGTTGTGACAGCGGTTCCAGATTATCGGATTGTGGTGGATGAAATGATTCGGGTATGCAAGCCTGGTGGAAGAATCGTCATGTTGAATCACTTTAGTAATGGGAATAAGGTCATTGCTGCCGTCGAAAAGTTCATTTCTCCTATGTGCAAGCATATTGGATTTCGAACCGATTTGGCTTTGAATACCGTTTTAGAAGGGACGAGTTTGATTGTAGCGAGCAAAAAGAAAGTCAATCCTCTTCGCTTTTGGCATTTGGTTGAATGTGTGAATAAGAAAAATGGGCATCAGCCGATGTTTGCCAATGGTTTTGCCATGAATGGGCATCTATCCTGATATGTAAAGGGCAAGGACAATTCCACCAATTTGACCATTGCTATTATCAATTTGTCGCTTGATCGTGAGAGCAATTTCAATTGCTTCCCTCCTGCTGAAACTTCCCTTTTCTGTTTTTAATTTCCCACGTTAGGTAAAACATGTTCTTGCTATCTTGGATAGCCAGACTATGAAAGTAGCGACTTGTTTACAGCATGTGCCGTTTGAAGGTCCTGGGGTGTTTCGGCAGGCTCTGGGAAAGCGAGGCTATACGGTCAAGACCACTCTTGTGCCAACAGAAGGGGTGCCCTCAGATTTTGGTGACTTTCTGCTGATTATGGGTGGGCCAATGTCGGTCAATGACTCGGAGGACTGGATTGCCGAAGAACAGAAGTTCGTTCAAGAGGCGATGAACAGAAATATGCCCGTCCTCGGAATTTGTTTTGGGGCACAACTTTTAGCCAAAGTTTGTGGTGGTTCTGTTTTGCCGGGAGCGAAGTTTGAAATTGGAGTACTGTCAGTGATTGTTACAGATGCTGGGAAAAGTGATCCAGTGTTTGGAAGACTGCCCCCTGAGTTTCATGTGTTTCAATGGCACGGAGAAGGAATCGTTCTTCCTTCAGCGGTCAAGTCATTAATCGCGTCTAAAGACTTCCCTGTGCAAGCGTTTCGTTCCCATGATTTTGGCTATGGGATATTGTTTCATGCCGAAATAGAAGAAGCGGGTATGGAAGCGCTTTGTCGAGAATGCCCGGATGATGTCAAAAAAGGAGGAATTCCTTCAGAAGCGATTCAGGCTCAAGCCAGGGCACATCTTCCTTTCTTGCACCAATTGGCTGATCAATTAATCGAGCATCTCATACCATAACTTCCTGCTCAACCGTTAGATACTATTCTTCTTTTTGAGTCTAGCCAAATCTTATGTTTGCCGGTACCCCAACCAGTTGAAAATTTGGTACGGTAATGGCTGGTTATTTAATTTAGGAATTTCAAGAAAGGAGGCAACGTTCATGGCAGGTTTTCCTATTCAATATGCCGATCGTATCCGCACGTTACCGCCGTATTTATTTGCAGCAATTGATGACATGAAACGCAAAGCCATTGAAGGTGGTATGGATATTATTAATTTGGGTGTTGGCGACCCAGATTTGCCCACCCCAGAGCCTATTATTGAATCTTTGCGGAGAGCGGCCGGCGATCCCAAACATCATCAGTATCCTTCCTATGATGGCATGCTGTCCTTTCGGACGGCCGTAGCGAAATGGTATCAACGCCGATTTGGTGTTAAGGCCGATCCTAAAACAGAAGTACTCACGCTCATTGGTTCAAAAGAAGGAATTGGCCATGTGCCCTTGGCGTTTATTGACAAAGGAGATGTGGTGTTAGTCCCGAGCCCTGGATATCCCGTCTATCCTGTCGGCGTAAGTTTTGCCGGCGGCACATCTCATGTGATGCCACTAACAAAAGAGAATGGGTTCTTGCCTGATTTAGCGGCCATTCCTACAGAAGTCGCCCAAAAAGCCAAAATGATGTTCTTAAATTCTCCAAATAACCCGACGTCGGTGGTCGCCAGCAAAGAATTTTTCAAGAAAG
Source organism: Nitrospirales bacterium (assembly GCA_965223635.1). GTDB lineage: Bacteria > Nitrospirota > Nitrospiria > Nitrospirales > UBA8639 > Nitrospira_E. The sequence goes on from OZ245007.1 coordinate 2,554,453, forward strand.
TGGTCGACTTTGCAAAACAACATCATATTATTGTGTGCCACGATGCTGCCTATTCAGAAATCTATTATGATGGCAAGCGGCCATGTAGTTTTCTTGAGGCGGAAGGGGCGATGGATGTGGGCGTAGAGTTTCATTCTCTGTCTAAGACGTTCAATATGACGGGTTGGCGTATTGGGTTCGCTGTTGGGTGTCAGGAAGTCATTGCTGGGTTAGGCAAAGTCAAAACGAATATTGATTCAGGTGTGTTTCAAGCGATTCAAGAGGCAGGGATTACAGCACTGGAATTAGATGATTCGGTGACGAATGATTTGAGAAAAATTTATCAAGAACGTCGGGATGTCCTGGTGGCAGGTTTGAAAAAGCTGGGTTTAGGATTGGAAGCCCCCGCTGCGGCTTTTTATGTGTGGATTGAAGTACCCAAAGGTTTTACTTCAGCCTCATTCACAGCGCATCTCATCGAGAAGGCTGGAATTGTGACCACCCCCGGCAATGGCTTTGGCGACCCGGGAGAAGGCTACATCCGTATGACTGTGACGACAACAAAAGAACGCTTAGCTGAAGCCGTTGAACGAATGCACAAGATTGGCTGGTAGCACGACGAGTTTTGGCCTCCATGCACCAATCAATACGCGCTGGCCACGTTGGAAGCTACGTCCGCCTATTCGCAGTCATCTGGGTGCTGTGTTGGCACCCATTTAATGCGCTAGGGGCACAGACTCCACCTGGTGAACAGGAGAAGGTTCTGTTCGACACGGAAAGGTTGTGGAAGGCTGGTTCTCCTATTCAAGCTCTCGATCGGGTTCGTCACGGAATTCTTCAGTTCCCCGAATCCTGGGAACTTTATTTTCTGCAGGGATCGATTCTAACAACGATTCGACAACCCGAGCATGCTGTCCGGAGTTTTGATGGAGCCCTTGAAGCTGCACCGAACGTCTTGGCTCCCCGCTGGGCGAAATGGAGTCTTCGCACCCGCCAAGGAAAACCAGAGCTGGCGATTCAAGAACTTCGCGGGCTTGCCCAACATGATCCATCCAATCCCCTCATTCATTTGCGGCTGGCGAAAGATCTTCAGGAAAGAGACCATTTGGAAGAAGCCGTGGATGCATATCAACGTGCGATTCAGTTGGTTCCAGCATTGCCAGGTTGGCGACTTGCCCGCGCGCGAGTCCTGTATGATCTCTTGGATTATCAGGCCGCCCGACACGAAGTGCAGAGCGTCTTGGCCCGCCCATCTCTTGGGTCGAATCTTCAACGAGCTGCGCATAATCTACTCTTAGTCATCAATGGCGCGACGACCGACAAAGGTCGTCGAAGTCAACCGTTTCCCCATGCCCAACCGGCGTCTGCTAATGGCAAGCGCTGGGCGTTGTCTCGTGAAGCGGCTTGGCGTCTCATGAAAGCGGGACAATATGGTGATGCCGAACCCATCTTGCGCGAGGTGCTGAAGTTGCGGCCGACCGACCATCGCGCTGCCTATGATCTGGGAAAGACGTTGATGGCCTTAGATCGCTACAATGAGGCAATAAATTTTTTCCAGAAAGGCATCACATTAAGTCCTTCAGGAGACATCTATCCCGACTCCATCTTTCGTATTGGGCAATGTCTGGCAAAATTCGACCGTTGGACGGAAGCCTTAACCTATTTTGAACGGCTCCAAGCCGTTGCCTCCTGGAGACAGGAAGCCGAATATTCCATGACGTTCCCGTCAGAAGCAGACGTAGTCAGTTGGGCCAATCGCGCTCGGGAACAGGTTGCCAGCCATCAAGATTCCCCACGAGAAAATATACAACTCCCTCTTGTCGGTTCTGATATTGTCCAAACCCTCGCGCCCTCAGAAGGACCGATGTCAGCTCCCATAAACTTTAACCCTATTGAACTTCCTGGACGTGTCGCGTTAATGGGACGAGATACCCAATCCAGTTGGTTTCAATTTGTCATTCCAGCGGGCGCAGTCATGCGCGATGATTTGCAAGCCGGCAACCATGAATTTATTCCAATTCGACCTCGCGATACATTTAGGTCAATGCAAGAGGAGATTTATTTGGTCTTTGGATTGACGACAGCCTCATATGATGACATTGTGCTTACGGCTGAGGGAAGGTTAGAGACCACTGATACCGGATCCGATGAGACTCCGATTGCGAGGGACCAAGTTGTGGTCACGGCAAATGAACAATCGGGGTTCTTTGTCTTGTCAGCCCCAGAGTCCGGGTGGACGGCAGGACTATACCGAGTAGATTTATTCGTGGGAGAGATGGTGTCAGCTTATACTCAAGCTGACGAAGTCCGATTTCGTATTATCGACGCCTCATCGAGCGGGAGTCGTTGACCTGATTCGTTCCTGTTCAAGAGCCTGGATAGTCTGATCTTTGTCCAGCAAGAGCTGTTCAAACGTCTTCCCAGCACCTTCCACGGTTCCGTTTCGCCCCATCTTTTCCAGGGTATAACTCGATTCAGCTAATAACGTCGCACCCATCGATCGACAACACCCCTTACAGGCATGAGCCACTTTCGTGAGTGTAGTCGTATCTTGTTCATCGATGGCCTGTTTGATTCCATCCAAATGGCGTGGCAGGTCGGCAAGAAATTGATCCACAACACTCAAAAAGAATTCGGGGTCTTCGTCTCCACCGAGATCTTTGAGATTCTGAATGGTTGATTCATCAAGACAAGGCGGCATGGTACGTGAGTCCTTTCTGGCAGGTTTTGCTGTCAGCAGTTTCCCTCCCTCAGTGGTGCTGACTTTGATGACCCATTTTGTGATCATGGCAGACAGCTCTTCTAACCGGACGGGTTTAGACAAAAAATCATCCATGCCCGCCCGAAGACAGGCTTCTCGATCGCTCGATAAGGCATTGGCCGTCAGTGCAATAATCGGAATACGGTGAGGTGTAAGGAGTGAGGAGTCAGGCGCGTTCGCAAGTTCTGATTCTTGCCCCTCACTCCTTACGCCTAACGTCTTACGGTTCTTGCTTTCTGCTTCTCGAATCTTTCTGGTGGTTTCTAAGCCATCCATTTCCGGCATCTGGCAATCCATAAACACCAGATTGTAGACGGTGCGCTCAAGGGCCTCGACCGCAGCTTTGCCATTGTCGACGACATCAACGCGATAGCCCAATTTCTGAATCATCCGGACGGCGACTTTCTGATTCACGACGTTATCCTCGGCAAGCAGGATGTGGCATTGGGTAGGAGCCTGGGCTTCGTCGATCGTATGTCTGGTGATGAGTGGCGGCGATGAGCATTCGCTGGAGGCAGTCGCTGGCTCACTCAAGATCATGGTGAGGCAGTCGTGTAATTGCTGATGCCGTATGGGTTTGGTGAGGTATCCATTAAAGCCGGCCTCTTGAGCCATTTTCCCCTCGCCTCGTTTCCCTAACGCGGTGAGTAAGATGAGGGGAATGTCGGACAAGTGAGGATCCTGGCGAATGCGCGTGGCTAAAGAAAATCCATCTTCGTGACTAGTGTCAGACAGTGAATGATCCAGAAGGGCCACATCAAATGACTTGCCTTCCCTGGCCTTCTCTTGCAGTAACGCTAAACCATCCGTTCCGTTTCTGGCGACTTCAGGTTGCATTCCCCATGATTGTGCATAATGGTTTAAGAGAAAGCGGATAGTGTCATTCGATTCAATGATGCAGACACGACGGTTCGCCAGAGATGTGTAGGAAGTACTGGGTAAAGATGTTGAAGCTCTGTGAGCCAGCGGGATGATAAACCAAAAGATGCTGCCTTGTTCCTCTTGACTGGTTACACCAATTTCTCCGTGCATTAAGGTGACCAGTTGTTTACAGATGGCCAAGCCCAATCCGGTTCCCCCAAATTTGCGAGTCGTGGAGCTATCGGCCTGTGTGAATGATTGAAAGAGTCCTTCCTGCGCCGCCGAAGGAATACCAATTCCGGTGTCGGTGACAGAAAATTTTAGTACTGGACCTTCGGCTTGTTCATCAACCAGTTCAACGCGAACAACAATTTCTCCTTGCTCGGTGAACTTAATGGCGTTCCCAATGAGATTAAAGAGAATTTGTCGGATTCTCCCAGGATCGCCCCGTAGCTGCTTGGGTATATTGGCATGCACCACACCAATAAGTTCTATATTTTTCTGATTGGCTTTTCCTGCCAGGATGTCGATCACTTCATCCAGTGCCAGTCGAATGTCAAAATCAATGACTTCCAAATCTAACTTGCCGGCTTCAATCTTTGAAAAATCGAGAATATCGTTAATGGTCTTGAGAAGAAATTCTCCTGAATTTTTAACCGTTTGAACCATCTCCTGCTGATCAATGTCGAGTGCCGTGTCCATGATTAAATCTGTCATCCCAATAACCCCATTTAATGGTGTTCGGATTTCATGGCTCATCGTGGACAGAAATGCTGATTTTGTTTTGACTGCCGCAAGGGCTTGGTCTCTCGCGACCACAAGTTCCTTGTTTTTCTGTTCAAGCGCTTCAGCGTTTTTCTGGAGTTGTTCCTCCGTGGCTTTTCGTTCAGTGATATCCACAATTGAGGCTAAGATAAAGAGCCCTTCCTGTGTTTCAATGGGGTTCAGCCCGACCTCAATAGAAATTTCATGGCCATCTTTGTGCAGCCCACACAGTTCGCGGCCTTTTCCCATGATTCGACTTTTTGTCTGTTGAGCAAAATACGTTGCTCGATAATGGGGGTGTTCTTTTCTGAAAGGCAGTGGGACCAATATTTCAATTTGTTGTCCAAGTAGTTCTGCGCGTGAATACCCAAATAACGATTCGGTGAGCTGATTGACCAGGACGATCTTGCCTGATGAATCGACCATAATCATGCCATTGGGAGTGGTTTCCACGACTAACCGAAAGCGCTCTTCCTCTAACTTCCTTGCGGTAATATCGATGACTGATGCCAACACAAAGGTCCCATCCTCTGTCTTGAAAGGATTCAGGCCGATTTCAACGGGAACTTCTGTGCCGTTCTTGTGTAATCCAAAAAGGTCCCGCCCCGCTCCCATTTTCCGTGGGTGAGGATTTGCGAAGAATTGGGATCGTTGTGCGGGGTGCTTGGATCTGAAACGATGGGGCACGAGTTGTTCAATCGAAGTCCCGATCAATTCGTCTGGGGAGTATCCAAATAATTGTGAAATAGCCTTGTTCGTTAGGATAATGCGACCCTGTGAATCAATCATGATCATGCCACTTGGGGCACTTTCTACCGCTTGTCGAAATAGTTCTTCCGCTCGTTTCCGTTCGGTCGTATCTCGACAGGTGCAGACCAGACCATCCGAGGAATTGTCCAGATTCATGAGTAAGGACAACGACATTTCCACGGGGACATCTGTTCCATCTTTTCGAAGGCCCAGAAGTTCTCCCTGCCACTGTCCCGAACTGCGGAGCTTGGGGAGGCAGATCTCTTCAATAAGCCGTAGCTGTTTCATTGAATAGAGCGTTTTCCATGATTGCCCGATTAGTTCATCTTCGGTGTATCCGTACATGGCGGCATGAGCCCGATTGATATAGGTATATCGTCCCTCCTGATCCAGCAGTGCTAGTCCCTCGACTCCTTGGTCAACGGCACGCTGAAGCTGGGCCCTCTCTTCTTCTGCGGCACGTTGGGCGGTAATATCAATATTGCACCCAATCCATTTCAATAGGCGTCCGTCGGAATCATACATTTGATTCGCGAGTGTCAAGAACCATCGATACTGTCCATCATGGCGACGGATACGAAACCGGGTTTCAAAAGGGATGCCGCTTTCAACGGCGCGTTGCCAATCTTTCATGGTGTGCTCATGGTCGTCCGGATGAATCTGCTTTAGCCATTTGAAACCCAGCTGGTCAACCTCTGAAATCCCGGTAAAGGCTACCCATTGGCCATTCAAAAAATCACACCGTCCATCCGGAGTACAGGTCCACATGAGTATGGGACCAGAATTGATAAGGTCTGTCGCACGGGCCTCGCTCTCCCGGAGAGCCGCTTCGATTTTTTTTCGCTCATCCACCTGGGTTTGGGTTTGTTTCCGGAGTCGTTGGGATTCAGCAACTTGCCGGTGGAGATCGGAGATGTCCTGAATAATGACCAAAGCCTGCCATTCTTGCATGGCCTCGTGCCAGAGGGCCTTCGCTATAGTCTGCTGGACACGAGGCTGTCCATTGGGATTGATACAGGGGAGAAACTGCGGATGAAACTGTGAGGCGAAGGTAACGGGAGGACCTCCCTGAAAGAGTGGTTCAAAGCGGGAGGTGTATTTTGGGGTGCCAAGATGGGGAAAGTGTGTTGCCACCTGTGTGCCCTCGATCGTGGATTTGGGAATACCCGTCCATTCTTCCAGACAATGATTCCAAAAGACGACGGTCTCATTCGGGCGCAGAATGAATACCCCTTGAGGAAGATGATCGAGGATGACTAAGTTAAGAAGTGGATCCTGTTGGAGCATGTTGACATGTTGCAAAATTCGAAAGCTCACTCACAGCGTTGATGAGCAGATCAAGATCAGGGATGCCGAACATGAGCATGATATCTCCCGTCAAATCGTAATCTTCAATGGTAAATTGGGTATGGGCCCAGAGAACCATTTCTGCAGAATCCGAAGTTGACGGTTGTAGTAACCCCTGCAATGATGTTTCTTGATAAAATGGAATGGAGTAGGTGATCTGATTGTGTAAAATATTGGCCAACGAGCCCATGACACCGTTGAGTACAATATTGCCGATTTCTGTCAGTGTGGCTTCCCGTAAGGAGTCCATCGTGTCCGTATCTTCTGCTTCTCCGGTGAGGGCGGTCACTAAGGCTGCCGCGCTCTCCGTGGGAAAAAGCAGACAGGCTGACCCTTGAAATGTTCCTTTAAAGGGTAGTTGCACAGAGGATATCGTGGCTTCCTGCATTTTTTGTATTTCTTGAGAAACCTCATCTGGTTTCCCTATTCGAATAAACGGTACATGTAGTCGGATGGGTTTCTCCAGCATCTGGTTAAGAGACCCGGCTGCTCGTCCCACCCCAATATTGAGCAGTTCCTGTAAAGCATCGAGATGGTCGGGACTTATGGGCATGGCGCCTCCGTGGGTTGTGACGTAGCTAGGATGTCTTGTAGCGCTTGTTGCAATTGCTCTTGCTTGACGGGTTTGTTCAAGAACATGGTGGCTCCCAATTCCAGGCATCGCTCCTTCAACCATTCCTGCACATCGGCCGTCAGAACGATGATGGGCAGTTTCACACCACGAGATTGCAATGTTTCTATGACTTGCACACCATCCATGATGGGCATGAGCATGTCTAGAAGTAGGCAGTCGGGTTTGTTGGCCTGAATTTTTTCAACGGCTTCTTGGCCATTACAGGCGGTGTCGACCTCATGGCCCATGTCCGCTACGATTGCTGAAAGGGTTCTGCGTTGGAGTAAAGAGTCATCAGTAATTAATACACGGCTCATGGATGTTGTTCTCCTTATGGGTTGAACGAAGGATTTTTCGCGGGGCGCCGTCCAGGCACAGATTTCCTTCCCTATGAATACTCATTAGAACGTTTTTCGGGTGTCTTTCAGAGAATCTTAATGAAAAAGGCAATGTGGAGTAGAAAGGGAGCTGTTAGTCAAAAGGTGAAAAAAGGAAGAGCAGAGTCACTGAAGGGATGAAATGATTGAACCGAATAGGTTTTCCGGGACAACCTCCAGGTTTTTTAAGAGAAAGGGGTGATTTCGGAGGAAGCATATTCAGGCGCATTGGGGGTCTAAAAATTTATTCAGAGTTGTCAGGAGAAGTCCCAGGTCTGGGATGGCAAGCATGAGCATAATGTCCTCGGTGATATCATCAACTTCAATCGTGAATTGAGTTTGAGCGAAAAGGATGGGGTTTTCAGAATCTGATGAGGCTGTCTGGAATAATTCTGGATCGGAGGTTGTTTGATAACACGGGACTTCATATGTGATCTTTTCTTGGAGAACGTTGGCAAAGGACCCCATAACCCCATTCAGGACAATATTGCCAATTTCCGTCAACGTGGCTTCCCGGAGACTGTCCATGGTGTCGAGGTCTTGGGCCTCTCCAATGACTAAGGAGATCAAGCTTGCGGCACTGTCCCGAGGAAAGAGAAGGGAGGCTGAACCAGAAAACCTTCCGTGAAAAGGCAGTTCCACCGATGAATACGCTGCTGGATTTAGGCGGAGAGGATCCTGGATGAAATCTTGGGCTGTTCCTAAGCGAATGCTGGGGATACTTACTCGGACAGGCTTGTCAAACAGTTGGTTCAATGAGCCAGATGCTCGTCCTACTCCGATATTCATGAGCTCTTGCAATGCGTCGAGTTGTGCAGGGGTTAGGTACATGGAGTCTCCGTGGTCTGTGGCGAAGAGAGAATCGACTCTAAGGCTTCTTGTAATTTATTTTTGTTAATGGGTTTATTCATGAATGTGTTCACCCCGAATTCTAGACATTGTTCTTTGAGATCGGTTTGGACATCGGCGGTTAGCACGATGATCGGGATTTTGATCCCTTTGCTTTCCAAGGTTTCAAGTACCTTCATTCCATCCATGACGGGCATGAGTATGTCCAAGAGCAAGCAATCAGGTTGATTGGCTTGAATTTTCTCAATGGCTTCTTGGCCATTGCAGGCGGTGTCGATCTCATGGCCCATTTTCTGCACAATACTGGAGATAATAAGTCGTTGAGCTGACGAATCGTCTGTAACAAGAACTCGACTCATAACATTTTTCCTCTTTTTCTTGTTAAAACTTCGACTATTGTGTGTTGGTTAAGGTGTCTTACGGTTGTGCCAAATGAGAAGAAGATTGTTTCCTATTACAACCACCTAACTAACCTATCTACCTACACACAGAATAGTATCAAGCTGTTTCGGTGGATGCTTTGAAAATCTTTACATTGCAGTCGGAATTGAGAGACAGGATCTAGTCAGAGACAGTAGGAGGAGGGGAAGTGCGGGATTGCGCTGCTTGAATGATGGTCTGAAGTGAGATAAAGCCGAGTCCCAGGTTGCGGCAGACGAGGAATTGCCGGTCGAATCTATTCGTCGTGCGCTTGATTCGCCAAAGGGTCGAAAGTGGTGTAAAGCCCCATAGGGGAAGGTGAAAAACCGAGAGCGGATAATCAGTGCCAAAAATCAACCGGTCAAACACCTCAGGGTGTTGCCGAAGTTTCCACAACATGCCTAACCGGTTGGGGAGTGTGAGAGCTGAAATATCGGCATAGAAATGCGGATAGCGTTGGACAAATTGCAAAAGAGTGGGAAGGAATTTTTCATAGATCATTAAGCCATAACTGCAGGCGTGGGCTGCGATGACGGTAACTCCCTCATCTAGCGCGGTGCGAAGGCGGTTTGGGTCGCCCACGGATTGATCTTTGCCGATGAGGCTGAATTCATAGCCGACATGACTGAGTAACGGCAGCCTGAGTTTGGCTAGTTCTCGGTAAAATGTTTTATACCGAGAATGAGCTGGATCAAATTGCTGGGAATTTGGCAAGACTTTGATGAGCGTGGCCCCGGCTTCGGCACAGCGATGGAGTTCTTCAATAGCGTCAATTCGTTGGGGGTTAACCGATACACCCGCTAAAAATTCATTGGGGTAGTCTTTGGCTTGTTGTAGGACATAGTCATTGCTAATGAGGAATTCTGTGGCATGAAGGTCGATGCGTCCTTCATTGGTGTAGACCCCATCCATGCCGAGTAGCACAGCTTGTTGAACGTGTTGGGAGGCTCGTAATTCTATGAGTAAATCGTTGATATATTTTTTATTTGTGGCGACAGGGTCCTTAGGTGAAAGCTGGTGCTTCCATAATAAAAATCGAAAAAGCGGACTGGCTAACATTTTTGAGGAAATTACGCAGCCATTATTACCCTCCGGCAGGGCTGCGAGATGGACATGACAGTCGATGATGGAGTTTTCGGATGAGTCACTTTTGGCCATGGCTTGAATGTGAAAATATTAGTTGATGGCTAGCCGTCTATGGCGATATTTGAGATTTGACATGATGCTCGAGGGCTAGGCGTTTAAGCGCACGCAAATCTAATTTACCTGTCCCCAAAACGGGAAGATGGTCGACTTTGATGAAGTTGTCTCGTCGTGGAATAAACAAGTTTGGAAGGCCGCTGGCTGTCACTTTTTCGAGTATATCGGGAATGGTGGATTCGTCTAGTACATGTAAGACGATGAGTTGTTCCCCTTTGCGTTCCTCAGGAATAGCGGTGACCGCCAGCATCATGCCTTCGGCCTGAATGGCTTGGTGCAGGGCTTCTTCAACTCGACCATGCGGTACCATTTCTCCACCGATTTTTGAAAATCGTGACAGTCGGTCGGTAATTTTCAAAAATCCATTTTCATCTAGCTTGGCAATATCGCCGGTAATATACCACTCATCATGCATAGCCTTTGCGGTTAAATCTTCGCGCCCTAAGTACCCCTCCATTACGTTTGGGCCTTTCACCAGCAGCATCCCTGCGGAGCCTACAGGTAATCGTTCATAGGTGTCCGGATCGACAATTCTGAGTGATACGCCAGGGAGTGGTTTGCCTACTGTGCCTGGTCGTGAGGCTGGCTGAAAAAATCCTGCTGCACGAAAATCTGGGCAATTGACAGCAATCACTGGAGCACATTCTGTGACACCGTAGCCCTCAATTGGGCGAATGCCAAAGCGCTCTTCAAAGGCTGTGAGGAGCCTCTTTGATAGTTTTTCTGCCCCGGTAAGAACAATGCGAAGGGATCCGAATTGCTCAGGTGTGCATCGGCGGACATAGAGTTGTAAAAATGTCGGAGTTGCCAAGAGTACTGTGACTTTATAGCGAGCAATGAGTTCCCCAATGCCTCCGCCATCTAATGGGGAGGGGTGAAAGATCACTCCGGCTCCGTGAATGCTAGGAAACCATAAGGTGGCTAAATAACCAAATGAATGGAAGAAGGGCAAAATGCCCAGTACGCGATCATGTTTGTCGATGTGCAACAGTTGCGCTACGCCTTCTACATTGGAGTCAAGATTGAAATGACTCAACATGACGCCTTTGGGTTCCCCTGTGCTGCCACTGCTGAAAATAATGGTGGCTAAGTCGTTGATGGTAGGATGCGTAATTGCTCCGCAGGCCCGTTCGAGTAGGCGAATAGGGGCACATAGTGCGAGTAACAAAGCAGTGAGCTTCGCTCGCGCGTCAATAGTATTCCTTACGTCTTCAATCCAGATCGGCGTGAGATTGGGTGGGAGTTCGACCTTGGCTTTTTCCAAGAAGGTTCGGTTGGTCAATACTGTTACTAAGCCAGCTTGTTTAGAAGCGGACTCAAGTCCAGTCATGCCAGCCGTATAGTTTAAATTGACAGTGGTCCGACCCGAAAGTGTACCGGCAATATTGGCTAATGCTCCACCCACGCTTGGGGGTAAGAGCAGACCAACAGAATGTTGTCCTTCCCAATGTAATCGCAAGGCCCTAGCTAAGGCGATGGCTCCAATAAGGGCTTGTGAACAGGACACGTGAGGTTTTGTGGCATCCCCAAACACAAATCGAAAGGGGTGTTTGCGCATGGAAGATACAAAGCTGTGGTGTAAGGGGCGACTGCTGGCTTTCCGTATTTGCCAAGCGCTTTCACCCAATTCTTGAATGGCTTGGCGAACATCATCGGCGGTGGCTGTGGCTGGCAGGGCTTCACCCAGAGAAATCGTAATGGGATAGGGAATGCGAGATGGCCATTTTGCTAAAAATTTTCCGCCAATAAAACTAAAGACGCTTCCCCATACCCGGTCTAGATGAATAGGAATAATGGGGATATCTCGACCTTTGACAATGCGTGTGAAGCCGGAGCGAAAGGGCAGCAGATTTCCAGTCCGTGTAATTTGACCTTCCGGAAAGATGCAGACTAATTCCCCGTTATCCAATTGCTGCCCTGCTTCCCGAAGGGCATAGAGAATTTCTTTTGGAGAACCATGAGAGGAAATGGGAATCGCCCCCATTATTTTCGCAAATGGGTTAAGGAACCTATTGTGGTAATACATTTGATCAACAAGAAAGCGAATGGGCCGGTCAGTGGTAGCTAAAAGCAGAAATCCGTCAATAAAGGACACATGATTGGGGACTAATAATGCGCCTCCTTCTTGTGGTATGCGATCTTTTCCTAGAATAGTCAATCGATACAGGGTGTGAGTGAGCAGGACTAACATGAGCCGGATAAAAGTTTCGGGCAGTTGATACATGGCCCAGATTGTTAGTAGTGCTGTGCCTATCCCCGATATGAGAAATATGGCACCGGTACTGAAGCCAATAGCTGCTAATAATCCACATCCTAGGGACCCCAGAAGGACCCCGCCGAAGACCAAGGTATTGGAAAAGGCAATGACAGCACCCCGACGATCAGATGGTGCTCGCCATTGAATTAGGGCATTCAAGGGTACGACGACAAATCCACTGGAGAGTCCCAGACAGGTCATTCCTAACAATGTGCCTACAAGTCCAGGGTTCAAGAGCCCTAAGGCTGCAAGGCTGAGGGTGATGCCGATGCCTCCAAAGGGCAGGTATCCCAATTCCACTTTAGTGGCCGAGAGTTTCCCGACGAAGAGTGACCCGAGGCCCACTCCAATGCCAAAAGCAGCTAGTGGCAAGCCTGAATAGGTATCTGACAAATGGAGAACGGCTTTGGCATAGATCAGGACGTCTTGCCCCACCAAACTAGCTAAGGTCCAAAAGGCAATTGAGCCAAGAATTCCTAGGGCCAGGACTCGGTCAGATCGGAACGCCTCCCAGGCCCCCTTCCAGGTTTCGCGGATGTCTGCCTCAGGACGAGCTTGTGGTACTGGAGGAATGAGAAGGGAAGCCCAAAATCCCAGAGCAGAGAACACCACTAAAACCAATCCGGCTATCCAAGGCTTGTGACCGGAAAGGTCCAGCAATGGGCCTGCTAACGCCGTTCCACCAATAATGGCGGCGAACGTCCACATCTCCAATTGTCCGTTTCCCCAAGAAAGACGGCGGTGCGGCAGCAGTTCCGGTAAAATTCCATATTTGGAAGGACTGAAGAGTGCGCTTTGGGCTCCCATGCCCGCAAGGACGACTAGCGGTAAGATGCCGCCTGCCGGGTTGAAGTAAAGGACGGCCGTGCCAGCACTCATGAGTAAGGCCTCGAGGGCCTTCATCATGACAATGACGGTGTGTTTACTGAACCGATCAGAAAATACTCCAGCAAAAGCTGAGACCACCATGAGCGGAAATGTAAAAATGACAAAGGCTTGCGTGGTTTGGGTTTGGGATGCCAATTCAAATGCCTCTCCAGAAATGTTGGAGCTGGCAGCCACTTGTTTGATTGCCAAAAGAGCAATCATGAGTTTCCAGGCATTGTCATTGAATGCCCCAAAAAACTGTGCAATGAGGAGCCCTCTTAGGGCCTTGGTTGGGCCTGAGTCGTCCTGAGAACAGGAAAGGGGCTCAGTCATAATGACAAAGAAGGAGAGATCTTGTTTTGTGTGAAGTGAAAGCCATTTTGGGGAATGTGTAGATGTTACCATGGTTTTTTGAATATCAGAAGTATGCTTGGATAGGTCCTTTGTGAAATCCTTTTAAAGTTCTTGGCCAAATGACCGATTTAATACTGATAAAGATTTCTGGTCGAGGATAAGGAATAGAAAAATTGGCTCCAGTCCTATGGCCAGAGTCCTGCCGTGAGAAAATCAACTGAGCCTTGGTAAAGGCTGCGCATTGCTTGAAGAGATAAAAACCGTCGGTTTTTAAGCAATTATGGGAACATCGACAGTCCTTCCAAGTGAATCGGAAATGAATGTAGTCTCTACTAATGGTGGAGAGTCTGTTTTTCATAAGATGAGAAATGTGTTGAATAGTGTGCATGTTTCAGCGGGCTTGGTTCATCAACAATTGCGGGAGTTTCATGTAGATGACGTTGGGCGTGTTTCAGATATGTTGGAAGCCCATGATGATAACGTTGGTTGGTATATCACTCAGGACCCAAAAGGGAAAAAAATTCCACAGTTTTTAGGTCAATTAAGCCAGGAATTACGACAGACGCATTTGCAAACTCTCACAGAATTGTCCACGCTGAATTATTATCTAGAGCAATTGGAATATCTGCTTGCCGCTGGACAAGCTCCTGAGCAAGTGGGTGGATTTAAAGACACTGTTCATTTTTCTGATGTGATGGATGAGGCTCTTTTCCCTCATCAAACCGAATTGGATCGGATGGGGATTGTTGTCGTTCGGGATTATCAGCCGGTGGGAGAAGGTATTCTGGAGGTGTCCAAGTTGACCCCAATCTTAGTGAATCTCATACGTAATGCGATGAATGCCATGAGGGAGATTTCTGAAAAACCCTTATGTCTGACACTCCGGATCTTTCCCTGTCCGGATCGTGATGGATTTGTACGTTTACAGGTCGAAGATACGGGTCGGGGTATCTCGTCGGATTATTTGACTCGAGTATTTTCGCCTCCGACATCGGGGTCTCAGTCCCACGTACTTCCGGATCTTCATACGAGTGCGTTAGCAGCGAAATTCCTTGGTGGGTCCTTGCGAGTGTGGAGCGATGGTCCAAATCAAGGAGCCATTTTTACACTTGATCTACCAGTTATTCACATGGAGGAAATACGGTAATGGACATGGAACAAGGAAATCGTAGGATTTTGGTGATTGATGATAATGTGGCCATCCATGATGATTTCCGAAAAATTTTGGAACGTTCTCTGGATACGTCGTTGCTGCAGGAAGTTAGAGCGGAATTGTTTGACGATGTAGAAGAGCAAAAGATTGTGGAAAAGTTTGAGGTGGATTGTGCGGACCAAGGACAAATGGGGTATCGCATGGTTCAAGACGCCATGAAAGCAGAACGACCCTATGCGGTGGCTTTTGTAGATATGCGCATGCCGCCTGGATGGGATGGAGTAGAAACCGTAGAACATTTGTGGCAGGAAGATCCTGATTTGCAAGTAGTTATTTGTACGGCCTTTTCCGATCATGCGTGGGAAGATGTTATCCATCGACTTAATAAAAATGACCAATTGCTTATCCTTCGAAAGCCGTTTGACAATATTGAAGTCTGGCAGTTGGCCAATTCTTTAACGAAACGGTGGGGGGAAACGCGGCAGGCTAAATCACAGTTAGATTTGTTGGCAAAATGGGCGGAAGAACGAGCCGAAGAAACGGTCAAAGCTAACTAAATGGCCGAAGTTTTATGGAATGTAGGCAGTGCTTCTCTATGCGACTTCCTCTCACTATGACTTGTGGAGGAAAAAAGGCTGAAAAGAACGCTTTATCTTTTTTCTTGTAGGACACTATTCCGAAGAGTCGCATGCTCTTTTCATACTTCGCTGATGAATGAGTTCCCATGTTGTACTCTGAAAGTCAATGTTCTCTCCCTAGAGTTCCTCTTCATGTATTGATGGTTGCCTTTGACGAAGCAGAGTCTGCTTCGTCTTTCCGTTCCGTATTCACCTCTCTTAATCCAAACTCGACAGTTGAGTGGATTCCCTCAGTTCAGAAAATGAACGTCGGTGATCAGTGTGATGTGATTGTCGTGGACTGTCGCAAGAATGAGGCGGAATGGGAGAACATTTGGCAGGTGCTCGACACTGGGAAACATCCGATGGTTCTTGGGGTCATGAAGGTTTCACAGAATAACTCTTCCCAAAACATGTTTACTGAAGATGCAATTGGCTATCAAGTAGATGAGGGGATGGCGCTGCAAGTTTTGAAGTGGATGTTTCACCATGCCCAAGAACACAAGCAATGTTTGTCCGAACGAGACCTGCTTCGGAATGACTTAATGCAAGCCACCAACAAAGCTGAAATAGCGGATGTGGTCTCGACGGTTTTGCACAATGTGGGGAATGTGCTGACAAGTGTAATGGTTGCGGCAAATGTAGTCGAATCTGTTGTCCAGCAATCATCGGTGTCCCTGGTGAGTCGAATGGCTGAACTTCTCAGGACTCATCAAGAGGATTTAGGGACCTATCTTACGGAAGATCAAAAAGGAAAACGTATTCCTCCCTCCCTTGAAAAACTTGGCGCACATCTTGTTGAAGAACAACAATCTGTTCTGAAGGAAATGCAGGCACTCATCAAAAATCTTCGCCATATGAAACACATTATCGCCTCTCACCAAACGATGGCTAAAGCTGTAGAACAAAGGGAGCAGATAGCATTAGTCGATGCCTTGTCCCATGCAATTGAAATGAGCTTTCAGCCGGGAGATGAGAAGTGGCTGGCAATCCGTCATGAGTATCAAGAGGTTCCGACTGTTCTGGTCGATCCCCACCAATTCCTTCAGATCTTGGTGAATCTTCTTAGAAATGCCAAACAGGCTATGCAACAACAGCCTCAGGACTATCATGAATTATTTCTTAGTGTGGGATATCGAGGAAATGATAAGGCCTCGGTGGTGATGACCATTCAAGATAGTGGGGTCGGTATTGCTCCAGAGCATCTTTCGAAAATGTTTACGCGGGGATTTACCACAAAAAAAGATGGCAATGGAATTGGGCTGCATAGTGCTGTAGCTGCGATTCACAATATGGGCGGGGCCATGCATGTTCAAAGTGAAGGTGTGGGTAAAGGAACCATATTTACCTTAATCTTGCCCGTGCTTGAAGATGCCGTGGTGACGAGTCAGGAATCAACCAGGGCTTTATCGAATGATGTGGGAAGCTGAGTCACTGAAATTGAGGGCTTCAATACTTCTAGTGTCTCATATTTTTGTTGTTTCATCATGAGTCAGAGAGGGACAAGAAAGTGGTTCGGTGAAGAATCTCTTGATTCAACAAATTTTCCATCTGCCAATATGAAAGAAGATACGCGTTATCTGGAACAAGAGTTGATTCGGCAACAGGAAGTTGTGAATCAATTAACGCACCAGGTTCAAGAACTAGAGGTTCGGAATGGAGAGCTCTCTGCCTATCGAGATGGAGCCTTGGCTGAATTGCAGGAGTGGAGCCAGATTGAGACTGTTTTGCGTCAAAAAACAGAAGCGTTGGCCAGGTCCAATCACGAGCTAGAACAATTTGCCGCACTGGCTGCCCATGATTTGCAGGAGCCGCTTCATTCGATTCAAGTGTTCCTTGATTTACTGAAAGTCAAACATAGTTCATCGCTGGATGAACAGGGCCTTGACTATCTTGATCGTGTGATAAAAGCTTGCGGTCGAATGGAACAGTTGATTGAAAGTCTCTTGCTGTATTCTCGAATCGATGCTACTCGGTCTCAGGGAGCTGTAGTTTCTTTGAAACAGATCATGAAAGACATTCTGTCAGACTTAGAAGTAAAAATTAGGGAGTTGCAGGCCGAGATTCATGTTGGAGAGTTGCCTATGATTCGTGGTGATGCCGTGCAGATGAGGCATTTATTTCAGAATCTCATAGGCAATGCATTGAAATTTCATAAATATGGAGTTGCCCCTGTTCTTCATATTTCGAGCCAGATGATTCGCGATCGACGTCATTCGAGTGAAAACAAGTCTGAAAGACTCTGTCAAATCGAGATAGAGGATCATGGCATTGGTATTCCTGAAAAGCACCTCAATGAAATTTTTGGCATGTTTAAGCGCCTACACAGAAGAGATGAATTTGAAGGGACAGGTATAGGCCTTGCCGTTTGCCAGCGCATTGTAAGTCAATGCGCTGGCAGCCTATCGGTCCGCTCCATTCTTGGAGTGGGATCAACATTTATCGTAACCTTGCCTGTTCGCGGAGACTGACAGAGGCACAAAATTTATCATGTTATTCGCAGTCGACAGGTTGAATATTCAAAACAGACCGTCCTGGTTTTTTATTTGAGCCGAGATGATAAGGCCCGAAGTATGAACCATGGGTAAATTTCATCGTGGTAGACAAGAAGTGGTTGTGAGAACGTCAAAATGTCTTCTGTGAACTCTAATTCGTTTAGACGAGTGTTATCCATTTGTGATGACCCCAATATGCAAGATTTGTTGAAGGAAGCTCTGGAAAGAAATCCAGCTGATCCATCTTCACTCGAAGATGGGGCAGGTCAGATTTTGCCCCCCCCGTGTGATGGCCCAGAGAGGTTGTCCTTTGAACTTGTGTGTGTCAACAATTGGGAAATGGTTTATAAGGAAATGAAAGCGGCCCGAGAACAAGGTTCACCTTTTTGCCTTATCCTTGTATCAGTTCAAATGAATACTTGGGATAGCTTGCATGAGAATATGGAAAAAGTCTGGGAATTAGATGGAAATATTTGTTGTCTGGTATGTCTGCCAGATGATGCGTCGGTTGGGATAATGAATGTGACCTTTAGCCGGCCAGACCAGTGGTTCGCTTGTCGAATGCCAAGAATGATGGAAGAACTTTTTCAATTGGCCTTGTGTCTCAGTGGGAGTTCATCTTCTTCCTCTCGACATCAGATGGATGCAGATTTAAGCAGACAGACAAATTGCCATTTTGAGCTCGAGAGCCATTCAAATGTTGCCGAACAACAGGCTGAATTAGCTATGGCCCGGGATGAATTAGCGACGTCAAAAGTCTACGTGAACAATGTTATACGCTCAATGGCAGATTCGCTTTTGGTGATTGATGCCAATATGACCATTGGCTCTGTGAATCCCTCATTGTTAAACCTATTGGGGTATGAAGAAGAGGCGTTGGTTGGGCAATCTCCCGGGCTGATTTTTGGGGAAGAATTTGCCCAGGGTTCCATTATTGAAAATCTTCTTCTTCAAGGATCAGTGAGTGGGATTGAGTCCAGTTTTCTCACGAGTCAGGGTAGAATGATTCCAATTTCAGTTTCCGGTTCGATGATGCAAGATGAGCAAGGCCAATTCCAGGGGTTAGTGTGTGTCGCACAGGATATTACCGAACGGAAACGGATGGAAGAAGAGAAGCTAGAATTACATAAGCAATTGTTGGATACATCTCGACAGCTCGGCATGGCCGAAGTGGCTTCGGATGTGCTGCATAATGTTGGGAATGTATTAAACAGTATCAACGTATCAATTGGAATCGTTGCAGATCTTGTGAAAAATTCGATGGTGGGGGATGTGGGACGAATCTCTCAATTGTTTCACAAACATCGGGAAGATCTTGGAGCCTATTTCTGCATGAATCCTAAAGGAAAACAAGTTCCGGCTTATTTAGAAAAATTATCCATCCAATTAGTAGAGGAGCAGCGTACAGCCATAGCAGAGTTAGACCGATTGCGGGAAAATGCACAACATGCCCAACATTGTGTTTCCTCCCAACAGGATGTTGCAAAAGCCACAGGCATTACGGAACCTCTTGCGGTCCATGAATTAATAGAGGAAGCCTTACGTGGAAATTTAGAATTATTTGAATCAACTCAGATTGAGGTGGTTCGGGAATTCCAGGAAGTTCCCCTGCTCATCGTGGATAAACATAAGGTGCTTGAGGTGCTTACTGATATCATCCAGAACGGCTGTCAGGCCATGGCTTCGTCTCCAATGAAACAATTGGTTGTTAGGGCGAAATTAATCCCTGGTCCGCCTGATTCTGTGTGTCTGGAGGTAGAGGACTCTGGTGTCGGCATTGCTCCGGGAGACCTCACAAAAATTTTCGGGCAAGGGCAGAAGAGTAAAGATGGTTCGCATGGCATGAGTTTGCATAACGGGGCCCTGGTGGCCAAAAATCTTGGGGGAGGTTTACGAGCTCACAGTGAAGGGCTTGGGCATGGAGCCCTTTTCTCTCTGGACTTACCTGGAAACTTCCACTTCCCTGATCTGTAAGTCCTTCATCTTACTCTTCCAGTGTTTTCTTCCTATTGTGTGTTGTGTGCTTCTGCTTTCGTTTCTAGATCGTTCTCATGCGTTAATTCCCTGATTTCGCGGCGATTCTTAAGAGGACTTTTTAGATAACCGAGGAGAACCCCATGTTCCCTCCTCGGAGAACGATATACAAAAACCTTTCTCGTTGTACTTCCCACATTTGTGACGTAGTGGGAGGGCGAATGTTTTGTATGGCAGTGTGTCTAGGAGTAAAAGCGTGACCGGAGATTTCTCGCTTTCAAAAGTCTCAATCATTGATACCGATGAATTGGATTATTATTTCGATGCCCTCGCGTTCCAACTTGGTCCAATTCCCACTCAGTTGGCCAATGGATTGAGTCTTGGCGTAGAAGTGTTCACGCTCTCTGAAGGATTCGGAATTTCACCGTATTATCTCCAGACACTTTGGCGACATAGTGTGCGCACGGGATACCTGGCTGCATTCATTGCCCACCATCAAGAAGTTGATCATGATTTGGCGTGGCAGGCGTTTGTGGGTGGTCTGTTACATGATGTTGGGATGCTCATTTTTTTGACACAGCAGCCGCAGGTGTTTATGGCTGTTGTCGAGCTTGCCGAATGTCGTGGGCGGGAGCTTAGGGAAATCGAAAGGAATTTCTTAGGAACCACTCATGCTGAAAGTGGAACCAAGTTTTTGGCTCGTTGGGGTGTTTCCTTAGAACTACAGGATATAGTGACATATCATGATCAACCCTTTCAGTCTTCATGTTCTGGTTTTTGTCCTCTGACTGCCGTCTATGTAGCGAATATGTTAGAAGGGGGGGGGATTGCTCAAGATGCTGATGGGGTGCTTGCCAGAGAAGGGGAAGCCTATTTACGCCGGTTGGCATTATGGGACAAACTTCCTTCATGGCAAAAATTGATGCGAGAGATTTCAGCCAAGCCGATGTAATGGTATGATGTGGGTCTATGGCATTCGAGTAAGAATGCTTTCTGCATTTTTTCCTCTTTTTTAGATAAGATTTCCTTCCTGTCCTTAATCCTTAAATTTTTATCGTGTTTATTCTCTACGATTTTGACTGAATGGGATTCCATTAAGTTTGCAATATTGGGGAGAGCTTGTAGAGAAGTCGGATAGTAAGTTTTGATAATGAACCTCATAGCTATCCCATGAATTATTTATCCACCTTCTTCCCAAGTTAATACTGATCTTCCCCCACAAATTCAGGCAAGGAGTTAAGTTACCGGCTCAAATACCATAGGAACCTGATGCCTTTTCGCTGAGTGTCTTCTCTGCCTATTCCAATACGTTTCGATATATTCAAAGATGCTGGATTGGACTCTGCGTCGAGTCCCATATCGTTCTCGGTGAACCAGTTTCACCTTCAGGGTATGGAAGACACGCTCCGTGTCCGCATTATCATAGCCATTGGCTTGGTGCCCCATGCTCCAGCACAACCCAGTGTTCTTGATCAATTGCTGATGGCGTTGTGAACAATACTGACTGCCTCGATCCGAATGGATGATTATGCCCGTGGGGAAGCGGCGACGGAACAAAGCCATCATGAGGGCATTGCACACCAAATGTTGCGTCATGCGGGGGCTCATGGTCCACTCTACGATCGCATGTGAGTAGAGATCCAGCACCACGACCAGATACAACCACCTTCGGCAGTCCAGACAGAGGTGATGTCCCTGGTCCATTTTTGAGTGGGCACAACCACGTGAAAATCTTGCTTGCTGAAATCTGGCGCGACAGGTTTTGAGTGCTTCGAGTCCGTGGTGATTTTGCATTTCTTTACCCGAATCGCTCGTAGATTCAAGGCCTGCATGCTTCGGGCAATCCGGGTCCCGCTGCATCGGAAGCCCTCTTGCGGTAAGGTCGTGGCAATCTGGGATGTGCCATACTGCTGGCGATGCTCTGTCAAGATCGTACGAACCCGTTTATCCAAGTCGATGGTCGAAGGAGTGTGCGGGCTTCGACCACGCCGTGTCCAGGCGTAATAGCCACTGCGAGAGACGTCGCACATCTGACACAGGAGCGTACTCGGCTAGGCCTTCTTCTGTTTATCAATAAAGTGATACCTCATGGGCTCGCTTTGGCAAAGAAGGCCGTGACTTCTTTAAGATGGGGCGCTCCATTCGCAGCCGACGGTTCTCTGATTCAAGCTCATGGATACGCTGTTGCTCAGCTGTGCGCTTTCCGTGACCACGAAAAGCTGTCGCCGCATGCGCTTCCAGTTCGCCTTTCCAGCGCCCAATCAAAACGCCACTTACTCCCAAACTGCGGCCAGCGGCGGCACAACCGTACCCATGCTCCCCTACTAAGGCCACGGCTTCGCGCTTCAATTCTAGACTGTGCTGTCTGCGTGTTCGTTTCATTCAACACCTCGTTTCGAATCAGTATATAATTCTTAACTCGGTGTCCGATATCCTAGGAAAGATCAATACAGGTGAAGTTCCATTAAAAAAGCTTGAAAGGTATTGACAAATAAGCCCAAAGGAGTACCATTCGTCCATTGGGCACGAGGAAAGTAAATTAAACTTTCTATATAAGCAACGTAAACCCAGATATGAAATGCAGATTTCTAAAAGGGTTTTGCTGTAACCAGAAAGTACTCGTTGTTCTTTTTCCATAAGCATGTACTGTGTTTAGAGGTGAAACATACATGAAAACGGCTTTGCCAAGAGGACAAACGTTAAGAATAATGAAAAAGAAAGAAATGAAGGTGAGTTCGAGCGATATTTTCCTCAAAAGGTAAATTTATCAGGAGGTGCATCATGAGGTTCAAATTACATTACTCTGGGTTTTTTGTTTTGGCTGCACTTTTTATTGTTGCGTGTGCTCAGTTGGATAAGATGAAAGACCTGACAGCGTCGTCAGTCCAGGAAAAATCTCTGGAAGCCAAGGATGTCAATCCACAATTGGGGGACCTTAAGGAAAACCCTATCTTTGAAAAAGTAATAACAAAAGAAAAGCTAACCTATCTCATTACGGATAACCCAAAATATAATTCATTTTTTAAAGAAGTGGCTATAGTACATGGGGGATTTGCTGTTGGTAATGTCATGGTTGATGATGCGAATAAACATTTGAAGAATTATGCTAGATCTTTTATTTCAACAGGTGCAATTAAAGGAAATATCAAAGAAATTATGGATGCTCCTAACCTTGATGAGATGACAAAATCATTGAAGTTAATTGAGCTTAGAAAGAAAGAAGGAGAATTGACTGAGGATGAATTAACATATTTTTCAAAGACAGTAGGAGATCTGGCTTTTGCCAGTGAGGGATTGAAAGAATCTAAAGATTCGATCCTCAAATTAATTCCCCAAGCTCAAGGATTAATGTCTAGTGTAGAATCTGACTTCAGTACAGCGCCGCTGGATGCACAAAAAGTCATGGATGGATTACAGGGCAGCATGGACAAGCTCAAGAAAGTAAAAGATGAAGCACAACCCCTTTTAAAAAATCTAACGGTATTGGTTCAATCTTTTCAGGGGTTCATTGCGGATCCGTAATGGCAATGGGTCATCTGTTTTTTTACTTTTTCCTGAATTCTAATGTAAGACACTGTCAAATATTAGAAGAAACAATGATGAGAAATATTTTCTAAAGTTGCGCTACTATACAATTTGAAAATAAAGAGAGCCCTGGATAAAGAATGAAAATTGATTGGCCTCACTGAAGAGGTTTTATTCATGTTCTGGCCATGCGGTCTTCAAAAAAGAGAAGAAGTTTTAAAGGCTTGCATATGATCAAACAAATGAGTGCCATAGTCTTGCTGCTTGGAGCTGGCGGACTTTTTTTTGTAATGGCCTCATGCGGAAATTCGCATATTACTTCTAACCTTTTGGCTTTACCTGGGAACGAACTTCAAATGCCTGTCGGGTGGAACGACAGTATTTTTGAAAAGATACAAGATAAGAAACTGAAGCCGATAATTGCTGTGTTGGATGTAGAGACTAAAACAAATTTTGAAGAAACAAGGTACATCAAACTTGCCGATATCCTAATCAGCTATTTGCGTAAGAGTCAGAAGTTTGACCTTGTTGAGCGGAATAAGATTGATCGTGTCATCAAAGAACACCAAATTGGTCTCAAGCGTTTTACCATAGGAAAGGGAGAAACAATTCCTTTAATCGATCAGGCTTCAGCCCCCAAAGTTGGCAAATTATTGGGAGCCGATTACGTCTTCTTTGGAGATATAACGAGTGCAACGCAGGATACGATCGATAAGTTTGCCTATGATGTGGAGCGGGTCAAAGTCTCCGTTGTAGTGCGAGGAGTCAATACGACAACTGGCAAAATCACTTTTTCGGAAAATGGGGAAAGTATTTTTGAGGAAAAAATCATTCGCACCGCTGATGGAGAGGTAATCTCTGGGGCCGAAGACTTTCAATCGGTCTTCTTGAATGCGGCTCAAGAGGCAACGAAAATGGCGGCAAATAAGATTACTGATTCGATTCCTCTATTGGGGTTTGTGGCCGATATTCGACAACAGAGAATTTATTTGGATATAGGAGAAGACAGGGGAGTACGCAAGGGAGACCGGTTTATAATTTTCAGAATGGGTAAAATCATTACTCATCCGACAACTGGAGATCGTCTTGGCTGGGAAAAGAATGTTCTGGGTTCAGTAAAAGTTATCAGTACTGAAAAAGGCCTATCTGAAGCTGAGCTAAGCAGATTAAAAGAGGCGAAATTGCTGATAAAGGCGGGTGATCTCGCGATAAGTGCGAATGGCTTATAACCTACCATCCTGCCCCTTAGTATTCTAGAGCCTGTTAACACTTTTTAGTGCATCTGTGATCGTTGAGTAGATAATAACAGTGAACACCACATCCAGTTTGTCGAACCTCGAGAAGATCCAGCGGGATCCCTACAACGGACGGAAGAGTTGCTCTACTTCATTCCGTTGTTTATAGAGCTGGCGGTCATAGGTCCAGGGCTTTTATAGATTCTCTTTTGGTGGAACCACAGGGATGCAGTTCAACTCACGAACCAGCTGGCGCGTGTCCTCTCCTTTATAGGCATGATCTATGATGACATACTTGGCTGCCAAGTTCGTCTGCTTCAGCAAGGCCCGGCAGCATTCTGGTGCGTTGCCCGTGTGGCCTGGGAAAAGGAAAAGTTCACCGCAGTTCGAGCATCTGTGGCAACCAGATGAATCTTGATGGTCTAGCTAGCTTGGGATTTCCTAATGGCTTGCGGCACATTTTTTTTCGAGTGCCGGTGCCGCCTGGCTGAACGTGGACAGCGGTACTATCCAGCGAGACGGCTTCTACCAGGAATTGAAGAATCTGCAGGTGTCGCAGTCTGCAAAGACTCGATCCAATACCCCGCTTTTCGCCTGCGGTTTATGCGGGTATAGATTGTATGCCAGTTGCTAAAATACTTGGGAAGCCCCTGTCACTTGCACCCCAGTTCCGCCACATACAAAATAGCATTGAGAACTTGGAAATTGCTTTACGACACATTCCCCCTTGGCGCGGCAGAAATGGTTGAATGAGTTTGTGTTGCGATTTGGTCAGTCCCATGGCCACAGTGGGAGTGTTGAATAATGAAGATATCAAGGTGCACATTTCGCCAGGGACTTGTTGACCATGGGCCTGTGAATAATACCGTCTTTTGTTGAGGGTTTTGTTATACTCCAGTGGTCATAGGGGTTTCTTCTTTCCCCTATATCTCAGGAGGTCTTCATGGATCAATTGGAAATGATCACGTTGGGTAGTTTGTTACCGTCCCCTCCTCCCTATCGCCGCTTTCACGAGTACTTCCCGATGTGCAGGAGGCCTTAGGGGACGTGGTGTAGCTCAAAGGAGCCGTATGGCGTGGAGCGGCTGTTTCGCTGTCTGCTGTGGCAATTCATGGGAGATCTCTCGGATCAAAAACTTGAACGCTTCTTGGAAGAAGACCTGGCCGCCAAATGGTTCTGTGGGTTTACCTTGTCCGAGCCGACTCCCGACTACAGCCTCTTTACCCGAGTCCGCACTCGCATTGGCCCCACACGTCTCTTGCACCTGTTTGCCACTATGCGGGGCAGTTGAAAGCAGCCGGACTGATGAGTGAAGTATTCACGTTTGTGGATGCGACCCATTTGATTGCCAAAGCGACGCTGTGGGAAGAACCTGATAAGGCGAGGCAACAAAAGATCGAGAACCTGAACAATGAGGTGTTACCCAAGGTGGCCGTGGACAAACAAGCTCGCATTGGCTTCAAGGGCAAGGAGAAGTATTAGTATGGGTATAAGGATAATGTCAGCGTGGATATGCGGTCGGGCCTGATTAGCAAAGTGGCCACGATTCCGGAGAATCTGCCAGATGCCAAGGGTTTACGCCATGTCTGTCCCAAGCAAGGAGCAATCTATGGGGGATAAAGGGTATTGCACTGCCACCCTGCTCCGCTGGCTGCCGTCCAACGAGGGTGCTATCTCGCAGCGATTCAACGGCGCAATATGAACACCAAGAAACGAAAGAAGGGTCGCTGGTATACCCATCTACGGGCACTTTATGAACGAGTCTTTACGCAACGCCCCAAGTGCGTGCGCTATCGCGGGGTGGGAAAGAATAAATTCGTGTCCTTCCTGCAGACCATGGTGCTTAACCTTAAGTGGTTGGTCGTCCTCGATACAAATCTGGAAGCTGCCTAACTCCGGCCAAGCCCATGGGCTTTACCCCGAAAGGGGGCTACAACCTTAGTGGAGGGTAGGGGTAATTCAGGGAGAGAGCAAAGAGGGATTGTCCTCCCTAGACTTTTGCCGAGAAGATGGTTTGAACAATCATCGTCGTACGAGAAAGTTGAACGCCGTTTTATTCAACAGTCCCACAGTGCAAATTGTTTATCCTTTAGTGTTAACATTCACTAGGAAAATTTTGAACTATGAGTTTATCCGTTTATCCACTAGAAGATTTCTGAAGAAACGAATTAGTTGAGAAAATAGAAGAAACCTTTGTCTAGTTATAGCCTTCAATATTTCAAAGGCGTTGCCTCTTGGACCAAATTTTGTGTCTTAAGTTAAGGTTCCCTCTGGGTTCCTTTTGCTTGCTCCGTTATACTTTTCGCCACTATTGAATTAATTTTAAGCGACTAGGTATTAGGGAGAAGTGGTTATTTCTAAATGGAAATGGTTGATTAATCAACCCTGCACTGTTTTCCCTAACTTCCTGCTTGTTTGGTTGGATCACTTCTGGATAAGACCGATCGCTGGCATGCAGGGCAGAAAATTTTTACCAATAGTCCTTTTGTGTTTTGGAATTCTAGCAACTTTCTGCGACGAGTTGGCCTTTTCTGAAAACTTGAAATCTTTAAAGAAAGGTGTGATCAAAGTAAAAGGGAAGTTACAAGATAACTCAGATTTTATCATTAACATTTTTACTTTTACTTCAATGAACCAATCTGGAGTTACTAAGAGTGTACCCCTAACAGCCGATAAATCTTCTCCTGCCCCATCCCCCAAAAATCCCGTACCTATGATTCTTATCTCAAGTGGTGAATTCTGGATGGGTTCTCCAGAAGATGAGGGTGACGCCGATGAACATCCTCGGAATAAAGTGTATTTAGATGCATTTTATGTGGATATTTATGAAGTCACCGTATCACACTATGCTAAATTTATGAAAGCAACGAGACGAAATGTTCCAGAATTTTGGGATCAGGTAGATCTCAGGCGTGATAGTGAAAAGCCGGTTGTCGGTATATCGTGGTATGATGCGAGAGATTATTGCGAGTGGTCGGGGAAACGATTACCCACCGAAGCGGAATGGGAAAGGACCGCGAGGGGGACGGAAGGACGGAAATATCCGTGGGGCAGTAATCCACCGTCCCCCAATTTAGCTAATTTTGATCAAAATTTTAGAACGGAAAAGGCTTATGCTGATTATTTGAAACCTGTGGGAGCTTACAAAAATTCTAGAACTCCTGAGGGAGCCTATGATATGACCGGAAATGTCTGGGAGTGGGTAAACGACTGGTATGAAGAGAATTATTATAAACATATTCCTACTCGAAACCCTTTGGGTCCTGATAGGGGGGAAACTAAGGTTATGCGAGGTGGTTCCTGGGATTATTACCCATGGATCCTTCGATCTGCAGATCGAAATGGGCTTAATCCATCAGACCGTTATGCGACACTGGGGTTCCGATGTGCTCGTGAAGCCGAGAAGCCATGAAAAAAACTTGTCCTTAATATGTAGTGCATCTCATGCGTCAAACGGTCACGAACTGAGTTAGGTGGACAGATTGAAACTCTTGTTCGAATTGCGCGTGGCGTTTTCTAGCGTGACGCTGAAGTGCTATTTTTCGTTGTAATGCACAACACACCTGGCTATGGCCTCCAGTCATTCTTGATGCCCCTCCGTACCCAGATGAGTGCTTCCTCTGGCCTCAGCTTGAGAAGTTTTGTATTAACGTTCCTCTTCAGACTGTTATAATTGGTAAACGCCTGTGTAATCCCCAAGGCCGTACAGGTTTCAAAAAGGTTCTCCCAGTGGGTTGCTAGCCATTGTCGTTTATGAGATACAGCCCCTGTTCTTTTGCGCCATTGGGAAAGGGCCTGTAAGATTTTACCGGGCATTATATGATCAACCTTGCCCACCTATTTCTCTTGACAGGTTTTGTTGAACGCACTATAGTCCGGCTCGATTAAGCCTAGAAGAAAGGAGGGGTTTGTGAGCGTCGAAAAAATGGAAAAATTGGAAACTCGAGTGCGGAAATTGCTCGATTTAGTTGTCGAATTACGTCAGGATAAATCGCAGTTGGAACAAGAGCTTGACTCGACGCGTGAGCGACTCGCGAAGCAGCAAGATATGTCGGAAGGGTGGGAGGACGAACGGAGTACTATTCGTTCGAAAATAGAGAAAGTTCTTGACGAACTAGAGTTTTTAGACCGTTCAAACGATTAACCATGGAATAGAGTCATGACGAAGGCTATTGAGGTTGAAGTCTTTGGTCATCGGTTTTCCCTGCAAGGTGAGGGAGATGAGGCCTATTTTCATGAATTAGCTGAGTATGTCGATGCTCAAATGCGCACGCTTGCCAAACAAACACGAACCAGTACCCCAACAAAGCTGGCCCTCTTAGCCGCGATCAATGTGGCCGATGAGCTTTTTCGCCATAAACGTCATAAAGATTCTGGCCAAACAGAAATGGAGCGTCGGGCTGAAATCTTAGTGGAAACTATTGACGAGCATTTAGAGTCCCTCCCGAATTAGCCTCACCGGATACTATCCTCTCTTCTTGTATTAGCCTAATATCACCTTTTAAATCATGTGGTTGTGAAAAGTTGTTTTCTAAAGTTAGTAGGCTATTGCGCACGACGGTTTGCGTGGCCCCATGCATTTTTATTGAAATGACGCGGCCTATTCTGATAATTTAACTCTCATAAGTTATTGAATTTCAAAGAAAGAAAGAAAGAAAGAAAGAAAGAAAGAAAGAAAGGGATATTCCTTTTTTATTGGGAAAGAAATGAGGACCCCGCCTTGAGAATGGAATCGTTGATCATAGCGGGATTTTGGGAAATGAGAATTGAACGATGGTTGAATCGATCATTTAGGGATCGATGGTATGCTTGGATTTTGAATGTTGTACAGTCATGTGAGGCCCTATTCAAGAAATGCAAATGGTCTTTAAATCTCAGAGTCTTTCTACATGGGTTCTTTAGAGATTGGGGATCAACGTATGCTCTTGAGCCGCAGCTTATAGCGGTGTTACCTAAGGACATAATGCGGCAAAGGCCTCTTAGCCGTTCGTCTACTCGTTCACTCTATCTTTCCGCTTCCTTTCGCTGATTTCTCTCTCAATAGCTGGAGAAATTGGTTCGTTCCTTGTCCTTTCTCTTTCTCAAACTTAAGGGAATTTCTGGTTTCTATATGACCGTCTTGTCCTGAGGTGGATTTGGCCGGTTCGGTGTTTCCATCAATGGGGGCAGGGGGAAACGAATAAGGAGTGAAACTATGGATATGGTAATGCCTATACTTATTGGAGTCGTGGGGCTCGTTTTTGGGTTTGCGTTGTCCAAAATGATCCAACAGCAGATCGACGCGAAGCGACGATCGGAGGCAGACGATCAAATTCAGCAACTGACTCAGAATGCCCAGCGAGAGGCCGAAAACTTGGTCAAGGAAGCCAAGATTGAGGCTAAAGATTTATTGTTTCAGGCGAAATCTGAATTGCAGGCCAAAGAAAAAGAAAAACGCAATGAAATTCAAGCTGCTGATCGCAAATTAACTCAGAGAGAGGAAGCCTTTGAGCGAAAGGTGAGCCAGTTCGATAAGCGTGATGAAGATATGCGGCGCAAGGAGCAGGTTCTCAAAAAGCAGGAAGAAGCCTTAGCTCAGAAGGTCGAGGCATGTGAGCAAGCCATTAAGGAACACCGAGTGGCCTTGGAGCAAGTCGCGGGTATTACGGCCGATGAGGCCAAGAGACAATTATTAGCTGAAATCGAAACCGAGGCCAGGTTGGATGCCGCACTTTTAACCAAACGGATTTTGGACGAAACCAAAGAGACCGCTGACCGTGATGCGCGCGAGATTGTCACGCGATCCATTCAGCGTATTACTCGAGATTATGTGAATGAGGCGACGATTTCTGTCGTCCCTCTTGCCAATGATGGCATGAAGGGTCGGATTATTGGACGTGAAGGTCGGAACATCCGTGCATTAGAGGCAGCCACGGGGGTGGATTTGATTATTGATGAGACTCCGGAAGCCGTTATCGTGTCTGGCTTTGATCCGCTCCGTCGGGAAGTAGCAAAAATTGCCTTAGAACGGTTGATGCAGGATGGCCGAATTCACCCGACCAGAATTGAAGAAGTGGTTGAGAAGGTGAAAGGTGATGTGGATAAACTCATGCGAGATGAGGCGGAAAAAGTCATCTTCGAAGTTGGTCTTTCTGATTTCCATCCGGAAATTGTGAAATTGCTAGGGCGTTTGAAATATCGAACGAGCTACGGACAAAACAATTTATACCATGCTCGGGAAGCTTCCTATATTTGTGGAATTATGGCTTCTGAGTTGGGGCTGGATGTGAAGCTATCCAAGCGTGGGGCTTTGCTCCATGATATTGGAAAAGTGGTGAGTCATGAAGAAGAAGGGACGCATGCGATGTTAGGAGCGGAAATGGCTAAGAAGTGGGGGGAATCTGAGTTGATCGTGAATGCCATAGCCGCGCATCATGAGCAAGTTGAACCGTTATGTCCCGAATCAGTCTTAGTGGCTGCGGCGGAAGCGCTTTCAGCGGCCCGTCCAGGTGCTCGACGAGAAACGTTGGAAGCTTATGTGAAACGGTTAGAAAAATTGGAGTCATTAGCTACAGGGTATTCCGGCGTTGATAAGGCGTATGCTATTCAAGCTGGACGCGAAGTGCGTGTAATTATCAGGCAAGGAGAATTGAGTGAGACAGAAAGTTTTGCCCTGTCTCGTGATTTAGCCAAAAAAATTGAACAAGAACTCACTTATCCTGGACAAATTAAAGTTACGGTGATACGGGAAAATCGTTTTATCGAATTTGCTCGATAGTTTTTAGAATGTTCGTACCTGCGTAATATGAATATATTGTTTATCGGCGATATTATGGGCGAGCCTGGTCGCCGAGTCTTATTAAAGCATCTCTCTGAGACGATTGAAGCCCATCACATTGATTTGGTCGTTGGAAATGGCGAAAACGCGGCCGGTGGATTTGGTATTACCCCGGATATTGCCGAAGAACTCTTTGACCTGGGTCTTTCTGCCATTACCCTAGGTAATCATGCCTGGGATAAACGAGAGGTAATGGATTATTTGCAAAAAGAGACACGGGTCATCCGGCCGGCCAATTATCCTGACGGCGCGCCGGGGAAAGGGACTTGTGTGATTACAAGCGTCCTGGGTGAGCGTTTAGGGATTGTGCAATTGATGGGACGAGTCTTTATGCCTATGGTCGATTGTCCATTTCGTGTGGCTGAACGAGAATTGTCTCAATTGGCAGATCATGCTGACTATATTCTCGTGGATATGCATGCCGAAACAACTTCAGAAAAAATGGCGATGGGTCATTTTTTAGATGGCAAGGTATCTGCGGTCTTGGGTACGCATACGCATGTGCAAACTGCTGATGAGCAAATTTTACCTCAGGGAACTGGATACCTGACTGATGTTGGGATGACGGGTCCAGTCCAGTCGGTTATTGGCATGAAGCCAAATTTAGTCATTCAGAAGTTTTTGACCCAACTTCCTCGAAGATTTGAAGTTGCACCTGGACCCTCCGTTTTGAGTGGAGCCGTCGTGGAGTTAGATCCTGCAACAAAAAAAACCTGCAACATTTCTCGTCTGCGTATTTTTGAATAGTGCCTTCCCGTGCCTGAGCTTTTCCCGCCTTTGCTGACTGTTTCTGAACTGACGAAACAGATTCGGTCAAATTTGGAGGGACATTTTCCCTCGCTATGGGTAGAAGGCGAAATCTCTAATCTCCGTTGTCCGTCTTCAGGACATCAATACCTCACCCTCAAAGATCAGGGTAGTCACATTCGAGCCGTTTTGTTTCGTAGTCAGGCTCAGCGGCTGAAGTTTGCCCTTCAAGACGGGATGGAGGTGTTAGTGTTTGGGCGGTTGACGGTTTATGAACCTCGTGGTGAATACCAATTGCTTGTGGAAACGGTGGAGCCAAAAGGCATTGGTGAGTTGCAATTGGCTTTCAATCAGCTCAAAGCAAAATTAGAGGCGGAAGGGCTCTTTCACGAATCTCGCAAACAACCCTTGCCAAGCTTTCCTGAATGTATTGGCCTGGTCACCTCTCCAGTTGGCGCTGTGATTCATGATTTGTTGACGATCATGCATCGGCGGTGGCCACTGGCTCACATTCTTCTGGCTCCAGTGGCCGTTCAAGGGGAGTCGGCAGCGGGTCAAATTGCAGCAGCCGTACACATGTTTAATCAGACAATTCCCTCATCAAAAAAGGTCGATGTTTTGATTGTGGGGCGTGGGGGAGGATCGCTGGAAGATTTGTGGGCATTCAATGAAGAACCAGTAGTACGGGCGTTCGCAGCGTCACAAATTCCCATTGTGTCGGCGGTGGGACATGAAACGGATATTACGCTGGCCGATTTAGCAGCTGATTGCCGAGCTCCGACTCCCTCTGCTGCAGCGGAACTCGTCGTCCCAGATTATTCGATCGTTCAAGATATGATACGGCATCATGGCGTTCGATTAGAACGTTCTTTGAAAGGCTTGGTGGCGGTCTTAACGGTCAGAGTACAGGAAAGCCGGCAACGATTGCCTGAACTGCGCCTCATTATTGGAGATTTTGTTCAACGGGTGGATGATTTAGAGCGTCAACTCTATCAAAAAATGAAAGAATGGTACCGAAATCTTCAGTTTCTTTTATTGCAGCATCAAGCGGCAATTTGGGAAGCCAATCCTTTATTGATGATTCATCGGGAACAAGATCGGTTGTCGGAGCTTAATAAAAGCCTGATTCAGGGGATGAAAAATAGCGTTCTTTTCCGACGGCATCAAGCTGAGCTATCAATCTCTCAAATGCATCAATTGAGTCCTCTAGCAGTGTTAGCCAGAGGATATAGTATCGTAAAAGATCTTGGAACCGGAAAAGTCTTGAAAAAATCAACAAATACTACGGTTGGAGCGCATGTGCAGGCAAGCCTGGCCGATGGTGAATTAGTTTGTCAGGTAGAGAAAATTCTTTCCCAGAAATGAGGGCGTGGATTTGATTAGTGCCAAGAGAAGGCTATAATACCTCAAAGTATTCAAGACAAGGATTGAAAAGGACATGGCAGCGATAAAATTTGAAAAGGCTTTGTCTCGATTGGAAACGATCGTCACGGAGTTAGAGGCTGGAGAGCTTTCTTTGGATGATTCTCTGAAAATCTTTGAAGAAGGCGTCAAGCTCTCAAAGACATGTTTGAAAATGTTGGATGAGGCTGAACGAAAAGTGGAAATCCTTGTTCAAGATAAGGATGGGCGAAAACGTATACAGGCATTTTCGCTGGAGGAACCTCATTCTACTGAGTCCTAGAGCCATTTCTCACTGTTCTCCTCCTGTGCAAGAGGGTGTGCTCAGTTGCCACGCCATGCTGTCATCAGAATCTCCTTACCCTTCCCGAAAAGGCGCAAAGGAACGATTGGACTCCTTCCTAGTTTCTCGCCAGTTAGTTCCCAGTCGAGAACAAGCTAGTCGGCTCATTTTAGCTGGGCGCGTTAAGCTTGATGGGGTGATCAGTGATAAGCCTGGGAAATTGGTAGGTTCAAAGGCCAAAGTCGAAATTATTCAGCCGGAATGCCAATATGTCAGTCGGGGTGGGGAAAAGTTGGCTCCTGCATTGGAAGGGTTTCAACTTTCATGCGTAGGATGGGTGGTGGTGGATGTGGGAGCTTCCACCGGAGGCTTTACCGACTGTGTGTTACAGCGAGGTGCCAAGCGGGTATATGCCATCGATGTTGGCTATGGTCAATTGGATTGGCGTTTGAGAGCCGATCCTCGGGTGGTAGTTATGGATCGGGTGAATATTCGATATTTGGAGCCGCATGAAATTCCTGAATTAGTGGATTTGGTCGTCATCGACGTGTCATTTATTTCACTGAAAATGGTGTGGTCTGCAATTCTTCCGATATTAAAATCCCAGGGATATCTTGTTGCGTTGATTAAACCCCAATTTGAAGTGGGAAAAGGACAAGTTGGAAAAGGGGGGATTGTGCGGGATGAGTCATTGCGTGAAGCTGTCAAAGATCAATTTCTTGACTACGCCAAATCTTTGTCTCTGGAGGTGGTAGGCTTGATCGATTCCCCTGTTTTAGGGAAAAAGGGGAATAAAGAAATGCTTATAGGGTTACGGAAGTCATAAGCCGGTATTGGTTGCACGCGGAAGGAATTAGGCATCCTAGGGAGAGCATGAACAGCGCGGTGTTGAAAGGACAGGGTATATCATGAGCATGAAGGTATTAGTCACTGGCGGGGCAGGATTTATTGGGTCACATCTGGTTGATCGACTTATCCAAGAGGGGAATCAGGTTGTGGTGCTTGATAATCTTTCAACCGGCAAACGGAAGCAAGTTCACAAACAAGCGGTGTTCTATAAAATGGATATCCGAAGCAGTCGGATAGAACGGGTCTTTCGAAAAGAACGTCCCTTAACCATGGTCCATTTAGCCGCTCAAATGAATGTCCGGTATTCAACAGAAAATCCAGGATTTGACGCTGACGTGAATATTATCGGCACCTTGAACCTTTTAGAGCATGCGGTAAAACATGGTGTGCGCAAGGTCTCGTTCGCCTCTTCTGGAGGTGCTGTGTATGGAGAACAGGAAATATTTCCGGCGTCAGAGTCTCATCGTACAGAGCCTCTCTCTCCATATGGCATTAGTAAATTGGCTGGCGAAAAATACCTGGCGTACTATGCCAGTACCATGGGACTTCGAACTGTCGCGTTGAGGTTTGCCAATGTCTATGGGCCAAGACAAGAACCCGAAGGGGAAGCGGGTGTCATCGCTATTTTTTCAAAGCTCATGTTGGAAGGTGGGCAGCCAATCATAAACGGCACCGGCAAGCAAACACGTGACTTTGTCTATGTGGATGATGTCGTCGAATCAATTATGGCGACCATTGGGGAAGATGTTCAGGGGATCTTTAATGTGGGAACTGGCCAGGAATCAACTGTGAATGAATGTTATGCCATTATTAAAAAACTGACGAACAGCTCATGCAAAGATTTATTTGGAGCCGCTAAAAAAGGAGAACAATTTCGCAGTGTGTTAGATGTGACAAGATTAAGGGAGCAATTTGGCTGGGACCCACAAATTCCGTTGGCTGAAGGGCTGAAAATGACGGTGGATTTTTTTCGGATGCGGGATAAATAACTACTATTGTCGTAGTTCTGCTAGTCCGCGTTTAAAAAGGGCTAGTAGCGTGGGACCGAATTGTCAACTTCAATCGACCAAGATTCTATGCCGCCAATCAAATTTTTGACATTCGAAAATCCTTGTTGGAGCAAGAATCCCACTGCATCAGCGGATCGCATGCCTTTATGACAATAGGCCACAATTTCTGAATTTTTGTCTAATTTGTCTAATGAATTTGGGAGTTCTCCTAGGGGAATGAGGACTGAGCCTTCTATTTTTGCAATCGAATATTCATGGGGTTCGCGGACGTCCAACAAGAATGGGGCGTCTCCATTGTCTTGCCGAGTTTTTAATTCACGTACAGTAATTGTGTAACTCATATAAAAATAGTCTCCTTCGTATTCTTCATCACTCTTTGACGAAGATCCATCATAGCCACTGAATTTTCCGAGTGTCAATTTATTCCTGATCCGATCACTAGAGGAGAATCATGACCAAGCCCATTGTCATCCGTATTGAACGCATTGCTGAGTACGAAGGGCAGGACATAACAATCAAAGGGTGGCTTCGTCTTCGGCGTTCAAGTGGGAAACTCAGTTTTTTAACAGTGCGGGATGGGAGCGGAGATATTCAAGCCATTGTCAGTAAGGCAGCGGTAGGAGATGAGCAGTTCGCCCTTTGTGGCCAAGTCACGCAGGAGTCTTCCATACTTATCACTGGGCAAGCAAGAAAGGATGCGCGGGCACCCGGAGGTTTTGAATTAGACGTGGCGGATTTTCAACTTCTTCAGATGGCCGAGCCTTTCCCTATTCAACCCAAAGAGCACGGAGTTGGCTTTTTGATGGAGCATCGGCATTTATGGCTACGTTCGTGGCGCCAACATGCGATTTTACGTATCCGACATGAAATCATCAGAACCTGCCGGAATTTCTTCGATGAACGAGACTTTACGCTCATTGATACACCGATATTCACCCCGAACGCCTGTGAAGGTACAACGACGCTCTTTCAAACGCAATATTTTGATCAAATGGCTTATCTCGCACAAAGTGGACAACTTTATGGTGAAGCAGCGGCGGCGGCTTTTGGGAAAATTTATTGTTTTGGGCCAACCTTTAGAGCCGAGAAATCAAAAACACGTCGGCATCTCATGGAATTTTGGATGGTTGAACCGGAGATCGCCTTTGCAGAATTATCGGATGTGATGCAGCTTGCGGAAGAATTGGTGTCTACGGTGATTCAACGGGTGTTGGAGCATCGTCGCGCTGAATTAGAAATTCTGGAGCGAGATGTGACTGCACTAGAGACCATGACGGCCCCTTTTCCACAAATCACCTATGAAGAAGCAATTGCCCTTCTCAAAGAAAAGAATGTGGATATCCAGTTTGGCGATGATTTTGGCAGTGAGCAAGAAACCATTTTGGCCCAATTCTTTGACCGCCCAGTTCTCGTACATCGCTATCCGGCTGCAGCCAAAGCCTTTTATATGGCCAAAGATCCAGATCGTCCTGAGTTAGCCTTGTGCATGGATATGTTAGCGCCGGAAGGCTATGGAGAGATTATTGGTGGTGGGCAACGTATTCATGATCTGGAGATTCTTCGACAACAAATTGCTGCGCATGATCTCCCGGAAGAAGCCTTTAAGTGGTATGTGGATTTGCGGCGCTATGGGAGTGTGCCTCATGCGGGGTTTGGGATGGGAATTGAGCGGGTAGTGGCATGGATTTGTGGCCTTGACCATGTTCGTGAAACCATCCCTTTCCCAAGAATGCTCTACACGCTCTATCCCTAAAATCGGCTTTCTTCTTTGAATATGAATTCCCATGGTGTACTACGGGGTACTTCAGGAAGTCTACAAATTTTTCCCTTAAGGCCCCTCTACTTGCGGTGGGGATCTTTTACTGCGATTGAGCGAGGCGTGCGAGGTTGGCATTGGTTTGAGCCAGAATTAGCGAAAATGCAGCAAAGTCTTGTTCATCGATGTGTTCCTCAGAGCCTCGATCAGCCAATATTAAGCCAATAGGTTTGTTTGGTGTGTATAAAGATCCGGCTAGCCCTGGGGATTGCCCCCAGAGTTGTTGGAAGTTTGGCGGAACTTCGTTGGTTTGGTTGTGGTCGCTGAGAGAGAGAAATTGTATAGGTTGATATTGATGAAGGAGATAGTGCCAGAAATTTCCTTTGATGAGTGGGCAATGAAATGCTGCTTGAATAGCGTCTCCTTGCTCTCCGTAGCTAATTTTCCCCTCAATTTGCTCTTTTCCTGGCACAGCAAACGCCAGTAAGACTCGCGCAAACCCACATGAAGTATAGAGTGTATGTGTGGCAAGTGTGAGGAGCTTGGAAGGTTCAGGGACTTTCATGGCAGCAAGGGTAAATTCTACTAATTGGTGGTCTTTATTCAATGTCGACGGAGCATGGGGCTGCTTGCTCAGGGGTGATGGAGCGGAAGCCGCTTGCACTTTATTCGGCTCGGGATCATCAGGCTGAAGGGTTGCCTGTATGGCTTGTGTGAGTTTTTGTAACTGAGGGTTTTGGATAGGTATGTGATCGGATTCTGTCGTTGGGATAATGTGCGTGGGATGAATGTGAATGGCTGACGCAATTTCGGAAGCTTGTAAGAAAGCCTTCTTTACGACATCTTCCAACTGCGGAAAGGAGAGACAGAATGGAGGGAGAAACTGCCGTACAACTGCTTTGAAAATCTTTTCTTGTCCGGTTGCCATGGGGTTCATGAGACAATAGCTTAGCTCATTGGCTGCTCGAACAATCGTTTCCATCGTCTGTTGATCATGTTCAGGCGGTTTGGTTGGCCAAATGGCCTTTTTCTCTAACAGTTGAACTAGGCTATCGGGTAAGTGCCAATGTTTGGCCATCGTGGCGGCAATGGTTTGTAAGGGGCGTCCGAGAAGGGCCAGTTCAGCCTTAGGAACTTTCTCGTGGTCGTCCAATCTTATTGCTTCCAGTTGCTCGGCGATGTCAGGTCGACATAACCCTAAAATGAGTTCTCCTAGTGAGGAGAGCATAGCATTGGTAAAGAGAAACCCTGGTTCGGGATAGTTGATGGCTTTACCAATTTCTTGGGCATGTGTGCCAGCTACGAGGGCTCGAGCGAGGATGCGCTTGAGGCAAAAGGTTTTGGCTCCAAAGCGATCGGCTTGTTCGATGATTTGGGCTGCCACTGCCATGGCTTGTATGACATCAAATCCAATGAGGGCGACAGCATGTGTTGGGGTTTTAACGGGAACGCGGGTGGAATAGGCTGTGCTGTTCGCGATTTTGACAATATTGGCCATCATGGCCTGGTCACGTTTGATAATGTCTCCAATATCGCTGGCACTGGAATGTTTGTCTTGAGTGAGATTTAAGACTTGAATGCAGCTTTGCCGAAGAATAGGTAAGGTTTCTGGGGCATCCTCTAAAAGGGCTTCCAGAAAAGAGGGAGTTGGCGAAGGTTCTATGGTGTCTGTCTGTTTCATTGAGGATACGGCCATTGCAGTAAAAAAAGACTTTGAAAACTTTGGATTGTTGGATATTAGTTTCTATTCTCGGTAAAATTTCCTTGGAGTTTAAGTGAGGAGATCTTTCACAAGTTATCATCTGTTCATTTTTCTCTTGATGTGAGGGTGTTATGAGAAATCGAATTTCATGTTCTGCTCAAGAGCTTGGTCAATTAGATCCCGATATGGTGGAGTCTGTTGTTGGAGGGCAGGTTTTTAAAATTGGCAACCAATATTTTTCCGATAAGCGTGTCAATATTGTTGAAGCCAATGGAACGCAAGTTGTTGCTGAAGTCAATGGGACATATGGTGTGTATGCCCAGACTATTAAATTGCGCGGGGGGACGTTGTCCACAAAGTGTTCCTGCCCATCTACGGAACAACCTTTTTGTCGACATTGTGTTGCGGTTTTATTGCAACAATTCCATTCCGGACCATCCTTAGAAAAGTCCTCAAAGAAATCGAGCCGTTCAGTATCCTCCCCACCACCTCCAAAACCTGAACCATCTTCCCAGCCTTCAGCTTCAACAGATGAATCATCTTCGACTGTTGACTTAAATTTTCGTGAAGCGACGTTGTTTATCGATTGGATTCAACAAGTCGTAGGGCAGTTAGGGAAAGAGCCTTCCCTCGCGGAAGTCCCAAAATCGCTTGTGGGAGTGGCGCGAGACTGGGCTGGCGTAATTGGTCGACTGAATCAACAATTTATAGAAAGTGAAGAAGATCGCAACGATGCCCAGCGGAACTTGCAATCAGCAGAAAATATGATTGATTCATTGAAAAAGGAACTGGGAGCGGTGACAGAAGAGGCTGAATCCACTCAGCAGTCCTGCCATCGCCTAGAAAAGCAGGTGAAGCAATTGGAGGAGGCACAGAAAGACTTTTCTCAGATTTCCAAAGAGAGAGACCTATTGGTGAGCAAAGTTTCAACGATGCAATCAGAGTTGCAAAGCAAAGGTGCGGAATTAGAAAGTGTCTCGATGACACTCAAGTCACTATCCAACGCGATTCGTAATTTACTTCCTACAGACCCTTCTTAAATGTCCAACATTCAGGCTTATAAGGCCCGGGCTTTCCTCTAGGCCCGCAGCTTTCTGGGCGTTTCAAGGAATTCTGCCCTTTCCTTAGGCTGCTTAACTATTTCCAACACATTCTCTGCTACCTGGTCAAAAGCCAAGGCTGCTGGAGCATTGGGTGCGAATTCCACGACAGGCAAATATTTTAAAATTGATTGCTGGACGTGACGGTCATCAGGGATGTTGCCTAATACGGATAACTCAGTTCCGACATATTGTTTGAGCAAGTGTTGTAAATGGAGGGTGTTTATCCTAGATTTCGGGGTCATTCGATTTAAAATTAACGCTGGCCGGAATTTTTCGAGCGCATGTTGAGCGATGGCTACGCCAGATTCATTTGTACGGCCAACGGCCTCCAGGACGTCTGACACACTGTGAAAATCCTTGCTGAGGAGGGCTTCTGCAATAGGATCCCGAGCAAGGAAGACACTGAGAACCTTCCGTATAGCTGCAAGTTTGATAAATCGATACAAATCCAAAACAGAAGTTGGATCTGGAGTTGCCACAGCAAGAAAATGCTCTGCGAGGAGAAAAAAGTCTAAGGTGTGGTAACTCGTGCCAGCTCCAACATCCACCAGAATGATATCGGCATCGAGTTTTTGGAGATGCCGAATCAGGCGTTTTTTCTTGGCATGCTGCAAGTTGGCGGTAATCAAGGTTTCACCTGTTCCCGGAATGAGACGGAGATTTGATTGATTCGCTAACGGATGTGCCAGATCCTCAAGTTTAGTCATTCGATTGGTAAAAAAGTCGGTCAGGGTCGAGGGAGGATGAAACAAGCCAAAGAGAATGTGCAGGTTAGCCCCACCAATATCCATATCCACGATAATCACCCGTTGGCCTTTGCGGGCCAATAGCAGTCCGAGATTGCTGACCACCATGCTTTTCCCAACGCCGCCCTTTCCGGAGGCCACAGAAACGATTGTGGGCATTGCTAAATTCCTCTCTTGTGGTTATGGAATAGAATGGGAAAACATTCTTCACAATAACTCTATCATGGAGTGGCTCTTATGCCTATGGAGGGTTTGATCATGCCTGAAATGCCCTTTCTGTACGAGGAAGATTAGGAGGATGCTTCTGGACCCTGACGATCTTGCCTTTGAATAAGGAAAGTGCTAGGCTGGCTTTGAGTTGAGTGGGCGTGAGCCCACTTTTTTTTGGTCTAGAGCCGTGGCCGCTATCCAAAAGGAGTCTATGGTGGCCTTTATGACTGAAAATCTGGCCCATGCCATACGTCAAGTCGGTGATCCCATTGCTCGGGCATTAGGTATTGAAATCCTCGAGATACAGTGCGTTGGAAAACCAACCAATCCGTTGGTGCGTCTCACGCTTGATAAAGATGGCGGGGTGGGAATTGATGATTGTGAACAATTCCACCAGTCTCTTCGCCGGACTTGGGAGGTTACTCAGCCTACCGGTCCTATTTGCCGATTTGAGGTGTCTTCACCTGGATTAGATCGGCCGCTGAATGAGCCTAAAGATTTTAAACGAGTTCAAGGCCAACAGGTCCGGATATCCGTTAAAAATGAAATGGAAAATGTTGAAGTCCTTGTCGGGCGACTTATGGCAGTCACTGATGAAGGATTGCAGTTAGTTGATGATCGAAAAAGAGCGCTCCTTGAATATTCCGTGCCATGGAATAAGATTGTAAAAGCAAAGATTGAGGTGCAATTCTAGTGTGTCGATCAATCATTAAGCAGGCATCGCCTTTGTCTGGCCACCACTTATTGAAGTGTTGCGAGGAACAACCATGAAAAGCGAACTTATGTCGGTGATCGATCAGATTGGGCGGGAAAAAGGGATTGAGAAAGAAAAAGTCCTTGCGGCATTGGAATCCGCGTTATTGACGGCAGCAAAAAAACGTTTCGGCCAGGGGGATAACATTCAGGTCGATATCGATACCGACACAGGTGAAATTTCCATAGTGAGCAAGAAAACCATCGCGGAGAAGGTAGTGGATGCTAAAACGGAAATATCCTTAGAGGAAGCCCGTCAAATTGATGACGAAGCTGAGATGGGTGATGAAATCGGATCTCTCATTGAGATGGAGGATTTTGGTCGAATTGCCGCACAAGCGGCCAAGCAGGTGATTTGCCAAAAGGTCAGAGAAGCGGAATGGGAATCTATTGAACGCGAATATTCCAAAAAAGAAGGTGAACTCGTACATGGAGTAATCCTTGGGCAAGAACGACGTAATTACTTAGTGGATATTGGAAAAACGGAAGCCTTGTTGCCGGTTCAAGAGCAAATCCCTCGTGAGGCGCATCGCCGAGGTGATAGGGTCCGGGCATTATTGTTAGAGGTTCGTCGAACGCCAAAAGATGTGCAAGTGATTTTATCCCGCGCACATCCACATTTCGTCGTGAAATTGTTTGGATTAGAGGTGCCAGAAATTTCTGAAAAAATAGTAGAAATTAAAGGTGTGGTTCGAGAGCCAGGAGATCGGACGAAAATCTCGGTTATTTCGCGAGACAAGGCTGTGGATCCAGTCGGGGCATGTGTTGGAGTGAAAGGGTCGCGAGTACAGGCTATTGTCCGCGAATTGCGGGGTGAGAAAATTGATATCATCCCCTGGACGGAAGACCCACGCGTATTTATCGGAGAGGCTTTGAATCCTGCTTCTATAGAAAAAGTTGGGATTGATGAACAAAAAAAATCGGCGCTGGTAGTGGTTGCTGATTCTCAATTATCCTTAGCCATAGGGAAAAATGGGCAAAATGTGCGTTTAGCGGCTAAGCTGACTGGTTGGAAAATTGACATTATTAGTTCCAGCGAATATGAAAAAGAGAAAATGGAACGGGACATGGAAATTAAAGCCGCTTTGGCGGAAGAAACAGCGAATATCGTTGATGAGCCTGCGACAGAGGAAGATGTTGTGGGTCAATCTGACGAAGAAGCAACCAATGAATCCAAACGGGAAATTACAGAAGAGGCGAGGTCAGAAGGTTCTCCATCATCATAAAGGATTGGTATGCGCG
Source organism: Nitrospirales bacterium (assembly GCA_965223635.1). Taxonomy (GTDB): domain Bacteria; phylum Nitrospirota; class Nitrospiria; order Nitrospirales; family UBA8639; genus Nitrospira_E. The sequence continues at coordinate 2,597,471 of OZ245007.1, forward strand.
TTCATGAGATAGCGAAGAAGCTGGGGATGGAAAGTAAGGTAGTGATTCCTGAACTGGTGCGTTTGGGCATTCAGGTGACTTCGCATAGTAATGCCGTGGAAGATGATGCTGCCCGATGGGCCATAGATGTGCTGCAAGGCAAGATTGAGGCGCCAAAAATGGCCTCTCTTCCAGAAGGTTTGTCTGGGCAGGGTACAACGAAGAAAGCAGGGGGGCGACTTCTTAAAAAAGCGGGCAGTGAAACAGCTTCCTCGAAGCCAACGAAACCTACCAAGAAGCATATCTTAATAAAAAAGAAAAAGACAGAAGAAGAGTTGGCGGCCGAAGCCACCGAATTTCCTTCGATAAAGGATGAGAGTCTGGAAGCTGGTGAAAGGTCTGAAATTGTTCCTGATTCAGCAGTTGATAACCCAATCGCCGAAATTGCAGTGGCAGAAGATCCTCTGGATATTTCGGGATCAGTGGCCACGGAAGAAAAACCGTCAGGCGTGTCGGCCGAAATTCAGGAAATTTCACAACCCATTCCTTCGCCAGGGAAGCTGTCCGAAAAAGAGAAGAAGAGTGAGGCTAAGGGCGACAAAAAAGGTTCTTCTGATCGAGACGATCTTTCAGACGATAAAATTAAAAAGCCCAAAAAAGGCCCACGTCCAAAAAATGAAGAAATGTTTGCTGCTCGATTTGAAGATGCAGCTGTGTGGCAAGACCTTCGGCCCCTTCCAACACTTCGTCGAGAAGAACGTGCCCGTCAGGTACAACCCACATCGGTTGGCGAAACGACCAAGCCACGAAAAAAAGTGATTAAAGTGACTGCTGGCATTTCGGTCAAAGACTTTGCCGAACTGTTGGGCCAAAAGCCGACGGAAATTCTTAGAAAATTAATGGACCTTAATATTTTGAAAACATTGAATGACCCGATGGACCTTGATGCGGGCCTTCTTATTGCTGAGGGCTATGGTATCGCCGTTGAAGCAGTCGTACCTAAGGAAGGGGAAGCTCTATTAGAAGATATCTTAGAGCCAGGTGGACAGGAGCAATTGGAGCCGCGATATCCGGTCGTTACGGTGATGGGGCATGTTGATCATGGGAAAACATCCTTATTGGATGCGATTCGAAAAACTCAAGTGACCGACCGGGAAGCTGGAGGGATTACCCAGCATATAGGGGCGTCGTTTGTGAAGGTGGGTGAGAAGGGTGTGACCTTTCTAGATACCCCAGGGCATGAGGCGTTTACAGGCATGCGGGCCCGAGGGGCAGAAGTAACGGATATCGTGGTGTTGGTGGTGGCAGCTGATGATGGACCCATGCCGCAGACTATTGAGGCGGTTAATCATGCGCAAGCCGCGAACGTTCCCATTATTGTTGCGGTCAATAAAATTGATAAGCCAGGTGCAAATCCTGATCGAGTAAAACAGGGATTGGCGGAATATGGATTGCTTCCAGAATCCTGGGGTGGGCAGACAATTTTTGTGGAAGTTTCAGCGAAAGAAGGACAAGGGTTAGACAGTCTTTTGGACATGCTATTACTGCAAGCTGAGGTCATGGAATTGAAAGCGGACCTGGCCTGTTCCGCTCGCGGCGTTGTGTTAGAAGCTAAATTAGACAAAGGGCGAGGTCCAGTTGCCACGGTATTGGTTCAAGGAGGAACCTTAAAAGTTGGTCAGACCTTTGTCGTAGGTTCGGTAAGTGGCCGTGTGCGTGGGTTGACATCGGATAAAGGCGCGCGTCTCAAAGAGGCCGGCCCCTCGACACCTGTTGAAGTCATTGGATTGTTGGGGGTGCCTGAAGCTGGTGATCAGTTGATTGTAGTGAAAGATGAGCGGGCGGCAAGAGATATTGCTCAAGACCGTATACAAAAACAAAAAGATCTTGGATTTGCGGCTTCATCCAGACGAACCTTAGATGATCTCTATTCAGAGACCCAAGAAGGGGAAGTGAAAGAATTAGCGGTCCTTCTTAAGGCAGACGTGCAAGGATCAGTCGGGGCCTTGGGTGATGCTCTCCAAAAAATTTCAACAGATGCGGTGAAATTGAAAATTATCCATAGTGGAGTTGGTGGCATTAATGAGTCCGACGTTCTGCTCGCAGCGGCTTCCAAAGCTCTGATCATTGGATTTCATGTTCGTCCAGACTCCAAAGCAGCGAATATTGCGGAACGTGAAGGGGTAGAAATTCGTCTTTACACGATTATTTACAATGTGCTGGATGATATTCGTTCTGCTGCTGAAGGTCTCTTGGCTCCTACGATAAAAGAACGAATCTTAGGGCATGCAGAAGTGCGTCAACTTTTTTCCGTCCCCAAAATGGGTACTATTGCAGGTTGTTATGTGAACGATGGGACGATTGTGCGTAACAATACGAAGGTGCGGGTTGTTCGAGATCAGGTCACGGTGTACGAAGGAAAAATTGGCTCCTTGCGGCGTTTCAAGGATGATGCGAAAGAAGTGCAGCAAGGCTATGAATGTGGCATTGGCATCGAAAATTTTAATGATGTGAAGTTAGGAGATATCCTGGAAGCCTACGTGCTAGAGGAGGAAGCGGCAAAATTATAAGACGGATGTGAGCGTGAGAGAGCCCATGCCAATGATTATAGGGTTATGCACTGTGGAACTCCACTTTCCTGAGGCCCATTCACTGAAAAGTAAACGAAGCATCCTGGTGAATTTGAAGACCCGGCTACAAAATCGATTTAATATTTCCATTGCCGAAGTTGATGAGAGCCACCTCTGGCAAAAAGCTATTTTGGGTATTGCATCAGTGGCCAATGAGACTGCCAGAGTCAATCAAACGCTTGATCACGTGTTGAATGACATACGAGCGAACCCGTCACTCGAACTCTTACGGTCTCAAATCGAAGTGTTATAAGGTCTTGCCCTTTGTATCATGTCAAAGTCAACAATCAGTCGGGCTACACGAGTGGCCGATCAAGTCAGGATGGAAGTTGCAGATATTCTTTCAAAAAAAATAAAAGATCCGCGGGTTCAGTTTCTGACTGTGACGGATGTCAAAATGACGGCTGATCTTAAGATTGCAAGAATCTATGTCTCAACATTAAAACCAGAGCTTTATGAGAAACAAACGGCTCTGGGTCTCAAAAGTGCAGTTGGGTTTATCCGGACAGAGGTTGGAAGACGTTTAAATTTACGTTATACCCCAGAAATAACGTTCTTTCAGGATACCAGTGCTGAATATGCTCATAGAATTGAAACGATTCTTGACTCTCTGCCTCGTGAAAATTCTGATGGATCAGACAAGGCCTCTTTTTCTTCTTAAATAATGGCTTGTTTATGACAGTTCTTTCGCCCTGTATGGAATCTTCGACCATTGGCAGAACCATGGAGTGGCAGTCGTCTCATGGTGTGTTAGTCGTTAATAAACCTGATGGGTGGACGTCTCATGATGTCATACAGCGGGTTCGAAGTGTGTTAGGGATTCAAAAAGTTGGCCATGCCGGCACCTTGGATCCTCATGCGACGGGGGTATTACCTGTCTTAATTGGAAAAGGGACGAAAATCGCTCAATACTTGATGAATTGGGACAAGGAATATATGGCTGTTCTTCGCCTTGGACAAGCCACAGACACCCAAGATGCCTGGGGGAATGTCGTTGAAGAAGGATCATGTGAATCATTGTCTGAGAACGATGTGCAATCCGTATTCATGAGTTTTCAGGGTTCTATACAGCAGGTGCCTCCCATGTATTCAGCCGTGAAAGTAGGTGGCCAGCCCTTGTATAAAAAAGCGCGAAAGGGGCAAACTGTTCAGCGTCAGGCTAAAACAGTGGTCATTCATGATCTTGCGATTCAGCACATGGCCATTCCTGAAGTTAGTTTCAAAGTAACCTGTTCAAAGGGAACCTACGTAAGGACTATCTGTGCAGATATTGGAGATCGTTTAGGCGTTGGTGGACATTTAAAGTGGTTGCAGCGATGTCGGGTTGGCCCCTTGCACATTGAGCAGGCAATCGATATGGAAACCCTTCATGAAAGACTTGCATGTTTGGAATTGAATGGAGCATGGTTGAGCTTGGATCAGGCATTGGAAGGCTTCCCCGCTGTGGAAGTGAATAATGACGATGCGCGGAAAGTTCTTCATGGCAATGTAATTCCTTGGAGTCGTATTGAATGGGCCAACAAAAAGGCCGCAATACCGAATCTTGGAGAAGCTGTACAAGTTCGGGTAAAAACCAAAGAAGGAGTGTTGTTGGCCTTAGGGAAGGGTCCGTTGTTTCGAACAGGCCAGAATGTACCCGCATTAGTGTTGGACACTGTGTTTTGTTGAAAATTAAGAATAATTAATTAGGTATTTATGGAATTTTTAAAATAAGGATAGCTGATAAATAAAAGATTTTCAGCAGAGGGAAATATTTCGAAGGAGGTATTATGGCATTGACGAAAGAAGAAAAAATGGCAGCAGTGAAATCGCAACAAATTCATGAACGAGACACAGGGTCTTCAGAGGTCCAAATTTCGATATTGACCAAGCGTATTACCAGTCTGACTGATCATTTTAAAACACACAAGAAAGATCATCATTCTCGTCGAGGATTATTGAAAATGGTAAGCAAGCGTAGAAAATTATTAGATTATTTGCGCCGGGGAGATGAAGGGAAATATCAAGCCGTCATAGCGGCATTAGGTATCCGGAAATAAAATACAGGTGCAAGGTGCCTAGTTGCTGTATTTGAGCCATTTCGAAAGCGCTGTCTCAATTGTCACTTGAAGCGGGAAGCCTCAAGCACATTCTATAATCAAGCATTCACGGATTCAGAAAGGTTGAAAAATGATTCATGTCGTTGAAATGGAAGTTGGTGGTCGTCCGCTTCGATTAGAGACTGGTCGCATGGCCAAACAAGCTGATGGCGCAGTGTTGGCTACCTATGCTGATACAGTAATTTTAGCGACAGCTGTGTCCGCGAAAAAGCTCAAGCCTGACGCAGATTTCATCCCTCTGACCGTGAATTACCAAGAAAAATTTTATGCCGCGGGAAAAATTCCAGGTGGGTTTTTCCGTCGCGAGGGGGCTCCGAGCGAAAAAGAGGTGTTGACCAGTCGGCTGATTGATCGCCCCATTCGACCGCTAATGCCAGATGGCTTTTATTATGAAACTCAAATAATTGTGACCGTGCTTTCTATTGATCAGACCATGTCGTCGGATGTGATTGGTATGGTGGCCGCATCGGCCGCCTTAGCCGTTTCCGACATTCCCTGTGCCGGGCCATTGGCTGCCGTTAAAATCGGTCGGGCCAATGGAGAATTTGTGGTGAACCCTGATCGTGCGACATTAGAGACCAGTGAATTAAATCTTGTCGTAGCAGGGACAAATGATGCCGTGATGATGGTTGAAGCTGGCGCTGACGGGCTTTCTGAGGACATGATGATTGATGCCATTGAACTGGCTCATGCTGAAATTAAAAAAATTGTGTTCTCCATTAATGAGCTGCAGGGGAAGGCTGGAAAAGTCAAAAGAGATTTTACTGTAGAAGAACTTAATGCTGAGGTGGAGCAGGCGGTGCGATCGCAGGCGGCCGCTGCTATCTGTGAAGCTATGTATATTCCTGGGAAAGCGGAACGCCAAGAACGGTTTGATCAAATTCTGCAGGAAGCGATTGAGGCTGTTGCTAGCGAAGACGAGGAACGGAAGGCGCAGGTGAAGAAAGTCTTTCATGAGTTGGAATATTCCGAAGTGCGGCGCATGATTTTGGAAAAGAAAACCCGTGCAGATGGGCGTGGATTAGCGGATGTTCGGCCTATTACTTGTGAAGTCGGTATTTTGCCGAGGACCCATGGCTCGGCCCTGTTTACGAGAGGGGAGACCCAAAGCTTGGGGGTGGTTACGTTAGGAACGGGTGATGATGAACAACGAATTGATGCATTAGAAGGTGAATATTCTCGCTCATTCATGCTGCATTACAATTTTCCCCCATTTAGCGTGGGAGAAGCTAAAATGTTGCGTGGGCCAGGGCGACGAGAAGTTGGACATGGGAAATTAGCTGAACGAGCGTTAAGTGCGGTGCTTCCGACGAAAGAAGCCTTTCCCTATACGATTCGGATTGTCTCTGAAGTCTTGGAATCCAATGGGTCATCCTCAATGGCCACCATTTGTAGTGGAACCTTGGCGCTTATGGATGCCGCAGCTCCTATCAAAGCGCCAGTGGCTGGTATTGCGATGGGGCTCATTCTCGAAGGAGAGAAGGTGGCTATTCTCTCAGATATTTTAGGAATGGAGGATCATTTAGGCGACATGGATTTCAAGGTCGCAGGCACAAAGGATGGTGTGACGGCTTTACAGATGGATATTAAAATAGGCGGAGTGACCTCTGCTCTCATGCGACAGGCGTTGGCACAGGCACGGGAGGGCCGATTGACCATTCTCGAGAAAATGAACGAATGTCTCACCACCCCTCGTACCGAATTAGCACCCTATGCTCCAAGAATTAGCACGATCCAAGTGAAGCAAGACAAGATTCGGGATATTATCGGTCCAGGAGGAAAGGTCATTCGGGGCATTATTGCGGAATGTGGCGTGAAAATGAATGTGGAAGATACAGGGCTTGTAACGATTGCAGCCGTCGATGAAGCTTCGGCCAAAAAAGCCATGGATATGGTAAACGGGTTAGTCGAAGAAGTTGAGCTAGGGAAAATTTACTTAGGAACCGTCCGAAAAATCATGGACTTTGGGGCGTTTGTCGAAATTTTACCGAATACGGATGGGCTGGTTCATATCTCGCAGTTAGCTCCTCATCGTGTACAAGCCGTGTCGGATGAAGTGGCTGAAGGCGAACAAATATTAGTCAAAGTGTTAGAAATTGACCGGCAGGGTAAAATTCGATTGAGTCGGAAAGAAGCGATGGCCGAAGAAGCCGGCCTAGGACAACCTTCTGCATAACCATTCCTGGTTGAATTACCGTGTATAAAAAAGTTGTGTTGGATAATGGCGTTCGGGTTGTTGCTGAGCGCATGTCATCACTGCGGTCTGTGGCCTTAGGGGTCTGGGCTAACGTGGGCAGTCGCTATGAAGGCAAGGGGGAAGAGGGGTACTCTCATTTCATTGAGCATATGATGTTCAAGGGAACGCGAAATCGAAGTGCAGCACAGATTTCGAATGAGATTGATGCCCTGGGTGGCGAAATGAATGCATTTACCACGCATGAGACCACGGCCTACTATGTCAAAGTGCTAGATCAGCAAGTGGAGGCAGCCTTTGATTTGTTAGCAGACCTTTTTCATCACTCGCGTTTCGGCATTCGAGACCTTGAAAAAGAAAAGCAAATTGTGATCGAGGAAATACGTACGGTTCAAGATGATCCGGAAGATTACATCCATGAGTTACATGCTAAAGATGTGTTGGGGAACCACCCCATAGGGCGACCGATTTTAGGGACACCGCGATCCATGCAACACATGAGTCGTCGTGCTTTGCTTCAATATAAACACAATCATTACAGGCCAGAAAATACGATTGTGGCCGTGGCTGGGAATGTTTCTTTCTCCAAACTTTTTGATCAAGTTAACCAATATTTTGGTCAATGGCAGGAAGGAAAGTCGGCTAAATTTCCGGAGAAACGGAGTAATACTGCCTGGCCTGTTCTTCCGCCAACATCCACAAGTTTTCACCAAAAAGCACTAGAACAAGTGCATCTGTGTGTGGGTTTCAAGGGCCTTGAGGTCGGGCATCCGGATCGATATGTGGCGTATGTGATGAATACCATTTTAGGCGGTGGCGTCAGTTCGCGGTTGTTTCAAGAAGTTCGAGAAAAACGTGGGTTAGCCTATACCATCTATTCCCATCTTTCGAGTTTTCTTGATGGAGGAACACTAACCATCTATGCGGCAACACGACCAACCGAAGTAGAGGCCGTTATTGATCAAATTTGTAAGGAAGCCAAGAAATTGTGTCGTCGAGAAATAGCTCAAAAAGTATTGGAGCGCACAAAAACGCAACTCAAAGGCAACCTTATGTTGGGATTAGAGGGGACCTATGGCCGCATGAATAAACTTGCGAAAGATGAACTGTATCAAGGCCGGCATGTGACACTCCAAGAAATTGTGAAAGCCATTGACCGCATTACGCCGGAGCAAATACGGCATCTCAGCCAAAAGTTATTTGATCAAAAGCGCTTTGTTATCACGGCCCTAGGGCCAATACCTAGGAAGGTGATCGCAAAGTGGGGGTGAGCGTAAAAAACTCATGGAAAATGGCTTGACAACGATGTCTTGGACGAGTAGCATTGTCCCTCCCCAGAGCAAGATAAATTTTACGTGTGTTTATTGGGGATTTTAAAAAGCCACTTTCGATAGTTTCAGGACTTCAGAAGATAAAATAGTCAAGATGTTTTTTAATTTTTGTCATTCTAACACTGTAAGGAGGGAGCAGATGAAGAAGTCATCTCTACGTCGGGCGATGGTAGCTCTCTGTGCGTTTGGACTACTGAGCATGGGCATGGTCGGGGCGGTGTACGCTCAAAAGGGCCCGGCTGCTGGAAATCCAAAGGCCAAAGGAGATCCAAAAGATGTTGCTACCCAAGGTGATCTTTCCTACAAGGGTGTAGCACCTAAAACTTTGAATGGGAGAATTTTTGGTCATTGGGCTGACAATCCTGAGGGTGAAATCCTTTTTGGAATTCAATATTGGAATACTTCAGAACCTGCAGAAGTAGGGGATCCTCCTGGTCGGGCATCTGATGACCGTGGGACTCAGGTGTTACCAGATCCGTTAGTAACCTGTTGTGCATGGGGTTATCAAGGTGGAGCGGATAAGAACAATCCTTACTCTGGATGGTACACACCTCAAACCACCGTTCGGTTGGCCGTCAAAGATAAAGCCCTCATGGACCAAATGACCAAAGCCGCCCAAGATTTTGTGGCCATGGAATTACAGGTTAGTGGGCATACGGTGACAGGTTTTAAGGTCTTAAACTAAAAAAAGAAAAGTTTTACTCATTCATAAAAAATGAAAAACAACTTTTTAGTTGAGGAGGGAAGCCATTATGAAAGGTGCTAAGATGAAAGGATGGGCCTTTGTGGGAGCCATGGCGCTTGTGGGCACAATGGCTACCAGTGCATTGGCAATCGAAGCATTCCAAGAACGCTTTGAGTGGGGAGATTTAAGCAAACCCACTACGCTTCGTGGTCGAGTAGCAGTTGCTGATCCTTATGATAAGGCTGTCTGGCTTAACGTCGCCGTGTTTGGTGGAAACGCTGAAAGCGGCTACTATTGGCAAAAGTATTATCCAGGTAAAACCCTGAAATTTTATGCCGCGGATGATAATGTGTTGAAAATGTTGGTAGATGCTGGGAAAGCTGAAGCCAGTCAAGCTGTCATGGGTGAAACGAAGCCATCAAACTACGGTATGGTTGAATTTGTGGTGCAAGAAAAAGAACAAAACAAGCGGGTGATTCTTTCGGCCAAGAAGGTAGATGACGTGGCTGGGACTCCGGCAAAGCCGCGCAGCATTCACAGTCTGCGGACCACGCCTGTGGCAAAACAAATTGCAAATGAAAGCTGGCCACAAAACCGGAAGATGCAATATGATGTGATGATTCCTGGTGGCCCTGCAATTGCTGGGGTAATTCCTTACTCTGATCAAGGAGTGGGAGATGTTTGGGATCCTGCAAAATAGTTTTTAGATTTTTTCTAAATCTAATAGGATTTTTTGAAAGGCCTGCGTATATTACGCAGGCCTTTCTTTTTTATCTGTTCTTTCTTCATCTAAGCGAGATTTGAAGTCTGCTAAACGGTTAAGGGCTTCCATAGGAGTCATGGAAAATAAGTCAATTTGTTTCACTTCCTCTAAAATAATATGAGGATGTGGAGAAAGTTCTTGTGAGGGTACAGATTGGGGTTCCTGTGTTGTTTGTTCATCTAGATTGGGTGAGGTATGGTCTTGTTCTAATTGTTCTAAAATATTGGTCGCCCGCTGTAATATTGGAGCAGGAATTCCCGCCAACTTGGCGACTTGAATGCCGTAGCTTCGGTCTGCTTTCCCTTGGATAATCTTCCGTAAAAATAAGACATCCTGTCCTTGTTCTTTAACCATGACAGTGTAGTTTTTAATCCCTTCTCGCTGAGATTCCAGCTGAGTCATTTCATGGTAATGCGTGGCAAAGAGAGTTCTGGCACCTAAATTTCCCCGATCCAGAATATATTCCACTAAGGCCCAGGCAATACTCAAACCGTCATAGGTACTTGTTCCTCTCCCAACTTCATCTAGTAATAAAAGACTTTGAGAAGTGGCTGAAAGAAGGATATTTGCGGTTTCGGTCATTTCAACCATGAATGTACTTTGACCAGCGCTTAGGTCATCTGCTGCTCCAACTCTGGTAAAAATTCGATCAACTAAACCAATGCGAGCAGCATCCGCGGGCACGAAACTTCCCATTTGTGCCATCAAAACAATGAGTGCCACTTGTCGAAGATACGTGCTTTTCCCCGCCATGTTGGGGCCAGTGATTAGGAGGAGTCGATTAGTGTCCACATCAAGATAGGTGTCATTAGCTATAAAACCATGAGGCTGTTGCAGGAGTTCAATAACAGGATGTCGCCCCTCTGTTATTTGAATCACACCTCCTTCATAAACGGTAGGCTGAACGTACCGGTTCAGAGTTGCTGTTTCTGCCAAACTGGCCAAGACGTCAAGATGGGATAATTGTTGAGCCATGGTTTGAATGCGTGGGGCGACAGCAGCCACACGGCTGCGCAGCTCGATGAACAACTCATGTTCCAAATGTTTCATCTTTTGATCGGCACTGGATAACCGGCCTTCAAGTTCCTGGAGTTCCACTGTGGTAAAGCGTTCGGCATTCACCAATGTTTGTTTTCGCTGGTACTCTGTTGGCACGCGTGCGGTATTGGCCTTGGTGACTTCAATGTAATACCCAAAAACTTGATTGAATTTCACTTTAAGCGATTCAATCCCAGTTTTGGCTCGTTCTCTGGTTTCCATCTCGGCTAATAATCGAGTTCCCTCTTTAGAAAGCATGCGAAGTTCATCAAGCTCGCTGTTTATGCCTTCACAAAATATTCCTCCCTCCTTTGCCGAGAGTGGAGGCGTCTCTGTGAGCGAATCTGAAATCCAGGAAGAAACGTCTGAGAGTGAATCCCACTCTGTATGTATAGTTTTCAGGATATTGGATTGAAAGGAGGTCAAGAGCTCTTGAATTTTTGGTAAATCTTCTAATGAATGTGAGAGACTCATAAGATCTCGGGGGTTAGCAACTCCTAATACGATACGGCTGTTGAGGCGTTCGAGATCCTTGATTGATTTAAGGTAGCCACGAATGGACATCCGTGTCCCTATTTGGCTGACGAATTCCCTGACAACATCTTGGCGGTTTTGGATCATAGGAAGTTGAGTGAGAGGGCGAACGATCCACTGACGCAATAAGCGAGTGCCCATTGGCGTTTGGGTTTGGTCTAATATGGAAAACAGGGTGGGGCTGTGGCGTTGCTCAGAAGCTGGTTTGAGGACTTCCAAATTTCTCAGTGTAGCCTGGTCCAATTGCATTTCTTGTTCAAGGCAGCGAATCCACGGTCGCCGTAAATGCTTATGGACCAACGTGGGCTGTGTTTCTGTGAGATACTGTAACAGTCCTCCGCTGGCCTGATATCCAACAGTCAATCCAGAAAGTTGAAGCTCTCGAACATCAGCCACTTCAAAGGATTTGGCAATTGTACCTTTGCACAATTCCAGTTCAAAGTTATACTCGTCACGAGGAACTACACGGGCAATGGCTAATGCGTGGAGACGTGTGGAGAGTTCCTCGTATGTTGAGTGGGGACAGATTACTTCTTTGGGATCGATTCGAACGAGCTCATCAAAAAGGATATGTGGAGATTGTTCATAGGGGGTTTCGGAAATCCAAAATTCACCGGTTGAAAGATCGAGGGTTGCCAAACCTACTGGAGTTTTTGATTTAGAAGATTGAGGTTCTTGGTGAAAAAATATGGAAGAAATATAACTGGCTTCCCGATCGGGAAGAAGTTCATGGTCATACAAGGTGCCAGGTGTGTAGACTCGGACCACTTCCCGCCGAACAAGTCCCTTAGCTGCCTTGGGATCTTCAACTTGCTCACAGAGGGCAACAGTTTTCCCTGATTTAAGGAGTTTGGCAATGTATCCAGTTGCGGTGTGGTGTGGCACACCACAGAGGGGAATAGCTGTGCCTTTTGTTTTCCCTCGTGCCGTGAGGACAATTCCTAAAAGACTCGAGGCTTCTTCTGCATCCTCAAAAAACATTTCGTAGAAATCTCCGACGCGAAAAAACAGGATGGCTTCAGGATGTTGCGCCTTAATGCCTTGATATTGACGCATGAGTGGCGAGAGGTCTTGAGTGTTCATGAGGAGCGGAAAAGTCTTTGTGGTTGAGAATAAAATGAAAAGGTGCTGTATTAGGGTATATGCTGACCGAGAGCTGAAACAATGGCTAGGCTTCTAGGACCTGTTGCGTGAATCGTTATGTCGCGTGTGGTCTCAGAATGGCCATGTTCCAAATGTATTTCAAGGTAATCAGGCGGAAAGGTTTGTATAAAGCGGTCAGCCCACTCAATAATGACGATATGTTTGTTAGTGAAATAATCTTCTAGCCCTATCTGCGTAATCGCTGCTGGGTTTTCAAGTCTGTATAGATCAACATGAATAACAGGAATCTTTCCTTCATAAGCCTGAATAAGGGAAAATGTTGGGCTGTTGACTTGTTCAGATGGGATTCCTAATCCTTGAGCAATTCCTCGTGTCAAGAGTGTTTTCCCAACTCCCAAATCGCCGGTTAAGGCCAGGACATCTCCTCCTCTAAGGGAGTGCGCCAAGCATTCTCCTAAGGCAAGCGTTTGCTGCATTGAGGTCAATTTGCATGAGAAGGAGTCGATCTTTGGTGTGTGGGAATCAGGGGCGAGAATGGCAGAAACTCCTTTTAGTTCATAAGCGTTTTTGCCAAAGCCTGAGGGATTGCTGCGATCAGGTCGCTGGCAACTAAGCCAGGTTCACCAATGGTTACGGCAGCTATGTCACCGGCTAATCCATGGATAAATACGCCAGTTCGAGCTGCATCCCAAGCCGATAATCCCTGTGCTAAAAATCCCACGATAATCCCTGTTAAGACATCTCCCATTCCCGCCGAGGCCATTCCCGGATTTCCTGTTGGGCAAATGGCAATGTGTCCATGAGGGTTCGCAATGACAGTGTTGGAACCTTTTAAAACAAGAACGACGCGATATTGCGTGGCAAAGGTTTTGGCAATGTGGATTCGATCTTTATTCACCATTTTCGATGAAGTCTTGGGGAGTAGTCTTGCCATTTCTCCTGGATGTGGTGTTAACACCGGTGGCTGTTTCATCGAAAAAAGGATGGGCAAATGGGGCGCAATATTATTTAAGGCATCGGCATCCAAGACACAAGGTCCTTCAATTTGAGGGAGCACATGAGATAACAAGTCTGTGGTTGAAGGTGAGATGCCTAGACCAGGTCCAAAAGCGAGCGCTGACTTGTCTCGACAAAAACCTATCAGTTCAGAAGCGGATTCCCTTCCCAGCATGTGTTCGGATGTCTCCGGTAGGGCGAGAGTCATGGCCTCAAGAAGCTTGGACTCGACAATGGGCATTATGGAATAAGGAGTGGCGACCGTGACGAGGCCTGTTCCGACTCTGAGAGTTCCCATGGCCGTGAGCGCCGCCGCCCCAGCCTTTCCTGGAGATCCAGCCACGATTCCCGCATGCCCAAAGGTGCCTTTATGAGCGGACGCTGGACGGGGAGGGATGAGAGAGCAGATGTGTTCTAACGTGAGAAGTTGAATGTGAGGATCGAGATCTTCCACAAATCTGTGAGGAATGCCAATATCCACCACTTCAATCTTTCCTACTCGATCAATGGCATCTCCAACATAGAGTCCGATTTTTGGGCAACCAAATGTCACTGTCAAATCAGCCGTGACGGCCAAGTCCAAGATCATTCCAGTCTCGCTATGTAGGCCAGATGGAATGTCCACTGCCACCGTATACGCCTGAGAAGCATTCATTATTTCAATGATTCTGATGTACTGTTTCCGTACAGATGATGAAAGGCCTGTGCCAAGCAAGGCGTCGATAAGAATATGGGCCTTTTGTGTTTCAGCCGCTAATGTTTTCTGATTGGGTTGCAAAAGGATTTGAGAAGATTTTGCAACTTTTTTAAACCGTCGATACATGGTTTTGGCATCGTGGCTCAGTTCTGGATAGGGAGCTAGCAAGATGACTTTGAGATGAGCTCCTTTCATGTGTAAAAGGCGTGCGACGACTAACCCATCCCCACCATTGTTTCCTTTTCCACAGAAAACCAAAACATTTTTCCCTTTTGGAGAGCCATAGTGTTGAAGAAGGTGGGTAACAACGCCTGCCCCAGCCAGTTCCATTAATCGAGTTCCTGGAATCTTAGCTTCATCAATCGTTCGACGATCAAGCCCTTGCATTTGTTCTGGAGTCACGAGCCACATGGTGGGTATTGAAAAAGCAGCTTCTTCGGGGAAGACGTCTATGAGATGAGAGTTTTCATTTCTCGAACTGCCCGTTCAAGGCCAACAAACACTGATCGAGCAATGATGCTGTGCCCAATATTGAATTCTTCAATTTCAGAAATTTGAGTCATTCGTTGGGTATTCTGATAGTTAAGGCCATGCCCAGCGCTGACACGAAGACCTAGTTTCTGTCCCAGCTTAGCCGCTTGAACGAGAGCATCAAATTCGGTGTCGGTTTCCTGTTGGCGACGTGTATTGGCGTAACGACCGGTATGGAGTTCCACGAAGTCAGCCTGAACTTTGTGAGCGGCACGAATTTGATGTACGTCAGGATCTACAAATAGACTGACGAGAATGCCTCCTTCATGTAGAAGGTTCACCATAGCCCGTATACGCTCCCGATGCTCGACTACGTCGAGTCCTCCCTCAGTTGTTAATTCTTGACGTCGTTCTGGAACTAAGGTGGCTACGTCAGGTTTAATATGGAGAGCAACTTTGGCAACAGAGTCCTCAGCCGCCATTTCTAGATTCAGTTGCATATGGACTGTTTCTCGCAGGACCGTTAGGTCACGGTCTTGGATATGCCGTCGATCTTCTCTAAGGTGTACAACGAGACCATCGGCACCCGCTAATTGTACGAGTGAAGCAGCCATAACTGGATCAGGTTCGTGTCCTCCGCGAGCTTGACGGAGAGTAGCCACATGATCCACGTTTACGCACAGTCGAGCCATATTACCTCCAGTCTTGATTCCTTGATGAAATGGCATTATCGCAAACGTGAATAATCCGAGCAATCAATTGAGGATGGCATCGGGTATGGAAAATTAATCTTTCTCCATCGTCTAGATATGTCGATTTTCTGATAAAATGGGTGTATTCAAAATTGACTGGTTTCGTTCCCTCCTCTAGAATGAAATTTCTGAGGACTTTCTCGTATTTCCTAGTCAACACTATCCCTAATTACTAAGAGACGTTCTTTCATTTTTCAATGACCATGGACTCTTTTTATCGAATTCAACGTCTTCCTGGGTATGTCTTTACCCAAGTCCAGGATTTAAAGCTTCAAGCTCGCCAGCGAGGTGAAGATATTATTGATTTAGGGATGGGCAATCCAGATCAGCCAACCCCTCCTCATATTGTTGATAAATTAATCGAAGCGGCTCAAATTGGACGGAATCATCGGTATTCAGCCTCACGCGGCATCACCAAATTACGCCATGCCATTTGTAATTGGTATCAACGGAATTATGATGTCAGCTTGGATCCCGAAACCGAAGCCATTGTGACGTTGGGAGTGAAAGAAGGGTTAGCGCATCTGGCTCTAGCCATCGTGGGTCCTGGAGATGTGGTCTTAGCGCCCACGCCAACCTATCCCATTCATATGTATTGTGTAATTATAGCCGGAGGTGAAATTCGTGGAGTAGAGTTGGGCCCCGGCACCGATTTTTTTGAGAATTTAACCCGAGCCTTTAAGCAAACCCAGCCGGCTCCTCGGGCCTTAATTATCAGTTTTCCCCACAATCCGACGACTCAAGTCGTGGATCTTGAATTTTTCAAGAAAGTGGTCGAGTTTGCCTTGGAGCATAAAGTTTGGGTCATTCATGACTTGGCCTATGCAGATTTGGTGTTTGATGGTTATCGGGCCCCGAGCTTGTTGCAAATTCCTGATGCCAAAAAAGTTGGGGTGGAATTTTATTCTTTGTCAAAAAGTTATAATATGCCCGGTTGGCGTGTGGGTTTTTGTGTTGGCAATCCTGAACTGATTGGTGCCCTAACCCGCGTCAAGAGTTATTTAGACTATGGGATGTTTCAGCCCATTCAAATTGCGAGTATCATTGCTCTGAATGGGCCGCAGGATTGCGTGAAAGATATTGTGGGAACATATGAACGGAGACGGAATGCGTTGGTCAGAGGACTCAGTCGCATTGGGTGGCCCATAGATTATCCACGCGCAACCATGTTTGCTTGGGCGAAAATTCCGCAACCGTATCTGGGCATGGGATCCTTAGAGTTCTCCAAATTGTTGTTGCGAGAAGCAAAAGTGGCGGTATCCCCTGGGATTGGATTTGGTGAAGGTGGTGATGAATATGTGCGCTTTGCACTAGTCGAAAACGAGCACAGAATTTTTCAAGCGGTGCGTGGGATTCGACAAGCCTTGAAATTTGGAGTGAGTTCATCATGAGCCAGGATGTGCAGGTTGGACTGATTGGTTTTGGAACAGTTGGCACAGGCGTTGTCAAAATTCTCCAAAGTAATGCGGATCTCATTGCCAAACGGGTTGGGCAAAATGTTGTGTTAGCAAAAATTGCGGATTTGGATGTGACGACAGACCGAGGGGTTGTCGTTCCTTCGGAGATTTTGACGACCGATGTCAATGATATTTTAGACGACCCGAATATTGATATTGTGGTGGAATTAATCGGTGGGCATGAGCCGGCGAAGCGGTTTATCCTCCAGGCCTTGTCGAAGAAAAAAGGAGTTGTGACTGCTAATAAAGCTTTACTAGCGGATCATGGAGAAGAGGTCTTCGAAGGGGCTTTCAAGGCACAAGCTGATCTAAAATTTGAAGCGAGTGTTGGAGGAGGTATTCCGATTATCCAGTCATTAACCGAAGGCCTGGCTGGCAATCGGGTGGCATCAATTACTGGTATTATGAATGGAACATCCAATTATATTTTGACCAGAATGACGCAGGAAGGACGTGATTTTCAAGATATTTTGCAAGAAGCCACCCGTGAAGGCTATGCAGAAGCCGATCCTTCCTTGGATATAGAAGGCATCGACGCCGCACATAAATTGGTCATCATGGTCAACTTAGCATATGGAACTCCTATACCAATGAGCGCGGTATATACTGAAGGTATTTCTAAGATTTCTACGGTGGATATCGCTTTTGCCAAGGAACTGGGATTCACCATTAAGTTACTGGGTATTGCGAAGATTCATGACGAGGTCATTGAGGCACGGGTGCATCCGACATTGGTTCCGACCGAGTCACCTATTGCCCAGGTCCATGGAGTCTATAATGCGATTCATGTGGTTGGTGACGCCGTGGGAGATATTGTGCTCTATGGCCAGGGCGCCGGGTCCCTGCCAACAGCAAGTGCGGTGGTGGGGGATATTCTTGACTTGGCGCGAAATCGAATTCATGGGATTTGCTCGCGGATGCCTGCGACGTCTTTTCAATGGAATTCTCGCCAGCTTCTCAAAATTCAACCTATGGAAGACATTCAGAGTCGGTATTATTTGCGTTGTATGGTCAAAGACGAACCGAGTGTCCTCTCCACGATTTCTGGGATTTTAGGCAAGCAGGGGATCAGTATTTCATCGGTTTTGCAAAAAGGCCGAAAACAGGGGCAGACAGTTCCTCTGGTTATTTTGACTCATTGTTCCAGTGAGCGGGGGATGCAATTAGCTCTTCAAGGTATTAATGCCCTTTCACTCGTTTCAGAGCCGACCACTTTACTCCGCATGGAAGGTATTGAATAAACCTTGAGTTCTTTTTGGCCGACAAAAGGTCTATGAAGACTATGATACCTTGGCGTGGCATTATCGAAGAATATCGGAAATTTCTCCCTGTAACGGCTCAGACGCCTATTGTGTCCTTACAGGAAGGGCATACTCCCTTGATTCCTGCGACACGTTTAGCCAAGACCGTTTGCCCAGGTAGAGAATTATTTTTGAAAATTGAAGGTGCCAACCCTACCGGGTCTTTTAAAGACCGAGGAATGACCATGGCCGTTTCCAAAGCCGTGGAAAAGAAGGCTAAAGGGTTCATGTGTGCATCAACAGGAAACACGTCTGCATCCGCGGCAGCCTATGCCGCCAAAGCTGGCTTGCCGGCCTATGTTGTGGTTCCAGCTGGGAAGATTGCTTTAGGGAAATTGACTCAGGCCTTGATGCATGGTGCGCGTGTTATTCAAATTGAGGGAAATTTTGACCAAGCCTTGACCATTGTAAAGACCTTATGTGAGGAAACGGCCATTGAACTCGTCAATTCCATCAACCCTTTTCGGTTAGAAGGTCAGAAAACAGCGGCTATGGAAGTGTGTGACCAATTGGGGTTTGCGCCGATCATTCATGCCTTGCCAGTTGGCAATGCCGGAAATATTACCGCCTATTGGCGTGGGTATCGTGAATATCAAGAAGCGGGACAATCGAATGGGTTGCCGCGTATGTTTGGTTTTCAGGCTGAAGGGGCGGCTCCACTGGTTAGGGGGCATGTAGTGGATTCGCCGCAAACGGTTGCCTCTGCAATTCGTATTGGTAATCCAGCGAGTTGGACATTGGCTCTCCAAGCCGTTGAAGAATCTGATGGTTGTCTGCATATGGTATCTGACCAAGAAATTCTGCAAGCCTATCAATTGGTGGCCAGCAAAGAAGGTATCTTTTGCGAGCCCGCTTCGGCCGCATCGATTGCTGGTATATACAAAATGCATAGAGAAAGCCTTTTACCAAAAAATGGACCAATCGTCTGTACATTGACTGGGCATGGGCTAAAAGATCCCGATACGGGATTATCTGTTTCCTATCGACCGGTAACGGTTCCTGCCACTCGTGAAGCTGTTGCCGCTCAATTAACGGCCTAAATATTCTGTGTACTCATCGTCCATACAGTAAATTTCCACATTCATGAATCTTAAACAGTGAGGCAAGGATCGTGAAAAAAACGATCATGGTTCACATCGATGGTATTCCGACTCAACCATTTGATGAGTTGAATTCTCAAACTCTATTTCAGGCAGCCCATATTCCACACCTAGATGATCTTGCTCAACGAGGTGAGTTGGGGGGAATAGGTGTTTCCAAAGAACCTCGTTCTTTTGGTGGAGAACTCGCTTTTTTAGGCCTGTTGGGATATGACACACAAAAATGGTATGTCGGACCTGGCGCATTTGAAGGGGTGAACTTAGAGGTCGTTCTGGACCGAAATGACGTGGCCTTTTTGTGTGATTTTGTCACTTTACGCGCAGAGGATGGTTGGGGTGAAGGCAAGAAACTTGGACCGGCATTAGTTATGGATGATGTGTCATGTGGAGGCTTGGAGACCGAAGAAGCTCGAGAATTCATCGATGCGATTAATGACCAATTAGTGTCAGAAAATATTCAGTTTTATCTAGGGCATGAGGCCAGGCATCTCATGGTCTGGGTTGGTGGAAACGCCAAAATTAGTTGCAGGAACCCTCGTGAAGCTCTCGGACAATCAATAATAGACTATCTTCCCTCAGGGGAAGGTTCCCAAATTTTACGTGAATTAATGGAAGCCTCCCGCGCCATTCTTCGCCACCATCCCGTGAACCAGGACCGAGTCAGTGGTGGTTCCAAACCAGCAAATTGCTTATGGCTGTGGGGACAAAGTCGGCCTGTAGAACTCACTTCCCTGCAGGAGCAGTGGGCCATCCAAGGTGTAGTGGTTTCGTCTTGTGGCCCCTATCAAGGAGTAGGCATGGCTAGTGGTCTCAAAGCCGTAAGCCTTGAAGAAGGCGATGAGAATCATATTGATCGCCTAGGGAAAATGGCAGCAATCCCCTCAAAAGTTCTTCAGAAACAAGATCTGGCATGTCTTCATGTTCCATGGATGGATGTGGATATAGGACTGTCTACTCCAGCAGTAAAGTTGGTGGAGTTTCTAGAACAGATAGATCTTCACCTGATTGGACCACTTCAGCAGACATGTGCAGAAACAGGGAATGTTCGCCTCTTTGTTGTTGCCACAGCTGCCGGGAATAAAACGGGAATAGATTCACCTTTGTCTTCGCGATATGTGCTGTTTGAAGGGGGGAAGACAAATCGAGACGCATCTCCTCTTGCTTTCCATGATCCCTCAGTGTTGAACCTTCCTCTTAAGAATGCTACATCATTTTTTGCACGGTTTTTTGGAAAAAAGTAGCTGGTATGGCCTGTTACGTCCAAAAATTTGGTGGAACGTCAGTTGGTAGTCTTGAGCGTATTCGACATGTGGCTAAGCTGATCGACAACACCCATCGTGAAGGGCATCAATTAGTAGTGGTCTTATCGGCCATGAGCGGGGAAACGGATCGCCTCATGAAAATGGCCAGAGAACTTAGTGTTGATCCAGATGATCGGGAACTGGATGTCTTGCTCTCCTCAGGGGAACGTGTCACGATTGCACTCATGGCTATGATGTTAAAGAGTTTTGGGGTAAATGCACGGTCCTTTACAGGACGTCAAGTAGGGATTGTGACAGATGGAGCCCATACGAAAGCCAGAGTCTCCCGGGTAGATACCAAACGGGTCCGAGCAGCAATGGAAGATGGCGTGGTGCCAATTGTGGCTGGGTTTCAGGGCATTAATGAAGATTCTGATGTGACTACGCTAGGTCGTGGCGGTTCGGATTTGACGGCCGTAGTACTGGCAGCCGCCCTGCAGGCCAATACCTGCTTTATTTATACGGATGTGGATGGGGTCTATACCGCTGACCCCAATATAGTGCCATGTGCCCGTCGAATGGAGAAAATTTCGTACGAAGAAATGTTGGAGTTAGCCAGTTTAGGCGCCAAAGTGCTCCAGACTCGCTCTGTGGAGCTTGCTGCGAAGCACCAGGTGCCAGTGGAAGTACGGTCCAGTTTCCAGGACGGACCGGGAACACGTGTGGTAAAAGAGGATACGGATATGGAACATGTTGTCGTTTCAGGAATCACAGGAGATCGCAATCAAGCTAAAGTGACTGTGGTTGGGGTTCCGGATCAGCCTGGTATAGCGGCCAAAATTTTTGTCGCGATTGCAGAGGCCTCAATCAATGTGGATATGATTATCCAAAATGTCAGCCAAGATTCTTTGACAGATATTTCTTTTACGGTGCCAAGAGGCGATTTGAAGGCCGCCATCAGTCTCGTTCAAGATCTTGCGAAAGAGGTGGGTGCCAGAACCTATGAAGTGAATGAAACGATTGCCAAAGTCTCATTAGTGGGAGTTGGGATGCGATCTCATTCTGGAGTGGCCGCGCGCATGTTTGCGACTCTTTCTCGCGATGGGATTAATATTATGATGATCAGTACATCAGAAATTAAAATTTCCTGTGTGGTTGAAGAAAAGTATATGGAATTAGCCGTGCGGGGACTGCATCAGGAATTTGAATTAGAAAAACCGCCATCAGCATAGGTGTTTACCTGCTTAACACGTACTGTGTGCGAACGGGATTACCCCTATTACCTGCAATGACACAACAAAACTCAACCATAGAAATTTATGATACGACTCTGCGAGATGGGTCGCAGGCTGAGGACGTCAGTTTTTCCGTTGAGGATAAAGTCCGGATTGCGCTCAAATTGGATGAATTAGGTGTGCATTTTATTGAGGGGGGCTGGCCTGGAGCGAATCCCAAGGATATCGAGTTCTTTCAAATTATCAAAGCCACTCCCCTTCAACAAGCAAAAATTGTGGCGTTTGGTTCCACCAGAAAAGCCAGAAATCTCGCTAAGGATGATCCGACGCTGGACGCGCTACTTTCGGCTGAGACAGATATTGTAACGATTTTTGGTAAAAGCTGGACGCTTCATGTTACCGAAGCTTTGGAGACAACCTTAGCGGCCAATTTGGAACTCATTGAAGATTCGATTGCCTACCTTCGAGGAAAAGGACGACAAGTCTTTTATGATGCCGAACATTTTTTTGATGGCTATAAAACCGATCCTGACTATGCGCTGAAGACTCTACAGGCAGCGGTAAAAGCTGGTGCCGAACGTATTATTCTGTGCGATACTAATGGTGGGACTATGCCGTGGGAGATACGGGATATCATATCAATTGTTCAAGAGCAATGCGTGGCTCCTCTTGGCATTCATGCCCACAATGACGCTGAGATGGGTGTTGCCAACTCGTTAGTGGCTCTTGAGGCCGGGGCGATGCATGTTCAGGGGACGATTAATGGGATTGGTGAACGGTGTGGCAATGCTAACCTCTGCTCAATTGTCGCCAATTTGGAATTGAAAATGGGTCGTATAGCCGTTGGGGGTGGGAAGCTTTCTCACCTCAGAGCTGTTTCTCATTATGTGGCGGAAATGGCTAACCTATTACCAAATAAACGTCAACCTTATGTCGGGGATACCGCGTTCGCCCACAAGGGAGGCGTGCATATCCATGCGGTTCAAAAAAATCCCCTCACCTATGAGCATGTGAAGCCAGATCAAGTGGGTAATCACCGTCGGGTGTTGATTTCCGATAATAGTGGACGTAGTGCGGTATTTGGAAAAATGGAAACCTTTGGGATGGATCTTCCTCAGGATAATCCCAAAGTCCAGGAATTATTGGGTTCGCTTAAGAACTTGGAATACGAGGGCTACCAATTTGAAGGCGCCGAGGGGTCATTTGAATTGATGGTGTGCAAGGCTTTAGGAACCCATACGCCTTCTTTTGAACTCCTTGGATGTCGTATCATTGTGGAAAAGCGAAAAACGCACGAAGAGCCGATCTCGGAAGCCACGATTATGGTCAAAGTCGGCGATGTCGTGGAGCATACGGCGGCTGTAGGCGATGGACCGGTCAATGCACTGGATCATGCGTTACGCAAGGCTTTAGAGAATTTTTTCCCCCAATTACGGGAGGTAAAGCTTCTGGATTATAAAGTTCGTGTGTTGACGGGGCGAAGGGGTACGGGTTCCCGGGTCCGTGTCTTAATTGAGTCTGGTGACCAGAAGGGAAAATGGGGAACAGTTGGTGTGTCTGAGAATATCATTGAAGCCAGCTGGCAGGCATTGGCGGACAGTATTGAATATAAACTCATGAAAAACCAGCCATCTGAGCCATAGAACAAATTGCATCTTGTGGCCAATGGTAGCAAGCTGAGGGTAGGACACTTCTTCTTGACAAGATTCGTGCTTGAGGGTAGGTTCTGTCATTGACAGTCTTCAGGAGATGGGACCTCCTTTTTCCGTCCACTCCTTTCACAATCATTTGCCAGGGGGTACTGATTATGCGAAAGGCGGACATCGCCGACATTATCACCGAAACCGCTGGGATTCAAAAAGCTGAGGCCATGGAAATGGTTGAGCAAGTCTTGGACTTAATTAAAGCGATGCTCCAGCAGGGAGAAGTGGTCAAAATTGCAGGGTTTGGGAATTTTGTCGTTCGAAGTAAAGGGGAACGTAAGGGGCGCAATCCTCGGACTGGAGAAGAAATTGCCATTACTCCTCGGCGAGTGGTGTCCTTCCGTCCCAGTGCCCTTTTTAAGCAATATGTGAATTCTGAAAGTCAGGGCGCATCATGACTATGGTGTGAACAAACATGGCAGCGGGGATAAAACACGAGGAGCGGGCTGGATACAAGATTGGGGAAGTCGCCTCGTTAACCAATCTTCCAGCCTATGTTTTGCGGTTTTGGGAATCAGAATTTATTTTTTTGAAACCGAAGAAAAGTCAGGGTAAGCATCGAATTTATACCAAGACCGATATTGAAACAATTTTTGAAATAAAACGCATGCTGTATGAGGAAGGTTATACTATTGCTGGTCTCAAACGATTTTGGTATCGGAAGAAAAAAGGGGTAAAAACTGTTGATGTACCAAAAGATCGTGTGGCTAAAGCTAAAACAGAATTACAGGGAATTTTAAAGCTCTTAGATAGGCGTTCAGCTTAAATACGCTAGTTTTTGGCGGGGCGTGGCGCAGCCCGGTAGCGCACTCGCTTGGGGTGCGAGAGGTCGGCCGTTCAAATCGGCTCGCCCCGACCAAATTTGAATGTAAATGGTAAAAAGTGGAGAGTGAGTAGTAAGAAGTGCATGCCTATCAGGAAAGTGCACAAAACGTGACTGGCGGGGCCAATAAGCACGCCACCACTGCTCGATGAAACAAGCGCGGGACATCATGGCGGCGGTTGAACCGATAGGTAAACTCCCCCAAGTACCGACCCAGATGTTTCGCTCGTACTCCATGATGCGTGCCATTGACCCAAGCTTTCGCATTAGAAATAAATGTATGGACCCAAGGCAGCCACCGTTCACACGCTTCCTTATCTCCAGAGACGACTTGATAATCCACATCAACACCTTGCACATGGCGCAAGCTCGGACTCCCATCAGTATTCACCATGGCACCAGCCCGAACTCCTGTGTTCACGAGTTGTTGCGCCTGCGCTTTGGTTTCTTTTCCGACCAGCACCTTGGCAAACCCGGCTCGACTGCAGGCTCGGCCTTTCGCATCCACCCACGCCTTGGTCTCAATGGCCACCAGCACATCACATTGATTGCCGCTCACCCGACGGCCAAACGTCCCGGCATCCAACTCCAACACGCCATCGCCCACCTGGTAACTCGCATCCCGATGACGCAAGGCGGTGCGAATCTTTTGTAGCATCCCCCAGACGCGGCCATACGACTTCACCCCCAAATGCCGTTGGAGTTCCTGCGCGGACATCCCTCGTTTGCCCTGCATGACATAAAACACCGCCTTCACCCAGAGAAGCAGAGAGGTCTTAGATGCCTCGAAGATGGTCCCTACCCGCAACCGCACTTGTCGAAGACACATTCGGCACGTGCGGACTTCAGGCCGCGTTTGGATGGCATAAAAGGCCTCTGCCTGACAGGTCGGGCATTGAAACTCTTTGCCCTGAAAGCGACTGCGCCACAGCAACCTCCGGGCCTCGGCTTCAGTGGTAATCTCGGAAAAGAACCGCTCAGCGGTAAACGATTCATAAACCATCTCGCACCTCCTCCATGAGGGATAATCGGCAAACAGGAAGCGACGTTATACCACGAAACGATGTCTTGTGCACTTTCCTGATAGGCATGAAGAAGTGTGTCATTTGATTGCTGTTCGCTCTAACTTTGCAAGTCTTCATCTTCAATCAAGTCTTCACTTTCCGGCATCCCGTACGCGACAAACTTAGCATAGGACAGGTAGATTTGGCTGCTGTCCCGCATCGCCGTGGCTCCCGCTTTCATTCGTTGGTATTTGGCCTGGTCGGCTGGGGCTTCACTTTTTTGCAAGGCAATAACCTGGTCTTGCAACAAGAGAGAATATCGTTGCATGGCCTGTTCTATTTCTAAATACGCTTGCATGATGTCTTCTTGCATTGATGGCCCTCCGCAAAAATAATCCTCACCCTACAAAAGCCCGTCTTGTTGGTCAACTTTCGCGTAAAGTTCGAAGAGGGCCAATTGTTTGAAAAATGCCCCGGTCTTCACGACCTGATGTGTTTGACCGGTTTTTCAGGGATTCAGTAGAATGCCGTGGCCCAAGTTGGAGTATCCTTATTGTGCATGATAGGCAAACGGAAAACGCTGCTATCCTGAGTTGTTCCTTCCATGAATATGCCTCCCTTTCCATGGATTTCTGTCGTTATTCCGATCAAAGATGAACGGGATAATATCTTATTATTAGCCAGGCAACTCCTCAAATTTTTTGAAGCTCGACCTGAGAGTGTGTCCGCGCCGTTTGAACTGATCATGGTGAATGATGGGAGTACGGATGGTAGTGAATTGCTTTTGGAAGAGTTACTTGGGCAAGCAGCAGCTTTTCGAGTTATTCATTTAGATAAAAATCATGGGCAAACAGCGGCATTTGATGCGGGATTCAGAAAAGCAACCGGTGCATTAATTGCTACGATGGATGGCGATTTACAATATGATCCAAATGATTTTGCAAAATTACTTCCGTTAGTTGACCAGTTCGATGTTGTCTGTGGGCGACGGGCGGCACGACATGACAATGTCGTCCGCCGATGGTCGTCACGGGTTGCCAATTGGGTTCGGAATAGGGTTGTGCATGATGGTATTGCCGACACGGGGTGTTCTTTGAAAATTTTTCGCCGAGTGGTCATTGAGCGCATGCCGTTGTTTAAAAATATGCATCGGTTTTTTCCGGCCTTAGCTCAGATGTATGGCTTTACGGTCACGGAAGTCCCAGTCCAACATTTTCCTCGTGCGCATGGCTTCTCCAAATATGGTGTGGGGAATCGGCTCTTTGTAGGGCTATATGATTTATTTGCGGTACGCTGGATGCAAAAGCGCTGTCTAAAGTATGCCATGCGAGAAACGAAAGCTTCTCCCATCCATGAGTAATTGTTGATCTATGGATTTCGCCATGCTCTCAACGGAAGAAAAAGTATGGCTAGGTATTGGGTTTTTGGGCCAAAGTCTGTTCTTCTCACGATGGTTATTGCAATGGTTTATCTCTGAGAAGAAAGAGGAAAGCCAAATTCCCGTGTCATTTTGGTATATGAGCTTAGGGGGAAGTGTGATTGTGTTGGCCTATGCCATCCATATTTTGGATCCAGTCTTTATGGCTGGACAAAGTGTAGGTACCTTAGTTTATGTGCGAAA
Organism: Nitrospirales bacterium; assembly: GCA_965223635.1. Taxonomy (GTDB): domain Bacteria; phylum Nitrospirota; class Nitrospiria; order Nitrospirales; family UBA8639; genus Nitrospira_E. The sequence continues at coordinate 2,624,229 of OZ245007.1, forward strand.
TCTCATCTTGATTCACCGCTCGAAAAAACGAGTCAAGAGTGGATAATTCTTTTGTTTCCTCAGATTCTTCTCCACGGTCTCTTCCTTTTTTTCCATACAGAATTTCTCACTCAGTGCTCTCTCATTTTGCCTTGCTTTTAGTGCTGAGTGTCTGGCTTTTCGGCTTAGAAGGCGGATGGCTTGGTGGATGGGAAATGGGTGGCTTAGGTCTGACTGATCGAGACGAAGGCAGTAATGCCGAAGCTGCCAGAGAAATGCTAGAAACTGGAGATTGGATTTCACCCACGCTGAATTACGAACCTCGTTTTGCCAAACCTGCCTTCACCTACTGGCTACTCAGTGGATCCTATAGTCTGTTTGGCATTAATGAATTTGCCGCACGATTGCCTTCGGCGCTCTCCGGGCTGTGTGTGGTGCTGTTGCAGTATGCATTTGTCTATCGGTGGCTGGGAGCGCCTCTAGCCTTGCTTGCGTCTATCATGTTGTTGCTGAATATGGAGTTCTTAGCAATCAATCGGCTTGTGCTGACTGACCCGGAACTTGTTGTGTGTACGACATTGGCAGGATATAGCTTCTGGCAGGGACTTAGCAGGTCCAGCAAAACGAGCCGTTGGTGGTTTCTCTGCTTTTATCTGGCCATGGGGTTCGGCATGTTAGTCAAAGGACCGGTTGGCATCATCATTCCACTGGTCGGTGTGCTTCCTTATCTTCTCCTCACCCGACAATGGAAACATTTTTGGCAAAAGGGATTTCCGTTACTTGGGACCTGTCTTGTGCTTATCGTGGCGGCTCCCTGGTATGTGGCCATGTTCCAAATTCATGGCGAGGCCTATTGGGCGGCAGCCCAAGCCAATACGACCGGGCGGTTTATGAACCCGATGGAAGGTCATGGTGGGACTCTCTTTTTTTATGTACCGATTCTACTGCTAGGATTTTTCCCTTGGAGTGCATTTCTGCCGTCCGTACTTTATCAATCTCTGAAAGCATGGAAAGGCTATTGGAAAGGGGAAGGTTTTGCTACTCAAGAACACAATCTTGAATATTTTCTAAGTCTCTGGGTCGTGGGTTTGTTGATCTTTTTTACACTATCTGCCACGCGTCTTCCACATTATATTTATCCCCTGTTTCCAGCTTCGGCTATCTTAGTGGCTTTGTGGTGGAAACGTATCCAAGTTCAGCCACCGTTTACAGATTGGGGAAGCCCTCGCTGGTTGCTCCTTGGGACTGGTTATCTCTTCGGGATTGCAATTATTATTGCGCCCGCTATTTTCCAGCAATTTATCAAGCAAATATCTAAGGAATTTCCCGCAGCTGTGGATGTAGATTTTGGATGGCTCCATCTCATGATGGGATTCACCATGATTCTGGGGACCATGGGTATTCGATATTGTCTTGATTCAGAAACGAAGCGATCATGGGCGGTCGGTATAGCTGGTGGAATGATTGTGGTGTTTGGTTTTCTAGCGGTGAAGGGGGGAATTCCCATGTATCAACGGTATTTCATTGAACCACCCCAACGTTTAGCGATGATTGCGAAGGATTATCTGAAGAAAGAGGATCGGCTGCTGCAAGTCGGAAGAAAGCGCCCTTCTCTAAGTTTCTATTCCCAAGGCAAAGTGTATTTTCTAGGGCCACGAGATAAGAAAGAGTGGCAGACGCATCTGGTTGCCTCGGGTAAAAAAATGGTGATTCTTCAAACCCATCTTCGTCGCAAAATTCCAGAAGCCGTGTCTGATTGGACGGTGGTTCTCGAACATGGCGGCTTCTCCCTCCTCTCCAGCGAACCTCTGTTGTAGGAACGCTTCCTTGACTTATTTCGGTGTTTGAAGAAGAATTGCAACCTATGAACAGATACTTGCTCTTCAGTTGATAGGTTATCGTGATTTCAAATAATTTTTGCATTCTTTTGACGGACAATTCTCCTAACTGGAATTAGTTTAATTTATGGAATGTGCCGGGTTTCGGCCCGGCAGCCGAGGTCCTTTGGTTTCGGCAAAAGGATCCAAAACATTTACGCCCCGTCCGGCCTCATCGGATTTGACGAATGCCTCACTGGAGGGCGAGCCAACTCGCTACGCTTAGACAGATCCCGCCAGTTATCAAGAACGTTCGTCAGTGATGCCGGACGGCAGGCGTCGGGTAGTGAGAACAGTGTGGAAGTGGAATCATCAAATGGCGAGCAACTAATTTAAGAAAATAGGGTTCGCTTGTCTTAGGTTTGCTTTGAAAGGGCGAAGTAGGTAGACAGGGAAATAGAATTCGCACTAATACGATTATTTTTAGATTTCCAGATTGGGGTGTTGAAATTACATGGACCTGACGAGCGTTCTTCGGGACGAAGTTTTTAAACCGGCGGTAACGCTCCTCGGTCCCGGAGTAATTGCTTCGTTCCCGTATATTGCTCTAGCGTTTCTGACGCACCAGGAACTACACTCCATAGCAGCTTCGCATTCAGGTGCGGTTATAGGCGGCTTGATTTTGGTTTTCGTAGTAGTGGGGCTCTTGATGGATAATATTGGTGCAAGGATTGAGTGCTGCCTTGATCAGGCTTTGATAAATAAAGACGGGTATGGAGATCACCTGAGCAACTGGAAGAAGTACTGGCGAGTTGCGTTTCAGCAAGAACCTGTTGGACATCGATACCTTCGTACGATAGTTCTTAAGCTCAAGTTCGAACTCAATACTCTGTCTTCAATTCCGTTTGCACTCGTTGGAGTCGTTTGGATATTCACTGTCTGTTTGATTGGAGCGATTTCGACAGTCGTGTTGAGCATACTCGGCGTTGTGCTTGGCGTGTTCATGTATAAGGAAGCCGAGTTATCCGTTCGATTGCTTAGCGACGTGAGGCGCGAAGTATTGAAGGGAATCGGGGAACCTCCGATTTCGTGATGCTGTGAAACGGAAATCTAACAATGGAATCGAGTTTGCCCGCTTCACTAGTCTGACCGGCACACCGCTACAAGGTTCTGCTTCCCAAAAATGAAAACTAAAAGGTCCTTATGGAAAAAGTTAGGAGGGCAAGGAGAAACATTCCTATTCCTAAAACTGCTTCAATCCAGATAGGGTTCAGGCCTGTGATAAAATTGTTTGGGTCTTCGACTTTCGACAGTGGCTCAGATTGAGTGCCTAGCCACCAGATTATTCCTGCCAAGATACTTGTTCCTACTATAATCAAACTGCCGGTGCTTGTGGCGAGGCCGAAGCCCATAAGAAGACGGGGCCAGGCAGGGCGGGGGGGCTTTTCCTTCCCTTCCTTTGGATTGGGGATTGAGCATTCTCGTATCCACCAAAGGCGAAGCCCCCATCCCGCCATGATTGCGACAAGTCCGGTGAAGAGGGACATATTGGGTTCCAGTTCGATGCCTGGATGTGGTACGAGAATCCAGAATAAGCCAAAGGCTGTAATGAGCCAGGGTAAACCATGGGCCAATACACGTGTGGTTGCTTTCTTCCAGATGTTCCGAGTGTAGACCAAAACGAGCCCGCATCCTATTCCTACCAACAAGCCACCTAGCACATCCGTTGGGAAGTGCGAGCCTTTGATGACTCGGCAGGTAGATATAAAGCTGGCGAGTCCAAACCACAAAACTTTTCCTTTAGGGAAGTAATAGGCGAAAACCATGGCCACGGAATATGACCCTGAGGTATGGCCGGAGGGAAAGGAATCTAGCCCACTTTCCAATGTAGGGCCAATTTCCCATGGGGTGGTGTCCATGAGGCGTGGCCGTGGTCGACTGAGACTGTGTTTGAGAATTTGGGTGATTAACCCACTAATCCCATGTGCAAGTAAGGAAAACAGTCCGGCGAATTTCCAGCGTTCTGAATTGATCCAGAGGCCAATTCCGCCAACGGCCAAGGAAATCATGACCAATGTGAGGCCTTCTCCCAACTCATTGCCGACGTCACCAATTTGATCAACTCGTGGGTCTGTAAACCCATGGACAATGTTTAGGGTAGGATGATCTACTTGTCCTATGGCAATAAACAATACGATGAAGAGAAGGAGAGAGAGGCCGATGATTAAGCTTGGGGCATGTTTGGTTAGAATGGGAGAATCAGGTGAAGAAGGAAAGAGTGATTGGTGGGTCACAGGGTATTCATGAAGGGGATGGATTCTTGCCTCTGCAGAAATAAGGTGCTTCGTAGATTCAGTGAGGTATTACGGAACCCAATCAGCGATGAAAATGTTGAATTCCCCTTTGTTGGTGGCATTGCGGTCGGAGGACCAGACTAACTGCTTGCCATCAGGGGAGAACATAGGAAAGCTGTTAAAGTTTCCGTTAAAGGTAATTTGTTCAGGCTTGTTGCCATTGTCTTCAATCGCATGAAGGTGAAACGAAGGACGGCCTGGATGATCGGCTGGTGTCGCGAGATTCGAAGAGTAGATAATACGCTTGCCGTCCGGAAAGAAGTATGGCGCAAAGTTGGATCGCCCATTATCCGTTACTTGGGTTTTGTTAGAGCCATCTGCATTCATCACAAAAATTTCCAGGTTCGAGGGTTCAACCTGGTTTTGAGTTAATAGCGTTCGGTAAGCCTGCACTTCTTCATTGGTTTTCGGATGATGGGCGCGATAGACAATGCGTTTGCTGTCTGGAGAAAAAAACGCCCCGCCGTCATAGCCTATCTCTTTTGTTAATCGTTTGACGTCTCTTCCATCCACATTCATTGAGTAGAGATCCAAGTCGCCATCTCGAATGGAAGTAAACACCATAAGCCGTCCGTTTGGAGCAATGGTGGCTTCTGCATCGTATCCTGGTGTTGAGGTTAAGCGTTGTAGATCAGTCCCAGCGATATTCATGGAAAAAATATCGTAATTATCTAGGGCCCATCGGTAGTGTTTGGTTTTTGGAAGTTTTGGGGGGCAGTGCCTACTATTGAAATGAGTAGAGGAGAAGAGGACTCGTCGACTTCCTGGAAAAAAATAACTGCAGGTGGTGCCACCTAACCCCGTACTCACACGGCGGACATTCGAGCCATCCAGATTCATGGTGTAAATCTGGTAGCAGGACCGTAAGGTTTTACCATCAGGTTCTAAGGTCGATTGGTACACGAGTTTGTATCCATCGGGTGAGAAATAGGCTTCGGCGTTTTTCCCGGAAAAGGTTAATTGCTGAATATTGGCAAGATCAGGTTCGGGTTTAGCTTTCTCTGGGGACTTTGTTTTCAAGTCGGTTGCCCATGCTAGGGGAGAAAGGACAAGGAAGACGACCATCAATATTGCACATGCTAACAGGTTTGTAATTTCGATTTTTCGAAACATTCGTGTTGTCTCTACCTCCCCTAGCCCCTCCTTGCAAAGGAGGGGGAATGATTATGGTGTTGGGACATGAAATTCACGTGCAGAGTGTACTGGCTGAAACATCCCCCGGGCAACAACTTTGCCTCGTTCAAAGACTAAATAGCTATCCCACCCGTAGAAAAACAGGAGTCGAGCCACGGGGGTGACGGCTTTTGGAGAAAGTCCAAAAAAGAACGAGACAGTATGGTTTAGATATTTCGGGTGCGGACAGGTGATGAGAAAGGCCATGTCAGGGCTTTCAAATGGCTGCTCGGAAATGGTGACACGTTCGGATTTGACCTCAACATGTTCCTGGCAAGTTGGCAGGGATTGTGAGCCTAATAGTTGGTGGGCTGGTGTGCCAATGATGAGATAAGAGGCTTCTTCTGCTATTGCGGGAGAATCGTGGTGCTGTATTTCAATATCAGACTGTCCTTGAAGCCGTCCAAGGAGAGCCCGGAAGCTGGCTTGCTCTTCTTTTGACGGGGATGTTGCTTGAATCACAATACGATGAGTGGCCGTATCCCAGGCATTCAGCATGGGAGATAACTGTTGGCGTTCTTGGCGCAGAAGCCAATGATGCTCTGGGTCCAATGTGATCAATGCTGGAGTGCTAGGGATATTCAAGGTGAAGGGTTGTTTGGCTTGATCGAGCAGGATTGTAGAGTTGAATGTTGTTTCATCTTCAAGATTCACTTGGATCGGAAGCGGCAGTGTGTATATCGGATCTCTTTGCGCGATGGTACCAGATAAAATTGAATGGCCTGGTTTGACAGGATCGGATTGAACCAAAATATCCGTAAGGTGTAGCGATGGAGCGCTAAGACGCTCAACCCATTGCTCAAAAAATTCGTTCAAATCCCTTTCTGAAGCTTTGGAAAAGGTCCGCTTTAGATCTTTCCACTCAAAGTATTGCCCTGTCCCTTCTTGGACTATTTGACGGACGCCCTGAAAAAACGCGTCATCACCAATTTCCTGCCTGAGCATATGAAAGACGAGTGCGGTTTTTTGATAACCCACCGCGTTATCGGTTCGAGTTTCTTTGTGATGGAACTGATGGATGGGATAGTCCTTTTCTGGTGTGGCATAGAGGTTGTATTCATCCATCATACGTCGTCGGGTTTTGCTGGCAGCAGCCTGGTTGCCAGTTGCTTCATCATAATAGTAGTTGGCGAGATAGGTGGTGAGGCCTTCCACCCAATTGCCTTGGCTAAAATTATTGAACACAGAATTCCCGAGCCAGGAATGGACAATCTCGTGACCAAGTGAGTAGGGCTGAGTATAGCCTCGTCGGACAATGCCTTGACCAAGCAGGGTGAAGGATGGCATCCCTAAACCACTTGGAAAAAAGTTTTCGGCGACCGCAAATTGTGAAAAAGGATAAGGACCTAAGAGTTGCGTATACAGTTCCAGATAGGTGGCCGTGGCATCCAGGTATTGTTCGGCTAATGGTGCTTCTTTGGGGAACAGGTACGTCGCGAGTTGAATATCCCGCCATAGCTTTTTCTGTACCACATAGGTATTCGCAGCCAAGGTCAGAGCCTCTGATGGAGACGAAATACTCCATTGACTGACTCGATTGTGTTGCATCACCGTTTGCTGGATTTCTTCTCCTTGAGTGATAACATGCCAGTCAGAAGGTACTGTGACTTCTAGGTCAAATGTGACGAGATGTTGTTCCCATGTTGGATACCAAAATGTTTCTGATGAGAGGTAGATCCCTTCTTTTCCGATATGGCCATTGGTTTTATCTGGTCTCACAAAGCGGAGTCCGCGTGATGCAGTCGGGGAATCATTGATGGGACCATGGTAGACGATTGTCAAAATAGGGGGTGAGTCTGATTGTCTTGGTTGAGGTAGAGGATGTTCGATGTTCCATTGTATGAAGAGCTTTCCTTCCCCTGATGAATCTTTAGGGGCTTTTAAAACCGGGACTGATTTTCCGTCTATCTCAACACTATCTAGTGTGAAATTGGGATTCAATGCAAAAGCAAGGGGTGGGTGGTTATATAGGCTCTGGGTTAATTGAAGAACATCCGTAGCGGTAAGGCTATGTGTTTCAGGCCTTAATTCAACTGTGAGTGTATGGTGGATGGATGGTGGACTAGCTGCCTCAAGAACGTAAGGCATCATTATGATGCTCCCGAGAATCAACCACATGAGAAAACGAAGGGCAAGCATATTAGGCAGGAGGGGATTCTTGGAGTAATAAGGCGTCGACGAATGCGGAAGCCTTGAAATTTTGCAGATCTTCTTCTTTTTCGCCGACGCCGATGAGTCGAATCGGGAGATTAAGTTCTTCAACGATGGCGACGACTACGCCGCCTCTGGCAGTCCCATCAAGTTTTGTCAACGCTAATCCTGTGACACCGAGTGATTCATGAAATTGTCGTGCCTGAGCTATCGTGTTTTGCCCTAATGTACCGTCTAGGACGAGCAGTGTTTCGTGAGGTGCGTCAGGCATTTCACGCTGGATGATGCGTTTGATCTTTTTTAATTCATCCATCAAATTAATTTTGGTATGAAGCCGGCCGGCGGTATCGATCAGGACGACATCCACATTTCGTGATTTAGCAGCAACGATGCCGTCAAACACGACGGCTGCAGGATCGGAGCCTTGTTGGTGTTTAATCACGTCCACGTCCGCCCGCTTCCCCCAAATATCTAATTGTTCAATGGCTGCGGCACGAAAGGTATCCCCGGCCACAAAGAGTGTGTTCAGCCCCGCTTGACTGAAGCGATGTCCAAGCTTGGCGATGGTGGTGGTTTTCCCAACCCCGTTGATGCCAATCGTGAGAACAACAAACGGTTTGGGTCCTCGGCGAATCATATCTTCCAAGGGTTCTGTTTCGGCCTTTTTCAGGATATCGAGAAGGAGGTTATTGAGGATCTCAAGTGGAGGCGCAGATTGAAAGGGACCTGTTTGGGTGTTCACCTCATCGAGAAATCGTTGCACAGTTCGAACACCCATATCGGCTTGCAAAAGGCTCCCTTCAACATCTTCCATCACGGCTGGATCAAGCTGCCCTCCAACCATGCGGCGCAATGAACTTTGCACGTTTTGACGTGTTTTCTCTAACCCATCTTGAAGTCGTTGAAGCCAGCTCATACAGATAAAAAAGAGAAGGTGGTAAGCGCTGAAGTCTCTATTCTAGACAAGAAACCGTGGTGGAGGCGAAAGCTTGTTAATAATCGCGCGTTCTTTTCGTTGCATCCGCTTCGCTTCTTGTGGAGAATGTTCATGATCATAACCCAGAAGATGCAGTGTTCCATGAATCAAGAGTCGAAGCACTTCTTGATTTGGGGTATTGTTGAAACGAGAGGCTTGGGCAATCGCAATGGGTAAACAGATAACCACATCCCCCAAAAAAACGGGTGTCTGTTTTCCTATTTGATCCATTTGGAATGCGAGAACATCTGTTGGATAATCCCGCCCACGATACTGTCGGTTGAGACTGCGCATCCGTGTCTTGCCAACCAACGAGAGGCTTAAATCTGCGTTGGGAGACCCGGCGTGTTCTAAAATCGTTTGGGTGACGCGTTGAATAGCCTTGGCACGGATGGATAGGCATCGGAGATGAGTGCGGAACCAAATAGCCATGGCGCATCAGGCCACGGATCCTTGGGCATTTGGTGATTCATTGTCCTGTTCATACTGGTCATAGGCTTGAATAATGGCTTTTACCAGACGATGACGAACGACATCTTGCTCAGAAAAATAGACAAATTGAATCCCTTTGATGTCTGTGAGAATTTCCGCAACTTGCGTTAACCCGGATTTCTGAGAATCGGGTAGATCGATTTGCGTCACATCTCCGGTGACGATGGCTTTAGAGTTCATACCCAGTCGCGTGAGAAACATTTTCATCTGTTCAGTCGTCGCATTTTGCGCCTCATCCAGAATAACAAAGGCATCATCTAATGTTCTTCCACGCATAAAGGCCAGTGGCGCAATTTCAATATCGCCCCGCTCAATCAGTCGATTGGCCCGTTCAATGTCCATCATGGTGTAAAGGGCGTCATACAAAGGCCGTAAGTAGGGATGGACTTTGGCAAAGAGATCTCCGGGAAGAAAGCCTAGACGTTCACCGGCTTCAACGGCGGGGCGCGCTAAAATAATGCGGCTGACTTGTTTGTGGGTGAGGGCTGCAAGAGCCATGGCCATTGCCAGATAGGTCTTTCCAGTTCCTGCGGGACCAATGGCAATGACGAGATCGGATTGTTTAATGGCTTGAAGATAGGCTTGCTGTGTAGGCGTCTTGGGACTGACTGTGCCCTTTGTCGTCGAAAGGGTGTCTGTGGAAAAGGTATACGGCTTGAGAGAAACGTTGCGTTTTTCCTCAGTGGCTCGGATGGCTCTTGAGATATCTTCTGGTTTCAATTCATGATGTGTTCGCGTCCAATCCGCTAACTCTTGAAGAATATGTTCTGCTCGCTTGACAGAATCAGGTTGTCCATCCAGGGTAATTTCATCGCCTCGTGCGGCCATATTAATCTGCAGTTCCCCTTCAATCATTTTGAGGTGCAGGTCTTGTGGCCCAAAGAGATTGGCTAAATCTACCCCTTCTCGTAGTTTAATTTTTCGCACAGATAGTGTGAATTACCTTCCTCCAATCCGAAATTGTCAATAGTACCACTAGGCAGCCGACATTCTACCAAAGGCCAAAACTGGCCTCAAGGAAACGTTCTATGTGTTAGCGCTTCTTTTGACAAAATGGACAATAAAACGAGCTGCGTTCTCGTCGTAATCGTTTGATTTGGCTGGGGCAGCCATGTGGGCAGGGCCGGCCATCTTTTTGGTACGCCTGATGGGCTTCCTGAAAGTGTCCGTGTGAACCATCGGGTGCACGAAAATCTCGAATGGAGGATCCTCCTGCTTTGATCCCTTCACATAAGACTTCCTGCATCGTCGCATAAAGTCGTTGACAGGATACTTGGCGAAGTTGGTTCCCTTTGGCATCAGGGTGGATGTGAGCGCGAAACAGAATTTCATTTGCATAGATGTTGCCAATGCCAGCTAGGCGATGCTGGTTTAAGAGAAGGGCTTTTAATTGACCGCGACTCGATTGGACACGATGGCAAAAGGCTTCTTGGGTCATTGTTAAGGCATCTGGTCCGAATCGACGTTTCTTGAAGGCTTCTAATCCAGATAACTCAAAGAACCAGAGTCGGCCAAAGCGACGAGGATTCCAATAATGAAGTTCTTTAGTCTTTGAGCCAGACAAAGTGATGGTGCAATGGATGTGTTGAGGCGAAGTTGCCAGGACTGCTTTAAAAAACCAGAGGCCTGTCATGCCCAGCTCTGAAAGAAGGTATCGAGTTTCCTCAGACCGCTGGCATGCTATGACGATGCATTTGCCTATTCGCTGAATATGTACGACTCTGGCTTGTTGAAACCATGGAAGAAGCTTATGTCCTGAACGAACGATATCGGGACGATGGATAGCCAATGTTTTAATCGTGGCTCCAAGAATGTGGGTGTTCAACTGTTGAACGACAACTTCGACTTCAGGAAGTTCAGGCATGAACAGGGGCTTTTCTGAAAAAAGAGTAAATAGAACAGCTGGTGTAATTTTACTGAGTCTTATTGACCTAGAAAGCAAGTTGTTTCAAGTTGTAACAGATTTCTTATCGTAGCTGGAAATGTGAGAGCTATGAGGGTAAGGGTTTTCCTGAAGGAAGGAATGCGGGAAGAATGTTCGGCTATAACAACAAAGCCCGTTAAAAGGGGCTAGCGAGAAAGTGGGCTAAGTATAGGAGTTTTGGCTCGTATTTGTTCGATTAAGGATTCTAAGTGTGGAAGGGGTGTTGTGCCTGGACGTTTTTGCGCCAGGAGGCCCAGTGCTTCTTGGTAGGAAAGACCAAGCATACAACAAAGATAGGTGATGACAACAGAAGGAGAGCGACCGAAACCTACTCGACATGCAACTAATATGTGGTGTTGTGGTAGACGCTGGGACAGCCACTCAACTCCCATTTCAAGATCGATAGGATCTGGCTCGGTATATTCTCTGAGTGGTAATCTTGCGAAGATAACATTGGATGGCGGAGATAGTGGTATATCCAATGCTGTCCAGAGGACGGCCGTGATGCATGCGGGAGGTGACTCAGCATCGGCTTGTTCGCCAATATAAAGTTGGTGATCAATATAACTGATCATAATAAACATCTTTTCGGCTAGAGAGGAGAAAAACACAAGGCAAATCAGGCAGAAATTTGTCATTTCTTACTAGTATCTTGTTTAGAAGGGGGGTGATGTTGTAGTTGCGGGAAATCCTCCAGCTTCCTATACTGGAGAGATGACAAGGCCTGTGAAATAAAAATAGCGAAGAAAACAGATGGTACAATTAAGTATTCAAGAAGTTGAGCAACGCTTAGGTGAAGCGAAATGTGCGATTTGTAAGGGCAATCGTTTTGGAATTGATTCCAGGACAACGGTAGCCGGGGATGGGGAATGGAAAGCGATTTGTCGGGATTGCCTTTATACCTTTCCGGTCCATACGGATATGGAGTTTTATTTGCAAACGCAACCTGATGTCCCCTATCGTCTCAAGGAAATTGCCTGTCATGTTTGCCGGCACCGTGGGGTGTCATTGGATTTTCGGGCGGTATTATCTGTCCGTGAATCAGTCTATTTTGTGACCTGTGAGGGCTGCCAACTGAAGTTCCCCGAGAAGTCTTTTTTGGAATCATTTGAATAACCTTTGTCGGAGAGTTTGTCATGATGGATGATGCTAAAAAGTCTGCTGGACAAAAAGATGGGGATGCTGGGGGCGAGGAACCTAAGCCTCAATTTCCGAAAATTAAAAAAGAATTGTCTGTTGTTTCTCTCCCTCACGACAATGACATCATGGCACAAGAAATGGCTGAGTTATTCGATGAAGACCGTGTGACCCACAAGCATGGTGGTTCCGAGCCAGAAAAAGATTGACCTTGAAGATTTGAGCCTTTTAGGACTTCTCCGAATTTTTCCCTACTTTTTAGCTTGTACCCGCGTCAGCTCCCACCCGTTCAGGACACCCGTTCACAAATAACCCTTGGATAAGTAGCTTTTTTTGAAAAATTAAGCTATTTCAGGAATGTTTTCACCATTTTCAGCCAAATTAGTTCTAAGGTGGAATGTCGGGCTGTGAAGGTAAGAGGGTATAGTCGAACAGTTCATCAGTTTGTCTGATGATTGGCCTTCAGACCCATTAGAAAGACTATTTATGAGGGGCCTCTTACTTGTTCCGATATCCCCATGGTGATAGGATGCGCAGAATTAAGTGATCTTTCCTAGGCGTAGATTGATGATGGAGTGACAAATCATGAATAAAACTGAGCCCTCTAAACCATCAAAATCTCTCTCGTATAACGTTTCAGGACCCTCGGTGAACAAACCCACTTCTGGGGGGAATTCCGAAATAGGTGGGAAACCGGAGGAGGGGAATTTAGAAAAAGTCAGGGATATTTTATTTGGTGCACAAAGTCGGGAATTCGAGCATCGTTTCGCTACCTTGGAAAGCCAATTGCGTGAGGAAAGCACGGCGCTTCGGGCTGAAGTCTCACATTCTTTAAAGGATCTCAAGCACTATTTGAATACTGAAATGAAACGGGTGTCGGAACAATTCCAAAAAGAGCAAACTGCTCGAACCTCAGAGGTCTCAGATGTGAGATCAGTCATCAAACAATTAGGGAAAACGTTGGAAGAGCGACTCTCAGGATTGGATTCAAAGGCGTCGCAACAATTTTCGACCATTGAGGTCAATTTGACTCAACAAAAGCAGGAACTATCCGAAAATTATTCGGAAAAATATGTGCAGTTACAGGCTCAGGTTGACCAGGGTTTCCAAGAGCTTAAAGCTGATAAAACTGATCGGGTCGTGTTATCGGAAATGTTAATGGATTTGGCTCAGCGCTTAAAAACCAGTGAACACTCTTCCCATGACTCTTGAGGTGGAGATAGAGAACCAGGTCGATTGTTTTTAACATGACATTCGTTTCCAAGAGAACTAGAGTTGCTTATTCTGCTATGAGTGGTGCTGAAAAAGGGCTGGTGTTGAGAGTGAAATAATGGCAAGTAAAGATATTCGTTATGGCTGGTACACCACGTTCTCCCTCTTCTGATCCTCCTTCAAAATTTTCTGTTAAAGAGTCTCAGGGTTTCTCTCATCTTCGGCATCTCTTGCTAGGGCCTGAGCAGTCTCAGCTTGAGCGGCTAGCTTCTCGTCTTGATAGTTTTACCCTACAACCTCATGAAATAGGTCGAGTGTTACCTGACGCCATTCGTTTACGAGCTAAACAGGATGATCGATTGCTAGCTTCAATGGTTCCAGTCACCCAACAAGCATTTGCACGTTCGATTAAAGAATCACCTCAATTGATCAGCGATACGATGGCTCCCATTGTAGGTGCGGCTGTTCGCAAAGCGATGCGCCAAGCTATGCGCACGATGATGCAGTCGTTAAATCAAACGCTGGATCATAGTATGTCCTGGCGGGGGCTTCAATGGAGGTGGGAAGCGTTCAGAACTGGAAAATCCTTTTCGGAAGTTGTATTGCTTCATACTCTACGGTTTCGTGTGGAGCAAGTGTTTCTCATTCACCAAAAAAGTGGCTTGTTATTGAATCATGTGATTGCCGATGGAGTTCCGGGACAAGGGGAAGATGTTATTTCTGGTATGTTGACGGCTATTCAAGATTTTGTTCGGGATTCCTTCGGCGAGACCGCCGGTGAGGGGTTAGAGTCGTTAAGGGTTGGCAATCTGACTGTATGGATTGAGCAAGGGTCGAGCGCAATCGTGGCGGGTGTGATACGTGGAACGCCTCCATTGGAACTCCGGAGAATTTTCCAAGAAACGAGCGAACTTATTCATGCCGAGTATTCAGAAGCACTTCAAACGTTTCAAGGAGATGCCAGTGTCTTTAAGGATGCGAACAGGTACTTGGAGGAGTGCTTGCAGGCCCAATTTGAAAAATCTCGTGCAGGTTTGCCTTGGATAATATGGATCTTTATGGGAACCTTGCTCGTTTTGTTAATGATGTGGATTTTCCAAAGTCATGACAAGGAACAACGTTGGGAGTCTTTTCTGGATCGTGTCAGAAATGTCCCGGGAATAGTGATCACCTCTGCACAGGAGAATGAATCAGGCACAGTGTTTTATGGTATGCGGGATCCTTTATCGCAAGACCCTGAGGAGCTAAGCACAGAGGCTGGATATTCTCCCCAACAAGTGTCCTTTCAGCTAGAGCCGTTTCTTGATGTCACTCCTGATTTTGTGCATCGGCGGGCAGTAACCCAATTAAATCCTCCTAATTCAGTGAGTATGAGTGTAAAAGGTTCAACATTAGTGGTTGTTGGAGAAGCTTCACATGAGTGGATTTCGCGAGTGAATTTCGTGGGTCCTCTTCTTCCTGGCGTCACCGATATTGACGTGAATCAGTTGCAAGATACAGATTTGAAACAGTTTGAAACAATACGAGACAAGCTAGAAGCTGTCCACGTTGAATTCTTAAGTGGTGCGTACACTTTCTTATCTACTGAACAATCAAAAATTGCTGAGATTCATCAGGCACTTCGCGCCCTTGAAGCCCAAGCTCATGTGCTGGATGTAGATTTGACTGTTGAGGTCCAAGGTTTTACCAGCCCTGAGGGGTCTCGAAAGGTTAATCAGGATCTTAGTAAGGCTCGAGCTGAATATGTTTTTAAGGCGCTTCCCCAACAGACCTTTTCTCGATTACGTCTACTTCCGGTGGGGATGGGGCCTGATCTCTCTCAGAGCGGGGCCTCAAACTCTTCTTCCGGCATAGTTTCTCATGGCAGACGTGTTTCATTGCATATCGTTGATTCTCTTCAAGCGAAGAAGTAGTAGAGGGCATAAGAGTGATTCCCAAAAAAAAAATTTGTATGTTAGGTGGATTTGCAGTTGGAAAAACAAGTTTGGTGAAACGATTTGTCACCAGCCAATTTTCAGAAAAATACCATACCACTATTGGAGTCAAAATTGATCAAAAGATGGTCAGTCTTTCTGAGCAAAAGGTTTTAGTGATTCTTTGGGATCTGTATGGGGATGATGATTACCAGAAAGTGCGGGCTTCATACTTGCATGGTTCATCGGGATACCTCCTAGTGGTTGATGGGCTGAGAAAAGAAACGTTAGATGTAGCTCGAGAACTTCGATCAATAGCGGTAAAGTCTCTTGGGCCAGTGCCCTATGTCTTGGTCATCAATAAACACGATCTTTATGATTCTTGGCAAATCGAATCCGAGATGTATCAGGATCTTGCAGAAAACGCTTGTCTCGTTCTTCACTCGAGCGCCAAGACCGGAGAAGGTGTGGAGCAGGCATTTGTTGAATTAACCAAAGAAATGGTCAAGGAATAAGAACGAACAGTTTTCTCCCCTTCTCACGTGGTTCTATGGCTACGTGTCATTTATCTCATTTGGCGCTGACACTTAAAGACCCCATTTGGTAGTGCCTTTGAAATGTTCTTTGGAAATTCCATATTCGTGAAAGTCGAGGGTTCAACCCTTTCGGTTGGGGTGGGAGAAATCAAGTGAGCATTCAACTTCCTTCTCCGGGAATTTTAAAAATTTTTGATGCGTTGATTCTGCAAGTCGAATCAGCAAAAGATTATAGTACGATTGGCCCCTATCCCAGTTGGTATCCGTATTCTGTTTCTTTAAGCCTTCCAATTATAGATCCCCAGAAATTTATCGAGCAGTCATATTTCTTATCCTGTTTTTTAATTGAAGCATCAGAATTTTGGCAGACGAATGCTCATGGATCTTTGTCATCAGGGTTGTGGAGCGAACAGACACTTTTAGGGGATGAAAGTTATTTTGAAGCCACAGCGATGATTCAGCAGGAACAATGTTTTTTAGTGATCCAGCGCTATCGACCTGAAAACGTTCTGTTGCAGCCCGTCTTACAGCAAGCTCGAGAAGATCATTTAGTGCAGGGGGAAAAACAAAAGAATGTAGAAGCACAACTTGCGGAAAGTGAGTATATTCGAGATGAGGTCATAGCGGTTTTGGAGCATTTGCAATTGGCTACGGTGATGGTCGATGACAAGGAGATCCTGAGGTATGCTAGCCCTGCTGCCTGTGAGTTGTTGAATCTTGATGCTCACGAATTAGTAGGTTTGTCATGGACCGATTCCTTACCCTTCACAGTCGAACAGTGCCGTTTGGTGGAGGAGCAAATGGTGCTTCCGGATGAGCGTCGGGTTCCAGTGCTTCTGTCTTTACAAAAGAAACAGCAGCCATGGCTGAAAATTGAAGTGAAAGTGCATAGCGATCCGAGGGACAACCAACGGACAATTCTTTTTCTGAAAGATCAGACTGAAGTTGAAGATCTAAGACAACAATTAACAGGGCGGACTCATTTCCAGAAATTAATTGGAAAAAGTCCTGCCATGCAGAGTATTTACAAAAAGATTCAGGATATTGCCCCTGTTGACATGCCTGTCTTGATTCAGGGAGAGACCGGAACGGGAAAAGAATTAGTTGCACAGGCTTTACACCAGTTGAGTACCAGGAAAAATAAGGTATTTGTCGCTGTGAATTGTGCTGGATTAACAGATTCGTTATTAGGCAGTCAGTTGTTCGGTCATAAACGTGGCGCATTTACTGGAGCGGTGGGTGATCATGAAGGTTACTTTGAGGCAGCTGATGGCGGCCTTATTTTTTTAGATGAAATAGGCGATATGCCCCTTGCAATTCAGACGACATTGTTGCGCGTTCTACAGGAAGGTGAAATTATTCGTGTTGGAGAATCGCGTCCAAGGAAAGTCGACGTTCGTGTCCTGGCCGCCACGAATCAGAACTTACAAGAGTTGGTGGATAAAGGAATGTTTCGTGCAGATTTGTTGTATCGTATTCGGGTCGCTCGAGTGGATTTGCCTCCGTTGCGAGAACGGCGAGAAGATATCCCTTTGTTAAGCGAGGTCTTCTTTACTCAAGCCCGCGCCATTACGGGAAAACAGAATGTGCAAGGAATTGCTCCCGATGCTATGCAGGTGTTGTTGCGATATCATTGGCCAGGAAATGTTCGGGAACTGAAGAGTCTGTTTGATTATGCCTTGATTCATTGCTGTGGTACAGCTATCCAACCGCTGGATCTTCCTCCAGAAATCATGACCTCAACAGAAATATCTGTTGCGAAGGCACCGTCCCCAAGGAATGAGCGTGAGGAGATTTTATCCGCGTTGGAGCAAGCTCAAGGGAAACGTTCGCAAGCGGCGAAATTTCTGGGTGTCAGTCGATCCACATTTTATCGACGTCTAAATGAGTTAGGCATCTCTCCTGAATAATCCTCCAACGTTCTGAAGGAATTTTCATAATCCTGGTTAAGGGTAGATGGCGAACGAGGCATTCTAGCGTTGTATGGCTGGTTAAAATACGGTATCATCGAAAAGTTCTTGTTAAGATTTGCTCAACAGTACATTGTCACACTGACAACATATTTTACCTATTCAGTCGTGGGGCTTTGTCTCCCTCCCCCTCTACAAAGTCTTTCTTGCCCTTAGTATTGTATCTGCTTACAGTGGGGAGCAATGTGTCTTCCATTGGCATTCACTATGTTTAATCAATCGAGACAAGGAGGTCCAATGAGCAGGAAGTTTATGGCATGGGTCATGTTACTTTTTATTTGTCTGATGCCCATTGAAGGTGTGGCTGAGCCTTTGGGGAAAATTACCTTAAGGGACGGGAGCGAACTGTACGCTGAAATTTTGGAGATGACGGAAGGGTTCATTACAGTCAATACTTTGTTCCATGAGGGAGACCCGATAAAGATAAAATGGTCAGAAGTTGTTGGTTTATCCTCTGAAGAAACGGTGTCAGTGGTGTTAAACAGTGGGACTATTCTCCAAGGGAAACCTTCAATGTTGGCACCGGGTACACTTGGAATAAAAACCGACATGCTGACGGAGCCAATTCCCGTTGCCGTTGAATCTGTGATGGCTGTGAATCCACCAGTCAAAAAACCTGTTGTGTATACGGGAAATGTAAATTTTGGCGCCGCAATTATTAAGGGAAATACGGAGCAGAAAAATTATAATTTTCTGGGTGAACTTATCGCCAGAAGCGATCGGTTACGGCTGACAATTTTGGGACGATATTTGTATACAGAAACAAGCGGAGAGTTAAATGCCCGTAATGCCTTTGGGACTATCAAACTAGATTTTTTCATTACCAAACGATTCTATGCCTATGCTGGGGCTCTGTTAGAACAAGACACCTTTCAGGATCTGAATCTTCGAACTTCAGTGTTTGCAGGGCCGGGATACCAGCTTATCGACGTAGGGGATTTTGCGAGCCCATATTTTTCAAAAATGCAACTTGGACTAGAGCTCGGAGTAGGGTTTTTTAATGAAGATTTCAAACGGGCTGAAGATAGAAATAATGTCACGGGTCGATGGGCGGTGAATTTCAATTGGCCTGTCTTGCCTTCCTTGACCTTGTTCCATCAACATCAGGGTTATCCTTCATTGGAGAAGAGAAGTGATTATTACATTACCTCACAGCAGGGATTGCGTTGGACCATGGTGGAAAATTTCATTTCGACGTTTCAGGTAAATTGGCGGCGTGACAATACACCAGCGCCAGGGGCCAAAAAGACGGATACGCAATACCTATTTACCCTTGGGTATGCCTTCGAATCTTAAACCTTTCCTGTGCTTACAGAATCCGGCTCTCTTATTCTGAGAGCCGGATTTCATTCTCTCTTTTCCCGACCTTTAGATTTTCGAGACAGAAGATTGTCTGCTGTGTCAGGTGTTTCTCTTTGACACAGCGTGAGACATCTGATTGTGTCTCTATGAGATTTTTTCTTCAAGGAGTTATTCAAAACATAATAAAAACAAGTTGTTAGGATTGGCATCAATTTTGATTTAGATAAATATGGAGAATGAATGGGTTTATTAATTCTTTTATCCAATAAACAATTTTGAGAAATGAATGGATAACCATTTTCGCATCATAGCCAAGGACGAAGAACATGAAATGTGAAGTAGGGAGAACGGTCGACAAGTTTCCCGTTGTTGGTAAATATGAGCCTGGAACTGTGAGTTGGAGTGAAAAGATGGAGCAGGGCAGTAAAAAAAATCGTCTGGATTCAATCCCATGTCCTTCAGATCATCAAAGTTTTGATGCAGGGAAAAGTAGAGAAAAAGAGCAAAATGAGAAATTTCATGGGGTAAGGGAAGTCTCTGTTCTTTCTCCCGATCCTTTGGTTCGGATATTTTTGCAGGGAATCCTTAAATTTCAAGGTTTTCAATGCAAGGATATTGCATGCTATCAAGATCTGTTTTTGAATGAAGAGCCTTTTACCGGGCAGATTGTGTTCATAGAGGGTTCATATTTGGTCGGGAGCCAAGCTGATTTCATTCAACCGCACATGGAAGAATTACTTGAAAAAGGAGTGTACTTTTTGATTTTGGCGGAGCAAAGCGATGATATAGATTTCTCGGAATTTTTCAACCATGGAGCATATCAGATTTTGAGGAAGCCTCTGGATTATAAGAAAATTGGTCAAGCCATGGCACAGGTGTGGTCGTGTTTAACTGACATGCAAACAGGCTAAAAATGAAACGTATACGTTTTTAATGAGTTGCCAAATTTGCCCGGGGCGATTTCCTAATTCCTCGTTTTGTTTTTGCGAGGGGGGCTTTAGAGGGGGTACCCTTTCGTAAGCTAAATTGAGGAGGCAAGGGAGTCGCCCAAGGGCTTTTTATAGAGATGAATATAGAAGTATAGAGTACCTTGCAAAAAAATAGCTTTCTTTCCGTTTTAAACGCTCCATTCTGTAAATCCTTCACCCTACTTCCTCTTGATTGTACCGGATAATCTTCTCGGACCCCTTGCATTAGAAGGTCGTTTGCGACAGGATAGATAAAATCTGCATATCTAATGAAATAATTGGCACCTCATCAATTGGCTTCAAGTTTAGTCTTCGACTACATATTATCTCACATTAACCAGGAAGTCTGTTGGCATGTTTTATGTCAATGAAAGCCATTTTGCGTTAGTTGCTGTCAAAATAGTGGGTCACCCACAGCGAATCTTCATGCAAAGGAGTTATCTATGGACATGACCAAGTTAACGGAAACATTACAGGAGACTTTGGGATCTACCCTTCCAGGCGTCCTTGGAGCAGTTGGGATTCTCATCATTGGGTGGTTTGTTGCCGTGGCTATTCGTGCCGGTGTGAAGAAAGGGCTTGGGGCCCTCCAAATCAATAACCGCCTTGGGACGACAACCGGGGCTTCTATGGATATTGAAGGGGGGACGGCCTCTGCTCTCTTTTATTTAGTTTTGTTACTTGTCCTAGTTGGGTTTTTTAATGCCTTAAATTTAGAATTGGTGTCAGGACCACTTCGAGGGTTATTAGACCAAGTGTTAGCCTTTGTCCCGAAGTTGGTAGCTGGAGGCGTGTTGTTATTAGTGGCTTGGGTCCTTGCGACTATTGTACGCACTGTTGTGAGTAAAGGATTACAGGCCACAAAGCTAGATGACACGCTCACGTCCAATGCTGGGATGAGCCCGATGAGTGATAATTTAGGGAATGTGTTGTTCTGGCTGATTATTTTACTCTTCTTGCCGGCAATTCTTGGCACCTTGGAGCTTAATGGATTGTTAGCACCTGTCCAGGATATGGTCAATGAATTGTTGGGCATGCTTCCGAATATTTTCGGAGCTCTGATTATTGGATTTGTCGGATGGTTTGTGGCCAAGATTGTTCGGGATCTTGTGAGCAATCTTTTGGCTGCGAGTGGTGCAGATGGGTTAGGCGAACAAGCGGGTTTGCGCGGAACGATGTCCTTGTCGCATTTGGTGGGTCTCGTTACGTATATTCTTATCTTAGTGCCGGCGTTGATTGCTGCGCTGCAAGCCCTAAATATTGAAGTCATTACAGTTCCAGCGACTCAAATGCTGGATTCCATGATGAGTGCCATCCCCAATATTTTTGCTGCGGCAATTATTCTAACCGTTGCTTTTTTGGTGTCCCGGTTGATTTCCAATCTTTTAACCAATCTGTTGGGAGGCATGGGATTGGATCATCTTCCAGCCAAGGTTGGTGTCCAACAGCTATTTCAAGGGTCGGTGACTCCTTCTGAAATGGTTGGAAAGTTTGTCGTGTTTTTCATCATGTTATTTGCAGTGGTGGAAGCGGCTAACCGATTAGGCTTTGTGCAGGTGTCTGAATTGGTGGCCATGTTTATTCAATTTGGCGGACAAGTGTTATTGGGCAGTGCAATTATTGGCGTTGGATTTTGGTTGTCAACTGTGGCCTATGAGGCGATTCTCCGGATTCAGGGAACCAATGCTGGAATGTTAGCTGGTATTGCGCGGTTTGCAATTTTAGGGCTTGTTTTGGCGATGGGACTACGGGCCATGGGTCTGGCTGATGATATTGTTAACCTTGCGTTTGGACTGACTCTTGGAGCGATTGCCGTGGCGGTGGCCCTTTCGTTCGGTCTGGGTGGCCGCGAAGCTGCAGGAAAACAAATGGAACATTGGTTAGGTCGTTTACGCGGAGAGCGGTAGTCGTTACGTATCTCATGGCAGGGCCAATTTTCTGGCCCTGCCGTACGTGATGGGCTTAAATGCAAAGCCTTGTGCATTCTCGGGTTTTCTGGTTTGCCCTGTTTTTATTCCTTTACATAGCTCACAGTATCGATTATTTTCTTAGAAATGTTCCACCGTCTGTAGGTGGAGACAGTATTTGTCAGTTGTCCTACCAGCATACAATTTCTCAGATTTTCAGAATGAAGGAGGAGGTGTTATGGAAGAAGCCATGAAAGAGGGAATGACTTTGTTGACGACATACGGACTAAAAGTTATTGGCGCCATCATAATACTAATTGTTGGAAAAATGGTTGCGAATTGGGTGCAAAAAAGAGTGGCCAATTGGCTGGGACGCTCGGGGACGGTTGATGAAACATTAAAAGGGTTTCTGTCGAATTTGGCTCGATATGTAGTGCTCATTGCCACGATCCTCGCAGTGTTGGCGCAATTTGGCATTGAAACGACCAGCTTGATCGCGGTCTTGGGCGCAGCAAGTTTGGCGATCGGGTTGGCCTTACAAGGGACATTAAGCAATGTGGCAGCTGGGGTGATGCTGTTAATCTTTCGGCCATTCAAAGCGGGCGATGTTGTCGAGACTGCGGGGGTAAAAGGCTCGGTGAAGTCGATTACCTTATTTATTACAGAACTGGCCACGCCTGATAATGTGCAAATTCTGGTACCGAATAGCCAGGTGTGGGGCAGTGTGGTGAAAAATTATAGCCATCATGAGACCAGGCGCGTAGACTTGGTGATGGGGATAGATTATGGGGATGATATTGATAAAGCCATCAATGTCGTCAAACAAAATGCTGCAGCAGATGCACGAATTCTCAAAGATCCGGCACCAATGGTCGTAGTGGGCAATCTTGGAGAGAGCTCAGTGGATCTCACGATTCGGGTTTGGTGTCAAGCTGGAGATTACTGGCCAGTTAAATTTGATCTCACTAAAACGCTGAAACAACAGTTTGATAGCGAAAAACTCACCATTCCATTTCCCCAACGGACTCTTCATATGGTTCAGGCTGAGGGCTAGGGTTGGAGTCGGGGATATTTTTCCCCAAGGCAGCTTACCAATAGCGGATAGGGCCGGTGTCCAGATGGATGAAGCCTCGTCGGCGATAATAACCGACTCCGCCTTGTTTAAGCTTGAATGCTGCTCGGCGTACGTGTGAAAGCCGCACGCCGGGGATGGAAAAATCGATAGCTTTACCCATGGTATGGAGGCTATTGGGAACGGCGCCATGCCCGCGCCGAATTAACAGGTTATTATAGGTAGAGGATCGATACGCCGAATAAATACGAATTTCCTTCCCTTTTCCCACCTGCTTCTCAATGTGATTCATCTGTTCCAATAAGTGTATATCCATCTCACAGATCTGGTTTGTGTGAGGACATCGTAAGAAATAGTTGATATCGTTGATGGCTTCTTGGTTGTACTCGCCTGAACGATTCCGATACTTGACCGATAGACGTTCTTTGGTATTCACGTTGTATAAACGGAGCCGTCCTTCCGGAAGTAAATGTGCTGAAGCGAAATCTGGAAACACCAGTCGACTTCCAAAAAGCATCATTCCGGTAAAGGATGTTTTAAGAAAAAGTCGCCGTGTCCAAAGTGCTTGCGTTTGTTGGGGCATTCCGGGACCTCCGTGGCATGAATTTTTGGGGAAGAACATCAGGAAGAGAAATAGCGGAAAAAACGAAAAGCTTTTATCAAAATTCGAAAAAAAGGTCAACGTAGAGGTCTGTTGGTCTTAAGTGGGGAGAAGAAAAATCGAGAGTATTTACCTATAGATAGATCTCTGGCATAATCCTCCTATACGGAAAGGAGGATGCCATGCCCCCTTGCAAGAACTGTCACGGAACCGCGACCGTCAAAAATGGATGTGTACGAAACAAGCAGCGCTATCAATGCAAGGCGTGCGGCTATAACTTTGTGGTTGGGGATGACCGCATGAAAGCGGAGACCGCCGTGAAACGAGCCTTTGCCGTGATCTTGTACGCGCTGGGGAAGTCCTCGTACGGGTTTATTGCGAAGCTCTTTGGCGTCACGCCGCCGGCCGTCCAAAAATGGCTCCAACGTGAGGCCGATCGGCTTGCTGAGCCGGAGATTCCGGGAACGATTCGGGAAATGGAGTTTGATGAGATGTGGCATTTCATCGGGTCAAAAAAAACAAAACGTGGATCCTCAAAGCCCTGGATCGTACTTCAAAGCGAACCGTGGCCTGGGTGCTCGGCGGTCGTGATGCTGCAACCTTCCAGCGGCTCTACAAGAAAGTCAAACCCTTGAATGGGTGCCTGTTCTACACGGATGATTGGGAGGCCTTTGCGAAGATCTTACCCAAGGACCGCCATATCATCGGCAAAACGCACACGGTGGCTATTGAACGTGACAACAGTAACACGCGCCATCATCTTGGGCGCATGACCCGACGGACCAAGGTGGTGTCGAAAAAGGAAGAGATGATTGATAATGCCATCAAGATGTGGTGTGCGTTGACTCAGCCAGATATCTTTCGCCGGTATCAAGATATTGCATTATCTATCTTTAGGTAAATATTCTCGAAAAATCAGCATTTCCCTCAAGTGAAATTGAGCAATCGTAAAAAATCATACACTCGTTAAATACATACAACAATTGGTGTTTTCTGCACTGGGCTGGTTGAATTTTTCTGGCAGAAAACCCCTAAAAACATTCCCACAGTATTTCTGAGGGGGTTGTTGCCAAAAAAGGCAAAGTTTACGAGGACTCGTTTCCCAAAAAAGGCAAAAAACCATTTTTTTTCAAGCAAGCAAAAAATAGACCATTCAAGAAAAAACTATTCCCCAAATTTTGTGGATAACATGGGGCTTTTTGAGAGGCCTACAATAAATTCCTACAGCATTCATATATAAATGAGCTAATTGCCTATTATTTAGGCATTGTGTGAAATTATTTTTTGACCACTATATTTAGGGGTGTAAATTTGTTGGCGTAGTCGTAAAGGTAGATCACTGTTTTTCCTTGACATTCATTTTTTGATTTGTTTCGAAAAACGACTCAGAAATTAATTATGAACGTTTCTAGTAAAAATTATCCACAGAAATCTTACTGATTTGTTGATAATGGCAAAATTTATGGAGACGTTTCCCCTCTATTGATGCGAGTTTTGAGGTTTCAGTCAGGTGAAAAAGAAAATCAGTTTGATGGGAAAGATACGCGGAAAGCCCTCTGTTCCTAATAAGAGGAACAGGGGGCTTATAATGACTAGAGTACTTGAACTTTCAGCTGGTGTCCGTGTAAATCCCTTCACTCTTGAGGGGCCAGGTGAGGATGAGGGTAAAGACCTGCCTATTCGTTAAAAAGGATACAACTAGGCTCCTCGTATTTGTCGATACCCAAATAACAAGATGCAAGAACCTGTGATTGCGAGACCTAGGCTTCGAATGTCGAAACCGTTCACGTCACCCCATCCGAGCATAGTCCCAATAAATCCTCCTATAACTCCTCCGACCAGTCCGATGAGGATGGTGATAATGATTCCACCGGGGTCTTTCCCGGGCATAATAAATTTAGCCAAAAACCCAGCTACTAACCCAAACACAATCCAGGAAATAATACCCATGGTGATGCTCCTCCCGTGTCGGATGTGAGATTTAGGCGCTGCCTTTATTCATTGAGGAAATAAAGACATTCGCTTGTTGAATAGAGGCTTCCATTTCCTTAATCAGAAGATTGATATTACTTTCAACGGCGCCCAATTCTCCTTTGAGTGACGCAATGGCCTGGGCATTCAGATTATGTTTGAGATACAGCACTTGATCCTTAAATTTGGCCAAGACAGGATCCATTTTACTTTCGGCCCGTTTCATAGCTTTGATCAGCTTGGCATATTGCGTACGGGTTTTGGTGAGTTTCGTTTGGCTATCCCGTCGTAAACTTGCGCTTGAATATTCTTTGAGTTCCGCTTCCCATTCTGTAAACAGTGCTTGAGAAACATCCTCCACGGAGTCGATACGATTACGGACGGCTTGGGCCTTGGCCTCACTTCGTTCGTATTCGGCATTCAAGGTGTCGTATTTTTCTTGGAGTTCTCCGCCTTTGACGCTGAGCACAGTCGTGAAACGATCCAGTGCAGATTTGAACTGTTCTTTGGCTTCCTGTTGTGCGTCACGGGCTTTCTCTACATCGCTGACCATCAAATCGCGTTTGTGGTAGCCAATTTTCTCCATGCCGGCATAATAGGCACTTTGACAGCCCAGTAGTGAGCTAGAGCCGGTTAGTATGAGGGCCAAAAGGAATAAAGAAAAAACATTGCGGGTTCGTATCTGAAAACATCGAGTATCCATCCTTCACAATCCTTTATGCTGAGTTGAGAAAATGCTGGTACTGTCCACTGAAGGGTGCAAGCTTTTATGCAGAAGGGCTTAAGACCTTCTCCAGAAGTCCTTTGAGCCCATCGCCGCCTTGATTTTGCACAAATGACAATACAATAGGGGCAAATTTACCAACCATATCTGAGCTGAGACCGAGTTGTGAAAACCCGCTCGCTAGATTGGCTAGATTGCCTAGGCCTTCCATTTTATCTCCTAAGCCACTAGCTCCAAGGGCTGCGGCAGCACCACCGAGCGTTCCCATGAGGCCCTCTCCAGCTGAGGCAGCCGTAGAGGGAGCGGGTGCGGCGCCTAATAGGTCACTCACCCCTGGGATCGTGTCGGCGAGTTGTTGAAAATCTCCATCGCCTAATTTTTCTTTCGCGAGATTAAAGAGAAGACCGGCTCCGCCTTTGGCTTGATCTTCGTTCACGCCTAAGCTACTGACAAGTTGTTGGATAAGTTCCATGGGGTTACCTCCTAATGTAAGGATGAATGATAGCGTCTGATGGGAAATGTGTTCCCAAATAGATGTCATGAGGAGGGGGTGGAATAGCGCCGATCCGAGGAACGCTCGAAGCGATATTTAAATTAGGATACGGGAAAAGCCTTAATAAAAGAAAGAGGTAAGGAGAATGGTTGCCTATGAAAACATAGCGTCATTGTCTTTAGACTCGTTTTTGTTTGATAAGGTTACTCCCAAGCAGCGGATTGGTGACCTTGTGAGTCTTGCCAAAATGGCACCCATCCTAATCCAAGACATTCTACCGTGATATTGGATTTCTTGAGGCGGATCGTCACCGTTTCCAAGGTTTCAGCTTTGGCCTGTATCTCTGCTCTCAAGGACTCAGCTTCTTGTGTAAATTCAACTTCCAGATCAGCCAGCTGTTGCTTGAGAGCTTCAACATTTTCTTCGGCCCGATCAATGTCTTGGCTTTCTTTACGTGCCCGGCTCATGCCGCGGATGGTGTGAGCGGCCTTGCCCATGGAAGTTCGGCTCACAGCCTTTCTTCCAAGAAAGGCTGAAAGAACGGTGGCACCTAACGAAATCACGGTTTGGAATTTTTGTTGTTTGGCTTGCTCCTCTTCACGTTCCACGGCCTGTTCGGCACGGCGAATGCGATCTTCAAGGCGAGTCACTTTTTTTGCGTATTTTTTTCTCAGGGCTTCTGTTTTTGCGTCTCGTACTTCACGCGTGAGTTGCTGCACGCGAAGGCGAAATTCTCGTTCTGATTCACCAGAAGCGGAAGTGACTTTCAAGGCCGGGCTTTTCCAAATCTCCAAAGTATGGTTCCGATAGACCCAGGTGACAAAGTCTTTCTGCCATTTCTTATAGTTTTTGGCTTGATTCGCCGGAGCAGGCAATTCCTCAAAGACGCCTCTTTCTTCTTGAGTGCGTTCCAAATCGTCAGGAAGGAGATCTGTATTGGTGACGTCATCCCAGTCCACAGGAGTAGCGTCATTGGTTAGGGGTACGAAAACAGTCAGATCTCGAGCCTCGTCAATTTTTCTTCGACCATCCAAAAAGTGGACATTGGCTGATGCCAATAAACGAGGTTCATATATGAGTTTCGAGTCTTCA
Source organism: Nitrospirales bacterium (assembly GCA_965223635.1). Classification (GTDB taxonomy): domain Bacteria; phylum Nitrospirota; class Nitrospiria; order Nitrospirales; family UBA8639; genus Nitrospira_E. Next base: position 2,651,993 of record OZ245007.1, read on the forward strand.
GGCTGTGAACCACGAATAGGCACGAAATATTGAGAAATATCCGGAGGAAGAACGGGGGGATAATTCTTGGTTGCCGGAGTTACACTGCGAGTCTTGTGAGAGGAAGTGATGGCTGAAGAAGGTGGTGAAGTCTCTGCTAGGCTTCTGTCTTTTACAGGATCCATTAAGGTCTTAATCTGTGTACGTGTCAACGGTCCTCGCAAATACGACAAGACCCAACGTGTTTCAAAAATTTCTGGGCCGTCGTCATGCACGTTATTCATGAGAAAAACCCGGTTCCCCAAACCTGAAATCGTCTGTTCCATCTTCTGACGATTAAAGCCTCCTTTAGTCTTAGCGGCGGCCCCTTCCAAACCATCCAACACCCGGGCCATATCCCGGTCGGTTTGTAATCGACCAATAAACCAGGTTCCAGTATTACCCAATCCCTTGTAATCCAAGTCCACCGGATTTTGTGTGGCCAGCACCACGCCTAGGCCATAGGCTCGTGCTTGTTTCAGCATGGTCAGCATGGGGGTCTTCGATGGAGGGTTTTTAGTCGGTGGGAAAAATCCAAAGACTTCATCCATATACAGAAGCGCACGTAGGCTGGTGGTACCGGATTGTGTGCGCATCCAACTCACCATTTGCGTCAGGAGCAGACTCACAAAAAACATGCGCTCGGTGTCATTCAAATGGGCGATAGAGAAAATAGCGATACGGGGTTTGCCGCCAGGGGAATACAAAATTTGATCGATGTTCAACGGCTGCCCTTCCAACCAGGCGGAAAAACCAGGTGCCCCTAATAAATTGTTAAACCGCATAGCCAGCGCGAAGCGATCTTTTGAGGGAAACACCGATTCCAAATCCATCACACCCAACTTAGAAAATGGTGGAGATTGAATGGATTGGATGAGGGAAGAAAGGGTTAAATCTTGGCTAGCTTCCCAGGAGGTCTTCAAGATATTGGCTAAGAGAATATGTTCGGGGCTTTGGAGGGGGTCGGCATCCAGGCCAACCAGATTGAGTAAGCTGGTCGCCGTGGTGCCCACGCGCTCGCCTAAGAGCTCTGCGTCTTCAAGGATTTTTGGAGAAGGCACGGAAAACGACTGGAGAATGGAAATGGGCAATCCTGCTGTGCTGCCAGGGGTATAGACTAAATAATCCGCTGCTTCCCGGAGTCGGGCGATTCTGGCCTTGTCTTGTCCCCAAGATTCTAAACCCGCCTTCCATTTCGAAGCTTCTTTATCCGCAAAGGCCTCTGGTGTGAGTTCCTTTTTTTTTGCGTCATCGAGATTGACCCAGGGAAGAAAATCGCTGCCTTGTAAGTCAGGAAAGGTCAACAGAAGATTGGCCATATCGCCTTTGGGATCAATAATAATGGCAGGGATGTTATCGATTGCCGCCTCTTCTAATAGGCCGATGCACAAGCCGGTTTTTCCGCTGCCCGTCATGCCAACGCAAACCGCATGGGTTACCAGGTCTTTCGAATCGTAAAGGAGCAAACCGGGCTTGGGAGATGTATTCTCTAAGTCATAGGGTCGTCCAAGATAAAAAGTCCCTAGCTTTTCAAAGTCCGACATCGGGTCCTCCATGTTAGTAATAGATGATGGATTAAGGATTCTTGTAAGCGGGAGGGAATATTCTGGGCCACGGCAGTCTATAATAACTGAGGGGAAATTCTTGAAGAAACTGTCCTAAATATTCTGAGTCGACAGCCACCTGAAAAGTGGCTATTCTTAATATCCTAGGTATAACTACGTTTTTGTTTGGAACATTGTAGTCTCAGTTCAACCAAGAGTATGTTATCCGATTGGATACACTCTATATCGAATCTGAGAAAACGCGCGAAGTAGCGTGGTTATCTGTAAGGGAGTGAAAAACTGCATTTTTTTAAGGTGTTACACATATCCAGGGGAGGTGGACTCAACAAACTAGACGGATCTTTTGTTCTGAAGCGTATCCGGTCTAGACAATGTTGGTTATCAAGGCCTCTTTCTCTTGAGGACCTGAAGTAGGAGAAAATAGTTTGAATTTTGAGGGTTTATATGCGGAAAGGATGCTGCGCCTCTCTGAGAATAGTCTACCGTATCGGCCATGTGTATCCAAAAGGATAATAAATGTATCTAATGCGATAATATCTGGTTCGATTTTCCATAGACTTGATGTGACAAGTTCACATACGTCATGTGATTTCCAGTACCTGGATACTGCCCCCCCCGACGTTGAATTTCAGAAACATATTGTTTCGTAAGCAATTTTCCTCCACACAGCGATACGAACATTCCATTTGCATTCAGCCCCTATCCGCCTTCGCACATTTTTTGCTAGTTGTCAGTCTTTGTCGTGTAATAGTGATGGTTCTTGAGTAACCAACATTCTGGTCCTTCCTGTTCAAACGAAGGTCTGGTGCGGAGTAGGTTGATGCAGGCAAAGACCCCCTCAGTCTTTCCAACTCAGGCCTTGTCGCCTTGGATGGGCCCTTGTCAGCAGGTTTCCGCCGGGGCTCGAAACGACACGTATTCTTCAGAGTCCTACCCCAGGCCTTGGTGCTCAAGGCCATCGGATATGTGCCATCTCAAATCCAGAAAGGAGGAAAAGAACAGCGACTGAATGCAGCTTGTCCGTGGGAGCGCGTTGAGACAACAGGCTGTGGGCTAGACCTCGACAGCCTTGAAAATCTTAAACGCGCCTCCGTATGGTTAACTACGAGAATTGCCAAACCCAAGACGCGATTATAAGGAAGAATATTGGGAACCTTCCTTAACCATGTCCGCCTTGTCGGCTGTTCTCAATCTTCAGGTTCCCATGTTGGTTTTATAATTTAATTCGGGTGCAACATGGCAGGTGTAACCACAATTGTGGTTAGGATTCGCTGTGATGGCCACTCGGAGGCAAGGAGGGTTTTATTATGTATTCCTGGTTCAAACGATTAGCAGTCAGCGCAGCCTTTCTAGGTTGTATTGGGTTTATAGGCAGTGGATCGGTGTTTGCTGGGGTGGACACAAATGGCTTATTTGAATTAGAGGGCAATGCGGTAGATGAAGCTGCTGCTGGTGATGATTGGGATACGCTAGCAGGCGGAGGAGGCAGTCATTCGGCTTTTTCTCAGATTCTAACCGATGCTGGATTAACGAGCATTTTTGATGGAGGGAAAAAAGATACTCTAGATATTGACCGGTGGTCTTGGCGTGCAGGTGGAGGTGGTGGTTTTCCAGATAAGAATGATATAACCAATGCCTATTCCGCCTCTTATACGGATGCCAATGGTGATCTAATCATCTATTTTGGTGCTGACCGATTTACCAACGAAGGAAGCGCCGAATTAGGGTTTTGGTTTTTTGAAGGAAATGTGGCTAGTCAACCTGATGGTTCATTCACTGGTGTACATTCAGAAAACGACATTCTTATTTTGGCGAACTTTGGGGGTAATGGAACTCTCGACTCCATAGCTGCTTACCAATGGGATCCATCGCAAAAAGATAACCTTCGACTTTTGTCGGGGAATGCAGGTCAATGTGGTGATGGTGGAGGGGATTATGATGTCTGTGCTGTCTCGAATCTAGTCGAAACAGAATCACCTTGGATGTATGTAGAGAAGGGAGAAACGGAGGATGGCCCATTTCCAAGCGTTACGTTTTTCGAGGGAGGAATCAATATCAGCGAACTGCTTGGTTCGGCCCCCGGTGAGACGCCTTGTTTCACGAGTTTCATAGCAGAAACACGGTCGTCTACATCCCTGACAGCTTCACTGAAAGACTTTGTCGACGGGGAATTGGATGTCTGTTCGATAGATGGGGCTATTTCCTGTTTGACAGGAAGCATCACCTCTGATGAAACCGCTTTTGAGTTCACCTATGACTTTGATATTGTGAATGATGGGGCGGGAACGCTACATGATGTTACCTATACAGTGTATGAAGTCAACGGGAATCCAGATGGGTCAGATAAAGTGATCTTAACAGGTACGTTGGAAAATTCATTGTCAGGAAATACGACTGAAATGGTAGGTCCAGAATCCTTTGAAAGCTCAATGAGTCAACCGACGATTCGACTGGAAGTCGAGGCTGCTGCAAGTCCAGGGGGAGAAAAAAACATCACCGCTGGATTTGTTAATCCTATCACCAGTGTGTGTCCTGCTCCTCCAGTTAATCCAGGATTAACGGTGAGTAAGCAATGTAGTACCAGCATCGTGATCGACCAAAATGAAACACCTGGTGACCCAACAGATGATCGGGTCGTAGTGAAGGTTGACTTTAGCGGACAAGTCTGTAACACCGGTGATATTGGATTATCCAATGTTACGGTGACAGACGACAAAGCCGGTGTTGCAGCAACAGGTTTGACTTTAGCAGTGGGTGAATGCAAACCTTACTCAGGAGCGTATTTCCCCGGCACCGTAAATGCCACGAATCCGACACTGGCGTCATTTACTGACACGGTAGATGCCGCTGGTACAGCCAATGTTACAGGCCAAGCTGTGGAGGCTGAAATGCCAGCTTCAGCAACTTGCTTCTTGTGTGAGTAGTTAGGGCGATCTAGCCCGGCTTTGATTTGGAAGGAAAGGGGAACGGGCAAATGCCCGTTCCCCTTTCCTTTATGAATCTAGAAAATTCTTGTTGTTCATTGTAGCAAGACTTCATTTTTGTGGTTTGCCGCCGCCCTTACCGCCGCTTCCCCCGGAAGGCTCCTTGGAAATTTTAATAGTTACTGTGCCAGTTACTTCGTATTCGCCGTCGGTCACCGTGTAGTTAAATTGATCATTCCGCTTGGCGTTCGTATTCGCGAAGTAGGTTAAGGTAGCATCACTATTGATAGCGATGTCGCCTTGATTTCCCTGAGTTGTATTAACAATGTCCAAGAGATCACCATCGGGATCACTATCATTGCCTAGCACGTTTACCGTGACCGAATTCCCTGGAGTAACACTTGCCATGTCATTACTTACTGATGGTGGGCTGTTTCCTCCATCAGCCGATACGACATACGTGGCAACAGTCAGTCTCTCTTTACTTGGTGCCGCCTGATTTATACCGGTTACTGTGATCTCGTAAAACCCTTCGTATGCACTTGCGGGAGAGGTCACGAAAAGTTCGACTGTGGTGCTCTCACCTGGGTTTAATGTGGCAGAGGAAGGCTGGAGACTCGTCGTCCAGCCTCCGGGTTCCGATGTTGTCAACAAAAACCCTGTCAGTCCACATTCTGTGTTGTCAGTATTCGTGACTGTAATTTGATAAGAGACTGTACTTCCGGCCGTCACCCATTGTGACGTGCTAGGATCTAAAGACAGCATTGGTGCTGTTCGTGTACACGTTGGTGGAACTGACTGAATTTGCACTTCTGTTTGGTTGGGAGTCACGGTATTGACTCGGATTGAGATCCCTTCGCGTGTGTCCACAAATGTTGCCCCATTATGCAGAATCGGATCACGCCAATCTGGAAACCCAAATACGTTAGAATATTCGGACTCCGGCTTCATGTGCAGCAGTAACGGGCTTTGCATGCCTTCTTTCTTGAGATGCACTTCAATTCCATCCGTCACATCTCCACGATACAAGCGGTATGACCGGTCCGATAGAAACTCATCCAACCCCAGTGCCTGGCGGAACTGGAGATAATACCAAAGTGAGTTGCCTGACCGAGAATCGTAACCTTTGAAGAGTTTAATGGATTTCGTGTCTGCGATCTGAGTCTCGTAAGGAGCAATGACATACACCCCGCCGTCTGATACTTCCTGAATCGACGGGGATTGTCCAAAGTTGAGCCATCCTAGGCGTTCTTTTTGAATCGCATTGTAATGACCGGCTTCGTCACCTCCCATCGTATCTACTGTATCTTGGTATTGAATTTCTGTGCAGGAGTCTCCTAATGTCTGTCCATGACAATCAAGGGCATTTGAATGATACAGTCCAAAGTTGTGCCCCATTTCATGCGCAATGATTTCCAGTCTATATGTACCGTCAAGGTATGATCGGCTAGGGCTCCCCTCTACGGTTCCCATGCCAGCAGTATTACAGGCCGAGGCCGTGGCGAAGAAATAGACAATTCGATCGTATGCGTTTATGTCTATTCCATCTGAAGTAGCAGCTTGATCAGCAGCTAAGCCCGCGTTGTAAAAATTACAGACATCTTTGGAGACTGGAATGGTATACCAACCGTATGTGTCACCAGATAGCCAGGTTTGCTGAAAGGAATTTTCCATGAAAAAGTTGCTAACTGTGCCGAACATTAGGTCATGCACTTCTTCTCGCGTTTGTGGGATGGGATTGGTATCGTCATGGTATTGCGCCAATAATACTAAGGTTTTCTGTTCGCCAAACGTGTTAGGCAACGGCGCAGAACTAGACCCAGCAGTCCCTTGTGCCACCTCCTCGCCACCGCCTGCTGCGAGAATAAGGACATCTTGATTGCCAGACTCAATGGCCATCGCGCCATCGGTTTCGCCTAATGTACTTTGGCGTTTGCCCTTGACAGTCAGTCCCGAGACTTTGACTTTCTGACCAGTTAACATATCTGGTGGATTGTTCTTGAAATGGAGACCCAAGCGCTCTGAAGCAGTTTGAAGAAAATATTTTGTGGGGCTGCCCTGTTCGTCGTGGAGACAGATGACCTCAACCGTTCCGGTTTGCTCTGCATTCAGCTCTAGTCGGTCTTGTACTGCCTCCGGGATGATCGTACGTACTTTGTCTGGTAATGCCACGCGAAGCACCTCGCCTGGATTCTCTTGGACCATGTCTAAGAGCAGTTGCTGACGTTCGTCTGCGACCATCAGCAACGTTTGTAGGCGTTCGGCTTGGTCGCTCGACGGCGCCTTTTCCAACGCGCGACTCAGTCCCACTAGACGATGCGTGAGCTGTTCAGCTTGTGCCATGTTCGCGGTTGCTGGGGATACGGCGTTGTTGGGGTGAGCCCACGCCGACGAAGCGGCGAGTAGGAGGACTCCTGTTAGAGCAAACCCGAGACGTATTTGGCGAAAGAATGAAAATGCTGACTGAGGACGAGTGGTATGACGGAGTGAAGGGGATTGATCTACCGCATTCATGGGAAGGCCTCCTGTTGAAGTTCATGCGGAACGAAATGTTTGGGGCCTTCCCTGTCCCACGGGGCCTTGGTGGCTCTGGGTGTCTGCGTCAATTAGGTTCAGCAGATTCGCCGAGATTCAGCAAGGAATGCTGAGGTTCCGCATCAATTTGACGGTTATCGTTTCCTTCCTTTGTCGGCGAAACGAAGCGTTAATTTAGTGGTGGAAATCTAGTGCTTGAAATGAGGAAGAACGAGAAAGAACGGCCGGCATTGGCCATACACCCAGGCCGGTTTACTACTTAGGTAATTGTTGGCTGACCGGTTATATTTTGACTGGCCTTGAGTTTCAAAACGATGCGTACCGATTGAAGATATAGGCGACGAAGCTTACGGAATTTCGTCGGGGATGGGAAAAAGGAGTCTTGCTGTGGGAAGGATGATCGCGAATGATTCTGAAAGCGTCATAACGCAATTTGACGACGTACGTGACGGACGAGGTGATAGCGTTATTGCCGCGCAACTGATGGCGAAGGAGATTGAAAAGCAGGAAATCTCCACGCCGAGCAATCAAGTGCGGGGGCATTTTCTTGCGCTCTCTAAGCAGGTGTCTAGAGTGGCCATCCATGATGTTCGGTTCGCCAAGACGCCGCGTCGGTAGTGATGACTGCATTTGCTAGCCGATATGTGGTTGCTCTGTGGTCTATGCTCAAGTAGGCCGGTCTTTATAGTATCCATTCTCCTCTGATCTTCGTAATTGTCGAATGATCGATAGCACGGCTTACACCATTGCGTTAAACCCTCCCGCCAGGCTATAAGCCTTTCCTTGCACACGGTGTTAGGAGAAACGAAGATGCCACAAGACCTTCGAGCAATCTATCAAATCAAAGTATCCTTAGATGGTGTGAAGCCGCCCATATGGCGGCGCTTGTTGGTTGCGAGTACGACTGACTTGAGTCAACTCCATGACATCATTCAGATTGCAATGGGGTGGACCAACTCCCATCTCCACCAATTTGTGGTGGGGGAAGATCGATTTGGGGTACCCGATCCAGAGTTTGATGTTGGAATGATTTCAGAAAACGGAATTCGTCTTCACTCGCTGTTAAGAAAGGAAAAGGATTGGATTGGTTACGACTATGATTTTGGAGATGGATGGGAACATAAGATTGTGCTGGAGAAGATATTGCCGTACCAATTGGACAAAGTGCTGCCCGCTTGTCTGACCGGTCGTCGTGGATGTCCGCCGGAGGATGTTGGTGGTGTGTGGGGGTATGTGGAATTCTTGAGGATCTATAAAGCCCCGAAGCATCCACAGCATCAGGAAATGGTGGAATGGGCAGGTGAGTACTTTGATCCGGAACATTTCGATCCTGCGGACGTCAATGAGATGTTTTCTAAAGAATGGCCGACCGAGACAAAATAAAGACTGGTTAACTAAAGATGGCAGAAGACTGGCAGCGACAGGCGTAGTGCTGTGGGTGGGCGTGCAAGCTTATCCTACAATATAGGAGGTGCTCCTAACTCCTAACCTTGGCCAATATGGTTCCTGACTTCAGAATGCTGGGATGTTTACATTCGCTGGATAACACGTGAGGCTATATTCGCAATATGGCGTGAAAATCTCATTTGACAAGTGATGTAAGACCAGCCACAATATTGTTGAATATTTCAACAATGGAGGTAGGCGATGGCCACTATGAATTTTAGTGTTCCTGAAGATGTCAAAAAACAATTCGATAAAGTGTTTGCGGGAAAAAACAAGAGTGCGGTGTTGACCCAACTTATGCAACAGGCCATCGAAGGACGGAAGCGAGAGCAACAGCGCAAACGGGCCATTGATCATTTGTTAGCCATGCGTGAACAGGCCCCACATGTGACGAACAAGGCCATTCGGCAAGCCAGGGTTCAAGGGCGTCCGTGACGACGTGGGTGGTTGACGCTAGTGTGATTGTGAAATGGGCTTTGCCTGGACAGGACGGTGAGAGCCATCAAGATCAAGCGCTGGCTCTCTTGCAAGATATTCGACAGGGAAATTGTCATGTGCTCCAACCTCCTCATTGGTTGGCGGAAGTAGGAGCAGTCTTAACCCGCCTAGCTCCAGAACAATCTCTTAGTCTGTTTCAAGCCTTTTTGGCCATGGAGCTACCTATCACCACGGAATGGGATGTGTATGAGCAAGCCTGTCATCTTTCTGTTCGTCTCAATCATCATCTTTTTGATACCCTCTATCATGCCGTGGCGTTACAAGTCCCAAACGCCACATTCATCACCGCGGATACTCGATATTTTCGGAAAGCCTTCGGGCTTGGCCAAATCATTGAGTTAAAGAACTTTCCGTTAACGGATTGAATTGAACTGGCAAGCGAATAAGAATTTGTTTATTGTTAGTCCGATCCTTACTTTCCCATCGATACACAAAATCAGTATGACTGATGGTTGGGGTTAGTTTGGAGCGAGCAGAGGCTTCAGATATTTCCCAGTGATGGATTCTGGGCTGTTCCCAATTGTTTCGGGTGGGCCTTGGGCCACGACGTGACCGCCGGATTCGCCGCCGCCGTGGCCTAGATCGATGACCCAGTCCGCACATTTGATAACGTCCAGGTGATGTTCCACGATCAGGATGGTATTCCCTTCTTCGACGAGTTGATTCAAAACCGTTAACAGGCGCGAGATATCTTCTAAATGCAATCCTCGAGTAGGTTCGTCCAAAATATAGAGCGCGCCTTTGTGAGATGAGTTTGTTGCGGATCGTTTGGGAGTGTTGGCTAATTCCCGAGCAATCTTAAGGCGTTGGGTTTCCCCGCCAGAAAGGGTGTTAGCTGGCTGGCCCAATTTTAGGTATCCCAATCCGAGCTGTTGAAGGACTCGTAATCCTTTAAGGGATGAGGGGCAGGAGGTTTCGAAGAAGACGATGGCTTGATCGACGGTGAGATTGAGGACATCGTGAATTGAATGCTCTTGGATTTTAACCTGTAGAATTTTCTCTTTGAATCGGGTGCCTTCACATTCTCCGCAGGGCACATAGAGATCTGCGAGAAAATACATTTCAAGTTTTTCATAGCCATTGCCTTGGCAACGAGCGCATCGGCCTTTACCGGTATTAAACGAAAAATGCGTGGGGGTGAGTCGTCGGGCGCGTGCTTCTGGTGACTGGGCGAATAAGGCTCGGATTTCATCATAGCCTTTAATGTAGGTGATGGGATTGGACCGTGGTGTTTTTCCGATGGGTTCTTGGTCGATGAGATAGACCGTTCGTAGATGCTCAGTACCAGTCATACTTTCCAGGTTTGGTTGAGGGGGAGTGCCCACTTTGAAATATCGTGCGAGGGCTGCATAGATTGTGGATTCGACGAGAGTGCTTTTCCCTGAACCGGAAGGACCCGTGACACAGACAAATGTACCAAGGGGAATGCTCAGGGTGAGGTTTTTGAGATTCTGTTCGGTCACTCCAGAGAACTTCAGAGTCTTTCCATTTCCTGAACGACGTTTCGTTGGCAGAGAAATTGTTCGTTCCTTGCGTAAATATTTAGCCGTGAGCGATTCAGGATGTTTGAGGAAAATTGTATATGGAGCGGCGCACACCACTTGTCCCCCTTGATGGCCTGATTGCGGGCCCATCTCGACAATATAATTGGCTTGCTGGATAATCTGCGGATCATGTTCCACGACGATGACGGTGTTTCCCCGCTGAACCAGCTCTTTTAGAATTGTCCCCATGGCTTCGGTGTCGCGTGCATGGAGGCCGATTGTCGGTTCGTCCAAGACATATTGTGTGCCGACGAGTTGACTGCCTAAATGCGTAGCTAGATGAATGCGTTGAGCCTCGCCTCCGGAGAGAGTCCGCATTTCCCGGTTTAACGTCAGATAGTCTAGACCGACGCGCAATAGAAAAGAGAGCTTCGACTGCAAGGCCTTTAACAGATCGTTGGCAATGGCATCTTCAAATTCTCTTAACGGCAAGGATTGAAGCCATGTTTGCAGGTCTGAAAGTGGCCATCCGCATACCTCATGAATGTGGTATTGCTGGATCTTGATCATGAGGGTTTCCGGCCTTAAGCGCGTACCTTCGCAGCTTGGACAGGGAAATGGACTACGATAGCGACTGAGGAAGACGCGGACATGCATCTTGTAGCGCTTGCCTTCCAAGTATTCAAAAAAATCATTGATGCCCTCGATCTTTCCCTCGCCTTTCCAAATCAGATTCTGCTCCTTTTTGGTGAATTGGCTGTAGGGCTTTGCTTCGTCCATGCCTTTTTTCTTGAATGTCTTGAGCATTTCTTTGTGCCACCAACGGTTGGAAGGCTTCGTCCATGGTTCGACTAGACCATCTAGTAACGATTTTTCAGCATCGGGAATCAGCAAGCGTTCGTCGTATCGCAAGATATTCCCGAACCCTTTGCATTCAGGACAGGCGCCAAGTGGATGATTGAAAGAAAAAGACACGGGGCGTGGTGTGGAAAACGTCCTGCCGCATCCTGGACAGGACAGATGTGTACTATAGATCAAGGGTTGGTCATTCCCGATGATGACTTGAGCGCGGCCTTCGCTTTCTCGAAACGCCGTTTCCAAGGCTTCGACTAACCGGCTTCGAGACGTGGGTTCCAATGTGAGGCGATCTACTACAACGGATAGTTCTGTTGGCAACGGCGAAGGGAAGGTGTCGGTATTCAAGTTGATCAGTTGTTGGTCCATTAGGGTACGAATGAAGCCCTGTTTGAGAAGGGACGTTTTCAGGGACTCAAGCGCATCGGGGTGGGGTGTGGGTTTGGGAAAACAGATCAGAGCCCGTTGCTTGGGAAACCGATCTAGTAATTCCAGGGCAATTGCTGTGGGGTGATGGGCGATTGCTTCCAGTTTGCAGTCGGGGCAGGTGAGTCGGCCAATTTTGGCGAAGAGCAAGCGGAGGTAATCTGATATTTCACTGGTGGTCCCAACCGTGGAACGAGAAGTCCGAATGGGATTTTTTTGTTCTAGGGCGATTGAGGGGCGGATGTTGGTGAGTTGGTCAACATCAGGCCGTTTGACGCGATCCAAAAACATGCGGGTATAGGATGACAGTGATTCCACATAACGCCATTGGCCTTCCGCAAATAGCGTATCGAAGGCTAACGACGATTTTCCCGAACCTGACACGCCAGTGATCACCGTAATGGCATTATGGGGAATGCGCAGCGAAATATTCTTCAGATTATTCTGCCGCCCGCCCTCAATAATCAATTGATCTTGAGGAGAAAGGGATTTAGATTTCTTTTTGGGCATGAATCTGATGGCAGACAAGAAAATTATGATATATGGTTGTACCGTGTTTCTCTTCCTTTCGCCAAGTGCCTTAAATATTAGGGGTCAGACTCGAATTATTTAATTCGAGTCTGACCCCTAATTGTCTAATTATGGTGTAGGGGTTTCTATAATCGACCGAGTGTATCTCCGACCCACACGGCGGAGAGACCGAAGAGAATGTGAAGGATGATATTAGCGAAGGCTTTAAGGAGGGCGCCGTCTTTCAAGAGTGTGAGTGATTCGAATCCAAATGTGGAGTAGGTGGTAAAGCCGCCTAGGATGCCAATGAAGAGAAAGATGCGGATGTCTGGGCCGAACAAGGAGCGGGTTTCGGCGAGTCCATGGAGGAGACCAATCAAGAAACAGCCTAGAATGTTTACGGTGAGCGTTCCGATGGGAAAGCCTAAGGCTGGGCTGAATCGATTGAAGGCTCCAGTCATGACAAAGCGCCCGATGGATCCCAGAAATCCACCCAGTCCAACCAATAAGAGTTGTGGTATTCCGAAAGGAGACATGGCTAGAGGATTGTCTAGATGCTAAAGAAGGAATGCAAGTACTTGGCTGATTTGAGTATGAATCTGGTTCGCAAGTGTTGACTAGGTTTTTGATTTTCTTGTTGAGGTCAGAGGTTTTTTCTTGGATGATGTCTTAGGACGACTAGCTTTGGAAGCGCCTTGTGTTGATTGGTCAGCCCAGAGGGCAATTCCACCCAGGAGTCCTGCCACGTTTGGCACAATACTTACATTGAGTGGGAGATCAATGGAGACCTTTTTCCCATTACCGCCGCCGAGATAAAGATGGTCATAATTGATCACGCGGTCTAAGGTGTGAATGGCTTTACTCAATCGTTTATTCCATTTCTTTTTCCCAACCTCTTTGAGCGCGGGAGCGCCTAATTCCTCTTCATAGGTGTGGCCTTTGGAAAATGGATGGTGAGCAATCTCTAAATTGGGTACTAAGATTCCATTGACAAAGAGAGCGGTGCCAAATCCCGTTCCCAAGGTGATGACCAATTCAACGCCTTTGCCTTTGATGGCGCCAAATCCTTGAACATCGGCATCATTGGCCACGCGGACTGGTTTTTTGAGTAGGCGTTCCAACTTTTTCATGAGATGGATACCAGGCCATAATTGATCTAAGTTGGGAGCGGTTTTCACCTGGCCTTGTTGAATGACTCCGGGAAATCCCACTGAGACACGGTCAAAGGATTCCAGGCCTTGAACCAATTTGGCTATGCCAGCGAGGACTGCTCGTGGAGTAGAAGGTTGAGGGGTAGGAATTCGAACACGCTCACCGATTGCCTTTCCAGCGGGATTCAGGAGAATGCCTTTGATTCCCGATCCTCCTATATCGATAGCAAGCGTAATAGGTTTAACTCGTGATGTCGTTTTTTTCCGGGTTGATGCCATGGGTGATTCTCCTTAACCTGACGTTTCTATTGGTCCTTGCCTGCCGTTATATACCTCTCCGCCTTGTTCGACATAATTTTGTAAGACTTGAGTGGCATTGGCCCGTTTAACATCAAGGACAACCGAAATGCCACGTTCGGTCAGGGCGGTCGTCCAGTTTAGTGGTTTGGGTCCTTCGTCAAAGCCGATGGCTTCGGCATCACTTCCCTTTGCTCCACAGATGAGTTGTCGAATGCCCGACCAGCAAACGGCCCCGAGACACATGGCACAAGGCTCACAACTCGTTACTAATTCATGGGGAAGAAGTCCGGGGGCGCCCAAGTCATGAAAACCGATTGTTTGCTGAGCCAGCAGGAGTGCCACAATTTCTGCATGTGCCACGGAGCAGCGAGTCGGTATCACCAGATTGACCCCCGCCGCGACTAGTGTGTGAGTGGTAGTACAAAATACGGCTGCGCCAAATGGTCCTCCGGTGCCCTGTTCGCAATTTAGGCGAGCCAATGAAATTACCAATTCCATTCGACTTTCTTGGGTCGGAAAGGTTGTGGGTTGCCGGTCAACATAGTCGGGGACCCATGCAGGGAGCTCGAGATGAAAAGATGCCTGTGGTGAACGTGTGTCACTCATACATGAACATGTTATGGTGGTGAGAGAAAATCTCTGGGTTGCCTAGGTTTTTACACGATGAGATTGTTGACTGATCAACATTTCAGGTTTGGCTATTCAGCATAAAAAGTGTAACAGTAAGAGGGATTTATTGAAAGATGATATGGAGGATATATGCCGCGTGTCTGGGCTGATCAGGTGATCATCATTACTGGGGCTTCAGCGGGTATTGGCAAAGCATTGGCCTATGCGCTCGCTCCCCAATCTCCAACGTTGGTATTAGTCGCAAGAGATCAAAATCGATTGCAAGAAGTCGCTGCCACCTGCGAGCGTTTGGGCGCAGAAACCTTGGTTGTGCCTACGGATGTTGCCGATCCTCAAGCTTGTGCAGAGATGATCCAGGCGACGATTGAGAAGTTTTCCCGTATTGACGTGCTTGTCAATAATGCGGGGATGTCCATGTGGGCGACGGTTGAGGACGTGCAAGATGTTTCGCAATTTCAGCAGGTCATGGATGTGAATTTTATGGGAAGTGTGTATTGCGCGAAATTCGCATTGCCGTTCCTCAAACAAACGCGTGGGCGTATTGTCGCCATTTCCAGTGTGACCAGTTTTACAGGGATTCCTTCGCATGCCATTTATAGCGCCAGCAAACATGCCATGAACGGATTTTTTGAGTCCTTGCGTATAGAGCTGGAGGAAACGGGAGTGAGTGTGACGATTGTGGCGCCAGATTTTGTGCAAACCGAAATTTTTGAAAGAAGCCTAGGTGTCGACGGCCAATCGCTTGGTCTCCATCCTCCTGGATATGATTCATTCTTAGGTTCCGAAGCGTGTGCCAATATCGTTGTTCAAGCGATGGAGCGGCGTAGACGTCTCGTTATTCCTTCATTAAGAGGAAAGTTAGGGCGGTGGGTGAAGCTGTCTTGGCCGCAGGCGATTGATTGGATAGCTAGGAGAGGAGTTGATGAGGCCAGGGGAAGGTGAAGGACGAAGATGAGTTAAGGCATGACATATGAAACGCGTTCCAGCTCATAGCCTTTGTCCGTTAAAAGAGTAATGAGGCCGTCTTCGCCAGCCAAGTGGGCCACTCCCACAATAACAAAATAATTTTTGCTGTCCTTTAAATACTTTTCAATTTTAGGGACCCAATTGTGGTTCCGGCGAACAAGGATGCCGTCATAATATTTTGGGAAGATTTTATAGCTTTCCACATGCTTTGCCATGCCCTTCAAGTCTCCCTGATGCCAACTTTTTACCAATTGAACGAATTCCTTCTCGAGTTTGGTGCGATCCTTTAATACTTCAATGATCAACGCCTCTTGTTCTTTAAAGCTGAGCTTGTCAAACGCATCCCATTGATCTTGAGGAGTTTCTAAGCCTTCAATAGGTTTCCCTGCATCTTTGGCTTTTTGGTAAAAATACTTTTCAATGCCCAAATCAGGTCTGAAGCCTTTAGACGAATCCAACCCGCCACTCGCAAGTAGGTACGCTTTCCAGGGCTTATAATTTTTAATTTCTTCAATGTTTATTCCCATTTTCAACAAATGTTTTGCTAATTTGCGGTAGGTTTTGGGTGTTAAGGATTGTTTGAGGGTCATTCCATTTTGAAAAGTAGAATAATGCTCTCCCCTATTTCCAGTTTCTTTTGAAAAAAGTATTTCGGGAGCAATCTCAAATACTAATTTCTGAGAATTATAGTAGGCATAAGAAAACGCCCTCGTCAGAGGATAGTATTCTTCGGCAAGGGCATGTAAAGATCCTAAGAGATAGACGGTATTGGTTTCCCCTTGAATCTTATAAATCATACTATTGTTGTAGCCACGTCCCACTACTTGACTAGTTGCGACGGCGGGATAAATTAAGACCAGAAGAAGCGCAAGGATTAAGAAGATTTTTGATATTTTCGTTGAAGAATAACGGTAGGTCATAGAATCCTCCCTGCTTATTTTTCTGCAGGCAATGAAAAACAAAATCTTGTCGTGCAATTCGCGCATGATTATCCTGATCCAGGTTATTTCTTCGGTGGGTCTGTGAGGAAGTTGAAAGGTTTTCAGAGGGCCAGAAATCTTGGTCGAGATACGGTGGTGTTGCTGGAGGTTGTTGCTCAGTAGACAGTATTACGTGGAATGAATAGAAATGATGGGTGCAAGCCTTCAGGCAGAAAGCAAAAGTCAAAGGCCCCTTTCATCCAAATGATGAAAGAGGCAGATGGATAAACCTATTTGAATTTGATCGCTGTCCCTTTGACTGTTGTACAGGTAAAGGCATAGACATGATAGATAGGAATGAAGCCATACAGGCTTGTTTCTGTACTGACATTGATCAGCGCATCCCCGCCTGTTTTTGCCAGCGCAACATTGACCGCTTCTTCGATATCGGAGTTTCCAAAAGGAATGATTCCAATCACAAAGTGTCGACACCCTCGCCCTTCGGTGGATCCCAGTTCCTCGAATCCTTGAGCTGATTGAAGTAAGGTGGCCGGGTTGGCCGAACTTTTTGTCACGAGGCCTAATCTTCCAGTTGAAGAGCAGCCAGAAGCGAGAATAATCATTAACAGCAGTCCTAGAGTTATCGGTTTAGTCATGTGTCCCTCCAGAAGGAAAGTAATTTATCTTGCACACGAAGTATATGGGAGATTGTAACAAATGCAATAAGATGCATTTGTTAAGAGCGTTGTGTGGCTTATTCCGGGGAATTAGCAGGAGGTTCTTGCTGGATGACCTGGAAGTCCTTTTGGGTAATGAAGTTTCCATCTGCATACAGGCGAAATTCATATTTTCCTGGACCGGGAAAGACGAGATAAGGAATGTTGACACCGAAGTCATGGGTCGCTAGTCGATTTTGAATGTCAATGGGCGGGAGGGAACCTTTCCCAACCATCTGGTCCTTATCCAAATAGACTAATTGAATCTCAAAGGCATATTGGCCTTCGGCATCCGTCAGTGAAAAGTAGACACCAACTTGTGGATGTTGGCACGGAAAGGTTTTGGCCCACAGATGGGTAAAGGCGCCAATAATGCTTTTCTTGCCAGTCAAACTATCAATAATGATGGTGTCGCAGACTAACAAGGCATGGACGCTGGGTTTAATAAAGTCTGACATGTGGACGGCCTTTCGCTCATGTTTTTGCTAGATCGGTTTCATTTTCGTTAATGAATCAAGAGTCGTGTGATGCCGACACCCGTCAAATAGAGCCCAATGGCTAACCCATAGGCCGGCCAAAAACCACATTTGGGAACGCCGATAATCATGGTGCCCACATAGACAAACCATGGTGGGGAGAGCCAAATTAAATTTTTGGCGAATGAGACCGTAGGAGAATCGCCAGCATTGAGATAGATGAGAATGAAGGTAGCGCCGCTAATGATAGGCAATGTGCTAGCCAGTGCTGCCGCAAATCCTTTTCCATGACTGCCCAGATAGGTGGAGACACTCACAAGCGTGCCTCCAATGAAAAAATACAAGACATATTTCGCTAATTCTGACATTACCTCTCCTCTGTAGTTATCGTTGCCGCACATGGGCTTTTGTCAAATCTCAAAAACTTGGTCTGAGTATGGGATTGTAGTCGAACTGCTTGCCTGAAAAAAATGGTCCTACAGTAGTGTAGCTCGGACGGTAAGGTAGAGAATGAAGACTTCAACGGCATGTGCGATGATGACCGTGTACAGATTTTTCAGGCGTATCCATAAACTGCCCCATATGAGCCCATCCCAGACTGCGATCCAATGCAAATCGCCAAACGTGGCCACCATAAAAGGATCAAAGGAGAACGTGAGGGCCGAGAGGATCAACGGGATCAATTTCCTCAGGTTTTTGGGCACGAACGAGAAAATAGTTTGTTGCGTTTCAATTGTGGAGAAAACATGCAGCAATCGCCCTAATAGGAATCCCCGAAAATTTAATTCAACGGCCATGGCAATACAGAGAATGAACCATGGCACCATGATCCAAAAGGGAACCAGAGCATGGGGGGTGTCTCGAAGAAATGTAATATCTCCTCCCAAAGAAGGAATGATGAAAAGAATGACCAACGCATTGATGCTCCCTAAAGCTATTCCTGTCGCCCCACCCCATTTTAATCCAAGGGAAATGTTGTCTGCTCTAAGGCCTAGCTTGGCTAAATAATTAGCGTTGTAATAGCTCCAGGATGCGAGTGCCAAGTAGGCGCACAACTGGGGAATAAATTGAATAAACACAGTTGATTGCCAAGTAAGCGGAAGACAATAGAATCCAACAGTGGCCCCAACAGGTAGGAAGGCAAGCCCAGTAAATCGTTCTGGGCCGGTGTGCATAACAATTAACGAAACGCGATGGTTTCCCAGACTATTGATAACGCAAGGCTTCAGCGGGATCAAGCTTTGAGGCTTTCATGGCTGGAAATAAGCCAAACAGAATCCCTACCCCGACAGCAAAGGTAAAAGCGATAAGTATGGCAGTAGGTTCGACCACAGCTCCCCAATCTCCTCCCCCAGGCATAGCTTGAGCCACCACGTTCCCGAATCCATAAGCGGCAAAGATCCCGAGAATTATCCCAAGTCCCCCCCCGATGATACTTATTGTGGTGGATTCAATTAAAAATTGCAGAAGGATATCTTTACGTCTTGCCCCAATAGCCTTTCTCAATCCAATTTCTCGAGTTCGTTCCGTGACGGTAACTAGCATGATATTCATAATTCCAATACCTCCCACAAGGAGCGCAACAAAAGCAATTCCCCCTAAAACAATTCGAAAGGTCATGAGGGTCTGGTCCACGGCTCTCAAAAATTCTCCTTGATTACGAATATGTATATCATCGACGCCGTCATGGCGTTGAACAAGGAACTGCTTCAGTTTCTGGGAAAATTCATCCATTCGATTTCGGTCTGGAACATGAATAAGCAAAGAACCAATCCTATCAGTTCCTAGGAAATATCGGATCATCGTTGTGGAGGGCATGAAGACCATTTCATCCCAGTCAATCCCTTGGCTTTCACCTTTGGTTTCCATGACTCCAATGACCACAAACCGATATTCTCCAACACGAGGCTGGTCTTTATTTTCCTCATTAAGGGAGCCATTATTTTTCTTTGTTGAAACATTTCTTTTTTTATTCCTGCCATGCAGAAAGATTTTCACCTCTTTTCCGATTGGTGATTCATTGCCAAATAGAACCTCCGCGATGGTTTTACCTAAAACCACTGACCGTCGCCATTCCTGAATGTCCACTGTTGAAATAAAGCGTCCTCTCGCAGGGGAAAAATTCCTCATTTCACTATACTCAGGTGATGTTCCGTGAATTCGTCCACTAAAATCACGATCTCCTGCCTTAACTTGACCATCAAAATAATCAACCGCAGCAACAGTCAATTCAGGGAACTTCTGTCTGATAGCCAAGACATCATCATATTTGAGCTTTGCCCATCTGCCAGCGTATAACCGACGTTCTTCCACCGTCAGACGTTTTTTCCAGACAAACAGCAAATTTGTTCCTAATCGTTCAATAGAATTGACGAGCCAAACTTGGCCTCCTTCGACAATTGCGATCATGGCAATGAGAGAGGCTACACCAATAATAACTCCTAACATGGTAAGACATGAGCGCAACAAATTTGCAGAAAGATTTTTGCAGGCATCGTGAATGATGGCAAGTAACATAGTAATAGTGCTATTAAACCATTATTTCTGATGATGGATGTATCACCTTATCAGACACAATTTTTCCATCGAGCAGGGCAATGCAGCGTTCGGCTCGTTGTGCAATAAGCGGGTCGTGCGTAATGTTGATGATGGTCTGTCCTTGTTGGTGAAGTTGTTCAAATACGGTCAAGATTTCGTTTCCTGATTTGCTATCTAAGTTTCCGGTCGGTTCGTCTGCTAGCAAAAGAGCGGGATGATTTGCCAATGCTCTAGCAATTGCAACACGTTGTTGTTGCCCGCCTGATAGCTGATTGTTGTAATGATACATGCGGTCTGAAAGGCCAACCATCGTCAATAATTCCTTGGCTCGGTCGTGTTGGATAGCCCGTGGGGCGCCGGCATACATCAGCGGAAGTTGTACATTTTCCAATGCAGTTTTTCTGGGCAATAAATGAAATGTTTGAAATATGAACCCGATTTTTTCGTTGCGTATGCTGGTCAACTGGGAATCTGAGAGTTGGTTGACATTATCTCCAGCCAGCCAATACTCTCCACTCGTAGGATGGCTTAAACATCCGAGAATATCCAAGAGGGTAGTTTTACCACTTCCTGACTGTCCAATAATTGCGACGAATTCCCCTTGCTCAATGTTCAGGGTGAGGTTGATGAGTGCTGGAACGTCGACATCTCCTGTCTTGTAGACTTTGCGAATATTACGTAAAGAGATCAGCGACATGACGGAATTCTCTTCACTTTAGTTTGGGGACTGGGCAGCCTTAAATGAAGGAATGATTACCTGGTCATGTTCTTGAATCCCCTGAGTAATCACGGCTTGTGTGTCGGTCCGAAGGGCGACTCCAACTTTCCGAATTTGGGGGGATTCATCAATTAATATATTCACCACGTCATCCCCGTTTTCGACACGAAGGGCTTCCAAAGGAATCGTGAGTACATCCTCCAACTGTTTAGTCACAATGTCGATATTGGCGGTGAGCATAGGTTTAAGGACCTTATGTGGTTTTTCAATAGCGATAGTCACTTCATAGGTGACAATGTTTTCTGTTTTCACACCTTGTGTCGCGATCTCTGTGACCGTTCCCTGAAAAGATTGGTCGGGTAAGGCATCCAAACGAATATCTACCTCTTGATTTACCGACACTCGAGGGATATTGACTTCGTTGATATTGGCTTTGACAATCATGTGAGAAAGATCGGCGAGTTCCATGAGGACTGTCCCACCCCCGAATGTCGCTGTGCCCGAGGTGATAATCTCGCCGACATTCACGTGAATTTCTAGGATGGTCCCATCTGTTGGAGAAAGAACTTGGAATTCTTCTGGTCGGGTGCTATGTGTAGAACTCTCTTGATATCGTTTGAACAGGCTTTCATTCCCGCCTAAAGCAAGAAGCAGTTGTCGCTCGGCGAGCTCCAAACGGACAAGAGCCTGTTGATACTCATGCTCTGAGGTCTCTAGGGCTTGTTGCGCAATATATCCTTTCCAAAATAAGGATTGGGAACGGACCCATTCTCGTTGGGCGGTATTCACGTTCAAGCGTTCTTCCTGAATCGCGGCCCGCAGTTGCGCCACTTGGCGGGCTTGGCTGGATTCTTGTCGGATAATTGCCAGCAGTTGGTCTTTTTTGATGAGCTGCCCGCTTACGACGAATAACTCTGCGATTTCGCCGGAAAACTGTGATTTTATTTCAATCGTTTTTAAAGGCTGGATAGTCCCCGTTTCAGATACGCGCGTTTGCAGCGAACGACGTATGACTTCGACGGTGGCCGGAGTTTGTTTTTCTGAGGAATTTGATTGATTAACTGTAAGAAACGCATACATCATAATTCCGGTGATGATCAATAAGATAACTATAGCGAGTAGCAATTTTCGATGCATAAGCAGAATCGGAATGAATAAGGTGGTCACGCCGTCTCTCTATAGTAGCAGGAGGATAAAGTCTCTGGGAACTCATAATTCATTGTGAACGGACTGCTTGTGTTTCGGCTTGAGGCCCTTTTGGTTCTACAAACTGGCCAATTGAAATAGTCGTTCAACACTCTATTAATGTTGCATTTGTGTGTAGTTGAATTACATTCTTTGCTGTTACTGTACTCTGAAATTCCCAACTAGTTAAACGCCATTGCCGATTTGAATGCAATAAATTTAAGGGAACCTCTAAAAACGTTGGCTTTAGTGCGCTCATCTTCCCCGGGAGTGTCTGTTCATGGACTCAGAGACCCAACTGATGGACTTGCTCCTACGATTTAGCCACTTCTTCGTCATACCGTTGTTCCCTGCTTACGCGGGTTGCCCTCAGACGGTGGTCGTCAACACCAGGAAGCGTTGGAAATTGTACGTGAGGTTCTTTAGCCCAATCTTCGCCCGCGCCCTGACCTGGCCAATCGTGCGAAGGAGTTTCCCGCCCATTGCCGTGACCTGATGGCCAAAGACATGTTCGACCCGGGCGCGAATGCGAGCCCGACATTGGTTCGTGTGCTGTTGGGCGGCCGTCAATGGCTTGTCCCGATATGCTTTATGCTGAATCTTGGAACGGAGGTGCCGCTTCTTGAGCTGGCCTTCAATCTCCTTCGACCGATAGGCCGCATCGCCCCACACCTCCTGCCCCGCGGTCTTGGGCTGCAAGAGGTCTTCGAGGACTTGCCTGTCATGGACCGCTGCATCCGTGATCGCATACGGGCTTGTCAATATAACTGTGTATCTGATTGTGAATTACTCTCTTGTTGGCACCCGATCTCCTAGGGCGTGTTAACACTATTGAGTGCATCTATGATCAGGGCAAAATAGATAAAAAATGTAAATGGCTCTACGGTTGACTCCGGTTGAAGGACTTGTGACTATTCAAGTGTGGGGCGCCCAACGTATCCGAAGGACATGCGGGAATTTCGTCAACGCTTCACTACACGGCAGGCTTGTCTTGAATATTTGGTGCAGAGTCGCTGGCCCGATGGGTTTGTTTGTCCCAAGTGCAGGGGGAAGTCGGCCTGGCTCAACTCCAAGCGCTACGTGTTCGAGTGTCGGGCGTGTGGGCGTCAGACTTCGCCGATGGCCGGCACACTCATGCACCGTTCTCACGTGCCCGTCCAGGAGTGGTTCTGGGCTGCGTATCTTGTGACGACTCATACGCCAGGAATCAGTGCCGTTCAGCTTGCACGCCAGCTTGGCCTTTCGAGTGCCACCACAGCTTGGCATATGCTGCATCGGTTGCGTCAAGGAATGGTCAACACAAACCGAAGCCAGCTCTCCGGCTTGATTGAGGCCGATGAGGCAATCCTCGGCGGCTCAGCCAAAGGCAGGCCAGGTCGGGGAGCGACGACAGCCAAGCACAAGAGCTTGATAATCGGGGCCGTGGAGGTTCTCCCCTATACCGACAAAAAAGGGAAACGATCTGAACGGACAGGTCGATTGCGTCTTTCAATCCTGAAGGATGCAGGCGAGCTCAGCATTCGTGGGTTTTTGAGGGCAAATATTGAGGCCAACTCCACACTCCGAACGGATGGGTGGCGCGGGTATTCTGATGCAGCGTTGGTCGGGTACAAGCATCGTGTGCGAATGGTTCGCACCCCGGAGCGAGCGCACAAAGTGGCGCCCCATATCCACCGGGTCTTCAGTAATCTCAAAACGTGGCTCATTGGCACGCATCATGGAGTGGAGCCAAAGTATCTCCAGAGCTATCTTGATGAGTTTGTGTTCCGCTTCAACCGCCGCAAAACGCCGATGGCCGCGTTGCAGACCCTCCTTGGAATCTCAGCGAATAAAGCGCCATTAACTCTTGACGAGCTAGTCCACCGGAGTCAACCATAGAGCCATCAAAATGTAAACACCACCTCCAGTTTGTCGAACCGTGAGAAGATCCGGCGAAATCCCTTCAGGCGACGAAAGAGCCGTTCGACTTCATTCCGTTGTTTGTACAGCTCTCGGTCGTATTCCCAGGGTTCTTTCCGATTACTTTTCGGAGGCACCACGGGGATACAATCCAAATCGCGCACCAGCTGGCGCGTTTCATCGCCCTCATAGGCGCGATCCATGATCACATACGTCGCTGCCAACTTCGTCTGCTTCAGCAGCTTCCGACCTGCCGGCGCATCCCCAGCGTTGCCCGGGGATAAGGAAAAGTTCACCGCCGTTTGAGCATCTGCGGCAACCAGATGAATCTTGGTGGTCCACCCGGCGCGGGATTTTCCAATGGCTTGCGGCCCGTTTTTTTTCGGGCCCCAGTGCCATCGGGGTGCACGTTCACCGCGGTACTATCCAGCGAGACGACTTCAACCCGGACTTGAATGATCTGTCGGTGTTGCAACTCGGCAAAGACTTGCTCCAAGACCCCACTCTTGGCCCACCGATTCATGCGGGTGTAGATGGTATGCCAATTCCCAAAATACTTGGGCAACCCACGCCACTTGCACCCCTGCTCCGCCACATACGTCCTCGCGTTGAGGACGTGTAAGTTCGTTAACGACACATTGCCTCGTTGCCGTGGCAAAAACGGCTGAATGAGCTTGTACTGCGACTCGGTAAGTTCCATGGCCATAGTATACAACATTTAGTATTTAGTGTTAACACGCCCTAGCAAGATGGCAAACTGATTCAGTGCCCGTTTCCACTCCGGAATCGGCACCGTCCATTTTTTCGCAATCCGTTGCATCCCGAGATACAACACTTTCACAATGGCTTCATCCGTCGGAAACGCCCCGCGTTTTTTGAGGACCTTGCGTAACGAATAATTCAGCGATTCTATCGCATTGGTGGTGTAGATGACTTTCCGTATTTCGGGGGGATAATCAAAAAAGACCGTGAGCCGAGCCCAGTCGCGTCGCCAATTCGTACTCATCGTTGGATAGTGCGGATCCCAGGTTTGGGCAAATCGTTCCAACGCCTCTTCCGCTTCTTCGAGGGTTGAGGCACCATAGATCGCCCGCAGGTCACGGGCGACGGACCGTCGCTCTTTCCACACGACATACCGGAGGGATTGCCGCACTTTATGCACGATACACAATTGGACCTGGGTCTGGGGAAAGATGGTTGCCAACGCTTCGGGCAGACCGGCCAGCCCATCGACACAGGCCACAACACAATCCTGGACGCCTCGGTGCTGCAGCTCGGTAAAGACCGTCAGCCAAAACTTCGCGCCTTCCGTGTCATGCATCCAGAGGCCGAGGAGTTCTTTTTCGCCGGCCAGTGTCACCCCGAGGGCGACAGAGACGGCTTTGGTCTTGACCGCTCCCTCATGGCGGGATTTCACAAACAGACAATCGAAATACAGAATCGGCTAGACGTTCTCCAAGGGGCGACTCTGCCACAGCCGCACATCCTCCAAGACCGCGTTAGTGATCGTCGAAATGAGCGTCGGGGAGACGTCCGTGCCATAGAGTTCTTCCCGATGCCCTTGAATCTCCCGAGGGGTCAGCCCATGCGCATACAGGGCCAGGACTTTGTCATCAAAGCCCTCCAAGCGCCGCTGCCGTTTCGGCACCACGGCCGGGTCAAAGGTCCCGGCTCGATCCCGGGGTATCGCCAGCTCCACCGGCCCTTGATCCGTCTCCACCGTTTTGGCACTCGTGCCATGGCGGACATTGCCGCTCTGACTCTGGGGACGGGCATGAGGGGCATACCCCAGATGATTGGTGAGCTCGGCCGCTAACGCACGTTCCACCAACTGCTTGGGCAACCTTTTCAACAGCCCATGTTCCCCAAGAATCTCTTCAGGCAAGTCACAGTCTTGCAATAAGTCATCGAGCTACGCATCGGTTTTTGTGCTTTTCTTGGTCATCAGTCCTCCTTCAAAAAATACATCCCTGATGATAACCAGTTACACAGTTAATCTTACAGGCCCCTCTTTGGGCTGCTGTACATATGGGAATAACATCCTCAGCATTCATGAGAATTTCCAACACTGTGCTATCCGTCCAAAGGTCTTAATGGACTTCAATATTGTAGTGGTCGAAAGTGGAGGCGGTGACGAGGCGAAGGCGAGAAAGCGATTGGTTGTAGTTCAGGATGGCACGGAGTTCTAGCACTTGAGCCACTTGTAAATCCCGCTGGAATTCTAACACCAATCGAGTGGTACTAAGGCCGAGTTGTAAGCGTTCTTGTTCGGTATTCAATTGTTTTTCGGAGAGCCGGCGTGTGGTTTGATTTGTGCGAATGCGTTTGTAATTGGTGTCGATCTGTCGGACTGCTTCTTTGACTTCCAAGATGACTTGTTGGCGGACGCGCAGGAGCGAAGCTTGTTGTTGGCGGGTTTCTAGTTTTCTGCGTTGGTATTGGCTTTCTGCTGCCCGGTTGCCTAAGGGATAACTTAAGACTAGCCCTCCGCCCATATTGTAGAAATCGGTACTGATCATGCGATTCCAGTTATCGGTAGGGTTGTTTCCGAGTCCTCCAAGACCGACCCCACCTTGAAAGGAAAGGTTGGGCAGAAGCTGATTTTTGGCAAACTGAGTCTTGACTTGAGAGCTATTGATATTTTTCTTGGCCTGTAACACCTCAGGCCTATGCACAAAAGCCTGATTGATCTTGGCCTTTAGCATAATTTTTGATCGATGTTGAAGGGGTTGGTCCAGTGGAATGAGAGGAGTGTTTTGCATGAGATTCTCTTCCGATTGGCTGAGTAATCGACGTAATTGATCTTCTTGGTCTTCTACAGATTTTTTTGCTAGTAAGATTTGTTCAATCCGATTGGCCACACCTGCCTGGGCCTGTAAGGCCTCCACTTCGGCCATGACTCCAGCCTTCACCTTCTCGCGATTGCTCGCCAAAAGTTCTTCTGCCGCTTTTAATGTGGCATGAGCAACTTTCAGATTTTCTCTGGCAAATACGAGTTCCCAATATGTCTGTTCGACTTGAGCAATGACAGAGAGGACTTGTTGGGCCATTATGAGCTGCTCTACTGCGGCAGCATTGCGTGCGATCGTGATCAGTGTTTTATTGATCGTTGGACCGAAGTTGCGCAACAATGGTTGTGTCAGATTGAATGCTAGGTTGCTGGAATAGGAAGGATTAAAAAGAAACCCTGTTGGGCCTGCTACCGAGTTGCGGTTAGTATCAAACGTGAGATCGTACGAGCCCCCGGTGAGTAGTCGTTGCGAATACCCCAAATTAAACCTAGTGTCATTTTGGTCAAAATTATCGGGCTCGTTGCCAACTGTTACCCCCCCAAATCCAAACACGGGACGATTCAGTGGAGAGACGTTGCGGTCGTAGCGTCCTCCAAGTTGAACTGTTGGATCGAACTTTGCTTGTTGCAGGACGATATCGGTGAGCTGAGCATCTCTCGTATGCCGACTGACTCGAATGTCCAAATTATTTTCAAGCGCTTCCATGACGGCATCCCGGAGCGTCAGAGCAATGACTGAATCGGAAGGTATGAGATCCCTGAGGTCCAAATCTTCTGCCGCGACCGAGGTTGACATATGGGTTATTAACTGCCCCCAGGAGATTCCCAGATCCGAGACGGCGAAAAACACGAGCAGATAACATGCAAAACAACCTTGTCGAATAGCAGTTTTCATGTTTCACGCTACCAAAGGTGAGTGCAAGAGGGCAATTATGGGGAATTTGCTCTCCAGGCTGTCGAAGGTTTACGCTTAAAGAATGACGAAGTGGTCTTATCCTTTCAGGTCAATTTTATTGACAAAAAAGGGTTGTTGTAGTCCCAATAGAATTCGTATTATGATGACGCTCTCTAGAGAGTTAGGCCATTATTATTTCAATTTTTTAACAGGGTAGGGAGTATAATGTTGGATATACTGAACCTTGAAGTTGTAAAACAAAGGCTGGTTCAAAATATTGAGGTGTCTTTTACTAGAGGCTTATCGACGAGTCTTATTATTGGAGCCTGTGTTTTTGGTTTTCCTATTGGTGCGTTTGCCATTGATCAACCTCAAGAACTTCCTAAGCCTTTTCATAAAACGACTCCGCCTGTATTTCAGGAATGGCAATTTGATACTTCTACAGTGGCTCATTTGCCAGAAGGATTCTCCCAAGAAGTTGGAGGTCAGGTAGATAAAGCAGGATGGCTTATTAATCAAGACGCAACGGCGCCTAGTCAACCGAATTTGGTGGAGCAAGAGCTGGCTTGTGGCGAAGGCCAGTGCTATCAATTGTTATTGGCTGAAGGGTTGATGGTTGAATATGTAGATCTTTCGGTCAGGATGAAAATGCGGTTAGGAACACCTTCAAGTAAAGCGGGTTTAGCGTATGGGGTGCAGGATGCCAAAAACTTTTATGCCGTCGTGGTTGAGCCTAAAGTTAATGAGATTATCGCCTATGTGGTGAAAGGTGGTCAGCCGAAGGAGCTTGCTCGCGAGAAACTCATTCCTCAACCGTCTGAATGGCATTTTCTTCGTATTCAACGCAATACCATCATTAGCAAAGAATTTACAGAAATATTTTTTGATCATCATTTGTTGATTGACATTTATGATCAATCGTTCAAAAAAGGGCAAGTTGGTTTGGTGGTGATGGGGGACGGAGCGTTTTCGTTTGATAATCTTCGTGCGATGGAATTGATGACCAGTCGTCCGCTTTCGCGACCGGCGGCGTATTAAATCCGATGTAATTGGTGACTGTTACCCATGTTGAGATGGAGCTTCATCAATTGGATGAGCGAATCCGGATCTTTCCCTTCCAGGACTAGGGCTCGGTTCTGCGGTGTGACAAATCCTTGTTCAACCTGATGGTCTAGGAATGCTAACAGCTTGTCAAAAAATCCGAAACAGTTCAGAATCCCGCAGGGTTTATCATGAATCTTCAGCTGCGCCCATGTGAGCATCTCGCAATATTCCTCTAACGTCCCAAATCCACCTGGGAGAGTCACAAAGCCTGCAGACAACTTGGCCATTAGCGCTTTGCGTTCGTGCATGGTGCCAACAATATGTGCAGTCGTGAGCTGCGTATGTAACAATTCCTGCGCGGCCAGTTGTTCTGGAATGACGCCAATGACCTTTCCTCCAGATTCAAGGACGGTTGAGGCGATGATGCCCATTAGTCCAATGTTTCCACCTCCATAAACAAGTCCGAATCCTTCCTGTACCAGAGTTGTTCCCAATTGTTGAGCGATGGATGTATAGCCTGGGTTGATGCCTAGGTTTGATCCACAAAAAACGCAGAGATAATCCATGATGCAATAACAAGTGAATACGAAAAAGTTACTTACTTCCTGATGGGGAGTGTTGTGAGGGCATACGGATTCACTCTGGCGCCGTTAAGGCGTATGCCCCAGTGGAGGTGTGGGCCTGTCGCTCTTCCAGTTGAACCGACTTTCCCTAACGTGTCTCCCTTGTGAAGAGCTTGTCCTGATTGGACATCAATTTCTGATAAATGAAAGTACATGGAAAACAACCCAACGCCATGATCAATGATGACGCCTTTTCCTGAAAAAAAGTGGTCTACGGTGGCAACGACGTTGCCTGCATTGATGGCATAGACAGGTGTGCCTGTTGGCGCGGCGATATCCTCTCCAGAATGGGGACGTTTGTGTTGTCCATTGATGACACGGCGACTGCCAAATCGTCCGCTTATCCTTCCTTTCACGGGCTCTAAGAATGGCTGGTCCCATAATGGAACTGGGCCAATATGGCGAAAGGCGTTTGACATTTCTTTTTGTTCCAGTCTTACCCGCTTCAATGTTTTGGAATCCAGGTCTACTTTATTTTTCGGGAGTTTGAGGTGTTGAACCGTATAGTTTTCTTTTTCGATAATGATGGAATACGCGAGTTGTTTCTTTTGCTTGAGCCCTTTGATGTTGATCTGTAATGTATGTTGCCCAGGTGGGTCTTGCATATCAATGCCTACGAGTCCTGCAAAGCTAGTATTGGTATAAGGAAAGAAAGGCATTGTCCGTTTGAAGAGCTGGCCGGTTACCCTGGCGTCACGGTCGTCCACTGGGATTTCAATCCACAGGACTTCTCCTTGTTTTCCGCTGAATTGTTTTGTTGTATCTAAAGTCGGCTGCTCTGCGCCCAAAGTTATGTGGGTGGGACACAGACTTCCCATGAGTAAGACCAGAATAGGGAGCCATAGCTTGTAATACAGGGGTATGGTTCTGAATAAGATGGAATGCTTCCTCACGGGTAGAGCCGGTTTGTTGGTACTTGACTTAATAATTCGTCCACACGAGCGTTAAATGGGCAAAAGGGGTCCATGCAGAGAATGGTTTCTTCCCAATACCCGTTGAGTTTGAGGTACGTCCAATCAACAGTATACGATCGATTTTTTGCTCGGGCAAATCTGATGAAATCTCCACGGACTTTCGCGCGTGTGGTTTGTGGTGGGAGCGATTTCGCTTGTTCAATGGCTGCTTCATTGACAAGCTTTCTGATGCCTTGTCGTTCAGCTAACAAATAGAACAACCCGCGTTGGCGATTGATATCATGATATTGCAAATCCATCATGCTCAGTCGGGGGTCGTCCCACCCGCAGGATTTGTTGGCCATGTAATTTTCCATTAACCATTTTTTGGTAATCCAGTCAATTTCTCTGACCAATTGCATAGGGGAGTCTGCTAAGAGTCTCAATACCCTTCCCCATTCCTCATGAATTTCTGAAAATATTTTATTGGAGGGTTGTGAGGCTAAATATTCACCTGCACGTTCCCAATAGGTTTGTTGAATCTCAAGCGCAGTGAATGCTCGTCCGTCTTCTAATTTAATGGAATTTTTTAAGGAAGGATCACGTGAAATATCTCGTATGGATTTGACCGGCTCTTCTAAATCGATACCAGGAATGGTGAAACCATCCTCTATCATGGACAACACGAGAGCTGCGGTCCCAACCTTTAAGTATGTGGCAAATTCTGACATGTTAGAATCGCCAAGGATAATATGCAGGCGACGGAATTTTTCTGCGTCAGAATGTGGCTCATCTCGTGTATTGATAATGCTGCGGGAGGATGTGGTCGAAGAGGACGTTTTCTCGTGGATATGCTGAGCGCGTTGCGAAATAAAAAATTGGGATTTCCCCGAAACTCTGAGGATTTTCCCTGCGCCGGAATAAATCTGACGTGTTACGAAAAATGGGATGAGCT
This sequence comes from Nitrospirales bacterium, assembly GCA_965223635.1. Taxonomy (GTDB): domain Bacteria; phylum Nitrospirota; class Nitrospiria; order Nitrospirales; family UBA8639; genus Nitrospira_E. Next base: position 2,682,954 of record OZ245007.1, read on the forward strand.
GTTCGCTGACTTTCCAGAAATCGACATCACGCCGCATGAGGAAGTTTTCATGCGCCCCGTAGGTATTGCCAAGAGAATCTGTATTATTTTTGAAAATGAAAATTTCTCCGGAGAGGCCTTCTTCCCTTAATCGTTCTTCGGCAATGGGGAGGCAATTTTCTAAAATTCGCTCTCCTGCTTTGTCATGAATGACTAAATCAATGAGGTCGTCGCATTCAGGTGTCGAATATTCTGGGTGACACCCCGTGTCTTGGTAAAATCGTGCGCCATTTGTAAGGAAAGCGTTGGAGGGCCAACTATTAGGTATGAGCCCTTCAAAGATGTACCCGAGAATTTTTTCAATTGGGAGATAGACACGTCCCGTGGGAGAAAAGGTCAGTCCGTATTCGCACTCGAGGCCAAAAATTCGTTTGATCATGAGCGCCTTAATGCTCTTGAGGAAGAGCATCGTGGAATCATTGAAATAGAGAAATTCCTTAGGTCATGAATCCAGAATACACCCCTCTTTCAGAATGTTCAACCTGGGAATCAGCTGAAAAAAGCTATATTTGTGGGGATTACAAAAGATGCGCTGTGGCTTCCGAGATTTCAATACTTCGGAATTTTGGCCCTGATATCAGGTGAATAATCCCCTTTGTTTTGCGAGTGATCCGAAGGGCAAGTTTAAGGGCATTACTGGATTTAATCGAAAAGTCAGTAGGTGCGAGAATGTTCATCCTTAACTAAAGATAGCTGATTGATCTATCAAAGAATATCTTTTGAAATGAATCCACGGGTCCAGAGCTTGAACTGCTTTGCCCAACCTGCATACGAATCCGGGTTGAACTCGGAAGTGACCTTCCACGCATTTTCCGGCAGCATGTCCTTTCTCATCGTTCCGTACAGATCGTTAGCAATGGTGCTGTCCCGGATGATCACAATGCATTCAGTATTCAAGTTGGCACTCCTGGGATCCAGGTTAAAGGTCCCGATCACTGAGGTGTATTTATCGATGACCATCGACTTGGCATGTAGTCCAAAAACAGGCATAAAATCCAGCTCCACCTGAAGGGCTCCTGTCATCACCTCCCTTCTGATCTCTGCATCGGGCCGCCATTCATAAATTTGCACACCCATGTCGATCAGCCTATCGCGGTCTCGTTTGTAACCATTGAATGCTTCAAGATTGTCCGTGGAGGAAAGGCTATTCGTCAGAATTTTTACATCCACGCCTCGCTGAACCGCTGATCGGAAGAGCTCCTGGCCAAGTTCAGTTGTCACTAGGTAGGGCGACTGAATAAGGATGGATTCTTTTGCACTGTTCACCAGAGCCACTAGGGAATCGGTTGAAAGTCCTCCACCTTTCAATCCTGCAGACCCATCGTTTTTCCCCGGTTCGTCTGAAATGAAGCGGACATCCTGTATCCAGAGAAACTTGTCAGTTTGGGATATCTCCCGAAATGCCTGTGGGATATTTCGTATCTTCTCCCTGATTTGCGGCCAGAAATTTAATGGATTACAGGCATACTGGTGCAGGTAGTTGTACTTCACATCGATGTTCAGGTTGTACTCTTCGGAGTCAACGGCCTCACTAACAGGAACAGAAAGCTCACTTTGCCAGAAGTCCGAGAACGATGCACCAATATCAGAGACTGTCCCTCCAAGAAGCAGGACATCGCGATCCCTGAAGTTGTACTCGTGGTCGTAGTCAAAGTACTCGTCTGCGATGTTTCGACCACCGGTAATAACGACCTTTCGGTCTACGATAAACGTCTTGTTGTGCATTCGCTGATTAAACCCACGAAAATCACTCACAAGGCTTTTAATTTTCTGGGGAATATTCTTGCCGATGTTTGCATTGGGGTTATAGACCTTGATCGAAAAATTGGGATGGGCATCCAGTGTGAGCAGGTCATCGGCATCGGCTTCCACCATGATGTCGTCGACCAGGATTCTTACCTGCACTCCGCGATCAGCCGCACGCAACAGGTAATCAGCGGCGATGAGTCCAATGTTGTCGGCGCTGAAGATGAAGTACTGGATATCGATTGTCTTTTCGGCTGCCTCGGTCAGCCAGGCCCTGGATATCATGGAGATGTCGCCCTCTTCCAGGACGTAGACGCCGGTCTTTCCCGACTCTAATTCGGGTATTCTGGCTAGCACTTCAGACAACCGGGGTTCATCCCCGAAATGAATGTCAGCGCAAAATTCCTCATCTATAGGTGGGTACTTTTCTTCTGGCGGACCACAACTCATCAGGAAAATAGCGAAGGTCAGAAGTCCGCAGTATTGTGCACATAATTTTTTCATGGTCAGCGAATACAATATAGGCAGGGAATGGGAATTTTAAAAAGGGCTTTTTAACGGAACAGCGTACCAAAGACCTCGTTGCGGATACAATCCTCAGTGTTCTTATCAGACATGCAGGCGTTTTTCCAGCTAGGAGGGTCTGTCAGGCCCATTTTTCTTAGATTGGGACAGGTGGTGAGGTTGGATGGTGAAGGCTCTTCAGCCGTGCGCGACAATGAGGCTCTTTGATCATCGACGACCCAACCATGTTAATCCATCGTTCGATTGCTCTCAATGTCCTAACCAGAGGACAGGACTTCAACGGAGGTGAACGGGTACGAGCAAGCACACGAAGGCAAAGCCTTAAATGCTGTTTGACTCCGCCTATTCCAGTATATGCCGTTGACGCGGCCTCAGGATGCGAGGTTCTTCTCGGAAATGTATGTATGCAAATAGCGCGGCCATGGCGGAAAAGATATGCCACAGACCATGGGGCTGGATGACGAAGTCTGGATTGCATATTAAGCGCAACATGTCCGAGAGCAATTTCATAAGGATGGCTACACCAAACGCAAAGATGGCCATGAAGATCCAAAAACCCTTCTGGCCACGTGGAGAGGCTGTACTAAAGTAATAGATCAATTCCAAGACCAACCACAGCCCACCAAGACTGATAGTAAGCCACATGCGACTTTCGGGCAACGCAACGCCTAAGACGGCGACACCCACCAGACAGCCTAGCCAAACTACCAAAAAGAAGGCTACCGTCGCTATGTGGTTGGGGTTTCGGATCAAGTTGGCCCATCGACCTATCCGGTAGATCAGACTAAACAACAGCCATGCGTGGATGAAGAAGCTATCCAAAAAACCACCCCAGTCGCGAAAAGATGCATGGAGGGCCACGGTTCCGAAGCCCACCAATGCGATCGTAGATCCATAGGCGCACGGAAAAAAGTTGGCGCTGGCCATGGGGTTCCATGGGGGCACACCCCTCCTCCTATTTCCCTCGGGTACCAAAAAAAATATGAGGGCGGCAGCGACGAAGAAGGCCAACGAAGTCCAGGTGTTAACGGGTTGGGCGATCGTGGAGGCTGAGATGCGTTCGCAATAGGCGAACTGCGGTGTCCTCCCGCGGCAAATGGCTTCCACGCGTATAGATGCTGGTTCGCCCCGGCACTCGGGACGCCATTCCGGAATGTTGGTGGGCCCGTTTGCGCAGGATAGGGTGTTGCCCTCGGGCTTGGCACAACCACCCCATTGGGTCGCCGCGCCGACGCCTATCGCAATGGCGGACACAGCCAGCACGCCAACGCCGAGCCACGTAACGGCCGATTTGGGAGCGATGGCGATTCGTGCAATCAGTATGCCCACGGTTGCTAGGCCAAAAATCATGCCGAAAATCGACCCGCTGATAGCTAGTGCATCCATGGGGGTTTTTCACTCCCGCCATCGCGGGTCAACTGCGAGGTGTATCGAGAGTGTTCGGGGCAGTTTCGAGCCCTCTGGTCTTGAGACAAACGTGTGCTTCACTTTTACTTCTGGATCTGCCTTGAGATGGCTGGAGAGATTTCGTAGGGCACTACTTCCCTTCAAACGCTGTTTGGTACGTGCGCAAATGATGGCACCCAATCCCACAATGGAAAGCGGATATCCGCTCTTTGCTTTTTCGTAGCCACCGTGACTCAACACGACTTGACTGCTTACACTTAGGGTCATGAGTGAACCACCAATCAAGGAGAGATGAAGCCCATGTCGCGAAGTTGGTCGACAAGGTATTTCGTTGTCTCTTGTACAGTGCGATGAGCCCTGGAGTTGAGGGTAAGGGTTTCGTACATCACGTGCCTAGTGTAGCCTCCTTCAACGCGTTAGATCGGAATGACCCGATTCAAGTAGCGCTCACTGGGGTCAGTCACTTCCAAATGATGTTTTTCCACAACCGCATTTTTGACTCGAAAGGATAACGGTAAAGAGATCATAGAGATAAGTTCCAAGGGGAGGCCAGCAAGTTTGAAGGATTTCTAAGTTGATGACAATTTCGTTTTTATCATAGCTTCAACCATATTATTCTTTTCCAAGAAGTAGACTCATTCGTATTATTGAGTTCTCCCTTCAAAGATTAACCGCAAAGAGGTCTTAACGATTTCGAGTGTCATATTGAGATTGGGATACGCTGTATTCTTGCAGGATATCGTTTTTGTCAAAGGTAAGATGAAGGCTTTCACTTTCAGTCTGAGATCCACCTAACCAGTGTCCAGCAAAAGGTATAAAAGTTCTCCCGTCGACTCGATGTTGGGTATAAACATAGTCGACTGCTTTTGTTCCGTCACCCCCATTGTTTGTCACGGTTTGGAGTTGGCCAAACATGGTTAACACCTCTGTGTATGTGGTTTTACCTTTTTCCAAGTTAGCAATTTGACTATGATTGATCTGCTGGCCTGATGAGGCACACCCGACTCCGATCAGTATAAATCCTATCACTACTACACGAAAAAATTTATTCATGAAGAGGTGGCCCCAACTTTTTGAACAACTCATTGGTCAAAGATAAGTGGATCACTCCTAGTTGAATTAAGCCGCTTGTAACTGCGGCAGTTGTTGAAAATAGACCTGATCCGGCGTCCGCTCTGCGAGGCTCGAATGCGGACGCCGGCTATTATAGAACTGAAAATAGCGATCGATCCCCGTTCGTGCCGCTGACACGGACTCATAGGCATGCAAGTAGACTTCTTCGTATTTCACGGTACGCCACAAGCGTTCGACAAAGATATTATCCCGCCACGCTCCTCGACCGTCCATACTGAGTCGAATCCCCTGGGCCTTGAGCCACTCCGTAAAGCTGTGACTCGTAAACTGACTGCCTTGATCCGTATTGAGAATGTTCGGTTTCCCATACCGGCTGAGGGCCTCCTCAACCGCCTCCAGACAAAACTGGACGTCCATCATGATCGACACGCGCCAAGCCAGCACACGACGCGTAGACCAATCGACCACTGCGACTAGATACACAAACCCTTTGGCCAGCGGAATATAGGTGATATCCATCGCCCAGACCTGATTGGCGCGGGTGATCGTCAGGTCTCGAAGCAGATACGGATAGACCTGATGACTGGGATGGCGCTGTGTGGTGCGAGGCTTGCGATACAGGGTTTCCAGCCCCATGCGGTTCATCAGGGTCCTCACATGCTTACGCCCAACCATACTCCCTTCCTGCCGTAGGAGAGCCCGGAGCATCCGGGCTCCTGCAAATGGGTACTCTAGATGTAACTGGTCAATCCGGTTCATCAGCCGCTGCTCCTCCTCAGAGACCGGCTTCGGTCGATAATACACACTCCCACGACTGATCCCTAAGGCCTTGGCCTGTTGACTCACCGAGAGTTGATGTGTGCGGTTGATCATCGTCTGGCGCTCAGCACGCCCGCTTTGGTGAGCGCACCCTCTAAAAAATCGTTTTCCAACGTCAGTTCCCCAATCTTGGCATGCAGCTGTTTCACATCCACGAGAGGCGGGGCGGGCTCGCCCCCCTCAAACACCGTTGTTGCACGCTCTAAGAGTAAGGTCTTCCATTGCGTGATTTGATTGGGATGCACATCGAAACGTTGGGCCAATTCGGCTACCGTCTGTTCCCCCTTGATCGCGGCCAGCGCCACTTTGGACTTAAAGGCCGGAGAATGATTCCGTCGAGGTCGTCTCTTCATGATTCGCTCCTTTCATTGGTAGCAACATCATGCCACCTTTTGCAGAGCGTATCCACTTAGCCCGTTGTGCAGTTTCCCGGGGCCACCTCTTGATGATTCCTCCAAAACTAATAGCAAATTTTAGGAAATTGGACATTACATTTATCCGAAAGCTCAAGAACGAATTTACTAAGTTAGTTGATTCTTAAAGACACAAGAAAGAATGCAAATGGCCAGATATAAAAAATTGTCGTATTGTTGTTGTATTATTGGGAATCTTTTTCCCTCATCATAAAAAGGATTTCAAAAAATAGCAAACGAACACTTGGCAAAGATGTGGGCAATCAGTTGTTGTTCAAGGTTAGATGGGTTGAGCGGGAGACTGGTTGATTAAAATTTTGAGTCTTCGATAGAGGGGTGCAATCCTTGGTATTACGTATCGGGATATTCGATCCAGGTTGCTTTTTCGGCAAGATATTCTTTCCCGTGCAAGTTTGGTCGAGTGTGTGGCGAAGACCCGTGTGAGCAACTGGGTCAAGCTCAGACGGGCTTGTGGTGAAGCAAAGGGGGATCGCCGTCCCGATTGGTGCTGTCCGTCGTCAGGTCAGCCTCGCTGGTTACGATTTGAGACCGCAACATGGTATTGGAGGTGAGCACGCCATGGAAGCGAATGGGATGGAGCCAGGGCCGCGGGATGAGTGCCGCGATGCGTTGGAGGAATTTTAGCGGGGTCATGACGAGATGGGTGGTGTCATTGCGATACGAGGCTTTATGTTGGAGGACGACCTCACCAGCTGGAGTGCGGCGCAGGCGTTTGTGCCCGAGGGCCGGACGAATGATATAGCGTTGAGCTGATAGTTATAATATGGGCATGCATCGGTCAAGAGCCAGCCGCTCGGAGGCAATCCTTTGTCCCGGATGATCTGAAGGCGGGAAAAGTGATTAGGAAAGAAGAGCCGAGGCTTCAGGAATCGTGACACGTCGGAATTTTCGGCCTGATCTGGATCTGTCCAAAAGAGCCACTTCTAGGCCTTCTAAGCGTGTTTTAGGATCGGCACCTTTTTCAAAGGCCAGTTGACATAATTGTAAGGCGGTGCCGAGGGTGGGATAGGAATCCGACCCTTCTTTGCGAAGAAACGTTAAGATGGATTCGGATCGTCCGCCTATGGCGGTAAATCTTTGTTCATCGATTATACTTCCATCAAATGTAATACGATACAGTTCGTTGCTGTCCGATGTCTCGCCGACTTGTGCAAGAAGCAATTCGACTTCGTAGGGTTTCATTTCTTGGCTGAAGATGGTTCCGAGCATTTGAGAATAGCCATTGGCCAAAGAACGCGCGGTGACGTCTTCACGGCTATACATCATCCCTTTCATGTCGGCATGTTGAATCCCGGCCTTCCGCAAGTTTTCAAACTCGCTGTATCGACCAGCTCCTGAAAAGGCGATGCTGTCATAGATTTCGGAAATTTTAAAGAGAGATGCACTGGGGTTATCGGCGACAAACAGCACGCCTTGATCATACTCCATTGCAACGATCGAACGACCTTTGGCGATGCCTTTTTTGGCATATTCTGCCCGATCCTGCATCATTTGTTCGGGAGAGACGTAAAACGGCATGGCCATAAGTTAAGATTCCTCTTCTTGCGAGACTAATTCTTCACAGATGGTTGAGAGGAGAGATTCCTCGACGTCTCGTACACCTTGAGCATCGACTAATTTGACTGTTGGAAAAATTTTGCGAAGCAAGTCGGGCCCACCCGTTCCTACATCTTCTTCGGCAGCATTTGAGAGTGCCCGAATGGCTACACGAATGGCTTGGTCTTCTGCTAAGTGTTTTCGAAAATGTTCTTTCAAGGTGAGGCGAGCATCTTTGCCTCCTGAGCCCACGGCGTGAAATTCGGCATCTTCATACCGCCCGCCGGTAATGTCATATTTAAATAGCCGACCCATGTAGCGTTTCTGGTCGTATCCGACAAAAAGAGGAATCACGACGAGGCCTTGCATCACCATAGGGAAGTTGGCTTTGACCATATATCCCAATCTTGTAGCTTTTCCTTCACAGGTGAGGGGTTTCCCATCAAGCTTTTCATAATGTTCCAATTCAATTCGAAAAAATTTAGCCATTTCCATGCAGGGCCCTGCAGCTCCGGCGATAGCCATGGCTGAAAAATCATCGGTTTGAAAGACCTTTTCCATGCGGTTGGCGGCAATTTGATAGCCTTCAGTGGCCCGGCGGTCACCTGCGATCAAGACGCCGTTATTGTACGTAAATGCAAGAACCGTGGTGCCATGGGGCCAGGGAGGTAGTGGGTTGAACGGCGAGCGGTCATTGGTTCCTGTTTGAATGGGCTGCGTGCTCCATCGTGCCATGGGTAATAATTCTGGCTGTTGTGCAGTCAAAAACTGATAAAAGCTCGAACAGGTATCAGAAGAAAAACTTGGGAATGAAGGGTTAGGAGAGTTCATATTGAGTGTTGTCAGTTTCGCCTGTTGTGGTCATAGGATAGTTACGGACTGAGTCGTGATAGTAACTGATCCACTGAGTCAATGTCTTGGAAGAGTTCTTGAGTGAGTGATTGTGTGCCGCGATAAGGATCCATGAGTGGGATGCGTTTGATCGTCTTGTCGGCGACTTCAAGTAACACGGACGTCCAACTCATTCCATAGACTCGTTGGGGAAATCGTTGGAGACAGGCACCACGAAAAAAAGCACGAGTCTGTGCTGGAGCTATATGCATGGCACGTTGAATCTCTTCATGGTGTGTCAGTCGTTCAATGTTTCCGGTTCTTTCTAAGGTATAATACAACCCTTTTTGGGGTCGTACGTCATGATATTGTAAATCTATCATGGCAATGCGAGGGTCTTCCCAGGAACAGGATTTTCGATTCATATAGGATTGGATCAACGAATGTTTGGCTACCCAATCAATTTCCCGGTCGAGCATCATCGGATCTTGGTCTAATCGCGTAAGAATAGATTCCCAACAAATGAGAACCTCTTTGGTCATAGGGGATAACTCTCGGGTTGTATAAAAATTGTGCGCTGCACTTAGAAAAGCCTGTTGGATCTCTTGCGCGGTGGTATGCCTACCATTCTGAAGTAAGAGGGAAGTCGTAATCGTGAGGTCGCGAGAAACCTGTTTGATGGCGTTGACGGGATCGGCGAGTTCGATTTGGGGAAGCACCCCCTGGTTTTCTAACATGTCAACAATAATGGCGGTTGTGCCAACTTTGAGGAAGGTCGAGACCTCGCACATGTTGGCATCCCCGACGATGACATGGAGCCTTCGAAATTGAGATTGTTGGGTATGAGGTTCATCTCGGGTATTGATGATAGGACGGTTGACCATCGTATTGAGATCGTAAAGGCATTCAAGAAAATCGGCACGTTGGGAGAGTTGATACGACGTGGGTGCTGTGCCATTTTCAGACCCTACTTTGCCTGCGCCACAAAAAATTTGGCGTGAGACAAAAAATGGCAGGAGCGTTTGACCGATATGTTCAAATGGAACTTTGCGAGAGATGAGGTAATTTTCATGATATCCAAAACTGTTGCCTTTTCCATCAGAATTATTCCGATACACTAGAAATTCATCTTCTCCCAGACTGTTGTTCAACCTTGATAAGCATTCGGCTACGAAGGTATCTCCAGCTCGTTCGTAGGCAACGATTTCACGAGGATGACTGCATTCGGGAGTGGAATATTCGGGATGGGCGCCGTCGACGTATAAGCGGCCAGCGTTGGGAAGAATTTTATTGAGTTGTCGGTTGTAACTGACTCCTGGCCGTTCGGGTTCGCCTTCGACTTCAAACCCTCTGGCATCCCAGTAGGGGTTTTCGTTTTCATAGTCCCAAAGTGCTGTGGGCGCTGGAAGGCCAGGGCAGTGACTGATTAAGCGAAGGGAATTATCGATGGGATCTGGATAGCATGAAGTGCGGGCAATGATCCCATATTCTGTTTCTGTTCCAAGAATACGTAGCAAAGAACCCTCATCTCGTGTGAGGCAGTCGATTAAAAATAATGCCCGACATTCACAGTTTCAATTTCTCGTGATTCAGATTCTTCATCAACGGTGAGCGTTCTGACGTGAATGATCTTCTCTCCCTTTTTCCCGGCAATTTTTGCCCAATCATCGGGGTGCGTGGTATTCGGCAAGTCTTCCTGCTCTTTGAATTCCTCTCGGATAGCATGCGAAAAATCTTCTGGTGTCAGTCCCTTTTCTCCACCTGAGAGCGTGCGTTTGATGGAGAGCTTTTTTGCGCGAGCCACAATACTTTCAATTAACGCTCCGCTGGAAAAATCTTTAAAGTAGACGGTTTCCTTTTCTCCATTGGCATAGGTGACTTCAAGGAATTGATTCTCTTCTGTTTTGGCATACATGGCTTCCACGGTCGTCTCGATAAGATGTTGGACATAGGCGGGGCGACCCTGCTTCTGTGCAGCCATACCGGATTCTGCTAGGGGAAGATTGGCCAAGAGGTATTTCCCGAGAATATCCTTGGCTCCTTGTTTATCCGGCCTAGGAATTTTGATTTTGATGTCCAATCGGCCAGGGCGAAGCACAGCGGGGTCAATCAAGTCTTGTCGGTTACTGGCTCCGATGACGATCACATCACGAAGGCTTTCCACTCCATCAATTTCGGCAAGAAACTGGGGGACAATAGTCGATTCAATATCCGAAGAAATTCCGGTGCCTCGTGTGCGGAATAACGCATCCATTTCATCAAAGAACACGATAACCGGGTGCCCATATGAGGCCTTTTCTTTGGCCTTGGCAAAGACTTCTCGAATCTGGCGTTCGGATTCTCCCACATATTTATTCAAAAGCTCTGGCCCTTTGATATGGAGGAAATAACTACGAACCTCTTTGCCTTTGAGATGCCCAAGTTTTTTGGCAATAGAATTTGCCACGGCTTTAGCAATCAAGGTTTTTCCACATCCAGGTGGTCCATAGAGGAGGAGGCCCTTCGGTGGAGATAATTGATGTTCAGCAAAAAGGTCGGGATGGAGAAAGGGGAGTTCCACGGCATCTTTGACTTGTTCTAATTCTTTTTCGAGTCCCCCAATGTGATCGTAATTTATGTCTGGCACTTCTTCAATGACCAGCTCTTCCATTTCGCCTTTTGGCAATTTTTCTGTGAGATATCCTGACCGCGATTCAAAGAGTAGATGGTCGCCCACGCTCAAGTGTTGTTGTTTTAGAGAGTCTGAAATTTCAACGACGCGTTGATCATCTAAATGGGAACTGACCACGGCCCGCCCATCCTCCAGTAGGTGTTTAAGATGTACGATTTCACCTTGGGGATCGTATCCGCGAGCTTCAATGACATTCAGCCCTTCGTTTAGAATGACTTCTTGTCCCGTTTTGAGCGAATCTAATGGAATGGATGGATGAAGGTTCACGCGAAGCTTTTTCCCACCCAGAGACACATTGATCGTGCCATCAGCATTGCCACTGTAATAGATAGCAAACGTGGATGGTGGAGCTGTTAATTCCTGGACTTCTTTGCGGAGTGCTTCAATTTGGGATTTCGCTTCTTGGAGGCTTGAGACTAACCGCTCATTTTTCTGTTGGGTTTGATCCAGTAGGTGACGAGATTCATGTTGCTGTTGTCTTTCGAGTTCTAAAGACTCCAGCTGATTCCGCAACTGTTGAATTTCGCGGGTGGGGTCGTCTGTTTTTTTTATTCCCATAAGCGTCTCAAATGCGATTTGTACAAGTCCTCAAAGGAGGAAAACAATAACCCCTTTGAGGGAGGTCCCATATTCATGAGAAAGGGATTTGCGCTGTGAACGGGAAGTCATGAAAAAGATCTATAGAATTCTACCACTCAAAAAAAAATAGGGTCAACCAACGGTGGTTGAGCTATAGGGGAGGTTGTCTTGATACATTAGGGAAGCTGTAAAAGGAGTTGGCGAGTGTGGTCCATGATGTTGGAAGCTTGGAGAATCGCCGAAATGACCGCAATCCCGTAGGCCCCAGAAGATAGCACTGCTGTCACCTTTTCCTGATCAATGCCACCAATGGCAAAAATGGGCAGATGGCTAGTTTGACAGGCGACCTCGAGTGCGTGAAGGCCTAATGGTGGGCCGTATTGTTGTTTGGAAGGTGTCTCGAAAATGGGCCCGAGGACAATAAAATCTGCGCCCTCATCTTCTGCCTTCTTCACCTCCTTTCCTGAATGGGTTGAAATCCCGATTAGTTTTTTATTTCCCAACATTCGCCGGGCAAGTCTGAGGGGAAGACTGTCTGAACGAAGATGCACACCATCGGCATCGAGTGCCAGGGTGAGGTCAATCCGATCGTTGAGTAGCACTTTCCCTTCACGTTGTTGGATCAGTGGCATAAGATCTTGAGCTAGGTGAACCAGTGATCGGGTATCCAAATCCTTTTCACGTATCTGGATCATACGTGCTCCGGCATCAACGGCTTGACTGATAACTGATGAGATAGGCCGTTGAGAAGTGTTGTGGCGGTCTGTAAGAAGGTATAGGCGAGGGAGAAGTGTAGTGGACATGCCCAGATTTTAGAGCATGCCCTCAATCGGGCTGCTGGCCGTGGCATAGAGTTTACGGGGAATTCTTCCTGCTCTATAGGCCAGACGTCCAGCATCCACGGCATGCCGCATGGCTGTTGCCATCATGATCGGATTTTGGGCACCAGCGATGGCGGTATTCATGAGGACGGCGTCGGCGCCATATTCCATGGCCAAGGTAGCGTCAGAAGCAGTTCCAACGCCTGCATCCACGATGATAGGAATCTTTATGGTATCCATAATAATTTTTAGATTGTAGGGATTGCGAATGCCTAAGCCTGAGCCTATTGGCGCGGCCAGAGGCATAACAGCTGGACAACCAATATCCATTAATTTCTGGGCGACAATCGGGTCGTCGTTCGTATAGGGGAGGACGATGAACCCTTCCGTAATGAGAATTTTTGCGGCTTCTATGAGGCCAGCTGTATCGGGAAACAGCGTACGTTCATCACCAATTACTTCTAATTTTACTAAATCCGAAACGCCTGCTGCGCGCGCGAGACGAGAATATCTGACGGCGTCTTCTACGGTATAACAGCCTGCCGTATTGGGAAGAATTGTGTATTTTTTTGGATCAATGTAATCCAGAAGATTTTCGGAGTTCTTGTCGGTAATATTGACGCGGCGTACTGCCACGGTCACAATGTCTGCTCCTGATGCTTCAATAGCCAGCCGAGTTTCTTCGAAATCTTTATATTTCCCAGTTCCAACCCAGAGGCGAGAACGAAACTCACGCCCTGCGATAATTAAGGGGTCATGTGGAAGGTTATAGCTCATTGTATGTTTGACCGTAACTAGGTTGTGGCGCCCCGCCGCCGATAAAACTTAAAATTTCTATCTTATCTCCCTCTTGAAGGTCCCAGCTTGAAAAATTGGAGCGGTCAAGGATTTTGAGGTTTACTTCTACCGCGACTTGTTCAATTCGCAAGTCTAAATTATGGAGAAGTGTCGAGACGGTGAGGGGAGCGTGGTGTTCTTGTTCTTCTCCATTGACAAAAATTTTCATAATGAAACATTGGCGTTGGCATATTGTATCGTAGTTTGATGATGGAAAATCATCCTACGGGACCCGCGAAATTCTTGTCAATAATAAGGGTTTTCATGAGAGTGAATCACCTGTGGACATAGGGCTAAAGACTTATAGTGCTGAACTAGTTTTGACCTTAGGCGATGGCATACAATGCTAGACGTAATGGGAACATTTTTTGCGACAACTCTCCGTATTCTCCAACAGTGTATTCTATGAGGCATGCTAATCAGGACTTAGCTGTGTTGTTTGTTTCAATGGCTGGGTTGTTGGCTGCTCGATCTGAAAATCCCTATAAAGTGAAAGCATATCAGCGTGCGGCTGACTCGCTCCGAAATCTCAAGGAAGATATTCGTGCCTATGCTGACCGTGGGGAATTGCGGACAATCCCTGGAATTGGGAAGGAATTAGAATCGAAAATTCAAGAGTTTCTTGCCAGTGGGCGCATCAGGTCCTATGAAAAACTCAAGACCCCACTACCCGATACCGTTCAGAAATGGGTGACGCTTCCAGGGTTTTCTGAACCCATTGTTCATGACCTTTACTTTCGATTAGGTATGGCCACATGGGACGATCTAGAATCCTTGGCCCAATCACATCTTCTCCAAACTCTTCCTGGTTTAGGAGGGAGAAGTGAAGAAATTCTTCAAGCTATTCGAGAAAAGCGATTGGTGTGTCCGCAGGAGTAATGGCCTCTAGGATTAGGTTTCAGGTCGGGATTTCATCTTGGCTTGTCATGTGCCGACAAGTGTGTGGAATGAAGGCTAGAACAATAAACCAATTCATATATCATTTGGAGGAAACACATTTATTATGGCGATCTCGGCATTTGTCTTAATTGATACAACCGGCAATCATACAAAAAGTGCTTATAAAACGTTGACAAGGATTCAAGGAGTACAAGCGGTCTTTCCGGTAACCGGACCCCACGATTTGATTGCCCAGGTAGAAGCAGAAACGTTAGAAGAATTGAATGACCTAGTTATGGCCCGTATTCGTGGAATAGATGGGATCACGAAAACGAACACCGCTATTGTGTTAAAACTTTAGACGGGTATAGGGAGGAAAATCTGAGAAACTGAAAGAAAGTATCTGAATCCTCTGCCTTTTTGTGCGTACTTTTTTCTTTTCACTCCTTACCGTTTACGCTGTAGGACTAAGCTTTTTAAAAACTTTCCAAGATTTCAACATTTCCACGGCTTTAAGTAACTGGACGTCTTCTGGTGGTACAGGTTGAGGGGCATCCGGATCTTCTGGAGTTGCCGGTTTTTTAGCCTCAGCTTTAGTCGTTTTTTCTACCTTCTCAGCAACGGACTTTTCATTCGTTTTTGATTGATCCGAATTCTTTTTTGCTATTTGAATGGCTTTAGGGTCGATGACGATATCTGGTTGCACACCAATGGTATGGATGGATTTTCCTTTGGGTGTATAGTACTTTGCCGTTGTTAAGCGGAGTCCGGATCCATCTGAAAGCGGTAGAATTGTTTGGACCGAACCTTTTCCAAAGCTTGTGGTACCAATGACAACGGCTTTTCCCCAGTCCTGCATAGCCGCAGCCACAATTTCTGAAGCACTCGCAGAACCATGATTCATCAGAACGATCATGGGATATTCATAATGTTTGCTGTTGGCTCCAGCTCTGTATTCAATTTTTTTATCATTTCGACCCTGAATTGAGACGACGAGGCGTCCGGCTTCCAGAAATTGTTCTGAAACGTCAACGGCCGCTGTCAGCAAGCCTCCAGGGTTGTTCCGAAGGTCTAAAATAAGGCCTTGAAGATCTTTGGTGGATAATTTTTCCAATTCTTTGGTTAAATCCTCAGCCGAGGCTTCCTGGAATTGGGTGAGTCGTACATAGCCCATATTGCCTTCCAAGAGCTTCGAGCGCACGCTTTGAATTTTAATGATATCTCGTGTAATGGCGATCTCGAGCGGCTCTTCTAAGCCTTCACGGATGACGGTTAAAGTGACCGATGTTCCCCGAGGTCCGCGCATATGTTGAACAGCCTCCATCAAGGTAAGGTCTTTAGTCGGGGTGTCATCAACCTTGATGATGGTATCTCCAGACTGAATGCCAGCAGCAAACGCTGGTGTATCTTCAATGGGTGCAATGACTGTGAGTCGATTGTCTTTAATTCCAATCTGAATGCCTAGGCCTCCGAATTCTCCTTTGGTTTCCACCTGCATTTCTTTAAACATCTCGGTTGTCATAAAGGACGAGTGGGGGTCCAACCCGGCCAACATGCCACGTAACGCGCCCTGTACTAAATCCTTGGTTTTGGTTTCTTCGACATAGTGCTTTTTGACTTGGGAAAGAACTTCAGCAAACACCTGGAGTTCTTCATAGGATTCGCTGGCATGGCCTGTCTGGTCTCCGCCTTTCCCAATAAAGATTCCGACAAAGAGGATGGCGGTAAGAGTTAGTCCTGAAATGAGAACCGTTGAAAATCGTTCTTTGGCC
Organism: Nitrospirales bacterium; assembly: GCA_965223635.1. Classification (GTDB taxonomy): domain Bacteria; phylum Nitrospirota; class Nitrospiria; order Nitrospirales; family UBA8639; genus Nitrospira_E. The sequence goes on from OZ245007.1 coordinate 2,698,924, forward strand.
ATGAGGGATTCCTTTGTTCTATGAGACAATTATCGTTTTACCAGCCATTTAAGAGGGTCAATAGGTGTTGTACCTTTTCGTAGTTCAAAATAGAGCGTATCGTCTTTGGTCACTCCAGTTTCGCCAGTATGGCCGATCATTTGGCCCATGGTAACAGCATTGCCTTCAGCGACCAACAGTTTTGAGGCATGGGCATATAAAGAATAGAATCCATTCGTATGATCAACAATAACAACGAGGCCATAGCCTTTCAACCAATCAGCATAGACGACCTTCCCAGCAGAGACCGAACGAATGGGGCTCCCTTCGCGTGCTTGTATTTCAATGCCTTTTTTGGTGATATAGGTGTCAAATGTAGGATGTTTTTGCTTCCCAAAAAATGATACCACTTTTCCCTTTACTGGCCAGAGGAAAGAACCAAGCGAGGGGCGTTTCCCCGGCTTTTTCCGTCGTTGGGTTTGAGCTAATTTAAATCGTTGGTCAAGGGCTTTGAGCAGACTGTCAACTTGTTCTGCTGAACGCTTAAGATCTTCCACCGTCCGTTCATGCGTATCTTTTTCTTTAGAAAGACTGACTAAGACTGTGCGTTTCTTTTTTTTGAGCCCAGAAATTTCTTGGATGGTATCCTGGGTTTCCCCCTTTAGGGCCAGCAAACTTTCTCGCCCTTGAGCTTGCTGATCTTTGAGACGCTGGAGATTGGTAAGGTTCTCCTGAAATTGTCGGACAAGCACGTGTTCTCGTTGAGCTACCCAAGAAATATAATCCATACGGTGGGCGGCATCAGCAAAAGTCTCAGATGTGAACAATGTTTTGAGATAGCCTGTGCGCCCTTCGATGTAGAGGATACGAAGACGAGCCGCGACAGCATCTCCGTGAATGTGAAGGTTATGCTCCAGTTCCTCAATGTCGAGACTCAACTTGGCTAATTCCTTGTCCTTTTCTTTTATTTTCTTGTCGATTCGATTCCGTTCTTTTTTCGTTCGATACAGGCGTTTATCCAATTGTTCAATATTTTTGAGGACTGATCCATGCTTCTTTTTGGCTTTTGTGGCCTTTTTTTTGGATTCGGCGATTTTCTTCTGGAGTTCCTCTAGGCGTTTGCGCTCCTGAGTCATTTCCGATTCAATGGAAGACGGCTTTGCTCCATAACCAGGCTGTAAAGCTATGACCAGTGCTGAAAAACAGAGGGCGGTTATGAGGATTTTTCGAAAGTGGATCATAAGCGAAATCTCATCCAACCATATATGCTCGTGAGGGTTCCTAGGCATCCTAACAAGATTCCACCGACGATGAGGAGTAGGGAAAGCGAAACGGGGAAAAATTCAAAGACCGATGAAAACCCGCCAATCACGCTGAGTGTGTGGGTTTTATGATTGAAAAATTCGAATCCACCTCGTAGGAGGCCTAGGGCAAGTCCACTGCCAAGTCCGCCAATCACGGCTCCCTCAATGAGATAGGGAATGCTGATGAAGAGATTGGTCCCACCTATTAATCGCAAAATGTCAATTTCTCCTTGACGAGTATACAGAGCTAATTGGACAGTGTTGGCAATGATCGTGATAGAGGCCAAGGCCAGAACACTTCCAATGATAAGTGATCCGACCTCCATATAAGTGACCACAAGGGTTAATCGTTCAATCCAATTCCGATTATATCGGACACGGTCCACATCCGGGTTTTGCTGCAAGCGATTCACTAGATTAGATATTGCATCGGTCGAAGGGATGGTTTTGGCTAAATTGAGCACAAGGGAGGCAGGGAATGGGTTTGTGCCCAAGCCTTCTAACAGATAGGCTTCCTCTGGAAATTGCTTCTTGAAATCTTGTAACGCATCTTCTTTCGTCATCAGTGTAAGAGAGTCAATAGCGGGGTCTTGGTGAATGACCTTTTTGAGATTTTGAAGTCGTGATGGCTCAATTGTATCTTTAGGGTAGACAATGATTTGAACATTGGTTTGTACCCGTCCGATTAAATTATGTGCATTGTGGTAGAGCAGTAAAAAGGTGCCAAAACTTGTGAGGGTGAAAGCGGTGGTGATGATGCCAATAGCTGTGCTCGTCCGATGTGTCTTGAGACTCATGAATGCTTCTCGGAAAAAATACAAGAGGCGTTTCATGTGTAGGCTCCCTGATCTGAGATAAGGTGCCCACAGTCTAGCCGTAACACTCTTCCATTCAATTGTTCTACGACTTGGCGGTTGTGAGTGGCCATCATGACTGTAGTCCCGCGTGCATTGATGGCTTTGAAGAGTTCGGCAATTTCGGTAGTGAGTTGAGGATCCAAATTGCCAGTTGGTTCATCTGCCAACAAGATGATTGGGCTATTCACTATGGCTCGAGCAATACAGGCCCGTTGTTGTTCTCCCGCAGAAAGTACGGAGGCGTTTGTGGTTTGCTTATGTTCCATGCCAACGGCTTTTAGTGCTTCAATGACTTTTCGACGCGAATCAATTGATGATAAGCCGCGAATGATTAAGGGAAGCGCGACATTTTCAAAGACTGTCCGGTGCGGAAGGAGTTTGAAATCCTGCAAGACAAATCCCATGGTGCGTCGATGATAGGGCACATCGGCTCGCCGGAGTCTGGCAATATTGCGATTCTGGACGAGAATTTGCCCATCATCGGGATGTTCAGATCCAAATATCAGTTTAAGTAATGATGTTTTGCCGGCACCACTTGGTCCTGTTAGCAAGACACATTCGCCTTTTTCAATGCGAAGCGAGATATCAGAAAGCGCCAGGCAACCATCATAATATTTCGTGACGTGAAATAACTGAATCATGCGAGTCTGAAAATCAATAATGGAAATAGATTATCGGTCATTCGATTATTGTCAAAATAATGCAGGCAAAAATCGAATGGATTCGGGTAAATTAGCCGATTCCAAGAAACGTTCTATTAATTTACCATTGCCAATCGGAGCTGGGAACCTCAAAAGCCTCTTCAATGTGAATGATTTCGTGAGATTCAGCTTTGGTTCCGGTGACTAGAATGGCATCAAACCGGCATTGTGTTTGATTTAATCTCTGTTTTGACAGATAACACAGGGCCAATTTAACGATTTGCCTTTTTTTCCGTGGACTGATGGCATAGGGGGCTCCGCCAAATTGGTGTCCATGTCGGGCTTTGACCTCGATGAACACCAGAGTACTGTTCTTTCTGGCAATGAGATCTAATTCTCCTCCTGCCAAACGCAGGTTTTTTTCGATAATCTGATAGCCTTTTTTTCGTAGCATATTTTCGGCGAGGGTTTCGGCGAACTGTCCAAACGCTTGAGATGGAGATGCCATAAAATGCGTTAGGTGCCCTGGCAATCTTTGACGGGCCGAAAACTTTGTCGATGCCCTGCACAGGGGCCGAAAAGTCTGAGGCGTTTCAGATGTTCGGGCGTGGGATAGCCCTTATGAAGGTGAAAGCCATAATCAGGGAATCGTTCATGATAGGAATCCATAATGCAATCTCGAGTGACTTTGGCTAGGATAGAGGCGGCGGCAATGGAGATGGACAGTTGATCGCCTTTAATTACGGGGCGTTGGTGCACAGAAATATTCGGAATATGTAAGGCGTCTAGAAGGAGATAATCCGGAGGGTTCTGGAGATGTTGGATGGCTCGCGACCCAGCTAAACGGGTGGCTTCGAGAATATTCAATTGGTCAATTTCTTGTTCAGAGGCCGTTCCAATTCCCCAATCTGTTGCGTGGGCTATGATAGTAGGAAACAAGGAATTGCGTTGGTTGACTGAGAGGAGTTTAGAGTCGTCTAGTACAGGGAGAGAGCAATATCGTGGAAGAATGACAACAGCGGCTACAACTGGCCCAGCTAATGGCCCACGACCAGCTTCATCAAGCCCGGCAATTCGTCGAAAACCACAGGCCCAAGCAGATGCTTCAAAGAACTCTGTTGGTCCCCTGCTGGTCTCTTCAGTGGGTATGCACAAGATTAGATAGCACTGAGCCTTCTGTGTGTGGGCCTATTCCGATGTTTCAGCACTGGTTGCTTCCTCGGTTGCTGGTTCTTCGACGGGTACCGCTGTTGCAGCTTTATTGGCTTTTGGTGCTCGGGTGAAGTCTCGCTCGGAAATTTTTGCCGCTTTGCCTTTTTTGTCTCGAATGTAATACAGTTTGGCGCGACGGACCTTCCCTTTTTTCACCACTTCAATACCTGCAATATTTGGAGAACGCATGGGAAAGATGCGTTCGACCCCAACCCCAAATGAGATTTTCCGAACGGTAAATGTTTCAGCGGCTTTTGCGTGCTTTCGGGCAATCACTAAGCCCTCAAAAACCTGAATGCGTTCTTTTTCTTCATCCTGAGTCTTTTTTTTGCCGGAGGCTCGCGCTTCCACGACCCGGACTTTCACCCGCACAGTATCCCCAATTTCAAAAAATGGCGCTGCCTCGGTGACATACGACTGTTCTAAACGTTGTAACTGATTCATGTGTGTCTTTCCTCCTTCAAGATCTCTGCGGATCGTATCCCGCCGAAGTATAGTCATGTTCAATTTCTTGTAAAAGTTGATGGTCCTCTGCATTGAACGAATGATGATCCAATAAATCGGGGCGTTTCATCAAGGTCTGTCGCAGTGATTCTTTACGCCTCCAGCGACGAATGGCCTCGTGGTTGCCGGACATAAGGACGTCCGGGACGGTTAAGCCACGGAGTTTTGCCGGTCGTGTAAAATGGGGGTAATCCAGTAAAGATTCTACGAAGGATTCCTGTTCGGCAGAATGTGGATCACCTAATACGCCAGGTATATGGCGCATTGCCGCATCAATCATCAGCAGTGCAGGAAGTTCGCCTCCGGTTACCACATAATCACCTAGGGAGACTTCTTCAACCGATAAATAGGTTCGCACTCGCTCATCGATACCTTCATAATGTCCACAAATAAACGCCAAAGGTCGTGTTTCCCGACTGAGTTCCTGTGCCAACCCATGTGAAAAGCGGATGCCTTGCGGTGAAGGTAGTAGAATGCGAATTTCACCATAAATTTGTTGAAGTGCGTCAATTGCCAAAAAAATGGGTTTGGCCTTCATCACCATCCCGCCGCCGCCACCAAAAGGCGTGTCGTCAGTTGAACGATGGGGGTCGGGAGTGTAGTCTCGAAGATTGTGGGAACGAATCGTGAGCAAGCCCTTTTCTTGGGCGCGCCTCATCATACTCTGTGAGCTTACTGCCTGAATCAGTTCAGGAAAAATGGTTAGAAGATCACACTGCATGATTGCTGTCCCACCATTCTTTTGAAGCCACCTGTACACGTTGGTTTGTCAAATCAACTTTCCGAATGGTGCGTCGATTAGCAGGGATGAGAAATTCTCTTGCACCATCACGAACCACCAGCACATGGTGTTGTGGGTAATCAAAAATTTCTTCGACCTGGCCCATTTGGTCTCCATCAGGGTCTTCAACACGGAGGCCAAGTAATTCAAATTGATAAAATGTATCATGATCGCGTGGAAGATCTGGACTTGGAGGAATCTGAATCCATGCGCCACGAAAATGTGCAGCCTCTTCAGGTGTTGAAAACGCAGAAAATCGAACAAGATATCCAGTATTCACAGCCCGTACTTGCGTCACAGTCGTCTCTTGGGGGATCGAAGTACTTTTCGAGGGGCTGAGATACACGGTCTGTAGTCCCTCGAATCGTCCAGGGACATCAGATAAGGACTCCACCTTTACCTCCCCCTTGACTCCGAAGGGCTTGAGGATTCGCCCAATGGTGACCAGGTCATCAATCTGTATGTGCATAGGATACAGTATGCTCGCCATTGTTATACTAACAGCGTTGAAAAAAATAGAGATAGAAGAGGACTCATCGTCCTATTCCTGAACAATAAACGGTCCTACGCCTTTGCGAGTTTTTTTGATTCCGCTAACGCTTTGTAGACGCTGGTTCGTCGCAGCAAGGCGCGGACCGAATCAGTGGGTTGTGCGCCTTTTTGTAGCCAATCCAACACACGATCTTCTTTGAAGGAGGCTTTGTCATTTTCCTTCAAGGGATCATAGGTGCCGATAATCTCCAAAAATCGTCCATCCCTCTTCATCTGCGAATCGGCGGCGACGACGCGATAAAATGGTCGTTTATGCCGACCCATTCGTGTTAACCGTAAATGAACTGCCACTGGCATTCTCCTCTATATGAAAAATGGATCCATGAAAAAGCTAGGACGATTTGTGCTTTTCAGTGGGCCTGAATAGCCCTGATTAGCTTGCCTCGCTTTTTCTTTTTCTTGCCAATACCCATTGGCCCGCCGACTAATGATTTCATCATACGGCGAGCGTCTAAAAACTGCTTGATTAACCGATTGATTTCAGGGACCGATGTTCCACTTCCCTTTGCGATACGTTTTTTGCGATTGCCATTCAGGATGGTATGATCCTGCCGTTCTTTCACGGTCATGGAATCAATAATGGCCACTACTCGTTTCATCTCCTTTTCAGGCAACGCCGCATTTCCGCCCTCTGCTGAGCCCATCATGTTCTTGATCTTCTGGTTGCCCGGCAGCATGTCAATAATCTGGTCCAATGACCCCAGTTTATTGACTTGCTGGATTTGATCGCGAAAATCTTCCAACGTTAGAGTATTACTGGAAACCTTTTTTTGCAATGCCTGAGCTTGTTCTTGAGAAAAGTTCTCCTGCGCTTTTTCAATCAGGGTCAGGACGTCGCCCATGCCTAAAATTCGAGAGGCCATACGGTCCGGGAAAAACGGTTCTAAGGCATCCAGCTTTTCCCCGACGCCCAAAAACTTAATGGGCTTGCCAGTAGCTGCTCGAATGGATAAGACCGCTCCGCCACGGGCATCGCCTTCAACTTTGGTTAAAATAACGCCGGTCAGCCCTAAGATTTCGTTAAAACGTTCGGCAACAGAAACGGCTTCCTGTCCAGTCATGGAGTCGGCGACCAAGAGCATTTCTTGCGGTTGAACCCCGGTTTGAATATCGACCAGCTCCTGCATGAGCTCTTCATCGATATGTAGACGGCCACCGGTGTCCAGGAGCACCACGTCGTACCCACGTTCTCGGGCACGGGCGACACCATCTTTGCAGGTTTGTACGGCCTGTGCACCAGGTTGGCCTTCGTTCGTGCCGCGATGCACGGGCACGTCCAGATCTGTCCCAAGTGAGGCTAATTGATCGCCTGCCGCAGGACGCCGAGGATCCGCTGCGACCAACAGAACACGTTTGCCGTCATTCTTGAAATAATTGGCCAGCTTCCCAGTAGTCGTGGTTTTTCCTGAACCTTGGAGTCCCACCATCATAATGACCGTGGGTGGTTGGGAGGACAGATGCAGGGCACTTTGCTCATGCCCTAAAAGGTCGCGCAACTCTTCCCACACCACCTTGACGACCTGATGGGCTGGGGTCAGGCTTTTGAGAACTTCTTGCCCAACCGCCTTCTCGCGAACCTTCTCGATGAAGTCCTTAACGATCTTAAAATTGACGTCGGCTTCCAGCAGAGCCAGCCGGACTTCTTTTAAGGCATCGGTAATATTCTGCTCGGTTAACGTGGCTTGACCACGTAACTGCTTGAAAATACCCTCGATTTTTTCTGTTAGATTCGTAAACACGAAGGACAATCCTCTAGTAAAAGCAATATTTTACGCAAACTCAAGACAATAGTGAAGGGGCTAACCTACTGTCAAGCAAGGAAAATCTAGAGTGAAGTCGTGATAATGGGATTGTTGAATCATTCAATTTCAAGTTACGAAAGGACCTTCAGAGCCAAGGGAACATCAATTCGACGGGAATGGTCAAAAAAACCTGTCCAGCAAGGCCGCAGCCATTAATGCGCGCGGAGCGTACTGGTACTACATGAGCGCTGAAACAATAGCGAGAACGCCGCTGGCGGCTTTTTTCAACATTCCCATGAGAGTTTCATTAGGGGCTAGCTCTGGTTCTAGCCGCGAGGTATCATGGTATGTTCTCATAATCGTTTTTCTGGCTATGTGAATGAATACATTCAATATTTTCCCTCCCTAAAATCTACCATATTTTTGGTTTTAATTTGACTAATGAAGAAAGTCTTTAAAATTTTTCTGGTTGTGGGCGTTGCGTTATTCCTCCTCTACATCGCTTTGGGGTTTTGGGGTGTGCCATGGGTGATTACCAATAAACTGCCTGCGATGTTGACGGAAGAATTGAATCGGCCTGTGACGATTCAAGAAGCCTCCTTTAATCCCTTTCTTTTTAAGCTGCAAGTGAAAGGGTTTGGGCTGCAAGAGACCGATGAGTCCCCGATAGCTGGGTTTGATGAGTTGTTTGTGGATTTTGAACCTTTGTCTTCTTTGAAAAATCAGGCTTATACGTTCGCTCATATTCGTCTGGGACTCCCTTACGGGTTTGTGATGGTTCGTCCGGACGGGTCGGTGAATGTGGCCGAGATGGGCCAACAAGGTTCTGCAGATGATGAAGGTGAATTGCCACAGGATGTACCTGAGGGAGGTGAGGAAGCTCAGGGATTGCCAGCCATCCTCATTGAAGTGTTGGCCATTCAACAGGGGATGGTGGAATTTGTGGATGCCTCGCGTCCCACGCCTTTTGAGGCGCATCTCGTGCCGATTAATCTGACGCTTGAGCAATTTAGCACACAAAAAGGCCGGGCCAATCCCTATGCCCTGTCAGCGGAGTTACAGGACGAGGAGAAAATTTCTTGGGAAGGCACATTGACGCTTGAGCCGGTGCAGTCTCAAGGGAGTTTGACGTTGGAGAATATCCAATTGTCAGGCGTTTGGGCTTACTTGCACGATCAATTTCGATTTCTCATTCCACAAGGGGTGGCGACCCTGAAAGGGCAGTATGAGCTATCGGTCAATGATGATGACGTTGATGTGGTGGTCAATCATGGGACCGTTACGGTCAAAGATGTCCAAATTCAGAAAAAGGGAGCGAGTGAAGCGGTTATTGATCTTCCTTTTTTTGAAGTGGATGGGGTGTCTGTGGATATTGGGAAACAGGAGGTGCGAATACCAACCGCGAAAAGCCAGGATGCTCGATTGACAGGGTGGCTAGACGAAGAGGGGGAGATGAACTATCAGACCCTCTTTACCCCGGTTGATGCAGATAAGGTTGAGGCATCAGAGACCGCTCTTTCGGATGCTCAAGATTCTGCCAATTCAGAATCGTCCTGGACTGTCCTTGTTCAGGATATTGTGTTGGAAAACTACACGGTTGATTTTGAAGATCGTCAACCAGAAATTCCGGTCAAGCTTCTTTTGGACTCTTTGCAATTACATACGTCCGAATTCTCCACAAATTTTGATAAACCGTTGCCCATTGATCTTGCCTTTAATTTGAATCAAACGGGAAAGGCCGATTTGAAAGGAGCCGTTACGATCGAACCATTGGCTGTGCAACTGGATGTCGCTCTTTCTAATATTGCCCTTCCACCTTTTGAATCCTATCTCTCGCCCTTTGTGCAGTTTGATGTGGAAGACGGAGCCCTGTCATTAGCAGGGAAAGCTCGTTATCAGGATGGTGCAAAGACAGAACCTTTAGTGACGTTTGATGGAGGTCTTGCTATCGAGCAATTAGCGCTAGTGGATCCCGCACAAGCCAAACCATTTGTGCAATGGGACGCTCTCAAGCTTAAAGACCTCAATCTAGCCGTTGAGCCAACATCCGTGACATTACAGGAAGTGGCCTTGGTGAAGCCTGCGTTGGTGATGGCAATGGATCCCGACGGAGGGCTGAATTTTTCCCGCCTGTTTTCTCCTGTCGGTCAAGAGGAGACGGACATTGATGATTCAACATACTCGGATACCGCATCCGAACAATCTGATGTGCCGCCGACACCGGTGAAAATCAAAACCGTTCGTTTGGAGAATCTCCAAGCCTCCATCGCGGACTTGTCAGTTACTCCACATGTCCGGACAAAAATTGCTGACCTCAGTGGGACCATTGAAGGGTTATCCTCTGAGCAGTTAGCAAAGGCCGATGTCTCAATTAAGGGTAAGGTAGGTGGTTATGCCCCTCTTCTCATTGAGGGACAAATTAATCCTCTCAGTGAAGATGCCTATACGGACTTGGTACTGTCGTTTAAGAACCTCGATTTGACGACGGTCTCTCCGTACTCCGGGAAATTTGCTGGGTATCCTATTACCAAAGGAAAAATAACGCTTAATTTGGACTATAAGCTCTCACAAAAAGAATTAGTGGGAGAAAATAAGGTGTTTGTTGATCAAATTACCATGGGTAAACACGTTGACAGTCCCGATGCCACGTCGTTACCCATTCCTCTTGCGTTGGCCTTACTCAAGGATCGGAAGGGCAAAATTGATATTGATCTACCTGTTCGGGGAAATATTGATGATCCAGAGTTTAGTTACTGGGGGCTCATTGGGCAGGCCTTAGTGAACCTGATCACGAAAGTTGCCGCGTCTCCCTTTTCGATTGTTGGAGGACTGGTTGGAGAGATTGCAGGAGGTGATGCGGATGCGCTGCAATATGTGGCCTTTCCTGCCGGTGAAAAAGAGGTGGCGCTTCCTGAAGAAGAAAAATTACTTGCCCTCGGAAAAGCCATTGCTGAGCGGCCGGGATTGCGTTTAGAAATCACTGGGGCTGCTGATCCCGATGTGGATAGTAGAGCGCTGGCTGCAGCTAAACTGCTCCTGCAATTAAAAAAGGCTAAATTTGTGGAACAACCACACTCTAATGAAGAAGGCGATATCTCCATTGACCAGGTGAAATTGATGCCTGAGGAAAAGGCGCAATTTTTCACTAAGCTTTATCGGGAAAAGTTTGGGGACGCAGCCGCGACTAATTCAGCGAAAGATTCCGATAACTCCGAAAAGGCATCAAAGCAACCGACCGTTGAGGAAATGAAAGAGGCGTTACTGAAAGATATACCAGTGGATGAAGGCCAGTTGAGACTACTGGCGCAGCAACGCGCTCAGCATATTCAGGATTTTCTTATTCAAAAGGCTCAAATTCCCAATGATCGAGTGTTTTTAGTGGAAGTCCTCCTCACACCTGAAGTCGAACAAGACCTCGTTCGCAGTCCTTTGGCCCTGGGAGTTAATTAAACGCTCATTCTTCTTTCGCTCCCCTAAGGCTACACTACTCGCACATGTTTTAGACAATCCTTGATGCCTGTCTTGGCAATGAATCTCTGGATATGGGTGCCAATTTTATGTGGACTGTTTTGCGTCCTGTGGCTTCTACAAAGCATACACCACAACGCTTCGATAGCGGACGTTGGTTTCTGCCTTTGTTTCCTTATGCTTGTTTTGGCTTGTGGATTGGTCAGTGCCGGGCATGTTTGGCGGCGAGTACTCGTGGTGGGTATGGCCAGCCTGTATGCTCTACGCTTGGGCTCGCACCTGTTTTGTCATCGAGTATGGAACCATAGCGAAGATGCTCGGTATGAGGCCATCCGAAAATGGTTGGGCTCTTGGGAGTCCGTAGGGATCTTCTGCTACTTCCAACTACAGGTCCCTGCCTGTGTGTTCTTTGCGGGTTTGTTATGTTGGGTCATGGAGCACCCTGAATTGGCTTGGCGTTGGTGGGATGGATTGGGACTGCTCATTTTTCTGCTTGCCATTGCAGGAGAAGGTCTCGCCGCTAGACAACTTCAACTTTTTCGAGCTAATCCCTTGAATCATGGGAAAACACTGCAAACGGGCTTATGGCGATACTCGCGGCATCCTAATTATTTTTTTGAATCGTTGTATTGGTGGGCCTTTGTGCCGCTAGCTGTAGGGCTGCCCTGGTCTGGCCTGGCTGTGTTTTGGCCTCTGATCATGATGGGCTCACTCTTATGGATAACGGGCGTACCCTGGGCCGAAGCCCAAGCCCTGGCTAGTCGTGGAGAAGACTATCGAGTGTATCAACGGAACACCAACAGATTTTTCCCTTGGGTTCCAAAGAAGGGATAAATTACACGGCGAGAAGCTTCAAGTTGCAAGGAGCTAAATTGGATGGAATAGATTGAAAAGTAAATCCTGCCTGGAGGGAGGTGACGAGCAACATCTCTAATCCTTCCAGAAAAGACTGATGATTTTTTCGATGTGTGTCATGCAGGAGAATGATGTCACCGGCTTGGAACTGAGGAATCCTATGTAAAAGAATGGTTCGTGGGAGTCCCCACTGTGTATCAAAAAACCGTTGATTCCAATGAATTAAGGGGTATTGCAAATGTTCTAGCACCGTTCCCAAATGGTGGGGTCGAATTCCTAATGGCGAGCGAAATCCAACGGTTTGAACGTGAAGCGATTGTTCTATGCCATCTCTTGCGCGGCTTATCCAATTCCTGAGGTAACGCTTATTGCCAAAGAAATGATGATATTTGTGGTCTAAAGAATGATTGCCAATGGTATGACCATGGGCCACAATCGAGCGCCCTATAGCAAGATTATGATGTAAGGTATTGGCAACCACAAAGAATGTGGCTTTGGCTTGGTATCGCAACAGAAGGTCGAGGACTCTGGGTGTGCAATATTCATGAGGGCCATCATCAAATGTGAGATAAAGAATTTTCTCGGCCGAGGGAACATTCCGTATGCATGTCCCCCAGAATTTTTCAATCACCGATTGGACCCGTTCATTGGGAATGGGAACCTTCTTTCAATTAACTCACTAATCTTTTCACGCGTGCGTTGATGATAGGAATGAGTCTTCGGAAAATAGGAAGTTAATGGTATTCGAGAATGATGTAGTCGGTGTTCTCTATAAGAATGGGGCCAGTATAAAATATCGGCAAAACTTCCTTATTTCTTTAAAAAAAACGAGTGCATAACTTTCAAAGGCTAGGTGCAAGACCTATTTGTTCCCTTTTTGTCTTGGCAGTGGATCCTATTGTTTGATGTGCCGAAATCGAGTGGTTTTAATAATCCCCAATGATGCAATTAGAGAATGAAAATAAAAAAAGGCGGAACCCCTGGAACGTTAGAGTCGAAAAAACATCTAGCCCTTTATCGCAATTCCTAAAAGATGCGTAAATTTCTGATGAATCTTGAAGTTCTTTCTGCCAGTGGCGTCTTCTATATCTTTGGGGCGTCAGGATGGTGTATTGACGCACTACCTATTTCAGCAATCCTCTGAATCTCCTGAGTGTGCTTTCTGGCCTTTTTAAGGCGTTCATGTGATTTTGCTGGCCACCTAAATTATTTCTCATCATCCCCGCAAACTTTCTCTACAACGTGTTTGATTAGTCCAAGTTCTGTCGGATTCATGTATTCTCTGCATACTGAATGAATGCGCGTTCATGAATGATCTGTCACGTTGTATGAAAAAAGAATTTTCATAAAAGTTTTTCAGGGATGTACCGATAACTTTCTTCGACCACGACATCAATTTCCCATAATCTGTTTCAGGGCAAAACCATCGTGAGGTGGTGACGCAAAATTACCGATCTGAGCATGGAGGCTCAGATAGCGGGATCGCCGGGTTATGGCCGCTTGAGTCCTTCTTGAGCTAGCCCACCCAACTGTCCTAATCGTTTCTTTCGCGTGCCCGTTATTGCTCACTTATGGAGGTTAAGCATGGCTAAGCAAGAATTCCTTACCTGTCAGGTTACGTCTGACAAAAAAACATCTTCTCGTGTGCAGAAGTCTTGTAGGGCCACATGGTTTATGGCTGTGAGTATTCTGGTGGCATTATCACAACCAATGTGGGTTGTAGCGGGACCTCCAGATCATGCACAGGCTGTCTTTATGGATGGCGAAGTGGACATGATCCATATTGATGAAGTCATTCCGGAGAAATCTCGATTTACATATTTTCTTCATCCAAAAGGCTCGGTCAATGGTAGGGATGCGGTGGAAATGATCTTTGAAGGAGACCCACCGAAAGGCCTTCGGACAGGAAAGAAGGTCAAAATTAAAGGGCGAGCTGATAAGGGAAAAGTATGGGTGTCCGAAATTGCCGCATTAGATGGAGGGAGCTCTGGAGTTTCGGCTCATAGTGAGATGGCTGCCGCTGCAACGGGAGATCGAAAAACGATTACGTTTGTGATCAATATGGATGGTGTGGATTATGCGGCAAAAGGCGTTTCGCCGTACACTCAATCCCATGTCGATAGCTCAGGGAAAGCTATGCATGACACGGTTAGTTTTTCTGTGCATGGTGTATATAAAGAAGCGTCATTTGACCAAGTCACGTTTTCAGGAAGTGCGGCATCAGACGTTTTTTTAGTATCTATTCCGTATGACCCTGACAAGGCTTGTGCGTACTACACCATCGCAGCAGATGCTGATGCAGCTTCTCCAGTGAATATCAATAATTATCAACATAGGCTCTATGTCGTACCGCCAAAAGCGATTTCTGGTTGTGGGTGGTTAGCCTTAGGCCAAGTAGGAAGCTATGGCAGTACGTCGGTTAGGAAATCTTGGAGTACGCGTATTGATCCCATTGCCTTCGCGCATGAACTCGGCCATAACATTGGATGGCATCATGCGGCAACAGATCCTGATAATGACGGCACGAAAAATGTTGAATATGGTGATACATCAGATTTGATGGGATACTGTTGTTCAAAACGCAAACTCAACAGTGTGCATATGGATCAAGCCGGATGGTTTGATGCTCAAAATTTACAGGCCAAGGTTGTAGAGGTAAAGACTCCTGGTCAATACATGTTGGTTCCTTTAGGCACAGATCCAGGACTGTCGAGTGAACCACAAATATTGAAAATTATTCCAACTTCCGGCAGACCGTATTATCTATCGTATCGACAAAAGATGGGGATGGACATGGGAATGTCCTCAACATATACGACGGGAGTGAATATCCATCGTGGAGAGAAAACCAATAATTGGTCCTATCTTGTCAAAGTTTTGAAAACTGATCCTACGGATCTGACTCTCTCTCAGTTTCATGATGCCGCCAACGAGTTGACCATTTCACAAGTCGAAAATAATGCAAGCTATGTGAAGGTGGATATCAGCTTTGGTGGAGAATGTGTGGTCGGGAGTACCCAAGTGGCTTTGGCACCAAGTAGTCAAGAGGTGAATAATCTCACGCAGATGCCCTCCTATACCCTGAATATTACTAATAATGATACGGCGGCATGTGATGCGACGAATTATCAGGCCTCACTAGCCCCTATTGGAACTGGCATTACGGGAACGGTCCAAAATCTCACTGTAAGCCCACAAAGCCAAAATTCGACGACAGTCACCTTGGAGTTAGGCAACGTGGCTAATGGAATATATGTCATGACCTTAGATGTTTCGGATCAGGATGTGAATGAACCGATGCATGCTGCTCAGGTCACGGGTTCTCTGAATGTTAATGTGCCAATATGCGTGGTGGGGGCACCAACGGTTTCGATGACTCCGACATCTCAAGTCGTGACGGAAGGCAATCCATTACAACCATACACCGTAACTGTCACCAATAATGATAGTTCGGCTTGTCCAGCCACAGATTGGTCGGTGGGTCTGTCATCATCTTCGCCGAGTGGGACTGTGGCGGATTCAGTGCTGGATAATGTGGAACCTGGGGCTTCTGCCATGACAACTATCAACATGGATGTGACCGGGCTAAGTAATGGTGTCTATCCAGTCATAGTTGACGTGTCGGGTTCAGCCCATGCAGTCCAGTCCGCTTCGGCCTCATTGGAGCTGAGTATGGGTGTCTGTGTCATTGGAACACCAACCGTTGAGTTGACGCCTAACCAACAATTGGTATCCGATGTGAGTGACCTGCAAGCCTATATGCTAAAAGTCACCAACAATGATAGCGCCTTCTGTGAGTCCAGTTCATGGTCGGTAGCTGTCACTTCAGATCTAGAGAGTGCAGTGGCAACTCCTCTGAACGTGGCTCCTGGTGGTTTTGGTATGACAGCTGTCAATATGAATGTGACAGGGGCTACTGATGGTAGCTATCCAATAACCATTGTGGTTTCTGACGGCAGGGCTGAGCATGCCGAGCAAGTTGGAGCCTCTCTTCAATTAGACATGACTGCGCCAACCTCACCTGCAGGAGTGGCTGCCCAATTAAACGGGAAAGGACGAAATAAATCTGTCCAGGTTTCGTGGAATCAAGCAAGTGATGGCTCTGGTGGGACAGGAGTAGCTTCATACACGGTCTACCGAAACGGGACCATGTTAGGTTCCACGACCAGCATGAATTTTAAAGATTTAACCTTTTCTACGACCGTTCCCAATGTTTATGAAGTGTTTGCTGTTGACCAAGTCGGTCATATTTCTACACTACCAGGGACTGTGACCTACACCTATAGCGGGGGAGGTGGGTCAAAAGGAGGAAAAGGAAAAAAGAAATAAGAGGGCTGAAATTTTTAAAGAGATTAGTGCTTCACCATAGTATGCACGATATCGTGCATCTCCTTAAGGACGGCGGCCAGGAATTCTGAGTCGCCGTCCTTTGTTCAGGAAAGAATGGACGGGGGTCTTTCTATTGCGCTGGGATATGCTGAGACGCGGTGGAAAGGGTTAGGCGATGAAGCTTAGGAATGAGTATTAATCCAGGTATGGCCAACAACGTACAAAGAATGAAAAATCCTTCCCATCCCAACCAGCTGGCGAGCAAGCCGGTTGTAGAGCCCGCAAAAACGCGGGGAATTCCCATCATGCTGGTCAACAAGGCATATTGAGTGGCGGTGAACCGTTTGTCGGTGAGGCTGGCCATGAAGGCCACAAAAGCCGTCGTTCCCATCCCTCCGGTAAGATTTTCAAAGGCAATGACGGTTGTGAGTAAGAAGAAATGATTGCCAAAGATCGCGAGGACAGCGAACCCAGCGGTGGAAACCATTTGCAGGAAACCAAAAAAAAGAAGTGAAGGAATGATTCCCCATCGATACACGACGAGGCCTGCCAAGATTCCGCCACCAATACTGGCGGCCAGACCAAATGTTTTGATAATACCAGCCACGGTGGACTTTGAAACGTCTAAGTCTACCCAGAATGGTGAAAGCATTTCAGAGGCCATGCTGTCCCCAATTTTGTAGAGTAATATGAACAGCAAGATTGAGAGCCAGCCAGGCCGACGACAAAATTCGAGAAGTGGTCCAACAAAGGCTTCACGAAGTGATGCTGGCGGGGTGGTTTCCACAATGGGTTCTGGTGCATAGATTGTTGCTACGATTCCGATTAACATGCCCATTCCCATGACGAAATATGCTGCAGGCCAAGACAGATATTCGGCTAGGACTAGGGCCAAGGCGCCGGAGGCCAACAGCCCCAGTCGGTACCCGTTCACAAAGATTGAAGACCCAATCCCTAATTCATCGTCTTTTAAATATTCGCGGCGGTAAGCATCAAGGACAATGTCTTGGCTTGCACTGGCAAAGGCGATGAGAAGACATAATCCTGCGATCGCTGGTAAATTAACAGCTGGTTGGGCAAAAGCCATGAATGCCAAAGTTATCATGAGGGTGATTTGGGTAATGAGCATCCAGCCTCGGCGGCGCCCTCCAAACGGCGGTACGATTCGATCCATTAACGGTGCCCACAAGAATTTTAAGGTATAAGGGAGTCCGACCAGGCCAAAAAATCCAATAGTGGTCAAATCGAGACTTTCTTCCCGCATCCAAAATTTGAGGGTAGAGCCAGTGAGGAGAAGGGGAAGGCCAGAAGAAAAGCCGGTCAAGAGCATGACCAGCATTTTAGGGCCAAAGAGGAGGGTGAAAAATTTTTGCAGCCAAGAAGGTGGCTGGCTTGGTGTGTTCATCTCTATGACCTTATCAAATAACGATCCTTAGGTCTTGTCAGGCTCTGAAACTCATTGAGGAAATGATCTGTGGAAGAATCAAGGGACTCCCAAAATGACGTAAAAGCATGGCTTATTTCGATGACAGGGAAAATGGTTCAGGTCGTGATTCTTCAAAAGCCTGTGGCCGATAGACCAGAGCATGTGATCTGGAATGGACTCGGGAAGGTTGTGAGATGCGTACAGGAAGGCGTGGTGTTGGATTTACATGCCGGAGGGGCTTCTTGGTGGACTCGCTTATGGGGAAATATGAGTGTCAAACATATTGTCCCTCGCTGGATTCAAAAGTCCTTCTCAGTTCCCTATTGTGATTTGTCGATTGATTTGAATCCTGAAACAGGTGAGAAATACTTAGTGATTGACGCGGCAACCTGGAAACGCTCCCCCGAAGACTTGATGCAAAAGAAGAAGGATTCTAAAGGAGAAAAAGCTGGAGGGGATTAGTTAAGGCTGGGATCAATAGGCATATGGGCATACATGCTGTATTGGGAACCAAAGGTTTGCAGGACCTCGGCCCATAGACTTGTAGGAGAGTCTTCGAAGACAAATTGGGGTTTAGCTGGCATGATAAGCCAAGATCCGCTTTTCATCTCATTTTCTAATTGTCCTGGTCCCCAACCGGAATAACCCATAAAGGCTCGGAACGATTCTTCCTCGGCCGGTACCTCAATGATGCGTTTAAGCGTTTCCGTATTGCCACCCAGATATACGCCATCGATGACCGCATGCGTATCTTCAACTTCTTCGTTGAGATGATAGAGCACGAGTAAGCTATCCTTTTGCACGGGCCCGCCAGAAAAGACTCGGTGCGGCTGGCCTTCTAGAACGGGCATGTGTGGGAGTATTTCGGTGATATTCATCTCTGTCGGCCTATTTAAAACAACTCCCAGGGCCCCTTCAGGGCCATGCTCACATAACAAAATGACAGTTTGACGGAAGTTAGGATCTCGTAATGCAGGCGTGGCGATGAGAAACACGCCTTTGCCGAGTGGGGTATCCATAAATAATCCTACCGCGCCTCATTACCTCATTCAAGAGGTGGTTGCCAGAGGGGCTTCATGCACTAATGATGGAAAAATTTTCATGAAAATACCATGAAATCAATATGTTGAAAATCTCATAACGAACCAAAGAGGGTAGCGCTTCCTGCTCAATGCCGATAATCTTTAAATTCTGTATTGGTTTCGTCTAATTTTAGAAAGGCTCGCATTTGTTTCTTGAGCGTTTCCCGCGCACTTTCATCCCCAAGATTTAATTGATATTCGTTAATTACCATAGTTTTGGTGCCGCCGGGACCCGCCCATTCATTCCAACAGGGCTGACAAACCTTTTCCTTGATTTCAGCTTCCAGTTTTCCCATAAACAAATTGTCGGTGATGAGATCACCGTCTTTATCACATTTACAGCAATGAATTTGCGCCATTCTGCTCTCCTTTTGTAAGTTAAGATACTGAAATACGCCTCTTCTCCAAAGTCTGGAAGAGAAGAAAATCCTACCACAGGCCGTTCTAGCTGGAAAAGAAGGCCAAGATAATTTCAGGAAATAGGGAAGATACAACAGCTCGAGAGAAAAGCTATTTGTGATTGTCGGCATGAGGAATAAGGAGGCTCAGTAAAATGAGGGTAGCATGCATTGATATTGGGACCTTAACCTGCCGGCTACTAGTGGCCGACGTGCACTTGCCAGCCCAGCTCAAGGAAATCGATGCAGATCGGAAAATTTTACGGCTTGGTGAAGGCGTGGATCAGCATAAGCGATTATCTCAAGAAGCCATGGAACGAGTGGTGGCGACGCTTACTGAATGGCGAGAGAGAACCGCTATGTATGTGTTGGAGGCTGTAGTGGTTGTTGCGACGAGTGCGGTACGAGAATCAGACAACCGGCAAGAATTTCTAACGCGAGTCAAACGAGAAACAGGCTGGGACATTGAAGTTCTCACCGGAGAGGAGGAAGCCCGGCGCACGTTAATGGGCATCAGATTTGGCTTGCCCGAGACTATTATTGACTTCATGGGATTGGATATTGGTGGCGGCAGCACAGAGTGTATCCTCGCAGGCAAAGAACAACCTCCCCAAGTGATTTCGTTAAATCTTGGCGTGGTGCGATTGTTAGAACGCGTTTTTCATCATGATCCGCCAACAGCGCAAGACATTCAAAATGCCGAAGCCGTGATTGATGAACAATTAGTCAACATGAGGCAACGGTTTGGCACATTATCCGACACGCCTCTGGTGGGGACGGCAGGCACCGTGACCACGTTGACCGCAATGGCCCAACAACTCAAAGAATATGACCGCAGTCGAGTTCATAACTATGAGCTCTCTCTTGCAATCATCATTCGCCTAGAGAAAGACCTTGTCAGCAAAACAGGCTCTGAACGGCTAAAAATGTCTGGTCTTGAACCGGGCCGCGAATTTGTCATCGTGGCCGGCACGATAATCCTTCGCCGAATTATGGAAACCTTCAATTTCTCGACATGTCTCGTCAGCGATTACGGCCTCCGAGAAGGCATCTTGGTAGACCAAGCTGAAAAATTTCAAAAACCCTCGAATGCCTAATTTAGAAGGCAAAATTTACTGTTGCGTGTACCAGCGGAAGCCGGCGGATTCTTTGAATTCGGGTTGTTGGCCAACACTCATGCCCCCAGGTTTTTCCAGGAGCATGACTTTGAAGTCCCACAGACCGAACCAGGCAGGGTCGAGGACATTGTGGTAATGGAGACCAGTGAGTTTCGGAAGTAAATTCCCAAGCGCAGAGTCTAATTCTTTCTCTGTGTATGCGCGAACAGAAAAGGGTTGCTCCAATTCGCGGCAAATGCGTCGTAAGGTATACGCGGCTCCTGTGCACAGCACTTGTGTGTCTGGCTTCATTCCTAGCAATTGGGGAAGGGTACAATATTGTTCTCGAAACCCCAGCCATTTAGCGGCATGACGCAGATGGCTGAATTGGACTTCATATTCCGTATGGCCAGGTAGTTTGACTGGAGAAGGCCAATCTTCTTCAATACCGAATTCAACCAAGATAGCCCGTCCGCCAGGCTTCAGGACACGCCAAACTTCTTGCAAAAACTGGATCGCTCCGTAGTTGAAGATGACTTCATCAGGGAACGGTGGCTTGAGAGGAAGGCGCATGCGCCTAATGAGGTCTAACGCTTCCTCGTGTTCTGGATTTTCACCCTTAAACATCAGTAGCTCGTCGCCAGAGAATTGTATGGGCGTCATGTCCGCCAAATTTTCATTATCAATAAGCAAATCAACTGATTGGTCTGCTATCGCCATGCGTTCGGCATTGGCTTGAATTGCGGTGGCTGTCCAGCCAGCCTTTCGAGCCAGCGAGGTTTGGGATCCGAGGAACGGACCAGTTAAATCTAAAAATGTATAATTAATATCTTTTCGCTCTTCGGCAGAGAGTTCTCCCGCCAGTTCTTTCGAGACATAGCCAAGTCCTGCGCCAACTTCGACAATTTGTTTGGGTCTAGGGGACAGCCAGCCCATTTGACGGAGTGTTTTACCAAGGAGGCGTCCATACGTGAGGCCGTTCATGGCTTCACAGGGTTCGCGAAACAGGTGAGAGACGGTAGTCTCGATAATTTCGAAATGTCCGTGTGGACCTTGAATGCCTTGCACATGAAATTTGGAAAGATGATCTTCGGTTTCAGCTTTGACGTTTTGGTGCCAGCCTTCTCGAACTTTTTGAAGCAGTAGATCCCATTTGGCATCGGCACTGTGGCCACTAGGGGGCTCAGTGCCATAATAGGCTAGAGAAAATCGGGGTTGTGCCCACCGTTCCAGGTGCCAGCGGCCGTTTTGCTGGGTAGGGCTGCACACCCATTTGCCGTATTGATTCAACAAGGTTCCGATAGTCTGACGGCCATCCATGGCACCGAGCAATGTTGCACCCATGCGGTTCAAACGGACCAGTGGTAATTCCTCATCAAGTGGGGCCACCCACCATTCTTCAGGGCCATGCTGATAAATGACGATATCTGGCATCCGCCAGGCCCGTTGATTCAGTAGGTCTTGGTCTAAGGCTTGAGGCCCTACCTCAATCCATGGGTCGGCAGTAGGGTCGGTGACAGCGTAATCAGTCATAATAAATGATCAGGTTTCATAAGGTCTTAAGCGAGTTGCAAGGGTACCCGAACTCTTGGAAAGGCTGCAACCTGTTGGAGATCAATCAAAGAAATTGATAATAGCCAAGTCGTTTTGTGTGAAACTTCCCTCCTTTGTAAAGAGGGATTGATGGGAGGGAGAGGCTTGGGAAATGATTGTCGCCCTGATTGGGAATATTTGCGCTTTTAATTCCTGTATTGTAGACCTTCTATCTCACCTTCATCTTTCCTTGCAAAGGGGAGGAAAACCAAAAATTGTATGGATAGTGCTTGCCTGTTGAAGCTTTTTAGCGAGGATGTCGTTAAAGGCTGCGTGGGCGATCTTCTCCCGCTGAGGGCGGTAGTCTTTCGTCTTACCAGTGGGTATGATTAGGGGATGTTCTTTTAGTTGATATATCATGGAGTAAAGACATGCCAGCGTATGTGATAACGTGGATACATTTAGTCGCAGCCATTACCTTTATTGGAGGCTGGCTATTTTCCCAATTGGCGGTGAGGCCAAGTCTTCTTGAAGACAAGAAATCATCACCGTCACAAGAAGCCATGACCATGGTGAAGAAAATGGGCCAACGGTTTAAGACCGTTGGATGGGTGAGTCTGATGGCCCTTATTTTTACGGGGGCCTCTCAATTACTGGACGAAAGTGGCTCAGCGCGTATTGAAACAAGCTGGGGGCTGATCATGATGCTCAAGTTGTTCGTTTTTGCCATTGTAGGAGGTTTAATTTTCGTGCATGATCTTATTCTCGACCCGTATGGTGCCATTGGAAAAAGCCAAGGGGTTGAAGCAACCCCGCTCTTGTTTGCTAGTAAAGTCGTATGGGTCCAACGAGCCATTCTCTCCCTCAGTTTAGCTGTCCTTGGAATCGCTGTGTATTTAACTTCCCTTTAAGCACTATATTCGGGCTTCTTCGCGCGGTGTATTTATCTCTCGATCACATTGCGCCGGTTTGTGGTCCTTGTCTAGGTTTGTTGTTGAAAAGTGATAACATGTGGAAGTTGTACGAATTAAGAATCAGGCAGATCGTTGAGAAGGGTGTGTGAATGGCGGAGATGACCCGAGAGGATATTTTACAGCGGCTCCGTGAAAGGATTCTTGCCTTTGCAACATCTCGTGGGATGAGGGAAGGAGCTGAAGATCTAACCCAGGATGTGATGATGGTATTGCATGAAAAGTATTCACAGGTAATCGAATTGACGGAGTTGGTTCCTCTGTCTTTTAAGATCCTCAGATATAAAATGCTGGATTGTCATCGAAAAAACTTGAGGCGTGGAGAATATAATCAAGAGTCGGTGGATGATCACCCGCTAGTCGATCCCGGTGATGATCCATCTTTTCAAGCAGAGCAGAAAGAACGGGTAGCCCAACTGATTGCCGCGCTTCAACAATTAGGTGAACGATGCCAAACCATATTTCGATTAAAACTGGAAGGCCATACTTTCCCTGAGATTATGCAGATTCTTGGGGAGCGCTCCATCAATACGATATACACATGGGATTCTCGGTGTCGCAAACAGCTGCTCAACTTGATGGGTGGGCAATGGGACAATAGGATGGCAACCGGGAATCGGCAAAATCCTAATAAGGAGCCTGTGGGGTAATGTCAAAATCCTTGGAAGAGATTCTTGGCGGCTATGCGACTGATACGTTGACTGAGGATGAAAAACGGCAATTGTGTGAAGCGGCGCTTACGGATCAGGCGCTCTTTGATGCGTTGGCCGATGAGGAAGCCTTAAAGGCGTTGTTGGCCGACCAGGAGGTACGACAACGTGTTCTGGCTAGTCTGGAAGCCTCAGGAGATTTACAAGAGACTGCAGTCTCATCTTCAGCCCAGAAGGTTAGTTGGCTTCGTCAGCCTTCTTCGCTCGCATGGGTTGGAAGTATAGCCGCCATGGGGCTAGCTCTCATTTTTGGCTGGCAAATGAACAACGATTGGGGACCCATCGTTAAGCAAGAAGAAAAGAAGGCACATTCTATAATTGCAGATAAAGATGACGAAAAGAGTGAAGAAACTTTTCGGTCACAACAACCCGTAAGAGGCCAATCAGAGCAACGATCTCAAGCTTCACAAAAGCTAGTTGAAGAAACATCTGAGAAAGTAGAACATGTGTCCGATTCAGTTTTGTCATCAGTTAAGGCTAAAGCCTTAAAACCTTCCGGACCGATGGTGCCGTCTTCAGCAGAGATTCCTTCTAAAGATACTGTGCAGCAGGAGTTGAAAAGGAAGCCGCAGTTCCAACCCAGTGAGTCGATGCCACGCACCCATGAGTCTAGTGTTGCGCAACAAATACCTGAAGACGAGCCCAGCGGTGCTCCTTCGGTAGCGCTTTCAGAGACTGTCAAAGAAGACTTTCAGCCTCTTGCTCAAATACCGAATTTTTCCGATGCGATTCAAGAGGAAGATGCTCAGCCTTCTCGGAGCGCGAACGAATTGGTGCTCGAGAGTAAACGTAAACGCGTTGATTCAGTTGATGGGGACTCAGACAGGGTAGATGTCCTGCAAGGCCTGGAAAGTGTGTCTGGTAAGGAAGAAAATGCGTTGGCGAAAGAAAGGGCAGATGGACAATATTCCGAAGAAATCGTTCAACAATATATAGAGAGAGAATCTAAAGGGATTCGTTATCACTTTATTCGGCGGGTATTTGATGGCAAAGATCAGGCAATTGATATCACACAATTTTCCGGGAATTGGTCTGAACTTTCCCTCTCCATAGAATCAAATATATCTGGATATTTGTATGTCTTGACTGCCTATGGAAAACGAAAATGGCAATGGATGAGGAGCGATTCTCCGAATCTTCAGAGGGCATCTGATGGGGCTATCGTTATGGATGCCAAGCAACCGGTAAATTTTGCTTTAAGCCAAGTGACGAATACCGTGGGGAATCCAGTTGTGTCATCCATTTCAGTAATACTCTCTTTCGCACCTTTAGAGGACTTAGGTCAGTGGTTGGGAGATACTCGTGCGATAGCTGATGTCCAAGTTGAATCAATGGGTGATCATGTCTTTGCGCTCCAATCCTCGATAGGCTCAGATCTACCGCTCCGTGTGGAAATTCCCCTTGAGAAGTAAATTCTTCTTCAAGTCAATAAGACTCTTTTCATCTCACTTGTTGTAGGTCTATAGATCAGCCATTTGAGTTTGCATGTCCATCAAGGGCTTATTTTTGGCTCCCCACCTTTTTTCAGCCGTCTTATGTTTGTCTTGAAGGAGGAACATACGTTTCGATTGTTGATTCCGTTGTCAAATTTTCAATTTTTTTGACCCTTATAAATATTTTTGAAAGGAATTGCGTTATGAGGCCATCTCCTCTAGTGAAGCGGCAATGGGGCCGTGGAATTTATGGAGGGGAATAATGAGCGCCAAAAATTATGGAAAGAGAATGTTACAGTGGGCTCTAAGTGGTGGTCTTGTAGGGGTGTTGGGTCTTTCGAGTATGGGTGTTTTGGGTTTTGGAACATACCCCATTCCCGCTGCCCATGCGAATGCTGAGAGGGTTGGTGATCAGTCTGGAGCCTTAATAGGATTAGACGACAAGGGAAATCCCACCCGGGCGTTTCCGCTTAAACATACCGATGTTTCTATTCAAGTCAGTGGGCCGCTCGCCCGGGCGCAGGTGATCCAACAATTTGAAAATCCGTATTCCGACAAAATTGAAGCCGTTTATACCTTCCCACTACCGCAGAACGCAGCGGTCGATGATATGACATTGACGGTTGGTGATCGGGTGGTGAAGGGAAAGATTAAGAAACGGGAAGAAGCCCGTGCCATTTATGAAGCGGCCAAACGTCGCGGGAATATGGCAGGTCTCTTGGATCAGGAGCGCTCTAATATTTTCACCCAGTCCGTAGCCAATATTCTGCCAGGTGAGCAGATATCGATTACGATCAGTTACGTAGAGACCTTGTCCTATGATGGTGGAACGTATTCGGTCATGTTCCCTATGGTGGTGGGACCTCGCTATATTCCTGGGCAACCTGTAGCACAAGAGCCACCAACACAACCATTAGGGGGTGGTTGGGCCTATGATACGGACCGGGTTCCTGATGCCTCACATATCACTCCGCCTGTTCTGAAACCGGGCACCCGCTCTGGACATGATCTTTCACTGTCCGTGGTGATTGATGCGGGGGTGCCAATTCATCATGTTCAATCAACCACCCACAAGATTGCGGTAACCAGTTCGAATGATTCTCAGGCTGACGTGCATCTCAAAGAAGAAGCCACGATTCCTAATAAAGATTTTATCCTGACCTATACAGTGGCCGGAGAAGATATGCGTGACGCGATTTTGACGCATCGGAATGGCAAAGAGGGATTCTTTACCCTTCTCTTGCATCCACCGGATCGCGTCAAGACGGATGCCGTCACTCCGAAGGAACTCGTCTTTGTTTTGGACATATCAGGATCCATGTCAGGATTTCCGCTTGATAAAGCGAAGGAGACGATGCGTTTAGCGATCGATGGCCTCAACCCGAGAGATACGTTTAATCTCATCACCTTTGCAGGGGATACCCGTGTTCTCTTTCCGAAACCTGTTCCAGCCACGCCCTCGAATGTGCGAAAAGCCCAACGCTTTTTGGAATCTCGAAGAGGCGGCGGTGGCACGGAAATGATGAAAGCCATTCGAGCCGCGTTAGATCCCAGTGATTCCCAAGAACATCTGCGAATCGTCTGTTTTATGACGGATGGGTATATCGGGAATGATATGGCGATTATCGGGGAAATCCAAAAGCATGAAAATGCCCGAGTTTTTGCCTTTGGGATTGGCAGCAGTGTCAATCGGTTTTTGTTAGACAAAATGGCGGAGCATGGTCGTGGTGAAGTGGAATATGTGGGGCTGCAAGATGATGGCTCGGCGGCCGCGCGCCGCTTTCACCATCGAGTGCAACATCCGCTGCTGACAGATATTTCAGTGGATTGGGACGATCTAGATGTATCGGAAGTCTATCCAAGGCGGTTGCCTGACCTATTTAGTGCCAAGCCATTAATTGTCACTGGACAATATATGACGCCAGGAAAGGGCACCATTCGATTACGAGGCAAAGTGGCAGGCCATCCGGTGGTACGAAAAATCGAAGTGGAGTTTCCAGGATTCGAACCCGACCATGATGTCTTGGCGACCTTGTGGGCTCGGACGAAGATAGCTGATCTCATGTCTCAGGACTACAACGGAATTCAACAAGGCAATGCAAAACGACATATACAAAAAGCGATCACCCGGTTAGGGTTGGACTATCGGCTGATGACCCAATTTACCTCATTTGTCGCCGTTGAAGAACTGATCATTACGGAAGGTGGACAACCACGGCGTGTGGAAGTGCCCGTCGAGCTGCCAGAAGGCGTGAGCTATGAGGGCATCTTTGGACGAGACGATCAGGAAGTGAAAGCTTTGCGTCGTCCAGCCATGCGGTCCATGGCCAACATGAAACAGAGTATGACGAATGGAGTCGTGGCGCAAGAAGTTTACAGTTCAGCACCACCGATGAAAGATAAACTGGAAGAAGATCGCTCTAGGATAAGCTCTAATGAACCGTTGTCAAAATTGGATGCTCCTTTGTTGGCTATGGTGGACAAAAAGAAAGAAGGCAAGGATTTTTCATCTGATGAATCAGCAAAAATTCAAGATGGAAAAGTTCTAGTGCAGGTATGGCTAGCAGATACCAAAGAAGAGACTCTGTCTCAATTAAAGAAGTTAGGTTTCACATCCGTCGCCCAACCCAAATCTGGTCATTTGGTCATCGGGTATCTCCCCGTCGAACAACTAGAGGCCTTATCCAAATTATCCATCGTTCGTTATGTGACTCTGCAACCTTCCGCAGCATAGTTGCAGGTCGGCTATATGCAAGCGGCTCGGGCGAGTGCCCGAGCTGCTTGTTTGTTTTGTCGTTCCACATGTGTAAAATAGGAATCCATCTTTTCCTCATCACTATTTTGGGTTGGATGTCACTCGCATAGCTGGATGCTGAAACTCTTGTTACCTAACCGATCAGTTTTGCCAATGCGGAAATAGGCAACACAAGGCGATTGTTTGTAGATGATAACCGCCTAAATCCGAATCCCTCGTAAAAAGATGCGGCTTTCTCGTTTTTCGCGTCCACCACAATGCCCATAATGCCAACTTTTTGAGCCACATCCATGGTTGTGGCAAACGCATGAACGATCAGTGTGTCGCCATATCCCAATCCTTGATAGTGCCGATCCACCGCGAGCCTTCCAAGAAGCAGAAAGGGTATTTCATGATAGCCTCCTAATTTCCGACCTGCCGGCAAATGATCCCTTGTCACGGAATGTGCGCTGATAGAATAGTATCCAATCACCCTCTCGTTCTCTGCCAGAACATAAACTTTCGTCAAGCTTCGCTTTTGGTCCTGATTCGCCACTCTCTGCAAATAGAGGTTCAACGCCTCGACGCCACAATCAAAATCGTGGCGGTTGTGCTTTTTAGGCTGTAACAGCTCAAACTTCATTGGACGAGGCAATGGCTCGATATTTTCGAGCTGCCTTTTTCATCCGGACAGTGGGCTCAGGCGGGTGATCGATCATATCAAAAAAACGAGACCAATCGGCCTTCGTAAAACGGGTCTTCTCGTTTTCGGCAATGACAGCGGCAGCTTTTTCTTGAATACTTTGCCGGATAAAGGTGCTTTTATTGACATCTATATATGTACGAGCCCGTTCCAACAGATTAAGCGTCGCACGATCCATTCGTATTTTGAGGGTGTCATCTTTTCGTAGGGCTGTCTTCATGAGCTACCTCCTCCGATTTACAGGGCTAGGTAAATTGTACCCACAAATGTGGGACTCGTCAATCAGTCTCGGTTCAGCCCCAACTTGGAGCATCTCATCATTAGCTATCGTTCCGTCGAACGATTGGAAGCGCTAGCAATGTTATCCAGTGTTCGTTATGTCACTCTGCAACCTGCGTCGGCATAGTTGTTAGTTGGTTACCCTCAGGCGGCTCGGGTGAGAGCCCGAGCCGCCATTCTTTTCTTGTCATTCCTGCATAGTTTCAGCAAGGATTCTTTCCCCTGGCTCAGAGGTGAGGATGATGCCGTATGTATGTTGGATGTGCGAAAGGGCACCTCTAAAAACCAGGATTTTTGTGTGAGGGCAAGGAAGCCACGCGCGGAAAACCGCAGTGTATGGGCGAATACATGAGGGCGCACGGTGTGAAGAGCACCACGTTTGTGCGCGCCGAAGGCTGCGAGCACGTGGCTGACGCAGCGATCGCGGAAAAGGACGGTTTTTAGAGGGGCCCTAAAGCAATTGAAGAGGCGCCCATTTGGCAATGCTTGAGAAATCGTTGTCTGTGGTCAACAGATGGCATTGATGGTTGATCGCAGCGGTCGCGATTTGACAGTCCGGCGTCGAGAGCCTCAAGCCTTTTTTCGTCGCTTGGCGGCGAAGTGTAGCGGCTGCGATAAAGTCATGTCTGGTAAGGGAGAGTAAAGGAAAGGCTTCAAAGTAGGATATCACCGTCGTAAAGGTATCGTCCTGCCGAAACCCCTGGAGAATTTCCTGCAGAATAATTCCAGTCAGCACAATATGTTGCGTGTCGAGTATGAGGGTTTGGAGTTTGCCAACGGCGGGATGTTTGGCGGGACTATCTTTGCGAAGGGCGAGTGACCAGACTGAAGTGTCAACGAGGACCGTCATTTTCGTTTTCGGGCTGCTTTGTAATCATATTGAGAGTCCCATTCAAGAGTTCCGAATAGTTCAAGGATGTTTTTCTGTTTTCGGCGTGTGACATATTCACGGAGAGCCTCATTGACTGCGGCGCGTTTGGTCGCATGACCGCCTAGGCGTTTGACTTCTTGGACAAGTTTGTCGTCAAGAGCAAGATTGGTTGGCATGGCAATTCTCCTTTTACACAATGATTTACACATAATTCTACACAATAAATTTTATGAAGACAAGACACGTATGACTTGTACCTTCCGGCGTCATGGAAGAACGAGTCATTTGGTAATCATTCCACACCCTGCACCCTGTTCCAGCATAGTGATTAATTGGTTACCCTCAGGCGGCTTGGGTGAGAACCCGAGCCGCTTTTTTGTCGTCATTCCCGGCATTTTTAATCGGGAATCCATCTTCGGATTTTAAGGATAGAAACCCGCTACAAACTGCAGGTAGAACGGATAGGCATTGTACATTCCATCATTTTTCTATCCAGTAGAGAACGTTAATGCCCTTACGCCTGCGGGGGAACCTCTCTCTGCCGATAAGAACAGAGAAATTCTAGAATGACATTCAAGTTCTTCTGTGATTTATGAGTGATTCAACTCCAATCCTGTCTCAGAAAAAACTCCCCATTTGGCCAACACTTCGGGAAGCTATGAAGTTTTGGTGGGATCACTGGGCGATCTTATGGCTATGGATTTTACTTGGTGCCTTATTGGAAGGAATAAACTCTTCTTTGCAAAAATTCCTGTTAACCAAAGAATCAGGAATAGACGAAAAATTTTTTTTGATGTTGGGTGAAGGAGCCCTGGGAATTATCATATGTGTGCCTGGAATTTTGGTATTTATTTTCCTGGCGATAGCCAGTCATCGTCTAATCCTTTTAGAAAACGAAAAGGGGACTTACCATGAGAAATTTACATTTTCTCAAAGAGAGTGTGATTTTTTTTGGTATTTATTGTGCATATATGTCGGTCTGGGACTTTTGTGGCTGCCAGGAATGATAATTTTTGAATTTTCAATTCAGGCTTGGGGAGACCTCGAGAAATTTTTTGAGAACCGAATGTGGCTGAAACAAATATTTGAAAGTTGTTTATTCCTTATTCCCTACATTTATTTCGTCGGTAGATATTGCTTGGTTTTTCCAGCAATAGCTGTAGATATGAATAAGAAATATTCTTGGCAACGTCACTTGGATTGGTCTTGGAAAATTTCAAAAAGAAACGCCTGGCGTTTAGCCCTTCTGGTGGGAGGTTTGCCTTTGCTTCTGGACTGGGTTCCCAATGGGATTTTTGGGCTAGCCGTTGATCAATGGGTGTATGTTGATGCCTTTGTTCGATCCTTTCTTTGGTTCGCTTTCGTTCCATTCGAAGTAGCAGTGCTATCCATTGCCTTCCGTGAACTCACTAATTGGACTCCATCCTCACAAATTCCCGAACCCACTATTTACCGACCTCCTTAGTAAGGGCTATTTCTAGGATTTTTTTGCCAAAAACTTAGGTAATAGGTGACCTCCTTCCTTGACAGTGCCTCCATAAGATAATAGAGTTTATTTTGACCAAAATTTTGGTCAAATTTGAAAGGAAGGAACCTATGATAAAAACATTACCAATTTCTGAGGTGAAAGCAAGGCTTCCAGAACTGGTGACTGGCATTGATGAACGGGAGGAAGAAGTGGTAGTCACTCGCAATGGTAAGCCTGCAGCGGTGTTGATCAATTATGCAGAATACGAACGGGTGAAAGAGACCATCGAGATTTTGAGTGACAATGCATTGATGCAACAGATCCGCAAAAGCCAGGCCTTTTATGAAACCAATCAAAAAGGGCTTTCATTTGATGAAGTGTTTGGAGAGCCGCTTGTTCCTCAGAAAAAATCTCGCCGATAAGGCTCATGTTTCGAGCTGATATTCCCCCACACGTCTCGGAAACCATTCAACATCTTTCTCCTGACCTCAAGCGTAGCATCAAGGCCGCGGTACGAGCGTTATGTGGGAATCCCAATGAGGGAGCCCCCCTAGTGAAAGAATTAGAGGGATTGTGGAAATACCGCGTCAGTCGATTTCGTATCGTGTATGCCATTGATCGGAGAAGAAAAGTGATCCGTGTCATGGCCGTTGGTCACCGACGGAGTGTCTACGAAAAAATGACTGTGTATCTGCGGGAGATACGAAAAGGGAAATTGTCGGAGTAAATGGGGGATATTGCAATCTTTCTGTCTAGAATGGCTCTTGGCCGGCGCGGAGTTTGGTGAGGGATTCTTTGACGAAAGCTAAGTCCTGACTGCCGGGTTCCATATTTTGTGCGGCAAGTGACCAAGCTTCATCGGTTTCTTGCTTACGGTCTAAGTACCAGAGGGCGATGCCACGATACCAATTCACGGCTGGTTGATTGGGGAGGTCAGCCAAAACCATATCAAAATGGTTTAGTGCTTCTAGGAAAATTTTGGGGTCGTCAATTTTTCGGGAATCGATGAGGAGCACGCCATAATTATACCGGGCTTCATGCTGTTTGGGATCTAACTCTAAGACTTTGGCCCAAGCTTTCTGGGCCTCGGCCATCCGACCTAACGCCTGATATGAGCGGCCAGCCATAATTTGTCCCGGTACATCATCGGGGTTTTCTTTCAGCCGTGCTTCCAATTTGGCGACCATTTCCATGGGATTAGGGCCGCCGCCCATTTGTTCCTCGACGGCCATCAATTTTTGTGCGGCTTGAATTTGCAAAATGGTGTAAAGCCCAACAGAAGCCAGCATGACGACTAATCCGGATGCGATGGCGGGAATCCAGCCTTTTCGTCGTTGGGCGGGTTCTTGATCATGACCGACATCGCCCTCTCTTGAGCCTTTGAGAACTTCTAAGCGATCCAAGACCTGTAGCAGCCGATGTTCGTCTGTGGCTTTCAACCGTTCATAGTCAGCTAGTTCCATCCGGCCGGCTGCGCGTTCCATTTCCAGTTCTTGTAAGGATTGATTCAGGACTCCACGTTCAACTTGGAGGTCGGCATATTCTTGTTCCTGGTTGTCATCTAACCCAAAAGATATTGAGGAGGGGTCTTTTCGCCAAAAGGGGAGGGTGATGGCAAACAGCACAATGCCGAGGACAATGAGAAGCGGAGTGAGGAAGGCAATGATCGGAGGCATGTTCGGAAAGCGGTGCTTACGATTCTAATTCCCGCTCAATGCGCTGGCGAGCTTGTTCGTCTAAGGGTGGCGGTGGGGCCGTTGAAGGCGCTGGCGTTCGCTGAACCCAGCCAATGACTTCTTTATAAAGGAGCAAGCCTCCTCCCAGTAACAGGATGAAGGGGCCAGACCAAAGAAGCCAGTTCACGCCGTGGGCAGGGGGTTGCATCATAATATAGTCGCCATAGCGGCTGAGGAAATATTCTTTAATATCCTCCGGGCTATGCCCCATTTTTAATCGTTCTCGCACGACACCTCGCATCTGTTGGGCGAGTGGTGCGCCTGACTCCCAAATGTTTTCGGTTTGACACACTGTACAGCGCAGCGTTTTCGCAATTTCTCGAACCTGAATATCTAAGGCCGTTTCGTCTTGAACTTCGGCCAATAGGGACCAAGGCGTTGTGAGAATACATATGAAGACAAAAATCAGACGAATAGACATTAGATGGGCTGACCTTGGAGTAACGGAGCAATAACTTTTTGGGTAATGGTGGTATACATGTGGCCGGTAATAGGCCCAACATACTTATAACGGATCTTTCCCTCTTGATCGATCACGAAGGTTTCCGGCACGCCATAGACACCATAATCAATGGCAATTTGGCCCTTCACGTCACGCATATGCGGAAAAGTTGTCCCATATTCTTTCAGGTATTGTTGAGCATCGGGGAGCTCGTCTTGGTAGTTCACGCCCAGCATGACGAAGTTGGGATCGTCTTTAAACAATTGATGAAGTTCTAACACGCTTTCGTGCTCTACCTTGCATTCGTAGCACCAGGACGCCCAAAAATTCAGCAGGATGACTTTGCCTTTAAATTGGTTGAGCGAAATTGTTTGCCCAGATTCCACATTGGGTCCTTCGCTCATGGGCGCATCTGTGCCGATGAGCACCGTTGGGATATGCCGGGGATCTCCCCAGAGACCTTGATAGAACAAGGCAAAGAGTCCTAGCAACACCAGGACCAAAGTCAATTGAGCGGCTTTAGTCATTCTTCTCTCTTGCGCGGGCGAAGGATATTCAGGATTACGCCCAGCCCCATAATAATACCGCCGCCCCAGACCCAAAGAATAAGGGGGTTGAGAACGCCTCGTGCGACTGCCACGCCTTCCGGCGAAACTTCGGGCATGGTTAAAAAGATATGTCCCATGTTGATGGAATAGATGGCAGATTCTGTCGTCGGGGTTTGAGTGGCATTGTAAATACGTTTTTGGGGACGAAGTTCCGTGATGAGTGTTTCATCTTCAAAAACTTGAAAGACGCCTTCCTCGGCTTTCCAATTTCCGCCCTCGACATCATGGATGTTGGTGAGCTTCATGCGATAGTCGCCAATAGCCATCTCGTCTCCGACTTTCATGGAGACGACTTTCTCGGTTTGATAGATCGTCGACGCGATAATGCCGATCACCAAGACTAGAACGCCGATATGCGTCAACATGGCCGCATAGCGTCGTTGGTTGGCGGTAAAGGCGGATAATCCTCCCTTGAAAATATTGCTTTTATTGCGTTGGGCATAGAGTTGTGAGACTTTCCCAAAGTCCAAAAAAATAGCCATGCCTGCAAATGCCACCACATAACTTCCTGCTAAAGCATACAGATTTCGAATACCCGTGACGCCCAACAAGATGACAATGACGGCACCAGCCAATAGTGGCATTGAAAAACTTTTCTTTAAATTGGCGACCGAGGCCTTCCGCCAGGGAATATAAGGGCCGATGCCCATGAGAAAGAGCAAGCCCAACGCAATGGGCATGAAGACCGCATTGTAATAGGGTGGTCCTACCGTGACCTTTCCCCCACCTATGGTTTCAAGGATGAGTGGATAGAGCGTGCCTAAAAAGACGGTGGCGGCTGCAACCAGGAAAAATAAATTATTAAACAGGAAAATCGATTCCCGTGAGATAAGTGAATCCATTTCAATTTGAGATTTGAGTTTCGGTGACCGGAGAATAAGAGCGCCAAAGGCAATGCCTATCACACTGCCCACAAAAATTAAAATATACAGGCCTCGTTCAGGATCGGTGGCGAAGGAATGAACAGAAGTCAGTACGCCGCTGCGCACCAAAAAGGTTCCAATGAGTGAGAGCGAAAACGTTACAATAATCAGGAATAAATTCCAGACTTTGAACATTTTTCGCTTCTCTTGAACCAACACCGAATGGAGATAGGCGGTTCCCACCAGCCATGGCATAAACGAGGCGTTCTCAACAGGGTCCCAACCCCAATAACCGCCCCAGCCCAATTCATAGTAGGCCCAATACCCACCCAAAAGTATGCCTGTAGTGAGGCACATCCAGGCGAAGGTGGTCCAGCGTTGTGTGACTTTGATCCATTCTTCACCTAACCGGCCGGAGAAGAGGGCGGCCATGGCAAAGGAAAAGGGAATCGAAAATCCCACATACCCCATATACAGCATTGGTGGATGCATCACCATTGCCGGGTCTTGCAAAAGCGGATTCAGATCTTTGCCA
Source organism: Nitrospirales bacterium (assembly GCA_965223635.1). Classification (GTDB taxonomy): domain Bacteria; phylum Nitrospirota; class Nitrospiria; order Nitrospirales; family UBA8639; genus Nitrospira_E. The sequence goes on from OZ245007.1 coordinate 2,734,037, forward strand.
TCGGTAGGGACGGGGAGCAATCGTTCAAAGGGACTGGAGAGAAACACGATTAGGCAGAGAAACCCAAAAATCACTCCACATTCCACGGCAATCAAATAGGGCATAATCGTGGGTTGTGTGCGCCAATGCAGCCAAACAGCCAAGGTGCTGAAGACTGACAAAATAAAGACCCAGAGCAGCAAGGAGCCCTCATGGCCGCCCCAGACCGCTGATACGGTATAAAAAAACGGGAGTTTCGAGTTCGAATTATTGGCGACGTAGAGAACGGAAAAATCGCGGATAATAAAGGAATAGACCAGAGACAGCATCCCAATACTGAGTAGGACAAAAATCAACGTGAGGGCCATGCGCCCGGAACGAGCCCAGTCTGGATTGCGGGTTTTCAGGGCTAAGGCGGCGCTGGCCATCCCAAAGACGGACAGCACGAGGGCAACGATAACCGAAAAATGTCCGATTTCTATGATCATGTAGGTTGGGGAAGCCTGCCCTTTACTGAGAAAGGGTCTTCATGAAATCTTTTTTGGGGAGTTCGACGCCCGCCCGCTTTAGCTCCATGGGCATATAGTCTTCAGAATGTTTCGCCATAATCATGGTTGAGTGAAAGGTCTGCCCATCTTTCCATTGGCCTTCGACGACCGCGCCTTGGCCTTCTTTGAACAGATCAGGCGGAATGCCCTGGAAGGCTACCGGGATGGTACTGGTCCCGTCCGTGAGTTCGAATGTGAGTCCCACTGGGTCAGGCTGTGTCTTCAGGCTGCCTTTCACCACCATGCCGCCCACGCGGACTTTTTTGGAATAGGTTTCGGGTGTAAAGGCTTTCACTTCTGATGGAGTCACGAAGTAGACAATATTTTCCCCGAAATTGCCAAAGGCCAAGTAGGCTAATGACCCAGCAATCAGGAGAATACTGATAATAATCGCGACTTTTTTATTTGTTGCTGGCAAGGGGTTCGTTCTCCGGTTCGTAGAGTTTTTCGTCTTTGATTTCTTTAAATAAAACCATGACTCTTTGCCCCATGGCAAATACGATCCAGGCTAGCGTAACCACCGTGAGCAAATAGGCGGCGGCTACAAATCCAAAATTGTTTATCAGAGCCGTATCTTTGGCTTTGAATGTCTGAGATTGAGCGTCCAGATGGCCAATCAACACCATGGTTTTGAGCTCACGAATATTTTCTAAGGGCGGCCCAGCATATTCTACAGGAAGGGTGGTGGGGCCATCGATCAATTCAAATGTGGCCTGTCCTTGTTCTATATTGCCAGTTAGGGTGCCACTTTTCACCATTCCCTGAATACGAAGGACATCGGAGCTTGGCGGGCGACTCACAACTGTCGCTAATGGGATGGTGGAGAGATCCTGCTGATAGTGGTTGTACGTCATGAAGGCCACAATGATCAGTCCGCCGACTATTATGGCCCATCGTGTATAAAATGAGGTCATGATTGAGCTTGTGAAAAATGGGTCTGACTGAGCAGACGCCCTTTTTTTGCCTGAAGCAGATCAGTGAGATATAAAATTTGTGTACGCACCATCACCATATAGGCAAACAGGAGCCAAGCTCCAATGCTCATTAAGGTTAAGGGAACCAGGATGTCATCAGAAATAGCCACCCCTCGTGTGGAGAACGACATGGGTTGGTGAAGGGTTCGCCACCATTCAACGGAAAACTTGATAATCGGAAGGTCGATCCCACCCACAATTGCCAGAATGGCGGCATAGCGTGCCCCACGTTCGCGATCGTCTACCAGTTTTCGGAGCATCAAGTACCCGCCCAAAATCAAGAGGAGCACACTGAAAGAAACCAACCGAGGATCCCATGTCCACCACGTGTTCCAGGTAGGTTTGGCCCAGATGGATCCGGTAATAAGTGCCAGAGCCGTAAACAACGCACAAATACCGGCCGAAGCCTGGCAGGCATTATCCACAAGCGGGTCGCGTTTCCATAAATACCAGATGCTGCCAAAAAATAACACGGAATAGGCCAGCGTACTGGTGTGGGCTAAGGGAACATGGACATACATGATCCGAACCAATTCACCTTGGTAATAATCAGGCGGAGAAGCAAATAAGCCGGTATACAGACCGAGGAAAATACAAAGAGCCGCCGCTCCGCCAAACCATCCCTTATACCGTTGAATCCACCGAATAAACCGATTCAGCATATTCTATATTGTAAAGGGAAATCCCTCAAAGGGGAAAGGGTTAGGTACCTAATTTGGAGGGAAGTTGAATGAGATAAATATTCGTCCACATGAGATACTCAAGAAAATTAAAATGTATTGTATGGCAATGGGAAAATGTTCACTTGAAATTTGCAATACGGAGATTGGGGCCTCTATGTATCTAAAATGAATTCGAAGAGCCAGAAGGAGACAACGGTGAAGATGATGTCAAAGATGACGAGTAGATGCAGCCATTGAGAATAGAAGTTATAGGGATCGCCATTGAGTGTGCCACGTGTGGCTTCAACCGCGGCGATCATAACTGGCACGGCCAAGGGTAAGAGCAAGACAGGAAGCATCACTTCTCTGGCCCGAATTTGTACCGTTAGAGCAGAAAACAATGTGCCGACTGCAGATAAGCCCAATGTGGCCAAGAAGAAGACGAGGAGTAACATGCCAACGGCTTCGACAACATCTAAGTTGAAAAAGATGACAAAAAGCGGAAAGAGCAAGATTTCTACGGCAAACATAAACAAAAAATTGGCGGTGACTTTCCCAAGGTAAATAGCGCCCTTTGGAACAGGGCTCATTTGCAGGGACTCGATGCAATCGTTTTGCAGCTCTGAGGTAAATGATTTGCCGATCCCAATAATGCCTGTAAAGGTAAAGGCCACCCAAATGATCCCGGCGATTAATTGGCGGGCCGCATCCTGATCCATGGCAAAGCTAAAGCTAAAGACGAGAATGACGATGAGGGCGAAAAACAGCATGGAGGAGATTGTCTCCCGGGTACGCCATTCACTAATGAGGTCTTTCCAGACTACCCACTGTATCGTGTTAAGAAATGACATGGGTGTGTAATTGTTTGGGAGAAAGGAGTGTGAGTCGCCCAGCTTGGAGAATGGCACCTTCCGTGGCGATATGAGCCGCCTTGGTTCGGTCATGTGTGGTCATGATCACGGCTCCACTCCGTTTCATGGTATCCTGGATGAGTTGGTTCGTAATCACGACGCCACCGTCATCTAAGGCGTTATAGGGTTCATCCAGTAATAAGAGTTGCGGTTGCGCTAAAATGGCCTTAGCCAGGGCCAAGCGTTTCTTCATGCCGGCGGAAAATTGCCGTATTTTGAGATTGCCATAGGCTCCAATCCCCGTTTGATCGAGTGCACGTTTTAGTTGAGAGGGCTCTGGTATCTGCCCACGCAGGGCTAGCGAAAATTGCAAGTTTTCTGTGGCACTCAGTTCTTCATAGAGATGTGAGCCATGGGCGATAAACAACATGAGGGCGCGGACGGCATCTTTCTGTGCCACCCCGTCCCGTCCAAAGATGGTAAACTGTCCTCCAGATGGTGTTTGCAAGGTAGCTAAGATGCGAAGGAGGGTGGTTTTCCCTGCGCCGTTTGGTCCAAAGAGCGCAAAGCAAGCTCCGGAAGAAATGGTGAAAGACATTTCCTCAAAGATGCGATAAAACCCGTAGGATTTTGAAAGACTGGTGACCTGAATAGCGCTCATGAGTGATGGTGGTGCGAATCGGTAGGTTGGCTTTGTAGTCTACGTTATGTCTCAAGGGTTGTCTAGGAAATCGTGAAGGAAATATCCAAGAGAAAATATTCTTGATGTTTGTATACTCAATAGAGAGAACTTCATTGACGATAAAATTATGAGGATCATATGATGATGAAAAAACGCAAAGTTTCCTCATGATTGTTTTTTTGTGGTAGGGATCTTAAATGGAGCGCTTCGTCTGGAATCTCTCAGAGTGAGAAGAAAATGAGCGTGGCTAGGATGCATAGTTTAGTCGGGTTGATACTTCTTGCCACCCTATGGGGGTGTGACGCTGGCTATTCAGATACTTCAGCCGTAGGAGAGGCAGTCCAGCCGGTAGCTTACAGTCGTCCTGCCATCAATACACCTGCCCCGGCGTTTCGTTTGCTGGACTTGGACGGTGTCGGACACTCCTTGCCTGAATACCAAGGGAAAGTTGTGTTCTTGAATTTTTGGGCAACCTGGTGTGGCCCCTGTAAGGTGGAAATGCCTGCGATGGAATCCTTATACCAGGAGTTTCAGAGCCAAGGATTAGCCATGTTAGCTGTGTCAGTAGATCAGCAGGGGGCTGCAGTTACGCGGCCATTCAAAGAAGCCATGGGGTTGAGTTTCCCCATATTACATGACTCTGATTATCAAGTGGGGCTCACCTATGGGGCACGGACCTTACCCATGACCTATGTGATTGATCGCAAAGGTATCATTCGGCAGCGGGTCTTTGGCGCTCGAGATTGGAATAGCCAAGAGGCAAGACAGTTAATAAAAGGATTGCTTCAAGAGCCCTATCAGCCACCGTGGGAAACAATGTAATTTATGGATTCCATTACCCAAGTTTCTTTATTTGCAGCCTTTAGTGCTGGGTTGTTGTCTTTCATCTCACCCTGTGTCTTGCCCTTGGTTCCTTCCTATCTGTCTTATATCACAGGGTTGTCTGTCGAAAATCTCGCCAAGGTTGAAGAACGACAGCGCTTTAAGTCAGCAATTTTGCTGAATGCGCTTTTATTTATTGCGGGCTTTTCGACAGTGTTTATTGCGTTTGGGGCTTCAGCGAGTTTGATTGGACAAGTCTTGTACGAATATCAAGATATCATCCGAAAGGTCGGCGGGATTCTCATTGTTATTTTTGGCTTATATCTTTTAGGAATTTTGAAACTCAATCTATTGATGACCGAACGTCGGCTCATGCATTTTGAATCTCGGCCAGTCGGGTACGTTGGTTCGTTTCTCATAGGGACAGCTTTTGCGGCAGGCTGGACTCCGTGCGTTGGTCCAGTACTCGGAACCATTTTGGCGTATGCGAGTACGACGGAGTCTATGTCAGGCGGAGTCATGTTACTTTCTGCTTATTCATTTGGTCTAGGGCTGCCATTTTTCTTGACGGCTTTTGGTATGGATACTTTCTTGAGCTATTTCAAAAATCTTCGCAGATACCTAGGTGGTGTGTCCGTTGTGAGTGGTGCACTATTAGTCCTTGTCGGGGTGATGATTTTTACTGATTCTGTGACTCTCTTCACCAGTTTCTTAGAACGAAATGGTATCGGCTGGTACATCGGCCAATAGTAATTTTTTTGCTAGAATTAGGGGTCAGACTCGAATTAATTCACCCCTCTATGTTGCTACGTAAGAAAAGGGAGATTGAATTAATTCGAGTCTGACCCCTAAATGAATTAGGAAGCATCTTCATGCTAGCACCATTCTCCGGTTTTACAGGATTTGGAATTTGTTTTCGATAGCCCGGAATTGGTGAGAGGGGTTGGTGCCACTGATTCGGGATCGCACCAAGAACCGATAGCGCAAGTTGATGGAGCCACAGTTCGTTCGGTCGCCACAGCGGTTTGAGCTTCAGAGATTGAGGCTTGTGGTAGAGTTCCACTGTTGATAGAAACAGGGTTCTGGGGTGTTTGAGGAGTAGACAATGGAGTGGCTGTTTTGTCCGAAACCAATGAATTTTTGGGAAGCGAAGCCAACAAGGTGGGATATTCCTCATGAAGCGAAGCCAAAAGAGATTGAGCCGAGGAATGGTAAGGACTTTCAGGATATTGCTGGATCAGCGCTATCAGCCACTCTTGAGTCCATTCTTCAATGCCTAAGTCTTGGTAGGTTTTGGCGAGTTGGAACATTGCTTCTGGTGTTCTCTCAGCTTCAGGAAATTCTTTGATGATTTTTTCATAGCGGTGAGCGGCAGCCAGATAGGCTTCTCGTTTTAAATAAAATTTCCCCACCATTAGATGACGTTGGACGAGTTGTTCTTTGCATGCCTGAATGGTTTCTAGAGCTTCTGTTTTATACCGACTGGCAGGAAATTCTTTGAGAAGTTTTTCAAACCCTGCAATGGCGTTATTAAGTGGTTCAGGATCTCGATCAACAGTTCGAAATTGTTGGTAATGGCTAACCCCAATTTTGTATTGGGCGTATGGGGCTAAGATATGATTTCGATGGAGATCAAGAAAGTGTTTGTATTCCACAATGGCTTCGGCATAAGATTCTTTGTCGAAAAATGATTCGGCCCGTTTCATGATGACATTAGGGTCATAGCTCATTTCAATCGAATCGCCTACAAAAATTTGTTCGTCACTGGAAAATATCGCTTGAGAATCGGTCTCCTGGGCGTCAGGCGTGGAGGAACAGCCTAGAACGAGGCTAGTTAAACCCACCATAAGAAATGTGAAGATGGGGGAAGGTTGAACGTTGAGTATCGGGGTCATATTTGGGTATATGGGGAGCTAGGATGTCTTGTTGAAGTTTTTTTGTAAAAGAAGCCTTTCCATCATACCCATGATTTATACAAGATTTTGGTCAACGGAGGAAAGCCTGGGGTCTTAGGAATTTGCTTCATTTAGTCGTCCCACGATAGTCTCACCTTTACAGCACGTCCATACATATACCATATGTGATCATCCTTGAATTGTCCAATTCCTGGCTGTTGTTAACATGCGTATGTTTCAGCCATTAACTAGAATTTGCAGCACCGGCTCAGCTCTCGCAGCTCGAAAAGTTGAGAATGTAGAAGTGGCTCATCCATTAGGAAAGGACCCTTCCTATATTTTTCGAGTGTCGGGAATTCGGAGCAGGCACTGGGTCGAGCCCCATGAGAGTTGTGCTTCATTGGCCGATCAGGCTTCCCGCCATGCCTTAGATCAAGCCAAACTCTCGCCCAAAGATCTTGATGCGATAATCGTCTCCACTACCTCACCAGATATGTTCTTTCCTTCGACAGCTTGTTTACTGCAAGCTCGTTTAGGCATTGAAGATATTCCTGCATTTGACTGTGCGGCTTCTTGCTCGGGATTTCTGTATGGCCTCTCGATGGCTGATTGTTTTATTCGGTCTGGGCAATTTCAACGATGTTTAGTAGTGGCCTCAGAAGTAAAGTCGCGATCGTTGGATCAAAATGATCTGAGTACGGCCATATTATTTGGGGATGGGGCTGGCGCAGCTATTTTAGAGCGATCAACTGTAGCTGAACAGGGTATCGTGAGTATTCGCCTTCACGCTGATGGGCATTATCATGATTTGGTAAAAGTTGCAGCTGGGGGTTCTCGTGAGCCGCTTTCTCAAGCTATTCTGGATAATCGGTCGCATACCTTGCGTATTCAAGGTTCCACGTTGTTTCGAACTGCGGTTCGTAAGTTAAGCCAGGCTGTTTTGAAGCATATTGAGGACGAAAAATGGGAGATTGCTGATTTGACCCGAGTGATTTTCCATCAGGCTAATGTCCGGATGATGACACATTTGTGTCGAACACTTAAAATTCCTTCTGAACGCTGTGTATCTATGATGGAGAATGTAGGTAATACCTCTTCTGCAAGCCTTCCAATGGCTTTGGATTATGCCAATTGTCAGGGGCAACTAAACGCCGGAAGTCAGATACTCCTTGGGGCCTTTGGGGGTGGCTTAACTTGGGGAACGGCCTTGATCCGTTGGGGATGATAGATTGCTCCTTCAGGCCATGCTAAAATGTCTTGTTGCTATACCTTAACTAAGGAAGGACTGTGTTTTGAAAATATATTTAGCGAATCCAAGAGGATTTTGTGCTGGTGTGGACCGAGCAATAGAAATTGTCGATTTATCACTCAAAACATATGGTGCGCCAATTTATGTTCGACATGAAATTGTCCATAGTCGACATGTAGTGGAATCTCTTCGAGGAAAAGGAGCAATTTTTGTTGAAGAGCTTGATGAGGTGCCTGATGGGGCCATCGTCATTTTCAGTGCTCATGGTGTGGCCAAAGCGGTATGGGAAGAAGCTAACCGGCGAAACCTCAAAGTTATTGATGCGACCTGCCCTTTGGTGATTAAAGTCCATAATGAAGTCAATCGGGATTATTCGAATACTTATGAGCTCATCCTCATTGGCCATGCAGGACATCCTGAAGTGGTTGGAACTTTGGGACAGGTGCCGGATAAATTTCATTTAGTGTCTTCGGTGGAGGATGTGGAAACGTTAACAGTGGAGAATCCTCATCATTTATCTTATGTGACTCAAACGACGTTAAGTGTAGATGAATGTCGAGATATTGTGGCAGCCCTTCATGAGCGGTTCCCTGGCATTAAAGGCCCACACCAAGAAGATATTTGTTATGCCACACAAAACCGTCAAAATGCTGTCAAAGAACTCGCACGGTTTGTTGATGTGATTCTGGTAATTGGGTCTCCCAATAGTTCGAATTCCAACAGATTGCGGGAATTGGGTGAGCGGTGCGGAATTACTTCCTATTTGATTGATTCGTATCAAGATATTCAACTTGCCTGGCTTGAAGGGGTGAATGCTATCGGTATTGCGGCTGGAGCTTCTGCTCCTGAAGTGCTGGTCTCTCAAGTGATTAAATTCTTAAAAAAACAAGGGGCCCAAGGTGTTGAGGAATTGACCGTTGTGGAAGAGGATGTCGAATTCCTTTTGCCGAAAGAATTATTAATGGCTGATAAATCCCGGTAGTCGTTCTTGTGGACACGGCTTGAGTCAGTTTTTGAATCTCCTTTCTATAAAGTCTTTTCAAAATCTCTCCTCTAGAGGCGTTCCTGCCGGACCGCTGAATTAATGAAGAAAGAAGTTTGCTCCTAGATATGGCGTAAAGCCAGTTTATTATACGCTACATTTTGTATGAAATTTTGATTTTAGAGGGATCTTATGGTAAAAATTGTAGAGTGATTTCGGTGAAAATTTCAAATCTCATGTTTACCCACGTCCAGGAGGGAAAATGGATCTACGTACCCTAGTGGTGAATGGGTTTAAGTCCTTTGCGGAAACTAAAATTGACTTTCCTGACGGTATCACTGCTGTAGTAGGTCCCAATGGGACCGGCAAAAGTAATATCGTGGATGCCATTTTGTGGGCAATGGGTGAACAAAGTGTCAAGAGTCTCCGGAGTGAGCGTATGGAAGATGTCATTTTTAATGGCACTGAACAGCGCAAGCCCATGGGTATGGTGGAAGCCTCTTTAGTCTTTTCAAATGTCACGCCCCAAGAACTCGAACCTGTTTCAGCATTGGTTGAAGGATTGGAGAGTACGACAGATGTCATGATCACTCGGCGTCTCTATCGCGACGGGGAAAGCGAATATTATTTCAATAAAATCGCTTGCCGTCTCAAAGATATTCGTGGGTTTCTGTGGAATGCTCGAGCAGGCACGCGAGGACAGTCGGTGATTGAGCAGGGCAATATTGAGCAATTATTAAGTGCCTCGCCACAGGAACGCCGTGAGTTTATCGAAGGCACGGCCGGTATTATCCGCTATAAGAAACAAAAAGCGGAAGCGTTGCGTAAATTACAGAGTACCGAGAATAATCTGTTGCGGGTTCGCGATATTTTGAGCGAAGTGCATCAGCAACTTCGGGTGCTCACTCGACAGGCCAAACAGGCAGAGGAATATCAAACGTTGTTGCAAGAAGCTCGGGACCTCGAAGTGCGGTTGCTGGCCGAGGATTTTCGGCGATTGTATGCCGATCATACTGACGTAGAGAAAGAGTTGCGGGATTCAGAAAGTCAAGAGGCAGCCTGTGTCGCAGAAGAAGTGCGTTTTGTGGCTGACCAACAACAGGTTCAGCTTGATTTGACAACGATGAACGAAACCCTTCAGCAGGCTCAAGAAGAATATCGAGATATTGAGAGACAAATGTCTCAGGCTTTGACCGAGATTCAAATTGAGTGTAATCGTCTAGAGCAATATGAGCTGCAACATGATCAGATCATGGAAGAACGTTCGCGGCTGGATGAACAGGGGCAAGAGGTGGTCCATCTGCTTGAAGCTCTCGTTGAACAAATGGCTCAAACACGTAGCGAGATTGAAACTCTATCTTCTTCCATAATGGAGGGAGAGGAAGGTTTCGCTATCGTTACGACTCGTCGTCGAGAAATGGAGGAGAAGGTTGCTCAAGCCCGAGAAAGCATTTTAGCCGTGGCGGTAGAAAAGACCAATGTAGAGAACCGTCTGCGCAGTCTCGGTGAAGGGCAAGGGGCAGCGAGTCGGCGTATTGAGCGTTTGATGGCCGAGTTTACGCAATCTCAACTCGATCAATCCTCCTTGCAACGTGAACAAGCCACCCTACAGGCTCAACGCTCGACATTAGAAACCGAATTGGAGGGATTGCGAACCAGGCAAGAGCAATTGGAGGTTCGATTGCAGAGTTTTCGGGAAACCCGAGAAGAGCTGGATAGCAAGCATCTCGAGCTTCAAACGCAGATAGCAGGCACGGAGTCTGAACTCAAGGCTCTTCAAGGTATTTTTCGTGAAGAATTGGGCTATGGTCAAAGCGGAGAAGGTACTGAGGACTCGGTACGTGAGCAATGTTCTCTCATCCAGGCGGCCTTAGCGGAACGGATGGAAGTAGAGGAATCGGTTGAGCAGGCGGTAGAGGCGGCTCTTGGTGAACATTTGCAAGCCTGGATTGTGCATTCCCCTCAGGAGGCTCAAGAATCCATTTTCCAATTTCAAGAGCATCAATTAGGAAAAGGTCGTTTTCTGCCATTACAACTTCCTCGTTCCCTTGATGCTTCTGTTCCCGTGTGGTGGACTGAATTAGAGTCCGAATCTTTCGTGAAAGGGTTAGCAAAAGCCTTTGTGCAGACGTCTACTGAGCTGCGACCTGTAGTAGATGCTTTATTAGGTGATACGGTGATTGTTGAATCCTTAGCCGATGCCTTGGCCATTATGGATAAATACCTGTGGTTTCAAGGGGCGGGGCCGTCTTTGGTGACCTTAAATGGCGAGATGGTGACTTCTTGTGGAGTGCTTAGTGGAGGATCAAATAGAGCAGCAGGTGGGTTGTTACGTCGGCGACGAGAAATTTTGGCCTTAGAGGACAATCTTCAAACTCTTCAGGCGGCGTTTGTGACCGAGCAGGAGGCTCGGGGAGTCCTGTGTCAGAATATTGAAGCCGTTTCAGCTCAATTTGAAGAAGCCATTGCTGATATTAGGGAAAAGGAACTTCAGGTATTTTCGGTTCAAAAGGAAGAAATGTCAAAAGGACAGGCCCTTCCTGATTTGCTTAGACGATTGGACATTTTGCGGCAAGACCGTGAAATGGAAGAGGCTGACTTAGGGCAAATGCAAGCAGAAGAAAAGAATGCGAGAACGCAGCTTGAAAAACTTGAGGTTCGGAGCACAGAAGAACATGCTCAATTGGCTGAGTCTCAGGAAGCACTTCATGGCCTTGATCAAGAACAACAAGAGTTAACCGCTCGTCTTAATGATATCCGGAAAAATTATCACACATTGCAAGCTCAATGGGGGCATGAACAGACAGATCAGGAGCGCCTGGAGCGGGAAGAAGCAAACCGGAAAGCCCGAGTTCAAGAAATTGATCAGCAATTGGAACAGCTCTTTTTGCAAAGTCGAACAAGTCAAGAAACGCGACTGAAAAACGAAGAATTAGTGGAAAGACTTGGCGGTCAAAAAGAATCAAAGGGTGTGCAATTACGCAATCTTCAAAATCAGCATGTGGAAATCCAAGAAAATATGAAGCGCCTGGAAGGATTGATAGGACAAGCTCGAGAGACGCTGTCGCAGATCTTTAAAGCCCGGGTCCCCATTGAGGGTCGTTTGGCTGAGGTGCGAACAAAGCTGCAGGCTGTAGAAGAAACATTAACGCAGACTTATGAGATCTCTATTGATGACTTGAAAGTTTCACACATGGCTGTCATGGATGGGGAAGAGACAAAAAATCTAGATGAAAACTTGGAACATTTAGAGCAATGGCGAGAAAGATTGCAACGTATTCGGAAAAAACTTGAGCGGATTGGTCCCATTAATTTGGCTGCCATTGAGGAGCATGGACAATTAGAGGAACGCTACCAATTTTTGTTGGCGCAGGAAGAAGATTTGGCTGGGTCCATTCGATCGCTCCAAAAAATTATTCAGCGACTCAATCAAACCACGAATAAACTGTTCGCGGAAACTTTTAAGGAATTACAAGTGAAGTTTAATGAGGTTTTTTCGGCCTTGTTTGCCGGAGGACGAGCCGAGTTAGTCTTAGTCAATGAATCAGAGAATTCTGGCGGAGAAGTTGAAGCCCTCGATGTTGCCACGGGTTTACCGGAAACAAAAGAATCTCAGAGCTTTAAGCAAGAGGCAGGAGTTGAAATTGTGGCGCAACCACCTGGGAAGCGACTCAAAAATTTGAGTATGCTTTCTGGTGGAGAAAAAACGATGACCGTGATGGCTCTCTTGTTTGCAAGCTTTTTGGTACGTCCGTCTCCGTTTTGTGTCTTGGATGAGGTGGATGCCCCGTTGGACGAAACCAATGTGGTCCGCTTTGGACAGTTTTTAAAGCAAATGGCTGATCGCTCTCAATTTATTGTGATTACCCATAATAAACGAACTATGGAAATCGCGAATTCTTTATTTGGTGTGACCATGGAAGAGCCTGGAGTCTCCAAGTTGATCTCGGTTCGGTTGCATGACTTGCAAGAGGTGGGATGACTTTCATTTGAAGGGAATAGTGTTCCTTTTTTAGAATAGAAAAAAGCCCCTTCCTAAGGTTATTAGGAAGGGGCTTTTTAATATGATCAGGTTCGGGGTGAAAAAGTAATCTAATTCCTCACTCCGCTCCAAACTTTTTCTGGATCAATTTCTTTGTCAGGATTCAGTTGTTTGGCTTTTTCTAAAAGGGCTTCAGTGGTCTCAGAAATTTCCGGGTCTGGTACACAACAATCATCGACAGGACACACGGCGGCACATTGAGGCTCATCAAAATGGCCAACGCATTCAGTGCAGCGTTCGTAAGTAATAACGTAGACCGTATCCCCCTCTCCCTGGCCTTCCCCTACTTTATGGTTGAGTTCTTCAGCAGCACTGCGTGTTTCAAAAATGGCTTCATTGGGGCATTCCGGGAGGCAGGCACCACAATTAATGCATTCTTCGGTAATCAGTAATGACATAATTCCTCCTTCACAGACAAATGAATAGTATCGCCAATTTGGATAGTGTTCGGTGAGGGATAGAGTGCCCCCAATACGATGGAAAGCCTACCACAAACACTCGAAACAGGGAAAGATTGTAGCGTCTAAATTTTGAATGCGTCAACAGGACAGAAGACCTATCAGGTAAGTCATTCGGGCTTTTTTGGATTTCAGGATATGATGATTCGTATACGAAAAGAGAGAATCTGACTAGGTTGATGTATTGCCGCGAAGGTCTTCACTATAATCGAGATCCCATTAATTTCAACAATGGTGTATATAGACTATTCTATTTATCTATCCTTTATTGATGACTATTCAACAACGTAATCGCAAGTCATCAGTTATCACCTCCTACGGAGCGTTGACTACGGCAGCAATGGTCTGGGGAGGGTCAGTTGTTGCCCAAAAGGTGGCGTTAGGACCATTTTCTCCAGTGGAGGCGTCGGTGTTTCGTGGGCTGGGAGCTTTAGCTATCCTGATTCCCTTATGGCTGTGGAAAGAAGGAGAAAACAATTTTTCGAAAAAAGATTGGGGAAGGTTTTTTCTGCTTGGCTTGGGCGTTTTAGGTAATCATTTATTGGTGTTATTTGGGTTGCAATTCATTGGTGCTGGGGCTGCTGGCGTCATTATCGGGGCCAGTCCAGTAATCACGGCCTTTCTGTCATCATTGATTTTGAAGGACGTTCCGCTCCGTGTTATCTGGCTTGGATGTGTTGTCTCATTTATTGGCGTTGTGGTCATCACTGGGCAAAGTGAGTTGGCTGGAAGTGGTTCTCATCCAGTGATAGGAGGCGTTTTGGTGATCTTGGCATTGGTAAGTTGGGCATTGTATACGATTGGCTGTCGGCAGACGATGGGGCGTTTTTCACCTCTGACAGTGACCTGGACAACCTTAATGATGTCCTTACTCTTTGAAATTCCCTTACTCGTGATTAATCACAAAATGCTTGCGGCTGGTATCGATGCTGTGCCGCTGTCAGGATGGATAGCCTTGTTATATGTTATGGTCTTTGCCACTGCGTTGGGACAACAGGCTTGGTTATACGGGGTTGATGGAGTAGGTCCCTCCAGAGCTGGAATTTTTGGAAATGTCGTTCCAGTTTCAGCGTTGTTCTTTTCTTATGTAATTTTAGGGGAACCGGTTGGCGTAAGAGAAATCGCTGGGGTAGGATTAATTCTGTTAGGTGTGTGGCTTGTCAATCAATACGCACAGAAGCATGAACATGAAACAAAATATTCTACACTGTCGAAAGACTGATGGAGAGGAATCGCACGCATTATGTTGAAGGAACGAATTGAAGAAGTGACGCAGATGAATGAACAGTTTTATCGAGCGTTTGAAAATCTAGATGTCGGGCTTATGGATTCGATATGGGCACATCAAGAATATGTTACCTGTATACACCCTGGATGGAGTATTCGTGTGGGATGGCCGGCGGTTAGGGATTCATGGGTCGTGATATTTAATAATACCTTCTCCATGGAATTTGAGTTGACGGAACTGCAAGTGCAAGTGGCCGCGGATATTGCCTGGGTGATTTGCACGGAAAACATTGCCAGTCGGGTTGGCGAGACGCCTCAACAGAGCCAAGTTGTGGCCACAAATTTATTTGAGCGAATTGGGGATGAATGGAAAATTATCCATCATCACGGTTCTCCTCTGATGGAGTAGCACAGACGCGTGGAATTTGCCTTATGAAGCTGTTGTGTGGAGGATCGTATGGGCCCATTCTTCAACAATGGTGTCACGCTCATCCATGGTCATCGCACTGTATTTCTTGAACATGCCCAGCCCACCCTTTTTTTTTCTCCACGTCAAGAATAACAAAAAATGTTCTTTGCAAATTGACCCTGTGCCAGCCGGTGCATAGAGAGGTTCGGTGCATCCACCAATTAAACAAGATTCGGTACTCATCTGATCTCCTTTAAAAGACTGATGGTTGTGTGTCCTATAGAAGTATGCCGAACCAGAAGGACTGAAGGCAATCATTATGGTCTTAGGAGGCCCTCCACTCCGAGATTCAGTGAGTTAGACTCAGCTCCCTTGCGTTCTTGTGTATAAGGCGGGTATCGTAGATTCCCTATTTGTCGGAACTGTCCGGACGTCGGCTTATTTTATTATGTCTCAGCAAAGGAGTGTGTTGTGTTGACAGCTAAAGATGTGTTTGAACAAACAAAAACGGCCGCCTTGGCCGCAACGGATGAAGACGAGAAACCACTTCAAATTGATTATGTGGCCTTAGAGGGAAAAATTGAACGAACGTTAGGCGGCCGAACGATTGAATTGCTCCATATCAATAAATTTCTTCCAGAAGGCTATGAAGATCAAGGCCGTTTTAATGTCCTGATCATATCACAAGGGAATGTTTTGTTTGACTTAGTCATCGGGGATTCGTACTTTCGATATGATGTCTTTTCTTGCTGCGACCTCGATAAAATTCAGCTGATCGATGGGACGTGGGACAATAAAGAAAACCGCACACAGGACATGTTTTTGAGTCTCCGACTCATGCATGGAGACGAAGCCCATATCTTGTTGGCACTGAGCGACGAAGAACGGGAACCTGTTTTGAAGTTTGCCGATAAGATTTCCCAGGGCCGACATCCTGAAAAATCTTCCTAAATGAAATGATCAAACCACAGGATTCCATTTTGGAGCCTGAAAAATCTATTGAGGTTTGATGAATGGCAATGTCGTAACGGATGCAGGTATTTTCTTGCTGCGAGTTTCGATTTCTAGTTGGGTGCCTGGTGGGATAAAATCTCGCAACGGAAATCCTAAGGCAATAGGTTTTTGAAGAAGGGGGGAGAAGGTCGAACTAGAGACCCATCCAACTTCACGTGTCCCCGAAAAGAGTTTCGCGCCAGGTTCTGGAAAATCATTTTCTGTTCCTTCGATCACCAAACCTACAAGCCTCCGTTTAACCGACCCGTAGGTATCCATTCTGGCCACAACCTCCTGCCCAGGGTAACACCCTTTCGATAAACTAAAGGCACTCCCTTCTAAGTTGGCTTCAGGCGGCACGATCCGGTCATTGATATCTGGACCTAATCGAGGCAATCCGGCTTCAATTCGTGCTGTTTCACGTATCTCTCTCCCAATGGGTTTTAACCCTAATGGCTCCCCTGTTTTCAAAAGATGTGCCCATAACGATGGGAGCGTTTCCAATGGCGCGAACAGTTCAACGTCAGTGCTTCCCGTCTCATCGGTCTTGGCAAAAAAACCCTCTTTGCTTTCAAAGCTAAAAGGCAATGATTGGAGAGATTCCAACTCCTGGACTTTTAGGATTAAGGCTGTTTTCAGAATGTCTACAGCCTTGGGTCCGGTGAGAAGAAGGAGCCCATGGGTGTCGATGCCTTTGGCCATCTTGGCCTTTGTGCCATAGAGCAGAAACTTTCGAAAAGCGGTATATGTTTGCTCGCCGATCTCACCAACATCCTCAATCACCACTACCTCTGGACGGATGAAGACGCGAAAGTAAGATAGGATTTTCCCCTTATGATCCATAAAGGTAGAATATCGGCCTTGGCCTGGTTGGAGTGGAAGAATGTCTTGGCTAATGATGCTTTGCAGCCAGGTGATTCGATCGTCACCTGTCACAATGACTCTTCCTCGAGCTGAGAGATCTGCGATCCCAGCACTCGTGTGGATGGCTTCGTACTCTGCTTGTGGGTCGCCATAGTGAGCGGGAAGTTCCCAGTTGTCATGAGATTGGAATATAGCTCCAACGGCCTGATGCTGCTCGTGAAGGGGAAGGGTTTTCATGAGGCAGTTGAGGCGGTGACCTCTTCAAACAAAGCCAGGGTTCTAGCCGAGAACTCATTACGTGACACCACTTTTTGAATACCCAGTTCTTTAGCCAATTGCCATGATCCGACTTCTTCATGATTGGCAAAGGCCAAAATAGGAAGCGTTTCTGTTTGAGGGGAAGCTTTGAGAGCCTTCAAGATATCTGGTGTACGTAATCGGTCATCATTCATATTGACGATCATCCCGACAGGCTGACTCTGAATGGCTTTTTCTTGCCAATCATCAGCATTGCGGATCCGTTCAAGTGTATAGCCATTAGGCAAAAATGCATCACGAATTTTGGTATAGAAAAAGATATCACTTACAGCTACAAGAATCGTTTTGGTCTCGCTCATAGAGTCAGCCTTGCCTTAAGAATTGGTTGTTTGGAAGATTAAAAAAGTTTGCACGTCGTCATTCCCGTGAAAACGGAAATCCAAGTTTATTTGGGGTTTTCTAGATACCCGCCTACGCGGGTATGACTCAGCGCTAAAAAATTGTGCCGTCATGGTTTCATTGACGAAATAGTTAATTCATTAATGTAAGAATGCGCATCAACGCTTGCTTAGCCGCTTTATATTCTGGATTCAGAGCCAGAGATTTCTTGTAAGACTCAACAGCCTTGTCCCATTCTCCCTGTCGCTCATATACTCGGCCAA
The DNA here is from genome assembly GCA_965223635.1 of Nitrospirales bacterium. Classification (GTDB taxonomy): domain Bacteria; phylum Nitrospirota; class Nitrospiria; order Nitrospirales; family UBA8639; genus Nitrospira_E. The sequence goes on from OZ245007.1 coordinate 2,751,594, forward strand.
GATTCATATGAGGAAAATTTGGATTTTCATAGCGTTTGGCATTCATGGCTTTTTCCAGCCAGGGAATCGCCTCATTTAATTGATTCAGTTCGATCAAATACACGCCAATGTCATTGTACGGATTGCCGAAATCAGGATCTTGTTGAATCGCCTTGTGACATTCTTCAATGGCTTCGTTCAGTTGCCCCATGAAGCTATAAGTCCAACCTAAAAACGTATAGGCTTCTGCTGTCGGGTGTGTATCGATCGATTGTTTATAAATCTCGACTGCCTCTTCCAATTGTCCCTTCATTTGAAGTTCATATGCTTGTTGAAACAGATTCCACGCGGCAATTTTGTCCTCTTCTTTTCCGTCGCCTTGATCGATGAAATCTTGTACGTCCATAACGATGTCGACATGCACTCGCCTAAAAAGTCCTACGCCTTGTCACTCTCCTTTGAGCTTTTGACGAACCAGCTCTGCAGCACGTCGACCTGACAAGAGCATGGAACCAAACGCCGGGCCCATCCGAGGAGAACCATCAACCGCCGCAACGGCAAGGCCAGTCACGAAACAATTGGGATAGATTTCCCTGGTATTTTCCACGACAAGGGCCTCGGATTTGGCAATCCACATGGCCCCATTGCCTGGCACTTTTGTGTGGAGGCCTCTTCGATTGAGAAGATCCACCACAACAGCATCATGGCCAGTCGCATCCACAACAATTTGACTTTCAAGCGCGATAGGATCGACATGGATAATATCATGCCCCGCCATCTCTGCGGTGGTATTATTCACCACTACACCTTCCAAGGACCCGGCTTCCCGCACAATGAGGTCCAACACGCGAGTCAAATTCATCACCTTGACCCCTGCTTCATACGCGGCAGCAATGAGACGAGCGGTAGCATGAGGAGGATCGACCATCGTCATGCCATCGCATTCTTTAATCGGTTTATAAGGAATGCCAAGTTGCTCCAAGATTGAGTCAGCTGGTGAGCAGATGGTAGCTTTGTTCATGAGGTAGCCACCCGACCAAAACCCTCCCCCAAGTGCTAAACCCTGTTCGATGAGTAATGTCTTGAATCCTTGTTCGGCCAAATCTCTGGCACATAACAATCCAGAAGGCCCTGCACCAACAATGATGACATCGCTTTCGATAAGTTGATCAAACTCTTTGTAATATTCCCGCGCGATGTGACGCGTCACATCACGTTCACGGAGGGGTGCCATTTTCATCTGACTCATATTGGTTCTTTCTACAAGGGTCTCTTATAAATAAATCTCGCTGCCGGCCTTTCGAAACTCCTCTGACTTTTCTTTTAGTCCTAGCTGAATAGCTTGTTCGTTTTCGATCTTTTTTTGCGCGGCATAATCCCGCACATCCTGCGTAATCTTCATTGAGCAGAAGCTTGGTCCACACATGGAACAAAAATGCGCACCTTTAGCAGCCTGCGCCGGCAACGTAGCATCATGATAGTCACGAGCAGTTTCCGGGTCGAGGGATAAATTAAATTGATCTTCCCAGCGGAATTCAAAACGGGCTTTGGATAACGCATTATCCCGAGCTTGCGCTCCAGGATGTCCTTTCGCCAGATCGGCGGCATGGGCTGAAATTTTATAGGTAATTACGCCATCTTTGACGTCTTCCTTATTAGGCAAGCCTAAATGTTCTTTTGGCGTGACGTAACACAGCATGGCGCAACCGTACCACCCAATCATCGCCGCCCCAATTCCTGAAGTAATATGGTCATAACCAGGGGCAATGTCCGTGGTGAGCGGGCCTAAGGTATAAAATGGGGCTTCTTTACAGGTACTGAGCTGCTTGTCCATATTTTCTTTAATCATGTGCATGGGAACATGGCCTGGGCCTTCAATCATGACTTGCACATCATGTTCCCAAGCAATATTCGTCAATTCTCCAAGTGTTTCTAACTCAGCAAATTGAGCGGCATCATTGGCGTCGGCAATTGAGCCGGGGCGAAGTCCGTCTCCCAAACTAAAGGACACATCATAGGCTTTCATGATTTCGCAAATCTCTTCAAAGTGCGTATACGTGAAATTCTCTTGGTGATGCGCCAAACACCATTTGGCATGGATTGATCCACCGCGTGAAACAATACCAGTCATACGGCTCGCCGTCATAGGCACATAGGCCAGGCGCACACCGGCGTGGATGGTAAAGTAATCCACGCCTTGCTCGGCTTGCTCAATCAGTGTATCCCGAAACAGTTCCCATGTGAGTTCTTCCGGCTTCCCACCAACTTTCTCCAATGCCTGATAGATGGGAACGGTTCCAATAGGAACGGGAGAATTTCTGATGATCCATTCCCGGGTTTCATGAATATTCTTCCCGGTTGAGAGGTCCATCACGGTATCGGAGCCCCACCGAATTGACCAAATCAGCTTTTCGACTTCTTCTTCAATGGAAGACGTGACAGCTGAGTTCCCAATATTCGCATTAATTTTGACAAGGAAATTTCGGCCGATAATCATGGGTTCTACTTCGGGATGATTAATATTGGAGGGAATGATGGCTCGGCCTCGGGCGACTTCGTCCCGGACAAACTCCGGAGTAATCTGAGAAGGAATGGCCGCCCCCCAGGCTTGTCCAGGATGTTGTTCAACGCCTCGAACATCTCCATTTTTTCGAAGGGCCTCAGCTTGCTTTTCACGTGTTTGATTCTCCCGAATGGCAATATATTCCATCTCTGGCGTAACAATGCCTTTGCGGGCATAATGCATCTGCGAGACATTCATACCAGATTTTGCGCGAAGGGGTTTCCGGCTCAAAGCAAAACGAATAGCATCCAGGCTGGTATCTGTCGAACGTTTGCGGCCATAGATGGAGGTGACTTCGGGAAGTTCCTCCACGTCGTTGCGACTAACAATCCATTCTCTCCGCAAGGGATGCAGACCTTGGCGAACATTGATGCTAACCTCTGGATCGGTATAAGGGCCAGAGGGATCATAGACGGTGATCGGTGAATTAGGGATAGGCGATGCGCCATTCGTCCCTTGGGTGGGGGTGAGGGTGATTTCTCGCATGGGGACACGAATGCTGGGATGTGACCCCATCACATAGACTTTCCGTGATGCGGGAAATGGTTCAGTAGTCAATGTGGCCGACGGGGTTGCGGTCGCATCGGCCTTCACAGGCAGTATGTCTTGGTCTGTCGAAAGGGTCAGATCGCGTTGTGGTGTACTCATGGGAAGATCCTTTCTCAGGATGACCGGTCAAATTCAAACGACGATGGCTGATAGGGGAGAAATAAAAAAGGCCACATTCGGTAAGAATGCGGCCTGAACTTTCATACTTTCTTTGCCGCTTCCCTACGCTGGTATTATCCAGGTCAGGTATGAGGGTCGTCCAACTCTTGATTGGACATCTCAGCGAAAACGCTCCCCTAGCCTTTTTCGTCAATGCTAACGCGCAACCTGGACCTTGTCAATGAGCCAAGAGGCCTGTTTATATAGAGAAATACTGGGAAGGCCTTTGTATGTTGTCTTTTTCAACTATGCTGGATCTGATACAATATTATGTTAGTTTTTCATCTTCTTAAGTTCCGGGGGCTACTGTGAGCCAACTACTGAATCCAACAAGTCTCGAGATAAATGATGATGGCCTGACGGCTTCAAACAGTTCTGAGTTGCCTATTGCGGACTATCAGGATCTTTCTTCCGAAGAACTGTTTGACAGAATTGTGACCGCAAAGAAAACTTTGGGTGATCAAGTTTTGGTGTTGGGACATAACTATCAGCGGGATGAAGTGATTGTTCATGCTGACTTGCGGGGAGATTCGTTATTACTCTCCAAGTTAGCAGCAGAACGGTCGGAATTTCCCCATGTCGTGTTTTGTGGCGTCCACTTCATGGCAGAGACGGCTGATATCCTGAGCCGCTCGAAGCAAACTGTGATTTTGCCGGATTTGAATGCGGGCTGTTCCATGGCTGATATGGCTGCCATTGAACAAGTGGATGAATGCTGGGAGGCGTTCGGTCAAGTTTTGTCCGTTGAGGACGTGGTCACACCCGTCGTTTATGTCAATTCAGCAGCCGACCTCAAAGCCTTTTGCGGTGAACATGGAGGAATCACCTGTACCTCGTCAAACGCCAAAGCGGTCATGGATTGGGCTTGGGCCAGAAGAGAAAAAATTCTCTTTTTCCCGGATGAACATCTTGGCCGGAATGTTGCCAACAAAATGGGATTTCCCAAAGATGAAATGATCGTGTGGGATCCCTTTAAAAATAATGGCGGCAATTCAGCAGAGGCCATTCGAAAGGCACGGCTAATTCTTTGGAAAGGGCATTGTAGCGTACATCAAATGTTCCAGCCGAATCATGTGGATTATTTCAGAAAGCAAAATCCTGGCATCCAAGTCATTGTGCATCCTGAATGTCATGAAGATGTCGTGAATAAAGCCGATTTTGTCGGATCAACGGAATATATTATTCAAACCGTGTCCAAGGCACCAGCCGGAACAGCTTGGGTAGTAGGAACCGAATTAAATTTAGTGAACCGCTTGAAGGCTGAACAAATCGATAAAACGGTGTTCTTTCTTTCGCCCATGGTCTGCCGCTGCGCCACCATGTTCCGCATTGATGCGCCGCACCTGTGTTGGGCTATGGAAAATTTGGCCCAAGGACAGGTCGTCAACCATATTTCAGTGCCAGATGACGAAAAGGTGCTCGCAAAGATAGCGTTAGAACGCATGATGACGCTCAGCTAACCCTCCCTCCTTTCTTGATTGATTTCCATTCCTGATTATGGAATTTCCAGGCTTAGCGTTGGTAAACCACGTACGGCTGCATTTAAAAATTCCCCTCCTTTGTAAGGAGGGGCTAGGGGTGGTAGAGACTGCGAACACCCATTAGCTTTCAATATAAATCGCCACGACCAATAGACTTCCTACGATTGTTGGTCACTCTTGCAATGAATGCTGTTTGACGGGTTTCTAGACCACGGCTAGAATGACGTGATGGTGAGATACGCCCCTGCGAGACTTTTGCATGGACTATAAATCAACATTAAACCTCCCAAAGACCGAATTTCCCATGAAGGCCAATTTGCCGCAGAAAGAACCAGAGCGGTTGGCTTGGTGGGATCAAGAGCGGCTCTACAACAAGATCCAGGAATCTCGTCAGGATCGTCCTTTGTATATCCTTCATGATGGCCCACCCTATGCCAATGGCCATATTCATATTGGACATGGGCTAAACAAAATTTTGAAGGACATCATTATTAAATCCAAAACCATGGAAGGCTTTCGGGTGCCCTATATCCCAGGATGGGATTGCCATGGACTTCCGATTGAACATCAAGTCTCCAAACAACTGGGGTCAAAGAAAAAAGACTTGACCGCCGTCGAGCTCAGGAAAATTTGCCGTGACTACGCGCAGAAGTTTGTAGGGATCCAACGGGACGAATTTCGACGATTAGGGATCTTTGGCGATTGGGATCACCCATATTTGACAATGGATTATGCTTACGAAGCGGCCATTGTGCGTGAGTTTGGGAAGTTTGTTGAAAAGAAACGTGTCTATAAAGGATTAAAGCCGGTGTTGTGGTGTACGGTGGATCAAACCGCATTGGCTGAAGCCGAAGTGGAATATGAAGATCACCTCTCGCCATCAGTGTATGTGAAGTTTCCTTTCACGGTGTGTCCATCTGAGTTAAGTTCAGAGCAACGATTAGGCCAGCCACAAGTTAAAGACCTCAAAGTTGTTTCGGCTGTGATTTGGACGACAACTCCATGGACTCTTCCAGCTAACCAAGCTGTCTGCCTACATCCTGAGTTGGATTATGCTGTGCTTCAAGTCGGTAACGAAGCCATGATCATTGCTTCTGGCTTAGCAGAAACATTTGTTAAAGCTTGTCAAATTGAGAAATTCAAAATATTGGGCAAGGTCAAAGGAAAAAAACTTGAGGGCTGGACCTGCCATTCTCCATTGGCCAAGAGAGAGGTGCCAATCCTCAATGGAGATTTTGTCACACTGGAGCAAGGGACCGGGTGTGTGCATATTGCTCCCGGGCATGGGATGGACGACTATCTATTGGCGCTGAAATACAATAAACCGCCTCTGCTTGACTTACTACCCAATCAACAGCCTTTAGACATTCTTGTGCCAGTCAATAATGCAGGGCGGTTTACAGAGGAATTTCCAGAATGTGAAGGGCAACCGGTTTTAGACGCCAACGCTGGCATTGTGGATCTCTTAAAATCGAAAGACCTGCTGGTTGGCGAAAAGAAATTAGAACATTCTTACCCGCATTGTTGGCGATGCAAGAAGCCAGTCATTTTTAGGGCGACACATCAATGGTTCGTGTCAATGGAAGAGGCCAATTTGCGCCAGAATGCTTTGAAGCAAATCGACCAAGTGCAATGGTTCCCCGAGCGTGGGCGCGATCGCATTTATGGCATGATTTTGAATCGCCCGGATTGGTGTTTATCTCGCCAACGGATGTGGGGCACGCCTATTCCAGTCTTTTCGTGTGAGGGTTGTGAAACACCGCTAGCTGACCATAACGTCATCGAACATATTGGGATGCTTATGCAGGAGGAGGGAGCCGATATCTGGTTTAGCCGTTCAGCTATGGAGTTGCTTCCTCTTGGAACAACTTGTAGGCAGTGCGGGAAATCTGCCTTTAAAAAAGAACATGACATCTTAGATGTCTGGTTTGAATCAGGGGTGAGTCATGCCGCCGTGTTAAAACCTCAAGGCGCTAAGTGGTATCCAGCTGATTTGTATCTTGAGGGATCCGATCAACATCGAGGATGGTTTCACAGTTCATTACTGACCTCCGTGACCACAGACCAACAAGCGCCCTATCGGGCCGTCCTGACGCATGGGTTTGTTGTGGATGGCGAAGGCAAAAAAATGTCGAAGTCGGCTGGCAACGTGGTCACCCCGCAAGAAATCATTAAAGAATCCGGTGCCGAAATTTTGCGGCTGTGGGTGGCCTCGCAAGACTATCAAGAAGATCTTCGGATCTCCAAAGATATTGTGAAGCAGTTGATGGATGCCTATCGAAAAGTTCGCAATACCTGCCGGTTTCTTTTGAGCAATTTATTTGATTTTGATGTTAGGGTTCATGCCGTAGCTCATGCTGAGTTGCCGGAATTAGACCAATGGGCATTGTGGCGGCTCGAGCAACTCATTGGCAATGTAAAAAAAGGCTATGCCCAGTTTCAATTTCGACAAGTGGTGCATGAGTTGGATTACTTTTGTTCCACGGATATGAGCGCGACCTACTTGGATATTTTAAAGGATCGGCTCTATACCTTTCCGACAAACTCGCCTCTTCGCCGTGGTTCCCAGACAGTTCTGTACAAAATTGTCACCGCTTTAGCTAAATTGATGGCGCCCATTCTAAGTTTTACCGCCGAAGAAATCTGGCAAACGTTGACAGCAACTCATAAAGAATTTTTGCCTAGTAACGGTACAAGCGTACATTTGGCCAACTTTCCTGAGCCTATTGTCATAAAGAATAAAGAAAGGCTGGAAGAAAATTGGAGAGAGTTAATGAAAATTCGAACTCTTGCTTTAGGATATTTAGAGAAAGCTCGAAGAGAGAAAAAAATAGGATCATCATTGGAGGCTAAATTATCAATTACAGTTCCTGTCGAGGAAAAATATAAAATTCTTAGAGAGTATCAATCAGAACTACCAACACTCTTCATTGTGTCTGATATTGAAATTCACCTTGGCCAAAGTTGGGGGCAAAAAGATCCACACATTGAACCCTTGGGCTATTTGTTCAACGTTAGTAAAGCCGAGGGCACGAAATGTGATCGGTGTTGGAATGTCAGGCATGATGTGGGTCATCAGCCTCAACACCCCACTCTTTGCGCGCGCTGTATCGAGGCTGTGTGAGCGAGACATTTCGTCGATACAGCATCCTGGCCTGTGTTGTCCTGATCATTATTGTGGTCGATCAAATCACCAAAGCCTATATCGATAGCTCTATGTATCTCCATCAATCCATCTCGATTATCCCTGGGTATTTTAATCTGACCTATATCCGTAACCCTGGTGCGGCGTTTGGCATCATGGGAACCTGGAGTAGCGGATTTCGCCTGGTGTTCTTTTTTCTCACGTCTGTCCTGGCTATGGGCTTACTCTTCACCATCTTCATGAGGCTTGAGCCAGGGGATTGGTGGGGGCAACTCACCATTGCCTCAATTTTCGGCGGCGCTATCGGCAATTTCATTGATCGTCTCCAATATGGCGAAGTCATTGATTTCTTGGATTTCTATATCAACGGCTATCACTGGCCGGCCTTCAATGTGGCCGACTCGGCCATTAGCGTCGGCGTCGTCTCCCTCCTCCTTCTCTTTGCCTTCGAAAAGCGCAAACCCGACCTTACCCACCAAGAAGACACCCAACTGTAAAAGGCATCATCCCATTATAGGGGTCAGACTCGAATTAATTAATTCGAGTCTGACCCCTATAATATAATTTCATTTGACCCGAGATTAAGGAACGTTTATTTTTAGTGGAGGAAACATGGGAGCTATCGGTTCACCAATGAAAAATCACAGGGGCATAACAATGATTTTCTCCCTTCCCCTACCGATCCTTCTCCTATTGCTGTCCGCTGAGGTGAGTATAGGAGCCGAGCAACAGGAGCCGTCCAATAGATGTCCTTCCTGGGGGATACCCATTCATGTGCATGTTCATGGCATCCGGAACTCGGAAGGCACAGTCAAGGCCGTGCTGTATGGTCCCGAACCAGAAACTTTTTTAGTGAAAGGCAAGAAAACCGATAAAGAGCGAGAACCAGCTGAAGCTGGTTCTATGACACTGTGTGTGGCGGCTCTCGAAAAAGGGAAGTATGCCGTAGTGGTCTACCACGACGAAAATGACAACCATAAATTCGATCGCAATTGGATTGGGATGCCTACTGAAGGTTATGGTGTCTCTAATGATCCGGATTTATTTTTTATTCCGCCGAGTTTTGAAGAGGCAGCCTTTGTAGTGATGGAGGACATTACCCATATTGATGTCGAGATGAAATATTGACAGCCTGTTTGGTTTTATTGCGTGTGTTTTGAAGCGATGAGTGTCTGCTCTTCATGATATTCAGAGTGAGAAGTTTTTATGGTCTTGTTCTTTCCTAAAACAGACATGATTTCTCTCCACAAATGAAGGTCGAAGGGGGTTGCGCGTAACGCACGTAACCAAAACTGGAAAGCAGCCTTCCTTTCATTCATTTCTAGCATCATGCGTAGCCCATTTACTTGCTCGCAGGCATAAAGCCACTTTTGAACTCGAGGGGAAAAAAATAGTTCTGTGGGCATTGGTTTCTGCTGCACCTCGTCAAACTTCTCCCTTTTATGGCTTACCTCATTATTCAAAATTTGCTGATTCGAATACGCGTGAAAATTATGGATAGCTAAAGAATAGAGTTCTTGTAATTTTTCCCTGGTATGTGCCCATTGTCGTTTCTCCAGGATAGTGTTTCGCGCTTCGTGGCCTATTCGTTGTTGTAATTCATGGTCATGAGCTAGATGTCGTGAATGTTTGACAAACAGTTCTGGCGCATCAAAGGGAACAATAAACCCATTATGGTTGTTTTTGATGAGATCTAACGCTGCGCCGACTGGAGTTGAGATACATGGAAGTCCGCTTGCCATGGCCTCTAGCAATGTAACAGGGCCACCCTCTATTCGAGAGGTAACCCAAAAGAGATCCATGGCTCTATAGAATTTGGCAATGCGGTCATGGATGATTTCGTAAGGAGCTTGGGTACAAGAAATGCCTTGTCTTCGTATATTTTGAGTGAGCGTATGCCAGCCGGGACCAATAATTAATATGGCCAGATTCGGGATTTCTTGCCGTAGTATCTTGATTGCTTGGAGGAAGCATGTGATTCCTTTTCTGTCGTCGGCATTACTAATTTGCCGAGAAGAAATTCCGAGTACGACTGCATCTTTCTCAAAATTTAAAGTCTTTCGAATCTTTTCTCGGGTACTGACTTTAGCTGGGTGAAATGTGGCTGTATTGACACCAAAGGGTACGAGGGTTTGATAGTTTTCTGAAATGCCCAGTTTGGTTAGATGCTCGTACCATTGGCTGGATACAGTCATCACGGCGTGACTTTGATGAAATGGCCTCAGATTGGTGGCGGCATCAAGATGGTGAAAAGTAGTGACAATGGGAAGCCGGTCCCAAAAGCCCTGAATTGTTTTCGTTCGGAGAAAATGAACGATATCGAAACAGGTTGGAAAATGGCCGAAGCGTTTAGCTGTTTTACGAATGGCAAACTGTGAACAGGTGGTACCCTGAATCTCGGAATGATCTTTTGTGACCTGGCAGGCGAAATTGCCTATTACCCAATAGAGGGAATCTACGATGAAGAGCACTCGAATTGGGCGTATACCTCTGCTCAGCTTTTTAAGCATCTGCTGTGGTTGTTAACGAAATCTAGTGCAACTGAATGGTGTAAAGAATATGCGAGATTTCAGATTCAAAGGAAAACGTATGCTTGTTTAATGATCCTAAAGTCTGGCGTTTTTTGGGAGGAAAGAAAAATTTCTTACTGCTAGAAATTGCTCAGGTTAAGGCTTCTGTTTTAACAAAGAGGCTTCATTCATTATTTGACTGTTGTTTTTGCCATTTGAGGAGAGGATGTTCTTAGAATCGATGTAGGAATGTCTCCCTGTCCCATGGAATGTTCGTAACGGACTGCAGGGGCTCCAACATTATAGGGGATATCTAATTGTTGACGGACATCAGCTTCAAGCCAGTCACGCAACCGCACGAGTTCTGGGGCACTCAGGTGGTCAGTGTAGACATACGATGTATACTCACCTGGTATGCCTTTATAGTATTCAGCCGTTTCTCGATAATCGACTGCCACACTGTGAAGTTTATCTCCGGTTTTTTGATAAGTATAGGTCCAAATCCCCGGCTTGGTCTCAATGGCTTCATCGAAGTAAGGGGTTCCAGGATATGTGGTAATGACCGTGGAATCAAAATCATCTGGCTTGACTTCAATGAGCCAATCTCGCGTTGCACGAATCGTCTCTTCAGATTCCCCAGGGTGCCCTACAGACATGAGTGCTTTTACTTTCAGATTATGGCGCTTAGCGATTTCCATGCAACGAGTGTTATCTGCTTGAGAGGCTTTTTTCTGAATATTTGTCAGAATCCGTTCGTGACCGGATTCAAACCCAATAAGAATCCATCGGAATCCAGCTCGATACATGGCTTCAGCTTGTTCATCAGTGAAGAGTTCCGATTTAATAAATCCGCGAAGACGAAACTCTACCCCAAGGTCCTCTTGGGTTTTGGCAATCAGATTCATTAATTCTACGAACTTCGGGTTCACATTCAGTTCATCGTCATAGAACATGAACCCTTTGATTCCATAGGTTTGGTATAAGTGTATTACTTCTTGAACAATACTTTCTGAGGTTCGCATACGAATACGTCTCAAGAAGGGGCTCATTCGTCCTCCGCAAAATCCACACCCGAATGGGCAGCCTAATTGTGCGATGAGAGAGAAGGCGCGGACTCCGTCGATTTGATACTGATAGCTGTCTACATCCAAAAGATGTCTGGCCGGTAAGGGAAGCTCAGTCAATCGTTTGTTGGTCAAGAACAGTTCAGATTTTGGGTCGTCTCCGTCAACGAGCCTGGGAGGGTGGTCAGTCAGTGCTCTGAATATCGCCTCTTCGCCATCTCCCGTCACCAGTACATCAAACATCTCATATAACTGATTCAATCCAGTAGTTCCACGTCCAGCATAGTTGTGTTTTTTTTCATATAAGTGAGCGGCATGAATGAGTGTCACATGGGGCCCACCCAAAATAATACGAGCGTGTGGTTGGACTTCTCGAATGGTTTTGTGGATTTTCGATGACGCTGGCATTTGAGGCGTTGTGGCGGTGAGTCCATAGCAGGTAGCTCTGTGGCTTTTTGCATAATCGTGCACGACTTGTTCGAAATTCTCTACGCCAGAAAGATCTAACATGTCTACTGTGATTCCCGCGCCTTCTAGAACAGCGGCGATTTTTAAAATTCCAAGAGTCATGAACACCCGCTCGTCAAGAAGGAAGATAGAGGGCGGAGTGATGAGACAGATATGTGAAATCATCTGGTTGACTCCTTGAAGTAAAAGAGGGGGCACTTTTGGATTTGATGAAAGTTGTTTACGTTAGAAAGTATATTTAAAGGATTGTTTTGAAATACGTGATAGTTTTTTGTAACCCTTCTTCGAGGGAGATCACAGGTTCCCAATTCAGTAGTGCATTGGCTTTGTCTATACTGGGGCGACGCACTTTGGGATCATCAATGGGAAGGGGGAGGCACTCAACCCGACTCGTCGATTTGGTTTGTTCCAAGATCATGGTGGCAATATCTGAAATAGTTCGCTCCCCTGGATTGCCGATATTCACAGGATTATGGACGGACTCATGATTCGTGAGAACACGTCCCAATTGTACGTCGCGTTGAAATTGTTTATCTGTTCGCTGATCATGTGCTGGTGCTAAAAGAAGCTTGATAATGCCTGTAATCAGATCGTCGACATAACAGAAACTTCGAGTTTGTGAGCCATCACCATAGACGGTGAGAGGTTTATTCTGTAATGCCTGAACGATAAAATTTGATACTACCCGACCATCATGGGGCCTCATGCGCGGCCCGTAGGTATTAAAAATTCGAACAATTCGTGTATCAAGGCCATGGACGCGATGATAGGCCATTGTGATCGCTTCTGCAAACCGTTTGGCTTCGTCGTAAACTCCACGTGGGCTAATGGGATTCACATTGCCCCAATAAGTTTCTGGCTGAGGATTGACGAGAGGATCGCCGTAGACCTCTGAGGTGCTTGCTAAAAGGAAGCGCGCTTGTTTGGCTTTAGCCAACCCCAAGGCTTTGTGTGTCCCATGAGAGCCAACTTTCAGAGTAGCAATCGGGAATTCTAAATAATCCTGTGGGCTTGCCGGAGAAGCAAAATGCATCACCGCATCAAGAGGACCTTCAACATGAAGAAAATCACAGACATTATATTCTAGAAAGGAAAAATTCTGATTGCCTAAGAGATGACTAATGTTTTCAGGTTTTCCAGTGATGAAATTATCTAGTCCTATAACCTGGTGGCCGTTCTTGAGGAGTGTCTCACACAAATGACTTCCCAAAAATCCTGCACCGCCTGTTATCAGTATTCTCACATCGTCTCCTTTAAGGTCTTTCCTTTAACAAAATATGATTCAATGGATACGAAGACGACATTTCTACTCACACGGCATCGTAATTAGGGTACAAGTGGAAGTTAGAAAAAACGGTTGAATGATTTTAGCTAGATTGGGTAGGGATTACTACGGAGAATATCGTATTTATAGAAATAAATCTAGGGGAAGAGAACTTCGGGGTAAGGGAAAGGGACATAAGGTGTACTTATGATGTGGAAATGTTCTCTGGCTAAAACTTGTGAGGTGGTCACGAAAAATATTCTTCATGCCATGCTTGAAACATGAGGAGACTCCATAAGAGGGTGTCATGATCTTGCCATCCTGAAAGATGTTGCTGCCAAGCACGACGGATAGCTTTTGGGTCAAGGAGCCCTTGCTGTCGTATGCGCGTCTCCTCGAAAAGATGTTCCGCCCAATCGCGTAGGGGATTTTTAATCCATTCGGAGACAGGCACAGCAAACCCCTTTTTAGGACGTTCGGTCAGTGCTGGGGGAATATATCGTTCAAGCACATTTCGGAGAATGAGTTTCCCTCTATTTTTTTGCAATCGCATAGAAAGAGGAAGACTCCAGGCAAACTCGACCAGCCGGGTATCTAAAAGCGGACAACGAACTTCGAGACTGACTGCCATGCTCGCTCGATCAACTTTCACTAAAATGTCATCAGTTAGAAATGTTACAAAATCGACATGCATCATCCCTTGAACAGGATTAGTTCCCGTTGCCCAATTCTGGGAGTTTGTCAGTAGAGAGTTCAGATCATGCGTTTGGGGAACAAATTCTTGGAGTTGCTGGCATCGTGCATGTCTTCGTGCCATCAGGTCGACCGCGCTGGATGCTGCGAGCCATCGTGACTTTTTTTGGATCTTTCCGAAAAATTTTTGCCAATTGGGAACATCCCCAGTTTGTAAATTTCTTGAGGCATTTAATATATCCCAGCTAATTTGTCCGATTGAGGCCATGGTTCTGGCTATTCGTTGTCGTGCCCAGAGTGGGCGATTCCCCCAAGTTTCCCAACGTTTGAGGCATTCTGGATATTTCGAATACCCGGCAAAAAGTTCATCGCCTCCATCTCCACTCAGTGCGACCTGAACGTTCTGTCGAGCCAGTTTCGCAAGAAGCACCGTTGGGATTTGGGAGGAATCAGCAAATGGTTCGTCATAAATTTTAGGGAGTTCTTGAATAACGGCTTGGGCGTCTTGTGGTGAAATGTAGAGTTCTGTGTGGTCTGTTTCAAGGTGCTGAGCGATATCTTTGGCATGTTGGGCCTCATTATATTGCGATTCCCAAAATCCTATCGAAAAGGTTTTTATCGGGCGATTGCTCAGGGCTTGCATCATTGATACGACCATCGTGGAGTCGAGCCCTCCTGACAATAAAGCTCCGAGGCTGACGTCGGCGATCATCCGGCACTTCACGGTATTGCGTAATATTTTGTCTAACTGATCCGTGGCCTCTTCAAATGAACCAGTGAAGGGCTGGGAAGTGCCTTTTTCTGCTATCCTTTGTGCGGACCAATATTGATAAGGGATGGTGTTCTCTAATGTACTATTGGCATGAATGGTGATTAAATGGCCAGGCGGCAATTTGCGGATGCCTTCAAAGATGCAATAAGGGGACGGAACCCAGGAGTATTTGATAAAAAGTCCAAGGACATCCGGGTCAATAGATTGAGTAAAGTCAGGATGGCGTTTTAGGGCTTTCAACTCAGACCCAAAGAGAAATGTGTTCTGACACCAACCATAGTACAATGGTTTCTTCCCAACTGGATCTCGAACTAAGGTAAGAGATTCCTGTTCCTTGTCCCATAGAGCTAAGGCAAACATTCCTACAATATTTTCAAGGGTTTTCTCTAATCCCCATTGTGTTATGGCGCCCAGTAGTACTTCAGTATCAGAATGGCCTCGGAATGGAAATTCTTGGTCTTCAAGCTGGTTGCGCAATTCCTTGAAGTTATAGACTTCGCCGTTATACGTCAGGACAAACCGATGACAGGCAGATGTCATGGGCTGATGTCCTTCCCTCGAAAGGTCCTGGATCGAAAGACGTCTGTGTCCTAGGGCTAGTCCTCTACTGGCATCAGTCCAGATTCCCATGTCATCAGGTCCACGATGTTCAATGGCATGAGTCATCTGTTGGGAAACTTGGTGTAACTGTTCTTTGGAGGAGAGGCGATGAGGGTTAAAGAATCCGCAGATTCCACACACAGGGAGGGATTCCTTTCAACAATCAAGGGTGTAAAAAATCATAATCGTAGGAAAGCTTGGAGGTACTGTTGTGCAATTGTCTGAATATCAAATTCCGCGGCACGAGCTTGAAGCCTATCGACAGGTGGAGGATGTTCTAATGTCTGAAGGATAGCTTCAGCTAAGGCTTGGTCATCTCCAACAGGGACTAAGGGACCAAAGGCTCCATTCTCCAAAATTTCTTGTGGTCCACTACGGCAGTTTGTGCTTACAACTGGACAGCCACATGCGAGAGCTTCAATAAGGGCGTTGGGTAGGCCTTCCAATCGGGATGATAAAACAAATACTGATGCCTTAGCCATAAAGGCATAAGGGTTGTCCGCAAAGCCTGGAAGGGAGAAGTCCGTGGCAAAACTTAACTCCGACGCCATCTGTACAAGGGCCGGTCGTTCGCGGCCTTCCCCTAGGATCATCAGCCTGGCCGGTCGTTGGGAACGAACTTTGGCGAAAGCCTTTAAAAGTGTCGGGAAGTCCTTTGCCGGAACTAATCGCCCTACGGCTAAGATGATGGGTATTTTGCCACGAACCTCATTAAACCAAGGATGAGAGACGGGGAGGATTGATTGAGCGTGAATATGCTCGGTACGCATAGGATTATAAATGGTGGTTATCCGTTCCCTTGTGAGACCTATATAGGAGGAAATATCGTCAGCAACGCCTTGAGAGACGGCAATTATGCGATCAGCTTGTGGGTAAACTTTTTGTAAGAGGGGGCGCACAAACCGCCATCGCCATTTCTGTGATTGTTGTATCACTGTTGATATCGTAGATCGTTCACTTACTACAATTCTCGTTCGTCCCCCTGTCGTTTTGGCAGCCAATACGGCCACAAGATTCGCATGCGTTTTCGCTGAAAGCAGTGCGTCTGGTTGTTCCCTTGCAAGATAGGAAGTCAAATTCGAAAGATATCGAATCGTTTTTGGAGGTTTCTTGGCTAAGAGAATTGGGAGAAGAAGCGTGAGGATCAAAGAGGGATTTGCAATTAAGATTTGAAGTCGGCTTGCCCAGCCTGGAGTGTGTTTGAGTGTAATGATATTGATCATTGGAGGGACGGTGTCGAGAAATGCTCCCTTCGTTTGGCACAGAAGAAGGTCGACCTGATGGCCAGAGGTTGCGAATGCTGTCGCCAGGTGAAGCATGACTCGTGCGACTCCCCCTCCAGCCAAGGAGGGAATGAAAATAGCGAGATGCTTTTTTGCAAGGGAAGGGGAGTGTTTGCTTGAATCGTCCTTCATATATAAGCGTTTAACTCTCTTGAGGGTACATTGTACCGGAAGATGAAAAATCCCAAGAATGGTTCTTCTGGTACATTAGAGCTTTTTCTGTAATAGTTGTCGCTGGAGGGTCGAAACTGCATGTTTGCATAACGAAGAACTGAAGAAATGTTTCCACGTCGCCCACCCAATATTTTTACGAGCTGTCCAACAGGCTTGGAGCCATTTTTCACCGAGTGCGTATGAAAAAGCAGGCTCTGCGTAGCGGTGGGTTCGAGTATTTGCTTGTTGTAGCTGCAATAACCATGATTTGGCCCATTGGAGATACGCTGCGTCAGGAATAAATTCGGATTTTCGCATTCGAGACAGTGTCAAATGAGGTTGGAAATCGTCTGGTGAAAATGTGACGCCTAGCTCTTGTAATTGCTTGCTGATAATTTCTTGTTTTTTTGCATCACCTAGGTCTGGGGTTTGTCCCGTAATTTGCTGCTCATGAATTCTGCCATAGACCAAACATTCTGGAATGTTGCCTAACTTATATTTTTTGGCAAGTCGAACATGAAGTTCATAGTCTTGGCAGCGTGGGAAGTCATTGCGATATCTATATTCTTGCAAAATGGCTGTCCTGGCCATAATTGAGCGATTACTCATGGCACAGCGAAAGAGGAATTGCGCGTGAATGTCATCTGGTAACACAGGCTGACGTTTGACTTTTTTGAGGGGCAGTCCATTTTGATTCATCATGCGACACCAACTTCCCACCTGGGCATACTCGGGATGATTGTCTAGAAAGGCGACCTGTTTTTCCAAACGTTCGGGATAGGCACGGTCATCGCTGTCCAGCATGGCCATGTATTGTCCTCGAGCCAGTTCTACACCTCGATTTCTGGTTTTGGGGATACCAAGGTTATGTTTATTGCAGACTAAGCGAATGCGCGGGTCAGAAAAGGCGCGAATTTTATCAACACTGGAGTCGGTTGATCCATCATCAACCAGAAGGATTTCAAAATCCGAAAAGGTTTGCGCCAAAATACTTTCAATGGCGTCTCCCACGTAGTGTTCCCGGTTATAGACCGGAATGAATACCGTGACTTTAGGGTTCTGAGAATTGACCATCATGAAATTGTGGGAATAAAGAGTGAATGGATTAGTAGATCTCTTATCTTATTGTTTGGGCAGTCGTGTTCAATCGAAATGAGTATATAAAGCCTGGCAATGACTATTTGCTCCGGGCATCTGTTTTGCCAGCTATCTCGCATTTGCTAGAATTCACATATAGGCGCACTCCTTAGCTTGACTACCCTATGTCACCTGTATCAGTCCTCTTGTGCAGCGAGCAAATCCTATATGATTCCTAGGGAAGTTGCCAGAGCTAGATTCTTGAGAATTCGAAATATTGAAAGCTAGGTACTGATGAATCCAACGCAATCAATACGACAAACCTCACCATTTTTTTTAAAACGGGTAAAATATTTTCTTTCTCGGTTGTTTGGTACTCGGCTGCAAAAAGCGAAGGGTATTCATTTTATTGAAGTAAATGGGCACCGATTTAAGCGCCTACTTTTGTGTGATTCTTTTTTAGCGACTGAAATTGAGCAGTATTTAGAGGCTTTCAATGGCAGTGGCCACTTCCCACCCTTAGTGGGGCGGTATGAGCATGAGATTTGGCTTGATTATGTTGAGGGTGTTCCTGTCAGCACCATAGATGAATCATTTGTCAAAAAAATCGCAGAATTCTATGCCACAGTGTATGGAAAACATCCCGTATTATTGGAAATACAACAATCACCCTTCCCGGCCAGAGTCCTTCAAGATCTTTGCTTTCTACATCAAGTAAATGTTCTTTCTCAAGATTGTTATCGGGATCTTCAAATGGCTGCGCAGCATTTGATGCCCGAAAAGGTCTGGGTTGGTTATGAATATACGGATCCTGTTCTGAAAAACTTTATCTTGCGAGAAGACAATAAGCAGATTTGCGTTGTTGATGTTGATGGATTGGCCGGGAAGCAACTTATGGGGATTGGTGTGGCGAAAGCCTGTGTTCGATGGCTAGGCCCATATCGCGATTTATTCTTTTTGGAACTTACCCATCATGGGGCGCCGGATTTTCAGAAGTATTTCAGCTTTGTGGAGTTGTGTTTCCTTGCCAAATGGATGAAACGAGCTTTTCTAGAGCACGATTGGAAAGTGATTGACTCAAATCATTTTGAAAGATTTCGCTCCCCGAAGTAGTAAATGAATTCTCTTTGTCATAAAGATAAAGAGCGATTCTTGCTATCTATCTCCTGCTACCAGACTTATCATTTTGACTCCTGTTTGAAGAACTCACCGTCTGAGAATGTGAAAAAGATAATCTAGGTATGTGTAAGGAAGTGACTTATTTGCAAATACATTTTTATTTTTTAGGTCAATGATATTCATGAGCGCTAATAACCTTTGGCAGATTTTCCAAGCAAGCGTTGGACTCGATCGAGCAAGGTGAAACGATTAACCACCACGATAAACACTTTTCGCATTTTATCGGGAGGGCAGTGAATTTCTCTCACTCCATGCCAGGAATTTCCTCTTCTGGCAAATAACAAACTATAGTTTCCGATGGCTCTTGAAACTGTTGCCTTTTCAAAATCTTCAAATTTAGGCGCTGACTTACGGTCATACTTTCCATCATCATCGAGGATCACCGTTTCTCCACCCCAACTTTCCTCCCAGTCCTCTTCAGTATTGAGATAGAAAATATGGGAGCCGAGTTTATGTTTCGCATCGCAATGGGGTGAGACGGAACACCCATGAGGGGTGTAATGCCAATGAAAGGTCAATTCTAAGGAATGAACATTGAATAAACGTTTCAACCACGTCTGATATTGCTTGCCATACAATTCAGCGATAAAGGCTTCCCATGCTGGTGCTAGGGGAAGATCTTCCTCATATTCCAAGGTATAACGATCATGACTCTGTTGGCCATGGGCGCGTGTCACTCCAAATCGACGTTGAAACAAGGAGACGTCTGGAAGGGTTGCAAGGAGTTCTTGATGGCCTTCTTCTGTCAGTAATCCTTCAGGGTTAATCCAAGGGTAGGGGTGTGCTTGTTGAAATTGATTTGGAACAATAGCTGAAAGGCGTGAAAAGTCTAAAAAGGACATGACTTTTTCCTAGCGGGCAAAACGTTGAAGACAATAGTTGAAAACTCTTTGAGTTAATTGACTCAATGCGGAGCGAGGGCGAAGATTTTCTTTGCTGATGGGAATAATATCTTTGTCCAATTGATAGAGTATGGGGTCGGCAGTGCGGATTCGAATATTCGCAATGTCAGCATTACTGATGTCATCCAGATATTTTACTAATCCTCGTAGACTATTATGGTGTGCCACAATCAGAATGTGTTTCTCACCTGTTAATTCTGGTATAACGACATCCTGCCAGAAGGGAAGAAATCGTGCAAGCGTATCTTTTAGGCTTTCACTTCTTGGGAGGTCTGTTAAAGGGAGATGAGCGTATAGTGGGTCGTTCCCAGGGAAGCGGCTATCCGTGACCTGGAGCGGAGGCGGTGGATGGTCAAATTCTCGTTGCCATGCCAAGACTTGTTTGGCGCCATATATTTTCCTAGCTTCCCACCACGTTAACCCCTGGAGCGCGCCGTAGTGCCGCTCATTCAAACGCCAATCTTTGTGTATTGGGGTTTGTAATAGGTTCATGGTCTCAAGCACAATTTCCAACGTGTCTATGGCACGTTTTAGGTAAGACGTGAAGCAAAGGTCAAAGGTAATTCCATAAGTCTTGAACAATTGTCCCGCATGCTTTGCTTCGGCAATCCCAGAATCGCTTAATGCAACATCTGTCCAGCCGGTAAAACGTTTCTCTTTATTCCAGAGACTTTTTCCGTGCCTGAGAATTGTGAGAGTGGCCATTATATGGATGGGCTTTGCTTCAAGACGAAAAGTAAGCTGAAGGAAGTAGCTGGTTTATTTTCTGAATAACCATGAAGAAGGAAAAATTATTTTTGGGGTAGGGAGTCTAAGAAGCTACTGATTTTTTGAGCAATAATTTGATTGCCTCGTCCATTAACATGGCAACTGTCAATATAGATGTACTCATTTACATCAAATGCATCTGTAAAATCATGAATCCAATCTAGTTGCTCCTGTTCTTTGATTTCTAGCACCAGGGGATAAACCAAATGAAAGTCTGTCTGAGACCCTCTTTTTGATAAGTATTCGATGTTGGGGTGCCCAATCGGAGCTACTGGTTGCAAAATGGCATGAAAGTCTGCTCCGCCCAAAGCAGCCACCGTTTTAGCAATTTTCCAATTGTTTACCAGGGTTGAAGCGACCATTTGCGCATACTCGGGATTGCCAGCACATTGCGACGGTGGGCGTTCTCCTTTTTTGGCGATTTTCTGGATAACCATTCCAATGGACCCAAATAAATTATCAGGAATCTGCCAACGATGTTCTAACTTTTTGGCCATCTTTGCCTGTTCTCGATGGCCGTTGATAGAAACATCAGATCGACATAACGAAAGGGAGTCATTGCAGCCGTCATAGAAAATAATCATATTCATTGGTTGGTTCTGATTCACTAAATTGGTCAATCGAGCTAATCCCTGCCGACTCACAAATCCTGCCTGCCCATGATTATAGGCTTGAAATTCAGGATAGAGAGCGTTGAAATGGGCCGGGATGGTATTCTGATTATCAACCCCACTTCCCCACATCGTGGATCCTCCAAAAAAATGAATGTGTTGTAAGGGACTCTCTGTTGTTAAAGGATGGGTCCTTTCACCCTCCTGATTAATGGTCGTTGTTTTACCTGAAAATAGTTTTCGTGCCCAAGCCATATAGGGAACATATTGTGTGTGTAATTGTTTTTTTTCACGATAGACGAGATGAGCTAACTCTTGATCCTTAAGGCTTGGGGTAGATGCTTTTTCCGAAATGGGCACAAAAACCTGTTTATACAGATGCCTTCCATCAAGGTAGATTGACGCTATGAAATTTAGGGATAATAAAAGAGCAAAGAGGACGACAACATTAATTGTACCAAGCTTGAAATAAGACCAAAGAGTTTTCATGAGATTACGTGTTCACCATATTGCCATTGGCAAAGGTTTGTCTTGAAGCTTTCATAGAGTCCTGTGGTTCTAATTCTGAAAAGTCTCAAGAGGTTTGCCAGGTAGTTTGAAAGCTAATGGAATGGTAGCCTGGTCAATAATCGACCTAAGATTCTGAAGGTCAATATTTTTAAAATAGCTTTTTTGTGAGCTATTAACAATTATGCTTTTAATAAGATGAGCCATGAAAACTTCACTGGGATGCCATCCGTCGAACATATAGGTGTCATCTAAACCGTACTGACGAGGGTGAGAGACTTGAGCAACTTGGATATCATGATTCTTGATCATTGTGGGGAATTCATCTATATAAAAATTCCACCACTGATTTAAAGGTGGACTAGTTTCAAGTGCCTCAAATGCTTCAGTCGAAAAGGGAGGCATGAAGGCTATCACCTCCACGCCTTTCTCTTGAATCAAGACTAAGGCCTCAATGATAAAGTTGACCAGGTTTTCATCAATAATGGCTGGGAGGGCAAACTCTCTTTTTGTCGTCCGTATCCGGTCGATGATTGGAGGAGATTCTCGGTCGACATAAACCGGTGTTTCTACAAATTCTAGTAACATTTTTGGGGGATACAGGCTACTCCCGTCCTTTCGAAATCCGGCTCCATCTATTCGAGCAGAAGTCCCTATCGCATCATATTCAAAACCGGAGCTTTTTGAGGTCAATGTTGCCGAAAGCACATTTTGAAGAGAACCGGTTTTTAGAATGTGTCTGAAGGCCTCTATGTGTCCGGCAAAGCTGTAGTGTTCATCTGGATCATAAAGCCATGTAGTCTTACCGTAGTTAGTACGGAGCCACCAGGGGTCGATGCCAACGATGATTACCTTTGGTAGAGGGAGTTCTTCGTGTGCAAGCATCTTGGCGAAGGTCTGAAGGTCAAACGCATTTCTGAGTAAGCCTCCTCCATTGTAAAATTGCTTTTCCAAGGGGTGAAACATGAGGTCTCCTATCTGCATGACCCGCGAACTTCCAATCGATAAAATTGAAGGTTGACGATATCGTATGCCAGATAGCTTATAAATATTGAATTGGTCCGAAAACACCCCGGGACCGTATATTGATTCCTGTGATGATTGTTGCTGTTGGTTGAGCGCGTATTGGGGAGTCCAAAGATCTCCAGTTTTCCACAAGGCCAATTCCATTGCAGAGGCGA
This sequence comes from Nitrospirales bacterium, assembly GCA_965223635.1. GTDB lineage: Bacteria > Nitrospirota > Nitrospiria > Nitrospirales > UBA8639 > Nitrospira_E. The sequence goes on from OZ245007.1 coordinate 2,774,502, forward strand.
TAAGAATAAACGGAATCAAAAAGACGAAGATTCTTGCCAAAAAAGGCTGAATGCTTTCCCAGTCTGAATTATTGGCTTCAAAATTGGAAATAAATGAACGGGACATGACCAGTTTTTCCAATAAAAAGGATGAGAAGAGTAATGAGATAGTATATGCTCCACCGTGTGTATTGAGGTAATTTGGAAATTTCTAAGGGATGAAGTTTTTCTCGCTGAATCCAGTCAATCACAATAATTAACAGGACATACCATAGACCTTTTGTATGGCGTAATGGGGCTAGCCAACTCCCTGTTCCTATATGGCTAATGTAGCCAACGGCATGGGACAAGGATGTTGCGCGAAAAAAAATCCAGGCAAATGCGATAAGGATAAACGTTCTACAGATTTGAAAGAACTCAAATGGAGTAGGAAATACACGCCCCATTGCAACCACTTCTGTCTCATGTGTATGTGGTCCTCGTATAGAGGGTGGGAGGTAGAATAGGCCGTTCAAAAAACCCCACAGAATATAGGTCCAGTTTGCGCCATGCCAAAAACCAGAAATGGTAAAGGTGAGCAAAATATTTGAGAAATGATGCATGATTGTTTTGGTACGGTTCCCACCAAGAGGAATATACACATAATCTCGGAACCAGGTGGAGAGAGAAATATGCCATCGTCTCCAAAATTCTCCGATGTCTCTTGAAAAATAGGGGTAGGCAAAATTGCGTTTGAGGTCAAATCCAAAAAGGCGGGCCGTGCCTATCGCCATATCCGAATAACCGCTGAAATCGCAGTATATTTGAACAGCAAAATACAGAGTCCCCAGAATGAGCATAGGTCCGGAGTAGGCTTCATAATTCGAGAAAATTTTATCGACGTAGGGTGCCAAATTATCGGCGATGACGGTTTTTTTAAAGAGTCCCCAAAGGATTTGTCGTAACCCGTCCTTGGCGAGCGGTAAGTTAAAAGCTCTTTTCTGCAAGAATTGTGGGAGTAAGTGTCCGGCGCGTTCAATCGGCCCGGCTACGAGTTGAGGAAAGAAACTGACAAACGCAAAGTATGCAATGATATTGTGTGTAGGAGCGATTTTCCCTCGGTAAATATCAATAGTATAGCTGAGCGTTTGAAACGTATAAAACGAAATGCCCACTGGCAAAATGATGGCGAGGGTATGGAAGTTGGCTTGCAAGCCGATGGCTTGAAGTACTTCTATAGTAGATTCGATAAAGAAATCATAATATTTGAAAAATCCGAGAATCCCTAAGTTTGTTATCAGGCTGATTCCAAGAAAGATGTTCCTTGCTCTCTTCGATTGCGTTTGATGTAACGACCTCCCAATGAAAAAATCCACAGTGGAATTGATGAGGATGAGTCCAAGGAAATGCCAATCCCACCATCCATAAAAAATGTAACTAGATACCAGAAGGAATCCATTACGTATGCTTAGAGCGTTACCTGGTAAGCGCCAATAGACCAAAAAGACAATGCAGAGGAAGACGGCGAAAGCTAATGAGTTAAATGTCATAAAAAACTTGTGATAGGAAATGAAGGGATGGCGTGCATTAAAGAAGACAAAAAAATAGGAACCAGATGTGAGCTTTACAGCTTTGAGTTGTCGGGTGTTATGCTGAGCTTGCTGACGCGATTAGGAATTGAGGACATTAATGCTCGTTTAGGTTATTGCATGAGAACAACGAACGATGGCATTGTTTGTTCGATACCCCTCTCTTATGAAGATCAAGGAAAGTTCCATCCATGAATAAAGTGAGTAGTTTCTTGCAATCATGAATTGGTAGAGTTCGTTTTTAAGAATGTCTTCAATTTGTTCAACATGTAATTCAACAACTATCACTTTGGGTTTATACGTTTCGAAATCAAGCGATCTAAGTACTGGCAATTCATGTCCCTCTACATCGATTGAGAGTAGGTCAATTTCGGTTTGTGCATACTTTGTTTCTGAAATGATCTTATCGAGTGTTAAACTCTTCGTTTTCTTTATTTCATAATTTAAGCTCTTTTTGGACATCATTGCCGCGCAGGCAAATTCTGCGTCCAGGGTGTTCATTGCACTATGGTCTTTTGAATAATAATATGAAAATTCTTTTTCTTCATCAGATACAGCTGTGCATATATTTACTGCATTTTTCCTTGCCATATTAAACATTTGGATTTTGAAATCATCCATGTCAATATTGATACCCTCCCATCCTCTCTTGTGAAGCAAATAGGTGTTGGATAACCATTTGGGATGCCAACAGCCGATATCAACATAAAACCCGTCTTTCTTTCTATGAAAGAGATTATTCAGCACAAAATCTTCCCCAAATCCAGAGAAGTATGTTTTGCCATATCTTTTAAAAAAAAGATCATATGCCAAATAAAGTTTGCGAAAAAACCAGGATTGTTTATTTGAAACCAGTTTAGTGGAGTAAGTCTTTAATGTTTTTGTAAATCTTTTTTTTATCATATTTGTTAATCTTCTGTTGAAGTAAGTAGTTTAAGAGAAGTGAGCATGACCGCATGAAAGATTTTTATATCTCATAAAGGCGCAATCCTTATTCTTGTGATGTGGGAATGATACATTGGAAAAAATCAAGAGGGAAATTCTGGAGTTCTTTTTTCTAACACGAAGAAGAAAAGAATATACCAGAATTCGCGAATCTGCTTCCAAGTAGCATCAAAATCTCACTAATATGAGAGACATTAGTCTCAATGATATGTTTTTTCTGTTCTTAACTTGAAGGTTTATTGTAGGTTCGATTGGCCTGGAATATTGGTGGAACCATCGCTGCTGACCATTTTGGTTACGGGTGGGCAGCAGCTGGTCTCTCGACTGCCTATACGACCAGATTGGATGGGGGGTCTAGCCTTGACGCTTTGAGGGCCGGCGTGATTGCTGGCGCAACCTCGTATGCGTTTCAAGCAGCTGACAATTATTTCGAAACCCCCGCCGCCAGAGTGATTGCACATGGGGCCATTGGAGGGACATCTGCCGAGCTACAAGGCGGGAGCTTTGTCAGGGGATTTGCCATTTCTGCGGGTACGCAAATCCTATACTTGAACGCATTAGAAATGCGAAGAATTACCATTGCTCAATCCAACATAAATCCTCAAAATAGCAGCGGAATAAGCGCGGGATTTAATGGAGACGGTTATAAGACAGCGGGCGAACGTTGTATTGTAAATGTAAATTGTGCATCTCAAGCTCCCACTACTCTTAATCTCGGTGGTATTCAAGGAAAACAGGGGTCTATTGCTAGTTTTATTTATGCACGTTTCCCATCGCAGATAGTTTTGTTGAAGCTTATGGTGGGCCCCATGATTTCCTCAATGGCCCATATTGGTATAATCTTTCGGGCAATGCGCGAAATCATCAAGGGTTGGCAGGTGTATATGGAGAGGCTCTTAATATCTATAGAACCCTCTGCAAAAGGCAGCGGCATTGAGGCTCGTTGGGGCTCGGCTCGTTTTTTTGCGGTGTGCTTCTGGTCTGGCGTTCCCTTTTGCTTCGTCCTGGCTACCCTATTCGGGTCTTATCGGGGCCCCTCATCGGGGGCTTACCTTCGTTAGGCTGCCGCGAGCAGGGCTCGCCGACAGAAAAATATATTGGACAGCGCACATAACGTCGTGAACGGCGACGCGTTCTTGGCCAAGCCTTTATACCGGAGCTTCCGGTGTCCCCACAGATGCTTGATGACCCGGAAGGGATGTTCCACCTTAGCCCGGATGCCTGAATGTCGGCGATTGCGTTTCTTTTGCGATGAGGACAAGGGATGGTTCCGGGCGCCGCGGTCCGAAAGCCCGTAATAAAAACCACCCTGGCGCGCTTGGCGTTTGTCCGCTTGCTTGGTATACGCGCTGTCGCCAAATAGCGCCTGTTCGTCGCCGTGTTGTAACTCCTCCAACAGCTGACGGTCATGCCCTTTGGCCGTGGTAAATTCCGTCGAATGAATAATGGGCTGTCCTTGCGCTTGGACCCCGATATGCCCTTTGGCTCCGAAGTGCCACTTGTTGTTCTTGCGAGTCGAACTCATCTCGGGATCCCGTTCCTTGCGACTATTGTTCTTGCTCACGGGGGCGGCTAACAAGGTGGCGTCCACAATCGTGCCCGCTTTGAGCACCAGCCCATGCGAATCTAAGTGCGCATTCACGGCAGTCAGAATCTGTTGGGACAGCCCATGTTCTTCCAAGAGATGCCGAAACCGGCAGATGCTGCTCTCATCAGGAATCACGCCTCCGAAACAGTCAAACCCCAGAAAGGTCTGGAAACTCAGGCGGTCATAGAGGGCTTCTTCCATCAGGGGATCACTCAAGTTATGCCACAGTTGGAGAAAATGAATGCGCAGCATCACCCGCAGCTCATGGGGCCGACGCCCGCCGGTGCTCTTATAATGCGGTTGAATGACGTTCTCCAATTGTTGCCACGGCACGACTTGATCCATCTCGTTCAGAAAGCGCTCAATCCGTAATTGCTTCGTTTTCATTGTGTCCCTCATAGTGGTTTGCATGATGAGGGCTATTCTAACTTATTTCAATACTTTTGCAGAGGGTTCTATAGTTATGCTAATAACAATCCCATTATCTTTACGGACCCGTCAGGGCACTTCTCGATAAGCAAGGCTTTCAATAAAGCAACGAAGGCGGCAGACAAAGTCCTTTCTCCCGTAGAAGGGGTGGCGTGGAAATATCGCCATTTTGCCTCGGGTGGTGGGACGCTCGGTGTGGACTTTGTGATGAGGAGTAACCCTTATGTTCGAATGGCTTTCATAGCGGGTGGAACTATTGCCGCAGGTTCGTATGGAGGACCCCTTGCAAGTGTCGGTGCAAGCGCTGCTTTGGGGGCGTACGCCACAAAACTGGACGGCGGGTCAAGCCTAGATGCCCTGAGGGCGGGGGTCATTGGTGGGGTGTCTTCCTATGTCGGCGGACAAGTCGGGGGCGCCGTCGGCGGTCAGCTTGGGAACGGCGCTGTTGGTGGGTTTGTTGGCGCGGCAGCCGGTGGAGCGGCCAGTGGGGCGATCTCTTCCACGCTCAGCGGGGGAGATCCTGGCCAAGGAGCCTTGTATGGAGCTGCAGGATATGCTGTTGCAGCAGCCATATCCTCTGGGGCCGCAGCGGTGTATGAATATTACGCGGCCAAAGATGCGATGATGACCCAGGATTTGAGGATGAATCTAGCTGAGGGGGGTGAAAATCTCAGCACCTTTAAATGTACATCTGGTACATGTCCTTCTCTTTCAGCAGCTACAAGTCATCGTAGTTCAGTGGGACCACGAGTGACCTTCGAAAATAAAGGAACTTCAATCATAGAATTTATACTCGATGCGGGACATTACAACCAACCGGGCTACCACAGGAATCCACATTTTGCTCCAGACCAAAACCTTTCTCCAATCGCTAGTACCCTTTTTAGACTTGGGGCAAGACAAACGGTTCCGAGAATTCCCTATGGACAATATCCGTCCACTGGTGGCTACTTTCGACTAAGTGGGAATGGTTGGACAGGAGATTTCTCTGGTTGGACTCCTCGTGATCAGCGCACGTATCCTTAGAATGTGGAGGATGTTTGAAGACATGGTGACTCGTTTCTATCAATATGTTCTGCTATGGGTAACGGGCATGAGCTTCATCATAGGCATGATTAGTATAGGAGCACTCACTGCCCTTGCTATGGTTGCGCATTCCGACCTTGAGACGGGCCCCCGGGAACTGCAGAAATTCGATACCTTGGAGTCCTTACAAAAACATGCAGCCATCTTACAATTAGTCAAACAGAGTGATTCACAGGGGCTGCGTGTATTCGTTCATGCCCTAGATGATGATGAGCCTTTTGTGCGTTTTACCGCTATTTGGGCACTCGCTAAACGTGCATCAGAACTAGCTGAGCTTCCCACCGTCACAGAAGCGTTATTTCGAAAACTCCACGATGAAGATTTCTGGGTCCAATCTCAGGCTATGACCACGTTAACTCTTTTGACCGAATTGTCTCCGCAACGCAGTCAGAACCATCAAAGAGTTCTTGCTGAGTTGTTAAATCTTACAAAATCACGAAATCCCTTAATTCGAGCAACTGCATTTAAGGGGGTGACAATTCTAGGGCAAAAAAATGTGGAAGCGAGCAAGGCTCTAGCAGATGCCTATCAAGATCGTACTTGGGTTGTTCGACGGTCAAGTAGCCTGAGACAACTTGCTATAGCAAGACAAGCCTTAAAGGATGAAGATCCGTATATTCGGTTACTCGCTATTCTGAATCTACTACGCTCAGGATCTCAAGATGAATCTCAAATACTATGGGATCTTATTGAACGGATTCGCGATCCACACGGCGAGGTGGCATCAGAAGCCGTATATGCGTTAAATAGACTCAATGCCACAATTGCCATAAGTCCATTGATGGAGTTGCTAGAATTTGGCCAAAAAAAGGTAGCTGGAGTGGAAAGGGCACTACAAAAACTGAGTGGCAAGTCGATTGTTGAATTACGACAGGAGCGTTCATGGCGGTCTGAAAACAAGACGGTCCAAGCCGCGCCAGTGCGGATGAAAGACAAAGCCCTAGTTCTGCAGCTCTTAAATAAGTTAAAAAAAAGTCATTGGCTCGACCGTATTTCGGCTTTGCTAGAGCTGACTTGGGTTGAAGATCCTGCTGTGTTTGTAGCGATTAATGAAGGCTTTGAAGACCAAGATCCGCGTGTACGGTACGCGACGAGCGAGTTACTGAAAGTGCGATTAAATAGTGTTGGGATTCAAGAACATTTTCGATTATATGTAGACAACATAATAACGTTGCTACAAGATCCCAATCCTCATGTCCAGAAATCTATTATTACTCTAATCGATTTCATGCATATGTTTGGACCCCCAAATTATTCCTTTGAGGGGCAACGTGATTTCATTGTTAATGAACTTTTGCAGAAGAAGATTCAATCAGGTGATAGATTTGTTCGCCATGCTGCAGGTGAAGCACTACAACGTTTGACCAACATAACGGCTACTGAATAATTACAATATTTGGTATTTGGGGCCATTTGTGTTAGGTATCAGGAACCTTTTATGACCTACTCTCTTAGTAGATCCACACAATTTCGTGCACCATGGATGATGCGATGTATGTTGCATAGAGGTTTCCATGATGACCTGGGATGCACATTTGGCGAAGGCTTCAGGGCATGCGGTTCATATTATTCTGGTGTGATTAGGATTTGTTGAGAATAGGCAAGTAAAGGGGCGCCCATTAGTAGGTTCTGTCAAGTAGGCGCACGACTCCTCCACCGGCCTCTACTTCTACGAAGCCCGTTACTACGATGCGGCATTGGGGCGGTTTATTTCGGCCGATACGATTGTGCCGAGCGCGACGGCTCCGCAAACACTGAATCGGTATGCTTACGCTCGCAATAATCCGATTCTGTTCACCGATCCCACAGGACATTTTGGCATCAAGTCGATTCAAAAAGGGTTCAATAAAGCGACGAAAGCCATAGATAGCGTTCTTTCTCCTGTAGAAGGGTTTGCGTGGAAATATCGCCATTATGCTTCCCTGGGCGGGTTGGTTGGGGTCGATTATGTTCTAAACAGTAATCCGTATGTTCGGAAAGCTTTTATTGCGGGTGGAACCTATGCCGCGGGCAATTATGGCCCCCTCGCTGGTGCCGCTCTTAGTGCCTACGCGACGAGATTGGATGGGGGGTCGAGCCTTGATGCGCTCCGAGCGGGGATCATTGGTGGCGTGGCCGCCTATGCTGGTGGGGCAGTGGGAGATTGGGTCGGTGGGGCGGCAGGCCCGCTCGTGGGTGCGGCAGCCGGTGGAGCGGCCAGTGGGGCGATCTCTTCCACGCTCAGCGGGGGAGATCCTGGCCAAGGAGCCTTGTATGGGGCTGCGTATGGGGCCGCTGGATTTGCTGTTGCCTATGGCATCAACGCTCGGATTCAAGCCATTTATGAGTATCACGCAGCCAAAGATTTTGTGGCGACCCAGCAAGTGACAGTGGAATCCGCAAGCACCGGTGAACCTAGTCCTTACTTTCATAAAGTGGGTAACAATATCCCTTGTTCGGGTGCTGGTTGCAACCTCACTATCCAATTCAGGACAATACCTTCCAGCAATCCACTTAACTCAAACGATGAGCCATATTGGCTCAATCTTTTAACAGCTGGATCTCACAGTGGAAGGGTAGATATTCGTCAGAACGGTTCCTTGATTGGACAATTCAATACTCCAGGAGTTTGGGAGGGTAATGTCTTCCTTAAGCAAAATATTCTCTCGAATTTTACGTTTCAAACCTATGGAGCTTCAGGACAGGCCACAGGCTTTGCACATCGGCAACGATATATTCAATCCTCTCAGGGAGGAATTAATAATTTCTGATTGGAGCGTTGAGATGAAAACCTTAGCCCTCATTCTTTTTTCTGTTCTACTTTCAGTAAACCCAGGGAGAGCTTCTACAATTCCAGATGCGTATACAATTCTCGAGGAGGTAGCCGAATGTGCAAAAAAATCAGTTGTAACACTCCAAATTCAACTTCTTACTGAGAGAGCAATCTTAGAAGCACAGTTAGATAAACGGGAGGAAGCTCTAACTAAACTGCAAAACCTACGGAACCGTATAAAGGATGAAATTCGAGAAGGACAACTCAACTCTTTGTCAGTAGGGTTGCTCTACCTTGCCTGGCAACAAGGAAAGGTCAACGATTGGAGCGGCCAGAAGACTACTCTTTCATTGTTTCGCGAAGTCGCGTCAGGAGAGAAAACGATACAAAACGTTGCACGCGCTTTTTTTCAAAAGTATGACTATACCTTTACCTCAGAACAAAAAACTTCACTGCGCCCCGTTCTAAAAGAATTGTCTACTTTACTATCTAGAATACCCTCCGAATCACCTGAATCGTTGAATATACTCGTTTTGCAAAATATGTTAATCCGAGCCTATGCGGCTTTGGGGGATCAAAAGGAGATCTTAAACATCATTCGGTTTTTAGAAAAAAAAATACGGATCATGGGAAATGATCCTGTGGCTCTCGATGCTTACCGCCTAATCATAGCGAAGGCATGGGCGAGGTTAGGTGAAGTGAAAAAGGTTGAATCCTTTTTAGAACAGCGCAGCAATCAAATTGCCGATATAACTGATATTGCAAAAATTGACTATGCGGGGAAGAAAATTGAATTAGCCGATCATCTCGTAGATGCAGGTTATGATCAGGCGGGCGAACGTTTATTGACAGAGGTTCTTGTTTTTTTGCAGCCCCTTTATTCTGCTATTAAAGACCTTAAAAGGCGGGATATTTCAGCTTTCTTAATGCCGGTGACTTTTCGCATGGCGAATATTCAAGGGAAGTTAGGGAAGAGTGAAAAAGTCTGGGAAAGCTTAAATACCATTAAAGAGCTTGGCATCCTAGATGAGAATTTACCAATGGACCCCATTGTCTTTTTAGTAGAACATCAATTAAAAGCTGGAGAAATAGAGAATGCGAGAAAAACAGCCCAAAGTGCTACTCCCAATATACGGTCAGAAATTGCGATGCTTCAAGCTCGATATGGAGACATCCATGGTGCCAATGAAAGTTATGAGGTACACGAATTTTATTGGGCTTCTGCCGCTTCTCTACAAGCCTATTTAAAGGAGAAGGATATTACGGAACGACCTGTTCTTAATCAAGAAATGGTGCGGGTAATTAGTTCTGCCCTAGCCAACTCAGGAGATTTTCAAAAAGCGTATTTATGGGGACGGAACCAACCCACCGATGACTTAAAAGCTTTTGCCTTACTTGGCACTGTAGAAGGAATGATTCAAAACACGGCCCAACATTAGCATGGAGAGCACCAAAAAGCGGAGGCTCAAGATTTATAAAGGAGTCACCCATTAGCAGGCCTCTCTTTCTAGAGCTCTTTCTACAAGGAACTTTTCTTTCCCCTGCTTCCCCACGTATGATGGCAGCGGTTCAGACAGATAAGACCGTTGTCTGATTGGTGCCTTATTGGTTAAAACAGGGTTTGGGGTCAGGTCTTGTAATACTACATTTCCCCTTTTTCGCTTTCTCACGCGCTTCTCCGTCACGCCGTTATTTTCTCGTGTAAGTTTCCGTAATGTATTTCTTTTTTTTATCGGTGCGTTTATCGCCTTGTACTACAGTTTACTCTTGATGGTTAGAAGAGAAGGGTTTCGTCCCTGCACGCCGACCCACTTTTGTTTCGGCAAAAGTGGGCAAAACCACTGACGCCCAGCCCGACTTTATTGGATGGGTGTCACCACGCATGTTAAATTAACCCACCTTCAACCATGTAGAATTGACCCACCTCGGATCTGGGCCTGTAAGATTAACTGTGTAACTGGTTATCATGACGGATTTATTTCATAAGGAGGAATGATGGAATGTGTGCTAAGTCTAGTTGGAATTTGAAGCGGCTCCCTTCACTGTGCTGAGATGGCGTTCGACCAAGAACAACCATCGTCCGCGCGTCATGAAAGGAGCCACGACATGAGCAGTATTACGAACGCTGCGAACAGAAGCAAGAAGAGGAAACTGTTGGGAACGGCCCAGGTCTTCGGGCCGCACCACTATGAAGCCTTTGATGTGGACAGTAAGCTGGAATGTATTCGGAACCTGATCCCCTTGGGACTCATGCATCTGCACGAGATCTTGGAGAACGAGGTGTGTGCCTTGGCTGGGGCCCGCTATGCGCGAAAAGCCGCTGCTCTTCCTGGCCGGCGTCATGGCAGCAATCCGGGGAGCGTACAGCTGGCGGGGCAACGGCATCGCCTACGCATCCCTCGTGTTCAACACCAACAGGGTGGGGAGATCTCATTACAGACGATTGATCGTTACCAAGGGACTGGCCAGTTGGATGACTTGCTCCTCAAGCGAGTGCTGTATGGCATTTCGTGTCGGAATTATGAAGCCGCAGCCGAAGCGGTCCCCGGCGCGATTGGCCTGTCCAGTTCGACCGTATCGAGAACCTTTGTGCAGGCGAGTGCCAAGCAACTGAAGGCGTTGCAAGAGCGTGATCTCCGTGAGCTAGATCTAGTGGCCGTCTTTCTCGATGGCAAGATGTTTGCCGACATGACGATGGGCATTGCCGTGGGGATTACCCTCACGGGGGAGAAACACGTGCTGGGGTTTGTGGAAACGGGGACAGAAAACGAGACCGTTTTGACGCCGTTCCTCCGCTCCTTGGAGGAACGGGGCCTCGACGATTCCCAGGGTCTCTTGGTGATCATTGATGGCGGCAAAGGGTTGCGCGCGGCCGTACGCCAAGCGTGGGGCTCGACCGCCTTAGTGCAACGCTGTCAGTGGCATAAGCGCGAGAATGTTGTGCGCCATCTACCCAAAGGCGAACAGGTGGCCTGGCGACGACGGCTTCAACGCGCGTATCAGCGTCCAACGTATACGGAAGCCAAGACCGCGCTCGGTCGCCTGCAGCAGGAACTCGAGACTCGGAACCAATCCGCGGCGCGGAGCTTGGCCGAAGGGTTGGAGGAAACGTTGACCGTGCATCGGTTGGGCATGTTTGCATGCCTCGGCCTCTCCTTCAAAACGACGAATTGCCTGGAGTCGATCAATGCCTTGGTGGAAGAGCGGTGTGCGAAGGTCGATCGCTGGACGAACTCAAATCAACGGCAGCGATGGTTGGCCACTGCGCTGTTAGATATCGAGCCACGACTGCGCAAAGTGAAAGGCTATCAACATCTGCCGCAGTTACGCGAGGCACTGAAACGGGAACTGCGCTTGGAGATGACCACGATTCGGAAGGTCGCATAATATTAACCTGGGAGCCGTGACGCATTCCAACTAACTTTGGGCTTGACTCGAATGATGACCAAGGCCAACACAAAAACCGAAACCGATGCCCTGCTGGATGACTTATTGAAGGACTGGGACTCACCGGCGGATATTCTTGGAGAACATGGGCTGTTGAAAAGCTTAACGAAACGGCTGGTGGAACGTGCGTTAGCGGTTGAACTCACCAATCATCTGGGGTATGCCCCTCATGCCCGTCACCAGGCCCAGAATGGCAATGTTCGCAATGGCACGAGTGCCAAAACGGTTGAGACGGATCAAGGTCCGGTGGAGCTCGCTGTCCCCCGGGATCGAGCGGGGACTTTTGACCCGACGGTCGTCAAAAAACGGCAACGGCGCTTGGAGGGCTTTGACGACAGTTGTCAAGAGACCCGAACCTTTACGAAGTTAGCGAACCGGAAGCGTTACTATGCGGCGCTTCAGACGGGGCAACAATCCAACGAGATTTCCGCATGGATGACCTATTTTGTGCATATGATTCTTGAAGCGCAAATTCAGGCCGAAGAACACATCGAGTTTACCTTGAGGAAAACACAGTTTTTTGATCGGTTTGCTGCGCAACTGAACGAGCGTCAGATGCGGGTCTTACGGCGGATGCTGGACGAAGGGCCCAAAGGGTTTGAAGGCGGCATGAACGCCAAAAAATATTGCTCGATCACGCATACCTCAAAAGCTACCGCGACTCGTGACTTGCAGGACCTGGTTGAAAAAGACATGTTGCGGGCGACTGGTGGCGGACGCAGTACGCGGTATGAGGTTCAGTTATAGAGTGGGTTCAATCGTTGCTCAGCCGAGTGACGGATACTTGAATTCAAGTCTTGAGCCCCAAAAGGGGAAGGTTTTCTTCCAATAACGGTGATACTTATAAATTACGTTGTTGTATGGGAAAAAGGAATGATGGCGCTGTTGGTGTGGTATCCACTCCTTACGAATATTAGGGAAAGTTCTATCCATGAATACAAAGAATAATTTTTTTCATGCATAAACTGGTACAGCTCACTTTTCAGTATTTCTTCAATCTTTTCTAAATGCAATTCCACGACAACCACTTTAGGTTTGTACTGTTCAAAATCAAGAGATTGGAGTACTGGTAATTCATGGCCCTCTACATCGATGGAGAGTAAATCAATCTCGGTCTTGGCATATTTCGTGGCTGAAATGATGTTATTGAGCGTTGTACTTTTAGTTTTACTTCATAATTCAAGCCATGTTTGTTACCTGAGGCTGCCTTGGCAAACTCTGGATCAAGCGTATTCATGGTGCTATGCTCTTGAGAGCAAAAGTAAGAAAGGTTTCTTTCTTCGTCAGATATAGCCGCGCATACATTAATGGCATTTTTCCTTGAAAGATTGGACATTTCAATTTTGAACATATCCATGTCAATATTGACGCCGGCCCATCCTTTCTTATGAAACAAATACGTATTGGATAACCATTTAGGGTGCCAACATCCAATATCTACATAGAACCCTTCCTTCTAACGATGGAATATATTCTTAAGAACAACATCTTCACCAAAGCCGGAGAAATAGGTGCTCCCGTGGCTTTTGAGGTAAAGGTCATAGCCCAAGTATAGTGGTGGGAAAAACTGGATTGTTTACCTGATATCAGTGCGTTGGTGTAATTCTTGAAGGTTTTTAGGATTTTTTTTTACTTTCTTTTTCATGATATTGGCGTGTTTTCAGGTTGGGAAATCAATAAAAAGAAACTCGACGTGACTAAAGGCGATAGGCAAATACCTTATTGATATTATTTTTTAGGGAAAGAAGAAGAGTAGTGCATAGGAACACGCGTAGACATTCCTCTTAGGCTGTGGGTATTGTCCATTGAGAAAATCTGTAAAAGACTCTGCTCTGTTTTTGAAAATCAATGAGGATGGAAAAGAATATACCAGAACTTGGAAACATGATTCCAAGTTCTGGAGAATTTTTTCGATTCTTAGCTAAAGCACATATGGTGATCAAATAAAAATAAGGATGTAAGGCATGCGGAAATTTTCGAGTGATCAACTCCAACGGTATTTGCACAAGGGGAACAAGAGGGTTGAAGGCTGGCTCTATCAAGTCGATGCACAATTGGTGCGAGCGGTAGGAGATATACAAACCAACAATAAGATTTCTGGGAGTGTGGGTGAAGTTGGCGTTTGGCAAGGAAGACTCTTCATTCTCCTTTATTTACTTCTGCATGAAAAGGAAAAGGCGTTTAGTATCGATATCTTTGATCTCAATCATCTGAGTAAAGACAGGCCCAATCCAAAGTCCAACCCAGCTTTAAATCAACTTTTAGAAATGTTCCTTAGTAATGTAAGAGTCCATGCCGGGACAATTGATGATATTCATACTTTTCGTGATACCTCAGATAATGTCGCGGCGCAGGATATTCTTTCAAAGGTTGGAAAAGTGAGGTTGTTCAGCATTGATGGAGGGCATACGAAGGAACTGGTCATAAATGATCTGGAACTGGCTGCTTCAACCCTCTGTGAGCATGGGGTGGTTATCTTTGATGATTGCTTTAAACCAGAATGGCCTGGTGTTGTAAACGGGTTACATGAATTCATCTATAAGAAAACAGCAGACCTAGTTCCCTTTGCCATTAGTCATAATAAAGTTTTTTTATGTAGATCAACTGCCGCCCAGATGTATCGCGAGTCTTTAAGGAAACTTGAACCTGGTTATTACAATAAAGACACAGTTTTCTTTGGGAGTCCAGTGGGGTTTTATTCCAATCAATGGGAGCATAGGGTAAAAAAGAAAGGAATTCCAAGAAAAATTCATAAAGTTCTCCGTCGGTATTGGCCATATCGAGAGATGCTCATGCGCTAGAGACGAAGGATGCATCGGTAGAAAGTTTTTCTGGTGTTGCCTATTGTTTCCTATATTGGCGCTATTCTTTGGCATCATATTTTTACTAATGAAATGTAATGCGTATAGTACTTCTTCTCAATCTTTCATTTCTTCATATGTTCTTACATGTAAAGCCTATATGATAAGGATCTCTCTTGTAGCCTCTTTATGAAAACACGCAGTTTGCGAAATTTAACAATTAAATCAGTTAAGCGCCTAGCATGGTTGGCGAATTTCTTTCTGAATCCTATTACTATTTTTAAATACCTGGGGATCCTTCCAGTCAGAACAATTTCATACAAAGATTTTTCCCCTGTGGGCTATCAAGACCAAGCCGTATTTTCAGGTGATCATCCTCGTTCGATTCGTGCTGATGCCGACTGGATTTCTACTCCCACAAGTTCTATGGTTATGGGCCATCTTCTCGATATTAATAATGGGTTCGTGAGTGGTTCTGGCTATGTCTTTGATGAATCAGGACGGCTTATAGAGGGGGCATCACATCGGTATAGCAGGAAAATTAAGCGTGCACTGGTCAGTCACCCAAGTCGGTTGTGGCCACATATTGAAAAATATCATGGGGAAGTGGCGGCCATAACGGCCTCTAATCAAGATGCGTATTTTCATTGGCTGTTTGATTTATTACCCCGGCTCAAGATGTTGGAAGATTTAGGGGCCAAACCCGAAAAAATTTATTTGCAGTATCGCTATCGGTTTCAACGTGAAACGCTTGAGATATTAAACTTGATTTCAACCAACAATATTATTAACTGCGACAATGTTCCATTACTCTCCGCCTCAAGATTAATTGTTCCTTGTCATGAAGTTATGGATGGGCGAGAGTTTCCTGAATGGGTGATTACTTTTCTTCGAAACCAATTTCTACCGAAGGCGCAGGTGGCGAAGGGTCAGTTTCCTGAGAGGGTCTTTGTTTCCCGAGCCGATGCCTTATTTCGTCGAGTTCTGAATGAATCTGAGCTTTTCCCTATCCTAGAGAACTATGGTTTTACGGTCGTTAAACTAGAAAAACTTTCTTTTCAGGAACAAGTCTCCTTATTTCGAAATGCTGAGGCTGTTGTGTTGCCTCATGGCAGTGGTTTAGCTAATTTAGTTTGGTGTTCTGAGGGTACGCGGGTGATTGAACTCCTACCTGCACAGGTTCTTGATCATGGATATCGTCTGAGTATGGCTGCCGGTCTCGACTATTTTTTTCTCAGTGCTCTCATGGAGGATTCAAAAATCTGTGAAGGGACGGCTCATTCCGGAAATATTCCCTATGATTTTGTCATTTCCCCACAAGATTTAATTGAAACATTCCAGCTAGCAAATATTGAACCAATTCCTACAAGAGCCGTACATGTTTCCATGCCAGAGGTGAAGCAAGATTTAGTCCCTGAATATGTTGAAAGGTGTGCTCTTGGAGTTAAATAAGAGCTGATTCTTGAGGCCTTACCTATTTACTGCGGCGGATACTTTTCTGAAGAATCCTACTCAATTGACAATATGCTGTTATTCAGGAATGATAATTCATCTGTTGGTGTTTCCTAAAAGAACCGTTAGTAGAAAAGTAGCTAACATTGATCATTTTTCACCCTAAGGGTAATGATGGTTTCTGAGTCCACTTCCGAACTTCGTAAACAGCCGATAAGTGCGACCCATAGGCTGCATAAGTTTTTGCATAAACGGTTAAAGATTCCCCAGACAATGCTTCAACCGTTTTTGAGTGCGGGAAGGATTGCCAGCAATCCATCCGAATATTTCCTTCGAAAAAGATTAGCGCAGGAAATTGTAACCAGTAGTTGTTCCAGGATTCAGGTTGATCAAAAGGCGGGGTATCATTTTTTTTCCCAGGACGACTTCCCAGGTATTAAGGATATCGTTCAGTATTGTACAAAGATCTTTGAAAACTCACGAAAAGACCTTCCTGCGGACTATTTTCAGAATAATCCTAAAAAGAAATATTTTAATATTCTTCTGGAAGGGTCTGAGCTTTGTGAGCATCCTGAACTTCTTCAGCGTGTGATTTCCCGGCCTATTCTTGATGTTGCGACTGCCTATCTTGGTGCAGTTCCCCGTTTGACTGGAGCGATGTTGGTCTGGTCTCCTGAAAATGATACAGCACGGTCAAGCCAACTTTTTCACTTTGATTATGAAGATCTGACGCAGTTGAAAATGTTTATTAATATTTTTGATACAACAGAAGAGCAAGGCCCTCTGACTTTTTTGCCCGCAGATGTTTCTTCCCAAGTTCAGCGTTCTATTGGGCGTATTCTTGGCCGTGTGCCTGATGAGCGAGTGTTCCAGGCTGGTGGTCTTCATCATGACCATAAACTAGTAGGTCCCAGTGGATCTGGGGCGTTTTTAGATACCTCACGGTGCTTACATTATGGTAGTCGGTTTAATAAGAGAGACCGTCTCATCTTAATTGTCCAATTCCTCAAATTTCATTCTTCTTATCGAGGCTATATCCCGTTTAAGGCCCCTTCAACTTTTCCATCGTTTTCACCGGACCCGGTTCAACGTCTTGCCTTAAACATAAACTAATGTTCCTTTTATGGGGGACAACTTCAAACATGAGGAGAGACGACGGGGGAACGTGTGACTTCATCGTATAGGCCTGGGGAGTGTCCCGGTGAAAAATCGACACCTGTGTACTTGAAAGACTACAATCCATTGATTCCAAATGTTTTGGCCGTGGATGTTCTTTGAGCGTTTGAGACGTACAAAAAGTCTTGCACCATTATCTTGGGTGAAGACCCACATTTAATTAAGGATACATACATGCTATCACCAGTCCAGGGTACTTCTCCGTTGAGTTCATTCACTTTGCCTGAGTCTCTCACGATCCCAAAATTTATTGCTGAAATTGGGTGTAATCACAGGGGAGATATTGATACTGCTAAACAAATGATGGTTGTGGCTAAGACATGTGGGGCTGATATCGTCAAGTTCCAAAAAAGGCATTCTCGAGAGTTATTAACCCCTGAACAATACAATGCTCCCTATGAGAACATTAATAGTTACGGGAAAACCTATGGAGAACATCGAGAATTTCTGGAATTTGATCGTGAAACTCATGGCAAATTAAAAAAATATGCAGAGGAACATGGGATTGAGTATTCCACCTCTGTTTGGGATTTGACGAGTGCAAGGGAAATGGCCAGTCTTCATCCTAGTCTTTTGAAGGTTCCATCTGCTTGCAATAACCACCTGTCGATGTTGCAAGTGCTCCGGGATGAATATGAAGGAGAAGTCCATATTTCTGTGGGAATGTCTACGGAAGAAGAAATTGAAACGGCGGTGGATCTCTTTCAGTCCTGTCCACAGCGAGTGGTGTTATATGCTTGCACATCAGGGTATCCTGTTGGATTTGATGAAGTATGTCTTTTAGAAATTGTTCGTCTCATTCAAAAATATAAACATGCTGGACGGGTAGGGGCTATTGGCTTTTCTGGCCATCATAATGGCATTGCCATTGATTCAATTGCGACAGTATTAGGAGCTTCATTTATTGAAAGACATTTTACGCTAGATCGAGCTTGGAAAGGATCAGATCATGCGGCCTCTCTTGAGCCAAGTGGCTTTTCACGATTAACGCGGGATATTAAGCACCTCGGGCAAGCTTGGACATTCAAAGATAAAGAATTGCTTCCCATCGAGTTACCACAAAGGGAGAAGTTGAAATTTCGTCCTAGGTAAACTTGAGTTCAGGAGAGGAAAGAGGTTGTGCCTGAGGTATTGGCTGTCGTTCCTGCCAGGGGTGGTTCAAAGGGTTTACCGAGAAAAAATCTCCTTCATTTATGTGGGCATCCCTTGTTGGCCTATTCAATTGCTGCGGGCAAGCAAGCATATCTAGTGTCGCGCACCATTTGTTCTACAGATGATCTTGAAATTCAAGAGCATGCGAAAGCTTATGGGGCACAGGTTCCGTTTCTTCGTCCTACAGCCTTAGCCCAAGATACTTCGCTTGACCTTCCTCTTTTTCATCATGCACTTCAATGGTTTGAGGAGCATCAAAATTGGAAGCCAGAGGTCATTGTGCATCTTCGCCCTACATCTCCTATTCGGTTTCCTGGGCAAGTGGATACCGCGATTGAGCTACTTATTAATACTCCTCAAGCGACCAGTGTTCGCGCTGTATGTCCTTCTCCTTGTACACCCTATAAGATGTGGCGTCCTAGAGCCGAGAGTCATGAGGTTAACTCATTTATGGAACCATTGCTTGAGTTGCCTGGGATTACCGAGCCGTTTAATCATCCACGTCAGGAGTTGCCACTTGTCTGGTGGCAAACAGGGGGTCTTGATGTGATTCGGGCTTCAACTATTCTTAATGGATCTATGACCGGGAAGAATGTTTTGCCGTTGGTCACGGATCAAAATTATGCCGTGGATATTGATGGTGAACTTGGCTTTCAAGTAGCAGAGGCTTTAATGCCAAGGCTTGATTGCATTCGTCCTGAATGACAGTATTAATGCAATTAAGGTATGACTTCCCTGCTTTCCCAGCCAGTACCCATTGTCCTCCAATTGTTTCTTATCCTCTTATGTGGTGAAAGATGAGTTCTTCTCATCGGATTTTGGTTTGTGGTGTTGGATCTGTTGGTGAACGACATATTCAAAACTTATTGACTCTTGACTATCACAATATCGCAGTTTACAGAACCCGTAAATTACCCTTTCGGAACATACATTTTGATCTTCCAGTTTATACAGATTTAACAGAGGCCTTATCCGAGTTCTCTCCAACCGTTACATTTATCACTAATCCAACAGCTTTACATGTTTCAATAGCCTTGGAAGCTGCGAAAGCTAACAGCCATCTCTTTATTGAAAAGCCGATCAGTCACAATCTCGATAAAATTGAAGAATTATCCCGGACATTAGAATCACATCATTGCAGGGCAATGGTGGGATATATGTTACGATTTCATCCTTTTTTTAGGCAGATTAAAGCATGGTTTGATGAGGGGCCTTCCGGAACTCTTGGCCGTCCTATTTTTCTTCGGACGATGTGGGGTGAGCATCTTCCAGACTGGCATCCATGGGAAGATTACCGAGAGAGTTATGCTGCTCAATCAGCGATGGGTGGTGGACCTGCCCTCACGCTCAGTCATGATCTTGATATCTTAGTCTGGTGGTTTGGGGTTCCAGAAAAAATAGTGGGATTGCCTAATATGATTTCTCTGTTAGACCTTGATGTGGAACAGAGCATTGATATTCTTCTAGGCTTTAAACAAGGTGTAACGGCGAATGTTCATCTTGATTTTTGTCAGCGTCCACCGAGTCGAATATGGGAATTAGTCTGTAGCCATGGAAAAGTTCACATCGATATTCTTGCGGGGAGGTTAACCCGATGGGAATCAACGATTGGAGAGATTCATGAATCAACCTCTGGTCCACTCAGGCCTGTAGAGGTGAAAACCTTACCTGAGACATTTGATCGAAATGATCTGTTTCTCGATGAATTACGGTATTTTTTCTCGTGTCTGGAAAACGCAGAACAACCGATGCCAGATATTGCCACTGGGGCAGAGAGTGTTCGGATTGCCCAACAAGCGTTGTTGAAAGGTGTGTCATGAACGAACCTGAATTTTCGCTGAAGGGAAAGGTTATTCTGGTTACCGGAGCGGTAGGCTTGATTGGGCAGGAGGTGTGTGATGCCTATGCGGCGTATGGTGCCACAGTTATTGCCGTGGATAACCAGGCGGATGGATTAGATGGTCAAATTAAAGCCTTGAAAGCACGGTATCCCGGAAATGATCTCTGTGGTATGGCAGCGGATGTCACTTCTGATGAGTCGCTAGTTAATCTTTTTCAACGTATTCAAGAACAGCATCAAAAGCTTGATGTCTTAGTCAATCTTGCCGCGATTGATGCCAAGTTCGATGAGGGGAAGAAAGACATCAACCTCTCTCGTTTTGAGCATTACCCTCTTGAACTTTGGGAACGTTCTGTTGCGGTGAATGCTACCGGGTTAATCCGCGTCACTCAGCATGCCATACGGTTAATGCTTCCTTCACGTTCAGGCAATATTATTAATGTGGCTTCTACCTATTCATTGGTAGCCCCTAATCAATCGTTATATCAAACAGACTCTAGTGCGCCTCCTGCGTATAAGCCGATTGATTATGTTGGGACGAAGTCCATGGTGCCAAATTTTTCCCGATATATTGCGACTTTTTATGCTCGTGACGGTATTCGATGTAATACTGTGGTCCCGCATGGAGTTTTGAACAAACACCCCAAAAGGTTCCAGGATAATTTTTCCAAATTTTCTCCTCTGGGGCGTATGTGTGAAGTACAGGAACTACGCGGCCCTTTTGTTTTTTTAGCTTCTAATGCATCAAGTTATATGACAGGGAGTACAGTGGTTGTAGATGGCGGATGGACTGCGTGGTAAGGGATATATCCAGGAGCTACTAGACCTGTTCTTATGCCTCTATACAGTGTTTTGATAGGGGATGGTTACGTCATATGGCAACAACCTCAAAAATCCCTTTTGTGACACAACGTGTTTGAAGATTATCAAAGCGGTTCAGGATATTGTGAAAACGTGTGATTCGATTCTTGACATCTTTTAATTCAATATCTGGGAAAATGTGGTTGAGATATTGATAGCGTTCTTGTCGATTATTTTTGTGCATGTGAAAGGAGGCGTTATATTCTCGTTTGACTCGGCGCCAAACCGCTTGGGTCTTCCCGCTAAAGTATGAGGAAATATTTGTTGCAGGCTTGCCCACAAGGGAGTCATCAAATTGTTCCAACACGTTAACAATGTTTTCTGAGGCAAGAGGGCCATCTAAATAAGCGATGTATTGTTGGATGAGATTTTTCTTTTTCATAGAAACATATGGTGTAGGTTGATATTGCCCCATCACTGAATCATGCACAAGAGTTTGGAGGTCTTGGAGTGAAAACGCTTCCTGGCTGAGACTATTAGGAAGCATTCGGTCAAAACAATCCGAGGTCAAGGGGCGGTAGGCGATAACGGGAACGCCAAGGATATAACTTTCGAGTCCTGTTGTACAACTATTATGGATAACTACTTTGGCTCCTAGGAGCCAGGGGACGATATTCCCTTCAAACACCACTTGGACATTTGGACAATCTACCGTGGCTTTTTCCCAGGCTTCTTTACTCTCGGAAGGATGGGGTCGAATGATTATAGTGAGGTTAGGATTTGCTTGGGCAATTGTAGAAGCCATCGTTTGAAAATGGTGAAACAAGTCTCGATGATATGTAGCCAGAGCCAAATCATTTTCGCTGACCAAAGAGGGGCCTGCCTTGGCGGCCTGGAGTATTTGTTCGTCTTCTCCTTTACCAGGTCTGTGGTTGTTGATTCGATCATAATTGGTATTGATTAATATAAATTGTCCATAGCGTGCTTGAAGATCTTCAGTCTGTTCTTTCCAAAATGGCCGTAATTCTGGTCTTAGTAAATCTATTCGTGGGTTTCCGGTAATGTGAATCGGAGTGCCATGGTAATCAGCATGCGTCTTCCAAATTCGCTCAATTTCTGGACCCCATGCCAGAAAAATTTCAGGCTTCTTGAAAACTTCGGATCCAAGCTTTTCTTTGATATATACCTCGGGAGAAGAATACACAATGCTTTCTTCATCTCCACCTGCAATCCGGTGTCCGAGCTTGTTCAAGAGTGTATCGACAAGAATATTACGGTCGGATAAATTTATAGCGAAGTAAATGGATTGTGGCAATTTGTCCATCTTAAGATGAATTTCACGTTTTGATCCAACAATAACAGAAAATCCTCGTTCTGCAGCAAAGCAGGCGAGTAAGACTTTGGCGTCAAATTCCCTATTAAAGACTTCCACAGGAAGAATCAAGCGACGGCGAGGTGTTGGCATTCTTCAGGGGCTACTATATTGAGGCTCTTAGGTTTTTTTACCTTAGAAGATGATCTTGTCAGACAGGTTCATGGTCGAAGATTCCCAGAATATCTTTGATTTCTTTTGCGACTCTCTCGGTTTCGCGTAATTGGGGCCGCTTCCCATTTTCTATGGCTTCACCGAATGGGCGAGCAATGCCCTGTTTGATGAGTGAATCATGCAAAACAGAGAGATTTCGTCTTGGTTGAATGATTCCTGAACGAATAAGCCGAGCACAGAATCGTTCTAGCCCCTGTTGTGGGCGAGCGGTTCCCCGTTTATTAAGGGGCTGGGATTGTGCTCGTTGAACAATCGTTTCACTGAGGCGAATTTTCCAGGTTGGTGGATTTTCAGGCAATGGAATAATATAGACTGGTTTGCCTAATGACGCGGCTTCGGCCAGCATTGATTCGCTTTCTCCGGTGACAATAATGACATCTGCGCCTGCAAGATAAGCGAGATAAGGATTGTCAGATTGATTGGGCTCCCATTGATGAACACGGTGCTCCGGTGTTAAAGCCGATTTTAGGGCCTGGCTTACGTTGTTGCTGGTTCGCGGAGACGTGACGGCAAAGACTTTCCCCCCGCAGGTGTTAGCAAGGTCTCTTATTTGATTTCCTATCGAGTTGGCGAAGTCTGCGGTCAAGGTGAAACGGGCCGTTGAGCCACCGATCACCAATACGATTCGAGGATGGGGGGCTCCATTAAAGAGGTTCGGCCAGCGTTGTGATACCGCATTCAGGTTTTCCTGGCTCAATTCATTCAGTGGGACAAGTGTCTCAATCCGATGAGGGTGTGGGGCAAACCCATAGTATGAAGGAGTAATGACGACATCAAATAAATCAGCAGACGCTCCACCTTTTCGACCCACTTGAATAATGCGGGTGTTCCCGCCACTTTGTTCCCGTATCCACCTTGCAATGGGGGCGGGACGCCAGCCTGTGGAAATTACGACATCAGGCCAGGGTGGTTCTAAAGCAGATGACCGGAGTTTATTAAGTCCGAGACAATTGGGAGGAAATAGACTCCAAACAAGCTTCTGCGAGTTGTTCCATGACTGAAAATGCAGTTGCTTTATTTCATATGGCCAACCAAGGGACTTGGCCAGACCTTCGGATTGGGTGGAGTGGCCAACTTTGCCATCAGAAAGAATCCAGATACGAGGTGGTGCAGTAAGCCAGCGTCCACCATGGCGTACCAAGGTAGAAGGTTTGCCCTGAGAATTGGTGGTCTGGAAACGAAGCATCCAATGAATGTCAGGATAGCGAGTGCTTATCGTGCGAAGTTGGGTTGTCCACCAATGAAAGTCCCGTGGGTGATCTCGTAAGTAGGAGGGAACTTGAGCTTCTCGCTTTAAATCACGGATTGTGATAGAAACCAGTTGAGTGGCTAAGGAGAAGATTTCTTCGAGAATCCATGGGATATCTTCGTTGGGAAGAAGAGCAAGTCCCTCAGAGGCGTAGACGATATCGTATGGTCTAGGTAGTAATGGATCTACTGAGCACCAATTAAAAGCTGCAGTATTCCATGAATGGCTTGAAGGGGAGGGACCCCCAGTTTTGAGAGAAGGATTTGACGAAGTTCCTAACCCGTAATGAAGGAGACTTGGATTGTCTTTTGAAGATAAAAAGGTACGAAGGTCTAATGTGCCAGATTTTTCTGGAGAACTATGCTCTGTTAACTCATTGCGTACTGTATTTTCCGAGACCATCTTTACTAACTGAGTGAACTGAGAACTTGGTTGTGCTCGAGAAAATAATTGAAATCCTGCTTCGTTGGCCGATTGTTCCAAGGCGTCCCAGACGTACCGTACCGGACTTTCTTGATAGACAAAATGTTGTGGAAATGGATGCCAGGGTTGGGTATGGAGGGCGGTATAATGAAGAACTTTTGACTTTCCAGGCACATATTCTTCATCACGGGCATTCCATTCTGGGGCAAGTTTTCCCCAAAGATTCTTGATGTGTAACGCGTCTTTCAATAAGGTGGATTTTTTTTCATGTTTGGCCCGCTCCATAGTCCAAATGGAGTGCATTTTTTCACAGTCCATGACCATGACCGACGAGTCATTTTCCGCGATGGTTAAAAACCCGTGGTCTTCCAGATCTGTATCGAATAATTCACCTGGATCGGCAAGGTATATTTGATCCACGTCATTGAAAATGGCTCGCCCTGAACCACCGGCTAATTCAGGAATGGCAAAGCGATAATTCGTAAACCCAGTTAACCAACGGCGTCGGTCAAACCCAACGAGTTCTTTCATGAGATAGATTTCATAAGTTCGGGAAGGGTCTCGAACGAGGTCAATGGACCAGACAAAAATGCGCTCCGCACGGGCCTGAGCTGTTTCTGTACCCACGAATATTCTTACTGGTAATTTTTGTGTGGGAGAAGACGAGGTTTTGGGGCTTAAAATTATTTTTTCTGGCTGCAGTCGATATCCTAGTGGACGGGAACGGGAGGTCTTCATAAAAAGACTTTTTTCTTGAAGAGGACGCTCATTGACAGAGTGAGGCTACCTCGGCGAATGGTTGAAGCCAGGATGGTTTTCTATGTTGAAAGAGAGGCCGCAGGTTCCTGTGGTGAAGAGTATACATGTGCAAAGCTTTGGATAATGGTTTCAAGTTGTTTAGGGGTATGGGCTGCGCTTACGCTGCATCGTAAGAGGCTCTCGCCATTGGGTGTCGCAGGTGGAATCATGAGGTTAACATAGATGCCTTGGTCTAATAACCCTTGCCACATTGTGAGTGCCTGTTCTTTTGAAGGGACCATGGCTGCAATGACCGGCCCTACTTCAGCTCCTAGTGTATACCCAATTTCCTCTAAGCCATTATATAACATTTTCGCATTATCCCATAACTGTTGACGAAGCTGGGGTGTCTCTTGGATAAGGCGAATGGACACTTGGGTTGAAGCCACAACGGCGGGACATGGTGAGGCTGTGAAAATGTATGGGCGGCTGGCATATCGAATCATTTCAAATTCTGGATGGGTGCTGACGCCAAACCCCCCGGTAGATCCCAAACTTTTGCTAAAGGTCCCAACGATGCAGTCAACGTTATCTTCAACGCCTTCTTCTTCAGCGAGTCCCCGTCCTTGTTTTCCCAGAACGCCGAGGGAGTGAGCTTCATCCACAACCAGCGTCGCCCCATACTGCTGTTTTATGTCAGCGATCTCTTTGAGTGGGGCTCGATCCCCCAACATGCTATAGATGCCTTCGACAATGATGAGGGTTTTGCTGCTCCGGTCTCCCAAGCGACGGAGTTTTTTGTCCAAGTCGGTCATGTCGTTGTGTTTAAATCGAAGGACTTCCGCTCCCCCAAGCCGGCATCCGTCGTAAATGCTGGCATGTGAATCTCCATCCATCAAGATGGTATCCCCAGGCCCTGCCAGCGCCGAGAGAACGCCTAAATTGGCTTGGTAGCCGGTGGAAAAAACAATGGCATACGGCATGCCGTAAAAATCTGCGATAGCCTGTTCAAGGTCGCCATGGCTTGAAAAGGAGCCATTGGCCATTCTCGAGCCGGTAGTGCCGGTTCCTTCTTGAGCCAAAGCTTCTTGGCTGGCTTGAATACAGTCAGGGTGAAAGGTGAGGCCTAAATAATTATTGGTACCCACCAGAATAGTCGGCCGCCCATTGATCATGGCTTCAGTAGGTGAAAAAATTTTCTCAATGGTGAGATGGAAGGGATTAATGCCAGTGGTTAAGAGTTCTTCCCGAGCTTGTTGGATTGGGGCAAATTTTTCAAATAAGGACATGTCTAGCCTTTCAACAATGTCTCAATTTCTTGCCCGAGGTCTTTTACTGTTCGAATGTTGGGCAGATTATTCAAAGGAATTGAGATATCAAATTGATCTTCAATTTTCAGTAACACTTGCATGATCTGAAGTGAATCAAGCCCAAGTTCTGACACTATGTCGGTCGTCTCTTTCAGGTGCCCAATCTTTTTAGCATAGGGCTTCAGGGTTTCTAGCAGTTGAGGCAAAATTTCAGGATACGTTGTCATAGTGGGTACATGTTTTAAGGAATTGTCAGGGAAAATAATCTGGTAGAATTTAGTTCTTCTTCGATAGCATGAGACTATCCGATGTCACAAGATGACGCAAGCCTTCTTCTAAGGGAATTTTCGGAGCCCATTCAAGTTTCTGACGGGCATTCATCGAGTCACAGACCCAATCTTTATGCTGCAATTCTACAACTTTTCCGGTTGTGAAAAGAGGGGAGTATCGAAATATTTGAGAGAATTTCTCATTACACTTTCCTATCAGCCATAATAGCTTTGAGGGAACTGTTACATGGATTTTCATGTTCGGATTGACAATACGAAACACGGATTCCCAGGAATATCCATTCTGAAAACCGTCATCTACTTCAAAGATGGAGGAATGAATGTTCTCAGCTTCAAGGGCACGGACGATGACATCTGCGAGATCATTTACATGAATCAGCGAAAATTTCCCCTCTTGCCCCCCAAGTTGTAAAGCAATTCCTTTTTTCCCCAATTGAAAAAGAGGAAGGAGGGCTTTATCCTCTGGCCCATACACAGCAGGTGGTCTGATGATGACCCAATGGAGAATACCAGCCGTATTTTGAAGAATCCGTTCGCCTTCTCGTTTGCTCCAGGCATAAGGAGAAAGTGATGGTTCCCGGGCTGCAAGAGACGAGAGATGAATCATTCGTGGAGGACAGGGTTGAGAAAGGCAGACTTTGAGAAGATTGGCTACTCCATCAACATTTGTGGGAATAAAATCCTTTTTCTTGGCCCCACGAATGGCACCGGCACAATGGATGATGGCGGAGCTGCCTTGGACTAATCTGTTAAGACTTTCACTGTTCGCGAGGTTGCCGGGGATCAGAGTAAGATTACGATGTTTGGGGTGGCGAAATTTTGTGGAGTTCCGAACTAACCCTTGTACCTTAATGCCGATCTCACATAGTCGCCGCGCTATAGTCTGCCCGATAAAACCTGAGGCTCCAGTAAGGGCAACCGTCGTTGGCATAACACCAGAAGGGGGGGTGAATGAGTCCCATCAAGACCTGCGTTAAAGCAGGTTACGCCGAGAGAGATAGAGCTGGTGCTAGTGATTCCCACTTCACGCGCTTCAGGAAATCAGCCTTAGCACGTGAGCGTGATAGTTTGCCCGAAGAGGTTCGTGGAAGGGTTCTAGGTGGAATCAACTCAATATAGCAGGGTATTGCAAGCTCTTTTTGGACCCGTGAGCGTAAGCGCTCAATGAGCTCCTCACGTTTTTGAGAGTTCGTTTCACGACATTGGATAACCATAATGGCAACTTCATCTCCATCGGGGCCTGATACGGCAAATGCGGAAGAATCGCCTGGCCGTACCTCTGGCTGTTGCTCAGCCGCATATTCCAAGTCTTGTGGCCAAATATTTCGACCGTTGATGATAATCATATCTTTAGACCGTCCAATAATAACGAGGCTGCCTTGATTCCAATACCCGATATCCCCAGTATTGAGCCAACCATCTTGCGAAAGGACATCTTGAGTAAGATTGGGTTCGTTAAAATATCCTGTCATGATACTTGCCCCGCGCACAAAAATCGTTCCACTCTCACGATCATTAAGTGCGAAGCCTTTATCATTTCGTATTTCTACGTCATAGCCAGGAAGTGGAACCCCACATTTGACGAATTTAGCTACCCGAGCCTGTTGGTCTTCAGAAAGTGAGGAATGGATCGGTTCTGCTTTTCTGGTACTTGATAGCGTATCTGCATCAACACGATCAACTTGAATCCCAATGCTAAGGGGAGCAAAGCTAATCGCCAGTGAGCATTCAGCCATTCCATAACAGGCCAGAAAAGCTTTGGAGTCGAAGCCTGAAGGTTTCAATGCATCCGCAAAGCGACCAAGGCTATCTGCTCGAATGGTTTCAGCGCCAACGCCAGCGATTCGCCATGCACTAAGGTCGTATGATTCATTTGAAGAATCTTCTCGTAATCGACGAACGCACAGTTCATAACCAAAAGATGGACTAAAGGAAATGGTCGCCCGACTCTGGGTCATCAGCTTGAGCCACTGTCGTGGCCGCATTGCAAAATCTCTTGTGCTCAGGTAATCAACGGAGAGTTGCGAGGCCATAGGACCCAGAACAAAGCCCACCAAGCCCATGTCATGATAGAAGGGAAGCCAAGAAACACATCGGTCTCCAGGTTGAACTTGTAAACCATGTTGAATGATCCCGGCCAAATTTGTCATGACTGCAGCTTGAGTCACTTCAACGCCCCTAGGCCACCTGGTGCTCCCTGATGTGTATTGAATGTATGCCAGCTCATGGTGTTCAAGTGGCTGAAGGGGAATATGACTTTCTTTCAGCGATGCAAAGGTCTCAGGCCCGCCAATCAGTTTGAGGTTGAGATCAGTAGCGGCTTCCTCTAAGAATGGTACAAAGCCTTCGGGAGCCATGGCGATAGAGGCTTGACAACTCTCAAGCAATCTGGAGAGTTGGCTGACATATGCTTGATGTCCCCCTAAATGTAGGGAAATTGGTAAAGGTACGGGTGTGAGGCCTGCATACTGACAGGCGAAGAAAAAACGAAGAAAGTCTGGAGTGGTGTCTGCGATTAATGCGACACGGGAACCACGAGATAAGTTTAGACCATTCAGTCTTTTCGCTAAATGTATTGCTTGAGTCTGTAAGTCTTTATAAGGAAGAGTTTGCGTTAAATGCCCTCGCCCAGAATAGAAATTGCTTCCGGTTTTCCCGCAAGCCGCATAATCTAAGGCTTCTGAAAGGGTGGCAAAGTTGCCAGGACGGAGTAATGTGGAAGAGTCAGTTGGTGTTGAGATCATGTCCAAATTTTGTCTCTTCATAAGGGTCATTGATTTGATCAAACCTTGAGGGCATTAAAAGTCAGATAAGGAACACAGCAAATGTGATGCCAGTTAATTCTTTTGAATAATTTCAACACAATGTGTAGAAAATAGTATAAAGAGTGGATTTCAATGAACAAACATGTCTCAAAAAGAACACAAATTGAGTCTATTTAGCAACAAAATTTATTGAAAAAACAAGGATATTTGATTGCACAATCAATTTTACACAGACCAATTTTCTTGAAGATGTGCCAATATTTCTTCTTTGACTCTTTGAGAAATTGAATTTGATTGCTTTAAGTCTGGGGGGCCTGGCCACCCGTGGTCAAGAAATTGCTGTTGAAAAACAGCACGTGGGGCATCATAACGGGGAATGACATGAAAATGTACTTCAGGGTCAACCATCATCAGCATGAGATAATTAATTTTGCTATAGGAAAAGGTCCCTGCGAGGCTTGTTTCCGTCTCTCGTATGATTCCAGGCAATTCCTCAAATGCCTGAGAACTAATGTGCGAAAAGGCCGTGGCATCCTCTCGACAAATTAAAATCAATGAACCCAGAGTTACCTGTTGTGGGCGTAAGAGAATAACCCATTGCTGATATTCTTTGACACAAGTACCAGGAAACCCAAATTTTTCCATTGTGGCATTCATGAAAGTGATTTTATACCTAAACCGTATTCTTCTGTCTATGAAAAAAAAGTGTTTGTGCTTTCTTGTGGCCCATACCTGGTTGAGAATCGGATGACATTATAGCGTATGGACGCCTCTAAAATCTTTTTTCAGGATGATAATTTGGTAATGTTCGTTCAAAGAGAAATTTTTTATGGTTGATTTTTATCAGCCTGGAAGTCATTCAAATTTTCTGTATGGTGGTATAGCAATTATTCTTGTGGCTTTCAAAGAAGGTTTCTATAATCTTGAGATTGGTTAATGACGTGTGAAATATCTGCCTCTAATGTTCATGGCCAAAGATGAATTATGAAAGAACATGGTGAAATTCGCGTGGTAACTCAGCAGTGGTATCAAGAGAAATATCATTTAGACAGGATGAGTTTTCGTGACCTGGTGTGGGCCTATGCCTTGTACCCAAGTATTCAGGTCTATGCCCTATTACTGGTGAGTAGTATCATGGCAGTTATATGGCTGTCCCCGTCTTTTTCGATGTCCCTGTTTCAGGTTGCTGGAAGTATTCTTGGCGTGCTTTTTATCTATCCTTTTGTGGAATATGCCCTGCATCGGTTTCTTTTGCATGCACGATTTTTGTACCGGTCGCCTTGGACGGCAGCCTTATGGAAGCGGATTCACTATGACCACCATCAAGATCCGAATGACTTGCGTATCCTGTTTGGGTCACTCACCAATACATTGCCCACGCTTGTGGTGGCAACATTTCCGATTGGTTTGGGACTGGCGGGGTGGGTCGGTGGGCTGGTGTCTTTGGCAACGGGGTTGGCCTGTTTCATGGTGTATGAGCTGTGCCATTGTATGCAGCATCTTCGGGTGACGCCGAAGAACAAATATCTGCGACGACTGAAACGCCATCATTTATTACACCATTTCCATAATGAACAGGGAAATTTTGGTATCACGAGTCTATTCTGTGATCACCTATTTGGCACAGTGTATACCAGCGCGGAACAAACGCCTCTCAGTCCTACCGTGTCAAATTTGGGATACCAAGGAAAAGAGCGATTGCAGTATCCCTGGGTTGCTGAACTCTCAGAATGCAAGGAGTGATGATTAATGATGAGGGCATGGCAAGCTGATTTTTTCTCGATGTTTCTTCTCCACGATGTTGCCGATCTATTAAGGGTAAGGCTTCCTTGGAGCCGGGTGCTTTGATTCGAATTGAGCCGGTCAAGGATCAGGCCAGTCTC
Organism: Nitrospirales bacterium; assembly: GCA_965223635.1. GTDB lineage: Bacteria > Nitrospirota > Nitrospiria > Nitrospirales > UBA8639 > Nitrospira_E. The sequence goes on from OZ245007.1 coordinate 2,805,722, forward strand.
AAGCAGTTTGTACACGTCCCTGTAGAAATTTATCAGTCAGACCTGGCGTGGGTCCCTCCTCTTTTTCTCGAACGGCTTCACTTTCTGTCTTCAAAGAATCCTTATTTTGAGCATGCGCGTTGGCAAGGTTGGATTGCCTTCCGTGGGGCTAAGCCTGTTGGCCGGATTAGCGCCCAAATTGATGATCTCTATCTTGCACGGTATCACTCTCAGACTGGTTTTTTTGGGTCGCTTGAAGCCGAAGATTCCCCGGAAGTGTTTCAGGGACTTTTTGATACGGCGGAAGGCTGGCTTCGAAATGAAGGAATGAATGCCGTGCAGGGGCCATTTAATTTGTCGATCAACCAGGAATGCGGTTTGTTGGTCGATGGATTTAAGGATCCACCCATGGTGATGATGGGCCATGCGCGGCCTTACTATTCTCAATGTATTGAGGCGAATGGTTACCACAAAGCACAGGATTTGTTGGCGTATCGCTGTGGGATCCATGCCCCCTTTCCGGCCGGTGCCTCTCGGTTTTTAAAGAAGGCCAAAAGTCGAGTTCATATCCGCCCTTTACGGCGGAAACAGTTGCAACAAGAATTAGCCATTATCAAAGAAATATTTGAGGAGGCGTGGGCAGAGAATTGGGGGTTTGTGCCCTTTACCGACGCGGAATTTGCTGAAGTGGGCAAGCAAATGAAATTTCTAGTTGAAGATGATTTTGTGCAAATTGCCGAAGTTAATGGAGTGCCATGTGCCATGCTAGTGGCGTTCCCGAATATTCATGAAGTAATTCATGATCTTCAGGGTCGTCTTTGGCCCTTGGGTTGGTTCAAGATTTTGTGGCGCTTGAAAGTTCGATATCCAAAAACAGGTAGAGTGGTACTCATGGGGGTGCGATCACGTTTCCAATCCACTCCGATCGGCGCGCTCATGGCATATGGAATGATGGAAGGGATTAGGCAAGCCGGTTTGCGAAAGCACATTGAGCAGCTTGAGCTTTCTTGGATTCTAGAAAACAACATACGGATGCGCCATATTCTTGAAACGCTAGGAGCGGAAGCCTATAAAACCTACCGAATTTATGAAAAATCCCTGAACTGATTTTTTCAAGACAATTCGAATTCAATATGGCAACGTCTGAATTATCTGCCGTCACAGCATTGGTCTTGGCCGGTGCCCGGCCTGGGCTGGACCCGGTGGCTCAGGTTGCTGGAGTGCCTATCAAGGTGTTGGTACCCGTGGGTGGGATGTCGATGGTGGCTCGAGTGTTGAAGACCCTTGAAACATCGAGCCTCATAGAACAACGAGTATTGTGTGGACCTTCACGCGAAATTGTGGAAAAGCAAGATGGTTTACGCGATCTTGTTGAAAAGAAAGTGGTTCGATGGGTGGCTCCCCAACAAGGCCCAAGTATAAGCGTGAAACATTTTTTAGAGGAATCACCTCAAGATATTCCTCTCTTGGTGACGACGGCTGACCATGCCTTATTAACGGTTGAAATGGTGGACTATTTTCTGCAAGAAGCCAGTCGAGCTCAGGTGGATGTGGCTGTGGCCTTGGTCCCATATTCCCTCGTGACCGCTCTCTATCCGCAATCGAAACGGACGGTTATAAAATTTCGAGAAGGAGGCTATTGTGGGTGTAATTTATTCTTTCTAGCTACTTCAAAATCGGCGCGATTGGTGGAATTTTGGACTCAGGTTGAACGCGAGCGAAAACAGCCTCTGCGATTAATCCGTCGACTGGGGCTGTTCACACTTATTCGTTATGTGCTAGGAGCCCTTTCGCTGACAGATGCATTGGCTGAACTTAGTAGGCGCATAGGAGTTTCTATCAAGGAAATCATTTTGCCTTTTCCCGAGGCAGCGATTGATGTGGATACCCCCCAAGATTTGGCCTTGGTAAAACAGATTGTCGAGGAACGTAAATGAGGCGAAAAGATGCGAAAAGATGCGAAAAGTAAGGCTATTGAGAGGATGGGGTTGAAATACTCGTTTGGAGGGGAATGAAGAAGTGAAGCTTATATGTGACAAGAGGAACAGGAACTAGGGAGCGAAAGGTTTGAGGAGTGTTTCGGCCTGTTGTAAGTCATGGGGGTTATCAATTTCTGCCCAGGCGAGTCCTTTAATTGATGCTGTGGCTACATAACCGTGCGGGGCTAGCTCGTCGATGAGTGATAAGTACCATTGCTTGAGCGACTCTGGTTGTCGAATGCGGCGCTCTATCGTTGAGCAAAATAATTGGGCCCCTTCATGTTGAAACCGTATCATGCCAATCGATTCACCATTGACCTGTGCGGCGTCCAAAGTTTTCCCAATTCTCACTAATTTTGTACCCTTCACAATGACTTTCATATCATCGGCATCATAGTGCGACTTTTCATCGGTCACTAAGGTGATGGGAGCTGAAGGGGCTTGCAAGACGTGCTCAAGGACGGCTGTTTCAAACAATGTATCGCCATTTAATAAAAGAAACTCTTCTGTCATTTCGTTTTTGGCCGTCCAACAACTCATAAGATTATCGGCCAGGGCATAAAAGGGATTGTAGAGCGCGTGAATGGTCGTCTGGCCGTGATTGTATTTGGCGATGATTTCTTCTACGGCAGAAGCCCCAAATCCGACCACCACATGAATAGGGCTGATCCCAAATTTGAGTAATTCATCGATTTGCCATTCCAAGATAGATCGGCCATGAAGAGGAATGGTGCATTTGGGTCGGTCTTGAGTAAAAGGGAGTAACCGTTTGCCCTGACCTGCGCTGAGAATGATCGCTTTCATGAAAAGATTAGTACCATCGGGTCTGGCAAATGTAAAGGTGTTGAGGAGAAGAGTTACATGTTGGATCGATACTTGATTCGAGAAGTGCTCAAGCCTTCGATTGTTGTCTGTGTACTATTTATCGTGCTTTTTGCGGGATATAGTTGGGTGATCTTTTTAGCAAAAGCGGCAGATGCTCTGCTTTCCCCTAGCATGCTAGTGAAGTTAATTGCGTTGAAGGTGGTGGTGGCGCTGGAGGTGTTACTCCCAGTCTCGTTGTTTTTTGGAATTATTCTGGGGCTAGGTCGATTATATGCTGATTCAGAGATGAAAGCCTTGTTAGCTTCCGGAGTGAGTCCCTATCGTGTGATGAGAACGATAGGTTTCCTCTCCGCGTGTGTGGCAGTGTTTGTGGCTCTTTTTTCCTTGTATCTTCGTCCCATGGCCTATGAAGAGAGATATCAAATACGGACCCAAGCCGAGGCAGGGTTAGGCATTAGTCATGTTGAGCCAGGTCATTTTTACGATCGCCGAGAGGGTTCACTAGTACTCTTTGCCGAAGAAGTGGACTCAGAACATCGCCAATTGCAACGAGTGTTTGTACAAAGTGAGCATGGCGATACATTGCGCATCATTTCGGCTAAAAAAGCTGGAGAACAGTTTCATCAGAAAAGAGGTATGTCTATTCCTGTGCTGTATGATGGCTATGAATATAAGCTGACACGAAATGGCAGTCTGACACATATGTCGCATTTCTCTGAGTTGTTTATTTTTCCGGAGGAAACTATCCCAGAATATAGGCGAAAGGCTGCCCCCTCGCACAAGTTGGCCTTGTCAGAGTCCAGGAAAGATCAGGCTGAGCTTCAGTGGCGCCTTTCCACGCCATTTTCTACCATTTTGTTAGGGTTGTTGGGAATTCCTTTGAGTCGTTCCTCACCTCGACAAGGTAAATATGCCAAAATATTCACCGCCACTGTACTCTTTGCTGTGTATTATTTTTTAGGGCTCATGCTGAAGTCGTTGGTGGAACAGGGCACGCTTCCTATCATTCCGGGATTATGGTGGGTGGTGATTGGACTTGGTGTGCTGGTGAGTGTCTTTGTGTGTTTGCCGAAATTTTCTGTAGGCCATCATTCCTAAATGGTGTCAATTCCGAGGCTAGAGGGCTTCAATCCAAGTTTGGATCTACAATGTTAGGATTAGGACCAATCAAAAATCCATATGGTAATTTTAATGTTACCGAATTTTTCCCCAGGACATCCTATTTTTGTTTTGACAAATCTAGACAAAACCATTGACGTCTAGTCTACCTATATCCGATAGGACGGACACACGATAGAGAGCAAGCCAACTCGCTGCGTTCAAAAGTCCGCTGCTGAGTAAAGCACCCATCACTAAAGCTGTTCAGTAGGCGTTCAAAGAAGCAATGAGCATTCAAATAATGAAGGGTTAGTCCTTTGTCATAGAGTAAAATTTCCTTTACCTGTCCCACTCGAGGAAGAGGAGGACAAGGTGAGAGGGGCAACTCCAGGTGTGAATTGATGTGTTGTGGGCTACATGACTATTTAATCTATTTACCATGACCATTCCTATTCTTTATCGCTACCTGTGGGAAAGTTTACTCAGGGGGTATGTGCCGGTAGTGACCATCTTGTTGGCGGTGTTTAGTTTATTTGTGTTTGTTGAAGAAGTGGAGGAGGTTGGCAATGGACAGTATACCTTTTGGGCTGCTGGACAATTTGTTCTGCTGACGCTTCCGGAGCGGTTTGTGATTTTATCCCCGTTCATTGCCCTGTTAGGTAGCATTATTGCTTTAGGTGGACTTGCCAATGGGAGAGAGCTGCTGGCGATGCAGGCTGGAGGGATCTCTCACTACCAAATCGCCTGGGCTGTCATGCAAGTGGGGAGTGTGTTTGTCATGTTTGTGGCCTGCTTGCAAGAATATGTCACGCCAACGTTAGATCAGTATGCGCATATTTCCCGTTCTGTCGCTCTTTCCGAATCACAAGTGTATCAAGGGAAACAGGGACTGTGGTTTCGAGAAGGGACTCGGTATATTCGTATTAAGACATTGAAGTACGGGGAAATTCCTCAAGATATTGATATTTTCAAATTCAATCCCAATAGAGAGATGAGTGCCTATATTTATGCAGAGGAGGCGGATGTGCAGAACCCTAAAAAGTGGATTTTGAAAAATATTCAAAAAAAAGTGATTGATGGTCCTCGCGTTTCAGAAGAACTCGTCTCGAGCCTCGAGTGGGATTCTCCCTTTAATCAAGAAGAAATGCGGCTGTTAACCTTACCCGCTTCTTCTCTCGCCCCCTCTGACCTTTTTCGGTATATTGGCATCCTTGAAGGGAAGAACCAGAATGTTCAGCGGTATGAGTTGGCATTCTGGGAAAAAGTTTTTATGCCCTTCAAAACGGGTGTGATGATCTTAGTGGCGCTACCTTTTGCCTTTGGCCCGTTGCGCAGTGCGTCGGCTGGCAAACGCATTATGCTTGGGGGATTGGTCGGGATTGGCTATTATCTGACAACAGAAATTTTAAAACATTTGGGCATCTTATTAGGCGCTTCTGCGTTTTTGACAACGCTCATACCGTTTATTGGCATTGTCATTGCGACTGGTGTCATTTGGTGGGTGTGGTTTTCTTGAGAGAGAGTCAATGACTTTTGTGTTTAGTATTGAAAGACAGGGATTTGATTTATGAATTTGTATTGGACTGTTTGTCATGACTCGGACATTCGTTTGTGGGGTTTGACTTCCCAAGAGCGCTTGAAACGCATGTTGAGTCGATTGGGTATTCAGAAGGAATTGTCTGATCTAGGGAGTCTGCCTCATGGTAGTTTGGTGTTAATCTTTCGAGGGGATTTTATTTTTGATGAGCGGGTCTTACGCAGTTTATCGAATGAAGTGAATGTCATGTTGGAAATGGATAAAGGGGGGGTGGCGATTCCTGTAGCTGCCCATGTTGAAGCCTCTTATGCTCTTTCAGTTTTTGAATACATGCAAAGTGAGCGGTTTGTTGAAATTCAAGGCTTTAGACGAGTTACATTACAAGATCTGTCTGGCGGTTTTTCGAATGAATTGCGCAAGGCTGACCTTCCTTATGTCTTGCCAGTCCGTAAAGACAACAGGATGGCTTTAGAACAACATTTATTTTCCGGATCCTATAAAGGCGTGACTGATTTCGTGACCAAGTTCTGGTGGCCAGTTCCCGCGCAGAGGGCCACGCGTTTGTGTGCGTTGAGAGGGATTTCCCCGAATCAGGTCACCTCCCTGAGTTTGCTCTTTGTCATTTTGGCGGGGTTGTTATTTTGTTATGGACATTTTGCTGTTGGGTTGGCTTTGGGATGGGTGATGACTTTTTTGGATACGGTGGATGGAAAGTTAGCGCGGGTCACGGTTACCTCAACGAAATGGGGAAACGTGTTTGACCATGGGATTGATTTGATTCACCCTCCACTCTGGTATTTAGCCTGGGGGATAGGTTTGTTGTCGTTTTCTCCTTTATTTTTGCATGTGACTTTGGGGGCGACCTGTTGGATCATTGTCCTCGGGTATATTTTGGGAAGAATGGTGGAAGGAATTTTTCAATGGTGGTTAGGAGGGTTTGTCATTTTTTGTTGGAAACCCTTTGATTCATTTTTTCGGTTGATTACTGCTCGACGGAATCCAAATATGATTTTTTTAACCGGGAGTCTTTTGATTGGACGGCCAGATTGGGGGCTAGAGGCTGTGGCGATATGGACAGTGCTTTCGACGGCGATTCTATTGGGTCGGTTGGCCATGGCCGTTCTGGAAAAAAATATAAAAGGCTCACTGACATCCTGGTTGTCGGAAATAGATCCGGTGAACGAGCGAGATTCCTTAGCCGTTCGGTTATTTACCAATCCTCCGGCCACGATCAAATAGTGAGAAATAAGGAGTAAAGGAGTGAGAAAGAAGAGATTTCTTGCTCCGACCTCTTTGACTCCTTACTTTTTTCCCCTTACTTCTTAAGATGCGTGTCGGAATTCTCAATAATCCGCTGAGTGGGCGTAATCGGCGGAATCCCACTCTTATTCCGGACATCCTTGCGCAATGCCCGGAAGTCCTCTGTGCCGAGGTCAAGACTCCCGCTGATATTCTTGAGGCTTTGAAGAATTTCGCCAAACATGATGTTGATTGTGTGGGTATTGCTGGTGGTGATGGAACTATTCAGGCTGCGATGGGGGTCTTGTTTAACCATCGTCCTTTTTCCATCATGCCATCTCTGGCTCTCTTGCCAGCGGGAACGGCGAATTTGATGGCTGGAGATGTAGGTTTAGGCAAGTTTGAGCAGAGAACGTTTGAGCAATTTTTCACTGAAGCCCGAGCGGAGCAGGCGGATTTCAGTATGGAAACGCGTCCTATCCTTCGTGTGCGTTTCCCTGAAGAACGGGAGCCACTTTTTGGCATGTTTTTCGGCGCGGGCGCTATTTTTCATGGTACGCAGTTGGGATTACAAACTAAGCAGTCAATCGGGCGGTTAGGGGAATGGGGCGCTGGATTAATTATGATAAAGTTTCTCTTGGCGTTGGCCACAGGCTCTCGACAAGGGTTGAACCCAATTTCTGTGCGAGTTACGGCGGGCGATTCAGGCCCTCTTGAACACGAGTATCTTCTCTTGATGGTTACCACCTTGGATCGGTTATTTTTAGGGATGAATCCATTTTGGAGTAAGAATTCTGGGCTTTTACGTTTTACCAGTTTACGAGTGCCCTATCGTCATTTATGGCGTGTTCTCCCAACTTTGCTTCGCGGTAGAATGCATCGGTTGGCTACATCAGAGCACGGGTATGTGAGTGAAAATCTGTTGGAACTGCGGCTGGCCTTTAACAGCGGCTTTGTTCTAGATGGTGAGATCTACACATCTACTTGTCCAGAAGAACCGCTAACCCTAGATTCTCCAGGCGCGCTTTCATTCGTGCGCTTAAAATCTGAGTAGATGTCATGGACGTGTCACCAACTATCTTAGAAATTGTCAGTCAGCCAAGCGAGGAACCCATTCCACCATCTATTCAGGCCGCGGGAGATTTTTTAGCCCAAAAATATGGGCGGGCTGTTCAAGGGATTTTGCTCTATGGCTCCTGTTTACGAGCTGGGACTGATCATAATGGACTGGTGGATTGTTATGTTATTGTCGATCAGTATCAGACCGTGTATGACTCAGTATGGCTTGCACTGTTTAATGCATGTCTGCCGCCTAATGTGTTTTATGGTGAGGTTGATGCTGAGGGCCACACCGTCCGTATGAAATATTCGGTTTTGTCGTTAGAGGATTTTGAGCGAAGTGTTTCGTCAATGTGGTTTCATTCTTATTTTTGGGGGCGTTTCGCGCAGCCCACGGCCGTCATAGCATGTCCTGATCCAGCGATGAGTCAGCGGATTATCACAGGCCTGGGGAGAGCCGTGGTGACCTTTTTGGGCAATGTGATTCCGCAGATGCCTCAGCCGTTTTCAGCCAAAGATATCTGGATAACAGGTCTAGTGCTGAGTTATAGCGCTGAATTACGAGCTGAATCGACCGGGCGAACGACTACCTTGTGGGAAAGTAATCAAATCTATTATGAAAAAGTCTCGCATGCCGCTTTTTCAGAGCATTTTCCTAAGGTGAAGCCTACGCAGAGCAACAACTTGACCAAATATGGGACCGAGTATTCTGGTTGGGAAAATAAAAAAAATCGACTAGCCTGGGTAGTGCGAAAACTACAGGGGAAGGTCTTATCGATTTTGCGGCTCATGAAAGCTGCCTTCACGTTTCAAGGCGGGGCAGACTATCTCATCTGGAAAATTGAGCGTCATTCCGGAGTCAAAGTAGAATTGACCCAAGCCCAACGACGACATCCCATTTGGGCAGGCCTCACCACATTCTGGCGTCTCTACCGTCAAGGTGCTTTCAGATAAAACGACTATTTTTTGTCAGCAACGCGAAATCAATTTTGAACTACCCTTGCCCTCATTTTTTTATGCCAGGAAAAGGCCAAGAATCCTATTAGTCCGGTAACTAGTAGGAAAAAAGTGGAAGGTTCAGGGGTAGGTATGGGAGTAGCGGTCAAGGTCGAAGGGACAATGCCAGTTACCCGAACTGTGCTCCCGATTCTGATTTTAGCGTCGGAAATTGGGGTTCCGTCAATCTGGATGCCCTGAAAGCTATTTCCACTAAAAAACCCAAACCCGCTGTTATTTGGAATGTTCCACTCTTGTCCAGTAGATGAGTGGCTTAATCCTCCGGTGAGAAAGGTGGAGTGGTGGGAATCGAAGTTAAAATTCATCCGTGTGGGATCTAATTGGAAGGAGCCAATCGGTATCTTTCCCCAATATCCAGTAATGGAAAAGGTATCAAGGTCGTAAGCGTTTATGAGGCCTGTATTAACATGGGAATCTGAATAACTGAACATGCCAGCCATGCTGTAGCCGTTAGCGCCTGTCCACGAAATTTTGAATGAAGCTGCATGACTAGTGAGGGGTAGTACCGCAAAACACAATGCAACTATCATCTTTGTTGGGATAAAGGTTTTCATAGCATGACCTCCTTGCAGATGAAAGAATGAATGTAAGTTTAGAATTTGAGAATAATTTAGGATGTTAGAAATGGCGGTGGGGTACACAAACGGATGTACGATAACAGTGTCGATAGAAAATTACAATGGAGAAATGAGAAAAATGTATTGTTAGAGGAACGTGCTTCACAATAATCTTCCTCTCTTCTTCTTTCAAAAAATAACGAATGAAAAGAGAGTAGGCTCTAAAGCGGCTAGAATTTTTGAGCAAAGACTGTGGAAAGCAGATATTGCTCTGGGTATTTTTCGAGTCCGGCCCTTACTGTGCAGATTGTTTTTAAAGTCGCAGAGGTTTTTTTATTGGTCGCGGTTGACCATATAACAGGAGACGATCGCGAGGGCCCGTTTAGCGGGGCTATCAGGAAACGGAAGCAGATCTAAAGAAGCGGCTTCAATATATTCTCGGGCCCGCAGGGTGGAATAGGCCAATGAACCCTGGGCTTCCATCAACTCAAGAATACGTTCGAGTTCATGATCATTGACTGAATGTGACAGGATTTTCTCTTTTAACCAATCTTGTTCTGGGGTGGAACAGGTCTGCAAGAGATGAAGTAGTGGTAACGTAATCATTCCCTGACGAATGTCTTGCCCCAATGATTTTCCTAAGCGGGAACGATCTGCAGAATAGTCCAGACGATCATCGGCTAATTGAAACGCCATGCCCAGATGATAGCCAAATCGATAGAGGGCCATTTGTTCTTCTAGAGAAGCTCCCCCAATGATAGCGCCTACCCTACAAGATGAGGCAACAAGGATAGCGGTCTTATATTCAACAATTTTGAGGTAGTCGGTTTCGGTGAGATCAGGCTGGCTGTTTGCACAGAGTTGCAAGATTTCGCCTTCAGCCATCTTTCGGCAGGCGTCGGCCATAATCTCATTAATGTCATGGTTATGAAATGACGCGATCAGGGCCATGGCTTGGGAATAAAGATAATCTCCAACGAGAATACTGGCGTGGTTTCCCCAAATGCGTCGGGCGGTTTGTTTCCCTCGACGGATATCGGCTTCGTCCAAGACATCATCGTGAAGCAAGGTGGCGGTATGAATGAATTCTATGAGGCTGCCAAGAAGAAGCTCTGTTTTTTTTGGGTAGCCAAAGAGCCTGGCTGACAAGATGAGTAAGAGTGGCCGTATGCGTTTCCCTCCACTCGAGAGAATATGGTCAGCGACAGTATTGATCAGGGGAGCATGAGAATCCAGATGTTTTTGAATTTGAGTCTCGACCTCCTGAAGATCGTGACGGAAGGCCTCCCAAACATCCTCCATGGACTCAATGGCTTGTATGGCAGGATCATTTGCCATGGCGGCGATAGTATGGAGTATCCTGTGGATTGTCAAGGTTCACAAGAAGAGGCGGGTCTTCAATAATCAGCAAGAAAAGAGCTAACGTGGACACCAGGACAAAGGTAGAAAATTCAATTAGTTGTCTTGACAGAATTTTTTACTTTGGATTACTGTGGGCAGAGACAATTCCGACTTGTTCTTTCCTTTTTTGTCGAAAATTTCCGGGATCAGTCCAACGTTTCTGAGACTCCCCGATTAAGGTAAGAGGGGACGTGTGTCGCTTTTCTTGAAAAGAGAGATGGATGCTGAGAAGTTACGCTAGTCGGTAAAATTTTTACAAATATGGATAAATGTGGGGACGGTTTTTCAGCTATGAATATTCCGGGTTTGCCTCTCCCTCAAGGCCTGTATCATCCAAGTAATGAACATGACGGATGTGGTATTGGTCTTGTAGCCCATATCAAAGGCCATAGATCACATGACATGATTGAAAAGGGGCTTCTGGTTCTCAAAAATCTGGTCCATCGTGGAGCTCAAGGCTGTGATCCCTGTACTGGTGATGGGGCAGGTATTTTATCGCAAATTCCTCATGATTTCTTTCAGCGGGTGACCGAGGAGATCGGTATTCGTCTACCCTCTGCAGGGGGTTATGGCGTGGGCATGGTGTTTTTGCCACAGGATCGAAAAGCAAGGACCCAATGCGAAGCCTTATTCGAATCGGTTATCCAGGAGGAAGGTCAAGAATTTTTAGGTTGGCGGGATGTGCCAGCTAAAGAAGAACATGTAGGTGTGCAAGCACGGGCCACGATGCCTGCCATTCGACAGTTTTTTATCGCCAGAGCCTCCCTGAATCCAGCACAGTTTGAGCGCAAACTGTATATCATTCGGAAATTAATGACCCGCGCTATTCGAGAGTCAGCGATCTCCGGAAAGGAATGGGTATATATTTCGAGTTTGTCAGGTAATACGATTGTCTATAAGGGCATGCTCTTGCCCGAGCAAGTGGAAGTATTTTATCCCGATCTAGCCGATCCCACATTTGTTTCAGCCTTAGCTCTTGTACATTCCCGGTTTAGTACCAATACCTTTCCCACCTGGTCTTTAGCGCATCCTTACCGGTATTCCGTCCACAATGGTGAAATCAATACTTTAAAAGGGAATGTAAACTGGATGCGTGCACGGCAGGGACGGCTGGAATCGGATTTGTTTGGGGATGACCTGAAAAAATTGTTCCCTATTGTGGATGATTCCACCCAAAGTGATTCAGCTTGCTTGGATAATGCCATTGAATTTTTGGTAATGGCAGGACGGTCCTTGCCCCATGCCATGATGATGTTGATTCCAGAGCCGTGGGTTGGTAATCCCAATATGGATTTTGATCGTCTCGGGTTTTACGAATATCATGCGGCGGTCATGGAACCCTGGGATGGACCAGCGGCAGTGTGTTTTACCGATGGGAAATTAGTTGGTGCGACCCTGGATCGGAATGGACTCCGTCCTTGTCGGTATCAAGTGACGAAGGATGATGTGGTGGTGTTGGCATCAGAAGCGGGTGTTCTCCCGACAGATCCAGGAAATATTCGGATGAAAGGGCGGTTGCAGCCTGGGCGAATGTTTGTAGTGGATACGGAACAGGGGCGGATTATTGACGACGAAGAAATTAAAACCGAAATCACCAAACGTAAGCCCTATCGTCAGTGGCTGACACAGCATCGGGTCTCCTTGTCTGAACTGCCCGAACCCATGAATGTACCTCAACCGGATCATCCTACGCTTCGACAACGGCAGCAGGCTTTTGGTTTTACCGTAGAAGAGTTGAAAATGGTGTTGATACCAATGGGTCTGAATGGGGAAGAACCCATTTCATCGATGGGAACCGATACCCCGTTGGCGGTGTTGTCTCAACGGCCTCAGCTTTTGTTTAAATATTTCAAACAGTTATTTGCCCAAGTCACGAATCCGCCTATCGACCCGATCCGTGAGCATCTGGTTATGTCATTGGTGACGAACATTGGGCCGAAGCCTAATGTTATTGCCGAAATTCCTGAAGCCTGTCGGCGCATCAAATTGCAGCAGCCGATTCTGAGTAATGTGGATCTTCAAAAAATCAGGATGATTGGCGATCCACATTTCAAAAGTAAGACATTGCCCTTGCTGTTTAAAGTGTCCGAAGGGCCGGAGGGTTTGGCTTCAGCAGTGGAACAGCTTTGTCAGCAGGCCTCGAAAGCCATTAAAGACGGAGAGAAGTTTTTGATCTTGAGTGATCGCGGGGTGAATGCAGAGTGGGCGCCGATCCCGAGCTTATTAGGTGTTTCAGCTGTTCATCACCATTTGGTGCGAGAGGAGACTCGGACAGAAGTTGGGCTCATTTTAGAAACTGGAGAACCTCGTGATGTCCATCACTTTGCCTGCTTGATTGGATATGGCGCCGGGGCCATCAACCCCTACTTGGTGGTGGAATCATTGGTTGATATGGAGCGCGAAGGGTATTTTCCTGAAACGGTCGATGCTGCGACGGCTGAGACTCGGTTTATTAAAGCCGTCAATAAGGGTCTACTGAAAATCTTTTCCAAGATGGGCATCTCGACATTGCAATCCTATTGTGGCGCCCAAATATTTGAAGCGATTGGGCTGAACTCCAAGATGATTGACCAATATTTTACGGGAACGGCTTCTCGCATTGAAGGGATCGGCATTCGAGAATTAGGCGAAGAAACCTTACGTCGCCATACCTTGGCGTATCAGCCGGTCCCCATTCGTCAACTGGATTTTGGCGGGGAAATTCATTATCGCATACAAGGCGAACACCATAATTGGAATCCGGAAACAATCTTTAAGCTTCAACATGCCACGCATACAAATAATGCGAAAACCTATGCTGAATATGCTGAGTTGGTGAATGAAGAACAGAAGCAACGTTCGACGATTCGCGGACTGTTTGATTTTAAGTTCCTTCCTGAGTCGATTCCACTGGAGGAGGTGGAGCCAGCGAGTGAGATCGTTAAACGTTTTACAACCGGGGCCATGTCATTTGGCGCGATTAGCCAGGAGGCCCATGAAACCTTAGCGATCGCAATGAATCGTTTGGGCGCTAAAAGCAATACAGGGGAAGGTGGGGAAGATCCAGAACGGTTTACGCCCTTACCGAATGGGGATTCCAAAAATTCATATATTAAACAAGTGGCATCTGGTCGGTTTGGTGTCACAGCACATTACTTGGTCAATGCAAAAGAATTACAAATAAAAATGGCACAGGGTGCGAAGCCTGGAGAGGGTGGGCAGTTGCCAGGGCACAAGGTTGATGAGGGTATTGCCAAGTTGCGGTATTCAACGCCGGGCGTGCAGTTGATTTCGCCACCGCCGCATCATGATATTTATTCCATTGAAGATTTAGCGCAGTTAATTTTTGACTTGAAAAACTCCAATCCAGAAGCCGCGGTATCGGTGAAATTAGTTTCCGAGGTTGGAGTGGGCACCGTGGCGGCTGGAGTGTCAAAAGCACATGCCGACAAAGTGTTGATTAGCGGAGATTCGGGTGGAACGGGTGCCTCTCCACTTTCTTCCATTAAATATGCCGGTCTTCCCTGGGAGTTAGGATTAGCTGAAACGCATCAGATATTGGTGGTTAATGATTTGCGTGGGCGTATTCGTGTGGAAACCGATGGCCAATTAAAAACCGGGCGGGATGTGGTCATTGCTACTCTGCTTGGCGCCGAAGAGTTTGGGTTTTCAACGGCTCCCCTGATTGTGGAAGGGTGCATTATGATGCGCAAATGCCATTTGAATACCTGTCCAGTTGGTGTGGCTACACAAGATCCTGAATTGCGTAAAAGGTTTGCTGGTAATCCTGACCATGTGGTGAACTTTTTTCAATTTGTGGCGGAAGAGATTCGCGGCCTAATGGCCAAGCTCGGGTTTCGCACGATGCAAGAGATGATAGGCCGTGTGGATAAGCTCAAAGTTCAAAAAGCCGTGGACCATTGGAAGGCAAAAGGTTTGGACTTGTCTTTGCTTTTAATGCAACCGAATGTTGGTCCAGAGGTGGCGACATCCTGTGTGCAAGCCCAAGATCATGGGTTAGATGAAATATTAGATAATAAACTTGTAGAGCTTTGTCAGCCAGCGATTGAACGGCAAGAGCCGGTTTCCATTGAATTGCCCATTCGCAATGTCAACCGAACCACTGGTACGGTGTTATCCAGTCGTATTGCCAGACGATACGGAACAGAGGGGCTGCCACCTGATACGATTCGCATTAAATTTACGGGTTCAGCAGGACAATCTTTTGGTGCGTTTTTATCAAAAGGCATTACACTGACGCTTGAAGGAGAGTCCAATGACTACTTGGGCAAAGGGCTATCTGGCGGAAAAATCATTGTGGTTCCTCCCCCACATGTAACCTTTGTGCCAGAAGAAACGATTCTCATTGGTAATACCTCACTCTATGGTGCGACTGGTGGTGATGGATATTTTTGCGGGACGGCTGGAGAGCGTTTTGCGGTTCGTAACAGTGGTGCGCGGGTCGTCATTGATGGCGTCGGCGATCATGGGTGCGAATATATGACTGGCGGGGTTGTTGTGATTTTAGGAATGACTGGGCGGAATTTCGCGGCTGGGATGTCTGGCGGAGAGGCCTATGTCTTAGATGAAGAGGGAGAGTTTTCTTCACGATGCAATATGGGCATGGTCGAATTGGAGGCCGTGGCAGCCCCAGAAGATATCCGTACGTTGCGGACAATGGTTGAAGCTCATTTAACCTATACGAAGAGCCATAATGCGAAGAGAGTGTTGGAGGCCTGGGAGGCCATGTTGCCGAAATTTGTCAAAGTTATGCCCAGCGACTATAAGCGAGTCCTTCAAGAACGAAAGGCGGCGCTTGCAAAAGAACATGCCAAACGTGAGCGGGGAGTAGTGAGCCATGGCTGATCCTCGTGGATTTTTGAAATACACTCGCGAAGGACCGCCGCGTCGTCCGGTTGAGCTTCGGGTGAAAGACTACAAGGAGCTCTATGACCCGTTTGAAGAGGAGAAACTGGTCAAGCAAGGTGCGCGATGCATGGACTGTGGAGTGCCATTTTGCCAAAGCGGAACGGGTTGTCCTGTTGTGAACTTGATACCGGAATGGAATGATCTTGTTCATCGAGGCCGTTGGAAAGATGCTCTTAAGGCGTTGCATACTACGAATAACTTTCCTGAATTTACTGGACGTTTATGTCCTGCTCCTTGTGAGTCAGCCTGTGTCCTGGGCATAAATAGCGATCCGGTGTCCATTCGAGTTATCGAATGGAATATTATCGATAAAGGGTTTGATGAAGGTTGGGTCGAACCGGTCTTGCCGGTTGTCTCCACAGGGAAGCAGGTGGCGATTGTGGGTTCTGGCCCTGCAGGGTTAGCAGCGGCGCAGCAATTAGCTCGGGCTGGGCACCAAGTGGCAGTCTTGGAAAAAGCTGACCGCATTGGTGGGCTGCTGCGTTATGGCATCCCTGACTTCAAGATGGAAAAGTGGGTTCTGGATCGGCGATTAGATCAAATGCGAAAAGAGGGTGTGGCTTTTGAAACGAATGTCTGTGTGGGAGTAGATACGAATTTGGATGTGTTGCGCAAGGATTTTGATGCGGTTTTACTGGCTATGGGGGCTGAGCAACCCCGCGAGCTTCCGGTACCTGGCCGGGACTTAAAGGGCGTGCATTTGGCGATGGATTATCTGACACAGCAAAATAAGCGCGTGGCAGGAGATACGATAGCGGATGAAGAAATTTCAGCCAAGGGAAAACGTGTGGTGGTCATTGGGGGAGGCGATACAGGTTCGGATTGCCTCGGAACCGCACATCGTCAAGGTTGTGTTGAAGCGCATCAATTTGAATTGTTGCCCGAACCGCCTCCAACTCGCGCTGATACCACTCCTTGGCCTCTATGGCCCATGAGGTTGCGTACCTCTCATGCTCACGAGGAAGGCTGTACTCGTGAATGGAGTATTTCTACAACCAAATTTTCAGGAGAGAACGGGCAGGTGAAAAAGCTTCACACGAATCGGGTGGAGTTCAATGACGGTAAGATCGTCTCGATTCCAGGGTCAGAAATGGAAATGGAAGTGGATCTAGTTTTATTGGCCATGGGTTTTGTTGGACCCGTCAAAAACGGTCTTTTAGATTCCCTGGGGATTAACTATGATGCCCGAGGGAATGTGACGGTTGATGAACAGTTTATGACCAATGTGGACGGTGTGTTTGCGTCTGGCGATACGAAGCGCGGAGCGTCTCTCATTGTTTGGGCCATTGCAGAAGGGCGAAAAGCTGCCAAAGGTGTCCATGGTTATTTGCAGTCTGGACAATCCCTCCGGACTTCTTAACTTCTTCCTTCAGAAAGTATCCTTAAGCCCGCATCGGACCTTTGTTCTTCCACAAAACTTCCATTGAGCGTGTCTCTCAAGCTTCATTCAGAAGTTTCTGGCGTGAGCGGCCGTTCCTCGAACCAATGTTTGGTGAATTTCCTGAATGAGCCGTAGTTCAATGTCGGCAAGTTCGGTTTCAGGGGCGGCAAAAATATGGCCATTTCTTGAGAGCTTTTCAAATTCTGCACGAATCCAAATGGTGGTGTGGTCGGCAGGTCCTTTTTCGATCATGGCTAGGTATTGATTGCGAAACCCAGAAAGTTCTAATGAGGGTGGAAGAGATGTTTTTCGATCAGTAATATAAATAGCTTTTTGGTCAGTTTTCATGGTGGTCAGCACAGTGTAGCCGTTCTTGGTTAATGCATCTTCCATAATAGTAGAAACAGTGGAGAAGGCAAAAGGCAACTCATGGGTTTGTCCTCCAATTTGCTGAATGACGAGAGACTTCCGCATGTGTTCACGTTGACTACGCAGCCATTGAGCATCGCGTTGGAGTTTGGCATTTTTCTTTTCTAACGATTTGATGGTGGCTACGTCCTTTTTTGGTACATCGGATAGTTGTGAAATTTTGTGTTGGGCCTCTTCTAATTGAGCGGTATACTTTGCTTCAGCCTCTCTGGCTTCCTGGTTTAATCGGTCAATTTGTTGTTGTAAGACCTTATTGCCTTCCTGTAGCGATTGAATGACCGATTCTAATTTAGCCGTCTGTTTTTTTAACTTTAACGTTTCGTTTTGCAGTGCGGTTTGATCTTGAGGACATGCTGTGAGCAGAAAGAGGCCAAGAGTAGGCAGGACAATGATGAGTATCTGTAACAGAAAGGTCTGCATCTTTAAAATTTGCGGCGAGATTATGTGATGCCATATTAATGGCGGCATTTTCAAAGGCTCCGCGTTGTGCGTAAGGAATGAATCAATGAGCTGAGTTGCAAATGGGTACCTTTTATTAGGTAGTCTATGCTTAATTTTACGTTATTTCAATTGGTAGGGCAGTTAGGAGTAAAAAGTAAAACGTGAGAAGCAAGAGATCGGGGAAATCCTTTTCTTCTTTTTCTTGTACGGTTTCTCGGCGCAAAGAGATTCGCCTGAGTCTTTTTTGTGGCCTGAAGAAGAAGCAAAAGAGGAAAGGGTTCAGGAAAAATAGTTGACCGGAAATAATCAGAGCGATGAACTATGTATGGGCGGTCATTGAGCAAAAGAAAATATAAAAAGGAGTCATGAGATGTCGGCATTCATGAGAAAAACGTTTCCCGTCCCGCCGCTTTCTTGTAATTGTTCAATCGTTTGGGACGCTGAGACAAAACAGGCGGTAATCGTGGACCCTGGGGGCAACCCAGAACGCATCCTTGAAGACATTCAAGCATTGGGCCTTACGGTATGCGCCATTTTGCATACGCATGCCCATTTCGATCACTTTTTAGCATCGGGCCATATCAAGGAAGCGACGGGGGCGCCGCTCTGTTTGCATCCCGATGATAAAGAGTTGTGGGGTATGTTGGAAGTCCAATGCCGCATGTTTGGCGTCTCCTATATTCCGGTTCCCTCTCCAGACCAATGGATACAGGATGAAGAGGAAATGCGGATTGGGCCGTATTCTGCTACCGTGCTTCATACGCCGGGTCATACGCCCGGCTCCGCTTGTTTCTATTTTCAAAGTCAAGATGTGGTCTTTTCAGGAGACACTTTGTTTCGAGGAGGCATTGGCCGGACAGACTTATGGGGAGGGGATGGTCAGGCTATCACTCAATCCATTCGCGAGCGCTTATATTCTTTAGAAGAAGACACGTTAGTAATTCCTGGTCATGGAGGTGAATCATCCATAGGTTGGGAGCGGGAGCATAATAGATTTGTGAGTTCTTGATAAAAGGGGTATGCAGCGAGGGGTGTTGACGTAGGTACTGAGCAATTGGGTTCATCTGTCCTGTGTGGTTTATACTCTGGCCACTCTGGCAGAATACGCTTTCCCATAAAAATGTTAATTTATTGGAATTTGTGGGGTGTGTTCTACGCAATCAGGTCTAGTGAAGAAAGCCTAGGTTCGTTAAGGATATAGATATACAAGTAGCCATAATCAATAGGAAATTTAGAGACTTCCTGAAAGGCTACAAAGATTCAGATAAAACCTTCTTGCGTCATAGATTGCCTTATGCTATAAACAACTCCTCTTTTGCTGAAACTGAGTACAATCAATAAGTAAAATGGCTTTCGTTTTTAGGTAAATTTTTCATTATCAACAAGCTTCTCATGAGGAGGTAGGCGATGCACAGAGTGCTTCTATCCGTCCTTTTAAGTGCGGTGTTAATTGCAGCAGGTTCATCGGCCGCATGGGCGTTACAATCTGGTGGTGTGGAAATCGGTGATCTTGAAACCGGTTCGGTAGTCGGGCAACATTTTAAAAGCATGAATGTTGATATTGAGTTCAACATCATGGAGGTTGGTGGGAAAAAAGTTATTTATCCTCCCGTTGCCATTCTGAATTTAATTGCCTCTGGTACTGGTGGGCGTGCACAAGCTCCAGTCTTGCTTAAGGTCACCAATAACTTGAGCGCAGATCATGGCTTTCAACTTGGCACTGACACGAAGAGAGACGATCCATGGGCTATGGATATCAAGCTCGTCCTGAAGCCAGGAGAAACCAAGTACATTGGTATTCCGATGAGTGACCTTACCTATGTGACGACGGCTGGTGTCTTAGAGTACAGCTGTCAATTACATGCTGCTCACTTAGGTGGAACTCTTGTTATTTTGAAATAAGCATTAAAGCCATTTTAGCATTATTTCAAGTTGAATATAAAAAGCCCCGTTCCTATGTTTAGGAACGGGGCTTTTTTATTTATAATAATTTTTTAAATTTCTTTTTCATCGCTGTGGCAATCGACTTTCGCTCCAAGGGGGATGCTTTGGGCCCCTACCAGTTTTCCTTTTACAAGAAGAAGTAAAAAGCGGTTAGGTTGGGACTTTTCCTTTGCTTTGCCTTGAAGTTCTGTGTTGACGTCTACAATGATTTCATCTGAAAAACTAGAAGTTGTATCATTGATTACCCAAACATAACGACTGCCCTTTGGATAGACCTGAGAGACAAATTGGTCGATGGCCAAACTAATTTCAGGGTAGCCTGACTCGCTCACTGCAGGGATAATGCTCATAGCTAAGACAAATGTGGTAATTCGGAGGTAGCGCATGTGAGGCCTCCACGGTAGATAGTAGGTACAGGACTTCATCTTCAAGCTCTTTTCCCCATTTCAATTCTCTTTCGGAAAAATTACGCAAAAACTATAATAATAGCTTACCTTGATTTGACTTTCTGGTAAATCATGAGTAATGGAGTTGGTGCCAATTAATGAATGATCTAGTAGATGCTTTTCATTCCCCAGATTTTCAGTGTAGGGAAAGGGTGCTCTAAACTATTGATATGCTGTCGTTTTTAAAATTACAGGACGGGACTAACAAAAAGAGGATATTTTTCTTGGTCATTATGGCCTTGCTCCTCATCTCTGGCGCCTTATTATTTAATTCTCCCGGTCAAACGCAACTCATCAATGTGAAGTTCGCCAGTGGGGCCCTTCTGAAGTCTGAAGTTGCAGATACTCCGGAAAAGCTTTTGTTTGGATTAGCCTTCCGGCCGAGTCTTCCAGATGATGAAGCCATGTTGTACATCTTTGGAGAGTCCGGTCCTCATCGAATTTGGACCAAGGAGTTTCAGTTTCCAGTAGATGTCATTTGGATAGATGAAAGTAAGATTATTGTGCATATGGAAAAAAATGTACCGCCTTGTTCCAAGAATCCCTGTACATGGTACGGGCCGCCCCCAAAGGATGCTCGTTATATCCTTGAAACTAACGCAGGGTTTATTGATACCGAAAAAGTGGCAGTTGACCAAAAAGTGAAATTTACCTTGTTTATTCCCTGAAAAATTTTCGGATGATGTGTAATTGATTCTATGAATGTGGAAAAGCCAATACCATTAAGTCCTAAAGAGGGTTATGTTTTTGTAACTAGGCTGGAAGATCTTCCACAAGGGAAAGGGCGTGTTTTTAAAATTCAAGGCAAAAGTTTGGCGATATTTCGTTTGGATGATAGGTGTTTTGCAATCAATGATATTTGCCCACATCAGGGAGCTTCATTGGGAAAAGGGCGGTTGAAAGGCTTTGTTATATCCTGTCCTTGGCATCATCAGAAGTTTGATATTCGGACAGGGTTTGGCCCAGATGGAGGCGGGTATTGTGTAGTAAATTACGATGTCCACATCGATGATGGGCAGGTCTTTGTATGTCTTAAAAAGCGTGATTGGTTAACTGGTGAATAAAATCGTATTCATCGATGGCAACTGTGGAATGGAATAGGAAACGAGAATATGGATACCAGCCAAATTGCAATTAAGCCCATTCAGACGTCAATATCAGAAACCTTTGTCATTCATTTATGGGAAGACCGGACGAGAGGAGAGCAATGGGTTCCTACCTATGATTCCAAAGTGTTGTCTCTTGTCGAAGATGAATTCCTTCGTACAGTGAGTAATAATGCTGTAGATTCTGGACGTCGTTCATTCGAGTTTCAAGCGTTAAAAACAGGAACGCATCGTCTGGAATTTAGTAAACGAATGGCCTGGAAATTTACTGCTGAAGATCGGCGAGTGTTTGATGTGACTGTACTTAACCCTCCTGCACCATGAGGTTCCATGCCAGATATTGGGTATTTGAATGGGCGCTTTTTTCTTCTAGAAGAGATTGCTATCTCGCCAGATGACAGAGGGTTTCTCTTTGGTGATGGTATCTATGAAGTCATCCGTGCATACCAGAATGTGCCGGCTTTTTGGAAGGAGCATTATGCCCGTCTTGTCCGAAGCGCTACAGAGATTCAGCTTCCCGTTTGTCTCACGCTACACGACTTTCAGCAACTTCTCCTAACTGGTCTGCAGCAGTGTGGCTATAGTGAAGCTAAAATTTATATTCAAGTCACTCGAGGAGTGGCTCCACGGGAACATGGGTTTCCGGGTAAGACCGACCCCACGGTTTTCCTGTCTTTTCGAGAAATGGGCGCTTTGCCTATTGAGTTCAAAAACCAAGGTGTAAAAGCGATCACGGTTCCGGACATTCGCTGGCATCGCTGTGACATTAAAAGCCTGAATCTCCTGCCTAATGTCTTGGCGAAACAACAAGCCCAAGAGGTGGGCGCATTTGAAGCAATTTTTGTACGGGAAGGGTTGGTGATCGAAGGGGCAACCAGCAATGTTTTTTTGGTGAAAAATGGGCAACTTCAAACCCCGGAGCGGAATCATTTTGTTCTTTCAGGCGTGACCCAACAACAGATTATCAATTTGGCTCGAGCGGATGGTCAAAAAGTCTATTTTGATGACCAAATAACCCGTGAGACCCTGTGTGCAGCTGATGAAGTTTTTTTAGTAGGGACAACAATTGAGGTCTTACCCGTGGTGAAAATTGATGGACAAGTCATTGGTGAGGGAAAGCCTGGCCCTGTGACATGTGCTTTCCAGCAGCATTTTAGTAGGCTTGTGCGCAATTTTAAGAAAAACAAGCCTGGAGAAGGAAAAAATAAGGGAGGCCAATTTCTCCTTTATATCAGTATTTCCCACCTAAGTAGCCTAATCTTTTTGTAAAATTCTCGTCCAGATTCTTTGGTTCAGAGAATGTTCCTGTTCTGTGTGGTCAGTCAAAGTGATGGATGCAGTGAAAAGCTGATAGACTTGACAGGCCGCATTGTTTTGGATACCTTTTCAGCCTTCCTCTTTCAGAGGTTCTACGTCTATTTGTCTGGATTTACAAAAAATAATGGGTAAAGGATGAGGTTATTTATTTTTAAGGAGGCCGGTCCATGTTTTATGTGAAAATTCGAAGTGCCGTCACATCCCTATCTCTGGGATTATTCCTAGGAGGGATTTCGTTGGTTACGGCTGGGACTCTCTTAGCTGGAGAATCTCATGATGCCATGATCCATAAGGCTGGATTGCCCTCAGCCTCCCCCGGCTGGGCGGAGCAGCTCAAAGGGCAAACGATTGTGGAAAACTCGATGGAAGGCCGCGCGGAGCGTGCGGCGCTGGTGGAGCAGCAACATCAACGGATGATGGAGCAAATGCAAAAGGATATGGACCACAACGGCGACAATACCGGCGCCTTTAATGGCATGTCGATGATCCATCAATATGGCGGGGGCCCCGGCAATGGGTTGCTGGCCACGACTGCAGGGGCAGAGCCGGTGTCCGGCAAAGGCGGGTTATGTCCCAAGACGGCTCCCGTGCGTGCCTACGACATTTCCGCGATCAATGCCGAAATCACCTTAAATCAATGGCTGGATTATTACCCGGGGTACATGTATGCCCTCACCAAGGATTTGGACAAGATTCGGGCCGAAGAAGCCAGCAATGCTGAGGCCCGGGAGAAGGAGGGCCATCAGGATCCAGGCGGAGTGAAAAATGGGATCCAAGATCAATGGATTCAACCCTTGGTAATTCGAGGCAATCAAGGGGATTGTGTGAAAATCACCCTGCGCAACGCCCTAGAGTTTGGCGAAGAAGTCAGCTTACATATTAATGGGTCAGATATGGTCATGAGTGACACGGGCATGCCGGCCCTCACCACCAATCCGGCGTCCGTCGCGGAAGAAGGCGAAACGATTAGTATGGAATGGTACATCCATCCGGACACGCAAGAAGGTGGCCGGCAATTTCACACCTTCAGCAATGACCGAGAACTCACGGTTATGGGTTTGTTTGGGGTGTTTGTGGTGGAACCGCGCGGGTCCAATTACTATGAACCCTTAGGGACGGGCCCAGCCACCGAAGCCAGTAGTGGGTGGCAAGTCATGATTGACAATGGAGACGGGCCAGACTTCCGGGAATTCGTGCTCATCTATCATGAAGTGGGGGACGAAGCCTTTCGTCCGGTGAACAAACATGGGGACTTCTTACCGCAACGGGATCCCTTAACGGATGCCTATCGGCCGGGGGCCCGGGCGCTCAACTATCGCAGTGAGCCCTTTGGCATCAACAACATGCATGTGCAGCATGAATATTTTGGCTTCGAAGATGAATCGATGGCCTATAGCTCGTATACGTTTGGGGACGCGGCCCCGACGATTCCCCGAAGTTACTTAGGCGATCCCGCCAAGTTCCGCATTGTGCATGGGGGCTCAGAAGTGTTTCATTCCCATCATCCGCATGGGGGCGCCATTCGGTGGCAACGCAGTCCCCGAGCCACGCAAATGCCGGTGTGGAATACGGGCCAAAATGGTCCGGTCAAATATCCAGTCATTCGCACCAAGTCGGATCGAGTCGACGTGGAAGTCATTGGGCCGGCTGAAGCCTTAGACTTGGAAACCGAATGTGGGTCGGGATTGTGCCAATGGTTAGCGGGGGATTTCTTGTTCCACTGCCATGTAGCCCATCACTATGTCGCGGGCATGTGGGGCTACTGGCGGGTGTATAACACCCTGCAGGTCCCCGGAGTGCAAAATGACGTGATGGCGCCATTACGGGAATTGCCCGATCGATTAGATCGTATTCAGAAGCCCGTGACCTCGGATCACTTAGTGGGCAAGACGGTCAATTGGTTTGGGAAGCAGTTTACGATTGTCAAAGACGGCAAGAGTCAGTGGAAAGCCGAGCCAGCGGTGGTCACGATCAAGGACTGGGTAGAAATGCAGCTGACCAATCAAGGCAAACCAGGGCATAAAGATGATGAGCTGGGGCAAATGAAAGCCTATGATGCCACGGTCATTGATTGGGTGTGGGACGGGACCAAGGCCATGAGCGAGAAAGAGCCGACAATTGGGGAGAATCCCAAATACCACCCAGAATGGCAAGGCTATACGCCGGGGGAACGCCGCGCCATATGGTTTGAGCCGACCACCGGCAAGGTGGCCTGGCCGTGGTTGACGCCCCATTTTGGCAAGCGTGTGCCGTTCTCCAATGATCATAATCCCGCCCCGTGGTTGGAAATGATTCGGTTGAATGCAGATGGCACGCGATCGGTGGAGCCAGCCAAACCCGGGGAGAACGGCCCATGGAGTTTGTGCCCGGATCGAGCGGGCTCACAAGATTACAATGTACATTTCATCAAGCTGCCGATTGAATTATCCGCGGCGGAAGGCGAGGAGCCGGCCATCGTGGACCCGAATGGGTTGCTGTATGTGGTGCATGAAGAAGAAGCGGAGGTACGGGCCAACAACGACAAGAAGTTCCCCTTAGTGGTGCGGGCCAATGTGTATGATTGTATTGACTGGATGTTGACGAGTGAGTGGTTAGATGATGATATCACCAACTTTCAGTCGTCCAAGATCAATACGCATTTTCATTTCTTTCAGTTTGACAATCAAGCGTCAGATGGCGTGATTTCGGGGTTTTCGTATGAACAGTCCATGCGGCCATTCACGCAATTTGAGAAGCCGACGAAAAAAGGGTTGCCGATTCCAATGAATGCCAAGGTGACCAAGGCGGCCAAGGCCGGCGACACCACCCTGCAGGTGAGCAATGCTCAACAATATCATGTGGGCATTCCGATCCTCATTGGCGCCGATAATGTGGTCGGGAAAGAAGTGCGGCGTATTGTCAAAATTGGCGGAAGTGGAGGTTCTTCTGCATCTATAGGGGAGACTTCTGATTATACTGTGGCTCCTGGTGACAGCTTAGGTGAAATCGCTAGCTCATTTGGGTCATCAGTCAGCGCATTACGTGATTTGAACGGATTGAAAGATGAGAATCTCATTTTCGTCGGACAAAAATTAAAAGTTCCTGGCCTGGGGGAAGATGATTCCACATCCGCTCCGGCTGGTGAGAACACCCTGACGTTTGATCAGCCCTTAAAGAATGATCATCCGGTAGATGACATCGTCACGGTGGAATATGTGCGGCAACGGTTCTGGGTGGATGCGGATGTAGGCAGTGTGTTCTGGCATGACCATGCCTTTGGCGGGACGACCTGGCCGCATGGGGCGGTCGGCACGATGATCGCCGAGCCGTTCAACTCCACCTGGCATGATCCGGTGACGGGGGAACGGATTCGTACCGGGCCTGTGGCCGATATTCATGCGGTGGAACGGGTGGGCCATGATGTGGCGGGCAGCTTCCGGGAGTTAATGGTGCATATCATGGATACAGTGCCGCACACGGTGAACGTCGTGACGGCCGGCAATCCGCCCGGGCAACCCATTGATGTGGCCCTAGAAGCGGGGCGGACCGTGTCGTTTATCATGCCGCCCAACGACAAGATCAAAATGACCCCGATGCCCTTCTTAAACGGCGGCACCCATACCACAGGGGGGGCCTTAAATTTCCGGGCCGAGCCCTTCGCGCAACGCTTGGCCAACAACCCGGATCCATCGAAGATCTTCAGCAGCCAGGCCCATGGGGATCCCAGTACGGCCATGATTCGGGCGTACCTCGGGGATGCCATAGTCTTCCGGCTGTTGGATGTGACGATGAACGAAAGTAATGTGTTTACCCTATCAGGCCACACGTTCTGGTCTGAACGGTATGCCGCAGAAGCCAATCGCAAGCATTCGCTGCATATTGGGATTGCCGAACGCTATGACTTGGTCGTGCCCGAAGCCGGGGGCCCTCGGCATCAAGCCGGGGACTATATGTTCTTTAATGGGCGCAGCTCCAAGTTCTCGGAAGGCGCCTGGGGGATCATTCGGGTCTTCGATGCACCAGTCAAGGACCTGCAGCCCTTGCCCACCAAAGCCTATGGCAAGCCTGGGATGCCAGCACCCTTACCGGTGTGTCCGAAAGATGCGCCTGTCAAAGCATTTAATGTCGTGGCCATGGATCATCCCGGGATGAGCTTTAATGTGCATGCGCCAGAGGCCATTGAAGTGGACTTTGAGCGGACCATTGAACTGCGCAACCCGGAGGCCAAGATTTACGTCCTCGAGGATGAAGTGCAACAAGTGTCAGCGGATGCGCAACCCATGCCGTTAACGCTACGGGCCAACGTAGGGGATTGCCTCAAAGTCACATTGACGAACAAGTTGAAAGAAGGCCGAGCCTCGTTCTCCGCATTTGGCTTAGCCTTTGACCCCAAAGACTCCCAAGGGGTGAACCTGGGGAACAATGAGGGCGACCAAACGGTAGGCCAGGGCGAATCCCGGACCTATACCTACTATGCCGACCCCTTCAATGGGGAAACACAGACCTTGGTGTGGGACTGGGGCAATGTGTCCACCAATCCGCGCAATGGCTTGTTTGGGGGCATCATCATCGGCCCCAAAGGGTCCACGTATCGGG
This sequence comes from Nitrospirales bacterium, assembly GCA_965223635.1. Lineage (GTDB taxonomy): Bacteria > Nitrospirota > Nitrospiria > Nitrospirales > UBA8639 > Nitrospira_E. The sequence continues at coordinate 2,832,960 of OZ245007.1, forward strand.
ATCCGAAAACAGGCGAAGATGTGTCGCTGAAGAATAGCTGGCATGCGGATGTGCTCATCGATCGCACCATCCAAGGCAATGAAGGCCGGGCCAACTATCGGGATGTGGCCTTGTACTTCCAGGACGAAGACAACATCATCGGGACCAGCTTTATGCCCTATGTGCAAAATGTGGCCGGGTTAACCGGGGTGAACTACCGGGCCGAACCCTACTTGCACCGGGAAGAAGCGGGCTGTTCGTTAGGACGGATGTTCCAGCCCTGCGAAGTAGACAATCCGCAGGACCCCGTGACGCCCACCATAGAAGCGCATGCGGGCGACAAAGTGCGAATTCATGTCTTTGGAGCCAGCAGTGAGCAAAATGGGATGTTCACGGTGGAAAAACATGAATGGCCGATTGAGCCGTTCTTACCCGGAGCAGATATGATCAGCACGGTAGAGTTCTCGGGCTCGGAAGGACTGGATGTGTTCCTGCCGTCCGCGGGTGGCAAATGGGCCTTGGCGGGCGACTATGTGTGGAGTAATGGCCGGTTACCCTATTCCCAATCAGGGCAATGGGGGTATCTGCGGGTGTTGCCGAGCACGGACCAACGCATTCTGCCATTAGCCGGGTCGGCCGCGTCGAACAAGCAAGCGGCCCTGGACGAGCAGGCGCCGAAGGCGCGAATCATTCCGACGGTTGCCAAGTGATGAGGGCAGCCGCATAGGGCGAGCAAAGCGGGGGAGTCGCAAGGCTTCCCCGCTTTTTTTTTAAAAAAAAGGCAATAACATGGTATCGTATTAAAAGTAGGTCTTATTTTGATCTGTTTATTAAAACTAAATTGATTGGATGATTTGTCAATTTAAGGAGGATGGGAACATGTTTGCTTGGGTTCTGTTTGTCACGTGTGTTGGATTGATCATTGGCTCGCCGGCATGGTCGTACACTGAAATTTCTGTAAATAATGGAGGGGCGGTTAAGGGAAAAGTGACCTTGGTGGGGAAAAAACCCAGACCTATGGCTATGAATTTGGTCACAATTCCAGATGCGGTTTATTGTGGCAGAATTTCTACAGGCACAGGTTGGCGAATTGTCGAAGATTTTATCATTGGCCCAAATGGATCCTTAAAGGATGCAGTCGTGATGTTAAAGGATATTAAAAAGGGAAAAGCCTTTAACATTGAAAAAGTTGAAATCGAAGCCATTGACTGTGACTTTTTACCGTTTGTGAATGTCATTAAAGATCGAGACGAACTGACTGTTATTAATATGGATCCGATAGAACATGATATTCAAGGATATGAAACAGCGCGAGAACGAGGTGCGAGAATCCTATTTAATCGACCGTTGCCCATGAATCCTTTCCATAAAGTGGTAAGCCTATTTGGAGAAAATGCTCATACCCATTTGCCTGGTGAGCCAATGGTAGAAAATATACACCTTCGCAAAAACCGAAATATTTTTGTGATGCAATGCGGATTTCATCCGTACATGTTTTCATGGGGAGTAGTGCTGGAAAATCCGTATTATTCTATTACCAAGGAAGATGGGATTTTTGAACTTTCTGATATTCCACCGGGAGAATATAAAGTGGTCGTCTGGCATCCTGGTATGAAGACCTATTTGGAAGATACGGTTAAGATTGAAGCAGGAAAAACCTCGAACGTGAATTTTCAATATACCTCTCCCAAAGGCCGGCGAAGCGCACATGAAATGCATGAGAATCCTCGTTTTGGTCAGGAATTACTTGATGAGGGAGAAAAAATCATCCCATCTCTTCGAAAGCAAATACCATAATGTTTGTTAGTCGTTTTTCTTTCATCCTTCTTCTCCTTCATTTCACCAACTGGCCTTCGTTGGTCGTCGCTTATGAAGTCGTTGAAGTTCAAGGAGGAGGGTCCATTAAGGGAACGGTGACTCTCAAGGGAGCGGCTCCGGTCCCAAAGGCGTATAATTTGATTACCTTTCCAGATCCTGAATATTGCGGACGGATCTCTGATGGGAAGGGTTGGCGACTACTCAAAGATTTTGTCGTAAATGACCAGAATCAAATGCAGGGTGTGGTCATGGTTGTAGAGGGTGTGACTGAAGGAAAGCCCTTTGCCGTTTCTATTCCAAAGATTGAAGCCAAAGATTGTCAATTCCTTCCATTTACCACGGTGGTTCGCAGTGAACATGGGATTGAGGTGGTGAATATGGATCCTGTGATGCACGATATTCAGGCCTATGAAACCTCGACGACGCATGGAACGCGTGTCTTGTTCAATTCTCCACTTCCCTTTAATCACAAGCACCAACGGGGGAACATCCATGCGACGCATGAGCATGTTCCCGGGAAATCCGTGGTTCAACAATTTCAGTTGAGCAAAGACCGAAAAACATTTGTCATGCAATGTGGCTTTCATGCATACATGGAAAGCTGGGCTATTGCTGTCGATAATCCCTATTTTAGTTTCACCAGTGAGACGGGGAGTTATCAAATTGACGGGATTCCTCCAGGAACCTATCGTCTACGAGCTTGGCATCCCAGTGTCAGGGAAGAGCAGATTCAGATGGTCACGGTGAGTCCGTCTGAAGTAACCCAGGTAGATGTGACACTCCAGTCTCCAGTTGAACGGTGGACGGCTCATACCCGCCAGAAACCAGCCAGATTTACTTCAGAGGTATTAGGGCGCCCTATTCACATCCAGCCTTTGGTTGAACTTCAAAGGCCATGAGATGGCACATTTTCTTCCTTCCACCCTCTCTTAATTCTTCGATCCGGTTTTGGGTGTGGCTTGTAGCTGGCCTTGCTTTCACCACAATATACTCTCTCCATGGTGTTTGTTGGGCACAGCAGGCAGATTGGTCTAAGACAAGTCCTGCTGAATTTTCGGCCAGATTGATCTGGAAAAAGAATGGGCGAAAAGCGAAAGCTCAAGTCTTTGTCAAGAACGATCGTTATCGTATCGAACATTTTGGTGGAGTGAAAACAGAGTTGGGCTATGCCGGGGTTACGATTGTCCGCCTAGATGAGCAAAAAGTCTTGTATGTCCTATCTGAACGTCGAATGGTTGTGAGCGTTCCCTTAACATCTGAGTTTTTGCTACCCTTTTCTGTCGAATTGGAAGGAGAAACCAGCCGGACATTGATTGGCGACTCTATGGCAGGTAATTTGTCAGCGGTACTCTATGATGTCGAAGTCCAGGGTCGAATTGGCAAAATTGAACGTTTTTTTGAGTGGGTTGATCCCGACCGAAACATTCTCCTGAAACTGTTAAGCCAGGATCGCGATTGGTTTGTCGAATATGAACATGTGGTTGTCTCCTCTCAGCCAGATTATTATTTTGAAACGCCATTGGGATATAGAGTTATTGAAGCTCAAGAGGCTCAAAGTCCTAAAGGGTAAAGGGGGTTGTTTTGTAATGCCACATCTACTTCGTCGTCATAGGCTTTTTAAGGACATTGTCTTTGCGATCGTGTTGGTCACAGGAGGATTGGTTCCAGTCCAGGCTTGGGCGGAAGTGTCTCAAAAAACGATTCTAGAACAAGCGAATGCTGCCTTTTCTAAAAAGGACTTTCCAAAAGTACTTGAGATTGTAGAGCCTGTTCTTCAGGAAACAAAGGGCTCAACGAAAATTCATCGGCTTCATATTCTGGCTTTGGCAAGCATGGGGAAGGCACCGGAGGCCATGGATTCGTATGAAAAATTGGTTCAATCCACGAAACGTGAAGATGAAAATCTGCTAAGACAGATAGCTATTGCGATTATCTTGTCCAAGCGAGCAGATATGCGGGAACAGATTCGAGGGGCAGTCTACACTGCCTTAAAAGAAATTAATTCGGATGAGATGATTGGATTTTTGGAAGAAGGGTTAACGGATGGATCTGGAATGATCCGTGCGTTGGCTGCTGAAGCGTTGGGGCAACGCAAGGCTGGGCAACGTTCCAAGCCCTTGCGGCAGGCCTTGAAAGATTCGGCAGGACTTGTGCGGGCCACGGCTGTAAAAAGTATTGGAAAGTCACAAGACAAAGGTGTCATTCCTTTGATTAGAGAATCGCTTCAGGACGAACAAGCCTTGGTGCAAATTGCGGCCGCTCGTGTCCTTTATGAATTGGGGCAGAAAGATTTGTGGTCACGATTAGAGAAAGGTGCACGAAGCCAGGAAGGCTATGAGCGAGGAGGAGCGATCCGTGCCTTTGGAGACTTAAAGGATCGTCGGGCTTTGCCCTTGTTAGAAAGGTCTGCGAAGGATACGCAGCCCTCAATACGAGCTGCGGCCATTATTTCTTTGGGGAAGTTGGGTACGCCGGAAACGCTAACCATTGTCAAATCCGCTTTATTTGACCCAGTCCCGGCTGTTCGAAGTGTAGCAGCATACAGCATGGGCTTTTTCCAACTCCATCAAGTGTTGTCCCCGTTAACGAGAGCGTTAGCAGATAAAAATCCTGGTGTTCAAGCTGCAGCTATTGCATCGTTACTAGGCTTAGGTGCATCGTTTTCAGTGGTGGAAGAAACTCTTCATACGTTGTTACAGGATCAAAATCCAGCTATTCGGTCTGGAGCTGCCAAGGCTTTGGGCAAAGGGAGGGGAAGAAAAGTTATCGCCACGTTAAAGCATATGTTGAATGACCCCATTCCGCGTCCAAGGATTGTGGCTGTCAGAGCATTGGGGAAAATGGGAGAACATGACCTACTCCCTGTCTTAACGCGTACTCTTCGGGATGCGGATGATGCTGTCAGGGTGACGGCAGCGGCAGCGATTGTAAAAGTGCTTGACGTCAGAATTGGTATTTAAGTGACTCGTCATAGCTCTTTTAATCTCTGGCAGGTTGCATAAGTTGTCTTGGTTAGCCATGACCTATTGATTGATTCTCTTTTGCCTCCCGTTTTTTCTCGATATGGAAAAACCAGTCATTTTTCTCTGTTTGATCTTTTCCCTTTTCTTGACTGAGGGAAAAGCTGCCTTTTCACACCAGTCTCCGTCTGATCATGAGTCTAGCCTTTATTGGTATGAATGGAATCAAGAGGCTTTCAAGCGTGCGCAGGCCGAAGATAAACTGATCCTTTTAGACCTTACCGCTGTGTGGTGTCATGCTTGTCATGTCATGGATCAAACTACCTATGCCGATCCGCAGGTTCTGGCCTTACTTGAGAAAAACTTCATTGCCATACGTGTTGATGCTGATCAACGGCCAGACCTTGAAGCACGCTACCGAACAGGTGGATGGCCCACGACAAGCATTCTTATGCCAACAGGAGAAATTCTCTTTCAGGCCAATTCTCTTGAACCGGAAGTGATGATCCAACTTCTCCAAGAGATCAAGGCCTTGTATGACTCAGAAAAAGAGGATTTACAGCAACAAGCCACTCAGTTGCAGGAAGATATGCGAAGAAGGCCGCAACCTAACCAATTGCAACAGGGAGCCCTTCGTCCGGCTATGGTCAGTCACAGCGTGGCCATGATGAAAAAAGAATTTGATTCGGAGAATGGCGGGTTTCGGGATCACCCCAAATTTTTTGAGCCGAAGGCCATCCAAATGGCTCTGTCGTATGGATTCTTTGAGAATGATCGGGAATTGATCAACATGGCACTGACTACCCTAGAAAAACAAGTGGCCTTGTTGGATTCGGTTTGGGGAGGGTTCTACCGGTATGCGGAAAATGCTGATTGGAGTCAACCGCACTTTGAAAAGGTGTTGACCCTTCAAGCTCAGAATCTCTACAACTATGTGAAGGCGTATCAGTTTACGGGGAATACAGAATTTAAATATATAGCATGGCGCATCATTGATTTTGTTGAACGATTTTTAACCGATCCTGAAACGGGACAGTTTTTTGAAAGCCAGGATGCAGACGTACGGGATCAAAATGGCAAGACCCTTGTTTCGGGATCGGAATATTTCTCCTGGGGAATGATCAATCGAAAAGCCAATGGCTTGCCTTTCATTGATAGAAAAATCTATACGGGCAGCAATGCTGATATGGCTTGGGCGTATCTTCATGCGGCCGAAGTATTAGGAAAGCCGGCATTACGGGAGAGGGCTATCCATGTTCTAAAACGCATGGTTGATGAACGGTTTGATCCAGCAAAGGGTGTGGCACATAGTAGTGACCAAGGTTTGCCAGAGCTCTATGGAATATTCTCGGATCACATTCGTTTGGGATGGGCATTAGTCGAAGCGTTTCGAATTACGGAAGACCTTTCGCTGTTAGAGCAAACCGAATCTCTCGCAACGGCAACTCAACATATTTTTGAGGACACAGAAGGAGGAGGGTTTTTTGATCGACCAACTTCGTTCGATGGTTTAGGCCTCTTGAATGTGCCAGCAAAACCCCCGCGTGAGAATATTCAGGCGGCTAGGTTCTATCTGAACCTTTTTCATCTGACGGGCAAGCATACCTATCGAGTGACGGCTGAACGTACATTACAGTCTGTGGTGGGGACTCCGCAGCCCCTCCCCGTTGCTCTGACCGGCTTAGCCGCAGATGAATGGTTCCGAGGACCCATTCATATTGCTGTCGTTGGAATGCCAGATGATATGAAGACTCAAGCGTTACTGAAACAAGCGCATCAATTATACTGCCCAAGAAAAATGATCAAAATGTTTGACCCGCAGCAGGGGCAAATGACTTGGGGCGAGATTGTCTTTTCGTATCATGGTCAAGCTTCAGCCTTTATCTGTACGGATAAAATGTGTTTGCCGCCGCTGTATGAAGCTGATCGGATGAAAGAGAAATTGCATGAACTCTTAGTGGTTTTAAGAGAACCTATTCTCTAGAACAATTTGCCTCGCATCCTCAAGGATTCGAGATTGTTATACTAAAGATCTATTGAAAGGCAATCTTACGTAACTAATAGCGAACTCCACCTAAAAGACCTAATGGATGGTCCAAATGGCCTAAAAGCCGCATGTTTTCTTGACAGGTTTTTTTTATTCCTGATATATACGGAAGTGGTTGTTATTACTCAATCATCTCAAGGTTGCCTTCCTGAGTCTGGCCGGGATAAAAGGGGCAGCCTATGTTCACCCAAATCTTATTTGTTCATTTTCCCTCGTCAACCGAACGAATTTTCTTAACTTTTAGGAGGAAGAATCATGAAGAAACGTCAGTCTCTAACTTTGTCTTTGTTGGTCGGTAGTCTGCTTATTGCCGTGCCGCTCGTTGCCCAAGCCGGCGGAACCATTAAAGGAAAAGTCATCTTTACGGGAACTGTGCCTCCCCCAAAAGAATTTGCATTTTCAAAATTTCCGAATGTAGATTTTTGTAAAAAGAATACGAACAAAAGTGCCGATGGTGAAACCCGGTTACTTAAAGAAGTGGAAGTGGATGGCAGCAAAGGATTGAAGAGTGCCGTGGTAGCTGTGACCAGCATTACAGACAAAGATTGGATGAAGGGAACGGCAAAAGAACCTGCCCAAAAAGTGAAGGCTGATCTTTGCGAATTCTTTCCGTTTACGGGAGTGGCTGTGAGCAAAGGCAATTTTTATGTGGAAAATAATGATGCTGATGAGAATGATCCTAAGTCAAAAGAAGGTGTGCTGCATAACCCGCATAGTTTCGATCAATTAGGTGCCAAATCCAGTACGGAGTTCAATATTGGGTTAGCAAAGAAAGGATCAAATTTATCAAAGAAGGTCAAATTGAAAATGGCCAAAAAGGGTTCAGTCCTGCGTTTGCAATGTGACCAACATGAATTCATGCAAGCTTGGTACATGCCTGTGACCAACCCTTATTATGGGACATCTGGAGCAGACGGAACATTTGAAATCAAGGATGTGCCAGCTGGGAAGCACACAGTTGCGGTCTTCCATCCTGTGGCTGCCAAATTTCCACGAGGGAAAAAAGCCATTACGATGGAAGTTGAAGTGGCTGATGGTGGAACGGCTGAAGCCAATTTTGAATTGAAATAAGTTCGTACGCTATTAATAAATGGCTCTGTCAATGAGGGCAACTAGCAGTAGGCTAGTTGCCCTCATTTTTTATGACTTCCTTCGATGGTGTTCCTTGCCATTCCACAATTGTCCCCGTTAAGATCGACCTCGAATGTCTTTGCCCACGAACTATTTTGAGTTTGAGGCCCGGTGTGTCACGTGAGTTGTCCCTCGCTGATATTTTCCAGATAGGTTACTACTGGGAAACTAAAATTCTTCTCACTGCCGTCCAGCTTGACCTGTTTTCTGTCCTCCAAGGAACTTCGATGACTACAAGCCAGGTAGCTGAAGCGCGTGGGGTAAATCCTCGTGCGTTGGAATTGGTGATGAATGCGTTAGTGGCTATGCGGGTTATGACCAAAGAAGAGAAAATGTATGCTAATACGACTGTGGCGGAACGATATCTGGTACAATCCAGCGCGGAGTACGTTGGGCATTTGCTCTCCTTGCATAATGCCGAATGGAATCATTGGGGATTATTAGAACAAGCAGTAAGAACGGGAGTGCCACCCGTCAAACAGCATGTCTTTGAGACCCATCCAGAATTAGGGGCTCAAGTACTGACCGTATTAGATCGGATTGGTCGAGGCAGCGGGCCTGCTTTAGCCCAACGCTTGAAATTAAACGGGCAACTCCGCATGTTAGATGTTGGAGGTGGAGCAGGGACCAATGCGATTGCCTTTTGTCATGAATATCCAGAATTGACGGCTATGGTGTTTGATCTTCCAGAAACATTGAAGGTGACAAAGCAAGCAGTTGATGAGGCGGGGCTTACTGACCGTGTTCATTTGCAGGCAGGGAACTTTCATGAAGATGTCTTTCAGGGTTCCTATGATGTTGCGCTTATGTCGGATATTTTGCATTACCAAGACGGAAAAACTAATGCAGCTCTAGTTGAAAAAGTCTATGGTTGTTTGAATGAGGGAGGGCGCTTAGTGATTAAGGACCGATTTTTAGATCCGGAACGAACTAGCCCAGCTTGGACAACCGCTTTTGCTGTGCATATTTTGGTGAATACCGAAAAGGGAGAATGCTTTACTATTGAAGAGAGTCGGCAGTGGATGGAACGTGCCGGTTTTCAAGAGGTTGAAGAATTAGAAGCTTGCGCTATGGTCCAAGGACGAAAATGATGAGGGAATAGGCAAAAAGAATATGTATGAATTTGCACAATGGCTCAGAGAGCCTGGTTTCTTTGGGACGCATGCGACAGTAGGAGCGGATGTCAGTCAATTAATGGCAACCCTCTTTACGCTGTTATTTATCGTGGGATGGGTTCAAGCCCGTCAGAATAAAGCCAACCATCATCATTGGTTGATGTTGGGTGGGATGATTGCCATGTTAGCCTTTTTCACGAGTTATTATCTCTTTCGAAATCTTGGTGTGTTAGCGTTTGAGGGGAAGGAAGGGTTTGGGGGTTCGCAGGCTCTGTATGATAACGTGTTCGTCCCTCTCCTAACGGTACATATTCTCTTAGTTGTCATTGGGTTAATCATGGCGATTTATATGATCGTGCTGGGATTTAGATCTCAGACATTTTTGGCGGGTCGCCGTGTTCTGAAAGATGCGCTGTTGCAAACATCAGGTCGCCGAATCGTGACGATTTTAAGTAGCATTACGGCCTTGGTGATGATGTTCTTTTTTTCTCGCGTAATGACTTCGGGTTTTTCATTGGGAAAATTGAGTGTGTATATCGGACTAGCCGTGATTATCGCCATGGTGTTTGGGATTGAAATATTGATACAGCGGATATGGCCGAACGGGGCCCGGCGTCATCGCGTATTAGGCAAATTCACGATGCTAATTTATTGCGTATTATTTGTGACGGGCACGGTGACTTACGGAATGTTATATATTCTCTACCCAGGAAAAATTGGATAACGTGTCTTTGCAGTGTGACTGCCAACAGTCTTTGAATTTTTCTGACATTGAAGAGGTTGAGCAGGGAAATGTCTTTGCTCGATTTCGTTGTGCAGCTTGCGGGTGGACGGTTGGTGTGGAAGGGGCACCGAAAGAACTTGATCCTCTTGTGCCTCCAAACACATGGAGCGATGAGGCAACGTATCATCTTTCACGGTTGCCGCCATATTTAGGTCTGTTGGTCAAAGATGAAGTTGAGACATTTGCCCGTGCCCAACAGTTCCGGCTTCTGACCTATCCCCGCCTGGTTGCTGCGCGCAATAAAGGAATAGTGGATTGGAGCCCTGATGCGGAGCAACGATTGGCGAATGTGCCTTCTGGTATTCGGGCAATGGCCAAAGTTGAATTAGAGCGGACTGCACTTGATCGTGGGATGCAAGAAGTGACGGTAACCCTGATGGAAGAAGTCAAAGCCCGATATTTTGGAATGGCGACTGGGCGGTCATAGTAGCGGAATCTGCATGACGTCTATGTCGTATCCGTTTAAGCAAGTACCCTGATTATTGCATTCTATGTTACATCGACTCTCCCTCCGTGTGCTTCCTCAATTACACCTTCTTGTGACGGATCAACCCGTCCGAAAGCGGAAGCGGTTAGTCATGTTAGCGCCTGGTCTCGTCGCGTTTGGTATTTATCGTTTGTTGAAAGATGTCCTGCCGTTATCTGAGCCATTGGTGCTATTAGCGTTAAGTGGAAGTGTCTCCGCACTTGCCGCAATTTGGGCTTTTCGACAAGGGCGTGGGATTTCGCTTCAAGAATCGTTTCGACAAGATGGGCTGCGGTTATGGGTTTGGATTGTGGGTTGGATTGGTTTCGTCTATGGCGTGCAGCTGGCACTCTTAGTCTTAGCTATTCTCCAGGTATTTGTGGGGTATGATTTTCTCCTTCACCCCGAAGGTCCTGCAATGATGGCAATGATTATTCCCACAACCTCAGTCACCCGAGATGCTTTTGAGATTGGTCTTGTCCAACGTTTGGTACGTGAGGGAACGACTGTGCCAACCTTTCCAGACGGGGAGGCTTTGCGAGAATGGATTCCTCAACAATCCACGATGCTCATGAAATGGAGTGGGGTGGCGCTTGTTACCGGTGTCATCAGTTCATGGGTGCTGTTTAACATGGGGTCAGTTGCTTGGCAGCCGATTTTACAATCAATCATGATTCCTATTGTCCTGGCCTCCATTAGCATGTTGGCATTTTTTGCTGGCGAGGCGTTATTTAGACAAGAAAATGAACGAAAGAAGTCTCATACATGGTTGTCCTGTTTATGGTTTTGGCTATGGCCTAGCTTCACGTTTGCCTTAACCTATTTCCTCGTTCTCATCGGGATATCCTCTTATGTGTTGCGGGTCGAACAGATTTCGCTAATAGGGTTTGTCATCATAGCTGCAAGTACAGGGTTGCTCATGACGGGGTATTCCCTCTATTTAGGGTGGCGCAAATCCTATGAGGAACGGCTGATTACGATTCCTGAAAGTATTCAACGATGTCCATTTGTCATGGGGATGCTGAAACAGTACAAAGCTCCTGAGTCGGTTTCAGGCTTAACAGATGTTTCCATCCAACATAGCAATGTCGTGAATTGATTCATGTTGATACGAAAAACATTATTTTGTCTATTGACCATATTCCTGCTTTCTGTAGGACTGTCCTGGGCTGCTGAGTCTGATCGTGATGGCCTTGCTGAAGATCCACAGGATATTTTTTACCAAACTTCTGGGACAATAGAAGGTCCAGCTGCGGTAGAAAGCCCCAGGAGTTATTCCACTATTCCTTTTGTTAATAATCGGTTGATAGTGTGGTTTGTGACCCAACAACATACCTACTTTGGTGGGTTTGTCTTAGCCCTTCCGATATTTAGCCTCCTCTTGGAATTTTTAGGAGTGACCCGAAAGCAGGGAGTTGCTCGCGAACAATTTGATGGGTTAGCCCATGACATTTTACGTGTGGGTTTACTCTCTCTTTCGATTACTGCAGTGCTTGGTGCTGTGATGTTGGGATTATTTATCGCCCTCTATCCAGGGTTCATGAACTATATGGGGCAAACCTTTAAGTCGTTAATGCCTGTCTATGCGACCGTGTTTGTTCTAGAAGCTTTTTTACTTGCTTTGTATTATTACACTTGGGATCGTCTCAAGACGCCATCGGCCAAGTGGCTTCATCTGTCGATTGGTGTGGTGGTGAATGCGACGGGGGTTATTTTATTATTGGCCGCCAATGCCTGGGCGTCGTTTATGATGGCGCCATCTGGGGTGGATTCGGAAGGGCATTTTTTAGGAAACGTCTGGCATCTCTTACATTCGCCACTTTGGAATCCGCTTAATGCGCATAGATTTTTAGCAGATATTATGTCGGGAGGGGCGGTCGTGGTGGCCTATGCGGCCTATCGATTCTTTATGGCCAAAACGGCTGAAGATCGTGCCTACTATGATTGGGTAGGCTATGTCTTCATGGTGGTGATGGTTTGTGCTCTTTTGCCCATGCCATTAGCCGGATATTGGTTGATGCGTGCGGTGTTTGAATTTCGTCAACATATGGGTGTAACGATGATGGGCGGGATGTTGTCTTGGTTGTTTGTCCTTCAGGCTATAACAGTTGGTGTGCTTTTTTTAGGGATTAATTATTATATTTGGCAGTCCTTGGCTCGTTTACAAGGAGGGGACCGATTTCATGTGTATTTTAAGGCTATTGTCTTTGCCTTGATGGCCTGTTTCATGGTGTGGTTCACCCCCCACACTTTAGCCACAAGTGCCAGTGAAATGAAGGCGATGGGGGCAGCTCAACATCCGGTTATTGGACAATTTGGCGTGATGTCAGCAAAAAATGGTGCGATTAATGTCATGATTTGTTTGACGGCTCTCAGCTTTATCCTTTATCGACGAGCGAATAGAATTGTTACCGCGTCATGGGCATCCTGGGGGAATATTCTTCTCGCCCTGCTGTTTGTTTTCGGCATTGGCAATATTGTGTGGCTGGCTATTTATGGGTTTTATATTCCGGCTAATGTTCGAGTAGGGCTGTCTGCTCCTCAAGGGATCACAACGGCGACGGTGGTGCTTGGTGGTCTTTTTCTCAATCATCTCTTGTTGCGCGGCTCAAAAATCATTGGTCCAGTTCAATGGGGGCATATTACTGGTCGCGGTATGGTGGCCTTGCTTATTGTGGCAGCGGCCTTTACATGGGTCATGGGGTTAATGGGGTATATTCGATCTGCCGGTCGATTGGAGTGGCATATAAATGAATTGATGCAGGATCAATCTCCATGGGCTTTCACCCCTTCATTAGGGTTTTCTGCAAAGATGGTAACGATTAATATGATTACATTTTGGTCAGCAGTGTTTTTTGTGTTTTGGCTGAGTCGCTGGGATCATCGAGTGAGTGAGCAACGAACGGCTCAGTCAGTTCGGTCCACACCTGTAGTGCAAGTGCTTTCACAAGAGGAATCAGCATGATTGTAGATTTGAATGATAATCAACGAGGTGTCTTGAAATTTTGGGTTCATGCGTGGAATCTGTTGCCGTTGTGCCTGGTGATGATAGTCAGCGTGTGTGGCACCGATCTGGTTTGGGCAGGTGACTCTATCCTGATCGAAGATTTTAGCAAGCCTGATGAAAGAGGTTTTCCTAAAGGATGGGGAGCGCAACGGAGCGTGGTAACAGCCCACGAGACCTATGCGATTGAAAAAGAAGAGAGCATATCATTTCTGAGAGCGAAGAAGGCCACTCAACGGGTCTATACCAAACAGATGACTTGGAACCCTAAAACGCATCCGATTTTGGTATGGCGTTGGCGGTTGCAAGCCGTTCCAGAAGGAGAAGGATTTATTGCGGCAGTCTATCCGTCACTCGATACTGATTTAATGTTCATCCCCGTCAATACCAAATATGTGTGGAGCGGGAAATTACCAGTGGGTTCAATGAAAGAAGGCGGGATGTTTAGTTCGACCGAAATTGTAATACGAAGCGGAGGCGAGCCGCTTGGTGAATGGGTGGAAGAACGGGTCAATGTCTATGAAGATTTTTTGAAAATCCATAATCATGAACCTGCCGTCCTGGCTTGGGGAATCTCCTTATTAGGCGGTTCAACCGTGGAGATTGATTTTGGTTCGATTCGAGTGGAGGCAGAGTAGGGTGTCGATGCCTACATCAAAAATATTTGATGTCGTGTTTGGCGCCATCGTGTTAGGGGCGGTTGGAGTCTTGACCGGTCTGTCCATGGGGATTGGGTTTCTCCCGGCTGCTTTATTGATTGGCTTGTGCTTGGGAGCCGGTGTGGGATTCTTTGGGGGGCGTCGCTTTTTCCTTAGTATCTTTGTGGGCGCGATTGCGGGGGGATTGTTAGCTTGGGGATTAGGCGGAGTCGAGGCTATGACAGTTGGCGCGTCTTCGGGGGCAGCGATGGGCGGGTTTTTGGGTGTATGGATTTCCATGTTACTTGACCTCGTACAGCAACGAAAAGAATCTGTCTCAACTCCGACTGTCGAGGAACCAACGAAACTCTGATGACGAGCATCTGGAAGGTCTGTGGAATGATAGCTGAATTTCGGAACCTAATGAGGCCAATCCATGGATAATAACAAAGTTCTCATGGGTTCCATTATTTTTGTCTTTGCCTCGTTTATTGGGATGATGGTGTTGTTCGTATATGAGACCTCCAAAAGTAAACGGGAATTAGAGGCATTTTCTGCAGGCCGCCCTGCGAAAGCGCGTGTACTTCAACCCATGCCCACGCAAGATTTTTCCATGTATAAAACGTTTGTGGGAGATGATAATCGTGAAATGATAGAAATTCCTGAAGGTCCGTTTACCATGGGCATATCGGATGGAGACCCTGATGAAGGCCCGGTTCATCCTGTATATCTTCAAACGTTTTATATGGACCTGAAGGAAGTGACTCAGGCGGATTATGAAAAATTTGTGAAGATGACGAAAAGGGAAAAACCTAAGGTGCCGGTGTTTGAAGATAAAATTGAAAAGCTCATCAATCCTGATTTTCCGGTGGTCGGGTTAACCTGGAATGATGCATTTGGTTACTGTCGTTGGGCAGGCAAAAGATTGCCAACTGAGGCTGAATGGGAAAAGGCGGCTCGTGGAGAAGGGAAGCGGCGTTACCCTTGGGGAAACAAATTTGAATATAGTTTTGCCAATGTCGATGGAGTAGACGATGGTTTTCAGTATTTAGCGCCGGTCGGATCCTTTGAAGTGGGGCGGAGTCCTTTTGGGTTGTATGATGCGACAGGGAATGTTGCAGAATGGGTAGCAGATGACTATGAGGCAGATTATTATCAAAAAGCTCCATATCGTGATCCTCCAGGTCCAAAAACAGATGATGTTTTTAAGGTCATTCGAGGAGGCTCTTGGCGTGAATCTCGTTTAGGCGCGCGCGTCACCAAACGTTTTTCGGCAAAGATGTGGCGAACCGATGCAACAGTCGGGTTTCGTTGTGCAAAAGATTCTCCAGTTGATGAGATGCCTTCGACCTAAGTGGAGTGCTTCAGTGTTCCTTTTGTAGTGCCGTGCTTGAAGAATGTCTGAAGGTTCTCAGTTTGCAAAGGCTTCTTAATGGATACCCGCTTCAAAGTGATTTTTCTCATCGCCATATTGGTGATGTGCAGTTTGCCGATTATGGGAATTTTGAAAGGCCCACCGCTCCCAATTGACGAGCCTGAACCTCGATACTCGCCTCCCCAAAAAAAATCCGACGAACCAAAGACCCCAATGAAATTTTCAGAAGAGACAATGGTTGAAATTCCTGCGGGAGAATTCATTCTTGGGAGTAATCAAGGTGGATACAATGAAAAACCTGAACATGTTTCAATGTTGGATGCCTATTGGATTGATCAATATGAAGTGACCTATCAACAATATATGACTTTTGTTGAAGCCACGGGGCATCGTCAGCCCGGTCCACCTTCACGATATGCAAGAAAACTGGAGGCGCTGCGTGGACCCAATCAACCTGTGACGTATGTTTCTTGGAATGACGCTGCTGCCTATTGCGAATGGAAAGAAAAACGGCTTCCCACTGAACGAGAATGGGAAAAAGCGGTTCGTGGCCCTGATGGTCGAACGTGGCCCTGGGGCGAGGGGAAAAAGGGTTTCCCTGCCAACTTTGCTGGTGATGCTGATGGGTATGAAGTCACAGCGCCTGTCGGAACTTTTTCTCAAGACCAAAGTATATATGGAGTGTATGATGGCGCAGGAAATGTGATGGAATGGGTCGCGGATTGGTATGTCGAGGACACCTATAGTAGAGCCGTTAATACAGGTGTTGAAAGACCGCAACCTGTAGCGACATATAAAACAATGCGCGGGGGAGGCTATACAAGTCAGGGTGTTGATTTGCGCATTACCAATCGTAGTTTCATCGTTCCAGACTTCCGCGATGAAACGATTGGCTTCCGGTGTGCACGGTCAAAACAAGAGATAGAGGTGGCAAATTTGACTTCAAAATTGGCGGGCGTTATCCCAGAAAATCAAAATAGTAGAGGATAAGAAACACAGCCAACAGAATATTGACAACCATTCCGGCCAAAACTATAATGTCGAACACTTTTGCATTGCTGCGCATGGGTAATTCCTTTGTGACGTTGGCAATAATTCCTGGAATACCATGAAATTTGAGAATGTGTCAATAAAATATTTTAGGTGTAAATATCTAAATTGAACCGCGTATTTATTGAATGAAGAGGTGACTAACGATGGCTGAGGCAGGACCCGTACGAGAAGCAACTGTTTTAGAGACAAAAATTGGAAAAGCAATTTTTTATCTTACATGTGCGGTAAGCATGTGGTTTTTTTACTGGTTTGCCGGCATTCAGTGCCCCTGTTGAGTTTCATGTCTTTCTACCAAAAAGTAATTTCCATTAAATTCTCTATAAGCCAAGGAGGCGTTCAATGACTGTTGTTTATGTCATAGTTTCCCTTTTGATTTGTTTTGGGTATTTTCAGTTTTTAGATTGGGTCCTCATGGATGCGCAGGGGTTAGATTATTTTTATATGTTCCGGTAATAGGCTTTGGTTTTATTTGTTAAGATAGTTAGATTCGCATTTGGTAATTAATAGAAGAGCTGGCAAAGAAAAATTGAATGGTTATACAAACAACACGTTTTCAAAGGAGGTAGGTCCATGGGTCGCCTGTTCACTCCAATGACCCGAGGTAAGAAGAAGTTTTTTGCTGTTACAGCATTATTTGTGGCAGGGGTGTTTTTAACGCTCCCCATAATTTTGTCGGTGACGGCTCTGGCTGGCGGCGGCGGCGGAGGTGGTGCGGCTGGTCCTCCAGCTGAAGTATTAGAGCAGCGGAAAGCTGCAGCAGCTGCGGCAGCAGAAGCGGGAGAAGGTGTTGAGGGCGAAGAGGCAAAGGTGGAGGTGGGCCGTGATGTGTATTACAAGGTTGAAGGCCCGGCCATTGGTATGCCCGCTCCGGTTACTGCGGATAGTGAAGAATTTTATCCTCGGTACAATTTTGAAAGCCGAGTGCTCCTATGGGTAGCCAATCAGCAACATCTGTATTATGGGAGCTTTGTGCTGGCCGTTCCCATATTTTGTATGTGCATCGAATTTGTTGGAATGGTGAGTAAGGATAAAGCTATGGCCAAAAAATATGATCAATTGGCCTATGACTTTATCAAAATAAGTTTGACAGCTTATTCTCTCACGGCGATTTTAGGTGGTATCCTGATCTTCACGTTTTTGACTCTCTATCCAGCCTTCTTTTCGTATTTGTCGAGTATTTTTCGTCCTGTTATGCATATCTATGCCTTAACCTTCGTGGCCGAAAGTGCCACCCTCTATATCTACTATTATGGGTGGGATAAGATGCGGGAAGGCGTGATGAAGTGGGTGCACTTGAGCATGTCAGTCATCCTCAATGTCATCGGAACGGTCTTGATGTTCTTGGCCAATTCTTGGATTGCTTTTATGATGTCTCCTGCAGGAGTTGATGAGCAGGGACGATATTTGGGGAACATCTGGCATGTATTGCATACAGCTCTTTGGAATCCTCTTAACGTTCACAGAATTCTAGGGAACATGGCTTTCGGAGGTGGTGTGGTAGCTGCCTATGCTGCGTATCGTTTCCTTTCTTCAAAGACTGACGAAGAGCGTGCCCATTATGATTGGATGGGGTATATCGCTATGAGTTTAGGTGTGGCCTTTCTCATTCCATTGCCATTTGCTGGATATTGGTTGATGCGAGAGGTGTATGCCTATAGGCAGCAAATGGGTATTACGCTTATGGGAGGTCTGTTAGCTTGGTTGTTTATTATTCAGGCCACCATGATTGGAATTTTATTCCTTACAACGAATTACTACCTCTGGCAAGCTCTTGGAAGAATGACCGGTGGGGAGAGATTCCAAAGATATATTAAATATCTAGTGTTTATTTTAGTGTGTGGTCTTTTAGTCTTTATCACTCCTCACACTATCGTTATGACACCGGCAGAATTGAAGGCCATGGGTGGTCAACAGCATCCAGTATTAGGGAATTATGGTGTGATGTCAGCGAAAAATGGTGGGATTAACGCCATTATCATGACAACAATTCTGAGTTTTATTTGGTATCAGCGCGGGAATAAGGTCCCAACCGTCAGTTGGTCGAAATTTGGGAATATCTTTATGGGCTGTTTCTTTATCATTGCGCAACTTAACAATATTTGGTTGGCATGTTACGGCTATTTCATTCCGGCAAACGTAAGAATTGGGTTGTCGGTTCCACAGGTAGCTGGGACGTTGTCATGCTTGTTGTTAATGACCCCCTTGAATTTAGCCATGTTGAAGGGTGGTAGGGAATTGGGGCCGATTCGATGGGGCCAAATTCCTCCACGGTCACAATATGCCATTATTATGTTGGCAACTGCTTTTACATGGATGATGGGGTTAATGGGGTATATCCGATCATCGGTTCGCCTCTTCTGGCACGTCAATGAAGTGATGCGAGATAATTCACCTTGGGCGTATACCCATACTATTGGTTTCGCGGCAAATGTTATTTCATTTAACGTGCTCTTTTTCTGGATAAGTATTATGTTTGTATTCTGGCTAGGGACTCTAGGGATGAAGAAAGTCAAAATTACTGGTCCCGTGACAGATTCAGTGCCTAGTGGAGCATCTCCACAACCTGCAACTGGTCATTAATAGAAAAGTGAATAACTAATATTTATATGGCCTCTCTAGGTGGCCAAAAGTTGGAGGAGTGAACTGTGGTTGATTTAATAGGAAGAGCGTGGGATTTAGGGTGGCCTATTTTATTGGCATTGGTGGGCCTCCTTGTCTACTTTCAAGCGACCATTAAGGATCCTGAGGACAAGAAACGGGCAACATTTCAGACCATGATCGGGATTCTGTGTATGTTTTTGGTCCTGATCGCAATTTCGAATTATACCCATAATTTTGAAAATAACCCGGGGATGCTTCCAGTATCTTTGGTTATGATTACGGCCATGTCATTTATTATGGGAATCTACTTTCTAAACATAAGTGCTCTGATGAAAATCGGTGGGTTCATGTTTTTTGTGGCTGCCGCTCTCTCAGGCTATGGCAATTGGCTTCCTCAAGTAGAAGGTGGTTTCCCTCCACCAGTGGTGAAATTGGATTTCCAAAGTATGTCACCACAACAATTGGGGGATGAGGGAGAGAAAATTATTTTTGGAGGTATCGGCCAAAGTAAAACTCAGGGAGCCATTGGAAAAGGGCAGTGTCCATTATGTCATGGTTTCCAGAAAGGCTTTTTGAGTGAACGTGCTCCGAATCTCTTTGGAATTCCAGATAGGTCTGCTGAAAGATTAAAAGAGCCAAACTACCATATGAATGATCCAGCTTCACGGCCTTCTGTTCAGAAAGAGGCTTTTGAAGGGTCAGGCACGGCAACGAATGGGTTGGAGTATATTGCCGAATCGCATGCTTGTCCAAATTGCTATGTAGTTCCAGGTTTTGGCGTTAAAGGTTCAAATGATACTGAAAGTCCCATGCCTAAAATCCATAAGCCACCAATTTCATTAACTCTTGGTGAATTGGCAGCAGTTGATACGTGGATGTTTACACGTGAAGGAAAAGAGGCTCCGGCTTATGAGGAAATACAAGCAGCATATGAGAAGTTTATTCCTGAAGCGGACCGCCCTGCAGAGGGAGGAGACGAAGAGGAAGGTGGAGGAGCAGGTGGTGCTATGCTCGTTGATGGGACCGAATCGCATGACGACTTGTTTATGGGTGCTGGATGTCCAGCCTGCCATACAATTCCAGGTATAGAGGGGGCGACAGGGAAAGTTGGCCCAGAACTTTGGGAAGGGTCAAATGCTCCAAAAAGAATGAAAGACGCAGGGTATGCTGGAAAAGCTAAAACAACAAAAGAATATATAACCGAATCCATTCTAGATCCAAGCGCATATGTTGTTGCGGACTATCCAGACAATCAGATGCCGAAAGATTTTGGCTTAAAGCTAACTGGAGGAGCCTTGAGTAAAATTGTTGATTATTTGGCTCAATTGGAAGAAGGTAAGCCATTACCTGCAAAAGAATAGAATTTGATTTACAGGTATAAACCTCGAATATAGGAGTAAGCAAGAATGACCTGGCTAAAACTGGTAGAAGGCTACATGCCGATGCAGATGATCTCGGAGTTGGCCGTCTGTATCCTGTTCTTTTCGCTGTGTAATTGGCTGCTCAAACGAGCAGGCATTGGCCTGCCGAAATTCTGGGCTGGCATTTTCGTTTGGTGCTTTATTAATTTGTTTTACTTAAAGTACCGGATTTATCCGCCTATTCCGTTTAGCGTACGGGCAATTTATGGCACAGTTTCGGCTTGCGGTATTTTCATGTGGGTTTCGGGGTCGCAAGAAGAATGGATGGAATTTAAACGTCCAATAATCAGTGTCCTTGACGGGGCTACAGGTTTTTCTAAGGTCATTAAATGGGCGCTGGTTGCAATTTTGCCATTCCTTCTAGGGTTTACCTTCTATAATTCCTTGTTGCCAAGTTTTGAGGAGCCAATAGAATTGCGTACAGTGCACCCCGCTCCTCCAGCGACAACAAAAGTGCATGGTAAAACCTATGTGCTTCAGACGGCGGAACAGCCTTATCGTATTGATCCTTCTGGAAAATATGATCCTGCTTATTCCAATGAACATATTGTTGAGCAGTCAATGGGGCGGTTAATGAAGGATGTGAATAATCCGGAAGACAATCCCTGGGACCCTAATGCCAAGGGCTATATAAAGCATGTGCGGGAAGGGGGGGAGATCTTCTTCCAAAACTGCCATTTCTGTCATGGGGATAATTTGAATGGACGTGGTCTCTGGGCCTTTGCATTCAATCCCATTCCAGCTAACTTTACAGATGCGGGTACGATTGCTCAGTTGCAAGAAACGTTTGTGTTTTGGCGAGTGGCGAAAGGGGGAATAGGGTTACCAGGGGAGGGGTTCCCCTGGGCTTCAGTTATGCCACCATGGGAGCAGCATCTGACGGTGGATGAAATTTGGAAAGTGATCATGTTTGAATATTGGCACACGGGTTACTATCCCCGGACCTGGGACTGATGGAAAGGGGACGCCAATGACCATGATGAAAATATCTATTGCTCATTTAGGAACGACGAGGAAACGCATGAACAGACAGTCTGAACAAAACCGATGGAGCGGAAGGCTGGCCCTAAGTCTTGTGGCGCTCGGGATATTTAGCATCGGGGTGGGTTTCTACACTCCAGTCCTGGCGCAAGACGCGGAAGGGTTTGTCACTCAATCCTTACCTGCCCCTCCCCCTGCTGAACAAATAGAGGCTGGGAAGCGGGTCTACTTTACCAAGTGCGTGTGGTGTCATGGGGTCAATGGTGCGGGAGATGGACCAGGGGCAGACCGATTGTGGCCTCGTCCCCGCAACTTTAATGCCGGGACGTTTAAAATTCGGCATACGGCCAGTGGCGAACTGCCATTGATCGAAAAGGATTTGCTGAAGACCGTCACGCATGGGCTGCCGGGTTCAGCAATGCCATCATGGGAAGGCATACTGACCGAACAACAAATGAAAGATGTCTTAGCCTTCGTCACCTCAGAATTAGTAAAAGACCGCTCATGGCAGGATGAGGAATTTGAGGAACTGCATGTACTTGAACTCGAGAAATTGGCTGCGGCTGCTGTACCACCATCTGCGGAATCTATTAAACGAGGTGCAGAATTAGTGGTTGAGAACAAATGTATTGAATGTCATGGTGTTGAAGGTCGTGGGGATGGTAATGCGTTTAATTTGAAAGATGACTGGGGATTTTCGATTCAACCGGCTGACTGGCATAAATGCTGGAATTTCCGGGGCAGTCGACAGGACGCTTACAATGTCAAGAATATTTTCCGCACCTTTTCTACGGGCATCAATGGGACGCCCATGCCTTCCTTTGCGGACAACACTACGGTTGAAAATCGCTGGCATATTGCCAACTATGTTAACCACCTGTGTGAACGGGACAAAGATGTTGATATTGCAGGTGGTCAAGTGACGGATGAAATTGCGGCTGAACTCCTAAGTGCTAAGCCGCGTGGTATAGATCCGCTGACTGATAAACCAAAGGTGGATTTCGTAATTCCTTCTGTTTATGTAGAAGGGGACCTCCCAACAGATGAACATGATCCACGGTGGTATGATGAACGGTGGAAAAAAGAAGGCCGCCGCATTGTTGCCATTGGGGGACAAATAACCCACAAACCCCGGAATTTTGTTAACCGTATCGACGATATTTGGGTTCAATCGGTTTATAACGATACCCATGTGACGCTGATGTTCCGTTGGGATGATCGAACAAAAAGCATCCAGCAGGATGAAGTGGATTGGGAACCGTATGAAGTGAATCTAGAAGATTACGGAATAATGGAACAAGCCCCGGGTGGGAGTCAATTTGAAGATGATGAGACGCACCCTGACTCCATTGCGGCTAAGCAAAATAGCTATCAAGTCTTTAATGATGGAGTAGCTTTTCAAATGCCGATTAAATATCAAGAGCTTCCACCTCCACGAAAACCACGCTATTTCTGGGGAGATGAAGGATTTCAGGTGGATATAGCCAAATGGACGGCCGATGGGGAGCTCAAAGCCTATATGGGTAGTGGCTGGGATCAGGATTTGGAAGATCGGGATGACTTCACCGAACAACTGAAGTTAGTGAAAGCTGAATGGAAAGATGGGCGGTGGACGGTCATTATCTCCCGGCCGCTTAAAGCAGACTATGAAGAAGATACCTACATTGAGCTGGGGAAATACATTCCCATCAACTTCTTTGTGTGGGATGGGCACAACGGCGATGTGGGCAGGAAGATGGGTGTCTCGGCGTTCTATTATCTGGTGCTCCAACCGCCAGTACCGGCCGAAGCCAAATGGTATGCTGGGTTAGCGGCAGTTGGGCTAGTGATTGTAGAAGGGTGGATCCTCACCCGCCGTGCCAATCGACGAAAAGCCCAAGGCCAGAGTTAAGGTCTTCGCAACAAACACTGTGAGGTAGGGGGTGGGGCATTGTCCCACCCCCTTTTTTTATGTCCACTGCACTTCTCCCATTGTCACATATTACGGGCCTCGTATTAGCCGGTGGTCAAAGCCGTCGTATGGGGCGGGATAAACGTCACCTTCAGTGGGAAGGCGAGTCGCTGTTAGATCGAGTCTGTCGAGTGTTGCAGGGGGTCTTTCAGGAAGTGCTCGTAGTGACTGCAGAAGAGGATTATGACTGTTCTCACTTACCAGTTCGATTAGTCACAGACAAATTTCCTGGGAAAGGTTCTTTAGGAGGTCTGTACACTGGGCTCATTGAGGCAAATAATTACTTAAGTTTTGTTGTGGCCTGTGACATGCCATTTATCCAACATGAAACAATTTCTCGTTTATGTTTAGAGCCCTCGAATGATGTTGTGATGGTAAGGTTATCTACTGGAATACAGCCCCTCCACGCTCGTTACTCCAAGCGATGTGCCACGGTTATTGAAGAAATGATTCATTTAGGAAACTTAAAAATACAAAATTTAATCTCCATTTCTGCGCTAGATATCAAGATTATTGATGAAACATGTTTCGATGATCTTGATCCTTCTCGACTATCATTTAGTAACATTAATACGCCTGCTGATTTAGAATTTGCCAGAAAAAGAGTAATGCCATCTAACACAAGTCGTCCTGAAGGTACGTGAGATTATTGACAATTTTCGTTGATTAATTTTTCGGTTAATTTGTTGAATTTCATTGCTCTCCTTGCCTTGAAAAATAACCTGTGCTACATTCGCCGCGGGTTAAAACTCCTTATTTTTTGCGTAGATAGAAAGATTTGATATGGAGGCATTGCTCCAAAATCAAGTGGTGAAGGCGATTGCCTCGACCCTAGAAAGGGTGAATGAGTCAGGGCAATTAGCTATTGGTACGATCCCGTCTCCAATTGTGGAACCTCCTAAACGGCCAGAATGGGGTGATTTTTCTTGTAATGTAGCGATGACATTGGCGTCAGTCCTTCGTCAACCTCCTTTAAAAGTGGCAGATGTATTGGCTGTCAGTCTGGGTGAACAATTTCCGGAACTTTTTGATCGCATTGATATTGCTCCGCCAGGTTTTTTGAATCTCACGATTCGGCCTTTGTGTTGGCTTGAAGTCTTACGAGCCATTGAGAGCCAAGGGCCTTCCTATGGGATGTGTAGGATAGGAAATGGGTCACGTGTTGTTTTGGAATTCGTGAGTGCCAATCCGACTGGGCCTTTGCATGTTGGACATGGACGAGGGGCGGCTTTAGGCCAGGCGATTGCCTCAATTTTATGTGCTGCGGGGTTCACTGTTTCTCGAGAATTTTATATTAATGATGCGGGTCGTCAATTACAGTTGCTGGGGCGATCGGTGTATGCGCGCTATCGAGAATCTTTTGGAAAAGATTCAGCATTTCCTGAAAATGGTTATCATGGAGTCTATATCAAGTCATTGGCTGAATCTATTGTCCAAACTCATGGGAAATCATTGTTGGAATATTCTTCAGATGAGGCTGAAACCTTTTGTGCTCAGGTATCCAGTCAGATTCTTTTAGATCGTATTAAGGAAGATTTGGCAATCTTTGGAGTCCATTTTGAGACTTGGTTTTCAGAGGCAACCCTGCATGCCAAGGGATTTGTTGAGCAGACGTTGCATGAACTGCGAGAAAAAGGGTTGGCCAAGGAGGAAGAGGGAGCCCTATGGTTCCGTTCTTCTACATATGGTGATGAAAAAGATCGAGTCGTTAAAAAGCAGGATGGAAGTTATACCTATTTGGCGGCCGATATGGCCTATCATCGTGATAAGCTAGCTCGTGGGTTTGATACCCTCATCAATATATGGGGTGCTGACCACCATGGCTACATACCGCGAATGGCCGCAACGATACAGGCTTTTGGTCATGCCAACGATTCCCTTCGTGTGGTGTTAGTGCAAATGGTAAGTTTGCTCCGAGGGGCTCAGAAAATTGAAATGTCCAAACGAGCCGGGGAATTTGTGACTCTTCGTGAGGTTGTAGAAGAAGTTGGGTCTGATGCGGCCAAGTTTTTCTTTTTGATGCGGAGATCCGATTCCCATTTAGATTTTGATTTAGAATTGGCAAAACAACAGTCCTCGGATAATCCTGTGTATTATGTGCAATATGCACATGCTCGATTGGCCAGCGTCTTTCGTGTGGCAGAGGAGCGTCATGTACCTCTCTCTGCTATTCAGGATGTGGACCCCTCATTACTCTTGCATGAAGAAGAATTAGGGTTAATCAAGACATTGGCAAACTATCCACTGGTTCTAGAAGGGAGTGCTAGGTCACTAGAGCCGCATCGCATAACCTTTTACCTACAAGAGCTTGCCGCGCAGCTTCATTCGTATTACAACAAACACCGGGTTCTCCCTCCATTAGTTCCTTCACAGAAAGCCGAAGAGGAGCCCCAAGACGGAGGATTGGATGAAAATGGAAAAAGAACAGATGCGGGAGATTCTGCCAATACTTCTCTCACGCCAGCAATGACCGCTGCTCGCTTAGCACTCCTACGACAAGTGCAGACGGTATTGCGTAACGGTCTCACCTTGCTCGGTATCTCCGCTCCGGAAAAAATGTAACAAATTTTAGCTTTTACTAGGATGGCTATTCCTACGCGGCAATTTATGGCTTCAGCTGCCACGAATCGTTTTCAAGTTCACCATGCGTCCATTTCTGGACCTCGGGGCGGTGTGCTGTCCACATCACATGGCACAATTGAGACTCCGGCTTTTATGCCAGTGGGATCCCAAGGAACCGTCAAAGGGTTAGACCCTCATGAAATACGAGATTGTGGTTTCCAGATGATTTTGGCTAATGCTTATCATTTATTTCTACGGCCCGGGCATGAGTTGATTGAATCCCAAGGAGGATTGCATGATTTTATGCAATGGTCGGGAGCAATTCTCACCGATAGTGGGGGTTTTCAAATGGTGAGTCTGGCCGATCTTTGCAAGATTACGGAGGAAGGGGTGAGATTTCGTTCCCATATTAATGGAGAATGGCATATGCTCTCGCCGGAGAAAAGCATTGAGATTCAAGTTGCGCTTGGCTCGGATATTATGATGGTGTTAGATCATTGTCCGACCTTTCCCTGTACCAAACCACAAGCGCAAGAAGCCGTGAAGCGCACGACCCGTTGGGCAAAACGCTGTGCTGAGGTTCTCAAGAAGCCGCATCAGTGGATGTTTGGGATTGTTCAGGGTGGTGTGTTCTCTGAATTACGGAAGGAATCAACGGAAGAGTTGGTGACATTAAATCTGGATGGGTATGCTTTGGGAGGATTATCTTTAGGTGAAGAAAAATCTGCTATGTTTGAGATGATTGAAACGGTGGTCGATCTCCTTCCGCCCGATCGGCCACGATATCTTATGGGGGTGGGGCTCCCGGAGGACTTGGTCGAGGGGGTGGCCAGAGGACTGGATTTATTTGATTGTGTTATTCCTACTCGTCATGGCCGAACCGGGTGGCTTTTTACCTCAACAGGAAGGGTTCTCATTAAGCAAGCGCGTTATACTCAAGATCCGAATCCCATTGATGTTGACTGTGAATGTCCTGTATGTCAACGGTTTTCTAGGGCCTATTTGCGACATTTATTTATTTCTCGTGAAATGTTAGGTGTTCGACTGAATACTATTCACAATCTTTGGTATTATGGCCAGCTTATGGCCGAGTTGCGTCAAGCGATCAGGGGTAATCGATTTGAAGACTATCGGAAAGATTTTTATCGACGACGTGAACCAGTGGATGCTGAGCCGTTTCCACAGGATGCCATAAATTAATAGTGCTATGTTCAATCATTGGTTCTATTGAGGTAGGTATGTATTTTGTTTCACATGCGTGGGCTCAATCTGGAGGGGCATCGCCTGATGCCTCAGCAGGTTTGCTGTCTCTTATTCCCTTTATTCTTATCTTTATCGTCTTTTATTTTTTACTAATATTGCCGCAACAACGTCGGCAGAAGAAACAACGCGAACTGTTAGATGGCCTTAAAAAAGGAGACAAGGTTATCACGTCCGCTGGTATTTGGGGGACCGTGACGAATTTAGATAAAGAAACCGCCACCCTCCAAGTGGCGGATAATACGAAAATCCGTTTACAACGGGATCATATTTCCAGTATTCGTACATCCGGTGAATCATGATGGATCAAGAGGTTATTGAATGAAAAAGTTGCGTGGGAGATTTCTTCTCCTTCTTACTGTCACGGTGGTGTCGTGTATTCTGGCGCTGCCATCTCTTCCCAGACTCTACCAGGCCTTACCCGATGGTGTGAAAAGTCTATTGAGTCATCAAGGTTTGTCTCTGGGGTTGGACTTACAGGGTGGCATCCATCTTGTTCTAGAAGTTGAAGAAGAGCGAGCTGTGGAAATCGCGGTTGATCGGTCGCGCAAGGCAATAGAGGATCTCTTAGCCGAAAAGTCAATTGCAGTGAAGGCGGTAAGCCGAGAGGGTTCGAACGGGATTTCAATTGATTTGGAAAATGAATCGGATGCCGATGAGGTTCAGTTGTTGGTCAATGAATCCTTCCCCAGCTTTCTTTCGCAAGAAAATTCTGGTGGGCGCCTAGAATATGCACTGAGTGATGACGATGTTCAACGCATCAAAACCTCTGCCATTAACCAAGCGTTGGAGACGATAAGGAATCGTATTGATCAATTTGGCGTGGCTGAGCCACTCATTCAACGATTGGGCCTTAATCAAATTGCGATTCAATTGCCTGGTGTTCAAGATCCGCAACGTGCGAAGGACCTCATCCAAAAAACGGCGTTGTTGGAATTCAAGATGCTACATGAATCAAAAGTGGCTTTGGATCTCCCACTGCAAGTGGAACGAGGTCAGGAAGAAAAAATCAGACAAGAGTTTGCTGAAAAAGTTCCGGAAGAAGCTGAAATCCTATTTGAGACTGTGGAATCGGAGCTGGATGATTCGACTTATAGTATTCCCTATTTAGTTAAAAAAGATGCGGCCTTAATTGGGGATTTACTTCAAGATGCCCGTGTGAGCATTGGAGAATTCAACGAACCCACTGTAGGGGTGACGTTTGATAGTAAAGGGGCCCATGAATTTGATCTCGTCACGGCTGCGAATGTTGGGAAGCGCATGGCTATCGTGTTGGATGATAAGGTGTATTCTGCCCCTACCATTAATGAGCGCATTAGTGGCGGGCGAGCGGTGATCAGTGGGACCTTTACCACAGATGAAGCCAATGATTTAGCCGTTGTACTTCGTGCTGGGGCCTTGCCTGCCCCACTCAAGACCCTACAAGATTTAACTGTGGGGCCTTCTCTTGGAAAAGATTCTATTGAAAAAGGCTTGCGGACGACCTTGATTGCGGGCTCGTTGGTTTTAATCTTTATGATTGTATATTACCGTCTGTCTGGTTTGATCGCGAATTTAGCCGTAGCTTTGAATCTGATTGGTCTGTTAGGAGCTTTATCTGGACTCAATGCTACCTTAACCCTGCCGGGTATTGCTGGAATTATTTTGACGATTGGAATGGGTGTCGATTCCAATGTGCTAATTTTCGAGCGTATTCGTGAAGAATTGCGGGCTGGGCGACCTGTTCGCTTGGCCGTAGATGCTGGCTTTGACAAAGCCTTTTTGACCATTGTTGATGCGCATGTAACGACTTTGATTACTGGGTTGGCATTGTTCTTATTCGGAACCGGTCCCATAAAAGGGTTTGCCGTCACGCTCTGTTTAGGTATTGGGATCAATCTCTTTACGGCGTTCGTGGGGACAAAAGTGGTTTTTGATTTTCTGAATCGCCGAAAATTGGAAACCTTGAGTATTTAAGCGATAAGGGAATGTTGTATAGGAGCATGATTCAGCCATGATGGAAATTGTGGGACAAACATCTGTTGATTTTATGGGAAAGCGGAACATTGCGTTTGCGATATCCAGTGTTTTGGTTTTTCTTGGGATTGTAGCTGTAGTGGGGATAATGGTCGGGTGGGCCAATTTAGGAATTGATTTTGCGGGAGGAACGGCGGTTCAGTTGAAATTTGATCAAGCGTTGGGCATTGAAGAAGCCAGAACGGCATTGAAGAAGCATGGTCTTGGTGACGCAGAATTGCAGGAATTTCCGCAGGATCAGAAGCTGCTTATTCGAGTAAAGACGGAGACCACCATTGAAGATGAAATAAGTAAACAGATTATTGAAGCATTTCAAACAGAATTTCCGAATCATGGATTTGTGGTTGACTCTAGTACATCCATTGGTCCGACGATTGGGAAAAAGCTTCAAGAAGATGCTTTGATTGCTGTAGTGCTTTCGTTAATCGGTATTATTCTCTATATTGCTGTTCGCTTCGAATTTCGATTTGGAGTAGCTGCAGCGATTGCCACTTTTCATGATGTATTGGTGGTGTTGGGTATCTATTTCTTATTGGATAAAGAAATTACATTGCTTGTTGTGACGGCCTTACTTACATTGGCTGGTTATTCCCTGACCGATACTGTCATCGTGTTTGACCGGATCCGCGAAAATCTTCGACGGCGTCGGCGCGAAACGGTCTCCGATATCATCAACAACGGCATTAACCAGGTTCTCAGTCGGACATTAGTGACGACATTGACGGTGGTGCTGGTGCTGGTGCCATTGACCATATGGGGTGGCGAAGTCCTCCATGATTTTTCCTTGGCTCTCCTCTTAGGGGTTTTGGTAGGGACGTATTCGTCCATCTTTGTGGCCAGCCCCCTTCTTCTCATGTGGC
The DNA here is from genome assembly GCA_965223635.1 of Nitrospirales bacterium. Classification (GTDB taxonomy): domain Bacteria; phylum Nitrospirota; class Nitrospiria; order Nitrospirales; family UBA8639; genus Nitrospira_E. The sequence continues at coordinate 2,862,982 of OZ245007.1, forward strand.
CTGGGGCTGAAGGAAAATTATTAAGCCGTGGCAGATAAATCTTCTTGAACTGTTTCTTGACATGCCAGAGAAAGGATTACCAAAATGTAACTGATTGTCAGGAGTCCTTTCTTTTTATGGTAATTGCGATGTGACCAAAGTGATAGGCTTTGGGTTTCCCCTCCAATTAAAGGGGAAGACTATTCTGGCTGTTGTGCTGGTTGGTCTTCTTCCCCTCATTCTCTCTCTCCTCCTTACTTATTTCGAAGAAAAACGAGCACTTCGGGAAGCGGCTGGGATCACCATGAAGGGGATCGCTGTTGAAGTGGCCCGCAAAGTCGAAACACAAATTATCCGGAGTATTAACGAGGCTCAACAACTGGCCACCATTCCGTTTATCCGGAGTGCGGTGCTGAACTCCAATAAGAGCTATGTCTATAAAAGTGCAGAAGAAATTCAAACTCTGATCCAGGAATGGCAAGACAGTTGGCAAGCTCAATCTCATCAAAATGAGTTTCCGGCTTTTATTAATAACTATGCAACGGATTATCTCACTCAGTGGCATGCAATTCGGAAATCTGATTATTTGGCGATTGTTGTCGTAGATAATAAAGGGGCTTTGGTCTTAAGTTCCTTCCCACAAGTTGGATTTTTTCACGGAAATAGTTTGTGGTGGCAATCGGTCATGCAGCCGGGAGGAACGCAGGCCTTTGTGAGCGATTTGTCCTTTGATCCGGGATTTGGCACTCATGTGCTGAATGTAGGGGTGCCCATTTGGGATGACGCCCGTAAAAAAATTGTGGGAGCCATTAGTATTTTATTGCGGCGAGATTCGTTGTTTCGTTCCATTTCCGAAGTGTCGGCAGGAAAGACGGGGCATGCCATGTTGGTGACTACGGACGGGATTCCTATTCTTTGTCCGATGCTTTCTTTGGAAGAGCATGCGATTTCCCATAAGATGGTGAGAGCCTTTCAACAAGATATTGCCGGGTGGTTGGTTGCGGATCCTAATTCTCATGGTGCACAACATGCGATTGTGGGCTATGCCCCACTGCGTTTAGGGGTCCCATTATCTGCGCAAAGTTTTGGCGGCAAATCCTGGCACATGTTAGCCAGCCAAGACCCATCTGAAACCTATGCTCCATTAGATCAATTGTTGGTGAAAGTCTTGTCATACGGAGCGGCCGTCTTTGTGATTTTGTGGGGTGCTGGAATTGTGGTGGCTGGGAAGATTGTTCAACCTATACAAGCGTTATCCGAAGGAGTTGAACAATTTGGAAAGGGAAATTTAGTCGAATCAATTGATATTCGGACAGGTGATGAAATTGAGAGACTTGCAGACACGTTTAATGGCATGGCCGGAAATCTTCAGCGTTCATTTTCCCAATTGAACCAAAAGGTGGAAGAAATCGGGGAATTGGAAAAAAAATATCGTGATCTGATTGAAAATGCCCCTGAAATGATTCATCAATTAGATCCTTCAGGACGATTTGTCCATGTGAATAGTACAGAGTTGAAAAAATTAGGCTATTCCCTTTCGGACATGTTGAACCTGTCGTTATGGGATATTGTTCCAACTAAACATCAGGAGGCTGTGAAAGCCTATGTACAAGGTTTAGCCCTTGATGGTCCTCGTTCCATTGAAACCGTTTTTCGCACACAATCGGAAGAAATAATCGAGGTGGAAATTCATTCGACGACTTTAATGGACCCCGACACACAGTCGATTGTGTTTTCCAGAGGATTTGTCAGGGATATTACCGATCGAAAAGCGTTAGAAGGAGAAGTGGCACGCTATACTAATCATCTAGAGGATCTTGTTGCGGAGAGGACCCAACAGTTATCCGATTCAGAAGCGGGGTATAAAGCCTTATTTAATTTGGCAGCAGACTCTATTTTTGTAGTGGATCTTGAAGGTCGAGTGGTCGATGGCAATGCGCAGGCACGGCAGGTTTTAGGATATACTCCTTCGGACTTTGAAGGGGTCTTGCTTGTCAAATTAATTTCGCCAGACTTTCAAGCAACCAGTCAAGATTTATTGAAAAAGGTCAGCCAAGGGGAGTCTACAGTTCCGACGACAGAAATTGAAATGGTGGATCGGCAGGGGACCATGAAATCAATGGAAATGGATTTGGTTCGTATTGATATGGGGCTTCGTTCGTCTATCATGGTGCAATTGCGGGATGTTACTGAACATAAAAAACTCGAGGTAACTCTTCAGCGGTATAACGAAGCGTTAGAAGAAAAAGTTGTTGAGCGGACGAGAGAAATAGAACAGGCCAAAGTGTATATTGAGAGCTTGTTAGAAAATGCCAATGACGTGATTTATACCTTGGATGTTGATTTGCAGTTTACCTATGTGAATAACAAGGTTGAAGCCTGGGGGTATCGAAAAGAGGAGTTAATTGGCAAGCCGTATTTGTCTCTGCTGTCAAAACGATTTCGAAGCCGGTATTTGCAAGAAACATTAGATATGGGTGCCAAACAGGTCTATGAAGTGGAAATTGTGAGTCGGCATGGTGATTTGCGGTCTGTACTTGTGAGTGTGGCGCCACTTATGAGTGATGCAGGAGGACAACAGGGTGTCTTGGGTATTGCTCGAGATATTACGCAACGTAAACAGTTGGAACAGCAGGTTCAAAATTCTGAGCGGTTGGCTTCCATTGGGCAATTAGCCGCTGGTGTGGCTCATGAAATTAATAACCCGTTAGGGGGAATTTTGAATTGTTTGTACAATATTCGAAAAGGGACGTTGACGCCTGAACGTTCACAGCAATATCTGAATTTCATGGAAGATGGGCTGCAACGGGTGCAACGTATCGTTCGTCAGTTATTAGATTTTTCTCAACAACGAGAACTCGAACTGGCCTTGGCAGATCTGCACCCCATCTTAGATCGAGTGGCTGTCTTAACTGAACATGTGTTTGTCGAGCGTGATGCTGTCCTCAAAAAACAGTATGACGAAACGCTTCCGCAACTGCTTGTTGATGCTCCCATGATCGAGCAGGTAATCATGAATTTGGTTCTAAATGCGGTACAGTCACTACAGAAAGGTGGGTATGTGAGGCTCGAAACTAGAAAACGTGATGATGTGTGTCACATTGTTGTTGAAGATAATGGTTCTGGTATTGCCTCGGATGTGCGTCCACATATTTTTGATCCCTTTTTTACCACTAAGGGAACCGGCGAAGGGACCGGATTGGGATTGTCGGTGAGTTTGGGTATTGTTCAACGTCATGGGGGGGAAATGTTGGTGGAGAGTGAAGAAGACAAAGGGACGCGATTTATCGTGTGCTTGCCATTGGCCCGCTCGCGTACGCCTTCCATGGCAAAGGTGAGTTCATGAATCGCGGTTCAATCCTGATCGTTGATGATGAGCCATTGATGCGAGTCTCTATGGCTGATGCGCTTACGGCCGTTGGATATACAGTTGAGGAAGCCTGTACTGGCCACGAAGGGTTGGAGCGTTTGCAGACTTCTGAATATCATTTAGTCATTACCGATTTGCGCCTGCCGGGTGCGGATGGTCTTCAGATTGTTTCGCAATGTAAGGAGCAATGGCCGAATACTGAAGTGATTGTCATAACGGCTCATGGTTCGGTTGATACGGCTGTACATGCTATGAAAGGTGGGGCTTATGATTACATTACCAAACCCTTTTCTATGGATGAATTATTGCTGAGTGTGGATCGGGTGTGTGGGATGGTGGCGTTGCGTGAAGAAAATCGGGTCTTACGTCAAGAGCTTGAGCATAAATTTAGTTTTCAAGGGATCGTTGGAAAAAATAAACGTATGCATCAAGTGCTAGAAAAGATCAAACTTGTTTCACAGACCGATTCAACGGTGTTAATTGTTGGCGAGAGTGGGACAGGCAAAGAATTGATCGCCAATGCGCTTCATACCAATAGTGCCAGACAGCAACATGATTTGGTGAAAGTCAGTTGTGCCGCTCTTCCCGAAACGCTATTGGAAGCGGAGTTATTTGGTCATGAAAAAGGAGCCTTCACCGGCGCCCTTCGCCAGCGCTGTGGACGATTTGAATTAGCCCACCAAGGGACCTTGTTTTTAGATGAAATTGGCGAGATTTCCCCTGTGGTCCAAATTAAATTGCTGCGTGTGCTCCAGGAACGTCAGTTCGAGAGAGTGGGAGGGAACGAGACGATTGAGGTCGATGTCCGGCTTGTCTGTGCAACGCAAAAGGATCTCAAAAAGGAAGTAGAGCAGGGACGATTTCGTGAGGATCTGTATTACCGTTTGAATGTTGTTCCTGTGCAGCTCCCCCCTCTTCGAGAAAGGCGGGAGGATATTTTGACGTTGGCACAACATTTTTTGGAGACGATGGCTGCCCGCAATCATCAAAAACCCCAGATATTGTCACGTCAAGCCCGTGAGGTGCTCTTTCGCTATGGGTTTCCGGGTAATGTGCGAGAGTTAGAAAATACGATTGAGCGGGCGGTGGCGTTAGCCCAACAGTCTGAAGAAATTCAAGTCATGGATTTGTGTGGGCAAAGTCGTTGTCCTTATTCAGGTGGAGAACCACAAAAAGATTGTGGATTTTGTGGGGAGCAGGGTCGAAGGGTGAGCATGAAAACCGGGACGATGGAAACGTTAGCTCTAGCCCGGGAGCAATTTGAGCGAGCACATATTTTGGAAATATTGCAACGAACCGGATGGAGCCGAACCACAGCGGCTCAAGTGTTGGGCTTGTCTCGGAAGGGTCTTTGGGAAAAGTGTAAACGCTATGACATTGTTCGTTCAGGGGAAGATGCGAGCTCTGACCGAGATGGCGACTCTAATTGTGATCCATGAATGTAACCAAGCTGTGGTTTCGGGTGGACTCCCTTACTCACCACCTTCCCATAGAGTAATAATTCGATCATTTCCTGCCGTAGCCAAGAATTTTCCATCAGCCGAGAGAGCAATCCCTCGAACGGGGCCTTTGTGTGATTTGATGGTTCGAAACTGTCGAGCTTTTTCGATATCCCACATTTTTACGGTTCCATCATCGCTAGCGCTGATCAGCACCTTTCCATCTTGAGTCACAAGAAGATTTCTGATCCATTCGGAATGTCCTTTCAATGTGCGGCGTTCTTCGAGATTAGGCATATTCCAAAACTTAATGGTGCAATCTCGGCTGGCAGAGATCATGGTGTTTCCATCTGGAGTAAAAGTGAGAGCGCCTATCCAATATTCCATAGGCCGCTGAAAGCCCCCATGTTCATCGACATAGAACCCTCGATTTTCGGTTTCTTCGTCGTCGGCTTCATCTCGCCAATGCCCATTAATAGCAATTTTTTCTTCTCCGCTTGGCAATACTTCGTAGAGTTTGAGTTTTCCGATATCACTTCCCGCAACAAGATGAAAACCATCAGGAGAGAAAGCTGTACAGACACTCCAATTATGGTCGAATTGATCTTTTCCCAATAGAGACATGAGCTCAGTGCCTGTCGTCACTTCCCAAATTTTGATATCTTTATTTTGGCCAGAACGGGCAAGCATTAAGCCATCGGGCGAAAAGGAAAGACTGGTGACGGCATGGTCATATCGAGTAAAGAGTAAGCGGATCGATTCCCCGGTTTGAGGGTTCCATAAACGAATGGTTCTATCTTCGCTTCCTGTGGCCAGTATTTGGCCATCAGGGCTATACACGACTTGTCGCACGACGGCGGTATGGCCACGAAGCGACCGAAGAAGCCGCCCAGTTTCAATATCCCACATCCGAACAAGGCGGTCATTGCCTCCACTGGTCAGAGTGAGCCCATCCGGAGAAAAAGCCACAGACCAAATTTCTTGTGAATGTCCTCGAAAAGACTTTACCTCCTTGAGGCCGTCTTTCCAATAGGAGAGGGAATCTAAGAGGGGTGCGGTTTCTGGCCCTTCTTGTGAAGTTCCCAGTTGAGGAGAAAGGATATCGGAGCTCGTAGGCTGTGTCATGAATGTCCTCGCTTAAAGATGTGATGACTCAACGCATAACAGAGTGAACAATGGTATGAACATAGAGAGTTGAGTGTTTCCCTTGCCAAATGGGAAAATCCATTTCTATAATCCAGTCATCTTGATACTAATCGCCGCTTTTGGAGGGAGTCAAGACGCATTTGCTTGGGTGTTATTTACGTATTGCTTAGGACCCATCACCAACAAAGTCATTTGAGGTGATGAGAATGTACACGGAGGCCTGTTCATGGAAATCCGCTTTCAGCCCGCCCTTCTTCAAGAAGTGATTGACTCGTTTGCCGAGAAGACTGAACGTGAGGGCGATCCCACCTATTACAACGAGTTTCATGAATTGGCTGATCCGATTTATGAGAAGTATGCGTTGGATGATCGTGAGCCAGAATTTAAACGACTCTACCAACATTTATTCGCGAAATGGGGGTTTGCCGATATTCTTCGAGATGGATTTGATGACTTCCCTGCCTTGCGGGATAAGACTGGTATTGTGCTGGTGCGCGGGGTATTGAAGGAGGATCAGGAGGGCGTGGATGTTCTTCGAAAATGGGGGGTGGTAGAGGAGAAGTTGGCGCGTGAATTTGAAGAGGCTGGGAAAAAAGGCGTCGGGATTAAACTCATTCCCCGGCGTTTTTATGATCCAGCTATCCCTCGATATTTACGCCATGAGTTAACGCACATTTCAGATATGCTTGATGAAAATTTTGGGTATGACCCTGATACGAAAGTGGGGTTAAATCCTGGAGAAGAACATTTGATCTTGAATCGCTATCGTGTCTTGTGGAGCTTGCATGTTGATAGTCGTATTGCCCGATCTGGAAAAGAACCAATGTTCTCCAGGGAATACCGATTTCGAGAATTTCGTTCGTGGTATCGAAAAATACCGCCTAACCAGGTGGAATCGGTTTTCGAAGGTATTTGGCAAACAGATTATCTGAGTCATGCAGAGCTTGTTGAAATGGCCTCGGATACCACACGAGTGATTGAACGAGCAGTGGAAATTGAAGAAAGTGAAGTTCCTGATGTGCCAACGAAGCCCATGCTATTGCCCGGGTTTCCTTGTCCTCTCTGCCGATTCCCTACGTATACATGGGTGGAAGATATGGAAGAAACCCTGGAAGGGTTTGTTTTAGATTTCATACGTGAAAATCATCCGGGTTGGGATGTTGAATATGGCGCATGTGACCGATGTGTCGAAGTGTATAAATTGCGAGCCTCTGGGGTCGTCTAGGACGAATGAATGGCCACCTCCGATTCACCATCTAAAAAAACTGCTAGTGATCCTGCGTTGGGGCGCCGGACTTTTCTCAGGCATTCGATGGTTTCACTCGGTGCCACTGTCCAAGAGTTTGTGAAGCATCGTGATGCGCCAACTATTGAGGAGTCAGAAGGACCTCCTGTTCTTGAAAAGGCTGGGTGGCTGCGTCCTCCTGGAGCAGTTCAGGAGGACCTATTCCTCGAGCGATGCACGAAATGTGGAGATTGTATCGATGCTTGCCCTCATGATGTGATTGAATCATTGCTCATCCAGGAAACCCCTGGGATATATCCAGGAGACACTCCCTGTCAGCTATGCCAAGACTTTCCTTGCGTTGATGCCTGTGAAACAGAAGCCTTGATGCCTATTCAGCACTATTCTGAAGTTCGGATGGGGGTTGCCAAAGTCGCACGAAATGTTTGTACGGCAGGAAACGGATGTAATGCCTGTGTGGCCAAATGTCCAACCGAAGCTATTTCTATGGACTTTGGGGCTTTTCTTGTGTCAGTTGATGAACACGCATGTGTGGGGTGCGGGATTTGTCAATATATTTGTGGCACAGTCAATGATCGTGCAGCGATTCGGGTCGTTGCTCGCCCCCTTGTAACTTAATAGCATGTTTGGAATCTGGGCGAATTTTTATATGATTGCCTTTATCGCCAATAATTTCAATGAATACATTTACGTAGATTTATTGATTTGTGTTCTGTAAGGCATTGGAATACAAAGAAACATAAAGAAAATTCCACATGGATTCACAAAAGATTCTCTAGAGAAAAAAGCTGTAGAATGTTATGGACATTTCTAAAGGAAGAAAGGTCATTTGAAGGGTATTCACATCTTGACTTCATGGGCCTGTTGTCCTATGATCTGGTCCCCTTTTCGTAAATATATAGTGGGCGATTGATAGACATTTTAAAAAGTAGAAAGTGCTATTTTTTCCTTTTATTAGGTGACATATGGCCACAGTCGTAAAAGAAAAGAACGAGATAAATGCTAATGGCTCGTCTCATTCGAGCGAACAAAAGGTTGTAAAAATTTCTCCAAAAGATGCGCCGGCAGTTGACCGTGCGCTTTGTCGAAGCAAGCTCTATCTCCTAGTTTCTTGGGGCTATCTCTATCCTGAGGATGAAGAATTCTTGGATTACCTGCAAAGTGGAGAGTTTGTTGAAGATGGTCGAGCGGCACTAGAGGGATTAAGAAAAGTGCTTAAAAATATGGGTGGTCAAGACGCCGAAGATCGTCTACAGGCAGTTGCCGCTCATTTTGATTCGATTGAAGAATGGATATCTTCTGAAGGGGAAAATTGGAATATTCAGGACCTGCGTGATGAGCATCGCCGAGTTTTTAGTAATGTGATTGCCTTAGATTGCCCCCCATATGAAACCTTGTTTGGAAATGACCATGTGTTTGGGCAATCCTATGTGATGGGTGACATAGCAGGTTTCTATAGTGCATTCGGCTTGCAGCTCTCTCCTGATATTCATGAACGATTAGATCATTTGAGTGTTGAACTGGAGTTCATGCATTACCTTTCCTATAAAGAATCGTATGCGATTCTTCACGATGGAGCAGAAAAGTTAAAAACCGTTGTTGAGGCCGAAAAGAAATTTGTGAAGGAACATATTGGTCGATGGGTTCCATTGTTTTCCGGGATGTTAAAGCGAAAGGCCGATTTCGGTTTTTATAAAATACTCGCTGAATTTACTGCGGATTGGATGGCTTTCGACATAGCCTTTCTGGGAGTGACACCACAGCCGTACTCCGAAACCGATTATCGTCCGGCCTCCTATATGAATCCTGAAGGGCAAACCTTTGAATGTGGTGCTCAAGATAAGGGTAATGAGTTAAGTCTGCTCATGAATGAGGTTGGTGCTGATGCATTTATCGATAAGGAAAGTGGAGCAACTGAGCAATCTGGAAATGCCTAGGATGTTTGATTTAGATATTGGTATTTGTTTGACAGGTTTTAAGAGACAGGTTTTTAGCAGTCCTTTCGGTTTTAATCTTTTATCAAAGGAGGATGCGTCATTATGAGATTGGTGCAGACGCGTAACAAACGACTGGTGTTTGGCGTTCTTCTGTCTGTCCTGGTGGTTTGCGTAGGGTTAACCCTTGGACAGATTCCGCTGGCCGTCTCCCAACCGGTGACAATCCCGGTCGGCAAAATTTCTGGTCCAATTCCAATGGATGCGGCCAATCCTGTATGGGAGTCTGTTCCTGGTGTTGTGGCCCCTTTAAGTGGTCAAACGATTACAACTCCTATGCACCCCAACATTTCTGTCAAAACCGTCATGATCAAAATGGCTACCAATGGCAAAGAGATCGGCGTGTGGGCGAATTGGGGAGATCAAACCTTAAACAACACCACCATTGGTCCTCAAGATTTTCGTGACCAAGTGGCGGTGCAATTCCCTGTGCAATCAGCTGGAGCACCACCGTTCCAATGTATGGGCCAATCTGGTGGAACCGTCAACATTTGGCGGTGGAACGCTGAATGGCAAAAAGATTTAGGTCGTGGTGTGGCTGGAATGTGGGATGTGGACAACCAATATCCTTCCATTGCCTGGGATTATTACTATGAAGAGCCTGCCGGTGGTGTGACCTATCCAGATCGGATTGGACGGAGCTTAGGCCCCTTTAACCCTGGTATTTGGTCGGGTAACATCATGTCAGATCCGAACCTTCGATTAGGTTCTGTTGAAGATCTTAATGCCAATGGTTTTAGTACATTGACCACACAAGCTTCACAAGATGTCGTGGGTAATGGATTATGGGAACCATATGGTGCTTTAAAGGGTGGTTGCTGTAGTGGTCCAACCTGGCGTGTAGTCATGAAGCGGAGCCTGGCCACGAATGATCCTAACGATGTGCAGTTCAAAGCTGGCGCAAGCTTCCCTGTGGCATTTGCTGTATGGGATGGCTCAAACGTCGAACGGAACGGCATGAAGGGTATTTCGACCTGGTTCACTGCTCAAATGCCATAAGCCTAGCAGTCAATAGCTTTCAGAGCTTTTCTAGCTAGAAAAAAGCTCTCAATAAAAATTAAACCTCCGGTAATTCACCTCAGTTGATGGGGGAGTTGCCGGGGGTTTTTTTATTTGATCTGTCTGTAAAACTTTATATCGATCTGAATGATGACTTTCAATTGATAGTTCACTCCCAATTGTTTGTGGCTCATGTAATATGAAAAATTTTGCCGTAGTTGCATTGAGAAGAATATGACGTGTATAAATTTAAAATATTCTCCAAAAATTTGTCTTTTTTCTTTCCTTAAATAGATCGGGAGCTACCTTGTGAATATTTCCCTTTTATTTCCACCTAGCTGGCATCCTTCTCAGCCATATCTCAGTATTCCTTGCCTTTCGGCTTTTCTTGAACAATCGGGTGTTCCAGTTCAAGAGCAACGCGACTTAAATATTGAGTTATTGGATCGAATGCTGACGAAAAGTTTTGGTTTGGATATCCACCAACAGCTTATTGATTTGGTCAAAAAACTTGAACAATCTGTTGATGGAGAGACGGGTCCAGGGAGCAAAGAACATTATGCCAAAGCTGTTGAATCTTTAGATCGCTTTCCTCATTTAATCGATGAAGTAGAACGTGCAAAATGGGCCCTTCGATCTGAAGAATTTTTTGAGGAAGAACGGTACAAGGAATCTCTCTTTGTAATTGATCGATGGTTGGATGTGGTGTCATCATTGTATTTTCCGACGCGAATGACGGTTGTTGATAACCAATTGTCCTACTCGATTTATTCTTCACGAGATATTATGAAAGCCATTCGGGATGAAACCCAAAATCCCTATCTTGATTTATACCGGAGATTCTTTTTGCCTGGCTTTACTCAAGCTCCTCCAGATTTTGTTGGGGTGTCGATTACGGCAACCTCCCAGATCATCCCTGGTTTAACGCTATGTCGGCTTATCAAAGAGCAATTCCCCGAAGTACATGTCACCGTAGGCGGGAGTATTTTTACGCGTTTAGTAGACAATTTGAGGCGATGTGACCGTTTATTTGAAATAACTGATGACTTTATTGTGTTTGAAGGTGAAACGGCCCTTTTGGAAATGATTCGCCAATTAGAAGGTCGAAAAGACTTTAGTAAGGTCCCCAATCTTATATGGCGGAAAGATGGAAAAATAACAGTCAATCAACCATTCTATTCCGAAAATCTACAAGAACACCCTGCGCCTAATTACAATGGATTTCCCTTAGACCAATATTTAGCTCCCTATACTGTTCTACCGGTCCAATTTTCACGAGGCTGTTACTACAAGGATTGTGCTTTTTGTGCCTTGACGTTGGATCATCAGAATTTTCGACAAAAAGATCCAATGAAAGTTGTCGATGAATTAGAAGCCCTTTCCAAGCTACATGACACGCCTTATTTTTTCTTTACAGACGAATGTCTGGCTCTTTCCCCCACAAAGCGGCTTTGTAAGGAATTGATCAACCGAAAATTAGATTTACAATGGACGGCAGAATTCAGGTTCGAAAAAAATTTGTCGCGTGAATTATTAAGCTCATTGAAAGAGGCAGGGTGCCAAAAAATTGTTTTTGGATTGGAAACGTATAATGCACGGCTGATGGATTTTATGGTCAAAGGTATTACTCAGGAGAATGTCTCGAGGATTTGTTCAGATTGCGTGGACTTAGGTATTGCTGTCCATTGTTATGTCATTGTCGGATTTCCAACAGAGACAGAAGAAGAATCACTTGAAACGATGAACTTCATTGTGGAGAACACAAAGCTGAATACCTCCTATGGGTTTTCATGTCAGCCCTGTTTATTTGATTTAGAAAAAGAGGCACCAATTATGAGCGATCCTGGAGCATACGGAGTCCAGCGCATTATGCGCCCGGCTTCAGAAGATCTAAGTCTTGGGTTCTTCTATGAAGTGAAATCAGGAATGACCCCGGATCAAGCTGAAAAAGTGTATCAATATGTGTATGAAAAGATTAGTGAAGTGGTCTGTGAACTGCCCTTTAATTATTCCATGGCAGATGGTTTGCTCTATATTTCGCGCCATAATAAAGAACGGGAAGCACAGCTTTCAGGTGTGTGAGTAGTGGGATTCTTTCTTTTATATGGCAATAAGACAATGAGGGTGTTTTTTGCGTGAGTGTTCTCCGATGATTACCAGGACCGACAAACTCCAAGATAAACTAGATAATCCTGGACTCCTCTTTGAATGGGGGCTTAAGAGTCTGCTCTTTGCCGCATTTTTTGAGTTAGTGTTGTATCGTTTGGTGTCGCGTTTAGGGATGCATTTAGGAAAACTCGCAGAAAAATATGAGGCGGTCCGAATAGGCTTTCGAACTCTATCGGCATTAGGTTTTGTGCTGTTAAATATGACGGCTATCCTCGTCTTTCTGATTTTAGGTATTTTGATTGTTCAAAAAATACGGACCAAGCTATGGGTTGGGCAGTGGGATAAAGTTGTGATTCCTTTGAGCGCGCTCTTGGTAGTATGTACGGTAGGATTTCTGTTTTCCCCCCCAGCTATGCTGGGATCAGTAGTCTACAACATCATAGCGTTTGGATTATTGATATTCTTATTGGTGGAATATTGGGGGACCCATCGCTTAGTGAGTCAACGACTGATGGTCGGGTCGTTTTTCTTGGGGATTACGGGATGGCTCTATTATCAAACGATGTCTACCACGTATGGGTTACTCAATATTCTGGATGCCCCGCCATTTGTTCATGAAGTAAACCGATTAGGGGAGGCCCTGATGGTTTTATCCAGTATTTTGGTGTTTTGGGCTTACGGCAGTACATCATTTGTCACGAAAAACAAATCTCAGCGAAAATGGGGGCTGACCCTCTTGATCAGTGGAGGCAGCGTCTTCCTTATTCTCCTATTTATGGACTATTTTCTGTCCCTGTGGAGCCCTCAAACAGCTCTTGAAGTCAGGAAGGCTGGGGAAGGCATTGGTTGGATCTTCCAAATGGGAATGGGTTATACCTTTTATCTTCCATTTGCGTTTTATGTGGCAGGGTTTACCTGCTGGGCCTATACGGTCATTAAATTAGTCATTATTGGACGGTTAGCAGGCTATGGGCTAGGCCTTATGTTTATGGCTGGATACGCCCTCCAATTATCGCATTTGACCTTGATGGTAGTGCTTGGGTTAATGTTACTCAATATCGATAAGCGAGGGACCTTAGGGCGTCTTCGAAAAAAGAATAAGGACGAACTCCTCTATCAACCTATTCGACCCGTTTTCGGGGAACAAACACCGTAGTTAGGATACACACAATGGAAGAACAAGCCGCTACAACACAAACCATGGATGCACAATCTAGCGATGCCTCAACAGCAGAAAAGACATTGACCATTGATGAAGAAATTGCTGAACTTGAAAAACTGTTAGGTGAAGAGCCTGATGATTTTCAAGCGCGTTGCCGATTAGGTGAACTCTATTTTAATAAGGGTCGTATGGATGAGGCCTTGTCAGAGGTCAAAAAATCCATTGAGATGGCTGAAGGCCTTCGAGTAGAAATGGATCGGTCTTTGGCAATGTATTACTCGAACTTAGGAACAATTTATGGCACCAAGGGGATGTTGGATGACGCCATTGCACAATTCAAACGGGCCTTAGAACTCAATGCGTATGACGTCTTGGCCTTGTTCAATGTGGGACGGTTGCATAATGAGAGAGCCGAGTATTTGGAAGCGAAGGAATACTTCGAACGTCTCATTGAGATTTCACCGGAAGATCCTATCGCCTGGTACAACCTCGCAGGTGTGTATGAAAAACTTGATGATCCGCAAATTTCGGATTTCAACACGTTGGATATGGCCATGCAGGCCTATATGAAAGTCTTAGAGTTTGACCCTCATCATTTAGAGTCAAGTTTTAAGCTCATGGAGATTGCCTTAAATTTGAAGAAACCAGATATGGCCGTCAAAATTATGGAAGATGCGGTAGACAGCAATCCTGATGAGCCATTAGCCTATTACAATTTAATCAATACCTATGAAAAGTGTAAGATGTTTGAACAGGCGGAAGAGACGCGCAATCGTTTGAAAGAGCGATTTAGTAAACGATCTCGAGAAACCGCAAAAAAGTAACATCCTAGCAAGGAGGACGAACAATGTTTGGAAGTTTAGGTTTTACAGAGCTGATTCTTATCTTGGTGATCGTCCTTATCATTTTTGGTGCAGGAAAATTGCCACAATTGGGTGAAGGTGTGGGCAAAGCTATTAAAGGCTTCAAGAAGTCCGTTCAGGAAGCTGAACAATATGATCTTGATCCTCAAGCTCAGACTGAAGAAGGCATGGCAGGTTCAACGGGTGCCCCTCAGCAAATTCCTCAGCCGGTTCAGGCAGGATCGGTGGAAGCATCGCCATCGCCACAACCTGAAATGGCTCAGTCTGTATCTTCCGAACCTGTTGCTGCGCCAGCAAAAGTCTAGTAGCAGAGCATGCGGGTAGGAGAAAGCCTACCCATTTACAGTAGCTGAATTAATTTAGTGGTTTTTTAGCTCAACAGAAGAAGGTGTACCCATAATGGAAACAGAGGTGCCTGTCGAAGTAGACGTCATTGAAACGTTTGCAGGGAATGGAAAGTCTCGCAGTACTGGAGATGGGAAACGAGCCGTTAAAGCCGGAATTCCCTTACCTAACCAAGTTACCCTGGATCGCGATGAACGATATGTCTACATTGCCGAAAGCGGGTCGGACCGAGTCCGACGCGTGGATTTGGAGACTGGACGCCTTCATAACTTTGCGGGCACGGGTGAAACCTGTTATAGCGGCGATTATGGGCCGTGTGGAGAAGCCGGGTTATATCTGCCTTTGGATGTGGCCTGTGATTCCAAGAATAATCTCTATGTGTGTGATTCAGGAAGTAATCGCATTCGAAAAATCGATGCAGAAACGGGAATTATCACCACGGTCGTAGGTACGGGACAATGGGGATTTAATGGCGATGGCCAGGCTCTAGAAGTGAATTTGACCTATCCGGCTGCTATCGTCTTTGACCAGCATGACCGTTTATTTATTGCCGATACTCAAGCTCATCGGATTCGCCAATACGACATCGAGACTGGGTTAGTCACTACAATAGGCGGGTGTTGGACGGATGAAGATGATGAGCGTATCAGTCCTCTCACAGCACAAAATCTTATCGTCTTGTCCGGAGATGCGATAGGCATTGATTTTAGTAATGACGAAGGTCTATTGCGTCCTAAATGTTCAGATGGTTTAGACCTGAGTTTGTATTTAGATGATGGAAAGCCGGCCATGGAATGTAAATTTTTTGATGTGGTGGACATTGATGTGGATCGTCATGGTGATCTCTATGTGACGGATAAAGGGACGAATCGTATCCGAAAAATTGATATGAAGACGGGTATGGTTTCGACGGTTGCCGGAGTATGCCGGTATGGGTTTGATGGGGATGGGAAGTTAGCTGTCCAATCCATGCTGAATGTTCCAGAAAGTGCTGTGGTGGATGAGGAAGGGAATGTCTATATTTCCGATTCCATGAATCATCGGATACGAAAAGTGGACGCCAAAACTGGGATCATCGCTACCGTAGTTGGCAACGGAGACAGCGGGTATGATGATAAGAATATGGGAGGGTGTGGAGCAGCTCGCTTTGTGGCCAAAGAAGACGCTGGCATGTTGAAACATGGAGATGGATTGTCTCCGACTGAAGCTATTGTGAGTACACCTGCTGGGCTTACGTTGGATTCCCAGGGGCATTTATACATTTGTGAACGTAATGAAAATAAAGTTCGACGGGTGAAATTAAGCTAGACCCTCTCACGCATTCGATGCTCACGTACTCCAATTCTTTGGCTAGTTTGAAAAAAATCCCGCCTGTTGTGTCCGTGAAATCTCTTATCTTCATAACGACAATGTCTTTGCCTCTATATTCCCAGCGCGATTCTCCGTAGCCGACGCTCTGTCGCTTAAAAATGCTAAGATAGAAATAACGAGAGGTGTGGCGTTGAACAGGGGTTTGAGTCCTGAAGAAACATTTTAAGAACTGATGGAGGCCGGTAAGTTTGGCTAGGGTGCGCAGAAAAATTTCTACGATGTTGATGCAGCCATTGTGGGTGTGGGGATCATTCGGTTTAGCGTTGCTCTCTGTCTTGACTTGGTACGAAGTTCCCTTAGTGAGTTCACAAGGTATAGTGGTTCGTGCACATTTCCAAGATGGAGAAGTGCCAACGCATCCATCTGACCCTGCTTGGGAAAACGTTTCTCCTCTTCCACTTCCGCTGAGCGGCCAAATCATCACCCGGCCGGTTTGGCCAGAACCGAGCGTCCGTGCTTTGTCAATTCGGTCGATCCATAATGGGAAAGATGTGGCCTTTTTAATGGAATGGCAAGATGCCACGGTGAATGAATCACTCACGCCTGGAGTGTTCCGAGATGGTGCAGCGGTTGCCCTTCCCCTTGGTGATGCGCCAGCGTTCTTTTGTATGGGGCAGTTAGATCATTATGTGAATATTTGGCATTGGAAAGCCGATTGGCAAAGCGATGTAGATCGCCGGGCTGCTCGAGCCAAAGAATCAAAACGAAAAAGAAAAGGCCCTCGTCGTTTTGAAGTGATCCCGAGGCGGCCATCTTCGGTTGAAGACTTGATTGGCGGGGGATTTAGTACGCTAACCAGTAAGGAGCGACAAGGTCGGATTAAGGGACAAGCTGAGTGGAAACGTGGACTATGGCGTGTCGTGATGAAACGCCCACTCACTGTTGAGGGTGATGATCTTGAGAATGAAGCAACTCTCATTCCTGGCCGAATGCAAGCCGTCGCCTTTGCGGTATGGAATGGAGAAAACAAAGAACGTAATGGACAAAAAGCCGTGGCGTCTTGGATGCAATTGCAAATCGACCCAATTCAAGCGCAATAGGGTATAGATGAAATTTTGTATTACTCAGATAAAAATGACCATTCTTGGTTTTATTGGCTGTATGTTGCTGGTACTTGGGATAGCGTCTCTTCCCGTATCGGCTGAGTCAGACAAGAGTTTGATGACCGAAGAAAAGGCCTTAGCCTTGGCTGAGCAATTTGGTGTTGATGTTGGTGAAGTAGATGAGGAAATTAAAGAAATACTTGGGCTGACAAAAGCTGAAGGGGTCGTGGTCTTTGCGGTCATAGGTGGTTCGCCTGCGGAACTCGCAGGGATTAAGGTTAAGGCGGTGATTAAAGAAGTTGATACATTTGAAATTCGTACTTTATTAGATCTGGGACGAGCGTTGGAAAAAACATTAGAGACACAGAACTTTACCGTTGCCACATATGAACCTATGACGGGCGTGGGAGTTACTGGCGGCCTGAATTTTCACTTTGTGCGGATTTTGCAAGATTAACTGGTATTGATGATGAAACGCTGTGATTTTCAGAATATTTGGAGGAGAATCTTTATCTTCGTTCTTTTAGGCAGTTTCTTATTGAGCCTTAGTTTAACCGCGCTCGTAGCAGCTCAGGAAGAGTCATCGGCCGGTGATAATGGTCAAACATGGATGGAAGAAATTGAAAAAATCTTTATTCCATCTGAACAATGCAAGCAATGTCATGATCGCCATTATGAAGAATGGAAGGGCATGCGTGAGCAGACTATGGATCTCAAGACCTTTGGTCGTGTTGATGGTGCGCTTTTGCATGGAACCGCACTGACTTCTCCGGTATTTCAAACGGTGTTGGGTCTCTGGTTGCAAACCAAACCCAATTCCGACGAACGGAATCGTTGCCTTTCTTGTCATGTGCCTTCTGTCGCCGTGTTTCCGCAGCATACTGATCGAATTATTGATCAAGTAATGAAAGGTGGGAAGCACGTCAAAGTCGAAGGGATTAGTTGTAGTGCATGCCATTTAATTTCCGGAACCCAGGAAAATCCGAATGGACATCCAACATTTAAAATTTCCTCAAGCGCGACGATTTTTGGTCCCTATGCGGAGCCTGAAGAAAATCTTGTTCATACATCGAAGCAAGCGAATGTTTATAAAGGCGCGCACTACTGTGTCTCATGTCACTTTGGTAAAGTCAAAGACGTGATGCGGGAGGATATACCTGGACAAATTTTGAAGGGCACTATTTGCCAGGACTGTCATATGGAGCAATCGACAGGTAGCTCTACTTCGCAACGAGGCGCCTTGACTCGTCCCATTGGGCGGCATTGGTTCCAGGGGATTGTGATTCCAGGCATCATGCTCAGCAATCGCAATCTACAAGCGGAGTGGTTTTCGCGAGTGGACATTGACGCGAAATCTGGCCAAGGAGTTATCGAAGGGGAAGTGCTTGTAAAAAATGGTGCGTTACCTCATACATTTCCTGGTGGAGATCCGATCTTAAAACAATTTTTTGTGACTGTAACACTCAAGTCTGCTGATGGCCAGATTATTGATAATTACGAAGAACGATTTGGAAAAACATTTGAAGAGTTATTGCGTGGCCCCATTCCCAGGCCTTTGGTGAATGGGGGAACAACGCGTCATATTCCCTTTTCCTTGAATGCTCCCCAAGATGCCAAAGGGCTGGTGCTTGAAGCGACTCTGAATTATGCTTTGATTCCGGAGCCAACTGAAGAGTTGAAGAAAGCCTATCTTGCTACCTTAGCAAGTGAAAAAGATCGTGAAAAAGCTGAGGCGATTATCAAAGATTATGCTACCCCACGATTACTCACTTTTCGGACCATGGACTTATAAGCACCTACTTTTTTAAAAGGTCATATGGATAAGAAAATTCTTTCAACTGTTTCCGTTTGGCATGTCTTGAGTTTCCTCCCTTTTGTAAGGGGAGGACAAATGTGGGGTAGAAATGTACTAGTAGCTACATGGAGTGTTCTGATAGCCATCATCTTGGCTGTTTGTGTTCCTCCTGTCATGGCTGCAAAAAAGCCCATAGAAAAGGCATTCCCAAGTTCAGAAAAGTGCAAACGTTGCCATCTTCGAGTTTTTGAAGAATGGGAAGCCTCCGCCCAATCGCGATCAATAGTGAGCGCGCCATTTCGTATCACCCTAGATCGGTATTTAGCCAAAGCTGACAAGTCTGATCGGGCCATGTGTTTTCAGTGTCATGCACCACATATTGCCGAATATAGCGAACTTTTACCGAAATTCGTCAAAGAAGTAGAATCCAAAGATCCACATATGGATGGAGTTGGATGTCCCCAATGTCATTTGATTCATGATGTTGATGCTAGCACGCACCCACCGACGCCGACATTTCAGCTAGGAAAAACCATCTTTGGGGGCTATGACAGAGCTGCTGAAAATTTAGCGCATCAATCCGAAAAATTGGAATTATTCAGGAGTTCACAGTTTTGTGTCACTTGTCATGATGGTCTGCCGGCAACCGGTCAATCAGCCAAGGATTTGCCTGATTGGCTAGGGCCATGGAAAACCTCACAAGCGGAGAAAAGTGGAAAGCCCTGTCAATCTTGTCATATGCCTGAGGCGGTCGCTGAGTCAGCCAATGGCGAGAAGATCAGGAAAATAGCGAATCATAGTTTTCCTGGAAGATTTGGCAAAGTCAGGGCAGAAGCCGTGGAACTAGATTTTGCTACCACGGTCAGCGGCAAAACCTCTCAAGTAGATGTCACGATCACAAGCCTCGTGCCGCATAATTTGCCACTACCCCATCCTGGATGGTCCAGGGTAGTCGTTGATTTAGTGATTAAAGGCAAGAATCTGAAAACGGTCTATAATGAACAACGATTTTATCAGCGTGTGTTTGGTAAGGAAGATGGGAAAGAGACCGTCTTGGATTTCGAAGCTAAAAAAATCTTACAAGATACGCTGCTCAAACCAGAAGAAATACGAATTGAAACCTTTACATTTCCCACCCCCAAAGATGCCCCTTCTATGGATGTTATTGTGACGCTCACCTATGCCCCTGTTCATGGTCCCCAAGATTTCCTCAAGGCCATTGAACAAGATGCTCCACTCGGTCTAAAAGACCGTGCCTTCCAAACTGTCCAAATCGCCCAAAAAAAGACCAACGTCATTTTGAAAAAGAAATAAGGGTACGAGCCAGCTAGGGTTGCTCGTTAATGTTCTTTTCTGAAAATGTGCTTTTGAAGGAGTTTGTCTTAGAGCTTCTCTCCATTAGAACTTCCTTTTCTTTTAGTGGCTATACACTTGGGACTGTTGAATAATTCAATTTCAAGTTACGAAACGGCCTTCAGAGCAATGGAAACTTCAATTCGATGGGAATGGTCAAAAAAGTTCGTCCAGCAAGGCCACAGCCATTTTTGCGCGCGGAGCGTACTGGCACTACGTGAGCACGGAAAAATGGCGAGAACGCTGCTGGAGACCTTTTTTCAATATTCCCTACTTAGCCATGCCGAAAATATGAAATTTTTGTAATTAGGGCTTGCTGAAAAAGGAATTTCTGTTACTTACATAGATATATGTAAGTAATTTCGGCATCCTTGACCCGCTGGCATGGCTTAGGGTGCTTGTCGTGGAGGGGCAACGGAGGTCAGGTACGTTTGGAGTCGTTCCTTTCCTGCGGATCCTGCGGAGGAAGGAACACTGAGGATGAGCCAATAAGGGTTATGGAATCGGTAGACATCGTCATCGCGATGTGCTTCTAAAAAATCTCGTAATCGAGGGTGTTGTCGCCACTTTGGAAGCGGCGAGGTGTCCATGACGCTTTGTTGGAGGTATTGTTCTAGCAGACGGTCTTCTCTGATGGATATGGTGTGGGTACAGTGGAGTTCACGAATGACACTGATGGCCCCTAGTTTTTCCAATGTTGAGGCGACTGTTTCTGCTGTAAGATAGGGTGGTGGGGCCTGTTCAATGCAATGTTCGAAAAACAGCTGCTGGATTTGTGGAAAAAATGCGTTTTGTTTGGCTAATACCAAACATGCTGTTCCCCGAGACGGGTGAAGCGTTTGAAGGAGCTGCTTGAGCGCGCTGCGTACATTGTCTTGTTCAAGACAATATAAAGATTGAATGGCCCAGGCCAGGTCATAAATTCCAAAGTTAAGAAATTTTTGTGAATGCTCTAAAGTCGTTTGCCACTCATATCTTGGGAGAAAGGGTGGGTGGAGGGCTTGCTTGCATGTCGCCAGACAATAATGTGAGGGATCCAAGTAGTCATAGTGAATGCGGAGCGTTTCAGGGATATGGAGTTGTAGGAGGGAAGGGAACCGTCCTGTCCCACAACCGACATCTAATAACTGAAATTCTGTACGGGGTGCTTTGAACATTTCTGACCAATTGATGGCCGCGATGAGTTGGGTGTAATCCTGTTCGACAATTTTGAACCAGGCCTCGGGTTGGAGAATGCCTTTTTGGTAATATTGTAATGAACGTTGGAGATTTGAATGAGAAGACGATGGGAAAGGTAGTGATGACATGGATTGTGTTCTCCGAAAAGCGAGGGACAACAATCATCCTACCTTTGTGAGGACAAGAGGGACAAGTCAGGGAAAGGGTGGCATCTTTTCTCGATTGTTAGGAGCTCAGTTGAGAGTTGGAGCTTTTATGGTTGTCGTGTGTCTCTTGTCTTATGTGATGCTCTCTCCAAAGCCTGGCAAGGCTCGAGAATTTTTTGCCAAGCAGGAGATTGCTTATGGGAGCATTGTTCCGCAAGGCTTGAATGTGCATCATCCGTTATTAACATCGGACGGAACAAGTTTATCCATGGTACGCACGATCATGGCCTTATTGGCCACCTTTGATGAAGCAGGTATTCTTCCCCCCGAAGGAACAGCTCAAGCCAATCAGGTCATTCATGCGTTCATTCAATTGCAATCGGCACTTATGAAATCCCCATCGCCTGAACTAGCGGCCTATCGGGATGCTGCTGATGCTTCTTGGATACGCCGACATGAAGACCAAGCGGCTGGTTCGCTAGCCGATGTGGGATTGACTGACAAAAGGTTAGCTGGTCTGATTGCTTATGATCAGGAGCATCCACTTTGGGGAGATCCGAAAATCAGGTCAGCTATGAAGGTATTCAATGTGACAGAGGTGGACTGGCTGCTGGCTATTGAAATCTATAAGAAGGCCGATGAAGTTTTTCGTCAGCAAGGGCGTTCTATTCATATTGTCTATCAGGATTGGCGAATGAAGGTGTCAGGTGGGAAGTCTTAATCGAGGAGACTGTGGTAAAGAAATGTCTTGCCCTGTGCGTGCCGACTCATAACAGGCTTCTGCCAGTTCTATTGCTCGCAGGCCATCTTCTCCAGTAATCGGAACAGGTTGTCTTGCGTGAAGCGCCTGGAAAAACTCTTTAAGCATCAGCACGATCGTCGGCGTGGAGAGTATAATTTCCCTAGAGGTTAGGGTTCCTTGGTTAAAAATTTGTATGTGCCCGTTCGTCCAGTCACCTCGAATGCGTGTTCTTTCCCCAATCACTTCAATATGCGTGATTCGCTTTGTGCGGACTCTGGCGATACTTAGATGACAGGAAGAGCCGGAAGGTGTAGTGAGAATGATCTCCGCTTGCGTTTCAGGAGAGTCGATAGATGACCGTGTCATGTTGGCCGACACTGTGAGCGGTTCTCCTGGTAGCATAACTCGAATCCAATCCAACAGGTGAATCCCAAATTCCAAGAGTACGCCGTGTCCGGTTCCTTGACATGGATTCGCTACTGGCCGTTCTTCCAAGTGCATTGTTCCACGTAAAGATTGCCAAGGGACGAGTGTGGGAGCAATGGCTTGAATTTTTCGAATGACAGGTTCGTATCGTAGGGTGTGTCCCGTCATCAAAGGAATTCCTGCTCTAGTGGCTGCTTCAACAATTCGTCTCCCATCATATGCTGTCAAGGCTAACGGTTTTTCCACGAGAACCGCTTTTTGGTGCTGAATGGCCTCGAGGGCGATTGGTGTATTTAGGGCTGGCGGAGTGACGATCAGCGCAGACTTGATCGCAGAGTTGGCAATCAGGTCTTGATAGTGAGGAAAGAATTGAAGATGGTGATGTGCAGCTTGCCGCCGGCCTTCATCTACTTGTTGACGGCTTATAGCGACAAGTTGCCCGCCAGTCTCCTCTTCCATGAGATGGCGAAGATATCGGCTACCATGTCGTCCTAGCCCAATTAGCCCCGCTGGTATTGGCATGTTCATGGTTGGTTTTTGTCTACTATGAATGTAACTGACGAGGTCATCATGAGGTCTGCTCTGGATGGTTATTCAATTCGAATAAAACATACGGGATCGCCCACAAGGGCTGTGGGGTAGATCTGTTCTTCGAGGTGGTAAGGGCGATGAAAGCTTTCGCACCAGTGCTCAACCCATGGAAGTTCTTCCACGGAGGTGGTAAGCCATGCTGGTCGAGTCAGTTTGGCCATGCAATTGGCAAAGAGGCGAATACCCGTCTCTCGTTCGGTGGAAAAAGCCGAGGTGTCAAAGGCGAAGGGGTCGGCCCGACCATAGGAAAAGAGGACAGAAAGGTTTGGGAATTCTTCTGGATCATTCAAGACGCTGACCATCCAAAGATGGTCAAATATTCCGGTAGCTGATTCCGCAGTATCGCAAAAAAAAGTTAATTCGTTGTGATCCGCAGCTTGGTTTAGGATATCGACTTCACCTTGCCGAAGGTTATATGGGCAGACGACTCGGTTTAGATCAATCTGTTCCATCAGTAAAGGAGGAATTTCAGGAACTCCAGCCCCGATATAGAGACTTCTGCCTTGAGGTGGTAGACGGACTTTGAGAGCTCTGGCGATGACAGTTCCCAATTTCTGGCAAGGCCCGCGGCGGTCCTCCCAAAACTCATCCCCCCCTTCATCGCAATAAATGGGTCCCAGGCCTTTATAATCGAGCGCCTCAAACATATGCCTAATCTGTTGTGTCGATTTTCTTGTCAAACGTTTGAGTTTTGACGCTGGTAAACATGTCATTTTTGGACACCTTCTTCATAGTGGCCCTTACATAAAGGATTCGCTGAGTAGGTTTTTTGAGCGTGGTAAAGCATTTTTTACGTAGGTAAAGTTGACCAAAATGTAAAATTCATGTATTCATTGGGAGAATCCCAGGCTAGGAATAGGCCTCTAAAGGGAAATGTTTCATTCCTGAAGCGTATCAACGCATTTCTTCCAAGCGGTAATGTGTATTTTGGTAGAATTGTGTCTTAAAACCTTTCTAGCGAGGGAGATTTTTTTTAAAGAATCTCTTCCACTCACAAGAACATTCCCTTGTCATGCATTTTTTGCGATGCCCAGAGTTCTGCGGCCTTTTTAAAGAGTCTAGTGTAGTTTTATGAATATTCTGAATGAATTGCGGCGAGTCATACGATTGGAAGCTCAGACGCTTCACGATTTGGACAACAGCCTGACTCCGCAGTTCGAAGAAGCGGTCAAAATGTTACAGGCTTGTCCGGGAAAAGTCATCCTGATGGGAGTAGGGAAATCTGGACTCATTGCTAATAAAATCTCGGCGACAATGGTGTCCACTGGAACTCCAGCGGTGTTTCTTCATGGATCGGAAGGCATGCATGGGGATATTGGGATCGTGGCCAAAGAGGATATTGTGATGGCTGTTGGAAAGTCTGGAGAAAGCGAGGAACTGTTGGGGTTGCTTCCCTTTATTCGAAAAATTGGCGCACAGATCATTGCCATTACTGCAAATGCTGAGTCCTCGCTGGCGCGTGGGAGCGATCTTGTCCTCGTGACACCCATTGAAGAGGAAGCCTGTCCGCTGAATATGGCGCCAACCTGTAGCACAACTGCCGCATTAGTCTTAGGTGATGCCATGGCTATGGCGTTGATGAAGCTCAGAAATTTTCAACCCGATGATTTTGCATTGTTTCATCCTGGAGGACAATTAGGGAGACGATTACTCTTAACGGTTGGAGATTGCATGCGAAAGGGCGAAGATAACCCGGTTATTGATTTGTCGCAATCGATTCGGATGATGCTTTGTGAAATGACCAGCAAGCGAGCGGGGGCAGTGTCGGTTGTTGATGATGAACAGCGTCTGTTGGGTTTGATTACTGACTTTGATATTCGACGAACCCTAGAAGACGGGCGCGATCTCTTTGCTTTGGCGATTGCTGACGTGATGAATGCCAAACCGAATTGGGTCTATGCCGATGAAAAAGCCGTGATGGCATTGGAACTTATGGAAAAACGAGCAAAGCCCATTTCCGTGTTACCTGTCCTAGACCGTCAAGAAAAAGTCGTTGGTATGATCCATCTTCACGATTTGATCTCTCAAGGATTATAAAGCTGTGAGAGGTCGAGTAGGAGAGGGTGTTTTTACAATGCAAAGGCTTCATCCGATGGCATGTGTGTTGAGTAAACACAGTATTCATGTGATAAAGGCAGAAATCTGTTGAGGCCAAATGCCAGTCTTCTGAGGGATTCCTCCTGGTATTCTTCTTGTTCCCAAGGGATTTGGGCGATACAAGGCGGAGGTTTACTCCTTCTCACGGTCATGAGTTTTTTCCCGGCGCTCTTTCATATCCAAGAATTTCTTTTTTTTACCCTCCTGGGCCTAGCAATCCTTACCGGGTGGTTTGAAGGCAAAAAACTGTGGGTTCGAACACCAATTGATATTCCATTAGTATTGTTAATCTCTTGGATATTGTTGACGATCCCTTTTTCTCTCAACCCAGAATACAGTTTTGAAGAGTGGCGAAAACTGATTGCGCAATGTCTTGTTTTTTATTGGGCCGTGTATGTTATTGGTGAAATTTCTCAGCAAGAGCCTATAAAAAGCTTTCATCAACCAAGAAAGTTCTTAAAAGAGGTCCTGGAAAAATCGCATTTTCATGGAGTGTTTTTTGGAGTTCTTATTGGCATTGGCCTGTTGTCTGCTTTTGCCTTTGTGGACTTTATTGGTCGAGGAGGGAATTGGCAGGATAGAACCGTTCGTGCAGTGGTTCCAGGATCTGATTATAACTGGTTGAGTACCTATCTGGTGCTGGCCATGCCTATCGTCGTCTATTGTGGGGTGACTGCCAATTTTGTTTGGCAAAAAGTCTTGTCCGCTGTCATATTTACTGTAGCACTACTGGCCTATGCCGCTTCATACACACGGGCCGGTTGGTTGGCTGCATTAGCGCAGGTGTGCACTTGGGGTTTTGTGACGCGACGACGTATTCTTCTGATGAGTTTTATGCTGGGAATTATTTTTGTGGGCCTCGTCTTTTTTGGGATGGGTCAGTTGGGCTATCAGTCCGATACGCTTCATCCCTGGACGTTAGAAGCTCGAATGCAAGTTTGGAAGCTGGGCGTTACCCAGCTAATTAATTCACCACTTGTGGGAATTGGGTATGGAAATAATACCTTTCAACCCGTGTTAATCGATTCCCCAATGGGTAAGAACCCGATGCATCTTCACAATACCCCATTGATGATAGGTGTGGGGAGCGGGATTCCGGCCTTAATATTTTTTTTGTGGGTATTTCTTCGTTTAGGGGAAATCTTTTTTGCAAGGGAAGATTCAGACAATTCGTCGAATTTAGCATCCCTCAAACTTTGCTTAGGCATTGTCTTGGTGGGGTTTTTCTGTCGAAATTTGTTTGATTATATGTTTGCAGGAAGTCTGGCCTATTTGTTTTGGATCTTAATGGCGTGTGGGATAGCATCTTGCCGTGTTGGTGGTTTTCTGCTTCCCACTGCTACTTCTATCTCTCTATCGCAAAGCAGGTAGAATTTGATATATTAAACGCTCCCCCATTTTTTGGTATTTTTCCCCAAGAAAATCCTTTGGATATAGATTTACTCGACATGGTCGTTACAGTAGGTTAAGACCACTTCCCCCATTCCCCCTTGATTCTCTTAAATTATTGGGTAAGGTCTGTTACCTTTTTTTGGTAACACCTAGGAAAAATTTTTGAAAATCCCTTTCGCTTTTGTGTACGCTATTTAGGGTATGTGTGTTCCTTCTTTTTGATTGATAGAGTGGTCGGGGCTTAAGGAAAAAGAGGGGTTGATAAATTTGTTGCCAAGAAGGTAATTGGGTAGATGACAATTTCAGGCCTAAGAAAAATGAATGAGAGATCATTTGAATATGACACAGTTTAAGAGCCTGTTAATGCTAAGGAAATGGAGGTCAATATGTGTAACTACTTCAGAATAGATGACGGGGAATGGAAACCAAAATGTCTATTTGCAGCAACATTGTTATTCTTTTTATTAGTCTTAAGCTCTGGATCAATTGCAGGTGCCTCGGAAGCACATTCTCTGCTTCAGTTCAAAAATGATCGAGTAACGGGTGTGCTCAGGCAAATTTCGTTGCGTGAAGTCTTAGAACAATTCCACAATGAATTCGCTATTGAGTATATTGTGCCAGGAGAAGAACTTGACAAGCATTTATCAGCCGATCTTTTCGAAGAATCTGTCCCTGAGGCGCTTTCAAAAATTTTGGCTTCGTGGGACTATGCACTGCAAGTTGATCATCAAGAGAGAGTGCAGCAAATTTTTGTGGTGGCAAAAATGGAGCCACTGGCAATCAAGAAAGACACCGTAAAGACACCTGGGTCCAAAAAAGACACTTTTCCTGGAAAGCTGATAGGAAACGAATCTATTATTAAGACGTCTAAGAAGACACAGACTCCTCTCCCTGAAGTAGAGGTGGAGGAAAATTCTGAGAGGGATGCGGTCGGCTTTCCAATGTTTCTTCGGCCTTCCGAAGCATTGCGACCCATGGTCATTCAACCGCCCCAAGGAGGTCCTATGATTATTCAGCCATCATCTCACTCTATGGAAGTGATTCCCGCATCGGGATTCCTACCCATGGAGATTCTTCCCGTTTCCGAAGATGCGCGAATGGAGTTTTTTGAAGAACATAATTAAAAAGAAAATCGTATTTCTGAAATCAAGAGGCATTTCTTGACCCTTCCAATGTGGAATAGTGGAAAAAGAAATTTTTTAGTAGAACAAATACAGAGAAACGGAGTTGTGTGCGGTAAGGGGAAATAAAACGATTGGGTATTGGTATTTTTCTATTATTTTTTGACGATAGCTTGTCAGGGATCTTTGAGGAGTGAGCCGATCCTTTGCGGGAAATCTATTTATCCGAGAGAAGAAAGGAACTTTTATTGTTATGAAAAAGGAAAAACGGAAATCTACATCTTGGTTGATGGGTGGCCTCGTGGCGCTGACATTTCTGAGCTCGGGATCGATGGCGGCCGCACAAACTGTGACGTCTTACAATGATTTGGCTTGGGGGACCGGTCAGCTTGAAGGAAATACTACTAAGATTACTTCCCCAAACGGTGGGTCTGGTTTGCCAAGTTCTGGCACTTTGGTAGATTTCGCAACGGGCAATCCAACCGCTGTGACTTTAACGATTACGGGAGGGTTCTATAACGGAGGAGCTGGCCAAGCTACGCAAGGGGCTAATCCAGTTTCGGGAGATGCTTCCAGCATTTTTAATGGGAAGGTTAGTGGCCTTGGAGTTCTTTCGTATATTGACTCTGCAGGCAGCAACTTAGTCCTTACCTTTACGGACATGGATCCGAATAAGCTTTATGATTTGACCTATTTTGCTCATCGGAATAACAATGGGTGGGATCGGGCGTCTCTAGTAACAATTTCAGGACAGGATTCGTTTACGAACGTGAGTTCCGTCGCAACGGATAATCCTGATACGACGAACTATCCTGGTGGGGTCTTGTTTACGGGACCGACATCTACCTCAACTCGTTTGCCAGCGGATAATGATAATGGATATGTTGCGCGATTTGGCAGTATCGATCCTGGCAGCAATGGCGAAGTCGTGTTGACCATCAGTTTTGATGGTTCCGTTGGTGAGCAATTCAAAGGAAAATATGGCAGTGCGATTCGTTTAATAGAGGGAGGAAATAGTGGCGGTAATTCGTCTAATGATCTGGATGCAGATGGTAAAGCAGACATTGTATGGAGGAATTCAAGTGATGGATCTGTGGTCATATGGCTGATGGACGGCGCGACAGTCCTCTCGCAGGGTTCTCCGGGTGGAGTATCAACGGACTGGACGATTGAGGATGTAGCCGATATGGATGGGGATGGTAAGGCGGACCTCGTGTGGCGTCAGACGAGTGGGACGGTAGTCGTATGGCTGATGGATGGCGCGACGGTCCTCTCGCAAGGATCCCCTGGATCGGTGTCGACGGACTGGACGATTGAGGACGTAGCCGATATGGATGGGGATGGTAAGGCGGACCTCGTGTGGCGTCAGACGAGTGGGACGGTAGTCGTATGGCTGATGGATGGCGCGACGGTCCTCTCGCAAGGATCCCCTGGATCGGTGTCGACGGACTGGACGATTGAGGATGTAGCCGATATGGATGGGGATGGTAAGGCGGACCTCGTGTGGCGTCAGACGAGTGGGACGGTAGTCGTATGGCTGATGGATGGCGCGACGGTCCTCTCGCAAGGATCCCCTGGATCGGTGTCGACGGACTGGACGATTGAGGATGTAGCCGATATGGATGGGGATGGTAAGGCGGACCTCGTGTGGCGTCAGACGAGTGGGACGGTAGTCGTATGGCTGATGGATGGCGCGACGGTCCTCTCGCAAGGATCCCCTGGATCGGTGTCGACGGACTGGACGATTGAGGACGTAGCCGATATGGATGGGGATGGTAAGGCGGACCTCGTGTGGCGTCAGACGAGTGGGACGGTAGTCGTATGGCTGATGGATGGCGCGACGGTCCTCTCGCAAGGATCCCCTGGATCGGTGCCGATGGTCTGGATTATTCAACCAGAAGAGGATAGCTAGTCTAATATTCTCTCTAATAAGCAAAGACCCCGCTTGCTTAAGTAAGAAAATACTGTTGACAGACAGGCATGGGCAATGGTGAAGCAAATCTTTGCCATTGTCCATGTTTTTTGAGGCGTACAGTAAGTGTCTGTTGAAAAAAGCCGCCAGCGGTGTTCTCGCCATTTTTCTGTGCTCACGTACCGAAGATCCGCTCCGTGCATAAAAATGGCTGCGGTCTTGCTGGACGGACTTTTTGAACAAATTCATGCAATTAAAGAATAATGGTTTCTAAAGATAATTTGGCTACGGATATCCGCACTATTCAATACTCCCAGTAAAGACGACCAAAATAATGAGGTTTTTATATTCTTTTGTATTTAATTGACCTTATAGTAGAGTGATTTTTTATATAGGTGTAAAAATTTTCTACGTTGGCCTATTTTATTTATTAAGCCAGGCAAGGTGGTAAATAATAATGATAAAGCTCCTAATGGTTCTTTGTTTGTTTGTGGTTTCTAGTGTTCCAGCCATAGCTGCTGTAACGCGGGAGCCGTATTTACAAATGGTCACGCCGACATCTATGACTATTGTATGGCAGACTGACTTAAACTCGCCTAACGACAGCCGTGTTCAATATGGCACAGCGTTTGGGATTTTGAACCAAACCGCATTAGGATCCGCAACTATTTCACCGTCTAATTCTGGTGTGAAAAATCATATTGTCACGATTGCCGGGTTGAGCTCGTCCGCTAAGTACTTTTACAACGTGGGAACAGTAACTAATAATGAAATCCAAGGTGGTGGCACGACCAATCATTTCTTTCTGACTGCTCCGACAGTTGGATCTGCTGTCCCCTTCAGAACCTGGGTTTTAGGAGATTCTGGTAATGCAAGCTCAAATCAAATTGCGGTTCGTGATGCGATGCTGAATAAGACGCCTTCCCCTGATATCATTTTGCATATGGGAGACATCGCGTATGATGATGGGACAGATACAGAATTTACTACCAATCACTTTTCTATTTATGAGAACATTTTATGTCACACGCCCCTGTGGCCAACATTAGGAAATCATGAGGCGAACAGTTCCAGTTCGGCTACTGGACTCGGTCCCTACTATGAGGCTCATGTCTTGCCGGCCAGTGGTCAAGCTGGTGGAGTATCGTCAGGTACTGAGGCGTACTACTCCTTTGATTATGCCAATGCGCATTTTATTGTATTAGATTCAATGGATAGTAATAGAATGACTAATGGGCCAATGTTGACCTGGTTGCAGGCCGATCTTGCCGCTACAAGTCAAGAATGGGTAATTGCGTTTTGGCATCATCCTCCCTATACCAAAGGGACTCATGATTCCGATGATGTGAGTGATTCTGCGGGGCGTCTCATTGATGTGCGTGAAAATGTGCTTCCTATTTTGGAGGCTGGTGGAGTAGATCTTGTATTGGGGGGGCATTCACATATCTATGAGCGGTCTTACCTGATTGATCAGGCCTATGGATTAGGTAGTAGTCCTAACTTTGCTACCCCAAGTTTTGGGACTTTGCAAACCCAAGGAAAAATTCTGGATGCTGGCGACGGCAGGCCATCGGGAAATGGAGCTTATGAAAAGCAAATAGGGGGGGCTTCTAATGCTGGCGCAGTCTATGTGGTTTCTGGCCATGGGGGAAAATCAGTGTGTACCACTAATTGCGGGAACCACCCAGTAATGTTTTTCGATGAGTCCCAGTTTGGCTCAGTGTTATTGGATATCAACGGGCCTGCCTTAACCGTTCAAAATGTTCGATCATCGGGAGCTATTACAGATACCTTTTCTCTAAACAAAGTCTGGGAGGGAGAAATTATCTGGCGTCAGACGAGCGGGGCTATAGCCATTTGGTTAATGGATGGCTCGACGATTCTCTCGCAGGGCTCCCCAGGGAGTGTGTCCACGGACTGGACGATTGTGGGTGTGAATGACATGGATGGGGACGACAAGACGGACCTGGTCTGGCGCCATACCAGTGGAGCGGTGGTTGTGTGGCTGATGGATGGCTCAACCATTCTCTCACAGGGTTCCCCCGGGAGCGTGTCCACGGACTGGACCATTGAAGACGTGGCTGATATGGATGGGGATGGCAAAGCGGACCTGGTATGGCGCCAGACAAGTGGGGCGGTGGTCGTGTGGCTGATGGACGGCGCGACGGTCCTCTCGCAGGGTTCTCCGGGTGGAGTATCAACAGACTGGACGATTGAGGACGTAGCCGATATGGATGGGGATGGCAAGGCGGATCTCGTGTGGCGCCAGACGAGTGGGACGGTGGTCGTGTGGCTGATGGATGGCTCAACCATTCTCTCACAGGGTTCCCCCGGGAGCGTGTCCACGGACTGGACGATTGTGCATGTGAATGATATGGATGGGGATGGCAGGGCGGATCTCGTGTGGCGCCAGACGAGTGGGACGGTGGTCGTGTGGCTGATGGATGGCGCGACAGTCATCTCGCAGGGGTCTCCCGGGACGGTGTCGACGGACTGGACGATTGAGGACGTAGCCGATATGGATGGGGACGGTAAGGCGGACCTCGTGTGGCGCCAGACGAGTGGGACGGTGGTCGTGTGGCTGATGGATGGCGCGACAGTCATCTCGCAGGGGTCTCCTGGGGTAGTGTCAATCGACTGGACTGTTCAGCCAGAAAGGGACAATTAGTTTAGTACTTTTTTCTATCAATCACTTGTTCGCTCAAGTGGGGAGTGTCATAGCTGCTCATGGACCGCTCAGAATATTCAATGGCAACGAGTACATGTAGGGGAAGGCCTTGGAGTGGAAAATTCAATAGGAGTGATCATATGTGATCCAAAGATATAACTGGCTTTGAGCGTCCAGATCAATGAAGTACTAATCTAGTGCAAGCTTTAATTCGGATTTGAATAGTCAGAATAACGAGAGCTGTAGGCTGACAATCGTCATATAAATGTTACACTTTTTAATATTAAAGACTCCTACATGGAAGTTTCATGACAATACTGGATTTACAAGATTTCGTAATAGTTCTTGGCAGTCATTGCAACAATTAACATTCTGCCGATGACTAATATCGGACCTATCTAAGCCAAAGAATTGAGTCATTAGTTTTTCCCACTCTCCTCTGTTCTTCTTCAGAGGCATTTATCTAATAAGCCAGAGTAGTTATTTTGACTGTATGTTTCTGGTACCATTTCTCCATTGGAGTGCCCCCCGAATTTTGGACCAGCGCTATGTTAGGTTTTCCTCAACCTGAGGAGGACCAGGATGAAGAAGAAGCGATTCACGGACGAACAGATTGTGCGGATTTTACGGGATGCGGAAACCACAACGATTGAAGCGACCGCTCGGCAACATGGAGTCTCAGAGCAATCCATTTATCGCTGGAAGCGCCAATTTGGGACGATGAAGGTAGATGATGTTCGAGAGTTACGGCACCTCTGTCAGGAGAATGCGCGACTGAAGAAGGTTCTGGCCGAACGGGATTTGGAAGTGGAGGTCATGAAGGAACTGCAGGCAAAAAAGTGGTAAGCCCTCGGGCGCGGCGGCAGGTGGCCCAGGTCGCGTGTGCCCGGGGGCTGAGTCTGCGACGGGCGGCTTGGTTGTGTACGACGGCTCGCTCCGGCATTTGCTATCGGGCCAAGCGCCCGAAACGGGATGCCCGACTGGCCCAGGCGCTGCGAGGGGTGGCCAAGCGCTATCCACAGTGGGGGTACCGCTTAGCGGAAGGCTTTCTGCGGCGGCGTGGGTGGCGCGTGAATCTCAAGCGCGTCCACCGCGTCTGGCGCCAATGCGGGTTGCAGGTGCCTGCACGGAAGCGGCGGAGGAAAATCCGGACTGGGATGACGCTGCAGCCCACGGCGCGAACGAAAAACGCCGTGTGGAGTTGGGATTTTGTGCATGATGTGACTACGGACGGCCACGCATTTCGCTGTTTGACGGTCAAGGATGAGAAGACTCGCTGGTGCGTGGCCATTGACGTGGCGCGCTCATTCTCGCATGAGCGCGTCATCGAAGTCCTGAAACGGCTGATTGTGCTTTATGGACGACCGCAATACATACGAAGTGATAATGGGCCGGAGTTGGTGGCCCAAGCCTTGGTCACGTTTTTCGACGAGCAAGGCATCAAGCCCAGTCGCATTGCGCCGGGGAAACCCTGGCAGAATGGGAGCAATGAAAGCTTCAATAGCACGTTTCGGCGCGAATGTCTCGATGCCGAGCGGTTTCAGAGCTTGGCGGAAGCACGAGTGGTTATTGAAGAGTGGCGGCGGCAGTACAATCATGAGCGGCCTCACAGTGCGTTGGGCTATCAGACACCTGAGACCGTCTATTGGGAAAGTGCCAGTTGGGCAACAGTTTCAGTGGCTTGTTCAGGCGTGGAAGGAGAAAATTCATCGCACACAAATGGCTGTCAGGCGACGATCGTCGAGCACCACGACGGAGAGGTCGGAGCAAAATCAGGTTCCGTGACGACCACGGAGTCAATTATCATTCAGAAAACCTAACATTCAAAGTGGCCAAAGAACGGGGGCAGGTCATCCAATTTCTTTTTTTAAGATTATCGAGTTAAAAGAGGGGCATCGGCTTTAGCATGAATCCACAGCCTGCTCTACCAATTTCGCTGCTCTCGCTCATTCGTAGTTGGTGGTGTCACAGGCAGCTTATTGCCCAAATGACAAAACGAGAGGTTGTTGGTCGATATAAAGGATCGGTTCTAGGCCTGGCATGGTCATTTTTCAATCCAGTCTTAATGCTGGCTGTCTACACATTTGTATTTTCCGTCGTGTTTAAGGCCCGGTGGGGATTGGGAGAAGAAGAAACGAGAGCGCAGTTTGCAATGGTCCTTTTTGCGGGCCTCATCGTTCATGGATTATTTGCTGAGGTGCTTAATCGAGCACCAAACCTGATTTTTTCGAATGTTAATTATGTTAAAAAGGTCGTGTTTCCTTTGGAGATACTTCCAGGGATAGCTCTGGGGACCGCGTTGTTTCATAGCATTGTGAGTCTTTTTGTTCTTCTTGTCGCGTTGCTCCTCACGAATGGCTTTCTCTATTGGACCGTCATTCTTTTGCCTCTTGTGTTGCTGCCGCTGGTTATTCTTGTCTTAGGTTTGGCGTGGATGTTGGCGTCTCTAGGGGTCTTTTTGCGTGACGTCGGGCAGACCATCACTATCCTTACTATGGTCCTGCTTTTTCTCTCACCGATTTTTTATCCGATAACAGCGCTGCCGGTGGAATTTCGTGGTTGGATTATGGCTAATCCGCTCACGTTTATTATTGAACAAGCTCGTGCCGTACTGATATGGGGGCAATTGCCGAATTGGATAGGATTAGGGGCGTATAGTGTAGTTTCAACTGCCATGGCTTGGTTGGGGTATGCCTGGTTTCAAAAGACGCGAAAAGGATTTGCTGATGTCCTTTGAGCTCACAAATACCATGCCTTCATCAAGAATTAACGATACATATTCGGATGAAGAGAAGGCTGTCATTCAGTGTGAAACTGCTGATATTGCGGTCCAAGTTAGTAATTTATCAAAGTGTTACCATATCTATGACACACCTCGTGATCGACTCAAACAGTTCATTTTCCCGTCGTTGCAACGTTTGACGAGGCAGATTCCAAAGCAGTACTTCCGTGAATTTTGGGCACTCAAAGATGTTTCTTTTGAAATTAAACGGGGAGAAACGGTTGGTATTATTGGTCGAAATGGATCAGGTAAATCAACGCTCCTTCAAATGATCTGCGGCACCCTTCACCCAACTAACGGTGAAATTGGAACCCGTGGTCGTGTAGCGGCGTTATTAGAACTCGGGTCTGGGTTTAATCCAGAGTTCACCGGTCATGAAAATATCTATATGAATGCCTCAGTATTAGGTTTGTCTATCGAAGAAATTAATCATCAATACGATCAAATTGTGGCATTTGCAGATATCGGAGAGTTCATTCATCAACCAATGAAAACCTACTCTAGTGGGATGAATGTCAGGCTAGCCTTTGCAGTCATGGCTCATGTCAAAGCAGAGATCCTCATTATTGATGAAGCATTAAGTGTAGGTGATGCGTTTTTTGTACAGAAATGTATGCGGTTTCTTCGACAATTTATGGAAAAGGGAACCGTATTGTTTGTGAGTCATGATATCGGTGCTGTACTTAATTTATGTAGTCATGCCATTTGGTTACATGAAGGTTCCATTGAAGCATCTGGGCATCCCAAGATCGTGACTGAGAGCTACTTAGAAAAACAGTATGAGTCTGAACAAGGAAGAGCTAGCATCAAGACCAGTAAGATGCCCAAGCTTAAAATAGCCAATACTCCACTTCGGGATATGCGGTTAGATTTTATTAATCGGACAAATTTACGTAATGATATTGAACTTTTTTCCTTCCCTGCGAATGTGCAGGGTTTTGGGGGAGGAGGAGCAGAGATAAGTAATGTTCGACTGTTCGATAGCGTTGGTCGCCATCTGTCATGGGTCGTAGGTGGGGAGCAAGTACGATTACAAATTGAATTTCATTCTTTACAGAAATTTAATAATGTAATCGTTGGTTTTCAAGTCAAGGATCGGCTCGGGCAAATTATTTTTGGAGATAATTCTTTCCTTACATATATAGATAATCCTCCGGAATGTGAAATTGGCGAGTTAATGATTGGGGTTTTTGATTTTCAAATGCCCATTTTGCCTGCTGGTGACTACTCAATAATGTCCGCAGTTGCAGAAGGTACACAGGAAAATCATGCTATATTAAATTGGATTCATGATGCGTTAGTTTTTAAAGTCCACGGGAGTTCTATCTGTCACGGATTGATAGGTGTAACAATGAATAATATTGCTGTGTGCTCTGCCAATGAAGATTCAAATAGGTAAAAGCATAAGATGAATTTCTCTAAACTATCCACGAACTTTTGGGCAGAAGGTTATGTAAGGTTAGGAAAATTATTTCTTGACGCAGAGGTCCAAGCAATAGCAGCCAGCATCCGAAACTGCAAAAAAATGAATGAACACCATGCTCAGGTTAAAAGAAAATATGAGGCAGGTGCTCATCCTTCTTTTGAAACCATATTTGTAATGAATGATGTATTCTCAGATAATATATTTGCTTTAGCTTGTCGAAAAAAAGAAATTTTAGATTTCATATCATTTGCATTTAGTGATGATGCCTATCTTTATCATTCAAAAGTTCCATTAAAATATCCACTTATGCCCGGGTTTAAGTATCATCAGGATTATTACTATTGGTATCAAATGGGGTGTTTGTTTCCAAGTATGGCAACATGTTTTATCGCACTAGATCAGGCCACAAAAGAAAACGGGTGTCTTAAATTTATTCCCAAGTCTCATTTGTGTGGGAGGATGGACCATATTTTATATGACGGTTTCTCTGATAGTGAAGCTCATCCTGAAAGAGTGGATCTACTGAAAAAGAGATATGGTGAAAGTTATATGGAATTAGAGCCTGGTGAAGTTGTCATTTTTCATTGCAACGTATTACATGCTTCTGAAGATAATCGGTCGGATAAGTCTAGGATTGGATTATTAGGTTGTTATAACACTAAATTAAATAATCCCATCAATACCAATTGGGAACATCCACAATATCACAAGCAAGTTCGATTTAGCGGAATAATTGGATCAGAACATATAAGCGTCCTTCCTAATTTCGAACTCTCGTTTAAAAAATAAAAAATTCATATGAAAGATAAATCACTGCCATTCACTGGAGAAAGATATACGCCTGAAACACTTGGGAATATTGAGCTTGAACACGTACATCGATACCTGCAGGCTCGTGAGATTTCTGTTGATAAGGTGGTCCTTGATATCGCCTCTGGTGAGGGTTATGGCTCTGCGATGCTTGCTCGGAGAGCTCGTCGAGTGATTGGAGTAGATATTTCACTTGAAGCCATTCAGCATGCCCGTGTGCGCTACAAGAAAAATAATCTTGAATTTGTCGTAGGAAGTTGTTCGCATATCCCATTATCCGACTCAAGTGTGGATATGGTCGTCAGTTTTGAGACAATAGAGCATCATGATCAACATGAACAAATGATGCAAGAAATTAAACGCGTCTTGAGCCCAACAGGATGTTTGGTCATATCTAGCCCTGATAAATTCCATTATTCTGACGAGTTAGATTACCGCAACCCCTTTCATATTAAAGAGTTATATCAAGATGAATTCAAAGAATTAATTGGTCAATATTTTATTAATTCTACGTATTTTGGGCAGCGTATAGTGTATGGATCTTGCCTTTTTGCCGAAACAATGAAACTCCAATCTTTGAACTATAGTCAGGAAAATAACGCGATTCAACAAACGTTAGGACTCAGTAAGCCTATCTATTGGATTGCCCTGGCTTCTGATGCGCCGTTACCCAATCTTACATCAAGTATTTTTGAACAACCTATCCATGAATCCGATGTTGTAAAAGCTTGGAGTGGGTTTGTCTCTGACCGCGATTCGCAGATCGTCAATCTCACCAAGAAAACAGAAGATCTCGATGGGAAGATCGTCAGCCTCACACAAAAAATCGATGACCGTGACGGGCAGATTGCTAGTCTGAAACAAGAGACGCGCGATCAGAATGGGACAATCAGAAAGATTGAAGCGCATTATAGGGACTTGGAATATGTTCTTTATGCCCTTCAAAACTCGAAATCTTGGAAAATCACAGCGCCGCTTCGTTTTCTATTCAATCATCTTAAGTCCACCCAGAGCCGAGTTCAGAAATCTATTGTGGCTGTAGCACAAGGCATATACCGAAGTTTGCCTCTTTCGTTTGAAGCCAAGGAGAAAGCCAAGGACATATTTTTTGTTGCAGTCTCGCCCCTACTCAGAGATACGACGGCCTACCGAAATTGGGCTGCCCAACGAGCTCGAGATGGCGTTACCTCAGATATGTCTACTTCGAGGGACGGTCAAACGGCCATGCAGCAGAGTGAGGAACATGTGGCTTTTCGCCAAGAACCTCTCCCAGTGAATCCAGCTGTCCGGTTAATTGCCTTTTATCTGCCACAATTTCACCCTATTCCAGAAAATGATGAATGGTGGGGAAAAGGATTCACCGAATGGACCAATGTCTCTCGTGCAATACCTCAGTTCGAAGGGCATTATCAACCACATTTGCCTGCGGATTTAGGGTTTTATGACTTACGTCTTCCAGAGATTCAACATCAGCAAGTGGAGCTAGCCCAAGTGTATGGTCTTGGTGGTTTTTGTTTTTATTTTTATTGGTTTGCGGGCAAACGGTTGCTAGAGCAGCCAATTCGACAATATCTGGAAAATACCGACTTAGATTTCCCGTTTTGTTTGTGTTGGGCCAATGAGAATTGGAGTCGCCGTTGGGATGGGCGTGAAAAAGATATCCTTATCGCACAAGAACATTCGGCAGATGATGATTTGGCATTTATCGAACATGTTGCCGATTATATCCGTGATTCAAGGTATATTCGTATTGAGGGGAAGCCCTTATTAATAATTTATCGTCCCAACCTTTTGCCTCAGGTATATGAGACAGCACAGCGTTGGCGTAAGTGGTGTCGTGAACATGATATCGGAGAAATTTATTTAGCGTATACGCAATCATTTGAAACCCAAGATCCAAGTAAATATGGTTTTGACGCGGCCATCGAATTTCCTCCCAATAATTACAGCCAACAAATTATTACAGATCGAGTAAAGTTAGTTAATCCTCACTTCAAAGGGATTGTGTATGATTGGAAAGAATTTGTTAAGCAAAGTAGAAATTATTCAACCCCTAGCTATCCTTTGTTTCGTGGGGTTTGTCCTTCTTGGGATAATGAGGCACGACGTTCAGGTTGTGGGTCGGTGTTCTTAGATTCCACCCCCGGTGGGTATCAAGAATGGTTGAGCAACGCTTGCGCAGATACGAAGACACGTTTCGAGAGCTCTGATGAACGATTGGTTTTTATAAACGCATGGAATGAATGGGCTGAGGGGGCACATTTGGAGCCAGATCGTCGATATGGTTTCGCTTGGTTGCAAGCCACTCGGGATGCTTTGGTGCGATCAAGCACTTCGATGGGTGGACGAAAAATTGTCTTGGTTGCGCATGATGCCCATCCCCATGGTGCTCAATACTTGACCTTATCTCTTGCCAAAACGTTAACCTCCGATTTTGCCTATGCGGTCGATTTAGTTTTACTTGGATCGGGAATATTAGCAGAAGAATTTTCTCGTTGGTCAACGGTACATCACCTTTCTGGGTTGGAGCCGCGCGGGGCTGAGGCCATGAAACTCGCGAAAAAATTTGTGCTTGAAGGACACAAGGCCGCTATTGTGAATACCACGGTTTCTGGGATTTTTCTTGAGACATTGGCAGATGCGGGACTTCGTTGTGTGGCCCTCATTCATGAATTGAGTGGCGTGATTCATTCCAATAAGCTTGAGCCACAGGCTTTAGCAATTAGCCAGAAGGCAGATGCTATTGTTTTTCCAGCATCCATGGTCGCGGAATCTTTTCAGGAAATTGCTCCTATCGAAGTTGATAAAATAAAGATCAAACCGCAGGGACTATACAAACGAAACCGATTTCAAAAGAAAGTTGAGGATGCGCGAATTCGACTACGCAAAGAATTAAGTCTAGAAAAAAATGACAAGATTGTATTAGCTGTGGGGTATGCCGATTGTCGCAAAGGTATTGATCTCTTTGTTGATTCGGGCGTGCAAGTGCTCAAGTCTAACCCTCATGTTTACTTTGTTTGGTTGGGACATTGGGATGATACGATGCGAGCAAAGGTTGAACAACGTTTGGTAAATCCTTCGATCTCAGGACATTTTTTATTTATAGGGCATACAAAAGATACGGATCTATTTTATGCAGGAGCCGATGTTTATGCACTCACATCACGTGAAGATCCCTTCCCAGCGGTTGCCCTAGAGGCTCTTGAAGTTGCAGTGCCGGTCGTGGGGTTCAAAGGCGTTGGAGGAATTGAAGGGTTGCTGGAAAATGGTTGTGGCATGGTGGTTCCAAAAGAAGATACCATTCTTTTTTCCGAAGCCATCTGTATTCTGTTGTCTGATCATATAAAGGCTCAAGAATTTGGACGAAATGGGGCATTGATTATTCAAGAATCATTTTCATTTCGACAGTATATCTTTGATCTTCTTGAGTTTGCAGGACAGCCCTTGAAGCGCGTCTCGGTGATTATCCCAAACTACAACTATGCTCACCATCTGGAGCAGCGTCTGAATACGGTATTTTTTCAAACCTATCCAATCTATGAAATCCTTGTACTTGATGATGCTTCGACAGATAACAGTATTGAGGTTATTGAGCGTTGTCTCTCCAATTCTCGTATAGATCATAGACTCATTAAAAATGAGGAAAACTCAGGCTCTGTGTTTCAGCAGTGGCAGAAAGCTGTAGAACTTGCACGAGGTGATTTTGTGTGGATTTGTGAGGCCGATGACGCGGCTAATTCCACCTTTATTGAGAGATCTATCCTCAAATTTGATGACACACAAGTGGTTATGAGTTACGCACAGTCCCGCCAAATCGACGAGTTTGATAATCTCTTGTGCGATAACTATTTTGATTATACTTCCGATATTTGTACAGATAGATGGAAGCTAGATTATATTTGCGAGGGTAAAGAAGAAATATCCCAGGCCTTAGCTGTTAAAAATACAATCCCTAATGTGAGCGCGGTACTATTCAAAAAGTCAAATTTACAAGAATCACTACGTCGTTGTCAGAAAGATTTATTGAAGCTAAAAATAGCGGGTGATTGGTTGATTTATTCAGACATCTTACAGAATGGTCGAGTGGGCTATGTTTCAGAGGTATTAAATTCACATCGGCGGCACCAGAAAAGCGTGACGAGTTCGTCATCGACTCTCGCGCATCATATGGCTGAGATTATTTTTCTTCAAAAGCAAATTTCTGAAGCTATTTTTGTTGAAGAGAGCGTACGTGCCAAGGCTAGAAAATATGTCAAAGACGTTTATGAGCAGTTTTCTCTTGGGACGAGTGGACATTTTTCTCCTACGGAACACCCTGAAGTGCGTGAAGCTCTGAAAAGTATTTCTGATGATTAATGAGTCAATTTAATTTTTTTGGTCCTTGAGACGTGTCATATGTTATTGGGTATAAAAAATGTGATGGTTCTCTGCGTCGTGAGAACAGAGTTGACCCATTTCTAATCGATTTGTGTTGTGCTGGTTGTTCAGGGTCTTGGTGTATCTTCATCTCATTTCGCCTTGAAGCCCTTATCTAAATAAATTGTTCCGTACATTTTTTAGTTGGCCATGCAACTGATCTTCATTAGTTGGTCGGTATTTGATGGAGGACGGTGTATATGGGCATCGTAAAGACTCCATGCGCTTGATGGTAGCAAATTCAGATACTCAAATTCTGGAAGTTTCGGGCTTGAGGTATAAAGGAGCTTTAGTTATCGTGTCGCTATGATAAGCTAAAAAAATGGATTCTTGCTCTTATGAAAAAACTGTTAAAAAAACTGCATTCTTTGAAAGAGGTTATGTTGATGCAAGATAAATGGTTTGAGACCGTGTGTGAAAGCTATTTGCATCCTCCAACGTATTATGAAGGGAAAGAGCTGCCAGCTTTTCCCTCAGAGACTATTCAATCCAATACGACAGGGCAGTCAGGTATTGCAACACTAAAAGAAGCATTTATTTTTTATCAAGATTGCACCGAAACATTTTCGCAATTAGGTTCGCCAATTGACTCAACACATCACCTGTTGGAATTTGGTGTCGGATGGGGAAGAATTGCCAGATTTTTTTTGAGAGAATTGCCTTCTGATCATATTATGGGAATCGATGTCATGGAAGAGTTTATCCAAATATGCCGTGACACATTCCGAAGTGACCAATTTTCGGTATGCATGCCTTTCCCCCCTACCTCGATTCCAGATAAGACGATGAATTTTGTTGTAGGATATTCAGTTTTCTCTCATCTGTCAGAAGAGGCTTGTGCTCGCTGGATGAGTGAATTTCATCGTATCCTTGTTCCAGGTGGGATTGTTGCTCTGACGACTCGAGGCCGTCCGTTTTTCGATCAATGTGAGGGCTTAAAAGGAAAGGGTCACACTGGCTATCTTGATGCTCTTTCAAAATTATTTCCGGATTTTTCACATGCTCGAGCACGGTATGATAAAGGGGAATTTGTGCATTCCAATTGTCAAGGCGTAAATGGTGGAGGAGCGATGACTTCTGAATTTTATGGTGAAACGTTCATCCCTGAATCGTATGCAAAAAATGCCTATTCGGAAATGTTTGAATTTGAAAAATTTCTTTTCAACCCTTCTCGTCAGACTCACCCAATTATGTTTTTCCGAAAACGATAGAATGAATGATCATTTCATAACAGATTGATGCGCCCGCTAACTTTTCTTATATATTAGCCCCTCTCCCTCGATACTAGTGGTCTCGTTGCATCTTCTAGCTGAGCATCATTGCAATTGAAAGAGAATCCCCCAAGACTAGAAGGCGTGGAGGCGTTACGTGCATTGGCCGCATTGATGATAATTATTTATCACATGGTCATGATTCCTAATATTGAAATTCCAGAATATTTATCTGTCATTAAGCTACATTTCGCTCAAGGGGTTCCATTGTTTTATGCATTAAGCGGGTTTGTTCTGGCCTATGGATATTTAGATAAGTTGAATGACCGAGCCCAGATCACCCGTTTTTATATCCGCCGATTTTTTCGAATAGCCCCTTTGTTTTACGTATTGTTAGCCACGTGGGTGGTTATAGCAATGCTGAAGGAGTGGCAAGTCTCATTTCAGGATATTGTGCTTAACGCATTATTGCTCTTTGGGCTTATTCCTGGAAAGCATGAGAGCATAGTTTGGGCAGGGTGGTCGATTGGTGTGGAAATATTATTTTACCTTTTTTTCCCAGTCATCGTTGTGCTTGTTTGTAGTCTTCGCTCAGGAATTCTTGTTTTGGCGATTGCACTTCTTGTGTCATCCGCATTTTTTACAGCGGCTGAAAACCTTCAGATTGGATCTTATTCGTATTTGAATATTATGACCCATCTTCCTACATTTTTGTCGGGAGTATTGGCCTTTTTAATTTGGAGAGAAACAGGGTTTTTCCAGGGCAGGAAACAAGGTGCTCTTTTATTTGCCCTGACCATTATTGGGATACTTTCCATTGTTTATGTGCCATCCGTTTATAAGGTTTTGAGAGAGGTCGGTGCCATAAGGCTTGATTTGTATATCTGGAGTATCATGTTTATGATACTTATTTTGGCTATCTGTATTTGGCCAAATCCATTTTGTGTGAATTGGTTAACAACAGGAATGGGTCGGATCAGCTTTAGTCTCTACCTTTGGCACCCTCTTATTGTCAAAATGCTCATGGGTATGTATGCAGAAAGTGTGGCGCTTTTTAGTTCAGGACTGCTGAATTTTCTTATTTGTACGGGCGTCACTCTTGGGTTGGTCAGTCTGGTAGCGCATATATCATTTCGTATTATCGAAACGCCTGGCATTGAATACGGTAAGGGAATAGCTAATAAATACTAATTATCAAGAAGATGTCATTAGCCCTACTTGGGATAGAAGGAAACGTGGATAAAAGCGCACTCTGATGTGATTTCGAATATGAGAATGTCAGTAATATAAGCTCTATGTGGGTGGAGTGTTCTGTGGCCTTCAAATCGAAAGGTGCGGCGTTGCAAATGCTGAAAAGTCTCTAACGCGCCCATCTAATCTACTCGTTACCACCTAGGTCTTGTTACCAAATATCTATTGGAAATCTTAACGGATAGGAAGCTTCACTTCGTTTTGCAGATAGGTTAATCTTGTGGCTGAATAGAGGGATTCTAGCATAGGCAATAAATTATTTGGACTCACACAGACCGTCTAAGTAGGAGGGGTGTTGTTAGGAGTTTGTTTGAGGTTGGTCTTTGTCATTTTGAGTGAGGAACGTGATTGTAATGGGGAACGGA
This sequence comes from Nitrospirales bacterium, assembly GCA_965223635.1. Lineage (GTDB taxonomy): Bacteria > Nitrospirota > Nitrospiria > Nitrospirales > UBA8639 > Nitrospira_E. The sequence continues at coordinate 2,907,731 of OZ245007.1, forward strand.
ATGAATGAGAGTGATGATAAGTCACAAAAATTAAAAGAGTCGATTGATGTCGTTATTGCTCCGTGGGAGAATAGTTCCTATTACAAGGACGCTGAGCAATGGTTGCACATGTTTTGGGGTGAGGAGACAGTGTTCAAGAAACTTTTTGAAAGCCTAGATACTGCCAAAGTTGTGGAATTAGCTGTTGGTTATGGTAGACATGCAGAAGTCGTTGCAGCAATAGCGGGTGAAGTTGTCGTAATGGATGTTTTTGAGGAAAATTTAAGGTTTTGCAAAGAACGGTTAAAACATTTTCATAACGTGACTTTTAATAAATGCGAAGGTGCAGCATTTGATGGCGTTGGTGATAATTGGGCTACAGGTATCTTTTGCTATGATGCGATGGTTCATTTTAGCCCTGATATTATTGAGTCGTATTTAATTGACACCCATAGGATTCTGCAGTATGGAGGAATGGCTCTTTATCATCATTCTAACTATCCTGCTCCCATGGATAGGCATTATGGTCTTAACCCACATGCTAGAAACCATATGACACGAGAACTATTTGGGGATTTAGCCACAAAAGCTCATTTAAGTATTGTAGAGAGTGTCTTAATTGATTGGGGCGGCGAGAAAGAACTTGATTGTGTGACACTTTTGAAGAAAGAAAAATTGCCACAATAGTGTTGTCTCGCATTTCTCTTCTAAGGAAAAGTATTGACTTGGAATCAACGTATTAATTTCATCTGCGTTGATGGTAGGTGTTTCTGCAAGTGGGTATGTCGAAAGTCGACTAATGTTTCGCCAATATCTTACGTATTTCATTGTTCGGAAATGGAGGTCCATTACTGCATCGATTTGCTAATAAAAATCTTTGTTCCGTCATTGTTGTCACATATAATTCTAAGCAGACGATTGCTGATTGCTTACTGCCCTTCGTCAGTTCACCTGATATTGAAATTATTGTAGTTGATAATCATTCTCCTGATTTTATCGCCAGTTTTATCCACACGAAATTTCCATCGGTCAAATTCCTGCAACTTCCGGAGAATGTCGGTTTCGGACGTGCATGTCATATTGGGGTTGCGGCTTCTAGCGGATCTTATCTGATGTTTTTGAATCCAGATGCTGTGGCTTCTCCATATGCCCTGGATGTTCTTTCTTCATTTTTAGAAAATTATCCAAAGGTTGGAATTGTTGGTGCCCGTTTGATTGATCCAATTGGGCAACCGTTGCAATCTATGGGAGATACTCCTTCAATCTTTGGCCTGATGTTGGATAAGCCGCTGACATGGGTGACAAAAGGTCTGGCTTCTCAAGGTGTGTTACGTCGAGCTGTAGGAAAACTCTCTCTAAAGTTCAGCCTTCCAAATTCACCGGTTCGTGTTTCTTGGGTTTCAGCCGCTGCCTTATGCTGTCGCCGTTCTACCTGGGACGAGGTGAAGGGGTTTGATGAAAATTTTTTCCTATATTATGAGGATGTTGATCTTTGCATGAGATCCTCTCAGGCTGGGTGGGAAGTGTGGCATGTTCCTGAGGCAGTTGTGTCTCATCAGTCTGGAGCGTCATTTGGCGGGAATCAAGACCTTCAAAAAGGGATATACTTTAAGAATCAAAAGTATTTTTTTGAAAAACATTACGGATCTCTTTCAGCCTTTTTTCTATCCATTTTTCAAAACGTCTATTCCCGATTAAAGCTTTACCGACAGTTTGCCAATGACCGTATTGGCCCGTCTCGATAGATTATGATTTTTGTTCATTATAAGATAAAGAGCTGTTTTAGATAGGCAGGGCACATGCGTGTTCTAGAAATTGTAGCGGATGGGAGTCTAGGTGGAGGAACTACGCATGTCTTACAGATTTTGAGAGGCCTTCAGAGCGCCACATTATGTTTTGGTTTGGTGACACAGTCAGGGTCATATCTTTGCCAGGAGGCTCAAAACCTTGGAATTCCTTGCCATGGGTTAAATTTTTTTTATAGCCGTCTAAATCCTGCGATTCCAATCGAATTGCGGCATATCTGTTCTCGCACACAGCCCAACGTCATTCATGTTCATGGGGCTAGAGCAGCATTTTCCCTTGCTTTGGCACGAATAAATGTCCCAATTCTTTATACCATTCATGGGTTTCATTTTTTTCAAAAATCTACGGTTTTACGTTGGCTTGCGTTACAAGTAGAGCGATACATTTTTCAACGGGCTAGTCGAATAGTTTTTGTCTCACAATATGATCTTACAAGTGCAAGAAATACGGGGTTACTTAAAAAAAACAAACCGTATGAATTAATTTATAATGGTATTCCATTGCATGACATTCCATCTGTAGATTTTCTTGATTCTCACCTTATTGGATTCGTAGGACGTTTGGAGCCACAAAAAGATCCTCTCTTATTTTTAGATGCCCTTGGTGCTCTTCCAGAATATTCGGCCACCATTGTTGGAACGGGGAGTTTAGATACGTTAGTAAGGACAGACATTCGTCGTCTGGGGTTGACCAAGCGGGTGACAATGCTAGGGGCATTATCTCACTTGGAAACGTTAAAGACTATTTCTTTGTTACGCGTCCTTGTTCTTTCCTCACGGTGGGAAGGCCTTCCTCTTATTGTCTTAGAAGCAATGTGGATGGGTGTTCCAGTGGTGAGTATGAATGTGAGTGGCATGGGTGAAGTTATTGATGATGAAATTGATGGAGTGCTTATTAATCAGAGGACAGGAGAAAGTTTGGCGAATGGGATAAAGAAGGTGACGGAAAATTCTTCCCTAAGAGCATTCATTATCCACAATGCCAAGATCAAAGTAAGGAAAAAATTTTCAGAAGAGCAGATGCTTCAGTCCCTTTATCGGGTGTATCAAGATATTCAATAGCGGTTGACTCCCCAAAGAGATTTCTTATCCATGAAAGTAGCGCTGGTTCATGATTGGCTTACAGGGATGCGTGGGGGAGAACGCTGTTTGGAAGCATTGTGTGAAATATTTCCTAACGCACCGATTTATACTCTGGTTTATATAAAAGGGAGTGTTTCAGAAGCTATTGAGCGACACCCCATCTTCCCGAGTTACTTGAATGCCATTCCCCATATGGCCCAACTGTATCGATATTTTCTTCCTCTGTTTCCTTTCGCCATTCGATCTTTCCAATTAGATAACTATGATCTTATTCTGAGTTCTAGTCATTGTGTTGCCAAAGGGGTACGAGTACCTAAAAAGACGTGCCACATTTCTTATGTTCACACACCCATGAGATATATTTGGGATGCTTATGGGCAATACTTTCCAGAGAAAACTCGCTTTAGTTTTAAAAAAATGGGAATGGCGATTTTTCGCAAACACTTGCAACAGTGGGATGTGCAGTCCAATACTCAGGTACATAAGTTTATTGCGAATTCCTATTATGTCGCTGAGCGGATCAAGCGTTGCTATGGGCGGGAGGCTGCAGTCGTTCATCCACCGATTGATTGGAGTGTGTTTGATACTAAGAATGATGATTCCGAGTATTATTTGATGGTCACGGCTTTTGTGCCTTATAAAAGAGTCGAACTAGCTATTCAGGTTGCTAATCGATTAAAGCTAACCTTAAAGATTATTGGAAAAGGTCCAGAGGAAAAACGGCTAAAGCAACTGGCTGCTTCGAATGTAGAATTTTTGGGTTGGCAACCTGATAGTCGTGTTCGAAGATGGTATCAGAACTGTAGAGCTCTTATCTTTCCAGGTGAGGAAGACTTTGGTATTGTGCCTTTAGAAGCCATGGCATGTGGGAAACCAGTCATTGCTTATGGAAAAGGAGGAGTGCTGGAAACTGTTATTCCTTTGAATCCCTTAAATCCAATCAATGGTGCTTCTCCTCCAACAGGCGTATTTTTTTATGAGCAAACGATAGATGCACTTACAAGTGCCATTCAGTTATTTGAAAAAAGAAGAAGTGATTTCTCTGCTAAGGCTATTCGAGCTCACGTCAAAGGGTTTGATCAAGAACATTTCAAGAAAAAAATCAAGCAGGTTATCATGGCCAACTATGAACAATTTCTTCAGTCAAATTTATGTTAAAACGGCATTCCGATTTTTTTAAAAATCTGCTGTTTCTTTCTGATCTCCTACTCATCAGTGGCTGCTGGCTTGCGGCATATTTTCTTCGTTTTTCTGCTTTTCTCTTCCCTGTAACAAAGGGGGTACCTCCGATTGACCCCTATTTATGGCTGCTTTTCCCAATAGTTCTTGTGTGGGGAATGTGCTTTTCCTCCTTTAATCTTTATCGCCCTCGTCGAATGGGATCTCATTTTGCTGAATTCGTAGATTTGGCGAAAGCCAATGCCCTATGTCTTCTGATTCTTGTTGCGCTCACGTTCTTTTTGAAGACGTTTGAATTTTCTCGATTGGTGATCGTGTATTTTGGAGTGTTGAACTTAGTGGTCCTTGGATTTTCGCGAATGATGTTTCGTGAGATTCTGCGATTGCTTCGGAGGTTGGGATATAATCAACGACATGTAGTGGTGATCGGTGCTGGATCCTTGGGACAGCGAGTTGTTCAAATGCTCCAAGCGCATCCCGAATTGGGTATGAAGGTCACAGGGTATTTGTCAAGAAATGAGACGAAAGTTGGCCAGACTTTTCAAGGAGTACCTGTTATTGGCACTTTTCAGGACGCTGATGATTTCTTGAATCAACAGATTGACGTCGTTTTTTTGTGTTTGCCGCCGGATGTGGAGAATGAAGCTGAGAAGCTTATGAACATTCTTTCCAGGACGACAGCCGAAGTCAAAGTTATTCCATCCATCTATGAGCATATCACCCTGAGAGCCGAAGCCGAAGTTTTCGGGGGGCTTCCGATTATTACGCTTCAAGGCTCAGCTCTTTATGGGTGGAATGTCTTTCTAAAGCGTTGTTTTGATGTGGGTGGGTCTGTTATGGCTTTGGGGCTAACATTGCCACTGATGGGTATGATTTCAGCCCTCATTAAAATGACATCCTCAGGCCCAGTTTTGTATCGTCAGCGGCGTGTAGGGTTAGACGGAAGTTCCTTTAAAATCATCAAATTTCGTACAATGTATCAAGATGCAGAATCAGAGACTGGGCCTGTATGGGCCAAGTCAGGTGATGAGCGATGTACGAAAATTGGGAAAATACTACGGCGAACCAGCTTAGATGAACTACCGCAATTTTGGAATGTGTTAAAGGGAGAGATGAGTATAGTAGGCCCTCGACCAGAGCGACCAGAATTTATTTACAAATTCCGTGAGCAATTCCCTCAATATAATCTTCGGCACACGATGAAAGCTGGTATTACAGGGTGGGCACAAGTAAATGGGTTACGAGGGAATACGTCCTGGGAGAAACGCTTAGCTCATGATCTATATTACATTGAGCATTGGTCCTTGTGGTTGGATATAAAAATAATGCTCCTGACCTTTTGGAAAGGGTTTATTCATAAAGAAGCGTATTGAAAAAAATAGATCTAGACTTCTTTTCATGTATGCCCTGGAGTTTCCGGGTGTTGTAATAGAACCTTCAAACTCCCTCAGTAAATCGTTACTCATAACTGCTTGAACTCCTTTTTGGAGTTTTTTCAGATGTGTGCTGCACTGTTCATCGCATCGCTCTCCTACACTCGAACTGTTTGTCGAGAATAGTGCCTGACTTCGTGCTTGGTCGAAGCCAATGCCATTGAATATATGGATATCAAATACAACCTATCGCGATAGGCTTTGATCGTGTAGTTTATCTGCGCATCCAATGTTTGTGTGAGGAAAATTTAACCCAATACCGATGAAGAATAAAAATAAGATGGCTCTATGGTTGACTCCGGTGGACTAGCTCGTCAAGAGTTAATGGCGCTTTATTCGCTGAGATTCCAAGGAGGGTCTGCAACGCGGCCATCGGCGTTTTGCGGCGGTTGAAGCGGAACACAAACTCATCAAGATAGCTCTGGAGATACTTTGGCTCCACTCCATGATGCGTGCCAATGAGCCACGTTTTGAGATTACTGAAGACCCGGTGGATATGGGGCGCCACTTTGTGCGCTCGCTCCGGGGTGCGAACCATTCGCACACGATGCTTGTACCCGACCAACGCTGCATCAGAATACCCGCGCCACCCATCCGTTCGGAGTGTGGAGTTGGCCTCAATATTTGCCCTCAAAAACCCACGAATGCTGAGCTCGCCTGCATCCTTCAGGATTGAAAGACGCAATCGACCTGTCCGTTCAGATCGTTTCCCTTTTTTGTCGGTATAGGGGAGAACCTCCACGGCCCCGATTATCAAGCTCTTGTGCTTGGCTGTCGTCGCTCCCCGACCTGGCCTGCCTTTGGCTGAGCCGCCGAGGATTGCCTCATCGGCCTCAATCAAGCCGGAGAGCTGGCTTCGGTTTGTGTTGACCATTCCTTGACGCAACCGATGCAGCATATGCCAAGCTGTGGTGGCACTCGAAAGGCCAAGCTGGCGTGCAAGCTGAACGGCACTGATTCCTGGCGTATGAGTCGTCACAAGATACGCAGCCCAGAACCACTCCTGGACGGGCACGTGAGAACGGTGCATGAGTGTGCCGGCCATCGGCGAAGTCTGACGCCCACACGCCCGACACTCGAACACGTAGCGCTTGGAGTTGAGCCAGGCCGACTTCCCCCTGCACTTGGGACAAACAAACCCATCGGGCCAGCGACTCTGCACCAAATATTCAAGACAAGCCTGCCGTGTAGTGAAGCGTTGACGAAATTCCCGCATGTCCTTCGGATACGTTGGGCGCCCCACACTTGAATAGTCACAAGTCCTTCAACCGGAGTCAACCGTAGAGCCATTAAAAATTATTTTAGGGCTAGCGTTAGAAATTATGATTGTTCCACAAGTGTTCTCTAGTGACGAAAAATTATTCCCAATTGTTTAGGATGCCTATAGTTGTTTAGCCGCCATTCACACGCTATCAAGAAAAAACATGATGCTTGGAAACCTTATTATATATATGGAAATGGCGTCTCGCTTGATTCCAAAAGATTTCGATGCCATTGTTGTGGTTAGGCTTGTTCGCAAAAGCCTTATGGTATTGAGGTAATAGTGCTTATACTCGCGCACATCTAAGGCCTGATAGGAACGATAATTCCGTGTAGACAAGACGATTAGACCCCATCTTCTCACGGAGGATTGATGGGCAAAATCATATGCCCCTTGTCGGCAGGACGTATCTGCGCGTAGCTCTTTCCCTCCCAGTTGTACAAGGTCAAAGATAGGCACTTCCCCTGAGGCACCATTACCGTGTTGGCTTTTGCGGCGGCCTCCAAAGTTGACTCTTCCACTTTAGTGGTTCCTGAAAAGTGCTTAGCAGTTCGACGATTCTGATCGACCGTACCAGATGCTCTAGCAGATACTAGCAGATACCCCTGCCCCAACATGCACGAAATCCTGTGCCAGTCCCAATATTTAAGATGAATCGGGTGATATCCGAATCTTTGAGGATAGGGCGTACTTTTTTCGTTGTGCCATATTGTGCCATATGCAATTGACCTCTCGTGAACATCTTAGCGCATTAACTGGCTTGCGCGGGCTAGCGGCCTTATGGGTGCTCCTTTTTCACGCGACATTTGGGGGACCCAATGGATATCTTCCGGGCTTGTCAGAGAAAATCGAATGGGGGTTGTTGAGAAATGTGGTGATTCAAGGGGTCTATGCTGTTGACATTTTTTTTATTTTAAGTGGGTATATTCTCATGCATGTGCATCGGCTGGAGTTTGCACACTGTATATCAGTGAAGAATGCTTTGGATTTCTATCTTCTTCGTCTAGCAAGAATATATCCAGTTCATCTTTTCGTTCTTCTCCTGCTAGTTGTAGCTCATGGGACCGGAATATGGAATCAAAAATTGTTTGGAGGAGGAGAGATCGCTCTTAGTTTCTTCCTGCTGAATATGTGGGTAGACCCTTCCATCAATACACCGGCGTGGTCTGTGAGTGCAGAATGGTTTGCCTATCTTGGGTTTCCCCTCATTACCTTTGTGCTCTTTCGTCTGCAAGGCCTCTGGCTACTTTGGTTATTAGCTATAAGTTTGTTGGTAGGGTACCCACTAGCTGTGATGTCTTTTCAATGGACATGGGAGTGGCATTTTGGGTGGGTTGCATTGTTCCGTGTCCTCAATGGTTTTGTATTGGGATGTGTAATCTATTTGATTCAGGAACGGAGTGTGGATTTTAGAAGGTTCTGGTCACTTCCTAGATGGAGTGGGCTTCCAATAGGTTTGTTGGTTGTGGTGTTAATATTGGGTCTGCCAATTGTTTGTGTATATCCACTTATTCCGTTTCTTATTGTCGCTCTGGCGCATTCTAGGGGTGGCGTTGTTGATCTTTTGAGTCACAAATTAATGGTGATCTTGGGTACGATCTCGTATTCAATATATATGGTTCACTATCCGGTTCTTGAAATTTTCCAATACGCTCTCAATGATGTCTATGTAAGCCTAGATCCTGCCAATCATCAACTCCTATTATGGATGCATCTTCTCGGTATTGTGGGTACGGTCACTGTGGTGGCAGCCCTCATGTATTCCTCTGTAGAAAAGCCTATACGAGAATATTGCAAACAAATTGTTAGCGACCGGAGAAAGTTGAAAGATTTTTGTTCGGTCTCCAGTTGAGAGTCAAGAGTGAGTGGGTAATCCTGCTCGATCAGGCTGTTTGCAATCGAATGTCTTGGTGAGCGGGAATATCTGAAATGAGAGCGAAAGGGTGATAAACCGATTGCCAGGTTTCACCGCGCTGTGTGATGAGCGAATCATGAATTGGGCCTAGCCATTGGTCAGTCTTACTCAAATACTCGATGGCATGTGGATTGATGCCCATGATGCGACAGCAGGTCGCATCAACTGCTGGAAGATTATTTCCCATGACAATCACTCCCGATTCAACCGGTGAGCCCATAATGGGTCCATCGCCTTCCATTCCGATAATCCCGTCCACAATGGCAAAATGGGGTTGCAGTGTGGCGGTAATATCAATGATGGATTGGGGAATGCCATTTTGGTGTAATACGTTCTTTGGCCAGCCATAATAGATTCCTGGCATAACCCCGAAGAGATTCTTCATGGACAAGGTGGCACCTGCCCAATGATGGGTTTTCATCTTGGGTAGAGAAACTACCCAATCAACCTCATCCAGTAGCCGTGGAAAGGTCAGTGTTTTCAGATTTGTTTGCCGTCCAAGGTTTGGCCGGGGACTACCTTCTAGCTCATTGAGATCATGAAAAGCGATATGATCTTCAAAGAGAACTTCTGCTAGACCCGACTCCTCCAGGACTAAAAGAGTGTCATGACGATGTCCTGGACCTTCCGCCACCATCACGGAGGAAGCACCAAAGTGCAGAAAGGCTTCAACAGCACCTCGGATAAGCAGGGGGTGACTGTTGATGTGGGAAACGCCTTGATGTGGTTCTACCAGATTGGGCTTCAATAAAATTCGTTTTCCTCGAATAAGATTCGGGCTTATACCCAGTTCCTTGAAGCCATCCATGATAAGGCTGGCAAGATCCATCTGATAATGCTCGGCCTTTCCAATAAAGGTACGAGCCGTAAGCGCTGGACCTTTCAACCAGTTCAGCATTGAAAATCCAGTAAGGGCCAAACCTCCACCAATGAGAGAAGCCCGCAACATTTCTCGTCGAGAGACTGTGAGTTGTTCAGTCTGAAGAGGAGAGGGGGTCATGAGGCGGCTCTCGTTTCATTAGAAGATGAAAAAGAGGAAGAAAGATGGTCTGATGAAGCAGCGGAGTTGGCAAACAAAGGATAGAATCCATCTCGCCCTTTTGCCGCACACAGTAGGAGTGCAAGGGCAGGGAGGGAATAAGTTCCATACCGTTTCTGACGAATAAAGCTTTCAGCAATCTGTTGATCCGCGTTGGCTGGCCGGAGTCCCCAGGCTTCTAATCCCAGAAGGGCCCATCCCAGAGAAATAGGCGTATGTAAAGTAGAGAAGGTATCACTGATATAGTCCAGACTTTTCTGAACATTCTTGATCCGTGTCTGGCGTGCGAGGGTTTGAAGAGCAAGGCCAGTGCATTCGGGTAGGGGATGAAGTTCTTTTCCGAAGGCCAAGGTATTGCCATAATTCCATCCTCCAGATAGTAATTGTCTATCCAGAATCATGCGCCCCCCTTCCAAGACGCGTTCGTGTAACTGATGTCCAGCAAGAGTAAGGGCCATGATTGTTAGGCCAGTGGGGATAACCCAGCTATGGGTTTCCGCAATCCAGGGCCATCCAAGAATGGCCGGGTCATGCCCAACAGTCATACCGTCTGGTTTAGAAAAATGACGACCGGTAAAGCCCAAAAGAAAATTGACCGCTCGGTTTTGGGCTTCTTGAAAATTTGGGTTTCCGTGCCAAGCTAAAACAGCAAGTGATGTGGGCCAGATGACCTCGGGATGGTTGGGGGAGATAGGAATGCGTCCATCGTCCAATTGTAATGAAGTGAGAAATAATCTGGCTTTGTCGCACTGGGCCTGAGCACTATTCCAAGCTGATAGGGCAATGATAGCCCATGCCGTAGCATCTGCGCGTGGTTGTCCATCTTGTCGATGTGGAAAACCTCCAGAAACATGTTGAGCATGTTGAATCACGTCGAGAGCTTTGGAAAGAGGCATTATCGGCTAAACCCTTGAGTTGTTTTTCTTATTTGGCTGCCACTCAGAAGGCTCAAGATGAAGATGCGAACCTTTCTTTTAAGGGGACAAAAAACATTTCGATCATGGAAGCTTTTAGGTTGAAATGTCATTTTGGGCAGCAATACAACAGATCTTAAGGAAACTTTCGGAAAAGAGATTCAAAATCTTAATGCTGGAGGGAGGAAAAAGGGGTAAAGGAGAAAAATGCGAGGTGTTAAGAAAACATCGTGACTCAAAAGAATGGGTGGAGAAAAAATATTGAATACAAAGAAACGGTCTTGTCACATAAAGACTAGAAAAGGACAAGAAAAAGTATGGCAAGTTTTTTTCAAGCCCGTCGATAATGAAGCATGCAACGGATACGACAACGTAGACAATATGGCCAACTCATTTGGGTGCATGAGCATCTTCGAATGACGGCTAGATTTAGAGATTTCGGTCGGGTGCCTCTTCCCGATAAAGGCGAACATGCTGAAAAGCGTGGGCGCAAAGCCGCGGGTCAAGGATGGTCCTTGATAGCCGGGTTGCCGAAGGAATGGATCGCTAAGAGGCCACGAGATACCCAACTGATTCCGGGCAAGTTGGGATAGCGTGACTGTCAATTATTCTGCCCGATGAGGAGATGCACTATGATGAATCAATTAATGCGTTTTGTGAATGAAGATGAAGGAGCTACCGCTATTGAATACGGTCTGTTGGCTGCCTTAATCGCCGCGGTTATCGTGGTTGCCGTTCAGAATTTAGGGACAACCGTGAATACGGCGTTCCAAAATGTGGATGCTGGCATCCAAGGTTCCTAAGTAGTGTAGGTGTTCTGAGGCTAGCGACGGTCTCCTCTGTGAGACCGTCGCTGCTTTAAGTGAGTGTTGATGGAGAATTGCAAGGTCTGAAATGCATTGGGGGAAGCCGAACAAGGGAGAGTGTAGATGAAGACCTTTATAGGAAATGACGATATGGTTCTGTGCTCGGTAAGAGCTTTTATAGAAGATGAAGAAGGGGCTACGGCTATAGAATATGCTTTGCTGGCGGCCCTGTTAGGTGCAACGATCGTTGGGGCGCAAACGGCGTTAGGGAATACGGTGATGAGTATGTACCAGAATGCCGCCAACACCATCATGGCTGCGATGGGGAGCTAGAGATTGTGGGCAAAGTCGCGACGTATTTTGATGATATTTGGATAACAGGCACAATCGTCAACGTCAGGAAATTCGATTGCAGGAAAAGGGGTAGAGAATGAAACGAACCCGATTTGGAAAAAAGTCTGAACGTGGTGCCGCAGCGATGGAATTAGCACTCCTCCTCCCAGTCATTTCAGCATTAATTTTTGGAGCAGTGGATTTTGGTCGCATGCTGTGGTTTCAAGAAGTCCTCGTGAATGCCACAAGAGAAGGTGCCAGGCGTGCTATTTTATTTAATACTCCCTATACCCAAGGGCAAATTGCTGGTTTTGTGAGTCAATCATTGCAAGCTGGTGGCGTACCTACGGCCGGGTTGCAGGTAACCGTCAATGGACTCAATGCGGCCTCTGGAAATCCAGTAGTGGTGCAGGCCAATGTTCCATGGAATTATATTGTGATTGACAGTCTGGTTCCAGGACTTTCTTCGACACAATTGAATGCTAACGTCACTATGCTCCATGAATAGGTACGACTACAGGTGATTGGACTTCGAACGATTTTCGATTAGCCTGTCAGAGAGGATTTCCTATGAATAGCCATACATTCCGTACAAAACTAAAAAATATCTTAAACCCCATTGGGAACGAACATGGTGTATCAGCGATCGTCGTGGCAGCCTCGTCCACTGTCATCGTAGGGTTTGCCGCTATGGCCATTGATGTAGGTCATGCATTGGTCACTCGAAGTCAGTTGCAAAATGCTGCTGATGCCGTGGTTCTTGGCGCCGGAGGAGCATTAGGTCGAGTGTATCTCGCCATGGATAAAAATAATCAAGGAGATACATCACGGATTTTGACAGGCAGTGAAGAGGCACTTGTTCAAAATGCTGGAGTTTTGGCGGGCTTTTCCAATGCGGCATCGGATATTCAAAATCTGGTTGTTGACCAAAGTGAAGTTGAGATAGGTACGTGGGATAGAAACACCTTGACTTTCACCCCTTCAATGACACGTCCCAATGCGATACGAGCAACCGTTCATCGGGATGGCACTCAAAATGGTCCGATTTCCACATTTTTTGCCGGTATTTTTGGTGTCAATGATATGAGCGTTAGTGCTACTTCAGTGGCCGCTTTGGAGTTTGCTGGTGGTCCATCGAATCCAGGAGTGGCCAATGCGCCATTCGGCATTTCAACCGATTATTTTAATAATTTTCCGCAATGTGGAGATATAATTACCTTCTCTCCCACAGGGTCTCAAACGGGCTGTGCTGGTTGGCATACCTTTGATGAACTGGGTGGACAAGGGAATAAGCCGAAAAACTGTACGAGCGGTGGTTCGCAAGGCGACGGTGGCGCCAATGCCTCTTTGATGAGGAACATTATCAAGTGTATAGATGATGGAAACTACAGCCATCCTCCTATTGAGCCTGGCGTCACACAGTTTGAGTTTACTGGTGGGCAGGTTTCCACAGCCTTTAATGATTTAGAACGACTCTATGACAATCATAAAGATTCTAATGGTGATTGGCACATCACGGTGCCTGTGTATCAAGGGGGCAATAATTGCGCGAATCCTAGTGGTCCTATTACCATTATGGGCTATGCCAACGTGAATGTGACCCAAGTCATTCCGCCACAGGGGCAAGGGCAAGCTTACATTGAAGGTGAGATTGAATGTAATACCTTTGTTGATGCGGCACCAAGTCCGAATCCAGTCGGGGGAGGGAATGGAACGGACCCCTTCTCTCCCTATCCGATTTTGGTGAATTAATATAAGTGTTGACGGTCAAATAGAGCTTTTTGTAAAGAAGAGCTTCCTTCAGTGTCTCATCATAGAATCCCTTGGAGCTAAGTCTCCAAGGGATTTTTTGCGTTGAGCGGTGTTGGAAAATAGTTAAATGGGTCGAGACAATAGGAATGATTCGCCAATAGCAAATAGTGATGTTTGAGATTACTGTTGGAAAAACCTCTTCCCCCATCATTCTTTCCAACCTTATTTGAATTGGTTATTAAAACCTGAAAAATCTGTTCTTCTCTCTCCGAGAGCCTTTAGTCTCCTCATCCATTTGCCGAAACCCTAAGGAAATGACCCTGATGGTGTGTAGTGCAGATCATTTCCACCATTGGAATCAGCATAAAAAATTAAGAGAATGAGGTAAACGATTCTCATTCTGAATTTGTCGTACTGAAGGATAGGACCACAATGTATTCTTCTCTACTTTTTAGTCTATTAATCTTTGCGTTGATTACGGCTGCGGTAACGGATGTGTGTTGGGGACGTATTCCCAATTGGATTACGTTTCCTCTCGCGGTTATTTCTTTGGGTGCCCATACATGGACTGGTGGTTGGGATGGATTTCTGTTCAGTTTGCAGGGTTGCTTGATGGGTCTCGTCTGTCTCATCTGGTTCTATGCGCGCGGAGGTATGGGGGCTGGAGATGTGAAGCTAATGGGTGCTACTGGAGCGGTTTTAGGGGCTACGCATGTGGTCTATGCCTTTGCCGTCGCAGCATTGTTGGGCGGTCTCTACAGCCTCACCATTATGGTTGCCCAGGGAGGGCTGCGATCTATGTGGGAACGTCTGGTTGTGCTGGTCAGTACGATGTTTGTGACGCGTTCAGCTCCCCAGGGGAACGGCCCCCAATCCAAAACAGAGCCAAAATTGCGTTATGCCTTGGTTATTGGCTTGGGCACACTTATTTCTCAGACCATGTTTTGGTATGGCTGGTGGTAATCCCTGCATTTAAAGTCTGGGCGGTAAGGACAGAAGGTATTTTTTTATGTTTGGGCTTGTTGCCCCTTAAGAATGAAAATTCTCATCCGATATTCATAGGCATGACAGTAAAGAGATTATTCATCATGATGATATTCATGCGTAATAAATAAGATGCTGGCATGGAATACTGGAGACAGACAGATCTGGAGTAAATAGGGGAGGGTGTAACTCATGGGACAAAAACGTCCAGCAGTGTTTTTAGGTATTGGAATAGTCTTGGCTTTGGTCGTCACCGTGTTGATTTATCAATGGTTGCAAGAACAACGGGGAGGAGAAGTGGTGATGCCGGAACTGGTTGTGGAAGGAACCGATGTGGTAGTTGCCAATGCGGACATCCCCTGGGGCACTCCTCTTTCAGATAGTACCCTACGAGTTGTGAGATTCCCTGATGAAAGCCTTCCTGTTGGGCATTTCCGTGATCAAGAGTCTTTGAAAGGGCGGGTTATCCTCACTAATTTGAGAAAAAATGAGCCCATTTTAGATTCTAAACTTGCACCCACTGATATTACGTCTGGTGGAGTAGTGGCGGTGATGGATCCCAATAAACGGGCCATGGCGGTAAAAGTGAATGAAATTGTGGGTCTTCCGGGGTTCATTCAGCCTGGTGATCGTGTTGATGTGATGGCCACGTTTGATGATCCGACTGCCAAAGCCAATCAGGGGAATAAGCCTCGCGTGACGAAAGCGGTTTTGGAAAATACATTAGTGCTGGCCACGGGTACACAAATGGAGCGAGCTGTGGATAGTGAAGAAGGCCCCAAGGCTGTCAAAGTCATTACGTTGGAAGTGACGATTGAAGAAGCCGAGAAACTGGCGATGGCCGAGAATGGGGGGAAATTACGGCTGGCTTTGCGAAGTCCGCTGAATCCGGATATTACAAAAACTAAAGGGGCAAACTTTAAAGATTTATTAGCCTCTCATCAATTGCGTCCACCTCGATCCAAACGCACTGCAAAGAGAGCCCCGCAAGTCGAAGTCATAAAAGGAACAGATCGAAAAACCTTGAAGTTTTAAATAAGGCCATTCGTGGCATGGTATGAAAGGCACGGCTATGAACAAGATTCACGGAATGTTAGGCGCAACGCTGTTGATGGTATGGGCAATAGGCTGGCTAGGGCAGCCTGTGGCCTGGGGAGGAGGGCTGACGCATCAGGCGATCCAAGTCAATGAACCGCAGACATTGCAGTTGACCGTTGGCGGATCAAAAATTGTTGAGACGGATGTGGCTATGAAGCGGGCCTCGGTCGGTAATCCAGACGTGGCAGATCAAATTGTCGTTTCGCCCAAGCAACTTTATCTAGCCGGCAAAGCTGTGGGGACCACGACTCTGACATTATGGAATCAAAGCGGGAAAGTCTCGAATGTCTTCAATGTGCAGGTCGCTCCTGATGTGACTCAGCTCAAAGAGCAAATTCACACATTGTTGCCAGACGAATCCGATATCAAAGTCCTCAATAGCCATGAACATATCACACTGGCAGGAAGTGTGACCTCAATGGAATCGCTGACCCGGTTATTATCCCTCGCGGAACCTTTTGCGCCTGGCAATATCGTGAATCTAGTGCAAGTCGGTGGGGTTCAACAAGTGATGATGGAAGTAAAGATTGCCGAGATGAAACGAGGACTCTTGAAAAAGCTAGGCGTCAATTTTAGTCGAGGACAAGAAGGACATCGAGATTTTTCAGTTGGAACGTTGAACGATCATGCCTTTATTAATCGTGACCGATATGTCCGTGTTCCTCAACCGGAAATTTCTGGAAGAGTTGGGTCTCAAGGAAGCACGGTCTCAAATTTATTCGATGTTCTGCCTTCGTTGGCCAGTAATGCGATGTTGGGATTTGGTGTTGGAAAAGATTTGTGGACGGTGTATTTAGATATACTGAAGGAGCATGGCCTCAGCAAAATTTTAGCGGAACCAACCTTAATTGCTGAAAGTGGACAGGCTGCTGAATTTCTGGTTGGGGGCGAATTTCCTGTTCCGATCCCGCAACAGTTTAGTCAGGTGTCGATCAAGTTTAAAGAATTTGGTGTTGGGTTGAAATTTACGCCAACCGTGTTGTCCGAAGGCCGGATTTCGGTCATCGTGAATCCTGAGGTGTCGGAACTCGATTTTGGTAATGGGGTAAATTTGAGTGGATTTCAAATTCCCTCGTTGAGCACTCGGAAAGTCAAAACCGTCGTGGAATTGGGAAATGGGCAAAGTTTTGCGATCGCGGGGTTGCTTCAAGAAAATATCCAAGAAACCGTATCCAAATATCCGTTATTAGGCGACATTCCAGTTTTGGGCACATTATTTCGAAGTACCTCGTTTGAAAAAAATGAAACTGAATTGATTGTGATTGTCACGCCTCATCTGGTGAAACCTTTGGATATGGTGACGCAAACGTTGCCTACCGACTATTACTTAGAGCCGAATGATTTTGAACTCATGATCATGGGCTATGTGGAAGGAAAATATCCCGAACCTCATGTGCCAAGGCCCTCAAATGCCTATAGTCTGCAGCAGCCACGCGCGGTCACCAGAATGCCCTATGACAAAGGTGGAATTGAAGGTGTATTTGGACATCTAGCCCCATAAGAGTTGGTTGAAAAGGAGATTGCTATGTGGTTTCAAAGAATGACGAAAACTGTTGGTCTGGTGTGCTGTATCCTAATTGGGGTAACGGGTTGTGGAGTCTGGCCTGTGATGAAGGAAGCCAATGGCCGTCGTCCTCATGCCATGGGCAAGAGCGACCAAGTGTTTCTTCCTGGCGCACCTCACCCGGTGCATTTGAGTGAGGAATTTGGCATTGCTTATCGACAAGCGGTAGAGCATCAGATTCTGAATCCTCGGTCATCCAATAATATGGATTCCGTGCCGGGTGGTGCCGACCCACGTGCGATTCAATATAGTTTGGCACGTTATCAAGCGATGTTTGAAAATCCACCGTTTTCCACGTTGAAATTAGGTGGGGGTTCATCCAAAGGCGGGAGTGGGAAAAAGACTGGAAGCGGAGGGGGGAGTAAAAAATGACAGATAAAGCCTGGAAACCTAAACGTGTGAGTGGTGAGTCCTCCGGAGAGGGTGCTTCAAATGACCTATTGGTTGAGCTTTCGGTCAGGAATGCGGAATGTAAAAAGATTTTAGAGGAGATTCTTTCAAAAATTGATGGGATCCAGATAAAAAAAGGGGCAGATTCGGCAATGGCAGCTCTGGTTATCATGGAGCTTGAAGAGAATCCTGAAGAAACCTTTTCGACTATCCGGGAGATGGTGAAAGTTTCGAAAGGCACTGAAATTTTTCTGACTGCTCCCACATTGGACTCAGCGATTTTACTTGAAGCCATGAGAGCCGGTGCAAAAGAATTCTTAGCCCAACCGATTCAACAACAAGAAGTTGAAGGAGCTATTGAACGTTTAAAGGAACGTAGCTCGGTTGCGGTCGGACAAACGGAAGGGCGAAAACAGGCAGGGAAGGTGTTTGCCTTTTTTGGTGGAAAGGGCGGCGTTGGGACAACCAGCATTGCGGTCAATCTTGCAGCAGCCCTCAAAGATTTGCCTGAAAAACCGTCCGTGGTGTTGGTGGATGTGAATCAACATGGCGGAGACCTTCCCCTCTATTTAGATTTGCAACCTAAGCATAGTTTCCGTGACATTGCCGCAGACCCGTCCAGGTTAGATCAAGCATTTTTGGTGAGGGTTCTCACGAAGGCTGAATCGGGCTTGCAGGTCCTTCCTTCGGGATATGACGACTTGAGCACGGGTCGATTAAGCCCTGATTGCGTGGAGGGTACCTTACGATTATTGCAGAGTCTTTTTGATTACGTGGTGATAGATTGTGGGCATGTGTTGGACCTGACCACGAAGAAGGCCTTGGAATTGGCCACCTTGATTTTTGTGACCTCTACGTTAATGGTTCCTGTCGTTCATAGAACTAAGCGAATTTTAGAATTGCTGCGCGGATCTGGATTTCCAGCCGAAAAAATCCGGCTTGTCATGAATAGATATTTGTCTGCGGAGCAGGATGTTCTGACAGAAACAGAAGACATATTGAAACAAAAAGCGTTCTGGTCATTCCCCAATGATTATCCTTCTGTCAGTCAGGCCGTGAATAGTGGTAAGCCACTTATTGAGGTTGCCGCACGTTCGGCGGTAGCTAAATCATATCTAGAATTGGCCAAAACCTTTTCGGGGAAATCCCAAACCTCTGCCAATAAAGGCAAACTGTCGAGTTGGCTGAATCCTTTTAAAGGGCGGGGTGCAGAAGAGACACCGTCACAAGCGTAGTGTGGAATAATCTATTGCTTATAAATTGTCGAGGGTATTGTAGATATGTTTGATTCAAAATGGGATGAGGTGGGGGATAGTACAGGGAGTGCAGGGCTTGACCTTAGTCCGTTGAAAGAGCGACTTCATCGACAGGTGATTGATTCCTTAGATCTTTCAGTGGTGGCAAGCTTAGATGCTGATCTACTCAAGGGAGAACTGACGAAGCTTGTTCATGAAATGTTAGAGAAGGAGTCTCTCCCCTTAAGTATGAAAGAGAGAGAAGCTCTTATCTCTGATATTCAACATGAAGTGATGGGGCTTGGTCCATTGGAGCCGTTGGTTCAGGACCAGTCTGTAAATGATATCTTAGTGAATCGATGTGATCAGGTGTACGTGGAGCGGGCTGGAAAGCTTCAATTAACTGATGTGACATTTCGTGATGAGAGTCATCTTCGGAAAATTATTGAAAAGATTGTGTCAGCGGTTGGCCGGAGAATTGATGAATCGTCACCCATGTGTGATGCCAGGTTGTTAGACGGCTCACGTGTAAACGCCATTATCCCTCCTTTAGCCCTGGATGGGTCATCGGTTTCCATTCGTAAATTTTCTAAAGATAAATTACAAATTTCAGATTTGGTAGAAAAACGATCCGTTACTCCAGAAATTGCAGAATTACTTCGAGGTATCGTTGAAGCTCGACTCAATGTCCTGATATCCGGAGGAACGGGTTGTGGAAAGACGACTATTCTCAATATTTTATCGGGTTTTATTCCGTCAGATGAGCGTATTGTGACCATTGAAGATTCTGCTGAGTTACAGTTACGTCAGGAGCATGTGGTGCGGCTGGAAACTCGACCCCCCAATGTGGAGGGACGAGGAGAGGTCTCTCAACGAGAGCTTGTCAAGAACTGTTTGCGTATGCGACCAGATCGAATTGTGATGGGTGAGGTGCGAAGCGGGGAATGTTTGGACATGTTGCAAGCGATGAATACAGGCCATGATGGATCGTTAACAACCATCCATGCCAATACTCCTCGGGACTGTCTGACTCGTGTTGAAACCTTGGTCTCCATGGCGGGGTTGAATCTTGCCACAAAAGCACTCCGCCATTATGTCAGTTCTGCGATCGATGTCATTCTTCAAATGACGCGGCTCTCTGATGGTTCTCGTAAAATGACGAGTTTGTCTGAGATTGTTGGAATGGAAGGTGAGACCATAACGATTCAAGAGATATTCCTTTTTCAACAGACCGGGCTTGATGATCAACGAAAAGTCCATGGAATTTTTAAGGCGAGTGGTGTTCGCCCAAAATTTGTTGAGCGGTTTAAAGCATTGGGAATCGATTGTGATCCGTCAATCTTCGATCCAGAGAAAATCTATGAAGTATGATTTCCCTTACCTTTTACATTATTGCCGATCGTTTGATTTTCAATGTTTATGAGATCTCATAAGATTCGTGTGGAGACTCCTTTATGACCATTGCGATTAGTATTGGAATCTTTCTCTCAATAATATTGCTAGTAGAAGGCGGCTACTATTGTTATTTTGCCTTTTTTAGTTCTAAAAACCGAAATTTAAAACGTCGGTTGCGGGGAGAGAGCGCTAGGCTTCGAGAGGATCAAGCAAAAGAACCAGTTGGGATTCTTCGTGAACGAAAACTGAGCGATGTTCCTTGGTTGCATGAGCTGTTGTCCTCACTTACCAACCTTGGTGGGATAGAAAAACTTCTCCAACAAGCCAATAGTCAAATGCCTTTAGGGGTGTTTTTGTTGTTATCTGCCGCTATGGGTGGTTTTGGGATGTTAGTGGCTGGCTTTATGGACTATGGATTAATTCCGAGTATTGGAATTGGTTTGGTCTGTATGTTTATCCCGCTCGTGTTTATTAGGATGAAGCGAAGTCGGCGCTTCAAAGAATTTGAGCGACAGCTGCCTGAAGCCTTGGATCTTATGGCTCGCGCTCTTAGAGCTGGCCATGCGTTTTCGGTGGGGATGAAGATGGTTGGTGATGAATTTCCTGATCCTATTGGTCCTGAATTTAGCCGCACTGTTGAAGAAATTTCTTTTGGGATTGATACGCCAGAAGCTATGGCCAATCTCAATGAACGGGTGATGAGCACCGACCTGAAGTTTTTTATCACGGCATTATTAGTTCAACGTGAAACAGGTGGCAATCTCGCTGAAATCATTGAAGCTATTTCTCGATTGATCCGGCAACGATTTGAATTGTTGGGACGAGTAAAGGCCTTGTCTGCTGAAGGCAGGTTGTCAGGTATTATCTTATTTCTCATGCCAATTGTGATGGGGTTTGTGCTGTGGTGGCTTAATCCAGCATATATGCAAATGTTGTTTGATGACCAGCTTGGGCAAATGATGGTGGCTGGGGCCTCAGTCCTCATGGTCATTGGGGCCGTGATTATGAAAAACATGTGCGATATTAAGGTCTAAGGTATACTGAAATGGATCCATTACTTTTAATCAGTGGATTAGCGTTTCTGGTG
The DNA here is from genome assembly GCA_965223635.1 of Nitrospirales bacterium. Taxonomy (GTDB): domain Bacteria; phylum Nitrospirota; class Nitrospiria; order Nitrospirales; family UBA8639; genus Nitrospira_E. The sequence continues at coordinate 2,928,983 of OZ245007.1, forward strand.
GTGGTGGTAGTGGGCTGGGGTATCTATTCGTATATGCAGTCCAGGCAGCAAGTCAGTGATTGGGGCACCAGAGTTAAAGGACAGTCTCTTTCGCAAAAAACAGCCGAAACACAAGAAAAACAGGCCAATATCAAAGAATACGGGCTGAAGTTGTTAGAAAGCCTGGGGAATGTCAATAAATCAAAAGACCAGGCAGCCGCCTCCCGATTACGATCCCTATTGATTACAGCAGGATATCGGAAGAATCGCGCGCCAGTGATATTCATGGGAACTCGTATCGCTTTGGCTATTATCTTTGCCGGAGTCTTTTTGGTTTTTGGGGCGGATTCGTTTGAAGGGAAAGATCCAATGGCATTTCCTGCAGCACTCATTGGTGCACTGGTCGCTGGCTATTATCTCCCACAATTATGGCTGAAAAATGCGATTAGCGTGAGGAAAGAAAAGCTGGTGCATGGGTTTCCGGATGCTTTAGACCTCATGGTGGTCTGTGTAGAAGCAGGGCTGGGTCTTGATCAAGCTATTTCTCGAGTTGGCCAAGAGGTTAAAGCGGCGCATCCTGATCTTGGAGGCGAATTTCTGCTCTTGAATCTGGAATTAAGAGCGGGACTCTCGAGGGAGGAAGGGCTTCGGAATCTAGTTAATCGAACGGATTTGGATGATATTAGGAGTCTCGTAGCTCTGCTTATCCAGACGGATCGTTTTGGTACAAGCATAGGACAAGCTTTGCGTGTGCATTCTGATTCTATGCGGAATAAACGTAGAATGAAGGCTGAGGAAAAAGGAGCACAGCTTCCTGTGAAGCTCATGATCCCACTTATTTTGTTTATTTTTCCGGCCCTGATGGTTGTGATCGTTGGTCCAGGCGTGATCAGTCTGATTCGAAATTTGTTGCCGGCAATGAGTGGTGGATAGGCTCTATGCTATGTATAGAGAGAGGATTTTTCAACTTGGGTTGTGAAAGGTTTTGCTAGATTTTAGAGAAAGACCTTAGGATTTGAAGTCTGTTAGCCGAAGATAATCATTGTAGCAAAAGCGTAGAGATTGAATCCTTTGAGTGAATTTAATGAGATGAGGTGGAAAATGAAGAAGGTCAGCAGTCTGTGTGTAGTGTTACTAATAATCGGGGTAACCTTTGTTGGCTGTTCTAAAAAAGAAAAGCCAATGTTTACTCTAGAAGACGAGCATTATCAACAGATATTGGAAAAACAAAAGGCAGGCATTGATCCTGCCCCAAAAGCTCCTGTGGATCTTTCCAAAGAGATGAGTCAAGACGAGATTGAAACACTTGGTGACTTACATTTACAGCAGGGAAATTTTCAGATGGCCAAAGTTCAATATGAAAAAGTCTTGGATCAACAACCTGAAAGAGTTCCAGCTCGATACAAATTGGCTGTGATGCATCTTGAGAAAGGCGGCTATCAAGAGGCCTATGCTCAATTTCATGAAATACTTGATTATAACCTTTATTATGCGCCAGCCTATGAAGGTATGGGGCGGGCTTTGTTAAAAATGGGGAAAGATGTTGAAGCCGAAAAGGAGTTTCAAGCTGCTCTGCTCTACGATTCGGAGCTTTGGACGTCAACGAATTATTTAGGGATTGTGGCAGATCGCCGGCATGCGCATGGAGATGCCATTCATCTTTATGAAACTGCATTACAAAAAAAGGCTAATGATCCATCTATTTTAAATAACTTGGGTATGGCGTATTATCTGAATGGTCAATATAAAGAATCGGCGCAGTCTTTTCAGCATGCACTCCAACAAAAGGGAGCGAATAGCCAAAAAATCTCCAATAATTTAGGTCTGGCTCTGGTAAAACTTGGAGATTATGATCTTGCCTTTGATGCTTACACTCGCGCGATGGATAAGGCTAAAGCGTTTAACAATATTGGCGTAGCCTTTTTAGATAATGGGAAATATGCTCGTGCGTCTCGGTGTTTTGAAAAAGCCATGGATACTCAACCCAGCTTTTATGAAAAAGCCAAGGAAAATTTGATGCTGAGCAATCGCATGTTGTCTAAACTTCCAATGATTCAGCAGCAAACGATGATTCGCCGTGATCCCACATGCTTGTAAGGGGAAGGGCATCTGTCGAGCGTTTATAACAAATAATTATTTCAAATTAAAGGAATATGTATTGAAGGAATCTCTTAAGCAAGACCAAGTGCTCTTCTTTTTCATCTCATCTCATTAAGTGGTCCCTCATTGGTGAGGTACTTCCACATTCCATCCCGCATAAAAATAGGTAAATCTTAAGAGAGTGGACCGTAATAGCTTTGTGCCCATTTCATTAAGGTACGGTCTTCCCATTAGATTGGGTACAGAGAGTTTCGAGGGTTTTGGCAAGGTCGACGATTTTATACGGTTTGACCAAAATATTTTGGAAGCCGTAGGTTTGAAAATCTGCCATGATTGGGTCGTCGGAATAGCCACTCGTTACAATGGCCTTGACGTGAGGATCTAACTTTCGGAGATGTTCAATAGTTTCTTTCCCGCCCATACCACCTGGGATAGTGAGGTCTAGTAGTATAGCATCAAAGTGTTTCCCGCTAGCTAAGGCTTCTGAAAATAAATCAATGGCGGCTTGTCCGTCGGGTGCGGCGGTGACTTCATATCCAAATTGTGTTAACGCATCTTGGACCATTCGAAGAATGCTTTGTTCATCATCCATGACCAAGATGCGCCCACGCCCTTTCGGGATATCTTGAGGGTCAATGGCCACGGAGGAATATGACGAGGGTAAATACACAGTGAATGTCGTGCCTTGCCCGACGTGAGAGTGAACGCTGATGTGTCCTTGATGTTGTTGAATGATGCTGTGAGCTGTTGCGAGGCCCAAGCCGGAGGCGCCGGTTTTGGTTGTGAAATAAGGGTCAAAAATATTTGGTAGGTCCTGATCAGTAATTCCTGTCCCCTGATCTTCAAATGAGATGGTAATGTAATTCCCAGTTGGCAGATGAGGGGTTGGCAACTTTGCTGGGGTATGGAGTCCTGTATTTGCAACCCGAATAAAGAAGTGCCCACCTTGAGGCATGGCTTGTCTGGCATTGATACTGATGTTTTGAATGACTTGACGTAGTTGGCTGGCATCGGCATCTACTGGCCATAGATCATCCGGAATATCAAAGTGGCAACTAATCGATGAGCCGGATAAAGCAAAAATTGCACTTTTGCGTAAAAGGTCGCCAAGCTCAATAGATGTCTTGATTGGTGCGCCACCTTTCGCAAACGTCAGCAGCTGTTGAGTGAGTTCTTTGGCACGTAAACATGCCTGTTCGGCTTGTTCAAGATTTTGCGTCAAGGGATCCTGTGGAACCATTCGTAATTTGGCGACAAAGACATTTCCCAATATGGTTGTTAGTAAATTGTTGAAATCATGGGCGAGACCGCCAGCTAACACGCCGAGCGAGTTGAGTTTGCTGATACGTTGCTGTTCATCATCGTGCCGGCGCTGGTTGGTAACGTCATGGAAGACAATGACGGTTCCTATCAGATGGGAACTGTGGTCGCGGATGGGGGTTTCCCGTATAGAAATCGTTCGTTGAGTTCCCTCTTTCGTGATGAGGTGTTGAGGGGTGTTAGGCTCGTTGAGAGCGGATGAAACTGGAGTGTCATTCAATACTGCGTCATGCCCCTGGACAGGGGATTCGTTTGTGAGGCGAAAGACGTCTTGAAGTGGACGGGAAATAGCATCCTGATGAGACCATTTTGTGATTTCTTCGGCGAGGGGATTAAAGAAGGTAATTCGGCCTTCTCGGTCGGTCGTGATGATGCCTTCTTCAAGTGATTGCAGTGTAGTGACTAAGCGTTCTTTTTCTGCGACAAGGGCCTGCTCAATATGTTTCCGCTCCGATATATCCCGCAAGATAAATCCATAGCGGGTATCTACCCCGACTTTCCAGCTTGTGAGGGAAATTTCTAGAGGGAAGGATGCGCCGGATTTTCGAAGACCGGTCAATTCCAAGGGTCGTTGAATTGGGTGTGTGGTCGGGTCTTGACCATAACTGATTTCTTCTAATCCTTTTCGATAACTGTCTCGATACCCTTCTTCTAAGAGCATGAAAATGGATTGTCCGATGATTGCTTCAGGTGCGAATCCAAATATGGCTTCTGCCGCTGGGTTCCATGAGACAATAGTGCCATGGAGATCAGCTGAAATGATTCCCTCGTGAGCAGAGTCAACCAATGATGAGTATTGCGCTTGAAGCTCGGTGGCGTTCTGCCTGACACGGACATGATTCGTAATATCTAAGCCGTAGCCGCGGATAAGACCTTTTTCCTGAATAGGGGAAAACGTCCAATCAAAGTGATGCGCATCGATAATCACCGTTACGCCACGTTGAGGCATCAGGGATTTCAGGCATTCCAAGGCAATTTGTGGGAGATTGGCAGGTAAGACTTGGGGAATGCCGTCTTCACGAAAACGGTAGGTCTCTAATAACGTGAGCATGGCGGGGTTGGCGTAAGCTAAACGGCCTTGAGGGTCGACCTCCACAATGGGATTGGGGCTTTCTTCGGGCATTGAGGCGAGGTGCTGGTGCTCCTCGTGTTGTTCGAGCTGTTGACTTAAATCACGAAAAATTAATAAGGCCCCAGGGTTATGAGGGTCAGTCAATTGCGTACATTGAAATTCTACCCATCGTGTTTCTCCGCTGGGTTGCCGAATCACCATTTTAGGGGTCCAAATGGATTTTCCCGTTTTCAGGACTTGAGCGATGGGGCAACTCTCTTCTTGTGTGATGGGGTCTGTATGTACACATCCAGAAAATTCATGGAATATTTGTCCAAGACAGGCTTGCTCTGTGCGGCGAAGGATCCGTGCTCCTTCCAAATTAAGCGAGAGGATCTGTCCCTGTACGTTGACCTGACAGATACCGATATGAATCGAATCTAGGAGGGTATGCACAAAAGCTTGCGCTGAGCTGAGCGCTTGATTCAGGCTTGGCATATCCATTTGATTCAGGTTTTGGGATGAGTACTGTGAATCCATTGCTCAAATAGTATAGAAGATTCAGTCAATCGCGAGCTATTACCAGAGTGTGTCCAAGATCTTGCTCATATCCCACCCAGATTCATGAGGGTCAATGGACTCTTGAATTGAACGAGCGTTTCCATTGTTCGCCTGGGAGGAAAGATCAATAATTTCTTGTTCCTCATATGGTTGTCCTAAGGGATTGGCTAGTAATTTTATGGTAGGTGTCAAACGCGAATGACTATGAACCCAGACAACCACCGCCTGCTCCCCCGTATTTAACCGCACAAGTGACCCAATGGGATAGACGCCTAAGAGATGAATGAGCCGTTGAACCAAAGGGATGGCATACTGACCAGCTACGGCGGCTTGATACAATTCAGATAAAGCTCGGGCTGGAGGGACAGGGGGTTGGCTACAGCGGCCACTGATCTGGGCATCATACGTATCAGCGACACTCAATATTTGAGTGAGTTCGGAAATATCATTTCCACGTAAACCCCTGGGATAGCCAGAGCCATCCAGCCGCTCATGATGTTGTCCTACCATCTGCTTTGATTCATCTGGAAAATCTGAGAATTGATTGATGATGGCCTCGCCCATTTCACAGTGAGCCTGGATCAGTTTATGATCTTGAGGCGAATAGGGTTGCGTTTTTCGCAATAGATTGCGGGGTAAACGCAATTGGCCAATGTCGTGAACCATAGCGGCCAGCCCAAGGAGTTTAAGGCTTGCCGGGTCACAGGCATATTCTTGTCCTATGGCCATTGCGAGGACTCCTGTATCTACTCCATGGGTTGCGAGATTGGCATCAAAGCGACGCATTTGGATTAAGGAAACCATGGCGGATTGATGGTCTAATAAGCCATCCAGCAGGGTGCTTACGACACCTCGAACTTGCGTGAGATGCTCTGGGGAAGGAGCTTCCATTTGCTGGAAAAAGAGATCCAGGGTGGAGATGGCTTCTGCTCGAAGTAAACGAGCGGTTTCAATGTCTGCAGGGTTAGGTTCAAGTTGACTACCGGAAGAAGGTGACGACGGTGTCTCAGGGGAAAGGGTTGCGCTTGAGGTTTCCTGATCATGGGTAGCCGTTTTCACATCCCTTCCTTTTTCGGTGTCGATGAATACATGTTGGACCCCATAGCTTCGCAATAGTGTAATCTCATCTTCCCGTTTTATCAGCCATTTGTGTCGGAGAAAGGGGGTTTGAAACCAGGACTGGTCCATCCCAGCAATATACATACCTGGACTCAAGTCTTGGACGGCAACGCGCTTTTTCATTGCGACGGGAATAGCTAGAGGAGAAAAAAACTGCACCTAAAACAATCGTCAGATCAGCTATCAGGAAAATTCAGAATACTCATATTCAGTTACTCATGAGGGAAAACTTAAATATCGTAAGGTAATTATGCCAAAAGAGCAATAGAAAGGGGGCTACAATGAATGTAGGGTGGGTTTGAGAAATGGGGAGAGATTGCTCATCATCTGGGTGTTTTTCTTGTGCTGGGGGTGGAAAGATTGGGTATCATTAGCCAAGTGAAGAGCGCTGTTTAGGAAGATGACTGCTCCAGATGGGAAATGCGAGTCAAAATTTTTAGGGCTTTCTCGTGGTCGTTATTATGCATAAGCAAGACATGATATTGCTTGAGCGTAGGAAGCAATTGTCGACTTGAACCACCCCAAGTCTTTTCGCGAATAGTCAGGGCTCGTTTTATGAGTGGTAAGGCGACCTCGGGCTGGTTTTTTTGAGTATACAATCTGGCGATTTCGGTTAGGGGATCAGCCATTCGGAGATGTTCCGGGCCCAGGGATTGGGCTATGAGGGGCAAGGCTTTCCAATAATAGGACTCGGCTTGAGCGAGATTCCCTTCAAGATGGGCAATCTCTGCTAATTGATAGATCACTTGTCCATGCCGTTCATCCGTAGAGTCAGTATCATGAAGAGATGGTAAGATATTCTGAAGCATTTTTTTGGCTTCTTGAATATGTCCTTTTTGGAGAGTGGATTGGATGTGTTGCCATTGTTCATCCCATTCCGAAGGCCCAGGGCAACCTGTGACGAGACAGAGAAAAAAAAAGAGAACTCCAAGCCACGAGAAAAGGATATTCTTGACAAATGCCCTACTTGAATGAGTGGACAACGCGCAGGTTTTTCTTGTGGCAGGGCGTTTCATAGTCGGGAGCTGGCGTCCGATATGCCTAGACATTTCCTGTATCTCTTTGTAGTGTAGCCGCCTAAGGAATCAACCGACAATGATGGATATGATTAACCGAATCATACAGTTCTGCGAACATGATGTGTGGGCCATGAAGGTTCACGAATTGACGGGCTTTCGGCAGTTCGGAGTGAAACTCCTACGATTAGGATTGGTGGCGGCGGCCGAATTTCGTGAAAGTTTTCTGAGTATTCGTGCGACGAGTTTGGTGTATACGACATTACTCTCGTTGGTTCCCTTCCTCGCTGTCACTTTTTCGGTCCTAAAAGCGTTTGGCGTGCATCAGCAAATTGAACCGATTCTGACACAAGCGTTTGAACCCTTAGGAGACAAGGGCGCTGAGATCACCACGAATATTATCCAGTTCGTGGACAATTTAAAAGTAGGAGTCTTAGGAGCCGTCGGGGTGGCCGGGCTCTTTTATACCACCTATTCCCTGATTGAAAAAATCGAAGAAGCCCTCAATTCTATTTGGCGTGTTGAGAATGGCCGTCCGTTGGCTAGACGGATCACTGATTATTTAAGTGTGGTCCTTCTCGGTCCTGTCTTTGTTTTTACGGCTTTCGGTCTGATGGCTTCTTCCCAAAGTCATTGGTTAGTGCAACGAGTCATGGAGATTCAGCCTTTTGGGTACGTCATCGTAGCACTGACTAATCTCTTGCCATTTATCTTTATGTGCCTCATGTTTACGTTTTTGTTTAAATTTGTGCCGAATACGATGGTCAACATCAGCTCAGCTTTAGTCGGAGGTCTCACGGCGGGCGTGTGCTGGCAGTTAGCTAGTTTAGGTTTTGCAGCCTTCGTGGCGAGTTCTAGCCGTTATAGTGCGATTTATTCCAGCTTTGCCGTGCTCATACTTTTTCTTATCTGGCTCTATGTTGCGTGGCTCATTGTGCTGGCTGGCGCACAGGTGGCGTATTACCATCAGCATCCTTCGGCGTATCTGTTACATTTACGTCGCAAACATCAAACGCCCTTATTCCGTGAGTATTTGACTCTTGCACTCCTTGGGCATATCACGCGCCGTTTTATTTCGGGAAAAGCGCCGCTCAAAGAAGCGCAATTGGCTCGTGTGCAACGGGTTCCTTTGACCTTTGTTCAATCATTAACGAATGATCTCATTCAGGCTAATATGCTCTTACGGACGGAGAGGCCAAAAGGGTTGGCCTTGGCCAGGCCACCCGAAGCTATTGCGATTGCTGATGTCTTGAAGGTGGTACAACATCAGTTGCATAATGGGCCCCAAGGATTCACCGTTGGCACTGATAAGATCAGCCAAGTATTGATGCGTAGAGATGCAGCGGTACATGGGGCCTTAGAGGGCCTTACCCTCCGGCATCTTGCGAAAGATCAATCTATCGATTTGGTGTCAGATGAAGAATGGGAGAAACCAGAAGAAATAGAGTCGGAGCATCCAGAAGAACAAGAAGTCATTTCGTCTATTCCTCGGGATCCCGTTGGTTGACTGTGGTGGTTCACTTTTCCTTCTTTAAATTGAGATGATCTTTATCTCGTTTTTTTAGCTTGCTCAATAATGAAAAATCTATGGATTGTATCGGGAGTGCCATTACCGAAGGGGCAGGGATGGTTATTGGTGATATTCAATACACCCCGACCATCTGAAGGAGCTACATTTCATCTCATTCTATCAGGAAACTAGCAGAGCCAAGAGTTCAAGTGAGCAACAATGCCTTTCAGCTTTCCGGAAATGGTGTGACCTTTCTTTTTGCCTTCTGTTTTTGGCAGAACAATGCCCGAGAAGCATATTGCCGGCCTGGCCCCAAAGAGTTGCAAACTCTAGCTTGAGATGCAAAAAACCGTAAGAAAAATAGGGCTGCGGTGCCAATGAACTGTACACCCAATTCCAAGCCTGTTTTAATCCCAATCAAGCTCGTTGGTACAATTTTACGATTGGGCCTGTCTCATTTTCGTGGCCGATACTCGGTCCGAACGGGAACGGTGTCATGACAATGACACCAGCCAGTTGGAAATCTTCGTGAAAATTGGATTGATTCAAATGACCTGCTCCGTTAATTCTGAGGAGAATTTGGAGCGGGCTATGGCAAAAACTGAAGAAGCGGCGAAGAGTGGGGCGCATATTATTTGTCTGCCAGAATTATTTCGATCTCAATATTTTTGTCAGCAGGAAGATGCATCGTTATTTGATTCGGCTGAATCTGTCCCAGGGGTTACCATAGAAGCTTTTGCCAACGTTGCCAAAAACTATGAGGTGACGATTTTGGTCTCAGTCTTTGAGCGACGTGCTGCCGGAGTCTATCATAATTCCCTTGTGACCGTGAATGAAAAAGGAGAGATCGTTGGCCATTATCGGAAAATGCATATTCCGGATGACCCCGCCTATTACGAGAAATTTTATTTTACACCTGGAGATAAAGGGTTTCAGGCTATTAAGACGACTCATGCTGCTGTTGGTCCTCTTATTTGTTGGGATCAATGGTATCCCGAAGCGGCGCGGATAACTGCGCTTCAAGGAGCGGATATTCTGTTTTACCCCACCGCAATTGGATGGCATCCTCAAGAAAAGGCGGCTGAGGGGCAGGCACAACGTGATGCATGGATGACCATTCAACGAAGTCATGCCATTGCCAATGGGGTATTTGTGGCGGCCGTAAATCGTGTAGGGCATGAAGCTCCGGCCGGGGGAGATGGGCTGGAATTTTGGGGAAGCTCTTTTGCGTGCGATCCATTTGGTGAAATATTGGCGCAGGCTTCGGTAGATCATGAAGAAACCTTGGTGGTGGATGTTGATTTGAAGCGAATTGAAGAAGTGCGTCGGAACTGGCCTTTTCTTCGCGACCGGCGCATTGATGCGTACAGTGAAATTACGAAGAGGTTTTTGGATGGGTCTGATTGATTTGAGCTTGGTTTCATTTTAATGCTTTTACCCTCTCTCTCCCCTCTTTCTTAAAGGGAGAGGGGAATTCTTTTTGTTTTCATTCACAGACTATGGCGTTTAGGGATTTTTATCTCACTTCGTTTTTCAATTTCCTCTCTCCAGAGGGAAGAGGATTAAGGTGGGGGGAGAGGTGAAACGCATTCCACCCAGATTGCGATCCTTTGCTAGTCGACTGAGGGGCGATCAGGCAGATGCAGAGCACAAGCTCTGGACGCGGCTTCGAGATCGACAAGTAGGAAAATGGAAGTTTCGTAGGCAGCATCCAATAGGAAGATATATCGTTGATTTTTGTAGCTTAGAAGGGATGTTAATTATCGAGTTGAATGATGGACAACATTTGGAGCAAGAGGAGCCTGATGCTGAGCGTACAAAATATTTAACGGACGTGGGTTTTCAAGTGCTGCGATATTGGGATGATGAGGTGTTGAAGAAGACGGATGATGTGTTGGAGGAGATATTGAAGACTTTAGAGGGATCTGAAGCCCTTCACCCTAGCCTTCTTTCTCATAGGGAGGGGGACAATGAAATTCAACTGAGAGGTGTGAGGGATAATGCTCGACTTGATTCAGGGAATCTAGACTGGCGGCTGCCGGCGGAGTGGGAGAGGCATGAGGCAACGTGGATTGGATGGCCGCATAATACAACCGATTGGCCTGGAAAGATGGCAACTATTCAGTTGGTGTATGGCGAGATTGTTCGAAAATTATCAGACAGTGAACTTGTACGGATATTGGTCAATGACAAAGCTCATGAAGTGAAGGCACGTCGGATCTTGGATAAACTGGGTGCGCTGAAAGATTGTGTGGAGTTCGTGCGGATCCCCACCAATCGAGGTTGGACTCGTGATTCTGGCCCGATATTTCTCAAGCAGGATGATGTGCCGTCACAAATCTCGATCGCAGGTTTTCAGTTCAATGCTTGGGCACGATACTCCGACTGGCAAAAAGATAACCGGATTCCTGAACGGGTCGCTTCAAAATTCGATTTTCCCCTAATTCCCGTGACATTGCAGAGTCGTGCTGTTGTATTGGAGGGAGGCAGTATTGATGTGAATGGGCAGGGGACGCTCTTGACTACTGAGGAATGTCTTTTGGATGAAAATGTTCAGAGTCGGAATCCTGGATATGTACGACAGGATTATGAAGCGGTGTTTCAAAAGTATTTTGGCGTTTCCCAAGTGCTGTGGCTAGGTAAAGGCATTGTTGGTGACGATACGCATGGGCATTTGGATGATCTCTGTCGGTTTGTGGACCCTTATACGGTGGTCCTCTGTCAGGAAGCTAATCCCTCCGATGAGAATTATCATGCGCTTGCGGAAAATCGAGAACGGCTGGAAGGCATGCGCTGCGAGGATGGACGGAAAATAGGTATTGTAACATTGCCCATGCCAGCCCCATTATATTTTGACGGGCAAAGGCTTCCGGCTAGTTATGCAAATTTTTATATCGCGAATTCTGTTGTTCTCGTGCCGACGTTTAACGACCCGAATGATCGGATAGCTTTGGGAGTTTTGTCTGAATTGTTTCCTGACCGAACCGTCGTGGGTATTCACGCTGTAGATTTGGTGTGGGGATTTGGGGCGATTCATTGTCTTACGCAACAACAGCCGGCTATATAATGGGTTGCATTGCTCTCGTATTTTTGTCGTCCATCAAGTGAGTTTGATCCTGGCTCTTTCCTCTCACGTAAAAGGAGGGGGTCCATCCAAGCTTGTTGAAAGGATTCCCAGATAAAATGAGGCTATTTCTGAAAGGCTTACTGCTATGAATACCTGCAGGCAGGCTTCATGGGATTAGGGGGCGCTATGGACAGAACCGCTGAGTGTTTTAGTCAAGCAGGTGGATGTGATCTGTACAGTGGTGGGCTTCCCAAGCGATTGAGCAGTATTGGAAGTTTTATCCCTTGTGGAAGTATGGATAGACTATGAAGAATAAGACACCATTGAATCAGTTTTTGATTTTAACATTTGGGCTAAAATTTTCCTGTCGTCTAAATTTAATGTTTTGACGAAATTTTCAAATTTTTGTGTCCGATCCACCTGTTCTTCATATTGGGTTAAAAATGAGAGTAAATATGATGTTTCTTGAGCAAGAGATAGGATTTCAACCATTTTTTCGCGTGGGAGTGTTTCAAAATCTATGGCCTGAATTTTCTGGATCATTTGAATAATAATTTTAATGCCTTCTTGTTGAATGCCGTCTATTCCTCCGGAGAGTTTGTCTCCACCCACGATCCAGAGCCGAAGGAGGCTGATCTCCTCTGGAAAGATTTCTTCAAAGTCATCTAGCCGATTAGCCAATTGGACTATTTCCGGAAGTGTCGTCTGGTGGATGCTTTCTAAAATGTTTTTGACGATGTTGCTTGAGGTTTTTTGAAGTTGTCGCAGTTGATCGATTGAGAGGGATCGTGCATGAGGTGGGCACTGTGTGGTGAGGAGAGCCAGTTCGGCTTGAATTTTTTCTTGGGTCATAGGAATAGCGAACTTTCTGTAGAGGTTAGGATTATTTTTGCTGAATATAGTTCTATGCTTCTGTCACATTATTGTCGGTTCCTGGCCGGATAATCTTTATAGTGTGGCAATATTTATTGAGAAACACTAAACGGATAAGAGGGTTTGCCCATAGAATGATTCAGGGTGAGGGGAAGAGCATTCATGCAAAAACTTCAAAAATATCTCTTGCCTAGCAACGATGCTTCTGATGCCATAAAAGGGGCCATGTTTCAGCTTTTCCACGAAGTTGTGCTAAGTGGAATAACGGTTGGTCGTTGTCCTACATGTAGTTTTTGGGGCCTGATCTGGACATGTAAATTCCTGATGAAAAGACTATCTGAATCAGTATGGCTATATAACCATTGTTAGACTTTTAAAAAATCGCTCGGCTCATCATGACCGTGTTGGCGTTCCCTCTGCCCCCTCCACCAAACCAGGTAAGTCCACCTACAGGAGTGATGGGTTCGTGTTCCCAATAGACTTTCACGACTGTGAATTGATCGACATTGCCAGTAGATAGATGTGTGAATAGATCGTCTGTGAGTTCGCATTGAGGCGCATTTTCGTCAGGAGAATGAACTTCTCCTGCACTCAAATTTCCTCGTTCTTGGACTTGGCATGTAGGGGGACTGCCAGGTGTATTCCTAATTTGTGCGAGAAAAATTTTAAAATGATCTTGGTTTGAAGGAAGATTCAAGCTGCCTTCTGTTGATTCCAGCAAATCTAGCATGTTGGCATTCGTCGTCAAATCTCTGGAGGCCAAGCTGGCTCCTTCTCTGGCTATTTGGGTAACTGCGTTGCGTTCGTTAATAATAGATCCATATTCAATGATTCCAAAAGCAAGAAAAAGAAACAACATAATAGCAATAGAGACTTCAAGTACAGCCACTCCTCGTTCATTCTTAACCTTGTGTGGACCAAGAAAAATCATGACCTTTCTCCTATAAAATAAAATCTTCGTTTCGAAACGTTCCTTCAGCACTCATTGCCAATGAACCGGAGTCGGTAAAAAAATGCCCGATTAACCCAGTGAAAAATCGATGATTATAGGTCACCCGGACTCGCATAAATGCGCCCGCTCCTCCTGCATTTGCAACAGCCGGATCGTCTGCATCTGTAAAGTCTGCTTTAATTGGAAAAATTTGAATATCCGAGGGATCAATTTCCATAACATCAGCCGCACGGTCTCGAATCGCCTGTCTGATGGAATCTTCACGAGATTGGGTATTCCCGTCACCGTCAAGTAAGCTTTGCCCTGTCGCACCAATGCGGATGCCCTGGCTAGTGGCGGCGTTTAACGTGTGTTGATGTAGATAAAACCAACCAAATTCGATCACGGAAAAAATGGCAATAAAAAAGGGGAGCATTGTAAGAGCCACTTCTACAGCAGTGGCTCCACGGTTGTTGTGAAAAGGCGTCACGATTTTTGTGAAAATTGAGAACTGAGTCTTACGTATCATTATTTTTTAGTACTCACATTTGGGTTGAGAGAAAGTGTTGATTTCATATCCTTGAAGTGGTCTTAGCTTATTAAGACCAATTTTAAGCGGTTGGCAATGGCTTGAAAAATTGGATCTAAACCGCTTGAATCTGCTGTATAGTAGGCATGGTCAGCATTGGTGGCGATCTGCTCAAGGAAGGCTTGATCCACGTCACCTAGGCCAATGGTAAATATCTCAATGTCTTTGGATTTGAGGGTTGCGGCATTGCCTAGGGCCATTTGTACCACAAGCCATCGGCCATACGGCCCAAGGTCACTCTGCGGGATATTGCATGCTTCAGAGTCATACGCATCCATGGGCGCTCCATAGCTCGCTAGGCCATAGTCGGAGTGGTTGAAAATATCCCATCGAGCCGTATTTCCTGCGCAGTCGCCAGATCCAGCAGATTGCCCATCACCAGTTGTGAGCATTCCCACTGGTGGTTGGTAACTTAGGCCAGAAAGAGGAAATGTTGTGGATTGACTGGTGGGTCTAAACAGGTTTATTCCTACATTTGCGTTTTCATTAACAGAGACGACGCCATCATAATCATTTCCTTGCCAAGTGAACTTTCCACGAAAAGCAGTAGGGTTTCCATCGGAAAAAAAGATAACGACTTGGCGGGCCCGTTCATTTGCTGTTAGCCCGGACTGGTCCGACCATGAAAGTGCATTAGTCTGTGCTAATGCATCTTCGGTGTTGGTCCAACCTCTCGCGCCTAGACCAGATATAGCCGAAGTAATGGGGTCGACATAATAATGTCGCAGAGGTTCTCGCACCTGCACGCCTGCGGCAAAGGTAACCAGTGCAAACTGGTGGTCGCGTTCAAAGTCCTCAAAATTTTTGACAAAGGTGGTTGCGCCAGTTTTGAGATCACTAATGGCTCCACTCATAGACCCCGAAATGTCCAAGACAAGAGCGACTTCGGCTTTTCGGAGTTTAGCAACTCCCTGAGCGGGAATGTGAGTCTTGCTATGATCTCCATCGAACACGTCCGCCAAGACATTCAGCGAATTGGTTGAACCTTGGACAAGAACTTTTCCTTGGCCGTCAATATTAATATTGAACGTGGGTGTATCTGTTCCTAAGAGCCCATCCGGGAAATTTGCTGCGGCAACTTGTCTGACAAACTCTCTAAGATCAGCTTGATTCCCAAACGCAGGGTTGGAAACATTTTTTGCACCTGCAAAGGCGGCTCCATCAATGGCTTTTCCCATTTCACTTTGAATAGCGTACCAACGCCCGACTTCAATTCCAAAGGTGGCAAAACCAAAGAGAATGAACACGACGAGCGCAGAAAAAATGAGGTAAGTTCCGCGTTGGTTGTGGACAAAACTCTTAATTTTTTTGATAGGAAGAGGTGTCATTGCGGGAAATCTCCGTATGTGTTTCGAATTACAATTATGCTTCATCTTGGTTGGCTCATGTAGGTATCGGAAACTTCATGAAAAACTTGCTTGCTTGGGGTTTCGCAGAATTTTTGGTTACGTGTAATTTTTTTGTTTGTTTTCTGCTGTTATTTAGTTCTTGGCCTTCAATGCCAGGTTATGGGGTTAATACTGCCTCAATATTCATCGGAAAAACGTTTAATAGGAGTTCTTACTTATTGGAGTGTAAGGTAAGAGATTTTTCAAATATGGTGAAATTGAGAAAGTTGGTGAGCCTCGAAAAAATTGTTGTTGTGTATGTGGGCCGGTACGATAGAGGTGTGTGGTTTGCTATGGTGTGGTGAACAAGCAAGCGATCTGAATAATTTGAGGATTTCGAAATGATGCAGAGACAAGCTGATCTTCGCGAACGACTTCTTGAACTCGATGGGCGTGGCTATAAAGCATATAAAAGGTTGGAAGGTGCGTATGATTTTGAGACGTTTACGTTGTTTGTGGATCATGTCCAGGGGGATCCATTTGCGGAGTCCTCCAAAATTCGGATTCGCATTATGAATGTGGTGTCTGGTTTTCCTCAGGATTTATGGGTCAATAAAGTTCGCGCTGTGGCCTTTCGTGATTTCTTGGCTCGTTCTGTATCTTCGGCGATACAAAAAGTTGTACGTGGAAGCCGTGGAATTGGAAAAAGTGGGATGATGGCCATAGATTCTGGCGGGCAAGAAGTTCTGGAGAGAACGGCGGTTATTGTATGCAAGGATTGGGTAGAAGCCCGTCTTGAGATTGGCCTTCCAGCACGCGGGCGGACAATTCTAGGGCAACAAGCTATCGAGATGTTGTGTCAAGAACTTCCTGCTATCGTGAATCAGGCGTTGTATTGGAAACGGCTTGATGAGAAAACCTGTCGAATACATGTAAATCAGATAGAAAATTTTTATGCCATTCAATCTCAATTAACTGAGAAGGGACTGGTTGCGTTTGTGGCCGATGGAGCGAGGTTGCCTCGGGCCAGTGGGAATTCTGATTATCCACTCTCTTCTCAAGTTACCACCTTTTCCACTCCTGATTCGCTGGCGGTCTCATTCCAAGTGCCTCATATTCCTGGAGATTTGTCTGCCGAGGTTGGCACGGTCAGAGGTTTGGGGATTCCCCAGGGTGTCACCCTGATTGTTGGGGGTGGTTACCACGGAAAATCTACCTTACTCCAAGCGCTGCAGCGCGGGGTTTATCCACATATTCCGTCTGATGGCCGTGAGTGGGTCGTAACCTCTCCCGATGCCGTAAAAATTCAAGCTGAAGATGGGAGACGCGTTGAGCAAGTTGATATTAGTGGCTATATTCAACACCTTCCGAAAAGGGGGAACACAGAGGCCTTTTCTACTGAAAATGCAAGTGGAAGTACAAGCCAGGCGGCCGGCATTTCGGAAGCGCTGGAAGTTGGGGCAAGCGTGTTGTTACTTGATGAGGATACGAGTGCTACGAATTTTATGGTACGGGATGCACGAATGCAGGCCTTGGTCAAAAAATCCCAAGAACCTATTACCCCATTTCTTGATCGAGTGCGAGAGCTGTCTGACACCTTTGGTGTCTCTACGGTTTTGGTGATGGGTGGGTGTGGGGATTATTTTGATGTGGCAGATACTGTGATTATGATGAATGAATTTTCTCCTGTTAATGTCACCGCAGATGCTCGTGAGGTGGCCTTACGAATTCCGTCCGGTCGTGAGCGAGAAGTCTGTGAGTTATTGTCGCCTATCAAGCCAAGAATGCCTCTAAAGAATTCAGTCAGTGCGGCAAAGGGCCGACACAAGGCAAAGATATCAGCCAGATCCAATAATGAGTTGGTTTTTGGTCAGGAGACCATTGACTTGCTTGGTGTGGAGCAACTGGTTGATGTGAGTCAAACTCGTGCGATTGGACAGGCTCTACATTTAGCCACAACACGTTTGATGAATGAGATGGTAACGGTAAAGGATGTTGCTGAAGCTCTAGAGCAACTGTTTGATGAGAAAGGTCTTGATGTCCTTTCTCCGTTTGCGGTGTCTGAGCATCATCCTGGAAATTTTGCGAGACCTCGAATCTTTGAATTTGCCGCTGCGTTAAACCGTCTTCGCACAGTCCGAATGCTTCAGAAGACCTAGCTTTTTTCCGCTACCATTCCTAAAAACAATATGGCGAGACCTATCCTTTTCTTCTCTAGGTTGCGGGCTGGGTTCTGTGTTGATGTGCCAGAAAACGTTGACTGGGTAAGATGTTGTGTATCCTTGGCTTTGACAAGATGAAATGGACTCATGCGAGCTGTTTTTGGGAGCCGGGTAGGGTGGTTTTGTTGATAGATCTGTAGGGTAGAATTCACCGGCAGAGAAACAAGAGTGTGCCCCAGGTTATTCTCGAATAGTACCCCACCCATCAAAACAATGCCTGTAAAGCCGTAGAGGCACCAGAGGTGAGTTGATGATTTTTGAAATTTCTGTCTCATGACAAGACCTTACAGTTTCCTGGTTAGTCCCAGCAAAATTTTTCTCTTTGTTTATCGGTCTCTCTGTGCGAACCTTGCGCATTGAGGAAATACTATTCCATTCTTCTCTAATGTTGCCGTTTCTTGTCGGTTACCTGAAATGTCATTGCAAGTTTTGCCTAAAGAGGTATAGGTAATCTAGAGCTGTGCTTTGAATATGTGACTGGAATGGGAGGTGTTTGCGAGTTGATTATAGGGTAACCCAGTCTTCGAGGACGGAATCGATGGGAATGCCTATTTCTTCAGGAGTTAAGATCTTCGTAATTTCCGGGTTTGCACTATCGGTTTCCAATACCGAGAAATTAAAGGGTATGGGCTCAGGTAGGGGTTGATGGGCTGAATCCTGAATGAGCAAAATGGTGGGATGGAGAAGGTTTTCTTTGGAGTTGGCTGTGACGATGCCTCGCTCACCAGTGCTGAGCTCCACGAAACTATAGGTGGGATAAATTCCGATGAGGTTGATAAATTTCGTGGTCAAGTCCTCATCAATCAAACCCTTCTTGGCTTGTTGGTACAATTTTTGTAACGCACTACGGACTGTCTGTGGTTTTCCATTTTGTTGGCCGCTTAAGAGTTCATCATATTCATCCACCAGACGAAGAATCCGACTCGCAGGTTGCACTGTGGCCGGATCAATATCACCAGGATAGCCAGATCCATCTAATGCCACATGGTGCTCTCGAATTAATTGCTGGACATTTGCTGAAAGAGACGAATCTTTCATTAATACGTCTAACCCATGCGATGAATGGGATTGGTAGATTTTCAAGTCAGCTTCAGATAATTGTTGGAATGGCTTATTGAGTAATTGAGGTATATTGACAAGCCCCGCATCGTGTAGGAGGCCAGCAATCGCCAGGTCTTTGCATGCAGACTCTTCCAATTGGATGGCTCGTCCCAACAATACGGCTAAAGTACTTACCGCTAGGGCATGATCGTATAGGGCTGGTGAAAAATCCCTTGTGCGAATAAGGGAGATTGCCGCTTCTTCATGGTCAAGAGTGTCAGCCATGATGGATTCGGTGACGTCATTCACCTGCTCCACGGCAATGCCTCCAGTTTTTGAGAGAGTCTCGAGGATGTCCTGGACGCCTTCTAGGATATGTTGATGGTTTTCTTTAATCTCGCAGAGTTCTCCTCCTAAGGATTTTCCTGCCGTCTCTTTTGGGAGATTCTCTATTCGTTCAACTTCAGGAATGATGATATTTTTGTGCCGTTCTTGAGCCAGACTTGGAGGGGACGTGTCTACTGTTTCGTCAGGTGATTCGGTGTCTAAAGGAATGCTGGCATCAACTCCGCGGTTAGTATCTATCGTAATTTCGTTAATTCCACATTGACGTAATTTTGCAATGTCGGAGGTTGAGCGAATGAGAAAACGATGCCGGAGAAATGGTGTATCTAGCCAGGAACAGTCTATTCCACAGAGATACATGCCCACTGTTGCTGAAGATATTGGGATTTGTTTTTTTGCCATAGATAGATCGTTAGACGAGTGGGTTTTGGTTACTTATACTGAACCGGAAAAGTCATGATTTTCCATGGTTTCAACTCAATGGGTTTATCGGCTTTTTCATTTCTGTTCTTTATGTCCTTGTCATGAGTGTTAGAGCGAATATATCCCTTATTGATAGGTTTTGGTAAACCTTTTTTGCGAAAGGCGCAAGTCTTTCTTTCGCTGGATTTATTATGGAAAGGTGTAATGACATGTAAGAAGACTAGGTAGTTTGTGATGTGTCTTGAGAAGTGAGGGAATCCATCCTTACTCAAACTTAAGTTTCCATTTTTGAAAACCGAAATGGATGCTGAAGTCATTGAGGAGGACTGCGATGATTGGATTCCCGACATCGTTTTGGACATGCTTCCCCTGGGTTTTAGATTCCAAGAATCCGCATAACCGATATTCCTTTTCACCTGGTCCGCTCTTCTTCCTCCCAATTATTCTCTGTGTCAGTATATTCGGGGTTATTTCTCTCAGTGTTTCATCGAATGCTGAAGCTGCCGCAGCTACCGTTTTTCCGTTAAAGTCTATTCGGACCACAATCCCCATTCTTGGAACTACGATGGATGAAGAGTCTGAGCCGATTGGGATTGTGGCGGAAATTCAACTGGAATTTCTACAACGGGATGATCATGAAGGACTTGATGTCCAATTTCAGACAACACCTGGCCGGTTTTCTCCGTATGCTCAACAGTCAGTGATTCAAGCTTTGCATCGAGTCGTGGAGGCGGCGGACTTGAACCCGGACTCTTGGACCATCCGATTCCAGTTGCCCTACCCGGGTGTGACCCTCTATGGAGAAAGCTTATCAGCCATGGCCGCTTTGACGATTGTGGCGCTTGCCAAAAATGAACCAGTTGATGAAGAGACGGTGTTGACTGGTACTGTGACGGCGGATGGGCATGTGGGAACGGTAGGTGGAGTGCCATTGAAAATCTTGGCTGCGCATGAGCAACATTTCCGCAAAGTTTTAATTCCTGAAGAATCTGATGTTGCCGACGGCGATTGGCAAACTCCTTTCCTCATGGAAGTTAGACATGTCGGTTCCATCAGCCAAGCCTACTTGGCCTTGACCAATAGACCGTTGCTTAGACGCATCAAGAAATCGTCTCTCACTGCAGGGTTAACCCCGTAAGGGGTCCTTTCTCTTTCTATAACGGCCTGTGTTAGATTGAGTCCTCTATGTATTCCATAGTTTCTTTATTTGGGTATTGTGGCCTTCTTCTGAAAAATTTTGGTGGAGGCTTTGATTCTCATCTTTGCAAATTTCTAGGGTGAAAAGAAATGAGTGAACATGCTACGAAATCCGTTTTTCTTTCTCATGTCTATTGTGTTTGATTGGAGAAAAGGTCGGTCATGAGTGCCGAGGCACGACCTTGTTTCGCAGTTGATATTGATAATGTCTTAGGGAGAGCAGAACCAGAAGTTCAGCGCCTGTTCCAAGAGATTACACAGTCTTCATGGCCAATTGGTCGATATGGCAGCGCAGGAGGATTGGATTCCAGTGAATATGAACGTGGAGTTATAGAGGAAATTTTCTCTCGCTTTCACGAAGAATCTATTCCACAATTACCTTTATATCCTGGGGCCAAATATGCGTTGGATATCATCCATCGAACCTGTCGCATTATTATTGTCACCGCACGGCGTCCCTATTCACGGCCTCAAACATTGCAATGGTTGAGGGCGCACAAACTTCCCTTCGATGCGCTGTATCATACTGAGGAAAAAACGGAGATCCCTGAAACGATTACTGTGGCGATCGATGATCATCCTGAACATCTTCAAAATTATCAAGAAGTGGGAGCACGGGTGTTTGTTATGGATCAGCCTTGGAATCGCCAAGTGCATGACTCAGCGATGATTCGTGTGAGTGGGTGGGATGCCTTGTTACAATGGTGGCATATTCGGCAGGGGAAGCTATGGCCAGAAGATTTGAAGGAATCTCCAGCGCCTCACCAATTATGGAAACAACTTCCTGTCCCAGCCTAGCAGGAGCCCTTCTGGTTCCCCAAGTCAAAGGTTTTCAGTATCTCTACCGATAAGAAAGAAGATGATCGTCATCTGTGTTCCTTGCGCTTAAGCGGGATAGGGTTTTAAGACCTTTCATGCGATGTGATTGTCCCGGGTAGAAAAATTATGGTGTACCCTCCAATTCAAACAATTTTGTTAGCTGAAGACAATCCGGATGATTGTGAAATCATTCGGGAAGCCTGGACAGAGTCTCCGGTCGGAGATCGTTTGCGAGTAGTAACAACTGGTACAGAGCTCTTAGATTATTTATATCGCCAGGGGGCCTTTGTGTCTCCGGAGGTCGCACCACGCCCCAGTGTGATTTTGTTGGATTTGAATATGCCGTGTTTGTCGGGTGCGGAAGTTTTGGAAGAAATCAAATCTGACTCTAGTCTTGCTTGTATTCCCATTATTGTTTTAACAACTTCCAGAGCTCCCAAAGATATTATTGAAACAGCAGGGCTAGGAGTGAATGGTTATATACGCAAACCTAACACCTATGCTGGCTATCTACAGATATTTACAAACCTTCGAGAACATTGGGGCGAAATTCTTGATCGACCTCTTTCCGGTGGTGGAGCCGGATGGAGTGGGAATCTGGCCTGGTGTTAAAGCCCATGTCTGGTGATTTTGGATTTCATTCCATTATTTTTGTCAAATCTTCTCCCTGGCAATCGTCTTCAAAAATTTCTAGATTTATTAATCCTCCTAAAGAATAGTTCCGTCGCTAGTCACGGTTGAGAATGGCCTCGGGGGAAGAAACTACGCCGGTCCATGGGCTCTATACATTTAGCCAACCGCATGTGGGTGGAAAATCATTTGCTCGAAATTTTGATTTAGATTTTAAAAACCGAATGTTCCGTTTCGTGAATAATAATGATGTGGTAACTTAAGTGCCGACTCGAAAGATGGGGCTCAGGAAAGTTGGACACGTTCTGACGTTTGATGCTTTTGGTGCACTTCAAACAGATGTGCATTTCTGGAACTATTTTTTGAGTCGGCTCCTTGGACGTGTTGCCGATTAAGGTGAGTCTGGAACGGATGGCCTTCATGATCATAGTAGGGTCTGTTGAAAAAAAACCGCCAGCGGCGTTCTCGCCATTTTTCCGTGCTCACGTCATGCCAGGACGCTCCGCGCGGAAAAATGGCTGTGGCCTTGCCGAACTGACTTTTTTGAACAGATCCAGGCCTCTGACATGTTAAGTCGTAGGGACTAGATGTGGTCCTTGATATCATCATTAATCAACAGTCTCTAGTATGGAGCAATATCTGAGCACCTTGAGCGAAAAGAGATCGTCTAGGCCATATTTGCCCATCTGTGGGGTTAGTATGGATGAGATAGTCTGTGTCTATCGTATCGAAACCTAGGAACCCAAATTTCTCATCTCTTCTTATTAAAGAATTTTCTTCCTTCCTCTAAAGTTCTCATCGCAATAACCGACAGTATTGTATACAGAATGATGTGAAGGAGAGTTGTGGCTTTTCTTCTGTTAATGCATTTGTGCATGCTGAACATTTGAGGCGATTAGAAACTATGAGGAAAAAGAGGATGGTTATGAAAACACATTTTTTCTTGATGAGCACAGTGATGATGCTGGGTGTGTCGTTGTTCACCACTGGTTATGCAGCTAACTCTTCTGAGTATTTGCATTTCACTCGACATCGTGACTCAAATGGGAATTTGCTGATGGCACCGACGCAGCATAAGCCAGAGCCCTCCATTATGCAAAAAACGGTGATGCCTTCCCAGCCAAAGACCTTTGAGCGGCGAAGCACAGATTGGGGTATGACGGTTCAAGAAGTGAAAGAAAATGAACCTGTCACGCCTACGTGGGAATTGCAGCGACCTGTCTTGGCTGATTATGAGAAGCGGGTAGCATATCATACCCAAATTGAAGGTATTGACGCGGCGTTAACGTATGCCTTTTACCAAGGACATCTGGGTCAGGCAAAATATGTGTTTGAACCGAAGCATGAAGATGCCGTGGGCTATGTGGATGATTTCCACACCGTGAAGAATTGGATTAGTGAAAGTTATGGTTCACCTGCATCCGTTGAAGAAATTTGGTTAGATGAACTCTACCAATATGACAAAAGTCTTTGGGGACAAGCCGTAAAGCGTGGGCATTTGGTGATGGTGGCCGAATGGGAAAATCCTGGTACAGATATTGTACTCCTCCTCAATGGAGGAGATGATACCATCGGATTAGTCGCTGACTTTTCGAGCACAAGTTATGTGGTGCCTGTAGGGTTTGATGGAGTGGACCCTGCTGAGGATGTTGAAGAAGCCATTCAAGAAGCTACCATATATGAAGCGCTTCCTTCCGAGCCTGAACAAGATTTATTAACTGAGGATTTGTCTGAACAGGAGAGTGCCACAGAAATCGGGGGAAATGGTGAATTCGAGGAGACAACTGAAGTCGTTGCCCAGACATATCAAACCGAGATTCAAGAATTAGAAGAAATAGAAGCGATACTCATGGACACCCCAGATGAAATGTGGCTTGAAGATTCATTTGACGACCTAGATCTAGACGATGAGTCTATGGATGAGCATACGCAGGGATCCGATGTTCAATCGGATGAGGATTTAGCTCTTCAACATTTATAAGCGAGTTCCGCACAATTTTTGAATTGGTTTCTGACGTGTTTATTGTCCCTTAGTTTTTTTGGGGGAGTCTACTCATTACAGGGGATTTTTATAAATTCCAACCCTCCTATAATCTATTTCAGCCCCAAGTCATTTTCCCCGGTTGGTTGAAGGTCATGCTTTGAACGTCAAGCATCTTCCTTGCGGTAGAATTGTCTACCAGTACCAATAAGGATCGTACCGATAGAAACGCCCTCGTGGGCCCCAAAACGGATAGGCATAGGGGTAATAAGGTCCCCAAAAGGGATAGGGATGGACATAGCGAGGATAATTAGAAGAATGAGTGGGCCAAATTTTGAATTGTTTGACCAGAACGGTGGGATACGAATAATCGGTCTCATCTAATTTTTGAGTGACTGCCCCTGACAGTTCTCCAACAAGTGTGATCCTGGTCCCTGCAGGGACAGTGGCTGGATCTAAAAACGTGTCTTGATATGCGATATATCGCCCTTGTGAGCGGGTTAATTCAGTGGTGGGCTCACGTTGCCCGACAAGTGGAAGTTGAAGAATGACCAGTTCTGTTGTATTAGAGAGGCGTTTAGCTGAAAGGATTTGTCCGCCGAGCACGACCAATTTTCCAGTATGGTCGGTCGGAGAGGCCTTGATCTCAGGAAATGTCAAGGATTCCTGAATTTGACTCGCCAGGTCAGGTGAAAGCGTGGCTTTGTATGGTTGGACGCAACCAGCGAAGTAAATCAGAGTGCACATTCCCATCGTGAATTTCAAGAAAACCGAGACGAGTTGTCTGCCTATTGTTGTAAGATCATTCATTGCGTAAGCCTTATGGAAACCACTGCCGGGTCGCTTAGGGTTTTTTCTTGGGTGTTGCAAAGGTAATTTCGGTAGCCACCCAGTCTCGATGTTCAGGCAGTCCTTTTTTTGTGACTTCAGCAAACAAGCGATCACCAATTTTCGGACGGGCATCTTTCTTATGAATGCCCTTTTCTTGGAAAACAGTTTGAGGTTGAAATGCCAACGACACTTCTTCCCCTTTAGGCGTTGAAACGACGAGATAGTCGGATTCCATCGCAATGACTGTCCCCATGATATGAGCAGCATCTCCGTGCCCCCAGACCGAGGTTGGAAGAATAAGTAATGACGTAAGAAATAACAGGTTACAGAAAGATTTCATAAGAATACTCCTGTGAGAGTTGTTTCAATGATGATGCGTAAGGGGTGCTACGTCTTCTCCTGATAAAAATTGGTTAGCCATATCTTCTTGCTCGCGTTCAGCACGAGTCTTGGGATTTTGTTGTTTCATCTCAATAATTTCTTCCGGTGTAATGTTCGGAAGATGCCGAATAAACCTAACTAGCTTCCAGCTTTCCTGATCGTCTTCGGGGAGCCCTGTTCCCCAAGCGGGCATACCGGTAAAGCGAATCCCAAAATGAATGAAATAAAAAAGTTCTCCATCCTGCATTGATTGGATCGCTGGATCTCGCAGATCAGGAACTGGAGGGTAAAAGTTTGGTCCCATGTCCGTTTTCCCGCTCCCATTATTTGCATGGCAGGTTGCACAATGGTCAGCAAAGTGATGCCGGGCTTCTGCTAAGATCTCGGGAGAAGATGGAATTGGATTCGGCATCTTCAAAAAGCGACTAGGTGTTGCCATATGTCTAATGAACCGGGCAATTTTGATTTCCCATTCAGGTGGAGTGCCTTTGGCAGTAAAGCTACCAGGGAGAAACCACAAAGCCACCAGAACCCCTCCAACCAAAAAGAGCATGAATAAAAAGAATAGCCATTTGATTCGTCGTAGCATGAAGAGCCTGTATAACGTAGTGTACCTGGTCAGAGATTTTCGTTACAAGTTGGATAGGGAAATGGGTGATGAACGGATGAGGGCTAGTCGAAAGGATTAGATTCAATCTAGGATTGAATAGAGAAACCGCTTGTCCTAAGGGTTTTCAAGTTAGGCGATTGGGTTCTAAGGGGTGATTGTGATGAAAGAGACATCAGCTAGCTGGATACATAGGTTGAATAATCCAGAATGTTATCCCCACCCTGTCGATAAGATTACGTTAATTGAAACCCATATATCCTGGGTTATTTTAACGGGTCGTTTTGCCTATAAAATTAAAAAGCCGGTCAAATATTCCTTTGTGGATTTTTCAACTTTGGAGCAACGTCGGTGGTTCTGTGAAGAGGAAATGCGATTGAATTGTCGGTTGGCACCCGAAGTGTACTTAGGAGTGGTTCCCGTCACGGGCACTCCAAAAAATCCATGCATGGATGGCGAAGGGAGTCCTTTTGAATTTGCGGTCAAAATGAAGCAATTCTCTGCAGACCAAGAGATTCATGACATTCTGGATAACGAGAATAATGCCGAAGTTTGTGTGGCACAATTAGCTGAGGAAATTGCGACATTTCATGCCCACATTGAACGGGCTGAAGAGGGCTCTATCTACGGGCATCCAGAGAGAGTTTGGCAACCTATGAAAGAGTGCCTTGAGGAAATACCCTGCCAGAATCTCACCCAAACCACTCAGCAATATTTGTCTGCGGTCACTGTATGGTTGCAAACCGAATGGCAGAATTTGTCTGACGTATTTCTTCATCGGAAAAACACTGGCTTTGTTCGAGAATGCCATGGGGATCTGCATTTAGGAAATATTGCCATGTTTGAAGGAAACGTTTGTGTATTTGACGCTTTGGAATTTGAGTCTCGTCTTCGTTGGATTGATGTGATGAGTGAGATCGCATTTTTGGTAATGGATCTCGAGAAGTATGGGCATAAAGATTGGGCCTCTGTGTTCTTGAATCGATATCTAGAAGTGACGGGAGATTACGAGGGACTTGTCCTTTTACGGTTTTACAAAGTCTATCGAGCATTGGTCCGGGCAAAGGTGGCTGGATTACGCCTGACGCAGTTGGCAGAAAGCGGTATGGAAGGAGAGCGCACCAAATGCGATGTGACCGGGTACATAGAATTAGCCCATGGGTTTATTGCAAGTGCTTCATCAGCGCTCATCTTGATGCATGGGGTCTCGGGGACAGGCAAAACGACGATGTCCACAGAAATCGTTAAAGCCATAGGTGCCATACGCATACGGTCCGATGTTGAGCGAAAACG
Source organism: Nitrospirales bacterium (assembly GCA_965223635.1). Classification (GTDB taxonomy): domain Bacteria; phylum Nitrospirota; class Nitrospiria; order Nitrospirales; family UBA8639; genus Nitrospira_E. The sequence goes on from OZ245007.1 coordinate 2,956,197, forward strand.
GTTGTTTTCTAGGAAATTGAACCTTAAGAGCCAGGTTTCCTACCAAGTTGGTCTTTACCATTCTGACATGACGGAATGGACGTACAATTACTTGCGGGAGTTAGCATCTCTATTGCTCCAAGCTAGATTTTTTGTCGTCATTGATGCGGCTTTTCTCAAACAATGTCAGCGAGAATCCTTTATAAGCGTCGCAAATGAGCAAGCATGCCCTTTTATTATTCTAGATGTTTTTGCTCCAAAGGAGGTCTTAGAGGAGAGGATCAAGCGGCGGTCTCGTGAAGGGCACGATGCCTCAGATGCAACCGTAGAAGTGATGAAACTCCAACAAGAAATTGTAGAACCGTTTACATGCGCGGAACAATCACATGGATTTCGAGTAGATTCAACTGACTCAAAATCGATTCTTTCTGCCATGAAGGAGCTGAAGGAAAAGGGTGGGATTTGGATGTCATTAGAGGAATAATGCCGAGAATCCTATTTCATGATTTTCTGAATCCTTCTGTCGGTGCCGCCTAGGTCTAAATATTTTTGATAATGGTGTTTGGCTTTTTGAAGGTCTTCTTTGTGAAATTCATAAAAAGTTCCAAGGTTGAATTGGCCCTCAATGGATTCTGGCTGTAACCCTATACCTTTCTGATAGGCTTTCTCTGCCTGATCGAATTGCTTTTCTGAGACGAAGAGGAGACCCAAATTAAAATAGGCTTCTGCATCTGTGGGTATTAATTGGACCACCCGCTGAAAATGTTCAATAGCTTGTTGTGGTTGGTTCTGTTGTTGATAGAGAAATCCCAGGTTGTAATGAGCTTCAGTATGTGCCGGGTCGTTCTTCAAGGCGTGTTGGTAAGCTTCTACGGCTTGATCGGTTTGTTGGTTCTGTTCGGAAAGATGGCCGAGTAAGTACCAGCCCTCAGTATGTCCCGAATCGTGTGTTGTCAGATGGGTAAGCAGATCTTGAGCACGATCATGTTGATTTTTTTGCATCAGATGATAGGCCAAATGAAACAGGGCTTCCGAGGCCAAGGGTTCTTGTGTGAGAACGGTTTCATATTCTTGAATGGCCTTGTCGGTCGATCCAGTTTGGTCAAAGATTTTCGCCAACGTGAGTCGGGCTTCCCAAAATTTTGGGTAGAGGGTCAAGGTTTGTTGGATAGCCTGTTGGGCCTCTTCCATTTTTTTTTGCTTCAAAAGCAGTAAGCCTAGATCATAATGGGCTTGGGCAAAATTTGGATTGAAGTTGATGGCCTGTTTGAGTGCAGGAATGGCGGTGTTGGGATCCTGTGTCAGCTGATAACGCACCATTCCTAGCAGGTGATGGGCTTTCGCATAAGCTGGGAATTCAGCAATAGCCTGCTGGAGCAACGATTCAGCCGGTTGAAGGCGTTGGTCAAGAATAGCCTGGATGGCTTTGCGATAAAACTCTCCAGCTGGATGGCTGAGTCCCGGCCGAGGTGAGTTGCTAACAAAAAATGAAAAAAGTATGACGACAATAAGAATATATTTTGGAATATGAAATAATTTACATACCATGCGCATATAGGCCTCAGGTTGAGGTGAAAGGACCTCAAATGAATAGGGGTTAGATTAACAAGAAGGAAGTGGTAGAGAAAATTGGATGTAAATACTTGTTAGGAAGGGGTTTCCAACAGCAAGACATATGCCTTGGAGTCGAGAATCTTTAAAATTTAGATATTGAAAAATAACAGGGCGAAGGCCAAGGAGGTCGGTCCAAATGCCTTCACCCTGTTGTATCCAAGACCAGGAGGAAGAACTCGCCTTGGAAAAATCACAATATATGTTGCTAGTTTGAGCTGTCATTTCCCGGTGGCACATAAAAGCTCAAAGGATTTAACGCTTGATAACTGACGGCTCTCTGTCGTCCTACCTCTGGATTAAAAAACCCATCGGACATACCGGTTTCGTGAATAAAGAGCGGCTGTTGAGGCGAAGGGTTTTTGTTGTAGGCTTCAACCATGGTGCGATAGGCTGATCTTCCGGCTTCAATCCGGTCAACTTCATCATCGGTCCCATAGGTTACCGATGGTGGATAGGGTCGGCATGTATCAATAGCCGCATAGATGATGGGTTGAAGTCGTAGAAAGGTATTCAGGGTTTGAATGGCGATCGGTTGTTGGCTCGAGGGAAATGAGGAAACAAAGGCCCGTCGAGACATACCTGTTGGCCTTTTCTCTGTAAAAATGATGGCTCGATCGTTCCGAAATGCAATCGCCCCATGAAGGAGAGCTCCATTTGAGAGGTCATTCAATGTGATGAAATATGTGTAGTCTTTACTGCGTGCCTCGCGAGCATTTTCGGGGATGTATTGCCCAGGGATTTGTTGAATCACAAGATCACGATGTTGAGCTACTTTAATTCTTATGTTCCTTTTCTTATATTGTTTTTTGCACAGGCCTGGACTAAATGGTCGTGAATCCAGAGTGAGACGAAACACTTCTTTCGCCTGGACGGGTTGCACCAGCATCCCTGCGAGCATCATTCCTCCAAGTCCACTTTTTACCATCTTGATTGTCGTTCTCCACCTTGCCAAATTCTTCGCCATAGCGAGCTCCTTCCCCAAATACGTGCCGTCACCGTTTCTTTCTGAAACAGGCAAGGCAGGAATCTCAAAATGTTTGGATAAGGCTAATCAGAGCAGCCAGCCAAATGGCTTCATTTGGCAAAAGGCTCTCAGCATCTACAGGGTTGAAACAGGATACTTAGGTAAATGAGGAAGGAGGGGCGCGAGAACTGGGTTCATCAATGAAGGCGAAATTGAAGAGCTTCGGTTGAGGAAGATTAAGTGTTGTCAGTGTTTGTGAGATCGTGTTCAGGGAGACTGTACTGGCATGAATGCTTGTGGCGGCCTGGCAGACCCAACTACAAGAGGGTTGAGCGTGAGAGTGATGGTCATGTAAGGGCTGTTCAGTCGACGACAGGAGTGAATAGGTGAATACGGTACTGACACAGAGCAAGCCTATGCAACTGCTGAGTGCAAGCAATTGACGGATGACTGTCTGTATTTTTAGAAAATGCATGGAGCAATTACAAAAAAAGGCTAGATTGCCTACATAAATCCACAATAAAAATGATAGGGCATTACCTTCGACAGGATCTACGGATGGATGCCTATCAATGCAACACTTTCTCGGAAGGTTCGGAAGTTTTCAAATATTTCCTCTGTTTTTCTTTTCGCGAGAGATACCTACACTGTCATTATTACATGTGCTGTTGTCTTCCCCCTGATCATGCCATTTGTACGATAATTCTCTCGCAGATTTTTTGTCGGATTTTGTGGATATGTAGTAACGATGAGTATCGATATAGATCGTTCAGTAGAAAAAGCTCTTTCTGATTCGTATATTTCTGACTCAAGAAAAGAAATATGTAGGACGGCCATTATTCTTATCTTTATTAAGTAAACAGGAGGGAATCATGAAGTTAAGACCCCAGAACTTTTCCGGGATGATTGGAGTACAATCGGTGTTGTTGGGAGGGATGTGTTTCATTGGCCTTGGCTTGAGTAGCCAGGCATGGGCTAATCCTCACACCACCATTCTGAAAAAAAATAACCCAGTAAAATATAACTCAAGAGATGATATTGAAGGGAGTGGTGGGGTCCTCAACCATATTCGTATCTCTCATGGGTGTAATGATCAAACAGTCAAAGCCATGGGAGTTGTTTTTCCTAATGGGCAGGACTCTGTGGCTACCAACAAGAGTACTGGTGAGGAGGTGGATCTGCAAACCCATATCACTGGTGCCTCGATTTCAGTTAAACCAGTCCAAGACGACGATGTCTTTGAAAAAATTCGTGTACAAGAAGGATCAATCAATAACGTGGGAAATGGGCAAAGTTTCGGAATACGAGCTATTCATTACGAACACGGAAAGTTGCAACATAACAATATCGGTCATATCCCATTTGATGCAGCCTTCCCTTCCTTCAATGAAAATTCGTGTATAGGATCTCTGCAAGTGAATATCGCCATCGCAAATTATTGCACCCATTCCAAGAAGAAGGACAATCGAGCGGATATTTGGATCGGCCACTTGACGCCACAATTCGATGATCCTGCAGTTGTGGTTCAAAGCCCTCCTGGCTTCTGGCCTCAGTTGACCGTTGTTCGGGATCAAGAAAATAATCCATTTCCGGCAAACTGTCCTTCAGGAGGCATCCATCTTGCTGTGACTCCAGCATCTCATGAAATTGACCACTATCTGCCTATTAACGGGTTTTGGCCAGCGAACTAACCGTTGCCTCCATTAGAAGAAAAATGAGTAGGTTCATCGGGGACTAAGAGAGAACATCTCATGCTATTTCTGTGCTGAGGATTTGGAGTATTTTTTCTTTCGAGAATGTGTTACATGCATGAGCATACGTTGGAAAGCATGCGTAGACAAGCTTCCCAGCTAGCACAACAAGATAAATTGAAAGGCTTTTATATTTACTTTTGATGGCTCTATGGTTGACTCCGGTGGACTAGCTCGTCAAGAGTTAATGGCGCTTTATTCGCTGAGATTCCAAGGAGGGTCTGCAACGCGGCCATCGGCGTTTTGCGGCGGTTGAAGCGGAACACAAACTCATCAAGATAGCTCTGGAGATACTTTGGCTCCACTCCATGATGCGTGCCAATGAGCCACGTTTTGAGATTACTGAAGACCCGGTGGATATGGGGCGCCACTTTGTGCGCTCGCTCCGGGGTGCGAACCATTCGCACACGATGCTTGTACCCGACCAACGCTGCATCAGAATACCCGCGCCACCCATCCGTTCGGAGTGTGGAGTTGGCCTCAATATTTGCCCTCAAAAACCCACGAATGCTGAGCTCGCCTGCATCCTTCAGGATTGAAAGACGCAATCGACCTGTCCGTTCAGATCGTTTCCCTTTTTTGTCGGTATAGGGGAGAACCTCCACGGCCCCGATTATCAAGCTCTTGTGCTTGGCTGTCGTCGCTCCCCGACCTGGCCTGCCTTTGGCTGAGCCGCCGAGGATTGCCTCATCGGCCTCAATCAAGCCGGAGAGCTGGCTTCGGTTTGTGTTGACCATTCCTTGACGCAACCGATGCAGCATATGCCAAGCTGTGGTGGCACTCGAAAGGCCAAGCTGGCGTGCAAGCTGAACGGCACTGATTCCTGGCGTATGAGTCGTCACAAGATACGCAGCCCAGAACCACTCCTGGACGGGCACGTGAGAACGGTGCATGAGTGTGCCGGCCATCGGCGAAGTCTGACGCCCACACGCCCGACACTCGAACACGTAGCGCTTGGAGTTGAGCCAGGCCGACTTCCCCCTGCACTTGGGACAAACAAACCCATCGGGCCAGCGACTCTGCACCAAATATTCAAGACAAGCCTGCCGTGTAGTGAAGCGTTGACGAAATTCCCGCATGTCCTTCGGATACGTTGGGCGCCCCACACTTGAATAGTCACAAGTCCTTCAACCGGAGTCAACCGTAGAGCCATTTTACTTTATTTGGACTAACTCACTCTTTTTCTGTTTAAAGAGTGTGTGGGGGTACTCACATTAGAATGGTTCTTCATCTAGGTTCTATGATTTATCGAAGCTATTACGACAGAAGTCAAATTGAACCATTCTAATTTTGTGGAGGGACCTGGGAGGTAACGCGATGATAGAGAACGGGAGAAAAAAAGTTGTAGATCCTTTAGGTGCCATGGTTGTACTTGCCTTAGGAATGTTGGCTGCTCCGACGGTGTGGGCTGATGGGGCGCATGAGCCCGTAGATGCAGCATTTCAAACAACAGGGACAATTGTCTTAAAGCAAGCTTTGCGGGCTAGAGATTTCATGCTGTTAGAAGATGTCACGCCGCTTCAGGTTGTAGGCGGACATGTGGCGATGAAAGTGCCGTGTAACAGTAATGGGGAGACACCGCTTCAAATACTCGTTGGGTCTGCAAGTGAATCTGGCTCTGCACTTGTTGCAGTTGAACTGGAGTTTATTGAAGATATATCTAATCCAGATCGAGATTGTGTGTACCATGCGGATCTTGATGCGGATGCGATCAAAAATGATCTACTTGTCGAGTCGGGACAAGAGGTAAATATTACAGATATTGCCTTAGTCAATTCTGGCAAAAAGAAGGTGCATTTTGGTGTAGACAATGGGAATACCGTCACGGTCAACCTACTCACCGCTGCGAGTGATGACGATCATCATGACGAGGAAGAGTAATCCAGACAATGTCGTAACTATTGCAAGACTATACTCGAGCTAGTTTCGCCAGCAATTATTAAGGGGCTCAGTCCTTTTGGACTGGCCCCTTTTTTGTGGTTCAAGGAAGCTGAGTAGGCTAAGAGTGATAAATCTGTTAGATGTATCTGTGTCGAGGGGAATTCTCATAAAAAAGTCGTTTCATAAACTAATGTTTATGTGTAAGGGCTTCAATTTTCCCGCAGCTTGTAACGCTAAGCAGCTATTAAGCTTTGGGTAAGGCAAGGTCCCAACTATATTTTCTATTTTGCTCAACTAGCGCCTCGATGGAGCCACGGAAAATTCGCAAGCTGCCTTTGCCAATTTTCGTGGCTTTGAGCCGGTCTTCTTCGACCCAACGATAAATGGTCCATCGACTGACGTTTAACTCCCGTGCAGCTTCGCCGACGCGTAATAATTGTTGTTCCATATTTAGATTCTCCTATCTAGCTAAATCAGGCCTATAACCTGATATTTTAATCATCTTGATTCAGAGTCTCAGTAGCATCATTCTGATCAGCACAGGAAAAGCTGCAGGATCAGATAAATGCCTACATGAGAAGCAGGCTCTTCAACCTTTCGAAAAAAGAGGCCGCTACCAACATACGAATAATGTGAGTCAGAAATTACAGAGAAAGGAGTTCCCGAGGTGGGGCACGGGATGGAGCAGACGTGATCTCGTACGAAAGCGGAATGCTGAAAGAGTTTGGAAGAAGAGCAATAAACAACAAATCCGGCTTTGTCTCGGGCGTTGAGGCAATCTGTCCGTTTGAAGGAGAGGAACTAACCTGGCAGGCCCATGTACATAAAGTGGAATGGGTTGCAGTGTGTTGGGTGTGATGGTGATTTTCTTCGTTCAGAGGAGCAGCATGGGCGAACATGCAAAATGATGCGGCACCCAGCAGAAATACATACAGAGAAGAGAGAAAAATCCCCCCTGACCGTATGTGCCTCATTTTTGAAAACATTCTCATCGTGCGGCTTTAGGTTCTGTGGCGATGGACATTTGATGAATGCCACTGAGGCGGACTTTATCCATGACGGTGACGACCAATCCGTGTTTTACTTGTTCATCTGCATTGATCTCAATGGTTGGCTCTGGGTTCCCTTGAGTAAGCGCCACGAGCTTCGGTTGAAGATCCTGAATCGTAATCATTTCCTTGTTATAAAACAAGTCCCCATTTTCTGTAATGGTCAACGAAACAGGCTCCTTCACGTCGTCGGTTGTAGAGCTGGCTTCAGGAAGATTCACGGGCATACCATGTTGTATGGTCATTGATAGTGTGGCAATCATGAAAAAAACGAGCAAGAAGAACATCGTGTCGATCATGGGAACAATCTCAATGCGTGGCCGCTTTTTGGCAGTAGCAGGAAGTCTCATGGTTTGGGGTAATTTCTTTTGTGTTGGAGTGTGGCTTCCGTTTTCGTAGCGTAATGTTCGATTTTTTCGGTTTCCTGTTCCATCCGTGCCAAGAAAAAGTTATAGGGAATCAAAGTGGTTACCGCAACAAAAATTCCAGCGGCCGTGCAGATCAATGCCTCTGCAACGCCTCCGGTGACAGCGTGTGGGTTGCCTAAACCAGATTCGGACATGATGCCGAATGAATCAATCATTCCGATGATGGTCCCGAGCAAGCCCAAAAGTGGTCCAAGTGTAATAATAGTATCCAATATAGGAAGGCCTCGTTTCATCTTGGTGAGTTCGACAATGGCCGAGGCTTCCATGGCTTTGCTGGGAAGGTTGGTATGTTGCTGAATCCCGCTGGCGATCACTTGGAGAACAGGGCTCGGGTGTTGTTCGGCAATAGCCAACGCATCGGTAATTTTTTCCTGTTCAGCTAATGCGAGCATTTTTGGTGCGAGTCGGCTTGATTGGAATTTTCTGAAATAGATAAACCGTTCAATGCTAATCGTCAGAGCCAAGAACGAGCAGAGAATGATCGGAATCATCATCCAACCGCCGCTCATGAGCATGTTGAAGAATTCCATGTTTGTATCGTTCTCTCGGTGGGTTTATTAACTCTTGAGATCAAACTTAATGGGAATATCAACCCACTTGGCGATGGGAATATTCCCGTCTTTGGCAGGTTGAAAGGTCCAGGTCAAGACAGCATCTTGCGCGGCCTGATCTAATGTGGAATGTCCACAACTTTTTTGAATCTTCACCTGATTAGGCACGCCATCGGTGCCGATAAGTGTTCGGACAATGACTGTTCCCTCCCATCCAGATTCTCTGGCCACCCGTGGATACACGGGTTTGGATGATGAGAGAATCGTTGGGCGAGTTATGGCGGGTCCGGCTTGCACCGATGACGGTATGGTGAGGGTTTTTGGTGTTGTGAATATTGGTAGTGAAGGCAGAGAAGGAGCGGTCGTACGCTTTTCCCTTGCCGTTGGTGTTGGTGCGAAGATATGTTGCGCTGAGTTTTTGCGAAGACTCACTGTTGGCAAGGAAGGTGCCGTTTGTTGAGTTTGGGTGGGCACTCGCATTTTCATCAGGTTTCTGGCTTTCATGGCTTGTGATGCCCGCGTATCTTTCAAGATTGGCTTTGCTGGGGGTAGGGGTGGTAATGGAGCCGGTGTTTTGGGCACCGACGGCGTCAATTTAGCTTGCATGGGCGGTAGCACAGGCTGAGATCGTTGTGGTGGCGAGTGAGGAGTAGGGAGAGTTTGTGCCTTTGGCATCGCTGTGCGGGGCTGAACGAATGGTTCAGAGGTTGGTGGCGCCGGAGAAACTTCTGGTGTTGGCAATAAGGTCACTGTAACGGTTGGAGGATCATCCTTCACGGCTGCCACTTTCGAGATATTGGCCAAACCAAAGATAATGAACCCATGTAGTGCAAGACTGCCCAATGCACTCAGCGCCAAGATGCGGGTATCTGCATGCTGCTCAGGAAACGTGGCTGTCACGACCCGACTCGTGTGAGAAGTTTGGTAATTCGTTCATCCTGTCCCCCAAGTTTGACATATTCCCTGTAGTATTCCAGCGCTTTTTGTGGAACATTATGATGAAACTCATACAGCAATCCCAGATTGTAATGGGCTTCTGATAGTTGGGGGTTGAGAGCCAAGGCGGCCTGATATTGTTCCTCTGCCTGAGGTAGTTTGGAAAGCGCCGTATAGACCACACCTAAGTTGATGTGGGCTTCTGGATTGTTCTTGTCAAGGCGAAGCACATTCTTAAATGCTTCGGCGGCTTCGGCATGCTGTTCTTGTTGTTGGTATAAGATGCCCAAATTAAAGTATGGCTCAACGAGTTGTTGCTGGAGGGCCACGACTCGTTGATAGGCCGCAATAGCTTTTTCAGTCTGATTAGTTTGCTGTGCCAATGACCCTGTAATAAGCCATCCATTTACATGTTTGGGATCTTGGGTCGTGAGCTGCTCCACATATGGCTGTGCGTTTTGGGGATTTCCCTCACGGACGAACCAATAGGCTAATCCGTACAGTGAGTCAGCATGATGCGGATCGATTTCTAAAACTTTTTGATGAGCCTGAATGGCCTTGGAAGCGTCTTGTTGTTGATCAAAGAGTGTGGCCAGTGCCGTCCAACTTTCCAGATACGTGGGATAAATAGTAGAGGCTTGTCGGAATGCCTGCTCGGCGTCTTCGAATTGTCCTTGATCCTGAAACGCAAACCCTAAATCCATATAGGCTTGAGCAAAGGCGGGATAGGCCTCGACCGCTTGCTGTAGCGAGGCAATAGCCAGTTTGGGTTGATCAAGTTTCGTCAACACGAGACCCAAAAGATGATGGGCTTCGGCATATTGAGGATAAAGCGCAACGGCGCGTTCCAATGGAGCTTTAGCCGAGGTCCATTGGTGCTCTTGGTAGGCTGTATAGGCTTGAGCCAGAAGATCTTGGGCCTCTCCAGCATGGCTATATAGTGGAGGGCTGAGGCATAGCACGATGACCGAACATATTATAAAATACGAATATCGAAGGGAATTCATATTTTCAGTCCTTTTCGGTCTCTTGTAGGCCAATTACTTCACTAAATCAAATTGAATGGGAATATTGACAATAGAAGCCACGGGAAAGGCGCCGTTTTTCGCAGGTTGAAACTGCCATTGGGTGGCAGCCTTGACGGCACTGTCATCCAAAAGCGGGTGTCCAGAACTTTGGTGAATATTGGCTGATTGTACATCGCCTTGAGGGGAAATGGCTAAACGCAAAATGACTCGTCCGTGCCAGCCTCGTTCGCGTGCGCGTCTGGGAAACAGCGGACGATCAGTTTTTAAGGGCTTTATCGGGGTGTGAAGATCACGGGTTTTGGCCGTGGCATCCAAGAAGACTTTTGATGACTTCGAAGTAGGTTTGACCAGTTCAAATGTTGGAAGAGATAGTAATTCTCGCACACTTGCCCGAGGGTGGAGGCGGATTTCCGGAGAAGGGAAGTTCAGATTGCGGGCTGACTCTTTCACAACGGTACCCGTAATCTCAATGACTTCAAGCATTTCAATCTCTTCTTCCTCAGGAGGGTCCATATTTTGGCCCATGACAAGGAGAGGAAATAGACTCAATCCTGCCACCATGAACCACAGGAAAAGGAAGAACGGTGGTTGTGGGTGTCGTGTTAGAAGTGACATCATTAAATGGTGACCATTAGGCTTAACAACTCAATTAGATTATTTATATTAATTCCATTAATTTGAGGGAAAATCTTCTTTGGATAGCCTATCCCCTAAATCAAGAGAATCCCATTTGGGCCAAGGTATATGCCCGAAATACTAAAATAACTCCTCAGGATACCGTCCTCAGGTCCATAAATTTGAACCCGGTTGACTGAATGTATCGGAGTTCTGGGTTTCAAGAAAGATAGGCTTAGTAAGGGGGAGCCCGAGATGGAAGAAACAGCTGGGGAGAAAAAAGGATCGAGGGAAAAGTTGAAAGGGAAAAGATTTCTAGAACTGAAATATGGGGGAAGAAATGAACTAGGTCTGAGTGAATGGTTTGTCCGGCTCCGCACATCCAGGCACAGATACCAGTCGCATGAGATTGTGCGGAATGATGTTGATGCTCCAGGGCATGGGAAGCCATGCTCAATTCCATCGACCCCATGACGAATAGAATCATCAGGGCAAGGGACAGCGAAATAGATCTGATAAATCGTCTCATGAAAGTGATGAGGTATAGTGAGTAAATTCCATATCGTGATAAAAATCTAGAAAAAATCGTATGAAACTCTTTATGATTCTGTCAAGGCGAGTAGGATGAGGTTCACATGCAGATGTTCCGAGTCTAATGGCCACTATTATGCGCATAATTTCGCGGAGTCTGAGTTGATTCCCATCAATATTTCGGTATACTAAGGTCATTCAAGAGAGCAGATTGCTTTCCAGCCAACAAACCCTATCTCTTATTGCGTCGTTCTACATTCAATTTCTTTTTCTAAGGTAGCATCGCCCTATGTTTGTACGTCTACTGAATAGTTTGTTTGGCAGTAACAATGAACGAGAGCTCAAGCGGCTCAAACCTCAAGTTGAGAAGGCCAATGAATTTGAGGCTTCGTTGGAGCCTTTGGATGACCAAGCTTTGGCCAAGAAGACAGAGTCTTTCAAAAAGCGCCTAGAAGCAGGAGAAACGTTGGATGATATTCTTCCCGAAGCCTTTGCTGTCTGTCGGGAAATGTCTAAACGAAAACTAGGGATGCGTCATTTTGATGTGCAATTACTCGGTGGCATGGTCTTGCACCAAGGGCGTATTGCCGAGATGCGAACGGGTGAAGGAAAAACCTTGGTGGCAACACTCCCGATTTATTTGAATGCCTTAGAAGGAAAAGGGGCACATTTGGTCACCGTCAATGACTATTTAGCCAAGCGCGATGCGCAATGGATGGGCCCTCTCTATCACAGTTTAGGATTGTCTGTTGGTATCATTCAGCACGAAATATCTTTTCTTTTTGATCCAACCTATGATGCCCCAGATAAACGGCTGCAATTTCTCCGGCCCTGTTCCCGACAAGAAGCTTACAATGCTGATATCACCTATGGCACGAATAATGAGTTTGGCTTTGATTATTTGCGAGATAATCTCGTGGTGACTAATGCGGAGCAAGGCGTTCAGCGAGAGCCCAATTATGCCATTGTGGATGAAGTCGATAGTATTCTTATTGATGAAGCGCGCACCCCGCTCATTATTTCGGGTCCGACCGAACAAAGTACGGATCAGTATTACCAAATTGATCATATTATTCCAAAATTGAAGCGGGAAGAAGATTTCACGATTGAAGAAAAGACCAAAACCGTCTCTCTGACCGATGAAGGCAACGTGAAGGTCGAAAAGCTCCTTGGTGTGGACAACCTCTATGATTTGAAACATTTGAATTTAGTGCATCATGTGGTCAAAGCCCTGCAAGCGCATGCGTTGTATAAACGAGATGTGGAATATGTGGTGAAGGATGGGGAAGTGGTCATTGTGGATGAGTTCACTGGCCGAATGATGCCGGGCCGTCGTTGGAGTGACGGGCTGCATCAAGCCGTGGAAGCCAAAGAAGGCGTCAAGATCGCCAATGAAAATCAAACGCTGGCCTCTGTGACTTTCCAAAATTATTTTCGGATGTATAACAAGCTTGGTGGTATGACTGGGACGGCTGATACGGAAGCCGCAGAGTTTGCCAAGATCTATAATTTAGAAGTGAATGTGATTCCCACCAATCGCTCTATGGTGCGCATCGATCATCCCGATGTGGTGTACCGGACGGAAAAGGAAAAGTTTGAGGCCATAGCAGATGATATTAAAGAGCATTACGAAAAGGGACAGCCTGTTCTCATTGGCACGGTTTCTATTGAGAAGTCCGAACGACTATCGGCGTTGTTGAAACAGCGAGGTGTCAAACATAATGTGTTAAATGCCAAATTTCATGAGAAAGAAGCCGAAATTGTCGCGCAAGCGGGCCAAAAAGGTGCCGTGACGATTGCGACCAATATGGCTGGCCGTGGAACAGATATTCTATTAGGTGGAAATTTTGAGGCACTCTTCAAGCAGCAATTCATCTATAAGGGCGAAGACCTGAGTGAAGAGCAGAAAGCCAAAGAATTCGAGACCCTCAAGACGTTCTGTGAAGCCAATAAGGAAGATGTGTTAGCCGCAGGTGGGTTGCATATCGTTGGAACAGAGCGGCATGAAAGTCGTCGAATCGACAATCAGTTGCGAGGTCGGGCTGGTCGACAAGGTGATCCTGGATCTTCGCGTTTCTTTCTGTCGTTAGAAGATGATCTTTTGCGAATTTTTGCCTCGGAGCGTGTCTCCAATCTTATGCTGAAATTGGGCATGGAAGAAGGTGTGCCAATTGAGCATCGGATGGTCACAAAGTCGATTGAAAATGCTCAAAAGAAGGTGGAAGGGCATAACTTCGAAATTCGGAAACATCTTCTGGAATATGATGATGTCATGAATAAGCAGCGCGAAGTCATCTACAAACATCGGCAAAATGTTCTGCGGGCGACCGATGTTCGTGAAGAAGTCCTTGATATGCTTGATGGCATTGGTGAGTCGTTGGTTGATACGTACTGTCCTGAGGAACAATATTCAGAAGAATGGGATTTTGCTGGATTGCTCGAGTCGGTGCATGGGCAATTTGGCATAGAACCGTTCAAGGTTGACGAATTACAAGAATTAGGGCGAGATGCGCTTAAGGAGGATGTTCCAGAGAAGCTGAAACAGGCCTATCGTGACAAAGTCAAAAACTTAGTAGAAGAACATGGGGCGAGTGAGGAATTGATTCATTACATTGAGCGGACGATCTTGTTGCAAATGATCGATCAGCAATGGAAAGATCATTTATGGGGTATGGACCAACTCAAGGATGGAATCGGTCTTCGCGGGTATGGCCAAAAAGACCCCTTAGCAGAATATAAACGTGAAGGTTACGACATGTTTGCTGGGATGATGGACCGTATCAAAGGTGACACACTTGAGCGCCTGTTCAAGTTCCAATTAGTCCGTGGTGAACGTCCCGAAGCCGAAGTGGAAGCCCCAAGTCCTCCTCAAATGAGCCTCAATCGGGGAGAGGCGGCCACAGTCCCGAAACAACCCATACACCGCACAGAAGAAAAAGTTGGCCGCAATGATCCCTGCCCCTGTGGCAGTGGGAAAAAATACAAAAAGTGCCACGGCGCTTAATGCACTTACGACTCCCGAATTCGCTTCCCTTTGCAAAAAAGTAGATAATTTGAGTCTGACCCCAATAAAAATGGTGTCAGAAAATGGTGTCAGGAACCTAAATTATGGATTTTCTTTTCTCAGGTGCCGTAAAGGTTTTAGTTAGATCTCTTGTTGGATGAGGCGGAGGGGGAACATTTTTTCTAACTCTAAGGCTTTCAATATCCCGAAGACACGGCCTGGAGAAGTGAGGAGAGAGAGCCTGGTTTGTGCTTCGGCGAGTTCTTGTTTGGCTTTTATGAGAATTCCAAGGGCTGTGCAGTCGATAGCTGAAACCTGAGTGATATCTAGAATGATTTGTTCGACCCCCTCGCTAGATATATCTTTGAGTGCTGCCTGAAAATCTTTTCGCACCATGAAGTCTAATTGCCCTATCAAGGTTAAAGTCATTTCGCCTGGTGTTGGCTGTTTTTTGATTATTTCTATCATTTGTTTTTTCTTTGTAGAATAAAAAAGCCGAAAGGCCCAGTAAAAAAAACGCAATCAAAATTTTTGTAATTTTTGATTGCGTCAACAACTGAGTGGCCTAGCTTGCACTTTCCACTCCGTTAGATGTTTCTGTTCTTAATGATGATAACTAATAGTTCTGAGGTGATTTTTTCTCCCTTTTCAAGATTTGGGAATATACGGGCAGATTTTCCTCACCAAAGACTTTTTCGGATCGCTATCTCGCAATCTTTAGGAAGATGGACCAGCGGATTTTTGAGGAAGTGAGGGATCTCTTACAAAGCGAAAGAAATGTTATCGAGCTTTGGTTTTATTTTGGCCGTCTTTTGTAACGTTTTGTTTGGGTAAGTCGAGAAGGAGAAAAGGCCCTGAACTAAAGAGATGTGAATTTTTCCAAGGCTGGCAATCCGATAACATATTTTTCTGTTTTTCAATTCATTGCTGTCTCAAAACTCTCCCTTTCTTTCGCCGATTTTTAACCCACAAGTCTTTTTGTAAATACTTGAATTTATTACTGTTTTATTTTATTTTGAAGCCATTTTACTTGACAGAATGCGAGGTTGATGGGTATCCTAGCCGATCCTCTATGGGCATATTGAAGGAGTGACTCTAGTCCATTCGTGCCATCCGATACCCCAAATTCCACAGGGCATCCCAAACTTATCCAGAAGATTATTAAAGAAATTTCTCTGCACGGACCGTTAACGTTCGCCCGCTTTATGGAGCAGGCGTTATATGACCAGGATTACGGATATTATATGACGCGGAGAGTTGAGGCTGACCAGTCTTCAAGAGGGCCGATTGGCTGGAATGGGGACTTTTATACTGCGCCAGAATTTTCACCAATTTTGGCAAAAATGCTGGTTCGTCAGACCTTAGAAATTGATGCACTACTAGATGAGCCATCGACGTTTACTTTTGTTGAAATGGGTGGAGGCAATGGGACATTTGCGACAGACTTTCTGCAACAGTGTCAGAGAGTTGCGCCTGATTTTTTGAGTCGATTGCGATATGTTCTCGTGGAACGGAGTCCTTTTCTTCAATCGTGCCAAAAAGTGCGCATTCGAGAGGTGATGGGTCAATGGGCAGAGCGACAGGTTAGCTGGAGATTTTCTCTTAAGGAACTGGATGCGGATTCTGTCATTGGCATGTTGTTTTCAAATGAATTAGTAGATGCCTTTCCAGTTCACCGTATCCGTCTTGAGTTACCGGATCTTCAGGAAATTTATGTGGCATATGAAAATGGGAAATTTGTGGAGCGGCTGGGTCCTCTTTCTTCGCCTAGTGTAGAGGACTATGTTCAACGTCATAGCGTGAAATTACAGGAGGGACAGGTCTCAGAAATTCATGTTGCTGCTGAACTATGGATCTCTTCTCTGGCTCGGGTCTTGAGTCGAGGGATTGTGATTACTATTGATTACGGTCATACTGGGAGCGACTATTACGGGGCTGCCCGAAAAAATGGCACATTCATTTGTTACTTCAAGCATGCGGTCTCGACGAATCCCTATGTTCGGATAGGGGAACAAGATATGACATCTCATGTGAATTTTTCAGTATTGGCCCATGCTGGGAAAGAGAATGCGTTGTTGCCTCTAGGGTTCACATACATGGCAAACTGGCTGATGGGATTGGGTGTGGAAGCGTTTGTTGAAGATGAGAATCCAGAATCCGAGGATATCCAAGCGTTAAGCCAACTCTTGCGGCCTCATGGGATGGGTACGACCTTCAAGGTGCTGGTCCAACAAAAAGGGCTTGAATCTGTATCCCTTCAGGGGCTACGCTACCCAGCTTTTTTAAATGATGTTCTGTAACTGCAAAAGTCATAGAAATCGTTAAAGGGGGTAATGGGATTAATAGTGTTTCCAGTAACTTTTGTCAGGAGATCTTAGGTGGGTAACGAACCTGTTCCTTTTAATTATCTTCCGATCATTATTTTTATGGTGATTGGAGCCATGTTTGGAATTGGTTCAATTCTCTTTGGATGGCTCGTCCGGCCAGACCGGCCCTACCGAGAAAAACTCTTACCGTATGAAAGCGGCAGCCCGTTGTTTATGGATGCTCGCGTACAGTTCCCTATGCGCTATTACATTATTGCGATGCTATTCGTGATTTTTGATATTGAAGTGGTCTTCCTCTTTCCCTGGGCCGTGGTCTTTAAGCAACTTGGTCTGCTGGGATTGATTGAAATGGGGTTGTTTTTGGCTGTCCTCATTGTGGGTTTTTGGTATGCCTGGAAAAAAGGAGCTTTGGACTGGGATTAACGGACAATAGGTCTTTAGTCCTAGCGGATTGAGGCCAAAAGTGAGTACAATGCATCCCTTATTTTTTGCGCCCGATGACATCCTATGAGCATTCTTGAACGACAATTTGAGCCCAATATTATTACGACCAATTTGGATTGGTGTATCAATTGGTGCCGGAAGTCGGCCATTTGGCCCATGACCTTTGGTTTGGCCTGTTGCGCTATTGAAATGATTGCTTCGGTTTCCTCTCGCTATGATATTGACCGATTTGGTGCAGGGGTTTTTCGGGCCTCACCTCGGCAGTCGGATCTGATGATTGTGGCTGGGACAGTATGTCGGAAGATGGCTCCTGTCATTCGGCGAATCTATGATCAAATGGCTGAACCTCGGTATGTCATTTCTATGGGATCCTGTGCCACTTCTGGCAACCATTACAATAGTTATAGTGTGGTGCAGGGGGTGGATCAAATTGTCCCTGTCGATGTCTATATAGTCGGGTGTCCTCCACGGCCAGAGGCGTTGCTAGATGGACTCATTAAACTCCAAGAAAAAATTCAACAAGAAAAGTATTTTGTCAAATAGGTTGGCACTCGTGTTGTTGTTCCTGTCCTGAATTTTATTAATTTCCCAACGAAGTGAGAGTGAATGCACTCCTTCCTTGAACCCATTGTCGCCAAATTTCCCCATGCCATTATTTCGGCGGAACAGGATCCAATTCGTGGCGACCTTTGGGCACGGGTGAAAGCTGAATATTGGCGAGAGCTTGCTCAATTTCTTCATGATGATTCCCGTTTGTCGTTAGATCATATAACGGATATTTGTTCAGCCGATTACCCTGATGATTTGGAGCGGTTCGAGATTATATATCAATTCCTTTCCCTGCCCCATGGGACGCGCTTGCGGATAAAGTCTCGAGTCACTGAAGAATCTCCAGAAATTGCGACGATCAGCGATATTTGGCGAGGAGCGAATTTCCTAGAACGCGAAGTGTACGACCTGATGGGGATTCGGTTTGTTGGCCATCCAGATTTGCGACGGATTCTCATGCCGGAAGATTATGATGAAGGGTATCCGTTACGAAAAGATTTTCCCGCTGAGGGGCGAGGGTGGCGCAGCCGGTTTGATTTTTTGCCAAAACTTGATGAGCCGGTTGGGGAATGGTCAGACGCGGAAGTGCCTGATGATCAGCGCCATCAATTTATGGCGGATGATCGGCCTGGGGATACCAAACGTACGACTGAAATGCTTTTGAATATGGGTCCCCAGCATCCCAGTACGCATGGAGTGTTACGCGTAGTTCTGGAGTTGGATGGGGAACGAGTCAGCAAAGCTATGCCAGATTTGGGCTATTTGCATCGGGGTGTGGAAAAATTGGCAGAAGGACTGACCTACATGCAGGTGCTGCCCCATACGGATCGTCTGGATTATGTCTGTGCGATGACGAATAACTATGCCTATGTGCGGGCTGTGGAAAAACTCATTGGTATGACTGTTCCTGAGCGGGCCGAATATGTACGAACAATCATTGCTGAGGTGCAACGAATTGTGGGTCACTTATTTTGGTTAGGGACCCAAGCGTTGGACATTGGCGCGATGACCGTATTTTTTTGGACCTTCCGCGAACGGGAAGTCTTGTTGGACCTTTTTGAAAAGCTTTGCGGGGCGCGTTTGACACTGAATTATTACCGGATTGGGGGTGTCGATGCGGATCTCACTCCAGAAATTATCGCAACGCTACGGGAATTCTTGAAAACCTTTCCCGACCATATCCGTGAATATGACACGCTGCTCCAAAAAAACCGTATTTGGGTAGCCCGGACGAAGGGAGTCGCGGTCATTTCAGGAGAGGATGCAATCAACTTCGGGCTGACCGGGCCGGTGCTTCGAGGGTCAGGTGTGTCATATGATATTCGCAAGCTGGAGCCCTACGGGGTCTATGACCGGGTGGAATGGGAAGTGCCGTTGGGCAAGGACGGAGATACTTATGACCGGTATTGGGTTCGAATGGAGGAGATGTGGCAGAGTGCGCGAATTGTCGAGCAGTGTCTCGATCAGTTGCCCGATGGGCCAATTTTGACTGAGGATGCCAAGGTGATTCCGCCACCTAAGCCTGAAGTGATGCGAGATATGCAAAGTTTGATTCATCATTTTATTATTTTTACCCAAGGGTTCAAGCCTGAAAAAGGTGAAACCTATTGCGGGACAGAAGTGCCCAAAGGGGAGTTGGGATTTTTTCTGATTAGTGACGGGAGTTCACGACCTTATCGCTTGAAAATTCGTTCGCCTTCTTTTGTGCATATGGGTGCGTTTGATTTCATGGCCCAGGGCTATTTAATTTCCGATATCATTACGATTTTTGGGACGTACGATATTGTGATGGGAGAATGTGATCGATAGTAAAGAAGTAAAATATGAGAAGTGAAAGGTAGAAGAGGTTAAGGGGTTGTATTCTTTGTTAGTGGTAGTGTTGCGAGTTCTACCCCACCGAATTACTTGGTTCCTCTTCGGAACCAAGCCCCTTACAAAGGGGAGGAAATGAAGAATATCAGGATATGCTGCTGACGAAATTCAAAGATGAGGTTGAAGACATTCTGTCACGTTATCCGGTGAAACGGTCAGCGCTATTGCCCTTGTTAAATTTGGCACAACGTGAGGAAGGCTATGTGAGTGAGCCAGCGATGCTGGATATTGCAAAAATTTTGGATTTAACGCCGCCGCAAGTGTTTGAGACGGTCACGTTTTATACGATGTTCAACCTTAAGCCGATTGGGAAGTTTCATCTGCAAGTCTGCAAGTCCCTGATGTGTGCGCTGGTGGGCTCGGACGTCTTGGTGGGTTGGATTTCAAAAAAGCTTAGTATTGCTCCAGGTGAAACCACGAAAGATAACATCTTCACGCTCAGCGTCGTCGAATGTTTGGGTTCTTGCGGCACGGGCCCCATGATGCAAGTCAATGATGATTATTATGAGCAATTAACAGAAGAAAAGGTGGGGCAGGTCTTAGATGATCTTGCGAGGGATGGAGACTGCCCTTTAAAAAGTGGGCCGTTTATGTATCCAGTGCCGTTGGCAAAATCTTAAGTCATTACGGTTGGACGTTCTGATGGCGCAGTACGAAAAAATCCTTTTAAAGAATATGGAACAGCCTGGCTATACTGGGTCGTTGGCTGACTATGAGAAAGCTGGCGGGTATCAAGCCCTACGTAAGGTGCTGAAAGAGATGCAGCCGGATCAAGTGATTGAAGAAGTGAAGAAATCCGGCTTGCGAGGGCGAGGTGGGGCGGGCTTCCCAACAGGTGTGAAGTGGGGATTTATTCCAAAAGATCATCCTGGCCCCAAATATCTGTGCTGCAATGCAGATGAAAGCGAGCCGGGGACCTTTAAAGATCGGCAATTGATGGAGCGTGATCCTCACCAAATGTTGGAAGGCATGGCGATTACCTGTTTTGCCATTGGTGCGGAGACTGCCTATATTTATATACGCGGAGAGTTTCGGCTGGGTGCAAAAATTCTCGAACGGGCGGTTCAAGAAGCCTATGCCGGGGGATATTTAGGTCAGAATGTGTTAGGAAGCGGAAAGACGTTTAATATCTATGTGCATTCCGGCGCCGGTGCCTATATTTGCGGAGAAGAAACGGCCCTGTTGGAATCCTTAGAGGGCAAACGTGGGATGCCTCGTTTTAAGCCGCCGTTTCCTGCGACGCATGGGCTCTACCAAAAACCCACCGTTGTGAATAATGTTGAAACGATGGCGAACGTTCCGTCGATCATTAATCGTGGCGGCGAGTGGTTTTCGGGGATTGGGTCTCCCCCAAAAAGTTGCGGCACTCGTGTGTTTTGTTTAAGTGGCCATGTGAAACGTCCTGGTAATTATGAAGTCCCTATGGGCATTCCCTTTCGTGAGTTTATCTATGATGTAGGCGGAGGGATGCGGTCGGATAAGCCGCTCAAAGCTTTTATTCCTGGTGGAGCTTCCGCGCCGTTTCTGACCCCTGAGCATTTAGATGTCAAAATGGATTTTGAAGCGGTAGCCATGGCTGGATCCATGTTAGGCTCTGGCGGTGTGACCGTCATGGAAGAGGGCACGAGCATGGTATGGGCAGCTCTGCGGTTAATGGAATTTTTCTACCATGAATCCTGTGGAAAATGTACTCCATGTCGTGAAGGCAGTTCTTGGTTGACGCAAATTCTACAGCGCATTTGGGATAAACGAGGGCGAACTGGCGATCTTGAAATGTTGGACGAGCTGTGTGGGAATATTGCCGGGCGCACAGTCTGTGCCTTTGGCGAAGCAGAAGTTGGACCCGTTCAAAGTAGCTTGAAGCATTTTCGTCATGAATATGAGGCCTTAATCAAAGAAGCAGAAGCGACGATGCCTCGCACAAAAGAGATTCCGGTTCTGTCACGATAGGTCTTGAGAGTATGGCAGTTTCATCAACAACAACTGAAATGGTGACCCTGACAATCGATGGTCAAACAGCCACGGTGCCCAAAGGGACGCTGGTGATCGAAGCAGCTCGCCAAGTTGGCGTGATGGTCCCACATTTTTGTTATCACCCCAAGCTAGCACCCGATGCGAATTGCCGCATGTGTCTTGTCGAAATAGAAAAGATGCCGCGTCTGCAAACATCCTGTAGCACGCCGGTGGCTGAAGGGATGGTGGTCAAATCTTCATCTTCTACTCAAGCCAAAGATGCCCGGAAGTCGGTGTTAGATTTCATTCTGGCCAATCATCCCTTGGATTGTCCGGTGTGCGATCAAGGTGGGCGCTGTGATCTCCAAGATTTTTCGCATGAATATACAGCCACGAAAAGCCGCTTTACGGAGCTGAAGCGAGTCTTTAAAAAAGAATATTTTAGTCCGCTAATCGAAACGCAAATGAACCGGTGTGTGCAATGTATGCGGTGTGTGCGCTATTGCGATGAGGTCATGGATGTGAAAGCTCTTGCCCCTATGGGACGGGGAACGTTGACGGAAATCAAGAGCTTCGCGTCGCATGAGTTGGACTGCGAATTTTGTGGAGGCTGTGTCCAGATTTGTCCGGTTGGCGCGATTACTAGTCGCCTTTCAATGTATGAATTTCGTCCCTGGATGCTTAAGCGAACCGATTCAGTCTGTGGGTATTGCGGCGATGGATGCCAGGTGACGTTTCAAACAAAAAACAATGCGCTGATCGAAATTAATTCTACCCAAGGGTCTGGTCGAAATAATGGGGATCTGTGCTCACGAGGGTTTTTTGGCTATCACGTCAGTGAACATCCTGATCGAGTCACTTCTCCTTTACTGCGTGAGGGAGCGAGTTTTAGGCCGGTGACTTGGGAAGAAGCCTTGGAAGCGGTATCCAAGCGTTTGTTGGATGTCAAAGCCAAGCACGGTGCTGATGCGATTGGTGGGCTTATTTCTGGTCGTTGCACCAATGAAGATATTTATGTGTTTCAGAAATTCATGCGTGGAGTGATTGGGTCGAATCGCATTGATACGAGTGCGCGGTATGGTCATCTCAACGGGGTTCATGCCTTGCAACGAGTGCAAGGGACTCATCGATGGTCAGTCAGCTTTGAAGACATTGAATCAGCGGATGTGTTGTTACTCGTCGGTACGAATATTACCGAGACAAATCCCATCACCGGATTGAAAGTGAAAAGCGCGGTGAAACGGCGCGGTGCAAAGTTAATCACGATTGAGGCGTTAGAATCAGCTATTGAGAATGTCAGTAATATTGCCAATCTGGCGCAACATCACTTGCAGGTAAAGCCAACAGATTATGCGCCGGCAATTTTAGGTTTTTTGAAAGCCGTGTTGGCCCAGTCAATTCTCGATACAGAATTGCAGGCCAAGGCCCAGTCGTTTTTCACTGAGGTCACGGCTAAACTTGAAGCACTGACATGGGATGCTATTCATGCGCAGGTTAGAATTTCTTCGGAAACGTTCCTTCAGGCAGCCAAGGTCTTTGGTGAAGGGAAAAGAGTCGTCATTCTAGTCGGGCCTGGTGTGCTGAGATCTTCAGGTGGATTTGGGATGACCATGAATCTGTTGGACCTGTTGTTAGTAGCTGGCAAACTCACACAGCCAGGTTGTGGGTTGGCTCCCCTGGCTGAAGAAAATAATGATCAAGGCGCGTTTGAAATGGGTGGAACTGGAGCTGTCTTGCCTGGCGGACAATCGTTGGGTGATCCAGAAGTGCGCAAAAACATCTCGCAAGCATGGGGTCGATCAATTCCTGATACTCCAGGATCCTCATTGCCACAGATGCTTGAAGATGCCCAGCAAGGAAAATTGAAAGCCCTATTGGTCGTAGGTGAAAATCCGTTGGTTTCTTTGCCTCCTTCATCAGGTATTCATGCTGCGTTGGAGAAGCTTGAGTTGTTGGTCTGCCAGGAACTGTTCTTGACTGAAACGGCCCAACATGCGGATGTGGTTCTTCCTGCCTGTTCTTATGCTGAAAAAGACGGGACTTTTACCAATACTGAGGGGCATATTCAACCCGTACGAAAAGCCATGGATTTGGTTGGTGAAAGTCGGCCAGACTGGGAAGTTTTCTCGGCGCTTTCGGTGATGATGGATGACCCGATGGAATATGGTGAGGTGAAAGAAATCGGAAAAGAAATTCGTAATCTTCTCCCTGGCGTCCGCACCTTGGGGCCTGCTCCATTACCGTCGCAACCACAATCCTCTGCGATTGCCCGATATATTACGACTGATTATCAAAGAGATATCGCTGCACGCTATCAATTGTCTGACAAGGCAGCGGAGACCTCTGAAATTGTTCTGCAGGTTTCTCAATCATTGTTCCATTCGGGTAAATTTTCCCGAAAAGCCAAAGGATTGTTGCAGGTTGAATCCATTGGTAAGCTCTACCTGCATCCGGAAGAGGCCGCTCGGCATGGCCTTTCTGAAGGCGATAAAGTGAAGGTCAGTAATCGTTTGGGTGAAGTGGTAGCACCAATTGGATTGCGTGAACGCATTCCTCAAGGCGTTGCGGTCTTTCCTGAACATTTTGATGAAGAGATGCGGCAATTGTTGTCCTATACAGTTGATCCTGAAACTCAAGTGCCTTACTTCAAAGTCGCCCGTGTTCGATTAGAAAAAGTGACGGAGGTCCAAGCCGGTTGACAACTTGCGTGTTGCTAAAGAGAGGAGAGGAGTGAGTCCTTTATGGAAACGGTAATTCGGTTAGGGTTAACGTTAGGCCAAATAGGCGCAGTGATGGTGGCGGTGCTTCTGACTGTGGCCTTGCTGACCCTGTTGGAACGCAAAGTGTTGGGGTGGATGCAGGATCGGATGGGACCGATGGAAGTCGGCCCCTATGGAATTTTGCAACCCGCCGCTGATGGATTAAAGCTCTTTTTTAAAGAAGATATTATCCCTGCTGGCGCGAATCGGTTGATGTTTAGCATGGCGCCAATCTTATCTTTGGTGCCTGCCCTTATTGGGTTTGCGGTCATTCCGTTTGGTCCAAACTGGACCGTGGATGTTGGCGGCATTGATTTTAAACCCTTTGTGATAACCGATATTAATATTGGGGTCTTGTACATTCTCGCGTTCGCCTCGATTGGAGCCTATGGCATTATTCTCGGAGGGTGGTCTTCAAATAGCAAATACTCCTTACTCGGCGGATTGCGTTCGGCTGCGCAGTTGATCAGTTATGAATTGAATGTGGGTCTTTCAATTGTTGGCGTCTTGCTTCTTTCCAGTTCTTTGAGCCTTGTGACGATTACCGATGCTCAGGCCGGCGGTTTTTGGAATTGGTACTTTTTTGCCTGGGGAGCCTTCCCCCAAGCGATTGCCTTTGTCGTATTTATCATTTCTTCTGTAGCAGAAACGAATCGAACACCATTTGATTTGCCTGAGGCGGAAAGTGAATTGGTGGCCGGATTCTTTACGGAATATAGTGGAATGCGCTTTGCATTCTTTTTCCTGGCTGAATACGGCAATATGATTCTCGTGTCTTGTATGTCTACTGTATTGTTTTTTGGTGGTTGGCATGCGCCTTTTGAATTTTTGCAAGGACCTGAATCTCTTCATTGGTTGACTGGCATCATCTGGTTTGTCTTAAAAGTAGCAACGTTTCTCTTTTTGTTTTTCTGGCTTCGAGCCACGTTGCCGCGGTTACGGTATGACCAACTGATGAGATTCGGGTGGAAAGTGCTGCTACCTATTGCCCTTGGCAATATCGTAATCACGGCTATCGTGGCGTATATTTTCCCTTAAAAATTGAAGAACGACGACTAATGCATCTTTCTGAATGGGTCAAGACTCTCACGTTTTATGAGTTGTTACAGGGCATGAAGGCGACGCTGTCCCATCTCCTAAAATATAAGCCTATTACATTGCAATACCCTCACGAGAAGAAAAGCCTGCCAACGAATTATCGAGGGATGCTGGCGCTGTTACGTTATGATGACGGGACGGAAAAATGTGTAGGTTGTGATCTGTGTGAAGCGGCATGCCCTTCTCGAGTTATTCGAGTGTTTAGCGCGGAAGTGCCAGATGAGCCTACCAAACGGTATTCTAAGGAATATTACATGGACATGACTCGCTGTTTGTTTTGTGGATTGTGCGTGAAGGCCTGTCCGGTTGATGCGTTGGGCATGACACAGGAATTTGAATGGGCGGTGTATGATAAGCGGCAACTGCACCTCAATAAACAACAGTTGTTAGCCATTGGGGATCGGAATTTTCCTGTTCGGGAAAAACGATTGGAATTTCAGCATCCTAATGTGGCCTATTTTAATGTGGGATTTAAAGAGATCCCTCAAAAGGAAGCATGACGCGTTTTTGCAGGCAATCGATGTTGTGCAAAAATTGACGAGCATGTAAAGCTGTTTCAAATGTAATCTCTACTGTGATCACCGATGGAAACTTTTGTCTTTTTTTATTTTGCCAGTATTATTGTTGCTACCGCTTGTTTAGTCGTCGCACTAAAGAATCCTATTTATAGTGCCTTGGCTCTGTTGGTCATGTTTTTTCATGTGGCCGGCCTATTTGTGACTTTACATGCAGAGTTTTTAGCCATCATTCAAATTCTGGTATATGCGGGGGCCATTCTGGTGCTCTATCTCTTTGTGGTCATGTTGTTGAATTTAAAACGAGAAGAACATTTCCATAATCAGTTCATCGTTGGGTTATTCCTGGGATGTGTACTGTTTGCCGAAGCCGTGCTGTTGGTTGTCAAAGGAGAGACGACCCTTGGGGAAAATGTCGCCGCTTCCGCAACTCCCATCGAACTCACACGAGGCAATACCGAGTCCATAGGAGAACTCCTCTATTCAACCTATCTTTTCCCCTTTGAAGTGGCCTCGCTTATCTTGTTGGTCGCAATGGTGGGAGCGGTGATCTTGACGAAAAAAGGTATTTTGGAGGTCAAGAGTTAGTTAATGGATGTTCCTGTCACCTACTATCTTGCCTTGAGTGGGATTGTCTTTTCTATCGGATTAGTGGGTGTGCTCATCCGTCGGAATATTATTATTATTCTCCTATCTGTTGAATTAATGTTAAATGCCACGAATATTAATTTTGTGGCTTTTTCTTCCTATCTCGGGAATTTGTCTGGTCAGGTCTTCGTATTTTTTGCCCTGACAGTGGCTGCTGCTGAAGTGGCTGTCGGTTTGGCTATTATTATTGCCTTGTACCGGCATTCATCGAGTATTAATATTGACGATTTCCGTTTGTTGAAATGGTAAGGCGATGGTCTACGCCTTAATCCCCCTGCTCCCATTGCTTGCCTTCGTGATCCTAGGTCTGGGTGGCCATGTGATCAAGGAGCGGGCGCATCTGATTGCAGTTCCTGCCGTTATTGGTTCCTTCCTGCTTTCTCTCATGGCCCTTAGTGAAGTTGGTGGTGGAACCGTGTTGCGCATTCCACTCTATACTTGGGCAAACTCTGGCGATCTCACCATTACCCTTGGTCTGTTTATTGATCAATTGACGGTTGCCATGCTGATGTTGGTAACCATCGTCAGTTCTCTTGTTCATGTCTATACCATTGGCTATATGCATGGCGAGCCCGGTTATGCACGTTTTTTTAGTAATATCGCACTTTTTACATTTTCCATGTTGATGCTCGTGATGTCTAATAACTTCCTGCAACTATTTGTCTTCTGGGAAGCAGTGGGGCTGTGTTCCTATCTGCTCATTGGACATTGGTATGAGCGCCAGTCGGCTCGAGCTGCGGCGACCAAAGCCTTCCTGGTCAACCGGGTCGGTGATTTTGGATTTATGGTAGGCATCTTATTAGTATTTGTGACGTTTGGCAGTTTGCAATATCAAGAGGTGTTTTCGCAGTTAGGGAACGTCACTGGGGGAACGGTTAATCTGTGGGCGACGATTGGGGGGAATTGGGAAATTTCCGTGATGACGATGATTTGTCTGTTCCTCTTTGTAGGAGCGGTTGGGAAGTCAGCACAAGTGCCTTTGCATGTCTGGCTGCCTGATGCCATGGAAGGACCGACGCCGATTTCTGCGCTCATCCATGCTGCGACGATGGTGACGGCTGGTGTCTTTATGGTGGCACGTTTGGCTCCCTTGTACAACCTGTCCCCTGTGGCCATGGATGTGGTGGCAGTCGTTGGGGGAATCACCATGTTTCTTGGAGCCACCATTGCCTTGACTCAAACAGATATTAAACGTGTGGTGGCATATTCTACGTTGAGTCAGTTGGGTTATATGATGATGGCATGTGGACTGGGAGCCTATGTCTCCGGCATGTACCATTTGCTCACACATGGCGCGTTTAAAGCGTTGCTGTTTTTAGGGTGTGGAGCTGTCATCATTGCGTTGCATCATGAGCAAGATTTTCGGAAGATGGGTGGTCTTAAAGATAAGTTGCCTGTGACTTATTGGACCTTTGTGATTGGTTCCTTGGCGCTTGCAGGATTTCCGTTAACCGCAGGATTTTTTAGTAAGGATGAATTGTTGTTGTCGTCGTGGATGTCAGGCGGGCTTGGCCAAGCGCTGACTGTCTTGGGATTGCTGACGGCTCTGATGACCGCCTTCTATAGTTTTCGTTTGGTGTTTGTGACGTTTTGGGGGGAATCTAAGGTGGACCCTGCTCATGCCAGCCATATTCATGAACCATCGAAGACCATGACGGTTCCGCTGCTCATTCTTGCAGTGTTGAGCATTCTTGCTGGGTATATTGGCATTCCTGAATTTTTGGCGCCAGCGTTCCCCGGGAATGATGGCGGGGGACATCATGAAGGGGTGGCGGCCACTGGAATCATGTTAGCGGCCACAGCTATGGGAATTTTAGGTATTGCAGCCGCGTATTTTGTGTATGTAATGTCACCAGGCTTACCTGAGCGGTTGGCTGCGCAGTGGCAATCGTTGTATCAATTGTCATTGAACAAATGGTTTGTGGATGAAGCCTATGAAAAGACGGTGACAATGCCAACGTTAAAAATGGCAGAAGGTTTATGGAAGCATATTGATGTGGCAATTATTGATGGTGCGGTCAATGGAGTCGCGCGTGCTGTGGCCTGGGGAGGATGGGTGACGCGTGTGCTTCAAAGTGGACAAGCACAGAACTACGCGCTAG
This sequence comes from Nitrospirales bacterium, assembly GCA_965223635.1. Lineage (GTDB taxonomy): Bacteria > Nitrospirota > Nitrospiria > Nitrospirales > UBA8639 > Nitrospira_E. The sequence goes on from OZ245007.1 coordinate 2,984,795, forward strand.
CCATGACGGTTGGCGCCGTAGTGATACTAGGGGCTCTGATTTTCTTCTAACTAGGTTGTTTGATCTCTTTCCCTCATTTGTAAGGAGGGGCTAGGGGAGGTAGATGTGTTGGGCGTAGGAGAGACGGACTGTCATGACTGAAATGGTGGTGGCAACAGGGGGTACGCCCTGGCTTACGCTGATTCTTGTTCTACCGCTGATTGGGGTGGTGGCGACCTTATTGGCGCATGAGGCGTTATCTCGACAAATTGCATTAACGACATCAGTCATCACGCTTGTCGTGTCATTGCCTTTATGGTTTGCCTTCGACAATGGGGCAGCCGGCATGCAATTTGTTGAGAAGCACTTGTGGATTTATTCGCCCGCTATTCATTACGCCTTGGGAGTGGATGGCATCAGCATGCCGCTCGTACTGCTGACAACCTTTTTGACGCCCCTGTGTATCTTGGTGTCCTGGACAGCGATTGACACACGCATGAAAGAGTTTTTGATCAGCTTGCTTGTAATGGAAACAGCGACGATTGGCGTATTTGTAGCCTTAGATTTTGTGCTCTTTTATATCTTTTGGGAAACCATGTTGATTCCCATGTATTTATTGATTGGTGTGTGGGGTGGACCGAATCGCGTGTATGCGGCAATTAAATTTTTTCTCTATACCCTAGCAGGGAGTATTCTTCTGCTGGTTGCGATTTTAGTGTTGTACTTTGAGGGTGGACGAACCTTTGATATTTTGGCGTTAACACATGCCTCGTATGCTCCAGGCCTACAAGCCCTCTTGTTTTGGGCGTTTTTCGCAGCCTTTGCGGTGAAAGTGCCCATGTTCCCCTTTCATACGTGGTTGCCGGATGCCCATGTGCAGGCGCCGACAGCGGGGAGTGTCATTCTGGCTAGTGTATTGTTGAAGTTGGGCACGTATGGGTTTTTGCGGTTCTCTTTGCCCATGTTACCGGATGCATCGGTGACCTTCACCCCCATGATTATGGCCTTGTCGGTTATCGCCATCATTTATGGCGCCTACATGGCGCTGGCTCAAAGTGACATCAAGAAACTGATTGCTTATTCCAGTGTGAGTCATATGGGGTTTGTGACGTTGGGTATTTTTGCCTTTAATGCGCAAGGAATCGAAGGCGCGGTGCTTCAAATGATTAACCACGGGATTACAACAGGCGCACTCTTTATGTGTGTAGGCATCATTTATGAACGGACGCATAGCCGGGAAATCGGAGAGAACGGGGGGCTGGCTCATGCCATGCCAAAGTACGCGACCTTCTTGGTGATTTTTGCGTTATCTTCAGTTGGGCTTCCTGGGATGAATAGCTTTGTGGGTGAATTTTTAGTACTCGTCGGTGTCTTTGCTTGGGACAAGTTGACGGCGACTTTAGCCGCATTGGGGATTATTTTAGCGGCCGTGTATATTTTGTATTTGGTGCAGCGAGTTGTCTATGGTCCTGCCTCTCCCAATATGCTTCCTAAATTAACGGATCTCAATGCGCGGGAATTTGGGATATTGGTGCCTTTAGTGGTGTTGGTGTTTTGGATAGGGCTCTATCCCAAGCCGCTTTTGGATGTGATGCATGCCAGCGTGGAACGGGTGGTCGCTGCGCAATCAGGTTCCGTCGTTGTACAGAAGGATGGTGTGTCATCTGATCATGTCTTGGTGATGTCAGGAGGTATTCCTGCAACCATGACTTCAGTCAAGGCCGGAGACACGCCATGAGTCTTCCGCTCGCTGATATTCTCACAATTCTTCCTGAATTGCTGGTTGTGGGAGTTGCTTGTTTGATTCTTGTCCTGGATCCTATTGCGCCATCAGGGAAAAAAGATTTTCTGGCCTGGATAAGTCTCGGTGTCTTAGGGGCCTGTGCCTTGATGACCATGGCAGATTTTGGTGACCGGACCCTGGCGTTTAGCGGCCTGGTCGTCGTTGATTCTTATGCGGCCTTTTGGAAAATGGTGTTGTATGTGGTGAGTGGCCTGACCATTTTATTGTCAATGAGCTATCTCAAATTAGAAAAAATCGAATTAGCTGAATATTTCGCATTTGTTTTGCTGGCGTTAGCGGGCATGATGGTCATGGTATCAAGTGCGGATCTATTGACGATCTACCTGGGGATCGAACTCATGTCGATTACTCTGTATATCATGGCAGGGCTTAAACGCTTCGAAGCGCGGTCGATTGAATCTTCGGCCAAATATTTTGTCTTGGGCGCTTTTTCTTCAGGTATTCTGCTCTACGGAATTTCCTTGCTATTTGGGGTGTCGGGTAGCACTAGGTTGAGCGAAATTGCCGCAGTGGTAAATGGGCCAGCATTAGACGATCCCTTGATGCTTTTGGCACTCATGCTCATTATTGTTGGTTTTGGGTTCAAAGTGGCGGCCGTACCATTTCATATGTGGACGCCAGATGTGTATGAAGGGGCTCCAACGTCGGTAACAGCCTTTATGGCTGTCGCCTCAAAAGCTGCGAGTTTTGCGGCGTTTCTCCGAGTGTTATTAGAAGCGTTTGGTGGAATGAAACCTAACTGGAATGTTCTGATTTTGACGGTTTGTTTAATTACCATAGCATTAGGGAATCTTGTCGCGATTGTGCAAACTAACGTTAAGAGAATGTTGGCATATTCGAGCATTGCCCATGCTGGGTATGCGCTCGTTGGGGTGGTGGTTGCGGGTTGGATTGGTGCTGAAGGAGATATCTCAACTCGAGGTGTGTCGAGTCTGATGCTCTACTTGGCTATCTATTCGTTTATGACCATTGGTGCTTTTGCCATGGTATCGATTCTGAGAAATGGCGGTTTGGAAGGGGAAAATATTGAAGACTTTACGGGATTAGCCAAGCGGCATAAAGGCGGAGCATTCTTGATGCTTGTCTTTATGGTGTCGTTGGCGGGCATTCCTCCAACTGCCGGGTTTATCGGGAAGTTTTATTTGTTTATGGCAGCGGTGCATGCCGATTTAGCCTGGCTGGCCATTTTCGGGTTAGTCTTTGCCGCAATTTCCGCATTTTATTATTTACGCATTGTCATGGTCATGTATATGCGTGAACCGTCACTTGATCAAGAACAAAATACTCGTTTAGCTCTTTCCCCTCAAGTCTCCGTTGTTCTTGCCTGCGCTGTTGCCGGTGTTGTCTTACTCGGAATCTTTCCCGGTCCTCTTGTTTCCCTCGCCGATTTCTCCGTGCTTACTGTTAAATAATTCTTGACTCACACCTTTCCAGTTTCGTTTTCTCTTTCTATTTTATACCGTCTCATATTGTGTTCTTTCATTTTCTTAGTCTTGCCTTGTTGTTCCCAATCCTAATAGCCCTATTCCCAAAACCATTAAGACAGCTCCAGCTAGTCGCTCTTTGCCTTGTCGTTCTTTTAAAAATAGGATGCCCCAGATGACGGTAAATAAAATACTGGTTCGTTTAATGGCGATGATTGAAGGCACAGGGCCAAGACTGAGTGCTGTGTTGTGAAAAATGAGACTAGCAGCTTGGAAGAAGCCAATTAAGAAAAGAGAGAGTACAGTCTTGTTATTGGGAATAGTCTTCAGTTGTTGGGAACTAAAAACCACTAGTAATGCAAACCCCATGGCCATGACGCTGGTCAGCGAAAGACTCCAAAAGATTGGAGAAGAATTCTGGACACCAATTTTATCGAAATTGGAGGTGAGGCTATAAATTAGAGCGACTAATAGCATACGTCTCGGACCAGGTTGCGTCGTGAGGGCTTTGATCGGTGCCCACCATCTTTGATCACTAGCCTGAATCTGAAGAAGATAGCCTCCACCCACAATGCAGAGAATCCCTGCTATGCCGTGAGTGTTTGTGACGTCTCCCACGAGCAGGGGAGAGGTGAAAAGTAAAAAAATTGGGGTAAAAGAAATGAAGGGAATGGTTAGTGAGAGATCTGAAGCTTGAAGTGCCCTCATAAATTGCCATAACGCCAGAATATTGAGTGTCCCTCCCGTGACGAGAGCCAGCACATAGGAAGAGCCAATGGCTGGTATACCATCACCTATAAGCAAGATGATTAGAAGAAAGGGAATTGGTATTGCGGAGGCCGCCAATGCCGCTGACAATGGGGAAATCTGGTGCAGTCCATGTTTGCTGCACAGATCCCTTAGTGATTCGCTCAGTGCAGCGAGAAACCCAAAAAACATCCATTGCATGAGTGATGGTATTTCAAATCCTTGTGGTGAGGGAGCAAACTGGACATTAAATATATTTGAGAAGAACTTAATGGATCATACAAGGATTCAAGGTATTCCTCCAAGACTGGCCAGTTCAAACCATGGTGTACGAGGAAATTGCTTGAGAAACTTTTAGGAGCTGTAGAGGTCGTACTTGTGATTTACGAGATTTGCGCGATGGGGCAATGTTTCAGGATTTCTTGCAATGCTGTAACGACCATTTTAATGGTATTGGCCTGTAGAGAAGGAATGGACTGAGTTGGCGTAGAGCAGGTAGCTCCACGAGAAAGGAGGTACGTGGTTACGTCCGTATGTCCTGATAAAGCAGCTGAATGGAGTGGAGTCAGCCCGATGTCATTCATGGCATCGATTGGAGCGCCAGCATCAAGAAGTAGCCGTGCGAGATCCATGTTGCCATCTTGAGCAGCAATGTGGAGAGCTGTCCACCCTTTTGTAAATGGTACTTGGACGGGTGCTCCGTGGTCTAACAAAAAGGCGGCCATGCGTTGATGGCCTTCCTGAACGGCAATATGGAGAGGCGCTGCAGTGTTCTCTGCTCCCTGTACGGAGGCCCCATACTTGAGTAAAAGCTTTGCGATATCGACATGTCCTCCCTTGGCGGCTAGATGCATAGGAGTCCACGACGATTGATACATCGCATGGATATCGGCCCCTTCCTCTAGAAGGAGTTCTGTGAGGGGGATTTGTCCCAACCGGGCTGCGAAATGTAGGGGCGTGGCCCCTTGGTCGAGTGTTTGATTGACGTTGGCTCCTTCAGAAATTAATTGCCTGACAAGTGTGAGATTGCGTGCTTCAATAGCTTGGAATATATCTTGGGAAGAGGAGTTCATCCAGCCGGAGGTCAGGCTATAGGAAAGTAAAAGTCCAAGGCCTAACCCGATATACTTGATGATTTTATATCCTCGTGTCTGTGTCATCATAGTGGAATACCCAAAGACAACGGTTTCAAAAGCCTAAAGTGATTGCGAACGAGGGAAATATTAGGAATGAGTAGAGGAAACAGAATTTAGGAGAGAAGGACAATTACCCGTTTGGCTGGGTAACAATGGAGGTTCAGAGTGAGGTAGGTGACTGGGATGTTCCGTACGATCAAAAAATGAGAAGTATACGGTTATAGAGGAAGTCGGCAGAATGGGTGAAGACAAAGGGATTGTCGATAGACGAAAAGAAAGAGAGGGGAAGCAAATGCTGGATAAGCAAGCAATTTAGGAGGTGGCGCCAGCTAGTTCTTTTTCTTCTGGTGATGCCGAAGAATGTTGGGCCAGGCGGTCAGCTTCAAGAATTAGGACATCTAGAACGTTATGCCAATGCGTGGCAGTGCTTAAGGCTTTTTCATAGAGAATGCCTCCTTCCTTTGTCTCCATATCGAGGAAATTGACTACATGGAGCGGATCTTCTGTGTCGTGAACGACCACGAGCAAATCAATGCGCTGGTTTGATCCATTGGCTGAGTTTATATGTAAACTTTTGATGAGTGCATCTTTTTGTCGTTTCAGTTCATTAGAAAACGAGACGATTTCATCGGGAAATCGTCGTTTCCCCTCTCCGAGCAGTTCACCATTTTTGATCACTGAAGAACTGACCAAATCGGTGAGTGGAAGGAGACGTGGTGGAGTTGTTGGAGAGGTGAATAAGCAAATTTGTTCTGTGCGTTCGTTGACCGCTAATCCTCCGAGACCGTCGCTCCCCATAATCATTTGAGAGGGAATGAAATTCGTTCCTTCTATTTTTTCGTTGGATTGGCTTTGTCCTTGGGGGCCATGGCCGAGCATGAAAAAGAGACCACCAATGATGATGAGGGCAACAAGTCCAAGGAAAATGAAGAGAGGGTCCATAGAAATAAAATTCGGCCTTTTCTGTGTTACGACACCAAAATGTACATCAGGTTTAGAGAAATGACGGTAAGAAAAAGTTGAAAAATATTCTCAACTAACGTCGTTTTTACCTTACTTTGTGGCATCTGGGAAAAAGATATGGGTTGTTTCCCTCTTTTAAGAGTTTTGGCACGTTCTTAAGGTTTTGGAGAGAGACATTCCTGCTAAATATCTGTGAACAGTCAGCAAATATTGTCGAGGTAGCTTCCCGAATATTTATACTTTTCGGTTAGGATTGCGAAAGCCTTTATTGAAAAATTTTAAAAAATTCTTCTAGAAAAATAAGGAGTTACCTAAGAAATGTGGACTCTCATTAAGGGTTTCTTAGGGCAACACCGTTCTTTTTGTAAAAATTTGTTTTAGTAAAAGAGGTCAAAGAATATACAGATCAGAGACTTCGTGTTTCTGTTTCAAAATCGGGCGTTCGTTGAAGTTCATGGGGCTGTTTGGTAAGCTGCGGGTCCTGTTTTTTATCACTTTTTTCACGTCACAGCGATAGGGGAAATCATGGCACAGTTAGGGAAAGCGCTGATAAGCGTGTCGGATAAGACTGGGGTTGAAGCGATGGCAAAAGGACTGGTCGGGCTTGGGGCAGATATTCTCTCGACCGGCGGAACTGCCAAGATGCTGCAAGATGCCGGTGTGCAGGTCACCGAAGTCGCCAATTATACCGGGTTTCCAGAAATCATGAATGGGCGGGTAAAAACCTTGCACCCTAAAATCCATGGCGGACTGCTAGGGCGGCGTTCTGTAGAGGCTCATATGCAGCAGATGAAAGAACAAGGTATTGCGCCTATTGATGTGGTGGTGGTGAATCTGTATCCCTTTGAATCCACGATATCCAAGCCAGGGTGTACATTTGGAGAAGCTATAGAAAATATTGATATTGGCGGGCCCTCAATGCTTCGTTCGGCGGCAAAAAATCACGAGGATGTGCTTGTAGTGGTGGATCCACAGGATTACTCCAGGGTGTTAAGTGCATTGCAGTCTGGTACGGTGTCCTTGAGCCTGCGTCGTGAGTTGGCCAAAAAAGTTTTTTCCCATACGGCACGGTATGACAGTTTGATTGCCAATTATCTTCATACCCAGTTAGCCGAATCCTCTGAACAGAAGTTTCCCTCGTTGTTTTCGACGATATATGAGAAAGTTGATGACTTGCGATATGGAGAAAATCCTCACCAATCCGGAGCGGTATACAGGGATCGACAGACAAAAGAAGCCTCAGTTTGTCAGGCCAAACAACTGCATGGCAAAGCAATGTCCTATAATAACTACCTGGATGCTAATTCGGCATTAGAGTTAGCGAAGGAATTTGATGAAACGGCTGTTGTGATTGTTAAGCACAACAATCCTTGCGGAGTGGCATTGGGCGATGCTCCGGTCGAAGCCTATGTGCGAGCTCGGGAAACCGATCCCGTCTCGGCCTTTGGCGGAGTCATTGCCTGTAATCGTGAGGTGGATCTTGCAATGGCTAAAGAGGTGACCTCCACCTTCGTGGAAGTATTAATCGCGTCCTCATTTTCTGAGGAGGCCTTGACTGAATTACAACGGAAAAAGGATTTGCGGTTGTTAGCCGTGGGCTCCTTAGAATCAACTCAGCAAGATGCCTTGGATATGAAAAAAATCGTGGGTGGCCTTTTAGTCCAAGATCGGGATTTAGGGTCGTTGCGTGAATTGGGCGATCTTACTATTCCGTCCAAACGACAGCCATCCAATGAAGAATATCAAGCCTGCGACTTTGCGTGGAAAGTGTGTAAGCATGTGAAGTCCAATGCCATTGTGTTTGCGACCTCTCAACAAACGGTGGGCATTGGTGCTGGACAAATGAGCCGGGTCGATTCTGTGAAATTGGCAACCATGAAAGCCAATCTTTCTATAAAAGGCTGCGTGATGGCCTCCGATGCCTTCTTCCCATTTCGTGATGGCATTGATGCCGCGGTGAGCGCTGGAATCACGGCGGTGATTCAGCCTGGTGGTTCCATACGAGATAAAGAAATTATTCAGGCGGTGGACGAGCAGGAAGTCGCCATGATTTTGACCGGTATGCGACACTTCCGTCATTAATTCTTCCAAATGAATGGGGAAGTTCAATGAAGAAAATTTTGAGGCCTCTTTCCCGAAAAAGGAGAGGAGTGGGGTGAGGGTAACGACTCTTTGAACGCCTAGAACACTGACAAAAAGCCACATATTCCAGATACCTCTTCTTGGACCATTTCCTTATTTCTAAGCAATTATGAAACTTCTCGTCATTGGTAATGGTGGGCGGGAGCATGCACTTGTGTGGAAGCTCGCGCAATCGCCGCGTGTATCAAAAATCTATTGTGCACCCGGTAACGCCGGGATTGCTCAGATAGCTAAATGTGTGTCCATCAAGGTGGATGATCTGGCAGGTCTCCAAGCATTTGCTAAAGACAACGATATTGCTCTCACCATCGTTGGACCTGAATTGCCCTTATCATTAGGAATAGCTGACGAATTTCGGAAAGCCAATTTGAGAATTTTTGGCCCCACACGCAATGCCGCCCGCATTGAATCCAGTAAATCTTTTGCTAAAGAATTGATGGTGCGGGAACAGATTCCCACCGCCGCTTCTCGAACATTTGATAACGTCGAGCCGGCTTTGACATGGTTGGAAAGCTGTGACATGCCTATTGTGGTGAAAGCCGATGGTCTGGCACAAGGGAAAGGGGTCATCATTTGTGCCACGAAAACTGAAGCTCAGCAAGCAGTGAAAAGTATGTTGGGAGAACAGCGTTTTGGAGAGGCTGGTGCGAAAGTGGTCTTGGAAGAATTTTTAGAAGGCGAAGAACTGACAGTCATGGCATTTGCCGATGGGCGGACCGTGATTCCAATGATTCCGGCCCAAGATCATAAACGAATAGGCGAAGGCGATACCGGACCGAATACCGGCGGTATGGGTGCCTATGCTCCGGCACCTTTAGCCACACCTGAGTTGCAACAACGTATTCTACAAGAAGTGTTGTATCCGGCGGTGACGGGACTCTCTCGCCTAGGAAGCCCTTTTTATGGCGTGCTGTATGCAGGCCTCATGATTAAAGACGGGAAACCGTATACGCTGGAATTTAATGCACGATTTGGCGACCCTGAGACGCAAGTGGTTTTGCCGTTGTTACAAACAGACCTCGTAGATATTATCGAAGCTGTTGTTGAACATCGGTTGGATCAAATTCAGGTGGCGTGGCAGGATCATTCGGCCGTCTGCGTAGTATTGACGTCGGAAGGTTATCCAGGTTCGTATCAGACTGGATTGCCAATCACGGGGTTGCCCCAATCACCTTCTCAAAACCCTGTTGTGTTTCATGCTGGAACCGCGAAAAAAGACCAGGCGATGGTCACGAGTGGTGGCCGAGTCCTAGGAATAACCGCGCTGGCTGATACGATCCGAAATGCCCAAACACAAGCTTATGCGGCCCTAGCTCCAATCCAATTTGAAGGTTGTTATTACCGCTCCGATATCGCCCACCGCGTACTTTAACTTTAAGAGAATGTGAAATTTTTCTTCTCCGTTGAGGGCTTGAGCGTGAGGAGAGGACAAGAGCAGGATGAGAGTGAAAACTAGGAAATGGTTCATATCAGGATTGCTTGAGACGAATAGGGCTGTTTCCCTTTTTTTCATCATAGCTAAAGCGTAGAATTGGTAGGTAAGCATGGCCCTTGTCCTTACACTTGCTTCCCCGCCTTCCTCCTACACAATCCAACAAGCTGCAGACTGTCTACAAGAAGGTGGTGTCTTAGCCGTTCCAACTGATAGTTCCTACGCGTTAGCTGTTAGTGTCTTTCAATCTTCCGCCATAGAAAAATTACAAAGTATCAAAGGTGATCGAAATCAAAAACCCTTTCCGGTCTTGATTGGTGACCTTTCCCAGCTTGATCAATTGGTTGTTGATGTTCCGGAAATCGCAAAAAAACTTATGCAGCAATTCTGGCCTGGACTTTTAACCCTTATCCTTAAAGCCAAGCTACACTTATTAGCTGGCGTAAGGAGTGGAGAGGGTACTATAGGCGTGCGTCAACCCAATGACACACGAGTTTGCGAACTTTTAAAACAGACGGGCCCTGTAACCGGGACCAGTGCTAATCGTTCAGGGCAACCCTCAGCTCAATCTGCCGAGGAGGTCAGACAACAGTTGGGAGCAACAATCGACCTCATATTAGATGGTGGACAAACACCAGGCGGTCAACCATCTACTGTTCTCCAGGTCGAACCAGAATTTCGTATCCTTCGCCAAGGCGCCATCTCTCAACAGACTCTTTGGCAAATCACTCAATAGAATTATCTGTTGGCTGTAAAGGGGATAGCCTTCATACGTTGGCACCTTTTTTGTTGATAGATTGTGAAATGCCTATCTGACTCCTAATCCATTCATGAGCGAAGGTACGGTAGCGTTGGGGAACACCATCAGTTATCATCCTGATTATCCTCCAACAGAATTTGGTCGCCCATATGGGGCCACTGTACCTATTAACATCGGCCTCCATGAACAGGCTCACACCTATCAATCTCAAGTCTATGGGCCGTTATTTCTTCCACTCTGGGGCCTGGGAGGGGGGCCTGTTGCATCTAATCCATTTGAACAGGCGGCCAATAATTTCGCCCTCGGAGGGTCCTGGTAATTAGACGAATCCAGGCAATGTCCATGATCAAACCCGCATATACCGTAGTATTGTTGTTTATGTTATTAAGCCTTCCTGGATGTGAAGAATTTGGTATTGAAGGCCCCCGAATCAGAAATGGGTTCTCTACACCAATAAAGATACATATTCTGTTTAAGAATGGAGAAACCCGAACTGGGATTTGGCCAGCAGGGGCAGGGGGGCACCTTGGAATACAGGGAATGAGTATTGAACAGATTCAGATCTATCAGAATGAGGTATTAAAATTTCAAATTCCTAATTCTGAGTTTCCTACATATGAGCATTTACAGAAGTTCAAAGATAACCCGAAGGAAGTTTGGGTTATTGACGAGGACGGAATTAGGATTATGGAATAGTAGGTAGAAGTAGAAGTAGGGGTCACCCATTAGCCTTCCTCTCCTTCTGGAGCTCTTTCTCCAAGCAACATTTCTTTTCCCATCATCTCCACGTATGATGACTGTGGTTCAGACAGTTAAGACCGTTGTCTGATTGGTGCCTGCCGTTGTGCCCGTCCATTAGCGTGGTTCCGAGGGCTGGGGCCTCATTCATTGGTGGCGCCTAGCGACCCCGTTTAGAAGTATTCCGGGTTTTCGTTCGTTAGCAAAGAGGGTTGAGTCTTTTGCTCATTAACTATTACACTCGCCTAGGCGAGAAGGCACATTTGATGTGAGGAAACTCTTCATGCCTGAATTGAGCCTGCTCTCTTTTCTTAAGTCATTTCAAGCTGCTTGAATGTTGGGATAGTTGGAGTCACGATAGACTCCTCCCCGACTGTCCAGGAATGATCATCCAATTAATTAGCCGAGTGTGATTTCTGCGCGAGATGATAGGCTTCGAAGATATTCGACAGAAACTGACCGAGGGGCAGTTTGAGTTTAGTCGACATGCTTTTAAACGCGCTGTGGAGCGTAACATCAGCGATGTCGAAATTCGGCAAGCTGGCCAGGATCTACGATGTATTGAAGATTATCCTGATGACAAGTATACACCAAGCTGTTTGTTGTTAGGGTTTACCCTCTCGAGACGACCCTTACATATTCAAATTTCCTACGCAGAGTCCGATTGCATAAAGATTATCACGCTCTATGAACCTGATCCTAAAGAGTGGTATGATTTTATCAAGCGGAGGTAAGATGTTTCGGTGTCATGTCTGTGGAAAAACTGATGCGCGCCAAGAACGGGTTCACGAAGTATTTGACATAGAGGGCCGAGCCGTTCGGGTGGAAAACATTCCGGCTATGATCTGTACCCATTGCGGCGAGCCGGTCCTGAGTCGTGAGACAACGGAAAAAGTGCGCCAGATGATCCATGGTAACGCAACACCTGTGAAATCTGTTCAAATGGATGTGTTTGCGTTCAGCTAGGATCGCATTCCCTAAAATCTAACTAAAATAGGGGCCTGTGATTAGGGCTTGTCAAGTTTTCTGTGTATCTGATTGTGAATTAATCTTGTGTTGGCACCCGGTCTCCTAACAAGATCGCGAATTGGTTGAGGGCCCGTTTCCATTCTGGAATCGGCACCCTCCATTTTTTGGCGATACGCTGCATGCCGAGGTAGAGTACTTTCACGATCGCTTCATCCGTTGGAAATGCTCCGCGCTTTTTCAGGACCTTCCGTAATGAGAAATTCAGGGATTCAATGGCATTCGTGGTATAAATGACTTTTCGTATTTCTGGTGGGTAATCAAAGAACACGGTCAACCGTGCCCAGTCCCGTCGCCAACTGGCACTGATGGTGGGATATTTGGCATCCCAGGTCTGGGCAAACGGCTCTAAGGCCTCTTCGGCTTCTTCCAACGTTGAGGTGCCATAGATGGCCCGGAGATCGCGGGCTACGGCACGGCGCTCTTTCCAGACCACATAGCGCAAGGCCTGCCGAACCTTATGGACAATGCAGAGTTGGACTTGCGTCTGGGGAAAGATGGTCTCCAGGGCTTCCGGTAACCCGGCCAGCCCATCGACACAGGCCACGAAGCAATCTTTGACGCCTCGCTGCTTGAGTTCGGTAAAGACGGCCAACCACAATTTCGCGCCTTCGGTTTCACTCACCCAGAGCCCAAGCAGTTCTTTTTCCCCAGCCAGAGTTACCCCCAGGGCCACGTAGACGGCTTTGGTTTTGACGGCCCCTTCATGCCGAGATTTCACAAACAGACAATCAAAATAGAGAATCGGATAGACCGTCTCTAGGGGCCGGCTCTGCCATAACCGCACATCCTCAAGAACGGTATCCGTAATGGTCGAAATCAGCGTGGGCGAGACGGCCGTCCCATAGAGTTCTTCCAGATGGTTTTGAATCTCTCGAGTGGTCAGCCCATGCGCATAGAGGGCTAAGACTTTGTCATCAAAGCCTTCCAGCCGTCGTTGCCGTTTCTTCACGACCGTCGGGTCAAATGTGCGAGCTCGATCGCGAGGGACAGCCAACTCAACCGGGCCTTGGTCTGTCTCCACAGTTTTGGCACTCGTGCCATGGCGGGCATTGCCCCTCTTGACCTCCTGCCGAACGTGAGGGGCATAGCCCAGATGGTCGGTTAATTCGGCCTGCAACGCTCGTTCGACCAGTCGTTTGGTTAACCCTTTGAGCACCCCATGTTCACCGAGAATCTCTTCGGGGGAGTCACAGTCCTGTAATAAGTCATCTAAGAGCGCATCGGTTTTCGTGTTGAACTTGGTCATCATTTTCCTCCTTATGAAAGAAAACCAGCATGATAACCAGTTACACAGTTCATCTTACAGGCCCGCCACACGATTTGTCAGCGTTCGAAATGGACAGCGATCGAGCACTGAGGATTTTCTGGGGCACGCATGTGCCAGGGGCGACTGATCGGCATAGGCAGCCACTCGGCCACGCCTTGATCCTGATGGGTGACTGGTGCGTCTCAGACTGCGAAAGACGACACCGATTCCAAGGAAAACCCAGGGGCGAATCAGGGGTCTTGTGGCAAACGGTAAAGAGCAGAGGACTGAAAAACGTTCACGAAGAAAGAGAGGAGTCGTGTGTCCACTTGACAGAACCTACTAATGGGTGACCCCTATAAAAAGCGCTCTGCCAGTATGAACGGCTATCAATTCTTAATTGCCTGCGGCACAGGATGTTGCGCTAGCTGTAACTGGAGTGAAGCTTTGTGCATGAATTTTTTCAATCACTTCATTGAGTGTTTCATTGGCCATGTCATTTTCTATCTGACAAGTTCCTGCATTATGATGTCCGCCTCCGCCATAGGCCAGACAGAGTTCTCCAATATTTATGGCTGAACTGCGGTTGACGATCGATTTGCCTATCGCAAACACGGTATTTTGTTTTTTGAGTCCCCATAGGACGTGGATGGACATATTGCATTCTGGATACAAGGCATAAATCATAAAACGGTTGACAGCATAGATCGTTTCTTCGTTCCGCAGATCTAAGACAACCAAATTGTCATAGACTCTTGAGCATTGCTGGATTTGCTTTTTCGCTAATTCTGCATGTTCTTGAAACAGGTTGACTCGCTCTTGTACATCAGGCAAGGCAATGATCTCTTCTATGCTGAGGCAGATGCATTTTTCGATCAGTTCCATCATCAATTGATAGTTAGAGATGCGAAATTCCCGAAAGCGTCCAAGTCCGGTCCGTGCATCCATGAGGAAATTCATTAATGTCCAGCCACTGGGGTTGAGGATTTCGTCAACGTGATATTGGGCTGAATCGGCTTTATCGACTGCCGCCATCATCTCATTCCATTCAGCGGGAAATGTTGATTCCCCACCGTAATGACGATAGACCACTCGTGCCGCAGAAGGCGCATCGGGGTCGATTATATGATTGCTTCGTTCACCGGTATTACGAATAGTTTCGCTCATGTGGTGATCAAAGGCCAAATGCACCCCTTCGACATACGGAAGATTCGTAGTGATATCGTGAGCAGAAACGGGAATTTTCCCATCTTGCATATCTTTGGGGTGAACAAACTTGATCTCTTCAATGATTCCGACTTTTTTTAGCAAGACGGCGCAGACCAGTCCATCAAAATCACTGCGGGTGACTAAGCGAAATTTTCCAGGGTTCATTGGTGATTCCTCAAATGTCTGTCAGATGGATAATAGGGGTCGCCAGATTTCAAATGGATTCCTAAGGGTGCCAATTTCATTCATTTGGTCAAAAATTCCACAGGCGTCAGGAGTCTGTTCGGTTCTAGAAACTGGGATCTTGAATTTCTGAGGGCAGTTTTTCTCTAAGAGAAACTGCCTCCCTCTAACGTACGGGGGAGTATCGTGTGTTTTTATGCGTGAGGATGCAGCGTAGTGAACTGTGTCAGTGATTCTGGCAAGGAGAGAAAGGGTGTATGGAGAAGCTGTTGGGCTTGGGTAGAATCAAGGGTAAGGTTTTTTGGGCGAACAAGGCCCGATTCTTCAATGGTGCCTTGTTGGATGTTGGGTGTTGGGGTATAGCAAAAATGTTTGAGGAGCTCCATCCCTAATTCCCACCGGTTCATGACCTGCGGGCCGCCTAAATGGAGTAAGCCAATGTGATCAGCTGTCGCCAATTCCAGAAGCGCATTGGCCACATTTTTTACCCACATTGGACAACGCCACTCATCGATGAACAGACGATAGGAAGCACCGGTGTCTATCCTGTGCATCAACTGGTTGGTTTGACGGTCCGGGTTTTCAAGATCATAGAGTAATGAGGTTCGTATAATAGTTGCTTGTGGGTTTAGGGATCGAATCAGTTCTTCGGCTTGTGCCTTAGCCTCACCATAGGGATGGATAGGACAGGTTGGGCTGGCTTCGGTGTAGGGGGCTGCGGTTCCATCAAAGACTTGATCCGTGGAAAGATGGATGAATTTGATATGCCGTTCTGCAGCCTGGATGGCAAGAAGGCCGGCAACCGGAACTATGGCCGAGAGGTTCTCCCCCTGGTCCGAGCAGGCGGTATGAATAATGATATCTGGCCGTGCTCGATCCAGAAGGATTCGGACCTCCTGAGGTTTTTGCAAGTCACAGACATGAAAGGATACCCCAGGGATCGCGGTGGCAGCAGTTTGATGCAGGGTTCCTATTGCCAAAAAATTCTGAGACTGTTTTAAAATGTGGGTGCCTAAAAATCCTGCTCCACCGGTTACTAAGAGGCGAGGTTTCATGACAGAGAATTGTAGCCCAATACACCCAGAAAATCTTGTGTGACAAAGGATAGGTTGCCTACAATGACAGCCGGAAAGAGAACCGCACGGTGGGGACATGATGCCTATTATTGATTTACGCAGCGATACGGTGACGAAGCCTACTCCTGGTATGCGGGAGGCCATGGCTAGGGCTGAGGTAGGTGATGATGTGTATGGTGAAGACCCTACTGTCAATGCGCTGGAAGCCTTGGCGGCAGAATTGTTGGGGAAGGAGGCTGGTTTGTTTGTCCCAACCGGGGTCATGGGTAATCAATTATGTATTCGGTTGCATACACAGCCTGGGGAGGAAGTGATTATCGAAAGTTCTGCACATATCCTTCGTTATGAGGGAGGGTCAGCGTCATCGATATCAGGAGTGCAATTGTGTCCGGTGCCAGGGACAAGAGGATTGCTCTCGCCTCAAGGGGTGGAAGTAGCAATTCGTCGACCTGATTTGCACACGCCTCAGACAACGTTGTTGTGTATGGAACAGACACATAATGTTGGTGGTGGGGCAGTGTATCCTTTACAGACTATTCAGGAATTGGCAGAACTTGCTCGTCGAAATGACATGGCTTTGCATTTGGATGGAGCTCGATTATTTAATGCCTCAGTGAAAACGGGAGTGTCAGCAGGAGAGTATGCGGCTTTGTTTGATACAGTGACTTTTTGCTTATCCAAAGGGTTGGGAACGCCGGTTGGTTCGATTATTGTGTCTGATGTTGCGCGAATTCACAAACTTCGCCGGTTGCGGAAAGTGTTTGGTGGCGGGATGCGACAAGCTGGGATTTTGGCCGCTGCCGGTCTCTATGCTTTAGAGCATCATATCTTGCGATTAACGGACGATCATGACAATGCTCAATATTTGGCGCAATTACTCAAGGCGATACCGGCTGTGGTGGTTGACCTGAATTCCGTTGAGACGAATATAGTGATGTTCCAAGTGCCCCGATCTAACCAGCCCACAGATCAATTACTTGAGTCTTGTCGGAAGGCAGGGGTGTTACTGAATGCAGTTGGTGATAGGTCCTTCCGTGTTGTGACGCATTTGGATGTGAACCGTGAAGATATGGATACAGCAGGGCAAGTATTCGCGCGTATCTTTACCTAACCGTCACAATGTACTGGAGAATGGCCTGTTCCGTTTGTTGATTGTAGGAAAGAACCAGAGGAGGTCGCGTGAGTAATTTTCCAGCCGTTTCATTTACGCAAATTTCTCAGATTTTGGAAGTGACTGACCAATTGGAGCTTTCACGTGAAATCGTGGAGATTCCTCTTTCACCGGAACGTCCTGGCACTTTCCGTCGTCTGGCTAATGGGAAAATTGAGATTGTGGTTGATGCAGATGTACCATTTGATGAATGGTTGGCGACAGTGTCTCCAAAGGTTCAAGCCTTGATGGGGAATGATTCATGAATTGGTCAGGACTCTGGCTGAAGAGGTTTCATTTCAGGGAGTCTGAGTGATGGCGGTACGTGATCGAGAATGGCCTGGATATACGGTGTGGTATTGTTGTCAGGCTTGCGGGCGGTTATGGACATACCAAGGAACAGATGTCGTAGCCTTGGATTTAAGTTGTTCGTTAGGCCCAGCTAGCGTTGGGCAGGGAGTGGCACCGCGAATGTGTGCCATTTGCGAAGGTCATTGCCATGCACCAGCGGCGGAGATCTGATTGATGAGTTTATTGCCTATCAGAGTATCCCAAAAGGATATTCGTATGCCGCTCGTGTTGTGGAGGTTCTAGGATCCTACCGCTACAGGTTGCCCTTTCATATCTGTTTCTCCAGCTTTCTCTGTTGTTTTCTCAACAGACCATTCCTGTGGGGTAATTTTCAGGATGTGTCCTTTCAAGGTATAAAACTCACCTTCTGGAATTACTACCTGGTCGTTGTCTCCAACTTGAATGGCGAGGACACGTTTTTGGGTGTTTGCTTTCGTGAGGGTCAGCCCCTTCTCAGAACGTTCTAAATGATAGGCCCCCTGTTCATTAATGACGAGGGAATTTGCTTCAACTTTGGCATGAAGCTTCCCTCCTGAATCAAAAATAGCAAAGTTCAGACGTATCGGGGTGCCCCCAGTTTTCCGAAGTTCCAATTCCATTTGGGGAAGTCCCTCAATTTCTACGGTTCCGTTGGAATTGCGATACCAATGTGGTCCGACTTTCACATCCATGCCTACGATGCCTCCTTCTCACAAAAACCTGTATGAAATGGTGATGATACGCAGAGCTATTGTACTGACCGGAAGCTATGGCTGGCTAGAGGAAATTTTTTGGAAAATGAAGATATTACGCGGCTATTAGGGCGGTGAAACCTTCTTGATTCGATTCAAGATTAATGCGATACATCCTCCCATGATGCCACCGCCCACAATCGGAGGAATTAATTCTACCATCTTTACTTCCCAAATAGGTTCTTGGGTAAACATGAGATCGCGAACGCCGCCTTGAATCATGATGACAGCCAGTGCCATGAGAGCTCCAATCATGAACCACCAGCGAAAGATTTTAAAGGATTCCATTAGGGGCCTTATGAAGAGAGTGGCCGATCAAGTGTTCGATATTGGATAGCCTCAGCAATATGAGGCGATTGAATATGGTCAGATGCTGCCAGATCCGCAATGGTTCTGGAAACCCGGAGAATTCGGCCATAGGCCCGTGCGGAAAGTCCTAATCTCGAGACAGCTTGTTCCAGCAATGCGTTGCCGGGTTTGTCTAATTGGCAATATTTCTTGAGTAGCCGTGGCTTGAGTTGTGCATTATTATTGATGGTGTGATGTTTCTGAAACCGAGTATGTTGGCGTCGACGAGCGTGTATGACTCGTTGACGAATTTGGGCAGAATCTTCGCTAATCGTTGTTTGGGATAATTCTTTGACCGGGACAGCTGGGACTTCAATGTGAATGTCCAGTCGATCTAAAAGAGGACCGGATAGACGACTGCGATAGCGGCGAATTTGATGTGGTGTGCAGACACATTCATGCGTAGGGTCGCCGGAATATCCGCACGGACAAGGGTTCATAGCCATAACCAACATGAGTTTGGCTGGAAACGTCAAGCTGGCTTGTACGCGAGTGAGGGTGACTATGCCATTTTCTAATGGTTGTCGCAAGGTATCTAAAAGAATGCGTTTAAATTCTAGGGCTTCATCTAAAAATAAGACGCCATGATGTGCGAGGGAGATTTCGCCTGGTCGTGGGATAGATCCTCCTCCGACTAACCCCGCTTCGGAAATCGTATGGTGCGGAGCTCTAAATGGCCGTGTGGTTAGGAGAGGTGAGAGGGCTGTTAAGTTACCAGCCACACTATGGACTTGGCTTGCCTCCAAACGTTCCTGAAAACTCATGGGTGGCAAGATGCCTGTGAGTCGCTGGGCTAACATGGTTTTCCCTGATCCAGGCGGGCCGACGATCAGGATGTTATGGCCACCGGCTGCTGCTACCTCAAGTGCACGTTTGGCTTGGAATTGGCCAACGACATCGCCAAAGTCTTCCTCAATGGTTGAGGATTGAGTTTCAAAGGTGCCCAAATCGTATGTCAAAGGAGATAGGACGAGAGTTCTCTGAAGAAATTCGACAACTTGCGGCAGAGTGTGAACACCAAAGATGGTGGCATGGTCCACGACTCTTGCCTGTGAGGCATTATCCTGGGGAAGGATGAGGGCTTGTGGAGGATGTGTGGCCATCGCCATGGAAAGTGCTCCAGGGACGGCCTTTATCCGGCCATCTAAGGCCAATTCTCCAACAAAGAGATAGGGGTTGACCGATTCTTGTGTGAGAATTCCTTCAGCGACGAGGATCCCAATGGCAATGCCTAATTCGAGTCCTGCCCCTTCCTTCTTGATTCCAGCCGGGGCTAAATTGACGGTAATTTTTTTCGGGGGAATTCGAAACCCTGTATTCTTTAGTGCTGATCGAACCCGATCGCGGCTTTCCCGCACGGTCGCATCAGGTAATCCCACAATAGAGAATTGTGGTAACCCTCCACCAAGGTCTATCTCAATTTCGATAGGGTTGGCATCGAGTCCGACTAATCCCAAGCTATGGATTTTGGCTAACACGAACAGCGTGGTTCACAGGACATATCTCGGCCCTCAGAAAAAATTCACGTAATTTAGAAGTATAGAAGATGTGTGAAAGGAGGACAATGTATTTACGCTTACGACTTTTGAGTTTTTACACTTCTGCAAGGGCAAAAGCATAAAATCTTGGAATTCTGGGTGCTGTGAAGGTGGATTATTGTTTCTCTTGGGATGCGGAGTTTTTGAGGGAGGGAATATCCGGTTCTGGGGAGTCAAGTGATTGAAGGAGTTCTTCAATCTCCTTATCAGTCGGGGCCGCATTTTCATCGGCTGCTTTATTAAATGGAGATGTTGTTGATGGGGGAATTTCTGAGCCTGAAGATGATACTTCAGAAGTTTGTTTACTCACAGAGTCTGGCGATTGGGAAGTCTCAGGCTTGTGTTCTGATGATTCGAGGGAATCTTCAGAATCATGTTCAGAGCCATCTGAGAATGGTGTGGTCATGAGTTCGTCAGTAGCGTCTTCAGGTACATCTGAGAATGAAGGCGAGTCTGTCAATTGGCTATCCTCATCATGATTCAGGGAATCTTGAATTTCTGGCTCCCTCTCAGCTTCAGGTGTGAATAAACCCTGGTCGGGTGGCCTTGCTTGTGGTAAGGCAGTTTCTGGGAGAGAGTCGCTTAAGACAGGTGAGATTCCTTGAATAGATGTTTCGATCCATCCGCGATACCAATAACCCATCATTCCGCCGGCAATGAGTAGCAAGATACCCAAAAAGAAGCCTAATTTTCGCAATTGTTTCATGCGGTTCACGTGTTGGTAATTGATAGCGGTGTGGGGGCGTTGGACGGCGGGTGTTTTTTTTAGCGTTGGTGCTGGTGTGGCTGAAGGGAGTGTTGCAGGTGGGGCCTCATCGGTTTTAGCCAGAGGAGCTGGAGCAGGGGATTTTTCTAGCGCAGGGACTTTTGGTGGAGAGGGGCTTACTGATTGAAAGCGACTATCCGAGTTAGGTGGGAGTTTGGCTAATTCTTGATTGATTATGGTGAGAACATGCGCAGCATCTTGTATGCGTTGTTTTGCCTTATTTCTGGTCATGTCGCGGATGAGGTCACACACTACCTCTGGGACAGTTGAGGGAAACTCAAATGCCGGGTCAGTCTGATCAAATGCGAGTTTGCCCATGATGGAAGTTTTTGGTAGACCCGAGTAGGGGACCGTGCCGGTTAGCATTTCGTACATCATGAATCCCAGACAATATAAGTCGCTACTGACATTGAGCAGTTCTCCCTTGGCAATTTCTGGAGGGAAGTACGGAAGCGGCCTTAGGAGTTCTGGTTCGCAGGTAGTCAATATATCCATGAGGATCCAGGATAAGCCTAAATCCATGACCTTGACCTGTCCCTGAGAGCCTACCAGCACATGGCCAGGATGGAGAGTCCCATGAATGATGCCTTGAAAATGTGTATGGACAAGGACTTCGGTAATCTCTCGAGCCAGTGTGAGCATGTCTGAGACTGATAGAGAATCTTGGTCATGAATGATCTCTTGGAGGCTAGGTGCATCGAAGAATTCCATGAACACGACGGGAGTGTCGTCGTCTTCTTCGACCTTAAAAATTTTGATGAGATTCTGATGATCAATTGAGAGAAGGGGCTTAGATTTTTCAATAAAGGCCTTGCCACGAATTAATCTACCGTTGATGTGGGAATGATAGATTTTAATCGCCACTTCCTGGCGAAGTTCCAAGTCATAGCCATAATAAATCGCATGCCTATCAGGAAAGTGCACAAAACGTGACTGGCGGGGCCAATAAGCACGCCACCACTGCTCGATGAAACAAGCGCGGGACATCATGGCGGCGGTTGAACCGATAGGTAAACTCCCCCAAGTACCGACCCAGATGTTTCGCTCGTACTCCATGATGCGTGCCATTGACCCAAGCTTTCGCATTAGAAATAAATGTATGGACCCAAGGCAGCCACCGTTCACACGCTTCCTTATCTCCAGAGACGACTTGATAATCCACATCAACACCTTGCACATGGCGCAAGCTCGGACTCCCATCAGTATTCACCATGGCACCAGCCCGAACTCCTGTGTTCACGAGTTGTTGCGCCTGCGCTTTGGTTTCTTTTCCGACCAGCACCTTGGCAAACCCGGCTCGACTGCAGGCTCGGCCTTTCGCATCCACCCACGCCTTGGTCTCAATGGCCACCAGCACATCACATTGATTGCCGCTCACCCGACGGCCAAACGTCCCGGCATCCAACTCCAACACGCCATCGCCCACCTGGTAACTCGCATCCCGATGACGCAAGGCGGTGCGAATCTTTTGTAGCATCCCCCAGACGCGGCCATACGACTTCACCCCCAAATGCCGTTGGAGTTCCTGCGCGGACATCCCTCGTTTGCCCTGCATGACATAAAACACCGCCTTCACCCAGAGAAGCAGAGAGGTCTTAGATGCCTCGAAGATGGTCCCTACCCGCAACCGCACTTGTCGAAGACACATTCGGCACGTGCGGACTTCAGGCCGCGTTTGGATGGCATAAAAGGCCTCTGCCTGACAGGTCGGGCATTGAAACTCTTTGCCCTGAAAGCGACTGCGCCACAGCAACCTCCGGGCCTCGGCTTCAGTGGTAATCTCGGAAAAGAACCGCTCAGCGGTAAACGATTCATAAACCATCTCGCACCTCCTCCATGAGGGATAATCGGCAAACAGGAAGCGACGTTATACCACGAAACGATGTCTTGTGCACTTTCCTGATAGGCATGATAAATCGCACCAGTTTGCCCTTTGGCAATTTCTCCTTGTATTTCAAACTTTCCATTAAACAATTGTTTCTTCATGAGCGTTTCCACGACTATCCTCGACTTTCTCCGTTCTGACGGAGAATGATTCTCATTTTAGTGAAACAATAAATAACCCGTATTGATAGGCGATAGACCTGTGGCCTTCCTGCTCATCTTGTCGGAATGCGAGAGGATTTTCTTAAATACCCTGTATTAATGTGGCGTTGATCTTCGAGTTTGTACGGCTTTGTGAGATCTGAGGTGGAAAAACGAATAGGCAGGAAGCTAGGCAGAGAAAGTGTTAGAGGATGTTGAGAGATTGTCCTACAAGGCGTATGGCTGCAAGAGCTGTTTCTATGTGTTCATGAGAATGTTCGGCTGTCACAGTAATTCTTAGACGACTGGTGCCCTTGGGAACTGTTGGCGGTCTAATGGCTGGAATGAAAATACCTTTTGCTTGAAGGTGTTGGCTAATTTCAACAGCAAGCCCAGGGTCTTTGACGATAACAGGGAGAATGGGACTTTGTGTCTCGGTGAGATAAAAGCCCATATTTTTTAAGCCTTGGTACATGTGCTCTTGGTTGCGCCATAGTCTCTGTCGTCGTTCTGGTTCTTGCTGAATGAGATGGAGCGCTGCTTGGGCAGCAGCAGCCATAGCGGGTGGAGGTGCAGTACTATAGATGAAGGTGCGCGAGGTATTAATCAAATAGGCAATAAAATCTTGGGTTCCGGTTATAAAACCCCCGCTCGCCCCTAAGGCCTTGCTCAAGGTTCCCATATGGAGCATCTTGGGGGATTTCACACCCCAATGCTCGATAGATCCTCTCCCGGTGGCGCCCATGACTCCTGTTGCGTGGGCGTCATCGATAAAGAGAGTGGCGTTATATTTCTCGGCCAGATCGACTAATTCGGGTAGTGGGGCCAAATCCCCATCCATACTAAACACGCCTTCGGTGACGATAAGGGCAGGGCAGCTCACTGAGCGTTTTCGTAATAAAGACTTCAAATGATCTATGTCATTGTGGCGAAAGACTCGAAAGGCGGCCCGGCTTAATCGGCAGCCATCAATGAGGCTGGCATGGCAGAGGCGGTCGGCAAAAATGAAGCCTTCAGGAGCAAGTAGATGTGGAATAATCCCTGTATTGAGGGCATACCCAGAACTCCCTATCAGGGCGGCTTCTGTTCCAAAATAACTGGCCAGCGTCTCTTCGAGACTTCGGTGAGGAGAAAGGGTTCCAGAAATTAACCGGGAAGCACCAGTTCCCACTCCGAATTCTTCGATGGCCTGGTAAGCAGCCTTTTTCAAATGTGGATGATTGGCCAGTCCTAAATAATCATTTGATGCGAAAACGAGAATGTTTTTCCCCCTTAATGTCATTGTTGGTCCGCAAGATGAATCAAGAGCCGATAGTTTTCTGAGGAGCTGATCTTGCGTGAGTTTTTCAAGAGCAGTCTTCCACATTGCAACGGCTCCTTTGAGGTGTTTTCCGAGGATTTTGAAGAGCTAGAATGAATATTTCGTAATGAGACAATTCCTGCTACAATACTAGTTGACTTAAAAAAACAGCAAGGATTACCATTACGTATTTATTTCTGGGGTATTACGTCTATTTGGAAGTGTCTCTCGCTGAGATTGCGGCCAAGGGGAGACAGGTCAAGATCGCTAGAAATCCTGGAGTCTTTTACAACAGTCTTTTAATCCAAAGGTGAGTATCATGCAACTGACTGGCTCGGAAATTTTTCTCGAATCATTAAAAGCCGAAGGTGTGGATACGCTCTTTGCCTTACCCGGCGGCGTGGTCTTGAAAATTTTTGATGTCCTTCATCAGCAAAAAGATATTCGCGTCGTTCTGACTCGTCATGAACAAGGGGCGGGACATATGGCAGAAGGGTATGCGAAAGCCACCGGAAAGCCCGGTGTTGCGTTAATTACGTCTGGCCCAGGAATGACGAATGTGATTACGGCATTGGCAGATGCCTATATGGATTCTGTGCCTATGGTGTGTTTTTCTGGCCAGGTTCCTTCTGGAATGATAGGGAATGATGCTTTTCAGGAAGCTGACAATACGGGCTTGAGCCGCCCCTGTACTAAATACAATTTTTTAGTCAAAGATGTGAATGATTTAGCACAGACGATTAAAGAAGCGTTTTATATCGCGTCGACAGGAAGACCGGGTCCTGTGCTCGTGGATATTCCTAAGGATATTTCCATGGATAAGGGAGAGTTTCATTATCCCAAGTCTGTGGCTATTCGTGGCTATAATCCGACCTATGATGGGAGTAAATGGAAGATTAAGCAGGCGGCCGATGCCATTATGAAGTCGAAACGTCCCATTCTCTATATTGGTGGCGGGGTGCAGTTTTCCGGGGCATCTCTCGAGGTTAAGGAGCTGGCTGAACTGACGCATATCCCCGTGGATATGACGTTGATGGCCTTAGGCTCGTTTCCTGGGAATCATCCGTTATCATTGGGGATGTTAGGTATGCATGGGACCTATGTGGCGAATATGGCCATGCATTATTCGGATTTGGTGATTGCGGTGGGCGCAAGATTTGATGATCGTGTGACGGGGAAAGTCTCAGAGTTTTGTCCGACTGCAAAAATTATTCATATTGATATTGATCCCACATCCATTCGAAAAAATATTCATGTGGATATTCCGATTGTGGGTGATTGTAAACGAGTGTTAATTGAACTGAATAATATTCTTCGGGCGACGGTCAATGGTAATCAAAAGGAACAGCGTAAACCGTGGTGGGATCAATTAGCAGCGTGGCAGCAAGAGCATCCTTTAGCCTACACTCAGGATCCTGAAGCGCAAATCAAACCACAGTATTTGATCGATCGGTTATATCAATTGACCGCTGATCGTGATCCGATTTTGGCCACGGATGTTGGCCAACATCAAATGTGGTCGGCGCAATATTTTAAGTTGCAAAAACCTCGGACATGGTTGACCTCTGGTGGATTAGGAACGATGGGGTTTGGACTGCCTGCGGCAATGGGTGCGCAAGCGGCGTTTCCTAATCGATTGGTGTTGTGTGTGGCGGGAGATGGCAGTATCCAGATGAATACTCAGGAATTAGCGACAGCCGTCATAGAGAAATTGCCTGTAAAAGTGTTTGTCATCAATAACCGGTTTCATGGCATGGTTCGACAGTGGCAAGATCTCTTTTATGAGGGACGATATTCCTGCAGCTATTTGGAGAATGTCCCTGATTTTGTGAAATTAGCCGAAGCTTATGGAGCTGCGGGCATTCGTATTGAAAAGGTTGGGGATGTTGATGCAGGCATCCAAGAGGCTTTAGCGATTGACCGCCCGGTGTTTGTGGATGTTCCTGTGTATCAATATGAAAATTGCTATCCTATGATTCCTGCGGGTGGGTGCAATCATGAAATGTTGTTAGAGGATCCTATCGATTTAAAGAAACCGAAATCTACACATAAAAAGGCGAGTCAGGCAGGTTCTGACACCGTGCTGACAGCTTAGAGACGTAGGAATATGGAACATATTATTTCACTAACTTTAGAAAATAAATTTGGCTCGTTATCTCGTGTTGCTGGTTTGTTCAGCGGACGTGGGTTTAATATTGAAAGCCTTTCTGTGGCTCCTACGTTGGACCCTTCTATCTCCATGATGACAATTGTCACCAGTGGAGATGATCGTATCATTGAACAGATTATGAAACAGTTAAATAAACTTATTGATGTGATCAAGGTTGTAGATATCAGTGAAAGTGAATTTGTGGAACGGGAAACGGCATTGATTAAGGTCCATACGCGATCGGAAGATCGCGCCGAGGCCCTGCGGATAGCCGATATTTTTCGTGCGAATGTTCTGGATTCCTCTCCGACGAGCTATACTATTGAAGTCACAGGGGATGTCAGAAAAGTCCAAGCCATTATTCATTTACTCCAACCGCTTGGTATTAAAGAATTGGTGCGGACCGGCCGGATTGCCATCGGACGGGAGCCCACACGCCCCACGCAAGCTCAACCCCGACCGCTTGCGAAAGTGAACTAATCAGACCGACCAATCTGGCTTGATAATAAAAGGGTTCCAACCATGGTAAATGGTGGAACCTAAAACGGCATTTTAAAATATCCATTGAGGAGTGCATTATGAAAATCTCTTATGAAAAAGATGTAGATCCACAAAGCTTGGCGAAGAAAACAGTGACGGTGGTTGGCTTTGGAAGCCAGGGGCATGCCCATGCCTTGAATATGAGAGATAGTGGTATTCGCGTGGTGGTGGGGTGTCGAGAAGGGGCTTCGTGGAATAAGGCTGAAGCTGCTGGATTAAAGGTGATGCCTGTTGCAGATGCCGTCAAAGCAGCTGATGTTGTGATGATTCTTGCGCCGGATGAATGTCAAGCGGCTATCTATAATGCTGATATAGGGCCTCACCTGAAACAGGGGGCCTATCTCGCGTTTGGACATGGGTTCAATATACATTTTGGGCAAATTCAACCAGATTCCCATGTCAATGTATTCATGGTGGCCCCTAAGGGACCTGGCCATCTTGTTCGTTCCGAATATATCAAAGGAACTGGGGTTCCTTGCTTGCTTGCGGTGCATCAAGATCCCAGCGGGGATACGACTAAGGTTGGCTTGGCTTATGCCAACGCCATTGGAGGAGCCCGTGCCGGAGTAATTGAGACATCCTTTCGCGAGGAAACCGAAACCGACTTGTTTGGTGAGCAAGCGGTTCTTTGCGGAGGTCTGACCTCTCTCATTCAAGCAGGGTTTGAAACTTTGGTTGAAGCTGGCTATTCTCCGGAAATGGCGTACTTTGAATGCTTACATGAGGTGAAACTCATCGTCGATCTCATTTACCAAGGTGGTATTGCCAACATGCGCTATTCGATTAGCACAACGGCAAAATATGGAGATGTAACTCGTGGCCCACGGGTGGTGACGAACGACACGAAACGTGCGATGAAAAGAATTCTCAATGAAATCCAAAGTGGACGTTTTGCTAGAGAATGGGTCCTGGAAAATCAAGCCAATCGACCCGTCTACAATGCCTTGTTAAAAAAAGGAGAAGACCATCCAATTGAAGAAGTTGGGGCACGTTTGCGAGGAATGATGCCGTGGCTGCAAAAAGATCAGCTCGTGGATAAGCAAAAAAATTAATGAGATATTGTACGCATGGCTGATCGGGCACAAGGTATTCCTATCGCCAAAGAAGGTGTTCCCTTTATTGCCATAGGAAGTATGCTGACTCTCGCTTCTTGGGCAACCGGGTGGTTATGGCCAACATGTTTTTTTGGTTTCTTCACGCTTTTTACCACATGGTTTTTTCGGAACCCTGCGCGTGAGATCCCAGCGGGTGAGGAGATAATTGTCTCACCGGGCGATGGGATGGTTGTGGCAGTGGAGTCAGAGTTTGAACATCGATATTTAAAAGAGCAAAGTATACGAATCAGCATTTTTCTGAATGTGTTTGATGTACATATTAATCGAATGCCTATTGGCGGGATAGTTCAAGATATGGTCTACCAGCCAGGGAAATTTATGATGGCTAATCAACCAGATGCCTCAAGTGGAAATGAACAAAATGCATTAATGCTTTGCCGTTCCGATGGTGTCAAAGTGTTGTGTGTGCAAATTGCGGGTCTAATTGCCAGGCGAATTGTGTCTTGGGTGATTCCCGGCGAGCAAGTTACAAAAGGCGAGCGATTTGGACTTATTCGATTTGGATCACGGATGGATGTGTACCTTCCTGAAACGAGTACTATTCGAGTGCAGGTGGGGTCAAAAGTCAAAGGTGGATCCTCGATATTAGCGGAGGTGCCATGCGCGGAAATTTCATGAAACAACCACGGAGACGACGGGTCGTCTCGCTTATTCCCAATATCCTGACTACGGGAAATTTATTTAGCGGACTGGCTTCAATCCTTTTTGTGTTTGGAGGGAATTTTGAGGCTGCAGCGATCGCAATCCTCGTCGCCATTGTCTTTGATGTATTGGATGGCACCACAGCTCGTCTGATGAAAAGTACGAGTGACTTTGGGTTGCAATATGATTCGTTGGGCGATGTTGTCTCATTTGGCGTGGCCCCGGGCTTATTAGTGTATGTGTGGGCCTTGAGTACACCAAAGATGTTAGGGGCGGCGGTGATGTTTGCGTTCGTGGCCTGTGGAGCGCTACGTCTCGCACGGCATAACGTGTTAGCCACAACTAATAATAATGACAAACCATTCACCGGTCTTCCGATTCCTGGCGCCGCAGGGGTGATCGCCACGTTAGTTATTTTTGATCATCATGTTATAGCTTTGGGGGGCAGTATTAAACCGATTCTGGGCATTATTCTTACACTTTCCCTAGCATTTTTGATGGTGAGTACATTTCGTTATCGCAGCTTGAAGGAATTAAAAACGCAAGAACACCATCATTTTAATTATTTGGTCTATGCGGTCCTTATTTTGATGGCTGTGTTGGCCTATCCTCAGGCTATGTTGTTTGTGGTCTTTGCGGTCTACGCGTTGTCTGGGGTTGTTGAACAAGGCTGGAAATTAGTTGTAGGAATGAATGGAGAAAAATCAAAGATTGATGTTCCATCAGATGACTATCCCAAGTAATGGAAATGAAAGTACGATCAAGAAAGCAAGGTAGGAAACCTCACGAAGGAGGGCCCCGATCATGACACGAATGATTCGGATCTTTGATACGACGTTGCGGGATGGAGAACAGTCTCCTGGAGCCAGCATGAATATCGAAGAAAAACTCCTTGTGGCCAAACAATTAGCCCGTTTGAATGTGGATATTATTGAAGCAGGGTTTGCCTTTAGTTCACCGGGTGACTTTGAAGCCGTACATCGTATTGCTCAGGAAGTGGAAGGCCCGGTGATTTGTAGCTTGGCTCGGGCTAAGCCTGAAGATATTGATCGGGCCTGGGAAGCGCTGAAAGGGGCTCCCAAATGCCGTATCCATACGTTTCTGTCGTCATCGGATATCCATTTGAAACATCAGTTTCGGATGACTCGGGAAGAAGCATTAAATCGAGCGGTTGAAATGGTTCGTCATGCAAGAAGCTATGTGGATGATGTTGAATATTCTCCTATGGATGCAACTCGCTCAGACATTTCCTATCTCTGTGAAGTGGTCGAGGCGGTGGTAGACGCTGGAGCTGGTACAGTTAATATTCCTGATACGGTTGGCTATACCACGCCACAGGAATTTGGAGAAATTATCCGCACTTTGTGCGAACGTGTTCGAGGCATGGAACAGGCTATCATCTCAGTTCATTGTCATAATGATTTGGGTTTGGCTGTTGCCAATTCTATGGCGGCCATTCATGCAGGCGCAGGGCAAGTGGAATGTACTATTAACGGAATTGGTGAGCGCGCAGGGAATGCCTCATTAGAGGAGATTGCCATGGGCTTGCGCACCCGCAAAGATTTTTATCAAGCCGATACGCAGATTCAAACTGAAGAAATTTCTAAGTCTAGTCGTTTGGTCAGCCATATTACTGGGATGGTGGTGCAACCCAATAAAGCAATTGTGGGAACCAATGCGTTTGCCCATACCTCTGGTATTCATCAAGACGGTTTGCTTAAGGATAAGAATACCTATGAAATTATCCGTCCTGAATCGATTGGCTTAACGCAAAGTCGTCTGGTCATGGGGAAGTTATCAGGACGCCATGCGTTTCGCGAAGAACTCACCAAGTTAGGGTATACGCTATCTGATCAAGAGTTACAGGAGGCATTTGAACGGTTTAAACGTCTAGCTGACCAGAAAAAAGAGTTATTTGAAGAAGATTTAGAAACCATTGTGAATAAAGCGGTCACTAAAGTTCCCGAACGTTTCTCATTAAAAGGTTTGAAGGTAGAAAGTGGATTGACCGAACATCCATCAGCAATGGTTGAATTACTGATGAATGGCCAGCTGGTTAGGCAGACTGGAACAGGGGATGGACCCGTAGATGCCGTCTATCGTACGATTGTTTCTTTGACCGAAACTAAAAGCCATCTAAGGGCGTATATTGTCAAAGCCATTACTGGGGGAACCGATGCTCAGGGAGAGGTTTCCGTGCGAGTTGAAGAAAATGGAGAAGTGGTTACAGGCCATGGTTCCGATACCGATATTATTATTGCGTCTGCACAAGCCTACCTGAATGCGCTCAATAAATTAGCAGATCTCGCGGAACGTCATGCCAGAGCCGAGCACAAAATTGGACTGAATTAACGAGGTACTCAACTCCACTCAATTCTGGTCACGTACAGCTCCTGCCTTCTCTGCATCGCTCACAGTGGGATTTTTATTATTGGGGACCTGAAACTCATAGAGATTGCCCGTAGCAATCATCATATTTTTATAGAATCTTGTTTAGTGGAGGAGTGATGAGCACACGAATTGCTGTCTTGCCGGGTGATGGCATCGGCCCAGAAATAATGCCACAAGCGGTTCGGGTTTTAGAGACCATAGGCGAGCTTTGTGGCCGAACATTTGACTTGACGACTGCGCACGTTGGTGGTGCGGCCATCGATGCAACAGGATTTCCTTTGCCAGCAGAGACCCTGGAATTAGCCAAGTCCAGTGACGCTGTGCTCCTAGGGGCTGTAGGAGGTCCAAAATGGGAAGGGTTGGATTACGAGCGTCGTCCTGAGCGTGCTCTTCTAGGCTTACGCGAGCAACTAGGGCTCTTTGCCAATCTTCGTCCAGCGAAAATGTATGCTCCGTTGATTGAAGCCTCAAGTTTAAAACCGGAAGTGATTGAAGGCATTGATGTGCTGGTCGTTCGTGAGCTAACCGGGGGAATTTATTTCGGAAAACCCAAAGGCATTGAAGAAACAGCGACTGGACATCGAGGGTTTAACACAGAAGTCTATTCCACAGAAGAAATTCGCCGGATTGCGAAGGTGGCGTTTGAGGCTGCCAAAAAACGTCGAGGGTTAGTGCATTCAATCGATAAGGCCAATGTTTTGGAATCGTCAGAACTCTGGCGTCGAGAAGTTATCAATGTGCATGAGAATTTTTCCGATGTGGAATTGCGGCATATGTATGTAGATAATTGCGCGATGCAATTGGTTCGTTATCCGAAACAATTTGATGTCATTGTCACAACGAATTTGTTTGGCGATATTTTAAGTGATGAAGCCGCTATGCTCACTGGCTCAATTGGGATGTTGCCTTCGGCCAGTGTAGGGGCCACGGTGGGTATGTTTGAGCCTATTCACGGAAGTGCTCCGGACATTGCTGGGAAAAATATGGCTAATCCCATTGGTATGATGGCATCCGTCGCAATGCTGCTGACCTATACGTGTGATTTGCCCCAAGAAGCTGAATTAATTGAGCAAGCGATTCAGAAAACACTTGAGCAGGGTTATCGAACCAAAGACATTGAAGCGCCTGGAACAACGCTCCTTGGAACCCAAGAAATGGGCGATCAAATTGTGAAGCAATTGAAAGAGCTTGTGGCATGATTGATCGCTGTCCAAAGGGAGTATTGTCTACGGTTGCTGGAAGTGGAGAGCCAGGATACCAAGGAGATGGAGATTTAGCGACCTTGGCATGTGTAAATGAGCCGAAAAACCTTTGCTTTGATGCTGAAAAGAACCTGTATGTTGCAGACTCAGAAAATCATGTCATCCGTCGTATCGTGCGGACATCTGGTTTGATCGAGACTGTGGCGGGATACTCCCTTCAGTCATCCATAGGGGAGCAGAGTAGTCCTTCTCCGGTTATACCTGAAGAATTGGCAGAAGAAATTGATCCTCTGGCCGATGTCGAAGATAGCCCAGATAAAGCCTATACTCAAACGCCTGATTTGAGTGGGACCGTTCGGTATGTTGTTGGACAAGGGATGGGACGAGATCGTTTTGCAGGAGATGGCGGGTTGGCCACGCAGGCGTTATTGAACTTTCCTTCGGCTGTTGTGGTTGATGGTAAAGGGACGTTGTATGTTGCTGATACCTTGAATCATCGTGTTCGTTGTGTCGATGTTCAATCCGGGACGATTCAAACGGTTGTTGGCACGGGACAAACGAAATGGAGCGGTGATGGTAACTCCGGTGTCACGACTTCTTTGAATGAACCCGTGGCCTTGGCTATTCATGGACCGAATTTATATATTGCCGATCAAAGCAATAACCGTATTCGTCTGTTGAATCTTGAAACGCAGGTTGTGACCACATATGCCGGGACGGGTGATTCAGGTTACAACGGGGATGGGATGATTGCTACGGAGGCTGGTTTGGCTGGCCCGAGTGGGTTGGCTCTTGATACTCAGGGCAATCTCTATGTGGCCGATACTTTTAATGGGCGTATTCGGAAAATTGATAGGAATACGGGGATCATTTCAACGTATGCAGGAGACGGTGAAGAGTTTCGCTATGAACGGGGAGTCAATGAGCGGGCCACTGCGTTATCTCGACCCTATGGTATCGCCGTCACGTCGGAAGGGCATGTGCTCATTACAGATTCAGATAATCATTTACTCAGGCGCTGGAATCCCCATGAAAAAGAAATGAGTGTCGTGGCGGGTATTGGACAGGCAACGTTTTCAGGTGACGGAAGCCGCCCTTCTGAGAGCGCGTTGAATTTTCCTTTTGGGGTGGCTGTCGATTCTTCAGGAAACGTGGCGATTGCTGATACGTTTAATCACCGCATTCGATATATTGCGGTTTCCTAAAGCTCTTATGATGACAAAAAAATCCGCGTATACTGTTGCTGTTGTAGGGGCCACGGGAGCCGTTGGGACCGAAATGATTCAGGTTCTAGAAGAACGTAAGTTTCCTGTTGAAACATTGATTCCGTTGGCTTCGGCTCGATCAGAAGGGCATGACGTAACGTTTTGTAATCAAGATTTTCCTGTAAAAGTCCTACAATCTGACTCTTTTAACGGAGTAGACGTGGCCTTGTTTTCGGCTGGGGCGGGTGTGAGCAAAGAGTTTGGGCCGATTGCTGTGAAGGCGGGGGCGGTAGTTGTTGATAACAGCTCAGCATGGCGAATGGATCCCACAGTGCCTTTGGTGGTTCCTGAAGTCAATAGAATAGCGCTTGAGCAACATCAAGGGTTAATCGCGAATCCCAATTGTTCAACTATTCAGATGGTGGTCGCGCTTAAACCTTTGCATGATGCAGTAAAAATCAAGCGAATTATCGTGACGACTTTTCAGTCTGTATCGGGGACTGGCAAAGAAGCTATGGAAGAATTAGCTGAACAAACCCGGAAATTGTTAGGGATGGGAGAAGTCAAAACGAAAGTGTATCCGCATCAAATTGCATTTAATTGCTTGCCGCACATCGATGACTTTCTGCCCAATGGTTATTCCAAAGAAGAAATGAAAATGGTCAATGAAACTCAAAAAATATTTGATGATTCTTCCATTCAGGTGACAGCCACGACCGTTCGTGTGCCGGTCTTTGTTTGTCATGCCGAATCGATTAATATTGAAACTGAGAAAAAATTGGTGGCTAATGAGGCCAGAGCTCTCTTGTCCGCTGCGCCAGGAATCCAAGTCTATGATGACCCGAGCCGAAATCTCTATCCCCTCCCAATTGATGTCGTTGGAACGGATGATGTCTATGTAGGTCGTGTGCGGGAGGACGAGTCAATCCCCAATGGATTAAACCTCTGGGTGGTGGCTGATAATTTACGAAAGGGTGCAGCGTTGAATGCGGTGCAGATCGCCGAAGCTCTTCTGCATTGAGGGGCCTGTTCATGCCGAGATTTGAGTTCTTTGAAATAGGACTTCTACCATACCCAGCCGCCTGCAATGGTCCATATTTGTGAAGGTATTGTTCAATATCCAACGCAGCTTAGTCTTTCCCCTTTTTTCTTTCATTCTACTGCCTCCCACAGTTTTTTGTGCTTCTGAACATACGATCCGGCTTGGGTTAACAGACTCTGCCCGTGTGGTCACGATCAGGTCAGCAGCACCTTTTTTCTTGAAATTTCCATCCGGGAAGCGGTTCAAAGTTGCGGAGAAAGCCACGTTTACTCGTCAAGGAGAAACTCTTCTTCTGAATAATCGAGCCATAGCGGCCGCATTGGTCTCTGTGCCAGGGGGGGAAGGTGTTTACCATGTCAACGTTCTGTCTAGTACCGGGAATTCTTCTACGCAGAAAGCGAAGAACGAATGGAGCGTTCGAGGGCCTGTAGACATTCAACGGACTCCATCTGGGCTTGCCATCATCAATCGAATTAACTTGGAAACTTATGTGGCGGGTGTAGTGTCTGGAGAGGTGAGTCCCAAGTGGCCCCATGAAGCACTCAAAGCCCAAGCTGTGGCCGCACGTACGTATGTGCTCTATAAACAGATTATGAATCGCGATCAACCATTTGATGTGTTCGCGAGTGTTCAAGATCAGGTCTATCATGGTCATGCCGCACGGCAGAAATCTGTGCTTCAAGCCGTTGAAGAGACCCAAGGTCAGGTCGTGACATATGAAGGACGACCCATTTATGCCGCCTATTCTTCAACCGCAGCCGGTCCGACGGAAGATGCCCTCTATGTGTGGGCGTTGGATCTACCTTATTTGAAAGGTGTGGATTGCCCTTTTGATGAGCAAGCTCCACGCTATAACTGGCGGACGGCCTTTACATTTGAGTATCTGGAACGACAGTTGCGAAAGGAAGGGTATCAGGTTGGAACCATTGCAACATTGACACCATATACGTTTACACCATCAGGGCGGGTGGATCGAGTGCGTCTCTTGCATTCACGCGGAGAGATTATTGTGCGAGGACAAGATTTGCGACGTATTGTCGGATACTCAAAAATTTTCAGCACAAACTTCTCAATCACATCTATTGGCTCCGAGGTGGAAGTCGTTGGCCATGGTGCAGGGCATGCTGTGGGTATGTGTCAATGGGGCATGCGGGAAATGGCACAATTGGGGTATGACTATCAATCAATCTTACGTCATTACTATCCAGGTACCACACTTCTTCCGTTAAGCCGCGTTAATCTCACTCCTGTTAGCCAACCGTAAGCCATATCTCGTTGGTGAGGTATGAATCTTTCAGATTTTCATTTCCCGTTTGATCCATCCCTGATTGCGAAACATCCTATTGACCCGAGGGATCATGCACGTTTGTTGGTACTTGATCGAAAACAGGGGAAGATGGTTGATCGTCAGGTAAAGGATCTTCCAGAAATTCTTCGAAGAGGGGATTTGCTGGTTGTGAATAATACCAAAGTGATTCCAGCCCGCCTTTATGGAAAAAAAATCCCCAGTGGTGGATGTATGGACATGTTGTTTGTCAAAGAGGTCGATGCCGCACATGCTGAAGTTCTGTTGAATGGTCGAGTGGGGGTAGGACAACGTGTCGAGTTTGAGGGATCTGGGCAGGCGCAGATTGTGGAAAAACAACCAGGCAGAACCGTGATTCATTGGCTTGGTCCTGGGACCTTGCAGTCCCATTTGCAACAATATGGCAAGATGCCGTTGCCGCCGTATCTCAAACGAAAACCTCTGGCGCAAGACCGGGAGGATTATCAAACGATGTTTGCTCAGGCAGAAGGTGCCGTGGCTGCACCTACGGCCAGCTTGCATTTTACGCCTTCTCTGCTGCATGCCCTATCGGACAAAGGAATTTCTTGTGCCGGGGTGACCTTGCATGTTGGTCCAGGCACCTTTCAACCAGTCAAAACGGAAAAGATTGATGAGCATTCGATGCATGCCGAATGGTGTGAGGTTTCCGATAAGGTGGTGCAACAGATTCAGGATGTTCGACAACGTGGGGGACGAGTGGTGGCGGTAGGTACGACAGTGGCTCGTACCTTAGAATCAGCGGCTATTGAACAGGGAAACGTGAAGGCCGGATCTGGTGAAACGCAACTCTTTATTCTTCCAGGATTTCAATTTAAGGTTGTAGATCTCTTAATGACAAACTTTCATTTTCCAGAGACCACGTTGCTTATGCTCGTATCTGCATTTGCAGGATTGGAAATCGTTCGAAAGGCCTATGCGCATGCTGTGGAAGAACGGTATCGCTTGTACAGCTATGGCGATACGATGCTCATTGAGTGAAAAGAAAGATAATGTCAATAGGAAAGAATTCAGAGAACGGATGGCAGATAAAGCTAGAAAGCAAGAAATTTTTGGCTGCTTCTTTTCACCCCTTTTATAGTAATTCTTGATGAATGGTGATATCACCGCGGGCTCGTAGAGCAGCTTGAAACGCTTGCATGGCTCGTTGCTTCTTTTGAAGAACGAATTGCATTTTGATTTGTTCAAACATCGTCATATCGGGTTCTGTCCCATCCAACGTTTGGCGAGCATGGAGGTCTTTGACTTCCTGAAGTTCCGCAGGGGTAAGGGTTGTGGCTTCTGAGACGAGTAACCGAGCTTTTTCGATTAGTAATTCGTTGCGGCGTTGTTCCTCATAGTCATGTGGCTTTGTCCGGTTGGCTGCCAGGAGTCGTTGATAATATTCTGGATCAAACACGCCATCTTTTTGGAAATCCTTTTGATTCACGATAGCATCATGAAGCTCTTTGGCTGAAACTGAAAGTCCAAATTCGTCTGCAAGCACCAGCCATGTTTTGTTCGTGACGAGTCCATCGATGGCTAATTGTTCCAGCGTTTCATCTTTAATTTCTTCTTGCTTTAGCTGATCACGATAGAACCGGTAATACCGTTGTTTGGCTCGAAGATATTCTTGCTTGGTAACGGTGTAAGGGCCGACGGATGCCACGGCATTCGGTTGAGAGGCTTCATACCCATACCAGCCCATGCCACCAATAAAGGTAATCGCAATCGCCAAGACAATCAATTTAAGAATCCAGGGATATTTGGAAGAACCTTCTCGAATCAGCCGAATCATGTGCGTGGCTCCTTCATAGCAGTCAATAATCGATCGAATATAAATTTTACGGGGGAGGATCTGGAAAGGCAAGTAAGAAGGGGGTAAGGCTTTTGCGGCTTTACAACCAGGATGGGGAATGGTAACAACAACCTCATTCGTGCAGCGAAAATGATCTTGTGAATCACCAGAAAGGGTAGTGCAAGACGATGAGTGAGATACGAGTTCGGTTTGCCCCAAGTCCCACAGGGCATTTGCATATTGGCGGTGTGCGGACGGCCTTGTTTAATTGGTTGTTTGCCCGTCATTCAGGAGGAACATTTGTTCTGCGTATAGAGGATACGGATCGGGATCGGTCAACCGATGAAGCCATCCAGACGATTTTAGATGGTATGCGGTGGACAGGCTTAGATTGGGATGAAGGGCCCATACGGCAGACAGATCGTTTGGAGCTGTATCGGGACAAGGCTATGGATTTGTTTCAGCGCGGGCTGGCCTATTGGTGTGTCTGTACGCCTGAAGAATTGGAGGCTAGGAGGAAAGAGGCGCAAGCTCGAGGTGAATCCATTAAATATGATGGGTGTTGTCGGAATCGTGGCCTTTCAGAACCAACTGAGCCGGCGGCGTTGCGGTTTCTTGCACCTCAAGAAGGACAGACAGTCGTGCATGATCTTATTAAAGGCAATATTACCTTCGACAATAGTGTCTTGGATGATCTCATTATTTTGCGGTCTAACGGATATGCCACGTATAACTTTTCAGTTGTGGTGGATGATGCATTGATGAACATTTCTCATGTTATTCGGGGAGATGATCATGTGAACAATACGCCACGGCAGGTCCCACTTTTTCATGCCCTGGGGTATGCTGTTCCCCAGTTTGCACACCTCCCAATGATTTTAGGGGCCGATAAAGCTCGGCTTTCAAAGCGGCATGGGGCCACGTCAATTCTGGCGTATCAAGAAATGGGGTACATGCCAGAAGCTTTAGTCAATTATCTTGTGCGATTAGGGTGGTCGCACGGAGATCAGGAAATTTTTTCACTTTCAGAAATGGTGAAATACTTTGACTTCAAGCACGTCCAATCCTCCGCCGCAGTCTTTAATCCAGAAAAACTCAAATGGGTCAATGCGCAATATATTCGGAATAATGAATCGAAGCAGGCTGCTGAAGCGCTCATGCCATTTTTGCAAAAGGCAGGATATGATGATGCCGCGATAGCCAAAATTCCTGGAGGGGTAGAAGCATTGATTCCTCCCCTGCGAGAACGTTCAGAAACTCTCTTAGATTTGGTTGATGGTGCGGCTCCCTTTCTAGTGGAAACGGTGACGATAGATGAAGCCGCTGCAGCCAAATATTTAAAAGCAGCAATTGTTCCCGCTTTAAAAGAATTTGCCGATTTGGTTGAAGCGGAACAAGATTTTTCCAAAGAAACTCTTGAAACTGTACTGCAGGATTTGATTGAACGCCAAGGGTTAAAGATGGGGAAAATCGCACAACCACTACGTGTAGCCCTCACAGGGCGAACTGTCAGCCCTGGTATTTACGAGGTCATGGCTTTGCTAGGAAAGGACCGCACACTCCAACGCATCCGCACAGGCGTCGAACTCGCCTTGAAAAACTAAAATCTTCAACTATCTTCTTTTATTCTTGTTCCCTCTCCCATGTGGGGAGAGGGCAGGGTGAAGGGAGAGGTGCTCAAAAGCAGAAAGAATACTGAGCTATGGCCAGCGGTCTTTTGTTCCTAATCGGGGATTATTAAATATTAAACCTTTCATAGCATGCGCATGCCAAAGTTATGATCGACGCCAGTAGCTAAGGGAATGGTCAAAAAAGTTCGTCCAGCAAGGCCGCAGTCTTTTTGACGCGCGGAGCGTACTCTCAGTACGTGAGCACGGCAAAATGGCGAGAACGCCGCTGGCGGCTTTTTTCATCATTCCCAATCTTGACTGCATTCCGATCCTGAATTAAGCTCATTCTACGTTGGGGGATCGTCTAAGGGTAGGACGTCAGATTCTGGTTCTGATTGTGAGGGTTCGAATCCTTCTCCCCCAGCCAGCTCTTTTCTCCTGCCAAGCTTGTATTCTTTAGGACTATATAAGAAAATTCAATAATGAAGCGATCAAAAGTTCTTGACGTTCTAACTAGTGTCAAACCAGAGCTAGTGTCACGTTTTGGCGTTGTCCAATTGATGTTATTTGGTTCCACAGCTCGTGATGAAGCCCAGCCTGGTAGTGACGTGGATATCCTTGTATCATTTGATGGGCCAGCAACCTCTCAGAAGTATTTTGGCGTACAATTTCATCTTGAAGATGCTCTTGGGTGCTCAGTTGATTTGGTGACTGAAAAAGCGTTGCGTAAGGAATTTCGCCCATTCATTGAACAGGAGGCTGTAAGTGTCTAATCGGGAATGGCGTGTTTATGTTGATGATATGATTGGCTTTGTTGAAAAAGTAATTGCCTATACAGAAGGGTTGGATCAAAATGAGTTTGTGAAAAATGGCTTGAACTACGATGCTACAGTCCGAAACCTGGAATTGATTGGGGAAGCTGCCACCCATATACCAGACAAGATTCGTAATTCCAATCAAGTGATTCCTTGGCGGCAGCTTATTGCGACCCGCAATCGGTTAATTCATGGGTATTTGGGAATTGATAACGATACTCTTTGGAGTATCATCACGGATGATATTCCTATTTTGTTGCCAGAATTACGGAAGCTGAAAAATCAAGTTGGTTTAACTGATAATCCCGAGGTAACTTGATCCGATATTGTCACGCATCTAACCGATCGGTCTAGTCTATTCTATTCTGCCTACTGCTTTCCTCCCGGTTCATTTTTTTAGTGACGATTTGTCACAACCTGCTTTCTTAAGTGCATCTAACTGTAGATGGAGATTTTGTTCTTCAGTTGAGACTAGTGCATACCCGATTTTCATCAGATTATTATGCAACTGGAATATGCAACATGTAAATTAAATGGTTGATTTCATTCAAGCTAGAAAATGGTAGCAAAAAAGATCCTTTTTACATACACCCTGTTTAGGTGAATCCCATAAAAATGAAGGAAATGCCGAAGACGCTCGAGTTGGAAAAGGAGATGAAAACTCTTTGGATTAAAAATTGACCTGCAAGGTCATCATTCCGACATGGGTGCGGGTTTTGTAGGTTCCATTCAACTCGGGAATTGGGTTTCCGGTGACTTTGCGGGTATCCCATCTGACATACTGGTAGGCCAGATCGACCGCCATACCTTTTCGGATTAAAAAGCCGGTTCCTTCCTGTGCACAGTCAAAAAAGCCAAGAAACTTAGCCTTTCCATGGCAAGCAAATCCGGCGCCCACAGAAAACGTATGGTTGTCTGAGTCGGGAAGGGCAGGATCAAAATTCGCGTCAGGGATGGGGGTGGGATTGCGGATGTAGCCTGCGCGAAGGGCCAGCTCCCAATCCGGCAGAGTAGAAAGCTGAAGCCAAGAGAATTCAGTTCCAACCAACACGGTTACGGCATTATCCCAGCGTTGAGGTTGCGAGAGGGTGACTCCGTTGGAAAGCGTGGTGTCGAAATTTCGAATGGTCTGCCAACGGACTAAATGTACGTCCACTTCAATTTTCCAGGCATGTTCACGATTACGGAGTGGCCATCCAGCAATACCCCACTCGTAAATTTCTGGTAATTTAATAGACGAAGAGGCATCTGCCACGAGTCGCCCATTGGCCAGGAGTTGGCCTTTAAGGGGCAACACGGCCTGGCTGCGCCAAACGAAACCTAGGTTCAGCAATGGATGACCATCCTCATTTCGAATGGGTGTCAGCAATAGGCTGGCATTTATCCCGGCGGTGGTCCCTGATCCGGTTAACTCCAAGCGATCGTCAGGAGCCGTACCAGGAATATTGCCCGCCGCAATAAATTGACGTTCGGCATGACCTTCCCCTACGAAACTGGCAAAGGTAAAGATGTCCACGCCAAAACCAATCGACAACATGTCATGCACTTTAAACGCCATCGTGGGTTTGATATCCAAGACGGGGAGCTGTGCCTTGGTGATAACGTTAGCAAACGGGCCAGAAGAGGGATATCTATTAGCAAAACCAAACAAGGATTCGAGCCCCAAACCGAAAGCCAATCGACGAAAAAATCGAATATCATAATCCTGCCAATTCCAAGTAAAAAATAAATGCCCAGGGGGTGGCAGACCCACGGCACCACCACTCACGCTATTTTCCACCTTCACTCCAGCAGAGTTGCGAAACGTCGTACTGGGACTGACAAAGGCTACGCCAGCAGAATGCTGGACACCTGGGAGTTGTGTCATGCCGGCGGGGTTGTAGTGAATCGCAGAGGGGTCATCCGCTTGGGCAACAAAAGCCGCACCTTGGGCGGTAGCCGATGCACTCTGAAAAGGATTGCGAAAACCATCGGCCCAAACATCAGAATTTGTCCAGAAGAACACATACCCAAAGAGAAAAAAAAGAATAAAAAAATGAAAAAATAATCGAGGTTGTGATAGCATCAGCTCCCCTCTCTTAAGTTCACCTCAGGAAA
The DNA here is from genome assembly GCA_965223635.1 of Nitrospirales bacterium. Taxonomy (GTDB): domain Bacteria; phylum Nitrospirota; class Nitrospiria; order Nitrospirales; family UBA8639; genus Nitrospira_E. The sequence continues at coordinate 3,026,781 of OZ245007.1, forward strand.
TACCACTGTCAATTAAGGTAAGAAAAAATCTAAAGAGGATAGTGAGAGTGAATATTTACGTCAAGAAAAAGGTGGGCGCGTGAAAGGTCCTGAAACTAGAAGACGCGAGAATAGACTAACGTCCACAAGAAAAGTTTCCTGAAAGGGCTTAGTGGTAGAGGTAGATAAAAAAGATATCGATTCTTATAGGCTTCGTGCATCAAGAAATTGTGGAAACCAGGGAAAATAGATGAAGAATTCCCCGACCCAACTCGTCAAACTCACGCCGCCGCATTTGCCAACTGTGCTGGAGCGGCCACGACTTTTTACCGAGTTGGACCGCTTTTGGCGACAGCATCGTGTCATTTGGGTACAAGGCCCCCCCGGGGCGGGAAAGACCACCCTCGTGGCCAGCTATCTGCAATCGCGTAAACTTAAACCCCTCTGGTATCAATTGGATGCAGGCGATGCGGACCCGGGTTCCTGGTTTTATTATTTGGCCCTAGGCATCAAGGTGGTAGCGCCACGCTATAGAATCCCGCTGCCTCGATTGAGGCCGGAATATTTGCCAGGCCTCACGGTCTTTACTCGGCGGTTTTTCGAGCAGGTGTATAGTCGGCTGAAGGATCCGGGCGTCATTGTGTTTGATAATTACCATGACATCCCATTGGAAGATCCCTGGCATGAGTTGATGGCCGTGGCGCTCGAGAATATACCGTCTTCGGCGACCGTGCTGGTGATCAGTCGACAATTGCCGCCGCCATCATGTGCCCGTTTGGAAGCGGAACAACGCTTAGGCAAATTTCCTCCTGCCGCGTTACTTTTGACGCACCAAGAGATTTGTGTCCTAGCCACGATGCGTCACACCAGAAACACCTTGAAACCATCCGTCGCCACGTTGGAAACGATTCATGAGAAAACCCAGGGGTGGGCAGCGGGCGTGGTCTTGCTGTTGAGCCATCATGAGACCAGTAGGGAGTTGGGTGCCGAAAGCGATGGCGAGGGAACGCCAGTAATATTTGACTATCTGGCATCCGAGGTGTTGCAGGCGCAGGAAGAAAGCGAACGGGAGTTATTGCTCCACACGGCATGGTTTCCCTCGTTTACGGCGCAGATGGCCATGCAATTGAGTGGGCAAAACGAGGTTGATAAGCGGTTGCACGCATTAGCCCGGGCCCGTTACTTCACAGAACGCCGAGGTGGGCCTGAACCGGCCTATCAATACCATCCCTTGTTTCGAGGGTTTCTGCAACAGGAAGCAACGGCACGGTGGCCAATAACCAAGCTTCAAGTGGTCCGGCACCAAGCTGCGGCGCTCTTAGAGGAGGCGGGGCGTATTGATGATGCCGTGACGATGTATATGGAAGCAAAGGAGTTTAAGGAAATGGAGCGGCTAATCTTGCAGCAAGCGCCCATATTTTTTGCCGATGGAAGGGCCTTTGCTATCGAGCGATGGGTGCAGGGTATGCCGGCCGGACAACGCGATGGCAACCCGTGGCTCCGGTATTGGGAAGCCAGTTGTCTATTGTTGCGCAATCCTAATAGCAGTGTCTCAGTGTTTGAGGGTTTGTACGAGGAGTTTGAACAGAGACAAGATGAAGGAGGGAGATGGGTAGCGTGGTGTGGAGTAATAGATGGCATTTTACATGCCTTCACAGGCTATAGACGATTAGATCCATGGATCGAACAGGCCTTACCGCATGTGCTAGACAAGAGATTATTTCCTTCACCTGAAATCGAAGCGCGAGTCACCATGACGCTATTTGCGGCTATGTTATGGACGCGTCTGTCGGATTCACGAATCTTTGAGCTGGAAAATCGTGTTCAGGAGATCGTTCAGGTTCTTCCCGATTACTCCCAACGGATTCAAATTGGATTTCATCTGTTTCAACTTTGGAGTTGGTTAGGGGAGATGGATCGTATCGAACAGGTGGTTCTTGACTGTGAAGATTGGGCGAAACACGATCTTTCGCCTTTATCGAGAGCCTTGTTTCATTTCGTACAGGCTTCGTATGCATGGTACATAGGAAATGGGGCTCAGACTATTGCTGGGTTTGAAAAGGGCCGAGAACAAATTCGAAAATATGGTTTCGTTAGCCTCAAGTTCCACTCGCAAGCCCAGGGGATTGCTGGAGCTTTGATTACTCGAGATTTTGACTTGATAACGAATCTTGTAGAAGACCTCAGAGACGAAGGTGAGCAGGGTTTTGAAATACAGGGTTGTGCATATAGCCATTTGGCCTCTCTTGCATGTTTTTTGCGTGGGCAACACGAGCAGGGTCTCACTCATGCCCGAAAACTGGTGAAACGGCTTCCGACGTTGACCTGTGAAGTTGTCTTGGCCCTTCAACGAAGTTATGTGGCTCAACTCTATATTGAGAAAGGACAGTGGGAATTAGCAGAGCAGCAAATTCTACGTATCGAAGAGTTAGCCCAACAAATTCCAAGTCATTGGTTCCCGTGTTGGTCGTTGAGCTTGAAAGCCCAGTTAGGAATGATGCGAGGCCATGAACAAGAATGGAAAAAGTCCTTACAGCAATGGCTTGCCCACTGTAGGCAACACCGGCTCTTGAATCCCTTTTTATGGCTGCCACACATTTTGGCTCGTTTATGTGGCCAGGCCTTAGAAGCTGGGATTGAGGTTGAACAGGCTCGAATGGTGATTAAGAAGTTGAATTTAGAGCCGGAGCATCCGCGATTGACCAGCGACAGGTGGCCTTGGCCAATCAAGGTCTATACGCTGGGCCGGTTTGAGTTGATGAGTGAGGTGGGCGCGATCCAGTTTGGGCGAAAAGTCCCCAAAACGCCGCTCGGGTTACTCAAGACGTTGATAGTGCTAGGAGGGAAAGACGTCTCGCCAAGCCAAGTCATGGATTGGCTATGGCCCGAGGCCGATGGCGATGCCGCCTATCGTTCCTTAAAAATGGCCGTCTCTCGCCTGCGCAAAATTTTGAAGCAGGAAGATGTGATTATCTTTGCTGGTGGAACACTGAGTCTCAATGAAAACGTCTGTTGGGTGGATAGTCTCCATTTTCAATATCTGATTGAACAATCTGAAATCGAAAGTACGCAAGGCAATCTCTCAAAAAGCATGAAATTAACCCAACGGGCGATGGCGCTCTACCGAGGGAAGTTGTTTCCCCATGATGATTCGCCATGGATTTTGCCTGTTCGCACAGCACTGGAAAAGCAATCGATGGTACTTGCGAAATATTTAAGTGATGGTCCCATCCAGTCTTCTAATCAGAACGAAATGTGCGATAGATTGCAAAATATATCTAATGACAATGTCTCTTCAGTATGAGAATGTCACCGACTCCAAAATCTACTAACCTCGCGAAACTCACACCCCCTCGGCTGCCGCCAGTGCTCAAGCGCATCCGGTTGTTTGAGCAACTGGACCGACTTCGTGCGTCTCACCGTGTCATCTGGATTCAAGGACCTCCCGGTGCGGGCAAGACGACGCTCATCAGCAGTTACCTTCAGGCGCGGAAACTGAAGCCGCTTTGGTATCAACTGGATGAGGGGGACGAAGATCCAGGCACCTGGTTTCATTTTCTCAATGTGGGGATGATACATGTGGCGCCGCGGTATAAAACTCCGCTGCCCACTTTGCGTGTCGAATACCTACCGACTGTACTAACCTTTACCCGCCGATATTTTGAACAGCTATATTCTCGGCTGAAGAGTTCCAGAGTCGTGATCTTTGATAACTATCATGAAGTTCATCAGGATGCCCCATTTCATCAGTTGATGAATGCGGCCCTGAGTATCATTCCCTCTCATGTCACCGTGATTGTGCTGAGTCGACAACCTTCGCCTCCGGCATTGGCGCGGTTGCATGCTGAGCAGCTCCTAGGGGTCGTCAATCCCGAACACTTGTTGTTGACGTTGGACGAGACAAAAGCCTTTGCTCAACTCCATCGGTCTTCGCACGGCCCGCAGGCCACAGCGAAGACGATGCAGGCTATTCATGAGCAGACCCAGGGGTGGGTTGCCGGGGTCGTGTTGTTGTTGTGTCAACATGATTTCGTTGCTGAGCCGTTAGTGGAAAGCAATAAGGCGTCCAGGCCGGTGGTGTTTGACTTCCTAGCCTCAGAAGTGTTGCGCACTAGGGAAAAAGACAAAGTTGACCTTTTGCTGCAGACGGCGTGGTTTCCGTCGTTTACCGCATGGATGGCGACGGAGCTGACGGGGCAGTCAACGGCTGAACGCCAGCTCAAGGCGTTAGTGCGAGCCAGGTATTTCACGGAATGTCGGGGTGGATTGGAGCCGGTGTACCAATACCATCCCCTGTTTCGTACCTTTCTGCGACAGCAGGCAACCGACAGTTGGCCTTGTGCACAGATAGAAAATGTTCAAGGATCTGCAGCACAAATCTTAGAGCAAGCTGGACAAATGGAGGAAGCCCTGACCGTGTATGCCGAGGCGCGGAAATATGATGAGGTGGAGCGGGTTCTCCTCCAAGGGGCGTCACAGCTCATGGGCGAAGGCCGAGTCACGGCGATTGAGAGATGGTTGCAGGAGTTGCCAACACGGCGTCGGGCAGCCAACCCCTGGCTGCGGTATTGGGAGGCCTCTTGTCAGTTTGTCCGTAATCCCAACAAGTGTGTGCCGTTGTTTGAGGGTCTGTGTAAAGAGTTTGAAATGACCCATGATGAGAAGGGCAAGGGATTGGCATGGTGTGGGGTGATTGAGGGGATTCTCTATTCGTATACGGACTATCGCCGGCTAGATCCCTGGATCGATCGTCTTTTGCCACGAGTAATGGACATTCAAAACAGCCTTTTCCCTCACAGGAAATTGAGGCACGGATAACCGTGGTTCTGTTTGCGGCCATGTTATGGATTCGCTTGGCTGACCCACGGATATTTGATTTGGAGGAGCGTGTGCAGAAGATTCTACAGGGTCTTCCTGATGTATCACGACGCATCCAAATAGGGTTTCATGTGTTTATCTTCTGGAGTTGGTTGGGTGACATGGAACGAGTCGGGAGTTTGTATCGAACCTGTGAAGAATGGTCCAAGCAGTCTCAGGTCTTCTCCCCTCGCGCAAGCATTTGTTTTATCTTCATCAAAGCCACGTATGGATGGCACATCGGAAATGGCCCTCCAGACCCTCGAGGCATGCCATCAAGGTCGGCAATTGCTTCGTGAATATGGTTTGACCATGCTGAAAACATCTTTCAAGGAGCGGACGCCATGGGGGCCCTTCTGACTCATGATTATGATCATCTCGCTAGGCTAGAAGAAGACCTTAGGGTACAAGAGGAAAGGACGCCAAACATTCATCTTGTTGCTTGCCACCATTTGGCATCTGTTTCCAGCTTTTTGCAGGGGCACGAACCTCAGGCCTTTATGCATGCTGAAAAAATGTGGGAAATATCTCCAGCTTGACCAGTGAATTTCTCAAAGAATGTCATCGGTATCATGTAGGGCTATTGTTGATTGAGCGAGGGTTATGGGAGTCCGCCGAGCATGAGATTCAATGTATCCAACAGACCGCACAACGAATCCCCAGCCAGTGGTTCCCCTATTTTGTGTATTCTTTGAGGGCGCAGTTGGAAGTGGCTCGTGGCAAGGAAGAGGAGGGGAAACAGGCCTTACAACGCTGGTTATGCCATAGTCAACAGAGCCAATTATTGGGCGCATTTATGTATCTACCGCCCATCATGTCCCGTTTGTGCGCCAAGGCGTTAGAAGCCGGCATAGAGGTGGAATATGTCCGTTATATGATCAAGAAGCTGCAACTCGTTCCTAATGAGCCTTTCTTAACAAATGACTCCTGGTCTTGGCCCGTGAAAGTCTACACATTGGGCCGTTTTTTGCTGGTGGTTGAATCCGGAACGATCTCCTTTGGCCGTAAAGTACCCAAGACGCCGCTGGCATTATTGAAACTGCTCGTTGCTTCTGGCGGGCACGAAGTGTCACAAGGTTATGTAATCGATATGCTTTGGCCTGATGCAGACGAAGGTGCCGCGTATCGATCACTGAAGATGGCCCTTTTACGTTTGAGAAAACTGTTGAAACGGGAAGATGCTATTTTCTTTAAAAGTGGGTCATTAAGTATAAATTCAGAAGTTTGTTGGGTGGATAGTTTTAGCTTTCAGTATCTCGTGAAGCAATCCATGCATGCAGTCCAACAAGGAAAATTGGGCAAGAGGGACAAACTTGCTGAACGAGCTCGAGGCCTTTATAAAGGCGAGTTCCTCCCACATGACGACGAATCGTGGGTGTTGCTGGCTCGCGATTCGCTACAACAAGCCTATGCCATCGCTGATGGATCAGTGGTGTCGACAACGAGAATCCCCTGAAGCTCTCAACAGCAATGCCCTTAAAGCCTTGTCGTTTGTGACTGATGAAATGTTCTAGCGTCTCCTCCTTCGGTCCCTTTCATCATGCTTAGCTATCCACCATCTTCTTTCTTCATAACCTAAACGATTCGACCCACGTCTGGCTTACTCAGAGGTGGCCCCCATTCATTGGGCAGAAAATCTGAGCTGCTAAGTGAAATCTTCTGCGGTATATTAGCTTACAACGAAAGGAGCAGAAGATGGCCCGACGATCTCGACGCAATCATGCCCCGGCCTTTAAGGCCAAGGTGGCGTTAGCCGCCGTCAAGGGGGAACGCACCCTGGCGGAGTTAGCGGAGCACTTTGATGTGCATCCGAATCAGATCCAGGATTGGAAGCAGCAGTTGGTGGCCAAGGCCGAGCACGTGTTCGGGGCTGGCCTGGTCGAAGCCACCACACAAGAGCAGAACCAACAGCAGTTACATGCAAAGATTGGACAGTTGACGATGGAGAAGGATTTTTTAGCCAACGCGCTCGGGCACGGCCGATGAGCGAGCGCAAGGCCATGATCAAGGCCACCCCCTCTCTTTCCGTGACGCGTCAATGTCTGTTGCTAGGCGTTCCTCGCTCCAGTGCGTACTTTCGCGCCCAGCCGATCTCATCTGAGACTCTGGCCCTGATGCGTCAGTTGGATGAGCTGTATCTGCAATGGCCCTTCTATGGCAGTCGGCGGTTATGTGTGGAACTCCAGCAGCGAGGGTATCAGGTCAATCGCAAGCGTGTCCGCCGGTTGATGCGGCAGATGGGACTGCGGGCCGTGTATCCAAAGCCCCGGACCAGTCAGGCAGGCAAAGGCCACAAGATCTATCCCTATCGGCTGCGCGGGTTGGCCATCACCCGCCCCAATCAGGTCTGGGCCAGTGACATCTCCTATATTCCGATGGCCAAAGGGTTTATGTATTTAACCGTGATCATGGATTGGTATTCACGGCGAGTGTTGGCCTGGCGTATCTCGAACACGCTCGACACCGAGGCCTGTATCGACGCACTTGAAGAAGCGTTGGCGCGTTACGGCGTGCCAGAGATTTTCAATACCGACCAAGGCGCCCAATACACGAGTGAGGCTTTTACGAGTATCCTGCAGAAGCAGGGAGTGACTATCAGTATGGATGGCAAAGGCCGGTGGGTGGATAATGTCTTTGTGGAACGGCTCTGGCGCAGCGTGAAATACGAAGACGTGTACCTCTATGCCTATGAAACGTCCACCGAGCTACGAGCTGGCCTGTGGCGCTATTTCACATTCTATAATACCGAACGCCGCCATCAGGCCTTGAACCGACAAACCCCTGATGCTGTGTATTTCGGAGCCACACAGGTGGAAACAGCCGCATAATGAAAGGCAGAAATTTCACTTAGCGAACTGTCTAAGAATTGGGGACCACTTCTCTCATCTTACCCTCTTCCTCTCATTCTCACGTCCCCCCACTTTTTTAGTTAAATTTCTGAGTAAAAACCCATTTGTTCTCAAATCGGTGACCAATCGGTTACCAAATGTATGCTATGAGATACTCCAGGAGAGGCTGTGGTTGGCACGGGGTAAGGTTTTTAGGGGAGGGCTGGCCTGCCCACGTTCCCAACACACATCCTCTCCCTGACTGAGGCTAGGTTCTAAGGTCTCAGGAAATAAGGTACGAAGCAAACTACTGCGAAAATGCACGTTATGAAGTGGAAGTGTTTTGCCTTATGCCCCTCGATACCTCAAATTTAATGTTCGGTAAATTTATCATCTAATTGCAATGAGGCAGTTCACCCCAGTCATCTCCGACAAGGAGATGAAGATCTTTTTAGCATTGTACCGGCATATGCTGACGGCACGGACCATAGATATTTTTGAAGAGGATTTAACCTCCCGAGGAGAAGCCTTTTTTTCGGTGTCAGGAGCAGGTCACGAAGGGACAGCTGTACTTCAATGTCATCTACAGGAGCAAGATTGGTTGCATTGTCATTACCGAGACAAAGCTCTCATGTTGGCACGGGGTATCTCCCCATTAATGTTTTTTCGGAGTGTTCTGTGTAAAGCAACCTCTCATTCAAATGGGCGACAAATGAGTGCGCATATCAGTGATCCGGCCCTACGAGTGCTGAGTATAGTGGGGCCAGTTGGGAACAATGCGCTCCAAGCCGCCGGGATTGCTGCTGCCATAAAGTGTGAGCCGACTAATCCGATTGTGCTGTGTTGCATGGGAGATGGAACGACGCAGCAAGGGGAAGTCCTAGAAGCCATCGGCGAAGTCGTGCGGAGGGAACTGCCCGTATTATTTGTTGTGGAAGATAATGAGTTCTCTATTTCTATGAAGACGGTTGGGAAGACATTCTATTCCAACAATAATGGGCGCCCGAAATCATTTTACAGTTTGCCGCTACATTATGTTGATGGATGGAATGTCTTCAACAGTTATCAGGCGATAGACCACATTATTCACAATGTTCGATTAAACCGCCAACCGGGTTTAGTGATCTTTCGAGTGAAGCGGTTAACCAATCATACGACTGCAGATCATCAGCTTCTTTATCGATCTGCGGACGATGTTGAAACATCGAAACGGCTTTATGATCCTCTGACCATTTTCAGGCAGAACCTTCGGGAGGTTGGTGTAGCTGAAGAAGAGTTGCGACACCTCGATCAGGTCGTACAACAAGAAGTTCAAGACGCTTGTGAGCAGGCATTACATGAAGCCGATCCCGATCCGGTGTTTACTGCGAAAAAACCTATTCCAAGGGAGCTTACGGATGAGGCAAGGGAATATAAAGGCAAACCTAATGGGTATCGGCTGACGATGCGAGAGGCACTCAGAGAGGTGTTAGCCTCTCGTCTTCGTACTGACCCCCGTGTGTGTCTATATGGGGAAGATATTGAAGATCCGAAAGGGGACGTATTTGGAGTGACCCAGGGGTTGAGTGCCCAATGGCCTGGCCGAGTGCACAATTCTCCATTGGCAGAAGCTACCATTATTGGAACGTCTATTGGCCAGGCCTTGGTAGGAAAACGTCCCGTGGCATTTCTCCAATTTGCAGACTTTCTTCCACTGGCTTTTAACCAAATCGTTTCAGAACTTGGGAGTATGTATTGGCGAACAAATGGCGGATGGGAATGTCCAGTTATCGTCATGATTACCTGCGGAGGATATCGTCCAGGGCTCGGGCCGTTTCATGCCCAAACGTTTGATTCGATTAGCGCACATGTACCTGGGCTGGACGTGATGATGCCTTCTACAGCAGGGGATGCAGCAGGATTACTCAATGCTGCCTTTGATTCGGGACGCCCAACACTTTTTTTCTACCCGAAGAGTGGTTTGAATGATCCACGCCACACGACCTCTGCAGATATTCAATGCCATCGTGTAGGAATAGGGAAGGCTTGTGTGGTGAGAAAAGGGACAGATCTGACATTAGTAGCTTGGGGAAACTGTGTCTCACTATGTCTTAAAGTGGCGAAAACAGTCAGCTCCGTAGATCTGCAGGTTGAAGTGATTGATCTCCGGTGCCTTTCCCCTTGGGATACTCAAACCGTCTTAAGCTCCGTTCAAAAGACGAACAGATTAATTGTTGTGCATGAAGATAACCGCACATGTGGATTTGGTGCGGAAGTGTTGGCTACTGTGGCCGAACTTTGCCCGCACCCAGTTACCATGAGACGGGTAACTCGTGCTGATACCTATGTGCCGTGCAATTTTGCCAATCAGTTGGCAGTGCTTCCTTCATTTACTGCGCTCATAGCCACAGTTGCCGAAATCCTTAGCCTAGACCTTCAATGGATTCAGCCTCTAGAGGTGGAAGAAGATTTGTACGTAGTGGAAGCTTTTGGCCCTAGTCCCTCTGATGAAGAACTGACAGTCTTGGAATGGAAGGTGAAGGAAGGAGATCATGTTGATAGGGATCAACTCGTGGTGGAGTTAGAGGCCTCCAAAGCTATTGCCGAGATAGCGGCGCCGGTAGAAGGACAAGTGGTCGCCTTGTTGATACCCGAGGGAGGAGTTGTCAATGTAGGGTCTCCACTACTTCACATACGGACGCATGGTCAACCGACTCGAAAGAAACCCCCGCCCAAAGAAGTGTACGGCACACCGGTTTTGACGAAGAAGCTCAAGTTCCCTCCAAAGTTGTTGCCACGCCCGGTACCTCAAACGTTCCATGGGTTGAAGGCCACCGACGTCTTATTGTCTCGCGTGTGTGCGGCTACAGGTTGCCGTTCCATCACGAATCAGGATCTCATTGGCGCATCCTCGAACTTAACCAGTAGCGACATTGTGCAGCGTACGGGTATCGAACAACGAAATTGGGTTGGCGACGGAGAGACAGCGCTGACGCTAGCTCTTGATGCAATTCGCAAGCTTCTCAGTCAAGAAGGTCTTCGACTTGAGGAACTTGATGCTATTATTTGCAGTACAGGGACGCCCTTTCAAGTAACCCCGTCTATGGCGTGCCAGCTTCTCAGTCATCTTGCCCCCATAGATCATGCCCTCACCATACAAGCCTTCGACGTGAATGCCGCGTGCTCGGGTTACTTATATGCTCTTCAGATTGCATATGATTTCCTCCAGGCTCAACCAAAAAGTAAAGCACTAGTGGTAACTACCGAAGTGCTTTCTCCTCTATTGAATCCTGCAGATTTTTCGACACGCATTCTATTTGGCGATGCTGCATCTGCCACGCTTCTCAAAACAAACCGAGGGGATGACCCATCAGGCACAAAATTACGTCGCCCTCTTCTCTGGGCTAGAGGAGACTCCAATTTATCCATCTGCGTGCCTACTTCCTCAAAGGACCAACATATAAGTATGAATGGAAAAAAAATCTTTTCTGAGGCTGTTAAAGCCATGGCTTATTCGTTGGAACGTTGTTGTCAAGAAAATGATATGGGATTGGAAGATCTAGCGCTTGTCATTCCACATCAAGCCAATCAAAGAATCTTGGACGCGGTGGGGCGACGACTGGGTCTTTCATCAGAAAAGATATATTCCAATATTCAACGGATGGGAAACACCTCTTCTTCAAGTATTCCTATCTGTCTCAGTGAATGCCTGGTTGATCAACCGTTGGAGGCAAAGATAGGTCTCTGTGCGTTTGGGGGCGGCTTTACCTTCGGGGCTGTGCTAATTGAAAAGTTTTAGCCTCACCTTGGAATTTCAGAGAGTGGTGGGGGGAAAGAAGTCTACCTCTATCAAGGTTAACCAAGAAAGAAATTGAAGAGGAGTAGCCGCAAATTAGCCAAGATCAACAGAGAAAATTGTAAAGGCAGGAGGCAGATTTTGGAACAGCTTGAAAGATTATTGGACTGTTTCTCAGCATTTGGACATACCGATTCCCCTGATGGGGATAAACAGACCGACGAAGAAATGTCACACATCCTGAAAACTTTCAAAAATTTTGAGGTTGCGCTTAATGAAATGGCCGAACATGAATTTTCAAATCACCAACTTTTAGAGAACAATGACATTGAAGAAGTGCAACGAGCCCTCAAGCCGCTTATAGCCTTAACCACAAATGCCAACCGGTGGCTCACTAAACCGCATGGTTACCCAGGAGATTTTCTCACGATTGATATGGTGTATGACAACAAGGAGGAGGGAACGACCCAATTGGGCCGAATAGTTGACCGGTGTTTTCTTATGTTGTCGGCTACCAAAGCAGTACAAAATCGCCGCAGTCTTTTGAGGGATCAGATTCTTGAATCTATTGTAAAAAATAGGTCGCAGACCACGTATGTAGCTAGCTTCGGATGTGGCCCTGCACGGGAAATATTTGATGTATATCAAATATTAGAAGATCCCAGCCTTCTAAAGTGTTCTTTGATTGACAGTGATCCTGCGGCTTTGGAATTCGTGCAAAATAAATTGGAAGCCCTAGAATTAAAACCTTTTGTGAGCTTAATACAGGGAAATGTGTTGCGGTTTTCGTTCCAGAGGATGCAATCAGTCTTACAAGATCAGGATTTGGCCTATAGCATCGGGCTTATTGATTACTTTTCAGATAGAGCTGTTATGAAGTTCATGAACTTTGTACATGCTATTCTCAAGCCGGGGGGCCGAATCATCTTGGGGAATTTTCACCCAAATAATCCTTCTAAAGCTGTGATGGAGCATCTTCTCGATTGGCCCTTAATTTACCGGAAAGAGTCCGATTTGAACCACATGTTTGAAATGTCTAATTTTCAACAGGGGTACACCAATATCTTCTATGAAGATGAGGGAATTAATCTGTTTGCAGAATGTGTGAAAAAGATTGCTTGAAGGTGGAGCGAGCTGTTTCGTTGCTGTGTAATGAAAAGAAGAAAATGGAATCCGAAAAGCATTGCTTACCCCACCATTTATGATAGCGGGATCGGGTTTTTATACCCTCCTGTGACCTAAGCAACTGGAAATTTAATGAAGGCATCTTGAGCAGAAGATTTCTAAGATCGTTCCCTAGTTCCGAGACAAGATTACCCTCTACTGACTCAACAGCTGGAGGACTAATTTTGAATCGTTTTGCGTATACTCCTTCTTGCGACATTATGCATCTCTTTCCTATAGCCTAGAGATACTTTGTCTTTCTGTGATTAATCTTGACGGCAACCTAAACGTAAAGGTCTCCATTTCATGATCGACCGAACCTCATAATGGGTCTTGGCCTTTGGAGAAAAGACCCTAAATGGCGAGAAACAAAACAATAAGGGGGCGCAGTTGGAATTCCCTTTGCTAAACCATATAAAGATCGTCACCTACAGAGGCTTTGTAGCAAGTGCCTTTTTTTTTGCCACACAGGGGAACGCATACGGTGAGGGTTGGCGACTTCCATACCAAGGAACTGCAGCCGCTGGTCAAGGAGAGGCTTTTATTGCCCAAGCTGATGATGCGTCTGCCTTATATTACAACCCCGCAGGCCTTACGCACGTAAGAGGCGTTCAGTTCTATGTGGGAGCAAATTTCATCACAGGGAGATTCAAACATACCAGTACAACTGGCCAACGAGTCGGTGGTGATCTCCGGCAACCTGTGGTAATGCCACCCCCAAGTCATATGTATTTGACTGCGAGCCTTGAGGACTTGGGCCTCACTGCCCTCGGGCCTCTCATATTAGGAATCGGCTTAGACTCCCCATTTGGTCTCGGTTCACAATGGCCAGATGACGCTCCGTTTTCAAGCGTCATAAGGGAAGCAACCGTCCCACTCTTGGATATTAAGCCTACTCTGGCCTATAAGATCCATAACACAGTCTCTATAGGGGCTGGGATGGATATTTTTACATTCGCGGATTTTATTGGAGAAGGCCAGGCTGAACTGAAAACCCAATCGACCGAAGTCAATGGAACTGACACTGCAATTGGGTTCAATGTAAGCGCACTCTTGACCCCCTTGCGGAATACTGCTGGGAAACCCCTCGTGAATTTTGGATTGGTGTACAGACACCATGCAACCCTTAACCTCAAGGGAGACTTTCTTGTTAATGGTACAAAAACGGCCGATGCCGTGACGACGCTAGAACTCCCATGGATTCTGAGCGGGGGATTCGCAGTATGGCCAATACAGGAGAAAACCCACGCCTGGAAAGTAGAAGTTGATGTTGATTGGGTTGGGTGGAGTCAATTTAAGAGGTTAGATATACGTCTTTCCAACGGGACAACTATTTCTCAACCCAGGAATTGGGAAAACACGTTCACGTTCAGCGTCGGCACTGAATACAGATAGTTCAAGCTCACTTCACTACCCCATTGGGAGATCGCGATCCGGGGGGGCTATCAACGATCTCACTCAGCCAACCCAGCTCGAAATTTCACCCCTGCCATTCCTGATTCCAATTGGAACATCGTGGCGACTGGTCTCGGATTGACGTGCAAACGGGGATCATACTTCTTAGGGGTCGTCAGTTGCGGGGATCGTAACCCCGGTTCAGGCTACTTGGAAGCAATTGTATTAGATCTTGCGTTTCAATGGCTCTCTGGGAATCCCGCGCGATTAGTGGAAATGAAATTAGCCCCAGTATCAATGGTAAATACAAAACGACAGATTGGTATATTGGATCTTTCAATATAGGACTGATCTTTTGAGTTGCACATAAGAACTCTGAACCCTACAAGAATGGAGGCTATTGTCATATACGGACGCTCGCGAGAATGCAATGGTTGTTGGGGGGCTATTCACCGAAACGAGCGAAATTGCCAGTCAGAGCGACAAATTTCTTCTGTTTCCGTAAGTTAAGGTCAAACGCACTTTTTGTATTCAGAATGGGTATCAGAAAACTATTTTCTTTTCATTTAGACTCATTTTACCAAAAGTCTCCTACTAACTCTTGGGTGAGTGGCTCTGCGACGTAGCATAGGGGCAAAATTACTACCGAAAAAGAAAAGGCTGAGGGCATATAGGGCTATAACTTGAATTTTTGATTTCCCTGAAGGTTCCCTTGTTTTATATTCGTTACATCATTCCCCATACCTAAGCTGAAGGCCCAGAGGATTACCCCCTAGTTTTTTGTTGGTGTATCGGCTCTAATCGGCATTGGCTGGCCAAATGCCTCACCATCGTTCCTGGGGTTCATAATTCGGTAATTCTAAAGGAACAAAAAATCCCCAAAAAGTTGTGATCGGTCAAATTGGTTACCGATCTGTTACCAATTCTGTGGTAGTAAGTTAAAGATGAGGATCCATTCGAACGTGGCAACAATCGAGAATGCTCAAGATTTAGGCCCTTTCTTCTTGGTCAATTTTACGTCCTATGTCAAAAACACCCACTATTTTTTTACTCCAACAGCCATATTTTTAAGGAGGAACATGCTATGAAAGCATTGGCGATGACTAGAATGAGTTTTTGTTGTTTGATTATCACTTTGCTTGCTATTCCTCAACACATTTCCGCTCAGCCATCCTCTCTTGTAAAGAATAATGATCTGATCAGCCTTCGTTCAGTTCAGAACAACAAGATCGTTCGAGCTGGCATTACCCAGGAGACTCTCCTGGGGGCAGTGAGCGATCAGGTTACGTCAGTATGGGAGACCTTTCGCGTCATCAAGGTGACCGACAATCGTGTCGTGTTCATCTTAGATCACTCAGGCAAGATTGTGCGTGCGGGGATCGGACCGAGGACTTATCTTGCCGCTGTAGTCGATGAACTTGTCATCGGCCAGAATGCCTGGGCATATTTTGAGATAGAATCGAAAGGGGCCAACAAAGTGGCATTAAAGTCTGCTCTCAGTGGCAAGTATGTGAGTGTTACGGCAGGACCAGATGGTTTGTTGCGTGCTGTGAGTGATGACGTTGGGAAATCGGAGACTTTCGAATGGATATCTCAGAGAGAGATTAATACGAATACACACAGCACGAGGCAGCAATGTTTAATTAATTGCGCCATGCAATATGATGATTGTAGACAAAACGAAGGTGGAGCGTCGACTTTTATGGATCAATGCCAAACAGAATCCGCGGCCTGCAATGCCAGTTGTCGGTAGGAATAATAATGCAGATCTGCCGATGCAGAGCGAGTAAGATGTTATTGCAATCACCAGAATCTTTTATTGCGAAAAGGGAGTTGTGTGTGAGGACTTTCTTGCACTGGCGTCAAATTGATTCGGTAACGTTAGGGGTATACTTTTATCTGGTAGTTGTCATGCTCATTCCTTCTCATGCCCAAGTCTACGCTCAGCCCGTTCCTGATTTTCAGATCGATCTTACTGGATCCTTAATCCCAAATGATCCGACCGCCGGGCTTGCCAATCAGGACGTAATCCAAGCGGCTATCGATGAGGCGCATGGGCACGGTGGAGGGGCCGTCCAGATCCCTGTTGGAACATTTTATATAGAACCGTTCATTCAAGATCGTTTTCTTGCTCCGATAATTCTCAGAAGTCATGTCCACGTTGTCATGACTGATGCTACGACTTTGAAACTCTTAACGGAGGATGTTCCCCCAAGACCGTATGGTCTTTTTGAAATCCGTCAAAACGAGCCGAGTGGTGAAACGCTTCAATCCGTCCGTCTTTCTGGTGGCCATCTCATTGGGCCTGATAAGGAAGTTCCAGTCGGAACGGTTTGTGAACCGGGCAACCCTCAAGGGGGAGTGGTCCAACCATGCGAGTATGGCATTTTGATCCAAGGGGATGTGCAGGACGTTCAAATTGACCAAGTGGACATTTCTGCATTTACATTGGATGGTCTACAGATTCAGGAACGGGGACAGGATGCGATCGCTCCGTCTGCGGTGGTTCTTCATCAGGTTCGGGCTCATCATAATCAACGCAGTGGACTCAGTGTCAGTGGTGGATCGTCCTTGCAAATCCAGCAAGGTCAGTACAATGCCAATTTTTTAGCGGGCATTAATATTGAGAATGAAAGCGGTCGACGGATTCACGATTTGCAAATTCAAGGTGTTGAGGCCTCTTATAACCTGGACCCTCGATTGGAAAATGGCACTCAATCGAATATCGGCATCTATGTTCACAAAGGGACCTGCCTCACTTGCGGAGAAGCGAGTGACTTACGGATTACTGATTTCTCTATCGTGGGATGCCATGTCGAAGGCAATGGAGAGAATGGCATTACGATTAATGGGGAGGCTTCTGCTTTATCTCTTGTTGATCCGCCATTGTCTGATTTCATCGTCCGACGAAATACTATCATTAATAGTCAACGAGGATCTGGGTTGACAATCACTAACAGCACAGGTTGGAAGGTTTTAAGAAACTATGTGGAGGGACATGCACTCCGTGGCATTATTGCTCAGGCCACGACTAATTTTGTGATTGCTCGTAATGCGGTCTTTAATAATGGTGAAAGTGGTATTCGTGTAGGAGGTCGGTACATTGGACCACGTATATGTTCGACTGATGATGTCTGTCGCATTGTGCGAAATGTTTCTTCGGACAATGGGCGTTCTGGGGTGATGGTGACCGAAGGATCGCTGCTAATTCGCCAGAATGAATTCTATAGGAACTCGATCGTGGGAGTAAATGTGGGAGGTCCTTTAGGTATGAACGTGGATCAAACAGAAGTGCCTTCAGGGACTGACGGGACCCGTGTTATTGGCAATACGATCACGCGTTCTGTTTTTGAAGGTATTAACGTCGAAGCTAAGCAGGCCATCATTCAGGGAAACACCGTATCGCAGAGTTCGCGGATTGGGATTCATGCCGCTCCTTCAGCCAGTGGGGTGCTGATTCGACAAAATACTGTTGAGGATAGTGGGGGCAATGGCATTCATGTGGGAACTGGGGATTCGCCTGTTGTTCGTTCCAACGACGTGAAACGTAACAACGGCGATGGGGTTTTACTCTCTCATATAGATTTTGCTGATCAGGTTGGCGGAAACTCGGTTGTGGGGAGTGGAACTATCGGAATCCACATACTATCGGCCTCTCCAGACATCGATGAGGCTACGATTGGTGCTCTTAATAGCGTGGAAGGGAGTGGCATTCAAGATGTGCGAATTGAGCCTTAATGTGTGGGGCATTAATGCAAGGAACCTCAGGAGGAGGTGTTATGCACGACTTTTTTCAGAGATAAAATGGTGAGGGAGTATAAGAAGCTTGGGGATCAATCCAAGCCATGAGGTAGCGCTATAAGAGGCGGACGACGCACCTTCCAGAAGAAAATTTCTGCTCACACAAGGGTCCTGGCCGGTGCGACTTTTTGGGCTTATTCGAAGGAAATAGAGGCAAGACCATCGGCAGGTTGAAGTTGTCTTTTTAGCCAGAAATGTGAGATCTCTCATCAATTTTTTGGTGCCTATAATGTGAAATGTTTCGGTGCCAAGGGTGACGGTCAATCCAATGATACGAGGCCTATTCAAGACGTCATCGACAGGGAGAAGGGAATCAGAACTTGTAAACAGGACTAGGTTTAGGAAAAGTTAAAATTTATGTTGGTCATGAGAAAAGGGGAGTTTTCTCATGAACATCTATGGAATGATTCATTGGAAAGAATGGTTGCAGACCCAGCCTTTTTATTTTAACTGGCTCAGGCTACGATCTCTTCGATTTGCCTGATTTCTTGTAATTGATTAGTCAAAGGGTGGTTACAAATCTCGTCCGTTAGGTTGAGCTATTTTAATTTAGCGGGAACTCCCGGTTTATTGGGGCGTGGATAGCTATGAAAAAACTGCTCCCAGTTTTACTCCCAGTTTCGATCCCAGTTCCTAATCTTTTACAATCGCATACAATCACAACCAAAAAAGCTCAATGTCTTGTATTAATGGGGCATTTGTAGCATTCTGTCTCGCTTAATCATTCTGAATCACATTTAGGTTTTAGTGGATTCTGGTTCTGATTGTGAGGGTTCGAATCCTTCTCCCCCAGTCAACTTTTTTCTCTGTTTTAGGGGTCAGACACGAATTAATTAATTCGTGTCTGACCCCTAAATTTCATGCAGAATGATCTTGTTGGCTCAACGGCCCTATTCATGAGTTGATTTAAAATTTGAAACAGGAAGCGGAGGAAAAGAAGTACTGCAATCAAGCTCGGGCCCTCTTTTCTCTTGAAAAAGGGCCCGAGCCCATTAGGCACATGATGTGCCGGAATTTAGATTGTCTGTAACCCGATAGCTGCGGAATATCCTCTTCGTTCTTCTAGATTTTCGTTGCTGAAAGAATAGATCCTTATGGATCAGGTTCCTCTTGAACCTTGTTTCGTTTCCTAACCTGTCGATTGACTTCTATTGATCCACATGTCTCTTGTTCTCAAGAATTTGATCTCACCTGAACGCATATAAGGTCTTGAGACCTTTAACATGCCTAGGGCATGGGGTGTTTCTTGTGAGATATTCTTTCCATGATTTTCTCCAGCATAGAGAAGAGGAGATCATGCCTGCGCCTGCCACGGGTCTTACTTTTTTGGTGGACTGAGGTCGTTCATATTGCAACCTCCTCATGTTGAAATCTGGGAGGAGATAGCACGTAGCATCTCTCTGTTCCCAGGTCCATAAATTTCTGTCGTGTAGAATGTTATGCCTCTGTATGAAGAATGTCAATGAGTAGAATCTCTGAATCCTATGTTCCCTTTGTTATATCAGATTAGAATTATTCTAAGTCGTCGATTTCATGTATGTTTTGACATATCTGAGACGTCTGTTGAAAAGGGCTTGTTTTGAATGTGGAGGATTTGAGACTAGGGAAGGTAAGCTGAAACTGTTTGGCTGCTGACAGGTGTGTCTTAGGGGTCTGTTGAAAAAAACCGCCAGCGGCGTTCTCGCTATTTTTCCGTGCTCACGTAGTACCAGTACGCTCCGCGCGCAAAAATAGCTGCGGCCTTGCTGGACGAACTTTTTTGAACCGACCCGACACTGTGATCGCCAGGGGTTTCCGGGCGAAATATGGCCTTTGGTATCCTCATTATTCAACACTCCCAGTATGCTTTGTACGCAAAAATAGCTGCGGCCTTCCCTTCGACAAACTCAGGGCAGGACTGGACGACTTTTGTGAACAGACCCGAAGCCTCTGACATGCTACATCTCAGGGACTAAATGTGGCCGCTGATATCATCACTATTCAACGGTTCCCTTAGGAGGTTGGAGCAAATCCCCGGCGGAGAGTATTTTCTGTGGTGATCTTTTCTACCATGAATTGTTCAAGATACCCATGCCCTCCGGCTTTCTTCCCGATCCCAGAGAGTCGATGACCTCCAAAAGGTTGGCGACTCACGAGTGATCCAGTGATGGGCCGATTGATGTAGAGATTTCCCACATCAAATGCTTCGCGAACCGTTTGAAGGTTAGCAGGACTGCGGGAGTAAATCCCTCCCGTCAAGGCAAATGGAGAATCGTTGGCAAGTGTTAAGGCTTCTTGAATTGTCTGAACTTGAAACACCACCATGACAGGTCCAAATAGTTCTTCTTGAACGACGGGGTGGGAAGGCGGAAGGTTTGTCAGAATGACCGGCCCTTGGAAGTAGCCTGGGCCCATGACTTGTCGATCCAAGATGCACTGGCCATCTTTTTTCCCGAGTTCGACAAAATGGCGAACTCTTTCCAGCGCACGATCATCAATAAGCGGTCCCATGCGGTTCTTCGCCTCTATTGCGGGACCGACAGGAATGTCCGTCGCCGCTTGTTTCAAACGTTCAAGAAATATGGGGTACACGCTCTCCGCGACAATCACTCGGGAGCAAGCCGAACATTTTTGCCCTTGATATCCGGTCGCACTTTCGAGTACTCCGGTGACGGCTTCATCCAAATCGGCAGTCTCATCCACGATGATGGTATTCTTTCCTCCCATTTCTGCGATGACATGTTTGATGTGCCGTTGTATTGGAGAAATGTGACTGGCTTCTCGAAGAATGTTTAGGCCCACCGTTCGGGATCCGGTAAATGCAATCATATGAATAGAGGGATGTTGTACTAATGCTTTACCGAGTTCTGGGCCTCCGGGTAGAAATTGCAGAACTTCTTCGGGAAGACCCGCCTCTTTGAACAGTCGGTACAGATGATAGCCCATCATCGGCGCTCGTTCAGAAGGTTTAAATAGCACGATGTTTCCCGTGACCAATGCGGCGGAGACGAGTCCTGTTGGAATGGCCAGGGAAAAGTTCCAGGGCGGTAATACTAAAGCGAGGCCTCGAGGAAGATAGGTTCGATGATTGAGCTCGCCAGGTTCTGTTCCAAGTCGTTGGAGTGGACCCAGCCGTTGCATTTCCCGGCCGTAGAATTCAAGAAAGTCGATCGCTTCCGCCACGTCTGCATCAGCCTCTCTCCAGGGTTTGCCTGTTTCGAGAATTTCCCATGCCGCCAATTCAGCGCGTTGGGTGCGCATGAGAGTGGCTGTGCGAAACAATAAGTCGGAACGAGTTTGAGCTGGGACGCGACGCCAGGACGCCATGTGTGCTTGTGCTTCTTGGATAAGCGGCTCTACGTCGTCGGGAGAGACTGTTGGAAATACGGCGATGACCTGGTCAGGTTGACTGGGATTCCTGGACACCAATGTCGGGCCTTGGCACGAGATGTTTGCCGCAACGGGGTAGGTGATGGTTTGTCCCAGACGTGGCATGATGTGCTCAAAGGCCGTAGGGATGACTTTGTGGGCCTTCTCGCAAGAAAAATCCGTATGAGGTTCATTTTGAAAAACGTCTTGAGTCTCTAATGTTGTTGAAGATGGTTTAGTCTTCGTCAACGAGGTCTTGGGTTCCTCCTCGTCGATAGGTGGTGGGAACACCAGGGAATCAGGTGGGTATTCTGCCTGTTCGTATTGTGCATTGATAATACTTTCGTTTGCCGTGTTTTCCAGTAAGCGGCGCACCAAATAGGACATGCCTGGAATGAGTTCTCCAATTGGAGTGTAGACTCTGAAGCGGAATCCTTGTTCGATGATTGACTCTCGCAATGGTTCGGCCATGCCATACAGCATTTGATATTCACAGGTTTCGTGAGGCAAGTGAAGATGGGTGCTCATTGCTTGAACATAAGCAAGGGTCGGAATATGGTGAGAACCAAAGGCAGGTCGAAGGAAAGCATGATGCTCTAAGATGGTCTTGGCGAGAGTCTCATAGTTGGCATCAGTCTCCGGTTTGTTGAGATAAACTGGTACGGGCCAGCCTCGTTGTTGATAGCGAATGACTTCTGAATCCCAATAGGCTCCTTTCACCAAACGAATACCAAAGGGAGTTTCTCGTACTTTTCCCCAATTCAATAGTGTCTCGAGGGTCTGTTTGGAATGGGTAAGATAGGCCTGAAGAGCAATGCCGGCATGTGGATAGTCTTTGAACGCTGGTTCAGACAATAGCCGTGTAAACACGTAGAGAATAAGCGGTTCTAATTCGGCCTGTTCCATATCAAATGTCACAGCGGCAGGAAGACTTTGGGCTTTTTCAAGAATTGATCGTAGTCGAGGGGCGATACCCTCGTAACTGGCTTGAAAGTCAATGGGATCGAGTTGAGAATATAAAGCCGAGAGTTTGATAGAGAGTTGAATGCGAGGAAGTGAGCCAAGGTGATCTTTTTCTAATATGGGTTGAGGGGGCCACGCCAAGGTTGCTTTTTCAAGAAACGTTAACGTTTGAAGGCAGCGATCATGATAGCTATCTGCTTCGGCTTCACTGACTGTGGCCTCTCCCAACAAGTCAATCGAACTGGCATAGCGATGGTTCCATAAATCAGTCAGAGTGGGGAGGGCGAGTTCAACAGATTGCCCAGCCATGAAGGTATAGGCCATTTTTAGAAATTGATATCGCAAGACTTGGGTGCCGACTCGGGCCATGATGGGGTTGTGCAGGCTGCGATTCAGGATCCAGCGAAGCGCGGAGGGGAGAGAGTGTACATCATGAAAATACTCATGCAGGAGACGGATAAATTGCTCATCAGTCTGTAGGGCGGGGAGGACATCAATGAAGCGAAACAGTTGTACTTTGAACTCTTCATCACGAGTCCCCCAATCCAAAAGAAGACGGGTCCACCAGCGGTGGTCTAAGAGACCAGGCGTATGCGAATGCGATTGTTTGACAAGTATCTGTTCGATTTGCCGAATCGACGGGTCTAAAAGGTCATGAGAGGCCATATGCCACCTTCCCTTTCACTTTCATTGTACACCTTTTCGGTAAAGCAGGAAGCCGAATCAAGCCAGAATTGGCAAGGGGTATGAGGAATCAGACTCGAATTAAATCAAGGCATTTAATTCGAGTCTGACCCCTTTTTGATCGTTGCGGTTGACTCCAGAAAGTATTCTCGCTAAGAAATACCTCCTTGAGTTTTCATGTATACCATACCTTCAGGTTTGACGATAACATGGACATCAATATTCGATGGTTGTGGATTGCTATGTTCGGCGGAAGTTTTATGCTGGCATTGCCGAAATACGGATCCCGCCAGGATAGTTGGCGATGTGGTGGGGCACTTTTTTTCGGCGCTGGTTCTGGCCATTGTGCCTATTCTGGGATATCGTGTGTTGTATAAGGCAATTGGAGAAAAGGAAGTCACCTATATTTTTGGAGCATCGTGGGTGTATTTGGTGCTTTCTCAATTTTGGGGTGGGTAAGGAGGTTCCAGTAATGACAAGATGGACGGTTCTATTCCTGATGATTGTATTGATGGTGGGTTGCGCGAGAACGTACGACCGCCACGCAGAATTTATTCATGATGAATATGCTCCATATGCGCGGGAAGGCACTTCTCGTATTTGTGGACAAGCCTATTTGACTGTTGATAAAGGCAAACAGCATACGGCTGCCGGTGATCGCGTATTGTTGGCCCCTGTGACGTCCTATACGGAGGAAGCATTTAAGGTGAAAGTTATACGTGGTCGTAAGCTTACTGATCCAGATCCAGATGCGATAAAATTTGAGAAACATACGAAGACGGATGAGGAAGGGAGGTTTTGTTTTACGGGGTTGCCCGCTGGAGAATATTTTGTTGTGGCTGATATTGCGTTACCCACTTCTAGCAAAGCACAGCGTGAAAGCCAATTTGCGCATGCTAAAGTGGCCGTAAAGGCTGATGAAAATATCTATGTTCTTGTGACTCGATAGTTCCCTTGGGCTCCCTGGGGCTTTTTTGTGAATGTGGGCGAACAGTAAGTGAAAAACCTCCAAGTATTTTCTATCAAATTCCCATGTGTGGCCGGTTCACTTAAAATGAAAACCTCACTTCCGGATTTGTTCGTCGTACTGTAATTCCCATCTCTTCACAATATTACCACATTCCAATTTGTCGACTGTGTATGGGTAAATCCACCACCTCAGATTAAAAAGTCTTAGAGCAGTGTAGGCACAATCCTTCACTGGGAGGGTAGGTCTAAGAAAAACATGAGACTCGCATTGGCACAATACAATGAGTTATACTGAGTCACTATATTTCTTCATAAATTTACCTCTTCTCTATTTTCTTTTAATGGTTCCACTACTTGTTCTTATCCGAATTTTCCCCAACGGTTACTTGGATTTCTTAATTTGTTTCTTGAGAAAACATCTTCTAGAAAATTAAGATCCACGTCTGCGCCATCTGTTTTTATAATTAAGAGGTTAAGATACCTATATTCTTATTTTGACCATGAGTTCGATCACGGCATAGAAAATGCTTTATTGTAGAATGCCAATTCCCCGTAGTTTACTACAGGGTTACTTCATGAAAGCATTTAAGTTTTTTTCCGTTGAATGCCCTGATGCTTGGTTGGGAGTATTATTGTCCATCAAATTAGAATAGATAGAGTTTGTACAATTGAAGACAGGTCATTATTCGGGAATAATTTCAGAATGTATTTTGTGTTCTTGACGGTCTGGTTTCTGCCTATATGTGGACCACTCTTCTGAATTTGGGGAATGCAGTATTTTGCTAGAACCTGGGGATAAGATGAACGCTGAAAATTTAATTCACCAAAAAAACAACGATAACTCTCTGGTCAGCCTTCGTGATCTTCTCACGTTACTTTTTAAATATAAATGGCTCATTTTTACGGTTTTTTTTGCGACTGTTGCGACGACTGTGATAGGGACTCTCCTGATTTCGCCGATCTACCAAGCTCACTCAAGTATTCTTGTCAAAATTGGCCGAGAACATATTTATCGTCCTGAAGTAGGCACTGAAAATCCTTCTATAAGAGTTGATCGAGAAGCCACAATAAACTCTGAAATGAGAATTGCTTCAAGTGGGGAGGTAATTCGGGAAGTATTGGAAGCCTTAACCATTAAAAATGTGTACCCACAACTCATAGGATCTGCAGCAAGTGAAGATGTTGTTTTGCAAAATGGGGTTCTTAAATTTCAAGAAAATCTCTCTCTGACGCATGGGCAAGATTCCAATGTTATTGAAATCCTATTTCAGCACGAGAACCCAAAGATTGCAGCCCTTGCAGTGAATACACTAGTTGAAAAATTGAAAGAACAGCACCTTCGAATTTTCAGTGATCCCAAGGCATCTTTTTTAGAAAAACAGGCCGATGAATATAAACGAAGGCTCAAGAAATCAAACGCTCAATTGCAAAAATTCAAACAAACTCATGGCCTTTCTTCTCTTGCTCAAGAACGAGTGCTTCTCCTCGAACAACGCAAGGAAATGGAGATAGTATTAAAAACTACCCAACATGAGGCAGAAGGCCTTCGGACTAAATTAATTGCTTTACAGCAACAAGAAAAAAATATTCCGCAGCGTATTCCTCTTTCAAGTGTGAGCGATGAGCATATTCTTATTGATAATGCTAAACAGGATCTTCTGGACCTTCGACGCAAAGAAAAAATGCTCTTGACAAAATATAGAGAGTCTAGTCGATTAGTGCTAGAGTTGAGAGAGGAGATTGAACTTCTTGAAGATTTTATTCACAAGCAAGAAGTTTCCCTTTCAGACCGCATCACCACTGGTTCTAACCCAATGTATCAGAAAATTGCTTTGGAGGTATTGAATTCTGAGAGTCAGTTGAAGTCTTTGCTCACAAAACAAAAAACTATCAAGCGCCAACTTACAGAGCTCTCTGCGCAAATTGCAGATTTAGATGCCCATGAACGAGAAGCAGAAACTCTAGAGTTGCAGGTCGCTACGGATCAAGAAAATTATGAACGGTATTTGCACAAAGTTGAGGAAGCCAGAATTTCTGAGGAAATGGATCAGCTGAAAATGGCTAATATAAGTGTGATACAACCGGCTGCACCTCCTATTAGTCCTATTAAACCTAAAAAAATACTTAATATCACAATGGGTATTATCGCGGGATTGGTTTCAGGATGTAGCCTGGTTTTTTTATTGGAATATTTAGGTGGAACCTATACCAGACCAGAGCAACTGACTAAGGATTTAGATCTCCCTATTTTAGTCAGTATTGTTAAAAAAGGGGCATAAAGGTCATCTATGTATCTCAACTTTTTTGGGTTACAGACTAAACCCTTCAACCCTACTCCAGATCAGGATTTCTTATACCTCAGCCCCAGTCATAAACAGGCTTTGGGGTCCATTCTCTATGGGGTAAAGGAAAAAAAGGGATTTATCTCAGTGACTGGGCAGGTTGGTCTTGGGAAAACCACCATTCTCCGTTCCTTCCTGGCTCAAGTTGATCAGGCGAATCTGCATACCATCTATCTTCTTAATCCTAACATCTCCTTTACAAGAGTCTTGAAAACCCTTCTACGTGAATTGGGTCACGATCCTGTGGAAGGGGACGATGCAGAGATGGTGGAACAGCTCCATATGGTTCTTATCAAGGAATACCAAAAGGGCAGAACCGTCGTGCTCTTGATAGATGAAGCTCAGAATATGCCTTTAGCAACATTAGAGCATCTTCGGATGCTATCTAATTTAGAAACGCCAAAAGAGAAACTTATCCAAATTGTGCTACTTGGGCAACCAGAATTAGATGCACTCCTTGATCGTTACGAATTACGACAACTACGCCAACGGATCGCCGTACGAGCTCTCTTGCTTCCTCTTTCTGAGCAAGAAAGTGTTCAATATATTCAGCATCGTTTGGACATCGCAGGAGGAAAGGGTAAAAAACTTTTTACCGAGTCCGCCTTGAGTCTCATTGTAGCGGAAGCGAAGGGGGCTCCTCGGCAGTTAAACATTCTTTGCGACAATGCGTTTGTCACGGCCCTTGGATACCAAAAAAAACTTGTGACGGTCAGTATTGCGAAAGAGGTGATTCGAGATCTGACGGGGCAGCCATCTTCGACGCCGTGGCGGTTGGTGCCCGTAAGTGTCGGGGGTTGGGTCCTGGCTTTTCTCATTGTCCTCCTGCCTCTTACGTATTTTTCCTTTTCTGATTCCATTTCATTACACGAGATAGGGAAAATATTTAATTTAGAGGAGAAGGCTCAACAGGATGTTGTGGATGCCAAGAAGAGCGAAGTTTTCCCGGATCAGGGGGACCGCTCTCTTGCGGAAGAAGTGCAGGGCTGGATAACCAAGTCGGTATCGGTGACTTGGGATACCTTGCGTGAACGAGTTATTTCTGGAATTGATTCGACGACAACCCATGCTCCTCCAGAGATAGACGTAGTTCTTGAAAACCGAGGAGACCCTGGTCAGCCAAGGGATGCTATAGGCTCTCTCAATGATTCGTTCCCTCCTGTCTCAGCTGAGTTAGTTGACGATCCAGTTTCACAGACTGTTGCTTCCATTACCCAGTTGAATAGGGAAAGAGGTGCTCAACTTCCCAGCCAAAATGTAAACAGTCCTAGTAAAGAGTTTTCTGATTCTCAATTGACGGCAACGTCTATACCACAGGTTGAATCTGATCTACAGGTTGAAGAAGGTCCTGACTCTAGTGCTGAAAATATCGTTGCTCCACAAGTGGCAAGTGATTCTGTCCCAACACTAAGAAATTTACAGGTAGCTGCTGAGAACGTATCTGAAAAAGACGACATCTCTGCTGTGGCAGTGAGGGAAAATCCTGTGGCCTTACCTCATGTTACAAATAAAAAGTCTGACGTGGATGTAAAAACATTTCCTGTGACGAAAATCATGAAAGAGGGACAAACCCTTGCAGGGTTAATGGAAGAAGTGTATGGATCATCTAGCCCTTCTATTCTTCGGTTGGTGCTTGATCGTAATCGGCAAATTGTGAATGTCCGGAAAATGTATCCTGGGCAACAAATTGTGTTTCCTCGGTTAGATAAAGAAAATCCCCCAAAGAGATCGGTTGCCCGTACACGAGATGGGATGGGAGGCAAAAAGAAAAAAGCTCGTTCTGTGAAAAAAGTATTTGCACGGTCTTCTACCCAAGCCCAAAAACTCGATAGGCCAAAAGGAGTGAAGCGCTCTCCTCCCTTTGCCATGGCAATAGTCAAAGAAGGGGATACCTTGGAAAAATTAGCAAAAGTGGTCTATGGGTCCTCGAACCCGCAATACATTCAGCGCGTTCTAGATTATAATCCAGAAATTTCAAATCCGAAAAAAATAATCCCAGGGCAAGATATTGCCTTTCCTCGAATGGTTGATGTGGAAGGGGATAATTAGGTGCTAGATGTTTTTCAATGAATGTGCCGTCATGATAGAGGTATGATATTCAGTGAAGGCCTGGCTGCATGTAGCAATTTCTTTATGAGGTGTACTTCATGAGTAAAGTGTATGAGGCTTTGCAGTATGCCTATACAGAGCGTCAGGAAGCCATTCCCTCAATTCCTATAGAGCCTTCCCGCTCACAGCCTGTTATTGTTTCCACCTTACGTTCCCTAACAATGGAACGAGAAATGGTGCAGCTTCAGCAACGTCTTGTGGGACTTCTTCCTAATCCGCAGCACAATATTCTTCAATTTATCAGTTGTCGAGAACAGGAAGGGGTATCTAGTATCGCTCAGGAATTTGCAAGGGTGTTTGCGGAAAAACGAGGAAAATCTGTATTGCTTGTAGATGGGGATTCCCAAAAGAACATGCAACATCACTTTTTGGGTATTACTCCAAAAACTTCTTTGAAGCATATCATGAATAACGGAGGAGATTTAAGTCAAGCGATTACTCCAGTCATCCATTCAAACTTATTTCTCGCATTGTTATCTGGAGACGATTCCCGGACTGGTTCATATCAGATTCCGGTTAATAGCCAAGATTTATGGATTCATATTCGAAAACAATTCGAGTTGATTGTTATTGATTCTCCATCGATGGACTCCTCTGATGAGGGGTTAGAGTTATGTTCAGCAGTTGATGGAGTGGTGATGGTGGTTGAAGCGGAAAAAACTCGTTCGCAGGTGATCTCACACCTTAAAGACCAGATTGACAACTGTGGTGGAAAACTTCTTGGCATGGTCTTTACTAAACAACGCTATTATATTCCGAATTGGGTCTATAGGCGACTTTGACCCTATTCTGTAGTTGAAATTAATTAGATAATGATTATCTCACAGATAAACTAAGGGTACTCTTGCTCCCATCATATTGAACATGAGCAACATTCCCTCCCGACTATCCCGTCTCAACCATGAAAGTGGTTTTTTGAGTATAAGGGATATCCTCACGATCATTTTCAAGCATCAGCGAGAGATCATCGCGGTCTTCCTATTTTTTGTAACTCTTTCGCTTATTGTTCCAAGGATCATGACACCCATTTATCAAGCCGAATCAAGTCTTATGGTCAAAATAGGAAGGGAGCATATATACAATGCGGAGGTAGGGGACCAGGCTCCGAAAACGAGTTTTGATCTCCAAGCACTCATTGAACCAGAAATTGAAATACTGACAAGCCGAGATCTTAGTCTGAAAGTTTTGGAAGTACTCGGAGTCGAAACTGTATATCCAGATATTATGGAAAAAGAATCTGTAAGGATTTCGCCTGTGGAGCTAGCCTTGATTCACTTCCAGAGGAATTTATCTGTTTATAAATCTGGAAAATCGAATGTGATAAAAGTAAACTTCGAGCACCAAAGTCCCAAGTTAGCTGCACGTGCCGTGAACTTACTGAGTGACTTTTGGAAGGAAAAGCACCTTGCTATTTTTAGTAATCCTCAGACGTCATTTTTGGAAGAACAAGTTCAAACATTTCGTAAAAAATTGGAAAAATCAGAATCCAAGCTTGAAGAATTTAAGAGGGAACACGGTATTTCTTCCATTTTTGATCAACGAAAGTTCCTCTTTGAACAAAGGCAAAATCTGGATACTCGGTCAAAATCAAACGAGGATCAAATCCAGGGTTTAGGCTCGAAAATAAAATCACTCAGCAGACAGTTGAATGATATTCCTCAGGACGTTCCTATTTCAAATGTAAACCAACAGGAATATCAAAGGATCGCTGAAACGCGAAATAAGTTATTGGATCTCCAGAGAAAGCATCAGCAACTCTTAGGCAAGTATCATGAGAACAGTCGAATGGTTACTGATGTACGTGAAGAAATAGCTCTTATTCAGTCCTCCATTAAAGAACAAGAAGCTCAGTTGAAAGATCAAGTAACCACGAGAAGAAACCCCGTCTATCAAGATCTTCAGTTAGAGCTTCTTGGTGCAGAATCTGAATTAAGTTCTCTCAAAACTCAGCGAAAAGTCATCTTGAGTCAAATTGAAGAACTTGACAGTCAAATTTCACGACTTAATCAATTTGAAAAACAGTTTGACACTCTTCAACGCGAAGTCATTAAAGATCAAGAGAATGTCAAACTGTATGTGGGAAAATTCGAAATGGCCAACATTTCGGAAGAAATGGATAACCAGCAAATCGCGAATGTGAGTGTGATACAATCTGCCTCAGTTCCGACTGCACCGATTAAACCAAGAAAATCCCTTACCTTGTATTTAGGCGTGGCTTTAGGGTTGATATGTGGAATGGCTTGGGCTTTTGTAGCAGACTTTTTCAAGGGCGGGTATACAAGACCTGAACAGGCCTCTCGTGAGCAGGGGATCCCTGTTCTTGCCAGTATTAGTTATAAAAGCTAAATAGAGCATTAAGGTTCCCTTCGCTGGATCTTGGGCCAATTTTTTTAAAAGACATTGGCTAAAGGAGATTTAGTAAGGAGGGGAACCCATTATAGTCATCAATGCTCCCCTTACCGATGGTCTTGAAAACGGAGCCGTTCAGATTTCAAGCGCAAGTCTTGTTCAAGCAATGTCTTATATATTGCCTTCCAAAATACCACATAAACCGGATATTAGTATTTGCATATCGCTTCCATAGCCTGCAGGGTTCAATTATCAATCTGAAGAACCATTCCATGCCAATTGTACG
Organism: Nitrospirales bacterium; assembly: GCA_965223635.1. Taxonomy (GTDB): domain Bacteria; phylum Nitrospirota; class Nitrospiria; order Nitrospirales; family UBA8639; genus Nitrospira_E. The sequence continues at coordinate 3,057,630 of OZ245007.1, forward strand.
TATCCACTTTGGAGCCATAGTTTTCTGGCCACTTAGAAAATCAAAGACAGCACCGACTCCTATCAGAGTTGCATTGAGGTGTTTTACATTAGCGGCCATCCAGCTTTCCTGTTTGGGACAACCTAATCCAACAAAAAGTAATTGTATGCCTGAGTCATTTATTAATTTTCTGTCATCAGTAAGCTCAACGTCTGATAATGCTCTGAATGGTGGAGAGATCATACAGCCTATTTTTATTCTAGGATAATCCCGATTTAATTTTTCTCGGATACGTGCTAAGGCCGTTTCTGTGCCTCCGTAGAAACCAATCACAGAGTTTTTTGAATTCGCATACTTTAATATTTCTTCGGTGAGATCCGCGCCACGTATCTGCTCAGTCTGTTTCTGCCCCAAAAGTCTGAGGGCTAACGCAATGGGTTTTCCATCTGGAACAACTAAATCGGCATTCTCCACGGCTTTCGAAAACTCTTTACTATCCCAACATTCTATACACATATGCACATTGGAAACGCAGATGTAGCGAGCTTTAGGATTATCTATCCACTTTGATACAAGTGAGCTTGTGTCAGCCAAGTTCGTACTGTCGACGCACATGGAAATAACTCTCTGCCGGATAAATGAATGAGTCATAAGAGATTTCCAGCTCTCAGTAGTTTTCGAGGTCGTCGCCGTTTGAAAACTCTCTACAATTATTCTGTTGGATACTTCGCGGATTGTGAGGGAGATGTTTGTGTGTAAAAAGGAGTAAGAGTCGGTTAACCATGGAGAAACTAAAAAACATTGTGCCTAAAATTCCATTTTTTGGCAATATAATCATACTGTTGTTCCGCATCAAGATAGGGTTGTTCTATCTTGCTAGACAAATACTCATGGTGCTTCGTTGGCTGTATGAATCAAGGGAAACCACCAATCTCACATACGATTTGACGGAGTTGAGCAAGAGTAACCTGGTGTCCTTGCTAGCAATTGTCACACAGAAGGGTTTTGATGAATTGATGGGATATGTGAAAGAAATTGAACAAAATACACATCTTAAATCGCATATTGAGAATCAAACCGGTGAGAGTCCTTGGTCCTTCATGGCAGACAAAGAGGCTCGATATGGGCGTAGAATTGGGTGGTATGCATTGGTGAGGGCCTCGAAGCCAAAAGTTGTTCTTGAAACAGGCGTCGATAAAGGACTTGGTTCTTGTGTGATCACGGCAGCCTTAATGAAAAATTGTGCAGAAGGGCATCCTGGATATTATTATGGGACTGATATTGATCCTCATGCGGGCTATCTGCTGTCTGGTGAGTACGGGAAATATGGAGAAATTTTATACGGGGATTCAATTGGAAGCCTGAATGGACTTGATACAGAAATCGACCTGTTTATAAACGACAGCGATCATTCTGCTGACTATGAATTTAGAGAATACCTTACCATCCAAGATAAATTATCTCCCAATGCGTTTGTCATTGGCGATAACTCTCATTGCACTAATAAGCTATCAACATTCGCACGATCGACCGGACGTCATTTCGTATTTTTTCAGGAAGAACCTAAGGATCATTGGTACCCTGGGGCAGGTATCGGAATCGCTTTCTCATCAGATAGGGAATCTCAGCCTTGTTGAAACCCAAGGTCAATGAATCATAGCTTGTGTATAAATGTTTGAAAGCTGAGCATAGTTTACCTCAGGTGAATACTTCTCTACGTATGTATTGCGGGCATTGCTTCCCATCCTAGTGCATTCATTGGGATGTTCTAATAACCAATGGGCCTTAGCAGCTAGATCTTTATCATCGCCAGGTTCAAACAATAGCCCAGTCATTCCATCTTCAATCACTTCTCCCATACTTCCCAGTCTTGATGCAAGAACTAGTAATCCATGTGCAAAGGCCTCAACAATGACCATTGGGAAGCCTTCATACCATTCAGACGGCACTATCAAGAAGAGAGCTTGGTTCATCAAGGAGTGAACATTGTCCTGTTTCTGAAAGCCAAGCCCCACAATATTAGGCTGCTCTGGTATTTCATCTTTAAGGGGGCCGCTGCCAGCTAACTTGAGACAATGCTGAATGTCCATGGTGGCCCATGCTTTAAATAGGGTCCTGACTCCCTTTTCCGGACTGAGGCGTCCTACAAAAAGAGCAAATGATTCATCGAAATTTAACTTAACCCACTTATTGGGTGGAATTACCGCTTGTGGATCCGCGACAAAATTTGGCTTCACGCTAATGCGGTTTTCAGGAAGGCCAGCTTGTAAAAATTTCGATTTGGCAAATTCTGTCAACGCAATATACCGGTCAACCTTGTCTGACCAGGTGCCAAGTCGACGATGGGTTGACACCATATGCGCGACAACCAAACTGCCCAACTTTGAATTACGATAACAGCCATAAAGAGCTGCTTGGTAAGGTGAGCCTGTAATGCATTGTTCGCAGATTTTCCCATTTCGCATCAGCAGAGCCCCGGGACAAATAAGTCTGTAATTATGCAGGGTCTGAACGATGGCAACGCCTTCATCGGCACAGGCATCGTAGACTGATGGACTCAGCTGTGGGAAAAAATTGTGAATGTGAACAATATCGGGGTGAAAGGAACGTAAGGCCATCCTTACTTTTTCTCGACCTCTCTTGGAATAAGCTGTAGTGAATGCTGTTTGAATCTTTATGAAAAACCCATTACCAAGATCCCTATTATCAATCAGCAAAAGGTGTACATCATGACCGTGTTTTGATAATAAGGCCTGCTCTGCTTCGACAATATTATCCTCGCCACCAGCCTGTTGGTAAAGATTATGAGCAATCAGGATTTTCATGTGTTAATCTTGTTTGTAAGAGAATAATTTTAATCCAAAAAACAATGATATTAAATGCTGTTTCAATTGCGTTGAGTTGCCGGCAAGTTTAGACAACCCAAGTTTTTTCTGCTCGACGTGCTAAAAAAATCATGAGCAAGTAAAAATTTATCTACTTTAAGCTCTACCAATCTTGAGCTTTGGTGGCGATCCACTGCACACCACCACTTAGTAGTGATGGACAGACATTATGCATCGCACCGAAACGACCGTACCCAACTTTCTTAACCATCTTGAAACCGAATTTCTCCAACAGCAAGCGTAGAGATCGAAAGGTAAAATAGTGGAGGTGCCCGCCATCAAAAAGAATATTGCTTCCCAGGCCTTCATTGGTTTGAGATGTCGAGGGAAATCGGCCTGCCATAAGCAGAACTCTTTTCTTGAGAAAAGCAATGTTGGGTGTGTTTATTACGAGTACCCCACCTGGTTTTAGCACCCGGTACATCTCTTCTGCCGCTTTGTAGACGTCTGGAATATGCTCGATGGTGTCGGCTGAAACGACATGATCAACGGAATTTGATGCAAGCGCAGATAAATCCTCCGCCGTTCCTTGGATCGGCAGGAAACAAAATTCTTCAAGGTTTATCTCTGCATGCGCTAGTCTATGTTGTGAGTACTCCAAACCTATTAACTTTTTAAAATGATGTCTGAACTGGTAAAGGAGATGACCAGAGCCGCATCCAATGTCGAGAATTGTCTCCCCTTCTCCCTTGACCGCCACAATTGCCTCAATCCGATTCTTGGGCCATCCGCCTAGAGAAACGTCTTTTAATTCTTCTTTTTCCAAAGATAAGCGATAAAACTGGTCGTATTTGTCTTTCATGTACGCTTCATACCTCTTACTTATATGGTGTAGTAGCTACTATACGCATTGCTGGCGTGTAAGATACTCTCTCCGGTTTAAATGGGCCCTTCTAGCCATGATTGTATTCCTAAAGTAAAATTCTCAACCATATTCTCTAACGAATACTTTTTCGCACTCTCCTGGCAACCTCGTTGCATTAGTGCCTGCTTTGATTCTGCGTTCAAATACTCGACTACGATATTGGCGAAGGCGTCTGTTGAATTAGGGGTGATCACGCCGTTTACTCCATTCATCAGATAAGCGATTTCAGGACTGTGTATGGGTATATCGGTCGTAAACAGTGGTGTTTCACCAACGAAACTATCGACGATCGCTAGTCCCACCATTCCTGGCATGAGTAAGGCCTTGCTGATTAAGAAATATGGGACACGATTCGCCCCATGCTTGGCTCCCACGTAATGGAGCCAAGGTGTTGTCCTTGCTGTTGTTTCGACGACATGTTGGTCAGGCCCGTCTCCCACAATGATCATTTCAAAATCTGGCAATGAATACTTTATTTTAAAACAGGCTTCAAGCAAAAATTTTATGCGCTTGTCCGAATAAATTCCACCACAGTACAAACACACGTTGTTGCTCTTTATTCCTAGTTTGGTCTTAAGCCTCATTCTGTCCGTTGGCTCAAATTTCTCCTTTGCCTCGTAGAATTCAATGAGATCAATGGTGTTCTGAACATTCGTGATTTTATCTTTTGAAAAACCTGTGCTCGTCACGAAATTTACGCTGAGGGACGTGTAGGCAAACCACCAGTCGGCTTGAACTAAAAGGTAGTCCTTCAGACGTTCGCTTAGACATTGTTTGTTTTTGGCCTGAAGATTTTTACCATGTCCCCAATAGGCCAATCGTGGCCGCTTTTTGAACTTTCGACGAAGGACAAGGTAATGATTAATAAGCAATCGGTTTGCCTGCTCCACAATAACATAGTCAGCATCTGATACATGTCTTAGGACCGGTTGCCAGACTAGCTCTTGATTCCCAAGTGACCCATATGTGTTTTCAACACGCAAGGCCCATGACTCCTCGATGGGTTGTGTTCGAGGCACGGTACCTTTTTTCTCCTGGCCATAAATTAATATGAGATTGATGCTATGGAGAGCCAACCTATGATGTAATTGATGAAAGAACCTTACTCTATAATGCGGCAGGATCCTCTGAATAATTAACACTGTTTGCATGAGTTTTGATTTGAGTTGAAAGTATAAGAGTGGTGTTGGAAAAGCGATCAAGAGGTATAGGCTAGTGAGTTTGGAATCTTTCCTCACCACTATTTTTAAATTAGTTGTTGCTGTACTAAAATGCTCAGGTACGAAATAGAACTGTTATATGCAGAAATTTAGAGTTGTCGAAAAATATGGTTAATTATTCTATGCACCAGCTTAGAATAACTGAAGGGGCTGGCGTAGGAAATTTGTATTTTCTATGCTCAGCTTATGCGATTAAAGTTTTCGAAACTCAGTCATTATCAGTCGAATCGACTTCTTGAACACTTTGTGGCCGGGGTACCTGCCCGGACCGCCGCAGATTTAGTCGGTCTCAATCGTCGGACGGCCATTCATTTTTACCATCGGCTACGGCTGATTATTGCTCAACAGATCGAAGAAGAATGGGCGTTTTCTGGAGCGATAGAAATCGATGAATCCTACTTTGGTGGCCGACGCAAAGGTAAACGAGGGCGTGGAGCCGCCGGCAAGGTCCCAGTCTTTGGCATTTTGCAACGGGGAGGCAAGGTCTACACCAAGGTCATTTCGGATGCCAAGACTCAAACCCTTTTGCCGATCATTCGTGAGAAGGTAGTGCCTGATAGTATTGTCTACACTGACTATTATCGTTCCTACAATGCCTTGGATGTGTCTGAATTTAAGCACTAGCGAATCAATCACAGCCAGCTCTTTGCAGATAAACATAATCACATCAATGGCATCGAAAACTTTTGGAATCAAGCGAAACGGCATCTGCGAAAATATAACGGCATTCCTAAACACCACTTCTCGCTGTTCTTGAAAGAATGCGAATGGCGCTTCAACTATGGTTCTCCGAAGCAATTGAAATCGACTTTGCGTCACTGGATAAAACTGGCAAATCATTCCTAATTTCCTACGCCAGCCCCTAGCTGAATGTTGTCGCTTGTCATCCATGATGGCTGTTTTAGGAGAAAATTAAGATAAGGGCAGATGTCGTATTAGGTATAGTTCTCGGCCAAAGTTATTCGGCTGCACGTTCAATTTTGTCGGCCACAAGGATAGCCACTTGCCTCTCAATTAAAATGACAAATAAAAAAATATGTGTGCCGGATCCCGCAAGGGACCCTTGCTTGAAAGACAACAAAAAAGCAAAAACAAAGCTGGCGACAAGGGTGGCCCACAGCCCTCGTTGAATAGGGTCGTGCTTGGAAAGGCTGTAGGCTGTGTGTATGGTCCGTGCTGATACTCCTAAAAGTAAAAGAAAAATTCCCAACCCCAAAATGCCCTCTTCCCCTAATATTTCTATCGTTACCATGTGGGGATAGAAGCCCACGATGTTATCTGCAAAAGAAGCTGAATTCCCAAGGCCCATCATAAATGCTGCGGGATCTCCTGATGATTCTTTCCACCAATGGTGGAGTAATTGGGAAGCCATGCGAACACGGCCATCCCAATCAGATTGAAATGTGGCTAAGGTCCAGCGGCCCTCAATTGAGGTAAAGGAATTGAGAGCATAGAGAGACATTGAAACCAAACAAATACCCAGCAATCCCCATACCATATAGTTTTTCAAATTAGCCACTGGTCTGCTAAATGGTAAAAATATCATGGGGATTATTATCATCATCATGAACTGTCCTCGAGTTTCGGATTTCATAACCAGAATAATACTTGCTGCTATCGCAATGAAGTTTATCCCCATCCTTTTCCAACTCTTGTCATGATTGAGAAGGATCGCGGCCAAGGTGACCAGGCCTGCCATTTCAGGAAAAGCTAGTGGATCCCAGATAGTTTCGCTTGGATCCCAGAATGTCCCTATGAATCGGTTGTCCCAATCTACAAACAAATCAACCAGAGTCGCTAATACAGCACCAAGGTATAGAACCGCGCATAACCCATCTTGTAGATCGGTTGGGTGTCGAATTAATAACGGTACCAAGAGCAGATTGAGGAGCAAATAGGGCCAGTAGGAATTCCACTGTTCAACCCCTTTTTCAAATGCGGGGGACCAGGAGAGAGAGAGCGCGGCATAAAGAAACAGACAAGTTGTTAGGATCTGCACCCAAGGGAGCATCGGAGGTGGCCGAAAGGAGAATGGACGAGCACGAAGGATACCTAGCCCTACCACAGCAACCATGAACAAATTGGTAAATTTTTGATAGTGGAAGAGGAATGGGTGGGACATCTGGCCCCAGAAATCAAGTACCTTCACACATATAAGACAAGCCAACGCGGTTGCTGGACGGAACCACGTTCCAATAAGAAGCGAAACGAGGATGGCTACATATATTATAAGCATACCCATCACGTCAGCTTAGATAATCTCCAATTGATATGATTGTCGGTATAGACATTGGATCTAATTCATTTGGGGAATTCGTAGATATGGGAATTAGTTGGCTTTGGGCCGTACCTATCCATGTCCATTGCTGAGGGAGACTGATTTGATTTAATGCCAAATTTTCGAGTATGAATTCCAAAAAAAATGAATAGAACTCGTTTTTCATGACTTCATCCTTCAATGGCATCGACAAGGATTCTTGAGAAGTTTTCTAGATTATGGGAGGCATAGGCTAAACGGCCGTTCTCGCCATATTGTTGTACGACAATTTCATTCCGACTTAATTCGGCAATGGCTTTGGCAATTGCTGAAGGGTTGGAGGTAGATACGACAATGCCGGATTTGTAGCGTTTGGTTAGCCAACCTATTAATCCTTCAGCACATGCTAGAACCGGCAGCCCCAACACACCTGCCTGAACGAGTACTCCGCTCATGTGATAGTGGCCTTTATAACCAAGCCAAACAAGATCAGAAGCGGAGAAGACCAATTGTTCCTCATTTGTATCAAGAAATCGGTTAATTTGATGAAGTCGACCATTCTTTTTGAACTTAATCCCCAATGGAGACAGAAGAAAATTTTCTACATCTTTATCTTGCTTCCCCGCAAAAAGAAGGCTTCCTTCAGACGGAAAATTATGGTTCTCCATGGAATGTGTTAGTACTTCGATTCCTTTTCGCAAAGATATAGAGCCATAAACTAGTATGATGAAACCGTATAGCGGAATTCCTAGCTTCTGTCTTGCCGCCTCTCGACTCATAGAACGTTTGGTTACCGTGGGGTCAGGAATATAGACGAGACGGGAACTTAAAGAAGGCCATAGACTCTCAGTGTACTCCTTCAAGGTCACGTCAATGGTAAATAGTGCTCGAACGTATGAATTACGAAGGAGTCGAAAAAATAATCGTTCTTTTATCGGATCGGTCCTCGCACTCGGTGCTTTGACGCCACAGGCAGAATAGTGGAAGCCTGCCCTCATAACGAGCCCTGCCCAAGGGGTTCTGGCAAAAGGCGACCCGAAAATCGCGAAGGCATAAGTACAATAGTCCAGGTAAGGAACCATAACGAAATCGACTTGATCATTTTGTATGGCGCGCGTGTATAAATCTTGGAAAATACTTCTAAATTTGATCATTTTATGTATCATCTTAAGGAGATTTCGCTCGGACGTGTCGTACTTGTGTGGGTCACTGGTAATGAACGAAATGTTTTTGTCCTGTGTCGATAGTATCGCCTGAACCGTCGAATGAGTAAGACTCTCCTTGAACGTGGCAACTTGCACCCGATGTCCTCTTGTTATGAGGGCATGAACTATCCATTGAAGATAGAAGCCGTGATGACCGCTCATGAACGGTTCTATGATTAAAATATTCATAGTTTTGGAATTAAAATGTCGCTAACTGACCGTCAGCTGAATTGGTTTGAGATAATTTTTACGAATCTCATAATTTACTTGAGGCTCTTCACAGGCAGAGATCCCCAATATGATTTATTGAAAGCTTCCCCGTGAAGATGGCAATAATCATTAGGAAATTGGAAGGTAGCCATCAACAAGTTACGGATGGAATTTTCGATACGATTAGAAAATTTGTAATACTCAACTCATGAATGCCGCTACAATTGCACGGAACTTTTTTCGTTGTTGCCTTGAAAAGCAATTATACAATTTCATTGTGGAATGCTTTTGACTACATTGAAAAGAAAGTAGTGCCATGCCCTAGTAGTGTTCACCTGTATCGTAAGATGCGAACCAAAAATCTAGAGCCATCGCTTTGCAGATTTTGTTATCGCTGGCACTTGTCGTTGCTTCGATAATGCCGTAAGCGGGAAGCAATGTCCTGCCACATTTGGTCATTGGAGGAGGCCAATTGCTTTTTGGATTGCAGCAGGGTTTGTCTGATGGTCGCATTGTGCGTTTTGTCCAAACATTTTTCAATAAGATCAAGGAGTTCCTGGTCAGTTTGATCGGGACCGTAATTCAACTGTGGGATACCGAAATCCAATAGAAGATGGGAGTATTTGTGCGCCCAGCCAATTGCAATTGCCGGCACACCTGACGAAAGCGCGGCGACCAACGCATGGAATCGTGACCCGACAACTAAATCGGCCTTTGAGATGATCCCTTTTGCGCGTTTTGGAGTCACATTGGCGACAACTTCAACTCGCGGTGAATCAAGTCTTTCGGCGAGTTGTTGCACGATGGCAAGATCGCCACCACCTGGTGCGTGGCTTAGAAGGACAATGTCCCGATCAAGTCCAAGCAATCTTTCCCCAGCTTGGGTCAATAGTGGCAGGTAACGTGTCCCCCATTTCTTTGCTCCCTGATCAAACATTCTTTCGTTTGGAATAAGGCATGCGAATGGAGGCCGGGGTTCCACCATTTCGCCGGACGAGAAAATTGTGATGTCCGGTGCAAGGGAGACCTTTGCTGGATCATCGATGATCTCACGAAGAGCATAAAGCGAGCTTTGGTCTCGAACGTAAACGTGATCAATGCATGGCAGGAAATTCCTTGTTTCTCGTTTGACTTTCTCGTTTTCAAAAGGTCCCATCATTTGAGGGAGCATGATTACTGGCTTGCCGCGATTATGTAAAAAGCGAAAACGACGCCCACAGATTCTAGAAATATTTGATCCCCAATGATCGCCAAAGGCATAGCCGGAGATATCAATCATGACATCGACCTTATTCCGAGGAACGATTCCCAGGATACGCTGCAAGTCGTCCGGTATCAATCGCTCGAAAGTCGGTGCGGCAAGGTACTTGAAGGGGTTTCGCCGCCAAGTCTGTGGTAAGACGGTCTTTAGCCTATAGGTTGAAGCTATCTCATAAGTTGTGCCGAGACTTGGTAATGAGCAAAATTCTATCGGGCCAAGATTAGATAGGCGGCTCGACAACTCTGAAATAACGGTTTCCAACATGAGCCAGGCGCCATAGTTGTAGAAACCGGCTCCGTGAATCTGAATCATCATTGTGCGTAGGTCCGGATCTCTTCTAAAGATTTTTTTTGAGAATAGGGAACTTGCCCTTCCGGGTCTGGGTAACCGAAAGAAATTGAAAGTATAGGGCGCTCGTGTTTTGCAAGGCCTAGGCGGTTTTCCATCAAGATTTCTCTGGCCTCAATGTCTGGCCAATTGATGCAACATGAGCTAACACCTTGAACCTCTAATGCAAATTGAAAGGCCATTGCGGCAAGTGCGGAATCAATATAAATCACATGCCTATCGCGATCGTACGGGAAAGCATCTAGTTGGCCGATGATAACCGCAATCGCAGGAAAATTCTGGCTGAATCCGAGGGTTCCCATGGGTATGCTACCCACGTCGGAAGCTGATATTTGATTATCAAAGATCATAAAGCGAAAGGGCTGGCGATTGCAGGCGCTAGGTGAGAGCATAGCAACCTCTATAGCCTGATCAATAATGTCTCGGGGAACGGCAGTTTGTGAATACCAGCGACAGCTTCGACGATACTGCGCTAACTTATGTAGCTGGTCGATAGAAATATCTGGTAAATCCTTGCTCTTTCTCGTGTAGGGACGTAGGTGGCAGGAGGCGATACTTCCTGTAGTTGTTAGAAGTTTTGTAGCTGCGAATTTCTGTTTGCAAGCAACTATCGTTGGGTGATCACCGGTTATTGAGAAGTATTGATCAAGTACGTCGTGAGCCCAACGAAGCAATAATCCGTTTCCCTCTGTGCGTTTTTGCTGTTGACCGCTACAAAACGACGAGAAAATATTAACAGTTTCGTCAATATAGCCCAGGGCAAAATCGCTTCGTCTTGGTCTCATTATCAGCCCTTTTTCCAAACGATGTGTGTTCCTTCTTAATTTGAACTCGGCCCCTTGGTCCTGGCTTCGCGCTACCTCAATCATGTGTTTGTGCCGGCCAGCTAAAACGGCGGCATGTTCACGACGAAATTTCCCACTCAGTACAAACCATAAATCCGCGAAAACTGGTACTCGTGAGCAGAATCCAATCAACTCACGGTAGATTACAGACTGCTCGAAACGATTAAGCAAGAAGCACAAAGTGCGTTTCAGAAAATAAATCATGGTTGATGCTCTAGTTTCTTCCAAGGACAAACGCGAAGCGGTTTGGGATAATGCTTTGCAAAAAGGCTCGTAAACCAAATTTGAAAACACCGTCAAGCTTATATGATAGGGAAACAAACATAGGCAGCAAAACGCATCCGCCAAGCACTAGGCGTAGTGCGTGGTAATCAGGGTCAATTGTTGACATCGCGAGCCATGCTGTCATCCCTGAAAGTGTTCCAATGCCAAGTGGAATAGCAAGTCGTTGGAAGATTTCACGACCGGGAATTTTGAGGATCCGAACGATTAAGAAATACCTAAGTGCTTGAGCCGACAAGCCGATTCCTGCCAACGCATATACGATACCCATTATTCCGTAACGAATAGACAACGGAATTAAAAATGTAAGGAATAAGATTAACATAAAAAACTGAAAGACAGTTGCAAGTGCCGGCTTCCCTATTCCCTGAAACAATACACTATTTGTGGCTCCTAAGCCTCGACAGGCTCCCCAAACCGCCAATGGAGGAAGCAAAGTTGCCATTACTTGGTACTCTGGTCGGAAAAACAAAGCTGTAAAATCAACGGCAAAAATTGTGAACCCTACCAGCGAAAGAGAAGCGAGAAAACTTGTAGATGCCAGAACACGAAGGAATGCAGACGAAAGTCTTTCATTTTGGGTTTGAAGCTGGCTGTATGCAGGAAGTGCTGTTCCACCAATCACTGTCATGATCTCCATAATTGGTCCGCAAGCTAGTGCAAAAGCAATCTGATAAACTGCCAGGTCCTCGATGGTCAGTAACTTACCAATAATGATATGTCCACCTCGAACTAATGCAAAACTTAATAATGCTGAAATAAAAACCCAAATTCCAAAGGAGAAAAGCTCCTGGAGTTTTGATATCGAAAAATTTAATTTGGCCCAGCGTCTCTCGAGAGCAAAGCTTGCCACTGCGGTAAATATTGCGCAGCCTACACGACCCCATACTAAGGCAATTGCAGTAGGAAATTGGAGCGCTATCAGCAAGGAAAGTGCGAGATCAACAAAGGCACTACCTGCTTGAATTCCGGCGACCTTTCCAAACCGAAGCTCTCTATGAAGCAATACCAATCCGATGTTTTGGACTCCAAAACATATTGGCACGAATGCTAAAATGTGAAGTAGGTTAGCAACACCAGTTTTGTCAAAGAACGCTTCAAAACTTTCAGCTAGAAGTAGGATGATGATGCTGAGAACAACTCCACGGATCGCTTGAATTACCCACGCTGTTCCCAGGTATTCTTGAACGCTATTTTTGCGTTGAATCAGAGCGGTTTGCATGCCAGTTTGGGAAAGCGTCTCTAGCAACTGCATGACAACCGCGGCTAAGCCAAACAGACCAATTTGATCTTGCGGCAAAAGAGCGGCGAGAATAATCAATCGAATAGTCGTGATCAGGCGCGCAAAAAATTTTGCACCAGACAACCAGAGGGCGCCCTTTGCGACGCGATTTCCGAGGTTCTTGCCGCTTTCGCTCATACCATTTTAAAATTAAGAGGTACAATAAACTGAAAAACTTATTCGATTAGACTATTTACTTGTGCTAGCGACACCCCACTCAAGTGTGGTAAACAAGCAATCCTCACAAGAATTACTCGTGTACGAAACGTTGTTCGAACTTCCCGAATTATTTTTTTATTCCACATTAAGATTTATCGATTTTCTCTATTTATAGGGAGAGTACCTTGATTGCTTTAATAAACAAGACTCTACTAGCAAACTGCTGCATGAAAGTAGGCATCCTTTGGTGCCTGGGTAATTCTTCGTTTTAACCTGGACGTGCACGTGACACTCTTTTTTCAAAAATCTTGTATTGAGATGTCAGATCAGAAAAAAACAAATACGATCCTCATGCTTTTAACCTGATAAGTCCGGTGAGTTTCGGCATTGCAGATGTCGGAATGTTCCGGCATTAAATACTTAACCAATTTTATCTGTGTGACTCTTTGAATAGGCTCATTGGCATCCAGTTATCTTAAAGCCCTTATATGCAGCAGGTTAGAACCTTCACGGAGGTTACGCTGTTTTAAGTGACAGTCACATAGAGATATTTAAATAGCATAAAAAAAGGGAGTCTAAGTTTCAGTGCTTCCCATACTCTAATTACACAATATTTGATCCATGTTCGCACAGGTAAGGAGATTGTGTAAAAATAGACAAATTTCTGAAATGCATCGCTGGCTGTTTGCGGTACTTCAGAAACATCATCTTTTCTACACAGACTGATATCTTGTCCCTTTATGCCCATAATGACATTCATCTCTGCTGGTTTTAATTCAAGGGCAAATCCTTGTTTGCGCTTCTTCGCGATTTTAGATGTAAGGATGTAATTCTTTACAACCTTTCCTAGATTTTTCACTCCATATATATCTACCTCATAGTCGTAAGGTTCCAGCTCTTTGCATAATCTAGAAAGCCTATCACTCAATATTTCACAGTAGACATCATATACGGCAATGGCATCATCAAAATTACTAAACTTATAATCTCTTATATTTAAGTCTAAAGACACTTGAAACCGTGAGCTTTTTCCCATGTGAACACCACTCTCACCAAAATTAGTGGACAGTGATACGTATGGATAAACAAAATATTTGTCTTGAGCAATCATGTAGGATATGAAATACTTCTTCCACGATGATTCTGGCCATGCTGCTAATTTCTCCGGAATATTTGGTAAGCTATTTCCTTTTTCGCATTCTGAATACCACTCCATAAACTTGCCCCACTGTCTATCGGTCCATGCCTGTCCCCACGAGGATGCATGTTGCATAAAGTACACATCGTGCTTATCCTTTAATGGAAGAAATGGGTACCAGTCTTCACTAGTTGGCACATAATTATGGCTGTATAATGAAATGCCTGCTATTTGGCTATCATTTTGATAGTAATTAATAGCTTGAACAGCATAGTGGTAAAAAGCCGGTGAAACATATAAATCATCCTCAAGCATAACAATCGATCCATATTCAATACTCAATTGCCCACAGGCAAGGATGTGTTTATGGAGGCCCAGATTTTGATCTCGGAGGATGATTCTCTTTTTGCCGTATTTCCAATTAAACGAAGTAGTGATTTTCTTTACAGTCGAGTCCCCCCCATAGTCCACGCTTATGACAAGGTCGACTACATTCGGATACACGGCTGAATTCAATGATTCAAGTAGCCTCTGCAAAGCAGTTGGGCGATTGTATGCGACTACCACTACAGTCGGTTTATAGTCCATAAAAATCTGACTTTTGATACCCTTCAGCTCGCTGGTGGAGTCTTTCTTCTTTGATTTTCGTTTGGGAGGAGTAAGGCGTTATTTTTCTCATGCGCAACTAATATTCGTACATTAATATCTGCCCATCTTATGAAAAGGTATTTGTACAAATCCCAATTCTAATGATTTCGATTTTTTATCAACCCGAAAATTATCCTGCATAACGGTATGAAAGTTTGGTGTATTCTCTTCAAAATTCTGATTGAACTCGATTAATCCTTCTGCTTCTGGGCGAATCAATAATTTACCTGGATTAAGAAATATATTATGTTCGACAAGATTTCCGAGAGGTTGCCCAGGTTTTTCCTTCAAAATATTCACTAGCCGAGGGTATTGAGTGCTCCACGGTGATGTTCGATAAGGCATTGCAAGAAGGGATTTCATTGTTTGACCTTTTGGCTGAATATGCGAATATCGTGGTCTTGTCCCCCTCCCATCAATGTACATGTCAAGATTCGTATTCGAGAAAATATTATTGATAATATGATTATCTCTACCGCCGCCTAACAAAATCCCACGATCAACATTATGAAAAATATTTCCATGGATTAAAAATCCGCTTGCCAAATCGTCAAGATAAATTGCTTGAATCGCTCCCCCAGCAATTGGGACTAAATCATGAAAATAATTATATCTCACAATATGCCCACGTTCTGTCCAATCTCTCCCGATATAAACCGCACCCGAATCACTTGTTTCTTTGACCACATCAAAAATTTCATTGTATTCAACAATATGGTCGTTCCCCCCAAGTTTGATGGCGCTATGAGGCATGTCGTAGAGTTCATTATGACTAATCGTAACCCCGACACTCTTGCTGAGAACTACCCCCGGGCTTCCGGGCTGAATCATTCCCATATGATGAATAGCATTATTTTCAATAACATGGTGGGCTGGGGTTAAAGTGAGACGGTCCCCTGCTTTCTTAATAAGAATTGCACCCTTCCCAGTATCCATAATCTCTGAATGTGTGACTTTATGACCAAAGCCTCGTTCAATTTTCACAGCATATCCAGCACTATTTTTTAAAATGGTATTGCTGAAAAGTATTTTTTCTCCGCCTTTTATCGACACCAAATTGTTACGTGATTCTTCAATCTGAATATCTTGAAATGTTACCCACGAAGTATTTTTGAATGACAGGGGAACGGGAAGAATGGATAATTCTACAGTCTGAGTAGATAGAGGAGTCGGGGGATAAAAATATAAAATTTTTGAGGTCCGATCAAAATACCACTCACCCGGCGAGTCGATTTCCGATAGGAGATTTAAAGCAAAATAGCGCTGACCGTCTCGATGTCCATATTTATGGTACCGGTAGGGAGTTCGGTGCCGGATATCTTTTGGTTCTACGGCGGCTCGAATCGTTTTAGTCACGATATCTATGGATTTAACTTTTTCAAATGCATTGGCCCAATCCCAAAAAAAGAATCCATTTAAATAGATGTCGGGTTCATCGACCCATCGCTCTGGCCGTGTGCCTACATAGGTAAAATGGGCTTCAACTGTTCCTTTTCTTTTATGTCTTCTAAGGGTTGTAGGGCCTACAGCGCGACCTATAGTTGTATAGCCTTTATTTGGCCAGCGTGATAAGGGCATTCTCTTGCCATCATAAAATAACTCCAATAAGTTTCCATTGCTAACTTGTGGCCATTGTCCTTGTAAAAGCACGGGGATCGGTTCTCCGAAATCAACTCCAGCCCAGCCGCTGAGATCTGCCTGAACGATATGTGGATGAACAGAGGCATCTAACCGTGAAAGTATTGCCTCGTCAGTAACTGGAACAAATCCTGTAACTTTTCGGCCACCTGAAATTCTTACTTCCTCTCCTGGTCTACTACGATAAACAATAGGAAACTTCTCACTACCCGAATCCTCCTCATCAAATTTAACAGGCA
Organism: Nitrospirales bacterium; assembly: GCA_965223635.1. Lineage (GTDB taxonomy): Bacteria > Nitrospirota > Nitrospiria > Nitrospirales > UBA8639 > Nitrospira_E. Next base: position 3,074,091 of record OZ245007.1, read on the forward strand.
TCTCAAGATAATGAGTTCCCTTCTCAAGCCACACAGTAATTGGTTCGGGTGCTGACAAGCCATTTTTATATTCTCGTATGGCCTTTTTTACCTCATGCAAAGTTGGGCCAGTATGCTTTACATGAAAGTCTTTCGCATGGGCACCAGGTATTTTTACCAATAGAACCAACAAGATAAAAATTACTAATTTCATAATAATCATATGGAATACTCTGATGTGACATGACCCAAGCGGCGCTTAGGCAACTCAATGGGAGCTGTTTTCCTCTATGGGTTTAAAAAGGATTTTCACAAAACCAATGTCCTAGACAAACGGAGGATAATGTAGGGAGCTTCTTTCTTTGTAGCATGATTCTTTTCTCATATTGGTTTAGAAAATGGCGTATTTTTTTATTAAGGCAATTCCCTCTTATCTTCCAGCATATAATCACGCAGATTGTTTTACTTCTTGCTGGTTCGATTTCCGTGATAAGGGCCATATTGAGAAAAAGAAAAAAACTTTTCCTGATTTTAGTATAATCTCTTCGTTTAATTATTTGGGTGCAACTTAATGTTTTATTAAAACGTTTTTCGATATCTTGGTTAATCAATCTTAAAAGTGAAGTTTGATGGGGGAAATCGATTCGAGTAGGTGAATAGTCAATCGAAGTAAGCTATAAATGAAACTCTATAGTTCGTACAACCTAAATGGCTGAAAAAATAGTGCCTCTGGTCCTGACTGATTATTTGCAATGTTATTGAAAGCGAGTGCCCATAGGGACTTTCTTGGTCTGATTCTGATTTTGGGTGTGCTCGAAGGGTTTATTTTCTGCTTGGTTCTTCCAGGATTTTCCAAATATTTTCCTGAACTTTATCAAATCAATCACTTTGCAGATGGATATGATCTATTGGCATTAAATATTCTTGCCGGTAATGGGTATCGATTTTTTCCCGACACCTCGGAAACACTCATGCGAACTCCTGGCTACCCACTATTCTTGACACCGATTTTCTATTTTTTTCCGAACAGTTTGGTTGCGGTGAAGGTTGTCAATCTGGCCCTAGGGTTTTTGACGGCCTGGATTGTGGCTATCCTTACCTGGCGATTCACAGCCCATAAAGTGGCAACGATCCTTGCATCACTTTTATTTCTTCTGCACCCAGCTACGATCTTCGCTCAAAGCAGGGGTGGCGTTGAATCTCTCCTTACTTTTTGTACGGCTGGATTTGTTCTTGTAATGTGTCGGGCCTTTGATCAACAGAAATTGTCCGATTACGTCATTGCAGGAGCCTTGCTTGGAATACTCACGCTTGTGAAAAGTACGGGGATTTTCTTCCCTATATTCCTACTTGGATGCTTAGTTGCAACGAGAAAATGGAACATCATCGTTAAGTTTTGGATGCCGAGATTAGTGCTAATGGGAAGCATCATGTTAGTCGTGCTGTTGCCCTGGATTGTGCGCAATCATTCGTTAGTCAATCAATTTATCCCAACGATGACAGTAGCTGGGATAGCGGCGTTTGATGGCCTGCATGTATGTAAAAATTATTCGTTAGACACGAATGCTAATCAACTCCACAGTGAGGCATCCAGGCGCCGTGAAGAAATGGTCAAGCGGCTCGATCTCTCACATCGGCCCTCGGGGTACTTCCAGTATTTTTATAAAGCTAAGGATGAAGTGGATTTCAACCAATATCTTTTGAGTTCAGTGTTCGACGAATACCGAAGTTCACCAGAATTGCTGCTTCGATGTTCTCTACTGAACGTTTTTAATTTTTGGTTTGCGGGGAGGACCTGGTCTTCCACTTACCTTAATATGTTGATTCAAATCCCTTATCTCATTTTGTTTGCTATAGGCATTTACTTCTCTAGCAAAGGCGGATTTGGGAAGCAGATGTTTCCCATTCTTGCCTTTGCCGCATATTTCTTTGTCCTACATCTGCCCATTAATGGTATTGCCAGATACTCCGTCCCTCTCATTCCGTTCCTCGCGATCTTTTCTGGGATTGCGCTTGAGCAATTGCGAAGGAGATATGGCATGAATCGATCAGAGACGTTGGAGATCTAGGCGAAACTGTACTCAGAATCATTTGTGCTTTGTGGATTCAGACAAAGGTGTTTAATCCATGAATAAAGATATGCAAATAGTTGTGTCACAAGCCTAATTACTAACGTCAGTGAGAGATGTTGGCAGAACATTTTCAGTTGTAAACATTTGGAGCAAGTTATCGTGTAATTTCTTTGCTGATTCAAAATTATCGTCGATATCCATATGGGTAAACGCCGCATTTCGTCCTGTCAAAAAGAGATTCGAATATGCTTCTATCTTGGTTTTTAGAATATCCAGCTGATCCTCGTAGTTACGATTGTAGATGGGATACCCGAATTTTTCATTCAGAAATAGGGTATCAATAACTTTCTCTTTTCGTATGAAGCCAACGTGATCGAGGTCATGAATGACCTTCTCGATCATAGTGTCACGGGAGTGTTCCATTGTCACCTCTGCGCAAATCACCGTTTTACCCTTGGGGACTCTAAAGTCTGAAAAGTTTTTAAACTCTGAAACACGATTCATCAAAAAATTTTTGTGCGCAAAATACACCCAATGATTGGGGGAGACTCTATCCTGTTCCATCAAAAGGTATATAAGGGACACTGGTTGAAATTGTAAATGAACTCGTATTCCTAGGAGTTTAGCTAATATTGTGATTGGGATAGTAGAAACAACCACATCAAACTCTTCTGTTTTTTCTCCGGCTTCTGTTTCGTATGTGATGCCCACAACCTTGTTCTGTTCAACATGAAGCTCCTTGGCCCACGTGGAAAGGCGCACGTTCTCATGAATTTTCTCGTATAAGCTTTGGCAAAACGCACCATAGCCCCCTTCCTTGGGGTAATAAAAATGGTTGAAGTAGGTCTTATTGTTTCTTTTAATTAGATCGAGCACTCCAGAAACACGAATTTTTTGGGTTGCCCAGGCCGCTGATATCTCATTGGCGGGAATACCAAATAACTTTTCTGTGTAAGGCCTAAAGAAAAACTCGGTCAAAGACTGGCCATATTTCCCCAGTGTGAAGGAATCAAATGAGGCGGCAGCTATATTAGATTGTGAGCTTTGGTTTAAATAATCCCACACAAAAGAGATTCCTGGATTAGGAAAAAATTTTAGTGCTAACTCAATTGGGTTCACTGGATCGGTGATCCACTTTCCATCGATGAAAATCTTGCTTTGCCGTATGTTGCGAATAAGGGGGACAAGAGAAGAAAGGGTTTTAAATATAGCTTGGTTATTTGTATACAATCTGTGAGCTGCAATATCGCAATTAAACCCATGCCATTGAAATGAACGAGCTAACCCACCACAAGTGGGTTGGCGTTCAAATATGGTGGGAGACCACCCGGACTGTTTAAGCAACCATCCTAAACTTAGTCCAGAAACGCCACCTCCTAATACAGCGATTTTCATAACGAAGCACTTTCAGAATTTTTAGAGTCGAGAGAAACTTCTTTACTCGTCTTTGCCAAACGCATAGGGGGAAATCACTTCATTCGCAAGAGGAGTTTCAGGATTCTACTAATTGTGTGACGTCATGATGTTGCTGGTACCAATCGTATGTTTTTTGAATACCGTCCTTTAGGGAAATACACGGTTTCCAACCTAAGTCCTGTAGTCTTGAGATATCAAGAACTTTCTTCATCATGCCATCGGGTTTCGTCGAGTCCCATTGAACTTGTCCTTTAAAGCCGACGGTATGCTTAATCATTTCTACCAGCTCGCGAATCATCAATTCTTCTCCTGTCCCAATATTTATGAGTGGTCCGGCTTCAAAACGAAGAAGTTGTTGGAATATCTCATTAGGCAAGTTCATTAAAAGCACACACGCTTCGGCGCAATCATCAACATAGAGTAATTCACGTTGTGCACGTCCGGTTCCCCAAATCGTGACGGGGGTTCCGTTCTCTCTGCCTTCATGAAACTTTCGTACTAGAGCGGGCAACACATGACTCGTCTGTAAATCAAAATTGTCCCCTTGTCCGTAAAGATTCGTGGGCATGGCACTCAAAAATTGTGTACTGTGTTGTCTATTATAGGCCTCACACATTTTTATTCCTGCGATTTTAGCAATTGCGTAGGGCTCATTCGTCGGTTCAAGCGAACCGGTTAATAGGTGTTCTTCTTTCATAGGCTGGGGGCAGTTTTTTGGATAGATACAAGAACTACCGAGGGACAATAGCCGATTCACTTTGGTGAGATAGGCCGCATGTAAGATATTGGTTTGAATAGCGAGGTTTTGGTAAATGAAATCTGCCGGGTAGGTGGCATTGGCCAAGATGCCACCCACTTTGGCCGCTCCTACAAATACATATTCAGGTTTTTCTTTTGAAAAGAACTGCTCAACATCTGTTTGGCGGGTGAGGTCGAGTTCATAACGGGTCTTGACCACTAAGTTTGTATGCCCTTTTGCCTGAAGATTTCGCAGAATAGCTGAGCCCACCATCCCATTATGGCCAGCGATATAAATTTTGCTATCGAGTTTCATCGTTGTATTATTCTCTATCTATGTGAGCAAATGGATATTGCCAACCAGGGTGGAGAACTTGGGGCCACCTTTCATTTTTTATTTGTGAGTAGGGCCTTTTAGATACATCAACCAGTAGTGGTAAGGAAGTAGCCTCTTTGTGGGGGGATATGTCAGGGACTCTACCTTACCTCGCCTCCCCTTACAAAGGGGAGGAATTATCAGGAGGCTCACTTTGATGACGAACTCAAAAACATTAATCGCCTTTCCACCACTTGTGGGAGAAACTTTCCTGGATGATCGTATCTCCATCACCTTTTGGCTCCATTCCCAACTTTCGTATATCTGCATCAACCATAATTCGTACCAGGTTTTTGAAAGTGATTCGAGGTTGCCATTTGAGTAAGGAATTGGCTCTTTGGGGATCGGCGATTAAGATGTCGACTTCGGTTGGTCGCAGATATTGGGGATCTTCTTTCACAAAATCATGCCAATCAAGCCCAACATAGCCAAAAGCTTCTTCGACAAACTCACGAACGGTATGGGTTTCACCTGTTCCTAGCACGTAATCCTGAGGTGACTCCATTTGGAGCATTTTGTGCATGCCTTCGACATATTCTGGAGCAAACCCCCAATCCCGTTTAGCCTCGAGGTTACCCATATACAATTCTTTTTGTTTCCCGGCCATAATGTTTGCAACTGCGCGGCTAATTTTTCGAGTGACAAAGGTTTCGCCTCGTCTCGGAGATTCATGGTTAAATAGAATTCCATTGCAGGCGAATAAGTTAGTCCCTTCCCGGTAGTTAATGGATATCCAATAGGCATACACCTTTGCCGCCCCATACGGACTTCGGGGGTAAAAGACCGTATCTTCCGATTGGGGAGGGGAAGCGTTCCCGAACATTTCGCTTGAGGAGGCTTGATAGAATTTACAAGATACCCCGCTACGTTTAATGGCTTCAAGAATTCGAGTGGTGCCCAGACCTGTCACATCTCCAGTATTTTCTGGGGTATCAAAACTGACCCGGACATGGCTTTGAGCTCCAAGGTGATAGATTTCTTGGGGCTGGGTATCGTAGACGAGATTTGTCAGTTGCCCCGAGTCGGTGAGGTCACCATAGTGGAGGAACAACTTTGCGTGGGTATCATGAGGATCGGTGTAGATGTGATCGATACGAGCTGTATTAAAGGTACTTGCTCTTCGGATGATTCCGTGAACATGGTAACCTTTGGAGATGAGAAGTTCTGCTAAATAGGACCCATCCTGTCCGGTAATACCGGTAATAAGAGCTGTTTTTGTCATATAAATAAATGAGAAGATAGGTTTATAAAAGTAGTATCAGGCCGCCCCGGTTCGCCTTAGAACCACGGGGATAGTTTTTAGCAAGATTTTCCAATCCAGCCATAAGGTCCATCGATCAATATACTCCATATCTAATTCCATCCATTGTTCGAACGTAAGCTGACTTCGTCCATTCACCTGCCAGAGACAGGTAATACCTGGTCGTACACTAAATCGACGGCGATGCCAATCTTGATAAAAGGCATCGAAATCCCTGAACTGAATAGGTCGAGGGCCGACGAGGCTCATGTCTCCCTTGAGAACATTGAGCAGTTGCGGGAGTTCATCGATGCTGGTTTTCCGTAAGAATTTTCCAGTGAAAGTAATGCGAGGATCCTCAGAAATCTTGAACGCGGCACCTGTGGCTTCATTGAGGTGTTCAAGGCTCGGAAGCAGGGCTTCTGCATTTGGGACCATGGTTCGAAACTTATAAAGATTGAAGGGGCGTTTATTTAAGCCTAGGCGCCTTTGAACAAAAAAGGTGGGGCCAGGTGATGTGAATTTAATACATAATGCGATGATCGCAAAAAAAGGACTGAGAATGATGAGTGAAGGCAATGCAATAGATATATCAATGATTCGTTTAATTAAATGGGCTTGATCTCCAATGGCTCCGGTATTGAGAATTAAAGTTGGATGTAGTCCAAGTTCCTCAATAGCTGATTTGGCTTGCTTTGGCGAAAAAAGATCCCCTAGCATGCGAACAAGGATACCTTGTTCTTCACATTGATCGACGATGTGAGAGGCTTGTTGATAATATGACCGAAGGGGGAGAGCGATGACTATTTCATCGACACAAAAAGTGCGAATAAATTCTGGAAATTTTTCAAGAGTCGAAATAATAGGAACTCTACCCAGATTTTCAAGGTTGAGTTTCTCCCAAGGTTCATCTATATATCCTAGCAGACGGTAACCCAAGTCTGGTTTAGAACGAATTTCTTCCGCAAACTTCAAAGCGCGTGGGTTGGTCCCAACGATGATGATATTGCGAGAATTTCTTCCTTTGCGCCGCATCCAGGATAAGGTCATTCGTAATCCTATGCGGCTGAGGCACATAAATAGCGTGACAGCTATCCAAAAGGTAAGAAGGAACTTTGAGGATATCATGTTGATGTTAAAGAGAAGAGCTACTCCGGCTGTGGCCAACGTCACCAAAGTCGTAGCTTTGAATATGCTTGGGATTTCTTGAGCTATAGTAGAAAGACGTTTAGATTCATAAAGCTTCAATGAGACGCATACTACATGCCAAATTCCTATCGTGGCGAACCCAACCAAGAAGTTTTCAATTTTTATTCGCAATGCCAGGAATTCTTCGAAGGCTATAATGCTGTTATTTTGAGAATAAAACATCCAGGCTACAATCATAAAGGAAATACCTATTTGGATCAGGTCACCAACCTGCATCAATTTGAATAGAATTTTCCTACGAAATGGCATAAAAATCCCTTAAAGAGCAACCTACTTGCTGCTCATGTATGGCTTGAATTAATAGGAATTTTTTTTAAAAGCCGTGTGAGAAAAATTGGGTGAAGTATGCGTCCTAAAATTTATAATGATATTCTAGGAGGTTTTGGTTGGGGAGAGAAATAATAAATATAAAGGCGCTAGAAGTTTTTGTAAAATAGAAATTAGATGCAGCTAATGGATAAGGTGTAAAAGATAAATATTTCAAGCAATAAATACGCCAATCGAAATTTAGAGTATGAGCATCGTACGAATTATCAAAAAAAAACAATATATTAGAAAAATAACAAGAGATGAAATTGGATATAGTATTGTTTGAAGATGCATTAAAAATCTAACAGGTAATATTACGTAGTTCCGGATTGATTTTAGCAATAAATTTCATAGTTCAGAGGCATTTCTTGGGTACGCATAAGAGATCGTTCTTCTGTATGGCTAACCATACAAGAAAAAGCCATTTTCTGCACTAATAATTGATATAGTTAAAGAAGAAACGGTCCTTCTCCGATGCAATCAGAAATTTTTCTGATGCTTCTATAGAAAAAATTTGGTAATTAGGGCGAAACGTAACCAAAATAGATCTTGAGAAACCGTTTAAACAAGTTCTCCGTACGGTGCTTAAACCGATATTCGATTTCTTTCAAGTACATGGGAAAATAATATTTGGACACCCCACGATAGTGAGACAGAATATGTTTCGCGTAGCTCCAAAACCCCTCAATGCCGTTAATATGATTCCGTGGTTGTCGCCGACTTACAAACGCTTTGGAATGGTTGATCGTATGATGTTTCCCGTATCGTTTCAAGGATTGATAGCCCCGAAACGCATCGGTGTAATAGACGGCCCCCTTCCGAGTTTTGGCTTGGATATGCCGCATCAGTTCCTCGGCGCTCACCGACTCGACGACTTTGGTGTAGACGCGGGAATCCCGCTCCAGGAGCCCAAACACGACACTTTTACCCGCAGCCGCTCGACCACGTTTGCCTTTGCGTCGTCCCCCACAGTAGGCCTCGGCCAATTCGATTTCGCCTTTCAGTTTGCCACCTTCCAGTTCGGCCAAATGGTACAGGGCCTCCCGCATCCGTTGATAAATGCGAGTGACGACTTTGACATCGACGCCCAGATCCTGGGCCAATCGGTAGGCCGGTTGGAGCTGATAAAACCCTTGAAGAATCGTCAGCTCCCGGCGCAAGCGACTTAGACTTTTGCTCTTCCCACACAGTTGGCATTTCACATAGCCTCGGCTGGTGTGCAAAACCTTGAAGGAACCACAAAAAATACACTTGCGCCCGCGCAAAAAGTTGGCCGCACAACTAAAAACCGTGTTTTGTCCAGTAACCATGCGCATTCTCTAGCACACATTGGTTACGAAACGCCCTAATTACCAAAAATTTTTGGGCTGTCATAGAGTAATCACAAGGTGACCCACTTTTTCAGGGTGATAAATTGGTGATGATGCGATCCATAATTAAAGCGATACTCCGCTTCTTTTAAGAATTCATGAAAGTGGTGGACTGGAAGGCCATTGTGTTTGCGCACGACGCGGTTAACGTGGTTCCAGAAATTTTCAATCCGGTTGATATGATTGCGCTCTTCGGCAAAGACCGCTGAATGATTTATCCGTTATTGGTTGAATGCTGAAATATCTATGGTGTTGTGTGAGCGATAGCTACAGTGTAAATGCTATTAGGCTCGATTTTACGGCGAATAATAGACAGGAGTGTTGCTGTGCGCGTGTTAGCCATCATTGAGGTATAGACTTTCACGCCTCGTTTTAGGATCCCCATTACAGGAACTTTTCCCACAGCACCTCGTCCTCGTTTCCCTTTCTGTACACCGCCGAAATAACTGTCAGCCAATTCCATTGCTTCGAAACCTCTATAGGCCACCGTTTCTAGTTTCTCCGTAATGATCAGACGGATTTTTCGATAAAATAGGCAGGGTCGCATTAGTCCGTAGCCTCAGGAAGTCTGCAGCAGCATGTGCCGTAACTTCCATGACAAAATGCTCAAGTAGCTTCAGTTAGGTTTTTTCCCTTGATTTGCAATACTTTAGGGCCATACGCCATAAGAGATATCTTGATTATCTACGACAGCTCCATATTTAAAGCTTGTTCTATGTCTCCAACAATTTGAGGGCTAAGAGGTTGTTGTTTTGGCGCATAGCGCGCAATGACTTCGCCTGTCCGATCAACCAAAAACTTTTGGAAATTCCATTTGATTTCTCCCTTAAATGCCGTGTCTTCTGTAAGGTAACGATATAGGGGATGTTTGTGGTCGCCCAAGACCGTGATCTTGCTGAATAGTGGGAATTCCAAAGAATATTTGGTGTAACAGAATTCCGCAATTTCCTGGTTATTGCCTGGTTCTTGTTTGCCAAAGTCATTGGCAGGGAAGGCGAGGACAGTAAAGCCTTGATCGCGATACTGTTCGTACAGCGTTTGAAGGCCTTCGTACTGAGGGGTGTTCCCGCAAAAACTGGCCGTGTTGACGACCATGATGACTTTTCCTTTGAACTGCTTAAGGGAGAGAGGTTTGCCCTCAATGTCATTCATTGTAAAGTCATAGATGTTTGATGAAGTTGTTGTTATTGGAGAATCAGAAGAATTGGTGGCAACCAGTTGCGGGGTTTCTGTTGCCGAGACTTCTTCATGAAACCACAAAGGACTAGAGCTGATGCTTAAGCCAAAAAGGAATGCCGACATTATCCCCAGAGTCTTTAGTGCTAGAGCATAATGTGTCTGAGTAATCATTTCTCAACCTCCAAGGATGACATTTATGAAAAATTGGTCATGTATCTATTGTGTAGAATTGTAAAAGCTGTAGCTTGCCTAGGCAACGTTCTACATCAAAAAATGACAAGAGAGGGCATTGAGTAAAAATTCTTGAATGCGGTGAAAGTGTTTCATCCCTGAAAGCGATTTGTATTGCATGAAGGTGAATGAAAGTGCGGATTTCTTCGGAGTGAAATTGATAGCCTACGAACAAGTGGAAGAATTTTGACTCTTTTATGCAATGATGTCACAATTTGATTCTACAGTTCGCATTTTCCCTGAGTACAGATGGCAATTTTTCGAAATTTCAAGAGGACCCAAGAATAAAAGACCTAATAGTCTTTCGGAAGGGAGTCCACAATGTCGAAACAGATCATCTTTATCAATCCGCCGTATGAACGGATTGCTCCCGGATATGATTTCCTCCGGCATATTACGAATAAGTCTCCATCTCTCGGACTTCTGCATCTTGCCGCAGAGGTGCGTCTCTGGGGGTATCAACCGTCAATTATTGAAAGCGATATTTTTAATCTGACGGAAGATCAGGTTGCTAAAAAAGTACTCGACGAAAACCCCAACTATGTCGGGATAACCTTATTCACCGTGGGTGTCTGGGGTGCCGCGGGCATTGCCAGGAAAATAAAAAAGAAGCTTCCGCAGACAAAAATCATTATTGGGGGTCCCCATATCTCGTCGATGGGGCCCGAAACGATGCACCGATTTCCAGAATTCGATGTTGCGGTTGTGGGGGAGGGGGAGCAACCCTTAACTCAGCTGTTGAATGCTCTGGAAGACGGCGCCAACTTGGCCTCGGTGCCGAGCCTTCTTTACCGCGATGGCGAGCAAGTTGTTCGCACACCAGCTTTGCCTATTGCGAAGGATCTTGATGAATTGCCGTTTCCGGCATGGGACCTCTTGCCAGATTTTCCTAACGCCTATTGGCCAGCCATTTTCGAATTCCCTCAAGGACCAGTTGCGACGATCGCGGCTTCGCGCGGGTGCCCATTTCACTGTAAATTTTGTGACACATCGACGTTTGGTGCCCAGGTGCGAGCCTACTCTTCAAGGGTTGTGTTTGACATGATGCATCATCTTCAGAATACCTATGGTGTTCGGCATGTCATGTTTGTGGACGATCTTTTCCTTGCCAGTCGTCTTCGTGTGACGGAATTGTGTAATCTTATCATCCAGAATGGTCTCAAGATGACCTGGACTTGTGCAGCCAGGGTGGATACCGTGAAACTCGATCTGCTTAAACTCATGAAAGCTGCTGGCTGTTGGGAAATAAGTTTTGGTCTTGAGACCGGCTCAGATGAATTGCTCAAAAAAATGGACAAGCAGGCTCGGGTGGCGAAGTCTACTCAGGCTGTCACCTGGACGGCCGAAGCGAAGATCAGGACAAAGGGTCTCTTCATGCTGGGGTACCCCGGAGAAACGTTCGAAACGATTCAAATGACCAAGGATTTCATTCGTCGAATTCCGATGGAGATCATGAATTTGACAAAATTTACACCCTATCCTGGGTCACCAGTATATCGTGATCTCTATGGAACGAACATTCGAGATGATCATTGGGAAAAAATGAACGGCATGAATTTCGTCTGGGCTCCGGAAGGGATGTCCATCGAAGAGCTAGACCGTTACTATCAAGAAGTGTTGAGGTCATTTTACCGGCGCCCCAAAATTCTTTGGTATTTTACGAAGATGGTCTTGTGTTACCCGAACCATCTGTTTCGTCTGTTATGCAGCGGGATAGGGTATGCTTCTGCCAAATTGAAGAGTTTCCTGAGTGGAAGGAAGGGAATTCTTATTAAGCCTACCGAAACAGATCTGGGTTCGTGGTCGGTGGCCAGAAAGATTGGGGGTCCTCACTGAGATAGGGTTAAGGGAATTCAGCAAGTTCATAAAAATTTGTGAGGCTGTGGTAAAGCCGTAAACTTTCCACGTATTTTGCTAGTTCGCAAGTTCCGAGCAGGAGGTCATGCAGGAGGGGTTGTAGGGAAGGAAGCCATTGAGTGAGTTGCTGAAGAAGTTCCTGCTTCTTTCCGATGCCGCCAATAAACGTTCTAAATTGACTGTCGACATACAAGGCCAGAGTTGGCAGTGACTGAATTTCTAGCTCGCCTGGGATCAGAAAATTTTCCTGCACATTCATGGTATAGATAGTCAGGCGATCTCCAACCTCAGCTTGCACCAGTTCTAATTCTTGAAGCAGAGCGTGGCAATGGCCACAGCCTGGCTGCCAGAATTCCACTAATATTGGCGTGGTTGCTTGCTCCGCTGTTCTGTCAAAACTCATGTCATCAATCGGTTGAATCATAGAAAAGCCCATTCAAAAATGCCCCTCTTTTGTAGCAAGTAGGGGAATAGACGAATTTTCAAGCATCCTTGTTTTTAAGGCTCCTCTAGGACTTCGATTGAATTCCCAAATGTATCTGAGATGTAGACGGATTTGAGCCCATCGCGGTGAGTGACTAATTCGCCAAATTTATTGGCATCCGGTCGACTAATGGCAAAATGAGCAGGATGTTCATTAGGAAGCACCAGCGCCACCTTGGCATTGGCAAACTCCAATAGAGCCCAGGTTTCATCCACATACTCTACGTGGCAGTTGAATCGGGAAGTATACCATTCCAAAGCTTTGGCAATATCCGGTACGGGAATGGCCACATGGTGCAGGTAATCCAGTTTCGGCTTGGTGATTGGATGTCGGGATCTGCTCGCTGGTTTTTTAGCTCTTTGCGCGGCCATGGAAAAGGTACGTATGTCTGGATTAACTTTACTGATGTCCAGATCAGGATTTGCTGAAATATTTTTCTATCTAAATTGTGCAATATGTTCGACAAGCATTTTCGAGACTTGGCTTAGGTCATATGGCCAAGCATATTGCAACTGAACATTCGGATGTTCGTGGCGGAGTTCCTCCATTTCTTCGGGAATCTCATATTCCGAATGGGATCCTCCAGGTGTGAACATGGTCGATACGACGGTAATAGATTCTGCGCCTTGTTTAATGAGACTTTTCACGGCTTCCTGTAATGTTGGTCCGCAAAACTCGTTGTAGGCCAACGAAAATAACGCGCCATTAATCATAGGTTTCATCTGATTTCCCAGGGCTTCGAGTCCTGCCTGGTACGGGTCTGATTCCGGCGTGCGAGGCCAGGTTCTGATTTTGGTATCCAATGCCAATTCTTCTGCTGACATCGGTTGCTTGGCTGCCCGGCGCTGTGCTTCCAGTCGTTTGAGTTTACTCACCAGGTCGGCTGGATAATCTTTAGGAATGCCGCCATGACCAACAAGAATAATACCTTTTTTACGTTCTGACATAAGACAGACTCCTTAGCCGCATGAAGATTGAAGGAACCGAACATCTGAGGTTAGGACCGAATGATTGTTCGGAGAAAACATTGTGAGATCTTGGATGGTCCGCAGATAAGAAATGGAATACTGTTTCAAGAGTGTTTCATACGATAACAAGCCAGCTCCTCCGAGGGCTACAGTCGTATGTGGGACAAGATGTTGAATAATCTCTTGTAACCAGGAATAAAAGGTCTCTGCATCCGGTTCGATTATACAAGACAGAATCATAAGTGGCGTCGGTTTACGACGCAAGGCCATCTGTAGGACTTCAAAGGATACATTTGGTCCAAGATAAGTGCCTTGCCATCCCAAGTTCTGTAGGAACATCGTCGCAGTCAATGGAGCAATTTCATGGTAGTCACCGGGGGCGCAGGCCACGACCGCACGAGGGTTGTTTGATGGCAGGTCTTGGCGGATCGCTGAGAGTAAATATTGCCTGACGAGCTGGCTGACTCGATGTTCACCGGATATAGAAATACCTCCTTGGTGCCATTGATCGCCAATAAGTTTGAGGATAGGAAAGATCAGTTTCATCATAGCCTCCTGCAATCCCATCGACAGGATCCAATGTTCGAGCTTCTTCTTGATGCCATCAAGATGTTGGTGCCGCGCTGCCTCAAGAAGAAGTTTGGCGTCTTTCCGATAAGGTGTAGGAATCGGCGAAAGATCCAGTGGTGTCTGTTGCATGGCTTGACGCAGTTTGGCCGGGCCGGTACGAGCCAGTTGCCCAATCGATGTTCCTGCTGCCAGTTTGGTTTTGATGAAGAGAAGGAGTTGGATGTCTTCTTCGGAAAACACGCGATAGCCATTGTTACTTCGATGAGGTTGTACAAGATGGTAGCGCTCTTCCCATTTTCGAATCACATGGGTGCTGAGCCCTGTGGTTGTTGCCACCGCTTTAATGCGATAACCTCTGTTCTCTATACTGGTATTGGACGTACTAGACATGGTTTCGCAAGATTAATTCTTTGGGATGTGGATTGAGATAGACTTGGTCAACTAAATAAGGAATGTCTAGCAGCCGCACATAATGTTTAATAAGCATCAATGGAACAGCTAAGGGAATACGCTGGCAATGATAATCGGTAATCGTTTCTTGCAACTCCGCCCGTTCGACTGCAGTGATTCGTTTCTTCAGATGGCCCGCTAAATGTTGAAGGACGTTGACATGTTTCTTGACGGTGGCTTTGACTTTTAGCCCTTCCATAAAGCGCACACCGTAGGCTCTAGCTAATTCCGTAGGAGTGAATAGACCGGCCTTGGCAACAAGCTGACCGAGTTCGTGATAATGAGCACGGCTGTGAGTAAGCAATAAATATTTATGTCGCGTATGAAAATCGACAATGCTTCCCCGGCTCAGGCGTGTGTGTTGGATCTGTGTTTTCCATCGTCGATAGCAGAAGACCCGCTCGACAAAATTTTCTCGAAGAAGCGTGTCATGAAGCCGTCCTTCCTCTTCGAGGGGGAGCAAGGGCATAGATTCTTGAATCGTTCCTGAGAATATGCCGACGCCCTGATGAGAGGGATGCCCGTTCTCGGTGAAAATTTTGACTCGATGAATGCCGCAACTTGGGGAATTCTTCTTGAAGATATATCCGTCTATATCGTTGGCGCGTAGTTCGAGTGCTCGCTTTTGACTGAACGTTGTCAGCGTGGCTGTGAGATCAATTTTGGAATGGGATGTCAGAAGCTTAGGAGCGTCGGGGTTGCCCACCAAACGCATGGCCTCCCGGGGAATTCCTAATCCTGCTTCGACTTCGGGGCAGACAGAGATCCACTCTACAAAAGGCGCTAAGACCTCAGTAATAAACACATCGCGTGTATGGCCGCCGTCGTAGCGGACCTCTTCACCTAATAAACATTGAGAGATCCCGATTCGAGGCTTAGGGATATCGGGTGGTCTAGCTGACGTTGTAGAAGAGTGTCCCGTCTTGTGAGGCTCAGTTCGTTGAGGAGAGGTCAGGGTGCTCGTACTTTCAGAACGTTTCATTGGGCCTCATGTACCTAATGCTTAACAGTGCGCGGAGTATTCTTTAAGCTTTGAGAGCGTTGAATAGTGAAGATATCAAAGGTCATAGTTCGCCAGGAAGCTATTGGCAATCAACAGCTTTGGGTCAGTTCAAAAAAGTCCGTCCAGCAAGGCCACAGCCAGTTTTGCGCACGGAGCGTACTGGTCCTACGTGAGCACGGAAAACTGGCGAGAACGCCGCTGGCGGCTTTTTTCAACTGACCATGTATGATAACTCTCGAGCGCCTGTTTACGGGCTGCTTGGTGGTCCACAATCGGCCAGGGATATGTCTCTCCAAGGGTTACCTCCGCTTCAGCCAAGAGAAGAGGTGGAGCTTCCCATGGTTTGTGGATCCAGGGTGCGTGTAGTCCTGAAAGTTCTGGGATCCATCGTTTGACATATTGGCCATCCGGGTCAAACTTGATGCCCTGCGTCATGGGATTAAAGATTCGAAAAAATGGCGAGGCGTCGGCTCCGCAGCCAGCCACCCATTGCCAACCTAACGTGTTGTTCGCCAAATCAGCATCCACAAGCGTGTCCCAGAACCATATGGCGCCTTTTTGCCATGGGATCAGGAGATCTTTTGTTAAAAAAGATCCAGTGATCATACGGACTCGGTTATGCATCCAGCCTGTCTGCCATAGTTCTCGCATGCCGGCATCCACGATAGGGTAGCCGGTCAGGCCTTTTTGCCATTGACGAAGAAATTTAGATTGCTCTTGCCAGGGGAAATGCCTGTATTCGCCATTCATGGGTTCGTCTGTGGTATCGGGAAAATGGTAGAGCAGATGATTCGCAAATTCCCGCCAGACAATTTGCCGTAAATACGCCTCATGACTTTTCCGCTCTTCGATGCTGTGGCTTTGGCGTTTTGCTCCTCGAACGGCATGCCAAATTTGCCTCGGACTGATTTCTCCGAATCGAAGATGCGGGGAGAGTCGTGAGGTATGAGGAAGCTCTGGTCGATCTCGATCAGTTGAATACGTGCTCACAGGGTCGCGAAGAAATTTCTTGAGGGCCGACCCAGCACCAGTTTCCCCAGGTTGCCAGGTTTCACGAATTCCCTTCGCCCAGTCAATCGTTGGGAGTAACTGTAAGCTGGCTAGCGAGTCGAATGTGAACGTGGTCGTTGGAGGTGGGGGGAGCTTCTTCGGTGCGGGAAGCGAAGGAGGAAGTGTAAGGCTTGATTGGAGTTGTTTCCAAAATGGTGTGAAGACGCGATAGGGATTCTGAGCCTGAGTGTGAATTTCAGAAGGGTCTGTCAGGTGGTTCCCGTAAAAGGAGAAACCCTGAACCTGTTTTGATGCGAAAAGGTTGAGGAGTTGCGCCTCCGAGTGCCGAATCGTTGGCTCACATGATCGATTCCAAAAGACCTGTGCTTGAGTAAAGGTCCTGAGGAGTTCAGACAACAGGCTCAGAGTGTTCCCCATGGAGATGAAAAGCTTGCTGCCAGCGGCATCCAGATTACGAGACAAACTTTCAAGCGAATAGTGAAGCCACCAGCGGCTTGCTGCGCCAGGCATTGCATATCCTGTGGCCTCTGGATTCCAAATATAAAGACAGAGGAGGGGTTCTTCACGTTTAACGGCGGCAGATAAGGCCGGGTTATCTGCGAGGCGTAAATCAGACTGAAAGAGCACAATAGATGGTGAGGAGGACGTCATCGTCGGAATGTTTTCAAATGGTCATTCAACTCTATTGAGAGGTGCCGTTTACATGGTTTGTGGTGTCTGCTCCATAAGTTTTGCCTCACTCACCCGCATGATGCTCAGCGTGCGTTCGCCCTGCGGCCCCTGCAGTCCTAGTTTAACGCTGCTTCCCACTTCACCGCGAATCATACTAACGGCTTCCTGATAGGTTTTTCCACTGACTGCTTGTCCGTCGACGGAAACCACTTCTTCTCCGTGAGTCACCCCCGCTCCTCCGGCTGGTCCTGCCGGATGAACCGCTCGAATAATGAGACGAGCTGGGTCACCTATTTTCGTGGCAGTGATATGCAGGGCTAAGCCCACAATGCCTGAAGCCGGTGGAGTGTTCGGGCCGGGATGAGGCGCATGGGGATTATTCATGGGCGGAGTCATGTCTGTCGGTGAGTCAAAGGACGACCCGGTTGAAGCGAGGAAGCTAACAAGTCCGCATGTCGACATGAAGATTATCAGAAATTTAACATGATAAAATTTTGCCGTTTTGAGTATGTGCATAGGTATGCCTCCTTCGATGAGTTATAACGAGATGCCCGATAGGCCAATCAAGCAGAGGCCCATAACTAAGACCAAGGAATTCAATTGAACCGAGAGACGATGCAGACCATCTCTTTTCTTTCGTAAAAGAGGAGTGTTGAGCCCTTTAGCTTGTTTCACTTCTAATTCGTCGCTCAGAGCATTAAGTTCAGTGATGAGTGGAGTCCGGCAATAATACTCAATAGCTAAGATGCCTAACCAGAGTGTGGCTGGAATCAGCATGAGCGATTCAAAGTTATCCAGGAGCCCCAACGCAATGCTACTCACCCAACCGACAGAAGCGCTCAGCATTCCAAGTCCGTAGTAAGGAGGAAACAGGCTGCGCACGACTCGGGAAAACGCATCGTCATCTAAGGTCCGGGCTAGAACGGGAGCGGTGACAAACGAAAGGAAAATGATTTTTCCGACTAGTACGGCCATCGCTAAAAGGTTGAGAAAAATGAGGATGTGTTCGACCATGGGCCTACTCCTTAGGATGTTTGTGGAATCAGCGAGCGAACCACGCGATAGGCTTGCTCGAAATTCGGCAATTGGCTCATGGGAACAATTTCAATATATCGAATAATCGCCTCTTCATCCAACAC
This sequence comes from Nitrospirales bacterium, assembly GCA_965223635.1. Lineage (GTDB taxonomy): Bacteria > Nitrospirota > Nitrospiria > Nitrospirales > UBA8639 > Nitrospira_E. Next base: position 3,092,364 of record OZ245007.1, read on the forward strand.
AATGACGGCTCGTTGCAGAACATCGATATCCTGCAGGAGTAGGCCTGTGGTTCGGCCAAATTCAAACTCAGGCGCATCGGAGAGGAATCGCATATTTTGGATGTGTGCTTTTTGTGCAAAAGTCATCTGGTCCTGGTGTGAATTGGTGCTCATCGTCGCAAATGAGATGAATTGATCCAAGCCATCATTTTGCTCGCTAAACCGATGCGTTTGCTCATCACAGACTGGCGTGTTGAGCTGAGGGACCACGCTGATCAGTGTCACCCGTCCCTTTAAGCTTTTAAGAGAAATGGCGTGTCCATCCTGTCCCACCACTGTAGCCTGAGGGAGAGCCTGCCCTTTTTGTAATTGGAGAGGCTGTTCCAAAGCATGAGTCGGGCTGAGAAAGTAGAGAAATAACAAGCCGAACGCGAACAGAACGGCGAGGACCCTCACATCCACCAAGTGAAGAGCAGAGGACTGTGATTGATGAAGGTAGACCTGTTGACGGGATCGCATAGCTAGTCTCCTTTCAGGCTGGAGCCAGCCGCAAAAAGTGAGTGGAATGCTGACTTCAGGGTGGGATAGGTGAATGTGAAGCCTTTCTCTAAGGCTCGTTGAGGAAGCACACGTTGGCCTGTAGTCAGCATGCTGGCCAATTCTCCTAACAGAATATGTAGGATGAAGCCAGGAACGGGAAACCAAGAGGGGCGTTTCATCGTCTTTCCCAACAGCGTACAAAATTTTTTCATGGTGACGGGATGGGGCGCCACGCCATTGATGGGGCCGTTGATCGATCGCTCTGTGAGAAGCCAAAGCATGAGTTGGCTGAGGTCTTCATGATGGATCCATGACACATATTGGGTTCCAGGTAGAATTGGCCCACCAAGAAACAGGCGAAAGGGAGTTGTCATTTTTGATAAGGCACCTCCATGCTGATCTAAGACCATACCAATTCGAACAGGGATCACTCGAAGTCCCAAGGCTTCTCCTTCCAAGACGGCATTTTCCCAGGCCTGACAAAATGTGGAGAGAAAGCCTGTTCCAGGTCCTGAAGATTCATGAACGATCTCCTCTCCACGATCGCCATAAAACCCAATGCCTGAGGCTGAAATAAAGGTGTGAGGTTTTTCTTGCCAGCTTGAGATGGCTTGCATCAGAGCTCGAGTTGAATGCAAACGGCTCATTAAAAGCTGTTCTTTTCGTGCCTCAGTCCAACGAGCATTAGCAATGGGAGAGCCTGATAAATTAATGATGGCCTCTGCGCCTTCGCAAGCTGTAGCCCATGCTCCTTGGGTTTGGCCATCCCATTCCAGAATGCGGATCTTCCGCGAATCACCAGAGCGATGCTGATCCGAATACCGGGATAAGAGTGTGACGGAGTGCCCATGATGCACCAAATGGAGTGAGAGATGTTGACCAATAAATCCTGTTCCTCCTCCGATGACAATGTTCATGAGTTGGTTCCTATGTGGTCTCGATTAACGATCCTGATTCCATGTTTGACGTTCCACTGACGGTTCGATTGTTGCATCACCCACTAAATCAATGCCAAATGGCTTCACTTCTTTCTCCTTTCCATAGGTGGTGGCTAACGTCGGCTTGAGAAGAAGGTCCATGTGTCAGGGGAGTTGGTGTCTGAGCCCTGCTCAGCTCGAAGGACAGAAGTATTGAGTTCGAGAAAAATCATCATAATGGATATATATTTCAAGTCATAGCATAAGGTGTCCGTATAGCTAGAAATTGATCCTCTCATCATTTTCCCGCTGGAATAGACACCTTGTTATTTGTGTCCTCATCACGAGCACATCTGAATCCAATCCCATGAGTTTTTAACGCAAACCCACCTTTCCCGCGGGATGCGACTCGTAAGTCACTATCAAAACTTCGCCACGAACCTCCCCGTATGACCTTTAGAATCCCAGTCTCTGGACCTACAGGGTTTTGATCTGGAGCTTTGGAATAGTACTCCACGTTGTACCAGTCTTGAACCCATTCTCGGACGTTCCCTGCCAGTTGATAGACACCCGATGGTGATTGCCCTTCCGGCAAACTCTTAACAGGGAGCAAGGTATTTTTATCTTGCCATTCGCCATCAAACCTAGCTCGTTTCGTGTTTGGCGGCTCATCCCCCCAGGGATATTGACGTGTATCCGTCCCGCGTGCGGCCTTTTCCCATTCGGCTTCTGTAGGAAGACGTTTGCCTGTCCAAAAGCAATAGTCGACGGCATCATGCCAGGTGACTTGAACGATGGGAAGGTCATCGATGCCTTCCTCAGAAGACAAGGGCCCTTCTCCATACACATTGAAGGGAGGTTTATGAAGGGTCTCCTGAACGAATGTCAGGTAACGAGTATTACTGACTTCATATTTATCTATGGCAAAGGCGTCGACAAAAATTTTGGCTCGGGGCTGTTCATCTAGCCGGCCCTGACCTGGTGCACTTCCCCGAATGAATGTTCCTGCAGGGATGGTCACCATTTCCACAGGATCTTTCTCCATCAGCGACGGGTCTGCACCGAAAGCTGAAGGAGGGAAGAACCAAATACCGACTAGAGCTATTAGAGTGATCAAACGTTTCATTGTTTTCTCTCTCGACTTGCTAGAATGATGTGTTGGGTCAGTTTTTGGACCTGCCTTGTGATGTGTTTCACGGATTGATAGTCTTGAGACCGTTTTGCTTTTCGAGCTCCCATGAGTAAGCCTCGAGCTTCATAGAGCTGACGCTCGATTGTCATCTGCACGAGGGGAGAGGCTAATGTGCCTTCGATGGCAGAGGTGTGAAATTCCTCCCAGGCTTGTTCCGTGGCGTTAGCTGCCTTTCGTATGAATTCAGTAGCCTCGTCAATCGTAACCTCACCTCCAACGGTCATTGGGGGAGAGGCGATTCCGACTGCTGGAGTCAGAAGGGTACAGATGATCGAAAGCGTGGCGAACATCATGCCATGAAATCCATTTCGTAGTTTCTGACGATTCATGCCCGCAGTTCTCACAATTTTGGGGCTATTGAAAAAAGCCGTCAGCGGCGTTCTCGCCAAATGACTGGGGCCGTGTTGAGCACACTTTTCTGAACAGACCCAAGACCTCTCATTGTCGACGGCTCCCTGGAGAAATATGCCCCTTGATCTCTTCATTATTCAATACTCCTCTATATATCGTGAAGTGTAATTCGCCTATTTCTTCATTTGATCCATAATTAACTTCTTGGTCTGGTGGTATTCAGAGTTCTTTGGATCGGTTTTGAGTGCCTGGTCAATCGATTCTAGAGCTTCAGCCCATTTCTCATCACCCATACTGATCAACGCATGCATGAAGTCATAATGTGTGATTTGAGCATTCCCTGTTGACGCCGACTTTGCGCAGCGGAATCCTAATCCAACTCCGTAGGAATTGTTCTCAGGTTGGTTCCAGAACCGATGACTGCTGTGAAGGGAGCTGGCAGGCGCGAGCCAGGAGCCGCCTTTCAAGACTTTGACTGGACCCTGATTCGCAAAGTTGACTCCTGCGGCGGGTCCTTGAGGGTTCAGGGCTGGGCTTGACTCGAAATAGGACGGGTCATACCAGTCTGACACCCACTCAAACACATTGCCCGACATGTTGTAGGTTCCGTAGCCGCTGACTCCCGCAGGGTAGGAATCAACCGGAGTGGTCTTGCCGACATTTTGGCCATAATTTGCTTTGGTATCATCAAGTTCATGTCCCCAGGGATAGTGGCCGTGGCCTTCCGGTCCTTTGGCCGCACGTTCCCATTCCGCTTCCGTGGGTAAGCGTTTGCCTTTCCATTCACAATAACTGCTGGCGTCGTACCAGTTGACTCCAACCACTGGTTGCTTGGCGCCACTCAGCCGAGGATCGTCCCAGTAAGCCGGGGCTGCATGACCGGTGGCTTTCATGAAGCCTTTGTAGTCCGCATTCGATACTTCATATTTGTCGATGTAATACCCTTCCAGCACGACGTTGTGGGGTTTCTCGTCTTTATGTTCCTGACTTCCCATGGTGAATTCACCCTTGGGCACGAGCACCATGTTCTCTGGCGTCTGGCTGAAGGCCGGAAAAGCCGTGAGTGCGACAGATGTGAGAAGGACACTGTGCACGAGGGCGTGGTACCGAAGTTTTTCTAAGGATGACGGTCGAAGCTGAAGGTTAGTGGAATTCATCATGATGAACGGTCTCCTTTAGTGGTGAGTGAGTTGATAAGTTTTCGAACGACGGCGGTTTTCTAAGATCGTTTGATCAAAAAGATCGCCACATTGCAGACATCTCCAAACAGAAATCTGGAAATCTGCAATCCCTTCATCGGGTGAGACGCAGAAGGTGGCAACAAGGCAGCCTCGACATCGAGAGCAATTCGTCGAAGAGCCATTCTGAAGATCACGAGAAAGGCTGGGGGAGAAGAGGGCAGTAGGTGAATCTTTTAGTTCCATAAAAGGCCTCTCTATCGACAAGTGCTTGAGCAGTTCATTTTTTGTATTATGTTTGTATAATGTTTGTCTGTTGTTATATCTATTTGTATAATGTTTGTCAATAATTTATTGATAAATGTTTTGATAAATATTATACATATTGGTATATTCACCTAATGCAGACATACAGAATTCATCGATTCTCAAAGCTTACAGGCCTCAGTACACATGTGATTCGGGCGTGGGAACGGAGGTATGGACTCGTCAATCCGACTCGGAGTGCCAATCGATATCGGTTGTATTCAGATGAAGATGTCCAACTGTTTCGATATTTGAAATCCCAAGTTGATCAGGGGGTAGCCATTGGAGAACTAGCGGAAATTGGGCGCGATGAGTTACTTGTGCGGGCACACCGGGCTGTTTTGAATGTCTCACAAGAAACGCCCCCGTCCGAGGGCCTGGTGTTAGAACTGACGCAGGCTCTTCAGGCCAACGATATGGCTGGGTTTGGTCGGCAGCTGAATGGAGCGTTGGCGGTGATTCCTTTCGAGGAGGCTCTTCTAAGGTTTGTCTTGCCCTTGCAGGAGAAAGTGGGTGAATTGTGGCACGATGGCGTGTTGAGCACGGGACAAGAGCATTTTGCCTCCAATCACGTAAAACAAAAAATCTTTTCCGCGATGAATCAATTCCGAAATGGTGAGGCAAAGATCAAGTTAGTCATAGCCTGTCCTGCGGATGAATGGCATGAAATTTCAGCAATGACCGTGGCGTATTTTTGTTCTGCGCGAGGATGTTCGGTTGATTACCTGGGTGCAAATTTGCCGACGGTAGACCTTGAAAAATATTGCCAGCAAATCAAGCCGCGTTATGTTCTGCTTTCTCTGACCAATCAGCGCACAGTCCCCGAAGTAAGAGCCTTCTCGCAGGACCTTGCCACCCGGATCGTTCCTGTGGCTCCCGTAGGTGTTGGAGGGCAATGTGCCCAACTGCATGCCGCGATTTTTTCTGAACAAGGGATTCCTGTGTATCCTGACCTTAAGGCCTTGGATGCACTGGTATTCTCCCTCTCGTACTAGGGCGTGTTAACACTATTGAGTGCATCTATGATCAGGGCAAAATAGATAAAAAATGTAAACACCACCTCCAGTTTGTCGAACCGTGAGAAGATCCGGCGAAATCCCTTCAGGCGACGAAAGAGCCGTTCGACTTCATTCCGTTGTTTGTACAGCTCTCGGTCGTATTCCCAGGGTTCTTTCCGATTACTTTTCGGAGGCACCACGGGGATACAATCCAAATCGCGCACCAGCTGGCGCGTTTCATCGCCCTCATAGGCGCGATCCATGATCACATACGTCGCTGCCAACTTCGTCTGCTTCAGCAGCTTCCGACCTGCCGGCGCATCCCCAGCGTTGCCCGGGGATAAGGAAAAGTTCACCGCCGTTTGAGCATCTGCGGCAACCAGATGAATCTTGGTGGTCCACCCGGCGCGGGATTTTCCAATGGCTTGCGGCCCGTTTTTTTTCGGGCCCCAGTGCCATCGGGGTGCACGTTCACCGCGGTACTATCCAGCGAGACGACTTCAACCCGGACTTGAATGATCTGTCGGTGTTGCAACTCGGCAAAGACTTGCTCCAAGACCCCACTCTTGGCCCACCGATTCATGCGGGTGTAGATGGTATGCCAATTCCCAAAATACTTGGGCAACCCACGCCACTTGCACCCCTGCTCCGCCACATACAGAATCGCGTTGAGGACGTGTAAGTTCGTTAACGACACATTGCCTCGTTGCCGTGGCAAAAACGGCTGAATGAGCTTGTACTGCGACTCGGTAAGTTCCATGGCCATAGTATACAACATTTAGTATTTAGTGTTAACACGCCCTAATTCTATCCGTTTCTTTTTTGTTCTTCTTTTCTTTGTCCATTATGCTAAGAGGATGATTTGGGAAAATACTCTAATGCTCGTCTCGGTTTATAGAATCACAACCTGTCTGTTAGGGGTGATATTTCTATCATCTTTTCTTTATATTCCTGGACAAGCCTATGCTGCGGTCACGACAACTCTTTCTTCGGGCATTGCCATAGATAAACTCAAATGGACGATTGGTCCTTCTTCTTCATTTCCTATCTCTGAATTAAAATTTGACTCAACCAGTTGGCAAAGTTCTTTTCATGTGCAATGGGGACATGACACAAGCCCTTGGTTTTTGGAAGGTATGGTAGGGTTTGGCTCTGTGTTTTCTGGTTCGGTAGAGGATAGTGATTATTCACTCCCTCACAAGGAGGGGCTCGTTTCTCGTAGCGAGTCGGATATCAATGGACATCATTCATTATTCTTTTCAATTGATGGTGGGTATCGTATTTGGACCACGGATCGTTGGGTGGTCACACTGATCACAGGATTTTCCTGGACTCAAGTGCGGTATCACATTGAGGATGGAAAACAAACGGTCCCTTCGGGTGGAGCAGATTTGTCCGGTCTGAATTCAGAGTATCGAGCGCGGTGGTATGGCCCCACGATTGGATTTCGATGGAGAACCGACCTTCGCCCAATCCCTTTGTTCTTGTTTTTGGAAGGGCGGTACTGGCCGGTGATTGAGTATCGGGGAAAGGGAACCTGGAATTTGCGGTCGGACTTTGAGCAGGATCCAAGTTTTACGCATAAAGATGATACAGGGTATGGAGGGGATGTTACGGCCACACTGCGTTACCCTGTCACGAATCATTGGATGTTGGAAGGCGGGTGGACCGGACGATTTTTGCGGACGTCCGATGGGAGAGATCGCACATTTTTTTCAAACGGGACGCAAGGGACGATTCCCCTCTTAAGAGTGAGCCAGGATACACATTGGTTTCGTTTTGGCCTTCAGTATCTTTGGTAATAGTGTTATTGCTGGATCACGTAAGCGACAACTTCCTTTTTCGTTGCACTCCTATCTGAGGTTGCTCCTCGACTTTGTTCTTTCTTATTAGGATCAGTTATCAAGAAATTGAGCCAGAACCCGACAGTAAGGTATGGCTACTCCGGTTCTTACCTCTCCTGATGCCGATACTCAGTCACCCGTCCTTCAAGCTCCTTGGTGGGGAGCCTGGTCAGCTTTTTTAATTGTTGTCTGTTTTTATGTGACTCAGGCTGTGGGAATTTCAATGGTGCAAGTCCTGGCAGGGTTTAATGCGGGGCTGTCAAAAGGAATGGGGGATGTTACGGAGGTTGACCAAACTTGGATGCTTCCTCTCTCGTTGTTTCTCGGGACAATTGCCGCATCTATGCTGTCATGGCAAGTTGCGGCCAGTCGAGCCAAACCGTCCATGCAGATGGATTGGTTTTGGGGTTTGTTGGGTAAGGCCTATCTTTCCTGGCGCCTGATACTTTTTGTGATGTGCGGAGTGTGTTTGGGAATGGGGTTTTTCGTGCTGACAGAGTATGGTGTGCTGCCACCAGATGATCTCCCTCAACCCCTCTTTGAAGCTATGAGTCGGGCGCCTCTTCTGTTACAGATTGGATGGGTCGTGATGTTTGTTGGCCTGTTTCCCGTAGTGGAAGAAGTGTGTTTTCGCGGCTTCTTATTCACGGGGTTATCCCAATCTTGGGGGCCGACACTTGCAGGGTTGGTCACGACCGTTCTTTTCATTATTGTGCACATGCCAAAAGTGTTGGAATATTGGCCGGCCTTAGTAGTCGTGACACTTATTGGCTCATTGACGGTCCTGATCCGAATTCGTACTGGCTGCCTGGCGCCAAGCATCGCGATGCATAGTGCGTATAACGGCACCTTAGTTGCGGTATCATTTTTGACCGCTTCGATCCCTTCTGAGAATTAACGCTCTTCGGGCGTTGCTAGCCTTTCTTCTCCGTTCGTGGTTCTTCCTCTCTCTATAACAGGTTTGCTGGTCAGGACCCTGTAAAGGAAACCATGTAATCTCACGATACTATTAATTAGATTAAGTGTCCGAGACGCCGACAGTCTTTCTGCAAGGTTAAGAAGGAGACGAAATCATGACAATGATGATCGTGGGATTCACAGCTTTAGTTGGATTGGGGTTGGCTGTGATTATGAAGACTTGGGCACATATTCGACTCGTATGGGCTAGTCAGTCCTGGGTGACCACGGAAGGAACAGTGTGTCATACGACGATTGATTACGGGACTAGGGTATTTCCCAGCTCAGGAAAGCAGGTTTTCTATTTTGCCAATGTGATCTACCAGTATGTCGTGAATGACAAAGAATACAGCAATGATCAACGTTGCTTTGGTAATGACCGAGGATCGGAGTCGCAAGCTCTCAAGACTGCCGCACATTATCCAGAAGGAATGAAAGTAAGCGTTGTATACAATCCACAAAATCCGAAACAATCTGTCCTAGAATCAGGCTTACGCCTCTCTCAATGTGTGCCATTCGGCTTTGGGACGATCCTCATGTGCGGGGGATGGTGGGGCTTATCCATCTATGGCTACCCCTGGCTTGTTGGTTGATAGGTAAGTCTCCCCATTTATTTCAAAGATACCAGTAATTCTTTTCGCCCACCTCAAAAAAGCCGATCCTTATAAGACATCTTGTCGGTTCGTCCGCATGGTGGAGGTGCAGTCATGTGGGAGTTTGGACCTAACATGATCAGAGGACGGAAGTATAGTCAAGACGGTAGGGATGATGAAGGGGCAGGGCATTCTTGGGGAAGTTTCAGGAATGCTTTCTTGTTGAAGGCAACATGGGTGGAGATTCTTTCCAGCTCTACGTCTGCGGGTGTTTTCTTGAGGGTGTGGATGATGATTTCTGGGGGACAGAAGAGGCGGATGGGGAAGAGGGAGGTGCCGACACCTCGTGAGGTGTAGCCGCGCATGGATTCATGTTGCCAGGGACCGGCTTTATAGGATCGGGCGCAACGGCAATGGGTAATGATAGGTTTACCACCAGGTAGACAGATTTGTCCCCCATGGGAATGGCCACAGAGATAGAGGTCTATGCCTGCCGCAAAGGCCTCGGGGATGATTTCTGGAGAATGGACTAAAAGAATGCGGACGACGTCTGTTGGTGCAGCACTGACCGCTTTGTCCAGATCCCCAGTTTCGTAGTAATGCATATCATCCAGTCCTAGCAACCAGATTGCCTCCCCGCCTTTTTCGATGGCCTGCGTTTCATTCAGCAACATGCGAATGCCGGCAGCCTCAAGCCCTGGGGTCATTTCCAACCAATCATGATTGCCCAAAATGCCCGTGACTCCGAGAGGTGCTTGCATGGAACTAACGAGTTCTTTCATCAGTGTCAGGGTTTTGTCATAGGAGCCATATGTTTTAAATCGGAAGTCGCCGGTCAGTACGCATAGATCGTACTGTAAGGTTGCTAACAAGCCCTGAAGAGCTTGCCCCTTATCAATCATGCCCTCAATGTGGAGGTCCGAGAGATGCAAAATGCGAAATCCGTCAAATGTATCTGGAAGATGAGGAAGGGGAACGGCATGTTCCACAATACGATAATTGGTGGAGTTTCGAACGGCGATTGGCCAGAGACCTGTGGCTTTCAATGATGTTTTCAGAAGCCACGCAATGGCGGGAAATTCTTCCATGTGCACATGGATATGATGCCCGCTCAATAACAAGGCGGAATAATGGGCTTGTGTTTCTAATCGTTTACTGGCATGAGACGAGCCAATACGTTCGATTAGTTTGGTTAAGGCTTCTTGTTCGTGGGGTGATATCATAGACTTGTCAGGATTCTTGCATCATGAGTACCATAACATCTATGCAACGACTTGATCTTTACCAGCCAGGACTGCCCGATCTTCAATTTGTGTTGATGGTGAGTGCGTTATGTACGGCTGATCTTGAATCGATCAATGTGCCCGCATCTATTCGCGAAACGGTGTTTAATCGCTGTTGGGCCTTATTGCATGAAAGCCCGCCTCCGGCACAGAAAGCAGAACGAGTTTTGAATTTGATGTTAGGCGATGAAGTCACACTTGAAGCCTTGGTCCATGTGATTCGGCATACGTTTGAGGAACATGGATTTTCTGAACTGACTTGGGAAGAACAACCGAGCGAACCGTCGCAAGAATCAACTCCTGATGTTATTCCATTAGTGGAGCGCATCCAAAAACTCTATCCTCCGCCTGATGACTCTGCCCCTTCTTCGGCTTCCCCCTCATCTTGACCTTTTCCTCTGAGAAGGAGGAATCATAAGAAATAGCAGTTGAACATGACAATATGTCAGTTTTGACCTCATTATCCCAATGGGCCGTGACTGGCCATCTGCTCTCCTTATTTTCCTTTGGTTTCTTGACTGGTAAATACGGAGCGGTAAACAGGTAGCGAGCTGTCAAGAATGGGTAGGGAGAGATGCTTGCCTCTACGGGCGTTCTAGCCGAAGGTGATGAGGTCGATTACTCTTTACAATTTATGAATTAGCGGTTTTCACGTTTTTGGGACTTACCTCTAATGAGTGAAAGGATCCCAAACTTCGAAATTTTGCCTCTCGTTGTTTTAATAATTTTGAAAGCGACATTTTCTCCAGTTGGTTGAAATGGGTGTTGAGCGTTTCAGCCACATGCTTGGCCGTGAGTGCAATATCTCGATGTGCGCCTCCGAATGGCTCTGGGATGATAGCATCAATAATATTGAGTTTGAGCAATTCCGGTGCGGTCATTCGCAAGGCTGAAGCTGCGGTTGAGGCTTTGACACCATCACCCCATAAAATTGCGGCACAGCCTTCTGGCGAAATAACGGAATAGATGGAATGCTCTAGCATGAGCACACGGTCTGCTACGCCTAAGGCTAAGGCTCCGCCACTTCCCCCTTCTCCGGTAACGACGGCAATAATCGGCACCTGTAGTTTCACCATTTCCAATAAATTGCGTGCAATGGCTTCGGCCTGCCCGCGTTGCTCAGCGTCCAACCCTGGGTAAGCCCCTGGTGTATCGATGAAGGTCAGTATAGGCCGTTGAAATTTTTCTGCCAGCTTCATGAGTCGTAAGGCCTTGCGATAGCCTTCCGGTTTGGCCATTCCGAAATTCCGACGCATGCGTTCTTTTAAGGATTTCCCTTTTTCGTGGCCTATGACCATGATAGATTGGTTATTCCATGTTGCAAACCCACCAAGAATGGCGCGATCTTCTCCATATAGACGATCCCCATGGAGTTCGATGAGATCGTCAGTGAGTTCTTCTAGATAATCAGAAACGGATGGGCGTTGTGGGTGTCGGGCAATCTGGCTTCGTTGCCAGGGAGTGAGATTGGCAAACAGCTCTTCCTCCATTCTAGCCAGTTGCTCGCTACTTTTTTCAATAGCTTCCTGAACAGAATTTTTTTTGGATTTTGATTTCACCAATTTGGCAATGCGAGATTCGAGATCCTTGAGGGGTTTTTCGAAATCTAAATATTCACGCACGGGCAGGCTCCTTGGCCAAGGCGATTAGTGGAAAACGACCGTTGATGCTCCCAAAAGTTGTTCCACTTCTTCCAAAAATTCCGGTGTTGGAGAAATACTGACATTGGGTAATTTAGGGAGATTTGCTGTGACATTTGATTGCAAGTGAAAAGCTAGGGTAATTGGCGTTGGTCCTGGGTATCGTTCAAATATCTGTTTTAAGTCTACCAAATTGTTGGGCAACACGTCTTCTTCGTGAATTTGGAGGGTCACATGTTGGACCGTTTCGCATTCTAATTGTGGTAGCAGTTCAATCCGTGTGGCCTTTATTCTAGCACCGTTATCCATTAGATCTACTGTTCCGGTGAGACGAATGACAGAATCTGGCGTAAGCATGGATTCATGGTTTTTAAAGGTTTCTGGGAAGATAATGGCTTCCACGGTGCCTTGAAGGTCTTCCAATTGCGCGTAGGCCATACGATTTCCTTTTTTCGTGGTCGTAATTTTGATACCAGAAATCACCCCACAAAGTTTCACTTCCCGTTCCTCCTTCACCTCTCGTAACCTTTGGGTAGAACAGGTCGAAAAGTGAGCGATGGCCATTCGGTGTCGGTTGAGAGGGTGGTCGGTAATGTAAAATCCAGTCAGTTCGCGTTCATATTGGAGCAGTTGATTTTGAGACCATTCAGACTTCTGTGGAATTGCAAATCCGAAGTTCTCGGTTGATTCATCCGAGGTCTCTTCTGTTGGCAGATCAAAGAGGCTGGTTTGCCCTTCACGTTTATTCCGTTGGATTGTCGATGCATGTTCCATGGCTTGGTCTAAAACAGCAAATAGACTGGCGCGGGAGGTTCCCATAGAATCGAAGGCTCCGACCTTTATGAGTCCTTCTATGACGCGTTTGTTCACTTTTTGGGAGTCAAGCCGGCAACAAAAATCCAGAAATGATGTAAATGGTCCATCTTGATCGCGGTTTTCTAGAATAATATCAACGGCACTTTCGCCGACATTTTTAATGGCCGCCATACCAAAACGTATACCTTCCGGCACAACACTGAAATTTTTTAAGCTTTGATTCGTATCGGGCGGTAAAATTTTTAAGCCGAGTTCACGGCATTCCGTAAAATAGCCGACCATTTTATCCGTATTGCCCATTTCCGAAGTCAGAAGGGCTGCCATAAATTCTGTGGGATGATGTGCTTTCAAATAAGCGGTTTGATAGGTGACCAGAGCATAAGCGGCAGAGTGAGATTTGTTAAATCCGTATCCTGCAAAAAAAGCCATTTGATCGAAAATTTTCTCTGCAAGTTTTTCTGCAATGCCCTTTGCTTTACAGCCTGAAATGAACAAGGCTTTTTGCTTGGCCATTTCATCATGTTTCTTTTTCCCCATGGCCCTGCGTAGCAAGTCGGCTTGGCCAAGGGAAAATCCAGCCAGTTGATTTGTGATAGCCATGACTTGTTCTTGATACACAATGACTCCATAGGTTTCTTGGAGGATAGGTTCGACTTGAGGCGGCTCATACACGATCTGGGAAGGGTCGCGTTTGCGTTTGATGAAGTCATCGACCATGCCGCTTTCCAGTGGGCCAGGTCGATAGAGGGCCAGAATTGCAATGAGGTCTTCAAATGTTTCGGGTTTAATCTTGACCAGCAAGTTACGCATGCCCGAACTTTCTAGCTGAAAAATTCCAGTGGTTTTTCCGGAACTGAGCTGAGCATAGGTGTCAGGGTCATTGAGCGGAACATTTTCGATATCTAACTGGTTGTCTGTGGATTGTGAGGCATGGACGAGCCTGACCGCATCGTGGATCATCGTCAGAGTTTTCAGACCCAGGAAATCAAACTTCACTAACCCCACTTTTTCCAGATCGGTCATGGTGTACTGCGTGACAATTTCGTCATTGCTCGTCTTATATAACGGAACATGCTCCATGAGGGGCTTTTGTGAAATGACAACTCCGGCGGCATGGGTTGAGGCATGCCGGGCTAAGCCTTCCAACGCCATTGCCGTATCCATAAGTTCTTTCATGCCAGCTTCTTGATCCACCAATTCCTGAAGCCGTGGTTCCTGTTTGAGTGCGTCTTTTAGCGTGATATTGAGTTGGGTGGGAACCAACTTGGCTACTTTATCAACCTCGGCATAGGGAAAGTCCATGACGCGGCCCACATCGCGAATGGCGGCTTTGGCGCCGAGAGTTCCAAAGGTAATAATTTGACAGACGTGCTCTTCGCCATATTTCTCAATCACGTAATTGATAACTTCTCCTCGACGGTCCATGCAGAAATCCATATCAATATCCGGCATGGTGACCCGTTCCGGATTTAAAAACCGTTCGAAAAGCAAGTTGTACGTGAGTGGGTCGAGGTCTGTGATGCGAAGAGCATAGGCCACAAGACTTCCAGCGGCAGACCCGCGACCTGGACCCACAGGAATGTTTCGTGACCGCGCAAAATTGATGATGTCCCAGACTACGAGAAAGTATCCGGCATAGCCCATGGTGTTTAACACTGACAACTCGGTTTGCAGGCGGTGTTGGTATGCTTCCCAGGGGATAGATGTGGGCCGTTCACGTAAGCGCTCCCGCAGACCTTCTTCCGAAAGATGTTGCAGGTAAGAGTTGTGTGTTTGGCCGTCGGGTACATGATAGTCAGGGAGATAGATGGCGCCGAATTCAAGGGAGAGATTGCATTGCTCGGCGACTTGTGTGGTATGCAACACCGCGCGAGGAAATTCGGCAAACTCGGCAACCATTTCTTCCATAGATTTCACATACAACTGATCGGTATCAAACTTCATTCGATTGGGATCTTTAAGAGTTTTTCCCGTTTGCAAACACAGCATGACTTCGTGGGGACGGGCATCGTGTTTGGTGAGATAGTGACAGTCATTGGTGCCAACCAATGGAATGCCAAGTTTTTTATGAATTTCCATCAAGCCACGATTAGCAATGTGTTGTTGTTCTAATCCATTGGCCTGCACTTCTAAATAATAATGATCCTTGCCAAAGATTGAGCGAAACTCATCGGCGACCCGTATGGCCCCTTCTACGTCTTGTTGTTCAATCAATTGCGGGACTTCTCCACTTAAACATCCGGAAAGGGCTATCAGGCCTTCATGATGTTCTTGTAACAATTCTTTATCCATACGCGGTTTATAGTAGAACCCTTCCAAATAGGCCCGGCTGGAAAGTTTCATGAGGTTGTGATAGCCAACTTGATTCGTCGCGAGCAGAATTAAATGATAGTACTCGTTATGGGCGAGGTGCCCGGATTTTTGTGTGCGGCTGCCGGGAGCCATATAGGCTTCGCAGCCAATAATAGGTTTAACTCCGTGATGTTTAGCTTTCTGGTAGAAATCTATGGCCCCAAACAGATTGCCATGGTCGGTCATGGCGACGGCGGGCATTCCATACTCTTTCACTTGTTGAAAGAGAGGATTAAGTTGGTTGGCCCCATCCAAGAGGCTATATTGGGTGTGGAGATGGAGGTGAACGAATTCAGAAGGCACTGAGAAAGTCCTTGGAAAAAATTTTAGTGAGCAGGTACGATGAAGTCAAATGATTTGAAGAAGAAAATCTTGCAAGCAATAGGATTAATCTACGATACAGATATACTTGATCAGAGTCGAACGTTTTCCAGAGAAAATGGGTATAAAGATGTGGATAAATAGTCGATGTCATTCTCTCCTTCATACCAGTCTGCCAGTTTAGCAATTTGCTCATTCCATGAGCATGGTAGTGGTATATGGTCGGCATACTAGAAGTAGGGGTGAGAATGATGCTCAAGAAAATATACGTACTGCTTATCTTATCTGTGATGCCTCATGAGGAGATATCTTCGTAGGCATCCGTCTTATTTATTGAAAGGGAGGTCGAAATGATTGTCACAACAACACACAACATTGAAGGGCATCGCATTCTGGAATATTTAGGTGTGGTTACTGGGGAAGCTGTTCTTGGCAGTAATTTTTTCCGCGATTTTTTTGCTAAGGTTCGAGATGTGGTTGGCGGGCGGTCAGGTGCCTATGAAAAAGAATTGGCTCGTGCACGAGAAGTGGCGTTTCGGGAGATCGAAGAAGAAGCACTAGATGTAGGAGCCAATGCGATCGTCGGGATCGACCTGGATTATGAAGTGATGGGAGAAACGGGGAGCATGCTAATGGTGAGTATCAGCGGCACAGCAGTAAAGATCACTTGATAGGCCTCGGTGGTAGGATTGATTCATGTTATAAATCTTGAAAGTGTAGATAGACGATTTTGAGAAGGAGATTCAATTTTAGTAATTTTCACTTACATAAAACATTTGACCTACTTTAGAAAAGACCGATAACATATCCGAAGAAAGTTGATGAAGTGAGTGAAATATCCTATGGATCAAGCAGATAAGAATTTATGAACGGAATAGATTGATACATTAATCACGCAAGGAGGATTTCATGAAAGCCAAAAAGGGTGTCGTCGATTTTCTGAATAAGGTCTTGACGAACGAGTTAACTGCCATCAATCAATATTTTCTGCATGCAGAAATGTGCGGCAACTGGGGGTATACGTTGCTGCATGACGAAATTCGCAAGCATGCGATAGATGAAATGAAGCATGCAGAACAAATTATTGAACATATTCTTTTTTTAGATGGGTTCCCAAACTTGCAACGGCTGGGTACCCTCAAGATTGGCGAAACCGTGCCGGAACAGTTTAAGTCCGATCTGAAACTAGAACAGGATGCCGTGAAACTCTTAACCGACGCCATCGAGCATTGCGTCAAAGTAGGAGATTTCAATACTCGAGCAAAATTGGAAGGCATTGTTACAAGCGAAGAGGAGCATATCGATTGGATTGAAACACAAGTCGAAACTATTAAACAGGTAGGCGTTGAAAACTTCCTAAGCCAACATATGCATCAAGCGTAACGGTCTTAGCTTCATATTTTTGAACAGAGCTTTTCGAGATTCTGCCCAGATCTCGAAAAGCTCTGTGTGTTTTCAGGACAGAGGTACTTAGCTTCTTGCCAAAAATTCTTCTTCCTTTTCTGGCATGACATCACTTGTGGTGTGTGCCCAGTTCATCCATACCACAACAGAATTACTCTCAGATCTGCTTCTGGGCTTAAGAGAGGTCAATGATAAAATGTGACTAGTTGGGTGGTTTCTTGGCATGTGTTCAGCGGCATTTTTTTACGCATATCCAAGTAAAGACACGCACGTGAAAAAAGTAGGAAGACAGCATCCTTCTGATGTTTCTTCGTTGAAGGAAGAATTTCTTTGGCTGAATGCGAATCCACCTTTGCACGAGCTTATGGAGCGTCATCCTATCGAATGGGAGCAGGTTGGGCAGAAGCTCGTTTCGTCGCTAGAAAGTGACGGGGTGCAGATGTTAAAGGGGTTTGCCACCGAAGCCAAGTCATTGGAGAAAACCTGGACGGATCGATTGCGTAAAAATAGGAACAATCTCAAAATCTTGCAAACTGCCCTTCCTTTTTTGATTCGGAGCCGGATGTCTCTCCTGGCAGTTGACAAATGTCTCTTTTCGGCTGCGACCGGGGTGACGACCGGTCCTGTACGGTTCAATTGGTTCAACGGGTACGTCATGCAGAAATTACTCTTTCGCCACGACCTCATCCGCAAACCGGTTTCATTAAAATGGTTTCGTTTTTGGTGGCGGCTGAATTCTCAAAAGCGCCTTTTGATGCCTCTGGTCCAAAAAAAAGGGATCTATTGTTTTTATACTCGGGAACTTATAACGGCACTCGCTGGTGTGATTGGACAGCAATCCTGCCTCGAGATTGCGGCGGGAGATGGCACGCTTTCGCGTTTTCTCGCTGACGAAGGCGTCAATGTCACGGCCACGGATAATCAAAGTTGGCAGCATGCCATTGAGTATCCAGATGATGTTCAGCACATGGAGGCGAAACAGGCCCTACAACACTATCAACCTCAGGTCGTTATCTGTTCCTGGCCGCCGCCGGCGAATCATTTCGAGCGGAGCGTTTTTTCTACGAAGAGCGTACAGCTCTATGTGGTGATTGGTAGCCGGTACCATTTTGCCAGTGGGAATTGGGTGGACTATGCCAAGCAGGGAAATTTTAACTATACCATTGATTCGGAGTTAAGTAATTTAGTGGTCCCACCAGAATTAGAAAGCGTCGTCTTAGTATTTCAAAAGAAAACTCCTGGTATCGTGTAGCAATACAAGAAGGGGCCCATTATCTCAATTCAAACTCGCAATTCCAGTGTTCGATTTCTTTATAGTGTAGCAAGATAGATGTTGGCTCAGAAGGATATGTGAGGTAAAGTCTTAGATGAACCAACTGGAATGTTGGGTGATGACGTATCCGCCGAGGATGATGGTGTTGACTCCGACGACAGCTTGAAGGCTATGATGGATCCATGTGAGGGAGCGGGCGGAGTACCAGAGTGGAATGGCAATGACGACCGACAGAACTCCCATGCCGAGGATTGAGCCCAACCCAAAAATGAGAATGTAGCCGATGGCTGTGGATGTGGACATGGTGGTGTTGAGGGTGAGGAGGATGAGCGCGGCTGATCCAGCCATGCCGTGCATGAGGCCGACAATGAAGGCCCGGTAGGGAAACCCCTGTGGGTGCGTGTGCTGATGGGCAGCTTCTGTATGAGGCATGTTTGGCGCATGCGTATGGGCATGAAAGTGAGGTATGGCATCCGCATGTTGGTGGAGATGAAAATGGATACGCTCGTTTCGCATACGTCGGAAGACATCAATCCCTAGTCCTACCAGCATAAATCCGACGGTACATTCCAACGCTTCCGCGAATTGCTCGGGGATCACGATACCAAGAATGAGAACGACTGACCCAAACAGAAAGAGGGTGACCGTATGCCCACATCCCCAGACTATCCCTTGCTGCATCGTCTGAAATACGGATCGGTTTTGAGTGGCGAGTGACGCGACTGCCGCGGCATGATCCACTTCAAGTGCATGTCGTAGCCCTAAAGCAAAAGCCAGTCCGAATAAGGTGAACATGGATCTGTGGTTCCGTGTTTAAGAATATTATGAACAATCTAATTCTTTTGAACGTTTAGAAAATAGATATTGGGATCCTACGGTTAGGTTGTGAGAAAAAGCAAATCAGAATGAAAATCAGAAGACGTTGAGTTTCCCTAATAATGCCTGAAATTTTTGCGTATCCGGTTTTTTCGTG
Organism: Nitrospirales bacterium; assembly: GCA_965223635.1. Classification (GTDB taxonomy): domain Bacteria; phylum Nitrospirota; class Nitrospiria; order Nitrospirales; family UBA8639; genus Nitrospira_E. The sequence goes on from OZ245007.1 coordinate 3,111,281, forward strand.
GGGAATTTATGGAACTGAGTCTTTGACGTATTCCCCTCCTTTATAAGGAGGGAGAATGTTTCCGAAGAGGGAACATTCGGGAGGTAGAAATACCAGTTGCTAGTTGGGTATAGAAGCTAGTAGGACAATGGCAGGGCCATAGAACTGTTCCTCTACCCCACCTGCTTGAACCCTCTTTGGGTTCAAGCCCCTTACAAAGGGGAGGAATTATTTACCGAGGGCTCTGTCGAGATTGAATGCAGCGCTGATGAGAGCAAGATGGGTAAAGGCTTGAGGGAAATTGCCAAGGGCTTCGCCATGATGGCCAGTTTCTTCTGCATAGAGGCCGAGATGATTCGCATAGCCCAACATTTGTTCGAAGAGCAGTCGGGCGGCTTCTAACTTGCTGCGATCAGTTTGCCCTGCACGAGTGAGGGCTTCCACTAACCAAAACGTACAGATATTAAAGGTGCCTTCCTCACCGCTGAGGCCATCGGCGGATTCGGCGATATTGTAGCGATAGACGAGTCCGTTCGACACTAAGCCACCCTTTTCTGGCGCTTTGATCGTCGCATCTAAGGTTTTCAACATACGTGGGTCAGTTGGGGAGACAAAGAAGACCAAGGACATCATCAGATTCGCTGCGTCTAAGGTGTCGTTTCCGTATCGTTGAATAAAGGCTTGCCGGTTAGCATCCCAACCTTTTTCCATAATTTCCTCATAAATGGCATCTCGCACTTTGAGCCAGCGGTCTCGATCTGCAGGAAAGGAGCGCTTGTCGGCTAACCTGATCCCCCGGTCGACCGCAACCCAACACATGAGTTTTGAATAGACGAAATGTTGTTGCCCCCCGCGCACTTCCCAGACGCCTTCGTCAGGACGCTGCCAGTTATCACAGACCCAATTGATCAGACGGCGGAGGTGTTTCCAGAGGTCATAGGATATGGGTGTGCCATATTTATTGTAGAGATACACTGAATCGAGCAACTCGCCATAAATGTCCAGCTGCAATTGATCATAGGCGCCATTGCCAATACGAACAGGGGATGAGCCGCGATAGCCTTCTAGGTGTTCAAGGGTTTCTTCTGTCAGGGTATGTCGACCATCAATGCCATACATGATTTGGAGGGAGCCGTCTGGTGCGAGCTCATGGCAACGAGCTTCCAGCCAATTCATGAATTCCGAAGCCTCGTCGGTAAATCCAATACGAAGGAGCCCGTAGAGTGTAAAAGCCGCATCCCGAATCCACGTATAGCGGTAATCCCAATTGCGTTCGCCGCCAATGTCCTCCGGAAGACTGCAGGTGGGTGCGGCCACAATGGCGCCTGTTGGTTTAAAGGTGAGGAGTTTCAGAACTAAGGCCGAGCGATGAACCATTTCACGCCAGCGGCCTGAGTAGGTACATTTGGCTAACCAGGATCGCCAATACACCACAGTTTGCGTGAAGAGTTCTTTGGCATAGTGTTCGGGGCAAAAGGTTGGAGGTTCCTCAGATTCTATGCTTTGTAAGCAGACATCCGCACTTTCTCCCTCTTCCAGCGTGAATTCAGCGACAAGGGCGTCGCCTTCCTGTTGCAAGGCGATGGTTGCCCCCAGTCGAAGCGAAAGATTTGGGGATTTAAAGATGCCCCCTTGGGCATTGATAGTGATGGTATGTGTATCGCGACCATAGTTGAAAGCTGGGCGGCATTCCAATTTAAACGTCATCGTTCCACGAATGGTTTGGATACGTCGCACGATGCCATGTTGCGTGCAATCGGCAGCATCTTTGCCAACGGGCATAAAATCGATCACTCGCCCAACACCGTCTGTCGTATGGAATCGGGTGACTAAGACATTTGTATCCGGCCAATAATATTGTTTGGATTTGACGTGGTTAGGGGTTGGGGCAATGGAAAAGGTTCCACCTTTCGTGTCGTCTAAAATGGAGGCAAACACGCTTGGCGAATCGAAATGCGGAAAACACAACCAATCGATCGACCCATTCATGCCGACCAATGCGGTTGTTCGCATATTCCCGATCAGACCATAATTTTCAATGGGTTGGTAAGGCATGCTTTACTATTCGGTTGTTAAGTGAGTGATATTGATAAAGGTAGGTGAGATATATAGTGGGCACAATAAGAAAAATCAGTATCCTCTTCCGGTGCTGCCGCCACGTCCCATTCGGTCTAATGGGAGGGCTTCATAGCGTTCCTTGAGATCTGGATGTTCGCTCAGATATGTCTGCACGGCAGCTTCGTCGGCAAAGACTTCCGGACTGCGTTCACGATATTCCTCGATTGTTAAGTCATGGGTGGCCAACAAGTTGCTCAATTTGGAGTTAATGTCTCTTCCCATTTCCTGCATGGCCTCTGGAGAAGGGCGTCCTCCATTGCCTCCATACGTTCGTCCTCCAGAAAAATAATTCATCATCATTTCTCCGATTTCAATACGAGCCTTCACAAACTTCCCGACCTCTACTTGTTCTGCCCCAAGACTTACTCCAGTCAGTAATACAAGACTCAACGTGATTCCCATAAAGATTCTTGTCAATGTTGTCGTCATCATTGCTCCTTACAATGCGAAAGTGGTTGCAAAAATGTTTCTGGGCGTTTTTGTGAGGATGTAAAAGGATAGCCAAGCGACACATGAAAGTACAGGGAAAATAGGAATATTCCTGAATAACGAGAGAGTTCTGATGGGTATGTTGATTTTCGAACAAGGGGAAATGTTCATAATCCAAGAAATCTCTAACTGAGAGGGTGAAGTATGCTTATCATCGAGTGTCTCGAAGGCATCTATACTTGGTTTGTAGATGTTTGGTAGATGTAATGTGTGGATTCCAGGAGGAATTGTTGAGTTCTCCTGTTTTATTCGTGTGGTTTGAAGAGGTGAAAGGATAAGAAATGGGACAGCCAATGGAACGGATTGGATTTGTAGGGGTGGGCCGCATGGGAGCCAATATGGCTCGCCGGTTGAAAGATGTTGGGACTATTGTTGCGGCTGTCTATGACGTTGATACGAATTCAGCAGAATTGTTTGCCAAGGAGGTCGAAGCTGAGTGCGCTCAAACGCCGGCTCGCGTTGCGGAATTGGCGACGATGATTTTTACGGTGGTGACTGATGATGCGTCGATGCGGAAAATATTTGCTGCTGATGGCTCCGAGAGTTTGTTGGCGCAGGCAAAAGGACGTCTCTTTGTGAACTGTGCGACGGTGTCGCCTGATGTACATATTGATGTGGAAGCTCTCGTCGAACAGCAGGGTGGACAATCCCTTGAAGCCTGTATGGCCAGCAGCATCCCGCAGGCGCGGGAAGGCACGTTGTATTTGATGTGTGGCGGTAAACTGGAAAGTTTTGATCGAGCAAGGCCGATTTTGGAAACGTTGAGTGCTAAGCTTCGCTATGTCGGCGAAGCGGGGCAAGCTGCGCGGGTGAAAGCTCTGGTGAATATGGTGATGAATATCAATACGGCTGGACTCGCAGAAGGCTTGGGGCTGGGGGCCGCACTTGGATTAGATCTCGCAATGTTGCAGGAGGTGTTTAGCCAAACAGGTGCGGCTTCTCGTGTGTTAGAAACGGATGGTGCTGATATGCAGAATCGCGATCATGAATGCTATTTTTCGGCGGCACATGCTGCGAAAGATTCTGGAATAGCCTATGCCCTGGCAGAATCTGTCGGGCTTACTCTCCCACTGGCGAAAACCACTTGGGAACAATATCAACGGCTTGTTGAATCCGGCAAAGGAGAACTGGATAAATCTGCTATTGCCGAATTGACCTTCAAAGACCGTCTGTCCACTAGCTGACAGTAGCAGACTATCTACTTATGGCTGAAAGGTCCTATCAACTCATTAAACCAAAGCAGGGCGTGCCGATTAAGGCTTGGGTAAAGGGGGTGCCCTTAGAGCCAGAGGCAGAACAACAGTTACACAATGTTGCCTCTTTGCCGATCGTCTACAAATGGGTCGCGGCTATGCCTGATGTACATTGGGGCATGGGCGCCACGATTGGGAGCGTGATTCCGACGAAACATGCCATTATTCCCGCAGCGGTGGGGGTTGATATTGGGTGTGGCATGATGGCTGTGCAAACCACGCTCAATGCGAAACATCTGCCTGATTCATTGCGTGGGATTCGAGCCACGATCGAGCGGGCTGTTCCGCATGGCAGAACCAATAATGGGCAGAGGCATGATCGCGGGGCGTGGGGGCATATCCCTCAACACCATCTGAAGGAATGGGGACGATTGCAGCCTACCTATCAGTCTATTCTGTCGAAACATCCTAAACTCAATCGTGGAAATGACGTGAATCATCTTGGAACTTTAGGCACTGGAAATCATTTTATCGAAGTCTGTCTGGATGCTCAGGATGCGGTGTGGTTCATGTTGCATAGTGGGTCGCGGGGCGTGGGGAATCGCATTGGGTCGTACTTTATTGAGTTGGCGAAACGTGATATGCGGAAATGGATGCGGAATTTGCCAGATGTAAATTTATCCTATTTGAAAGAAGGCACGGAGTCGTTTGACGATTATGTGGAGGCGGTGCAATGGGCGCAGGACTTTGCCATGACGAATCGTCAGCTTATGATGGAGAATTTGGTGCAAGCTCTTCGTGAATCTGGCGAGGTTCCGCCGTTTGATACAACTCAAGAGGTGGTGAATTGCCATCATAATTATGTGGCGGTTGAGTCACATTATGGACAAGAGGTGTGGGTGACGCGTAAGGGAGCGGTGCGGGCACAAATCGGTGATATGGGAATTATTCCGGGGAGCATGGGTGCCCGTTCGTATATTGTCCGGGGCAAGGGGCATCCTGAGAGTTTTCATAGTTGTAGCCATGGCGCGGGTCGGGTGATGTCCAGAGGAGCCGCGAAACGCCGATTTTCGATTGCCGACCATGAACAGGCCACGCAGGGAGTAGAATGCCGAAAAGATAAAGATGTCCTCGATGAAACGCCTGGAGCCTATAAGTCGATTGATGCGGTCATGCAAGCTCAACAAGATCTAGTGGAGATTGTTCACACGTTACGGCAAGTGGTGTGTGTTAAGGGGTAGTGGAATCTTCAGTTGTATTTGTTTGATCGTATCGAGTTAAACAACCCGGAGTATGTTTTCCTCCTTTTGACAGAAAGCCTTCATGCCGAGTTCTTTGCGAAGTGGAAGGATTTTATTCCCGGCGAAACAAGGTATCAAGAATTTGTCGGGCTGATTGAATCAGTCGCTCTGGATCATCGCCAGCGGTATGAACTCGTTCAAGTCGGTCATGAGCTTCTGCAAAATCCGGCTGTCTGCTAATGGCCTCCTCCAAGGCCATTTGAGCCTTTTGGCTGTATCCTTCCGCCATGAATGCCAGAGCAAGATCTGAATAGGCTTCTGTTTGCTTTGGGTCTAGTTGAACAGCGTTTTTGAGCGCTTGTCGAGCCTGCTCGAAGTCGTCTTGGGCGATCAGTGAGCGTCCTAGCCAATACAAGGCCTGGTGATCTTGGTGATTGAGTTCTACACTTCTTCGTAAGGCTTGCTCGGCCTTCCTCCAGTCATGCTTGTCGATGTAGACAGCTCCGAGTTCGCGATAGGCTTCTGCGAATGCAGGGTCTAGTGTGATGACAGTTTTGTATTCTTCAATGGCTCCATTAGGGTCTCCTTGTTGGCTCAGTGTTTCTCCCAATCTAAGGTGAGTGTGTGCATCGTTTGTCTGGAATTCTGGTAATGCACGTAGCGCTTCACGATTCTTGCGGAGTCCCTTTTCCACCGACTCGTTGGTAACCGGGGAGCTTGTTGCGCCAGATTCTTGACCCCACGCAGTAACTGTGGGGTTGGGGTGCTGTGAAATATTTTGAGTAAGGAAGACTATGCTAAGGGTGATTCCGCCAATGCTCATCAACGCATTCATGTTTTTGTCAATCTTGGCTTGTTGGTATGACCTTGAGAAACCATTTGGGTTTCATTCGGCCAAAATCTGTGCGTGTATTTGTGCGGAGTTCTCGCTTGGGATCCAAGACGACTGGGCCGTTTGAACTTCGATGGAATACTGTCCAGTGCCAGTATGGTTTCCCTTGTTCTTGATGCCATTTGATAGCCAGTAGGACCAGTGGAGGCAGTTTCTCCCATGAGATAAAGGGTGATTGATTCCGAGAAGTTTTGATGCCGTAGTGTGTCAGGAGTCGACGAACGTATGTTATCTCTGACCAGAGTTGTGAGTCATATACCTCGATTCTTTGTTGGTGGGCGATCTTTTTGATCTGTGGATAGGTGACGCCTGCTATGGTCGTGACACTGGCTAATCCGCATCCGGTTTCGTCTTCCTGAATCACTGGTTTCATTGATTCATGTGGTGGTTCGTTGCAAGTACGTTCGTAAGGCTACCGCGTTGTTCATCTCTTGGTTCTTGGAGCCGTAAAGAAGCGTCAGACGATGTGTTCGGCCAAGGCTTCTGAGTTTTTTGATGGCCTCTGGGTGTTGTTCAAGTTCCTTAACATAACGTTGCTGAAATTCTTTCCACCGATGGGCATCATGATTGAACCATTGACGTAATTTTGTTGATGGTGCTACTTCCCGCAACCAAAGATCGATGCGAGCTGCTTCCTTTGAAATGCCTCGTGGCCAAAGCCGATCAACAAGAATCCGATAACCATCTTTTCTGGATGGGGGATCATAGACCCGCTGAAGATGGATGTTCGGGATTTTTGTTGTTTTTCTCCTTGCGGTTCGTCGTGATGTGGAATTGTTGGGATGTCGAAAACAATCGGTGGTGTGATCATTGACGAGCCCGGCAGCCTGCATATGAGCATAGATAACCGTGCTGCCCACAAAACGAAAACCACGTTTTTTGAGGTCTCGAGAGAGGGCATCACTTTCTCCCGTCGTCGCCGGGACTTGAGACATGTTTTTCCAATAGTTGATTTTTGGTATCCCACCTACAAATTGCCAAATATAAGCGTCAAAAGATCCGAATTCTTCTTGTACTTTGAGGAAGGCCTTTGCGTTCGTAATGGCTGATTGAATTTTGAGACGATTGCGAATAATGTTGCTGTTTTGAAGAAGGACAGCCTGTTCGCGGGCATCAAAGCGAGCGACCTTGACGGGGTCAAATTTCGCAAAGGCTTTGCGATAGCCTTCTCTGCGAAGCAAGATGGTGGACCAGGAGAGACCAGCCTGTGCGCCTTCTAAAGTGAGCATTTCGAAATGGCGGTGGTCATCATGAACAGGTATCCCCCACTCCTTATCGTGGTACGGAATGAAATGAGGTTTATTCCCAACCCATCCGCAGCGGGTTTTCCCGTCTGTTGTTGCTATCGAGTTATTTGGCATATAGTGGAGTCATGATGTATCTGAGGAAAAGCAGGAAAAGGCTATGAATTCAAGGACGAAGTGCCAATATTTTTAACGCATTATGTGCTATCAGAAGCCCTGAACAATTGAGCCAGCAATTGATCTTCATTTCTTGGTATAATTGAAATATTGAAAGAAGAGAGGGGGAGCTTATGCGAATCATATCGTTGCCATTTCAAAATTCTCTAAGAGCCTGGAGTTTAAGCGGCATATGTGCCATTGCGATGTTTTGTGCGCTGCCCGTGAGTGCGAAGGAGCCAGCTGTGCCATGGGAATGCACCGGCTTTGAAGGTGACGCTCAGTTTCGGTGTATTCAAACATTTGCCCAACTTCAAGAAGAAAAAATTGCGAAGTTAGAAAAGGAGTTAGAAATTCAACAGCAGACGGTTCAGCAACTACAACAACAGGTTGCGCAACAAGCGTCTGCTACGGCTAACCTTGAGCGAAAGCTCACTCGAAAGCGTTCTCGCTGGTATAACTCCGCCTTTGTGGATGCGTATCCGCCTGTAGGCCTGAGTCTTCGTTTTGGCCGAGATCGATTGTTTGGCGGATCGTTGTTCTATGGAGCTCCCCGGTTCTATGGTCCGCGATGGTACGGCTATGGGCATCGTCACTGGTATCGTTATTAGGCGCTGATTCATCACCTGTGAGGCGACATTTCAAGTTATCAAAGTGTCTTTGAACTTCAAGCAGAATCGCGGTTGACGGTATCAGGTGAAAATGCTGGAAGACAGACTGCGATGTATTCGGCTCCGTCAGGCCCTGGTGTGCTATAGCGGATCCATTCCCCTTTAGTCGTCAATACACCTTGCCCAGCTTTCACTTCTAAGCTGTCCTCTTTGGTTTCAACCTTCAGCATTCCACGTAAAACGACTGTATACTCATCAAACGCTGGAGTTTGTCCAGGTTCAACCCAGCCCGATGGACTTTGCATCCGGGCGATACTGACCCCAGTTGTCCCAGAATTGACGTATCCAAAAAACTCATCAATCAGTTTGGGTTTATTTCCTGCCGCTTCGATTCTGGTAGGTTGTGTAATAAGCTTCGCCATTTTCATCTCCTATTATGTAAAAGGATTCCTTGTCGTATTCCATGATTCATTTTGAGAATGAAGACAAGCCTTTATGGCGCACCGGTATAAGGGACATCCAGGTAGTCTTTGGTGTCTTTGAAGGTTTTGAGATGAATTTCCCACGGACCATTCGTGATGACTTTGAAATAAAAGGTTCCACCCAAGGGATGTACGGCTGTTCCCTTTTTCTTTGTGGTATTGGCCAACACAATAGGTTCGAGCCGTTCAAACCATCGTAAGGCTTCCTCTCGTTCCGTTGTTTCACCCACATAGGGCCTTCGAGCCGACCCGTGGGCAGACAATTTGAAAGTGGGAGATTTTGTTTCCCATTCTATTTTCCAGCCATCTTCAACAGTAAATGTTCTGGTTTCCACTGACCCGGTTCCCTTGAACATGAGTTCAACTGAGGAATTTTTTTCGGGATCATCTGATTTATCCGTTGCCCAGAGAACTTCTCCTGCAGGCAAAACAAGTAGTATTATCAGGACACTGATTGTTCTTTTTATCTGGCGTGGAATAGGTGCATACATATTTTTACTAGCTCCTGACCCCATATCCTATTCATGAACTCTCAGGAGGTCAATTCATTGCATTTGGGTTGAATTGTCCTAGAATAGAATTAAAAGGGGGGATTGTCGCCTATGAAGAAGGTTGTTGTTCTCGGGGGAGGAAAAATTGGATCGCTGATTGCCACTTTGTTGGTGGAGAGTGGGGATTACAACGTTTCATTAGGAGATGTCGATCCTGATGTCGTGGTTCGGCTGAAAAAAGAAATACGCTCAAATCGTTTTAATGCATGTTCTGTTGATGTTCAGCATAAAGCCGCTCTTCAGGCTTTTCTTAAGCAGATGCAACCTGGGGCCATTCTGTCTAGTCTCCCTTATTATTGTAATCCGCTAGTTGGGGAATTAGCTCGAGCGCATGGTGCTCATTATTTCGATCTGACAGAAGATGTCGAAGTGACGGGGAAGATTCGTAAAGTGAGCCAGGGATCTGCTTCTGCCTTTGTTCCTCAATGTGGGTTGGCTCCGGGATTTATTAGCATTGCGGCTCATGATCTCATGACGCATTTTGATTCCGTCGACATTGTCAAAATGCGGGTGGGGGCGTTGCCAGTGAATCCCAGCAATGTTTTGAAATATTCACTGACGTGGTCTACGGATGGTCTAATTAATGAGTATGGAAACATTTGTTATGGCATTGAAGATGGCCGGGAAGTGGCCTTGCGTCCGCTGGAAGGGTATGAAACCATCGAAGTGGACGGGCTACTCTATGAAGCGTTTAATACGTCGGGTGGGTTGGGGACGCTTGCTGATACCTATGCAGGAAAAGTCAAAACGATGAACTATAAAACGCTTCGATACCCTGGGCATTGCGAAAAAATTCATCTGCTCATGAATGACTTGAAGTTAAATCAAGATCGGGGAACATTGAAACGCATCTTGGAGCATGCGGTGCCGAAGACCTTGCAGGATGTGGTGATTATTTATACTTCTGTGACGGGGATGCGGGAGGGCGAGTTGTTTGAAGAGAACCATGTGAAGAAAATTTATCCTCGGTCGATCGCTGGGAAACTTTGGTCGGCCATTCAAGTGACCACGGCCGCTGGTATATGCAGCGTAGTCGATCTGGTGTTTGAGCAGCCTGAGGAGTATCAAGGTTTTGTGACGCAAGAAACCTTTGATCTTTCTTCTATTCTTGCCAATCGATTTGGAAAATATTATGCAGGAGATTTAGTTAGTTCCACGTGAATGCATTCTAAAGGGAGACAAGGATGATGAATGTAGCGGAGGTATTCAATGAGCTTGGAATAGAGCCTCTGAATGCTGGCGCATGCTCAGGTCCGGGGCAATGGACTTCGACAACCAATGCAGGGCTGTTGGATTCGGTCAATCCATCTACAGGAGAAGTGCTGGCTCAAATTCATTCCTGTTCTGCTGCTGATTACGATGCGTTGGTTGAGAAATCTTTGACGGCCTTCCGGGAATGGCGGAAAGTCCCAGCTCCGAAACGGGGAGAACTTGTTCGAATGCTAGGCGAGGCACTGCGGGAAAAAAAGGATGCCTTGGGTTCATTAGTGTCTCTGGAAGTCGGAAAGATCAAGGCAGAAGGGGACGGAGAAGTCCAAGAAATGATTGATATGGCAGACTTTGCGGTGGGGCAATCACGAATGTTGTATGGGCTGACTATGCATTCCGAACGTGCGCAGCATCGGATGTATGAGCAATGGCATCCTCTTGGCCTGGTTGGGGTGATTTCGGCTTTTAATTTTCCTGTCGCCGTGTGGGCGTGGAATGCCTTTTTGGCTGTCATTGCCGGCGATACCGTTATTTGGAAACCGTCTCCCAAAGCTCCTCTCTGTGCATTGGCCGTTCAGAATATTTGCAATCATGTGATGGAACAACAGGGCGTTCCAGGTATTTTTTCCGTCTTCATGAGTGATCAGGTCAAAGTTGCCAAAGCGATGGTGAGCGATGAACGGCTTCCGCTTATTTCCTTCACTGGTTCGGTACCTGCTGGGCGTGATGTTGCCCAGGTGGTAGCAGGCCGGTTAGGACGAACCCTACTAGAATTGAGCGGAAATAATGCCGTCATCGTGGATGAAGCCGCGGACTTAGGCTTGGCCATTCCCGCTATTGTCTTTGGCGCAGTCGGGACAGCGGGGCAGCGTTGCACCACGACTCGTCGTTTGTTTGTCCATGAATCACGGTATGAAGATGTCCTGAAGCGTCTTGTGCAAGCCTATCAACAGGTGAAAGTGGGTGATCCCTTAGCCTCTGATGTTCTTATGGGACCTCTCATTGATAATCGATCCTTAGAAGAATTTCGTATTACCTTGGAAGAAGTTAAGCAGGATGGCGGGGAGATTCTTTTTGGTGGAAATGTCGTAGAGCAAGCCGGGTTTTTTGTTCAACCCACGTTGGTGCGCGCCCAGAACCATTGGAAAGTTGTCCAGCGTGAAACTTTTGCGCCTATTTTGTATGTTATGTCATATCAGACTATGGATGAAGCCATAGAGAAGCAAAATGACGTGCCGCAAGGGCTCTCATCTTCGTTGTTTACATTGAATGTGCGGCATGCTGAACAGTTCTTGTCAGGTGAGGGAAGTGATTGTGGCATTGCCAATGTCAATATCGGGACCTCTGGGGCTGAGATTGGTGGGGCATTTGGGGGAGAAAAAGAAACGGGTGGTGGCCGGGAAGCCGGGTCGGATGCATGGAAGGCCTATATGCGGCGGCAAACCAATACCATCAACTGGGGAAGAGATTTGCCTTTGGCGCAGGGGATCACGTTTGCGGTCAATCAAGGAGAGTAATCATGAATCAGCCTGATGCTCTAGAGTCGTTAATTATGAAATATGTGCATGAATATGTCTCACGAAATCGTGCTGCCCAGCTTGTGTGTGATGCGCTTGAGCAGATCGGTATCGGAATCTTTCCAGTGTTGGACCATATTACGGTTCGCACCTTGTCGATTGATGATCGAGTTGCTGAGTTTTTGGAGCAGGGGTATCGCTACGCTGAAACATTAGAGTATGACGATTGGTGGGCAAAGGTGTATCGGGCACCAGGGTGTCCGGCATTATTTGTGGATCAGGCCTTTGCTGGTGAACGAGGCCGTGGCAGTATTATCCCTGGTTGGGTTCAGCAATTTGGAGATCAGACTTTGCATCATGTAGCGATACAAGTAGCGGATATTGAAATTGCCATACAGCGATTGAGTGGGAAAGGGATTGAGTTTGCTGGAGCGATTGTCGGGACGCGTGGCGACGATTTGCGCCAGATTTTTTCAGTCCCTGAGCAGGTCAATGGTCAGGCCTTTTCCGTGTTGGAGTTGGCTGAACGCCATCGAGGTTTCCAGGGGTTCTCACCACCTCAGGCTAACAGTTTAATGCAATCGACTGTTCAATAGAATGCTTCTTCTGATAAGCCTTCATGCGTTTACCTCCGTAGAGGTTCATGTAAAGAGTGGACAGTGAGCAAGTAGAATGAGAGGCTGTTGAAAAAAGCTGCCAGCAGCGTTCTCACCATTTTCCCGTGCTCACGTACTGCCAGTACGATCCGCGCGCAAAAATGGCTGCGGCCTTGCTGGACAGCCTTTTTTGAACTGCCCCGAACCGTTTGATCGCCCTCGGCTTCCTGGCGAAGTATGACTCTTCATTTTGTCATGAATCAACACTCTCAATGAGGTTACTCGGCTGTTGATGACGTAGGGGTGTTTTGAGCAACGATAGCATCAGCGCGAGCTTCTTGTGTGGCGGCTTCGTTGGTACGATTCATCTCTCGTAACAAAACGGAGTGATTCCGCAGAGCCCGTTCTACTTGGAAATGGGTTTTCCCCATGGTGGATTCGGTTAACGCGATGGCTCGTTGAAATAAGGAATCAGCTTGTGTGTATTGGCCAGTCTTGAGGAAGAGGACGGCCAAATTATTGAGGGGCCCGGTCAAGCTTGAATGTTCTGGGCCCTCCGCTTGTTCAATAATGTGGATGGCTCGTTGGACTAACGGAATGGCTTGTTCTGGTTGATTTTTGAGGCGATGAATCTCTGCTAACTGATTGAGGGTGATGGCAACGCGGGGATGGTCTTTCCCAAATCCTTCTTCAGTGATTGCGAGCATGCGCTCTAACAATGGCGTGGCTTTTGTGAATTGCTGGGCCGAGCTATAGAGAAGGGCTAAATTATTGAGGCTGCCAAGTAGATTTGGATTGGAAGGGCCAAGTTGTTGTTCTTTAATGGCCAGCGCTCGCTGCAACAAAGATTCTGCCTGATCATACTTTTCCTGAGCTCGGTAGAGGAGTGCTAGATTATTGAGGGCCTCGACGATTGTAGGAGACTTAGGACCATTTGTTTTTTCTCGACTTTCCAGGACGCGTTTGAGATAGGGCTCGGCTTGGTCATATTGAGATTGTCGTACAAATAGCCCCGCCAAGTTTTCGATGTCGCGTATGGTTTCTGGGTCATCTGCTCCTTGGGCCTTTTCACGTATAGCTACTGCGCGTTCAAAATGTTGCTGGGCTAGATCAAATTTGTTTTGTGTCACATATAGGGCACCTAGATTGCTGAAGCTGGCGGCCGTGTCAGCTGACTCTGGATTCGGGTTTTTTTCATGAATGTCCAGGGTTTGTTGGAGAAAGGATTCCGCTTCGTCCGGTTCGCCTTTGGCATTGTGCAGAATGGCAAGATTGGTGAGCGATTCAATGATGCGGGGGTCTTGGGAGCCAAATTGTTGAGCGAGTGTGAGAGCGTTGTTGAGTTCTTGCTGGGCTTCAGGAAATTTCCCCTGTTCCATGAGTATTCTGCCTTGTTCGGTATGAAGATCCCATGGTTCCTTGGGCTCAGAACAACTGATAGAAGAGACGCAAAGGAATGCAATATAGACGTTGCGCAGAAGCCAAGGGCTTAAGGTTGTGCCAGGTATCATCAATCTTCCCATCTTCTTTGGTTCGCGGGATAAGGCCAAACAGGTTGACGATTGTACTGGAGGCGTGAGGAGATTGCCAAACCTCATGACCTTTTTAGAGATATTGCCTATAGGTGTTTCAAAATAAGGCTAATTGTGTTGGTCCTGGTCGCTTGAAAGTTGCAGGGACTGGGGATTCCGTAACAGTGGGAAAGCCAAGTTTTTTATAAGTCTGCTCAAAGAGTTGTGAAATAACGCTCCAGGTAGTGCCTTGGCCATGATGACGTGTAAAAAAATTGCGTTCACCAATTTTCCCTTGCCGAACTTCTTTAAGCTTGGACAGGATTTTCTGGATACGGTTTGGAAAATGGTTGGTCATTTGTTCGATAAAAACGTGTTCCACATTTTTGTTGAGGCGAAGGAGGATGAATGTGGCATCTTGTGCCCCAGCATCTCGTGCTCGAGAGAGAATGTGAGGAATATCGTGATCATTTAGCCATGGTATTACCGGGGCGATGGAGACAGCAGTGGAAATGCCTGCTTTGGCTAAGGTTTCCATGGTGGCAAACCGTTTGGAAATGGAAGGCGCTTGAGGCTCGACTTTTCTGGCGATTTGATCTGTTGCGAAGGGGATACTGAGAAAAACCTTGAGCCAAGATGTTTTCTGTAGTTCTTGAAGCACGTCGATATCTCGCGAAATAAGAGCAGCCTTGGAGATAATACTCACTGGATTCCGAAAGGTTGAGCAGACTTTTAAGCACGAACGAGTGAGTTGGTAGTCCACTTCAAGGGGTTGGTAGGGGTCGGTATTTCCCGAAAATACAATCAGCTCACCTGTCCATGCGGGTTTGAGAAAGGTTTCTTGAAGCTTGGCAGCGGCATTGATCTTCACGATGAGCGTTGACTCAAAATCCGTCCCGGCGCCAAACCCCCAATATTCATGTGAAGGTCGGGCATAGCAATACGCACAGGCATGAAAGCATCCTCTATAGGGATTAAGGCTCCAGCGAAACGGTAAATCTGGACTTTCGTTTTGACTGAGTATTGTTTTAGCTGTTTCCTCAAAAATAACAGGGGAGATCGCCGGCGCTGGACCCAGGGGTTCGCGGAGTTCAGATGTAAAGGGGTTGGGAGGATTGGCAATGGGCTTCATGCTTCGTAAATGATAGGATAGCAAATCCACTTCACTTGTTCTTGCCTATGAAAAACGGTACATTGGCTATGTAGTGACTTTGTTATCCCCTCCCATGAAAATCCTAATTTATCAATACTTTGTGTCTTTTTCTCAATGTTTCGGTATTGTTGCCCCCGTAGCTCAGTTGGATAGAGCAGCGGTTTCCTAAACCGCGGGCCGCACGTTCGATCCGTGTCGGGGGCACCAATAGCGAGCTTGTGAAGCTCTTATTCTTTTGGGGTTCTGAGTTTTCTCTGGCCTCTTATTTTTAGCGTCGGAGTGTCTGCACACTCTTCAGGAACGAAATATTTCTGTGGAATTTGATATTGTTGTTTTGTGTGAAAAAGAGGCTTAGGAAAATATCTTACATTTGAGCACAACGTGAGTTTCTTGCGGTTAAATTTTGAGAAGGATAAGATAAAGTTTCCTTTTTTTATAGCAACTTATGTATTTTTGTTCAATGTTCTGCCAAATTATGACACAAGCTTCACTAATAGGAATGCAGAAGTATATTTCGAGGAAAAAGAATATTGCTTGAGAAATCCCGTAAATTATCCGATAGAGGCTTTATCTTGTTGAGACAACAATCAATATTATTGAATCTATTATAAACATCTCCAATTAGGGAGAAGAGGTGCCTTATGCAGGGAAGCGTCATGATTCGAGAAATGCGTGTGTTGGTGGTTCTTGTCTGTGTGGGAATGCTTGGTAGCTTTAGCGTCCCTATAACAAGTTTTGCACAGATTGACATGAAAAAAGTACAAAGCCCGGCGGCTAAGCGGGCTGAAAGTCGTGCGGAAAAAAAGGCCCTGATTGTGGTTGATGATTATATTGTTGGCCCTGAGGATTTGCTGGAAATTAGTGTGTGGCGTAATCCTGATTTGTCACGGGAAGTGATTGTTCGTCCGGATGGTCGTCTTTCACTTCCACTCATCGGGGATGTTACAGCCGTGGGATTAACAACTTCAGAGTTGCGTGATCGGATTACAGAAAAACTCAAGGCTTATAAAGAAAATCCAACTGTGGCAATCGTCGTGAAAGCTGTGAATAGCTATTATTTCTATACTCAAGGTGCTGTCATGCTTACTGGTAAGGTGCCATTGTTAAGCCGAACGACACTTATTCAAGCCATTACTTTGGCTGGAGGCCTTGCCCCGGATGCTGTACGTAGCCGTATTACGATTTTTCGATTGGGTCAAGATGGCGAGGCCCCCAAAAAGCTTGTGGTGAGTTATGACGACATTATTTTACGGGGTGCAGAAAATGTTGTACTGAAACCTGGAGATACGTTGGTTGTGCCTTCTGAGACGATGGTACTGCTTCCTTAAAACTATGAGATACTCTTGACCCCACGGAGAATTATGGTGATAACTCATTTCGTGAACAAATTCCTTTTTCTAATATGTGCAATTTCAATAGTAATGGTTAGTGGATGTTTTAAGCCGGTCGTGATTATTCCTCCGGGGCCTCCAGCAGAAGGGTTTGTGTTAGGACCTGAAGATGTCATTGAAGTGGTGGTGTGGAAAAATCCAGATCTATCGAGACAGGTGGTTATTCGTCCTGATGGAAAAGTGTCTCTCCCGCTTATCGGAGATGTTCCTGCTAGTGGTCTGACAGCGGATCAATTGGCTGGTGATATTGCTGAACGTTTTAAGGCGTACAAAGAAAATCCATCGGTTTCCGTCAACGTTGTCGAGGTGAATAGCTATTACGTGTTCGTTGTTGGGGAAGTAAATACGCCGGGAAAACTGCCATTGAAGTCCTATACAACCATCTTGCAAGCGCTATCTCTTGCAGGCGGATTTACCCAATTTGCCTCAAGAAATGATTTGCATGTTGTGCGAAACGTTATTGATGGGGAAGGGGAGAGTAAAGAGCTTCGTATTCCTCTTCGATACGATGATCTCATATCTGATGAAGGCGGGGTTTATAACATTACCTTGAAATCTGGAGATACGATTGTGGTTCCCTGATGGTTGGTTAAGGCGTTTTTAGTGTGGTGTAAATGGTTGAAATTTTTTCTCTACTCTTTATTTCATTTATCTAGACACGTGTATTAGGAGAAATGGTGGACTCCACATATCCCAAAAATGTGCCGCAGTCAGAAAAAAATCAAGCGGTTGTTTATCTCGATTATGCTAAAGATTTTTTGGAGATCATCCGTAGGCGAAAATGGCTCATCATTATTTTTGTCATTTTAGGTATTATCGTTGGTGGGACCTTAGCTTGGCTGAAAAAAGATCTTTACCGATCAAGTACTATTATTCTTGTTGAGCAACAAAAGATTCATAAAGACTATGTGCCGGATGTTGTGGGGGGGAGTACTGCAGAGCGGGTTTCCACAATCACGCAACAAGTGCTCAGTCGGACAAACTTGCAAAAGGTGATTGATGAATTTCAACTATCACCAGATATAATCAAGGCCGAAGGCTATGAGCCTGTTATTGAAGCTCTTCGAATAACAGTGGAAATAACTACGAAGGGGGGTAGCCGAGGCCAACTCGAAGCTCTCACCATTTCCTATGCCCATGAAAATCCTATGATGGCGATGAAGGTTACTGCAAAATTGGCCTCACAATATATTGATGGAAATATTAAGTTGCGAGAGCAATTTATTGAAGGCGCTGGGGAATTTTTGGAGCAGGAGCTTCTCGAGGCGAAACAGCAATTAGATGAAAAAGAAGCGGTGTTGTCTGAGTATAAAAAACGATATTTGGGAGAATTGCCAGGCCAGTTGGATGCAAATCTTCGATCGCTTGATCGCTTGCAGTTAGAGAAGAATAGCATTCAAGAGTCACTGAATGCTCTCAATCCTCGTTTAGAGTTATTGCAAAAGTCGATTAATGATTATGTTGCCAACCCATCTCTCGCTCAAGATCAGGCAGGTGGAGTGATGGGGGACCCATCTCTTCTAAAATTGGCTGAGCTCAAAAATGAGTTGAAGAAATTATCTGGTGAATTTACAGAAGCTTATCCTGATGTCATTTCCTTAAAATTTCAGATTCAACATCTTGAAAAGGAATTGGCCCAACGAGGTGAGCAAGGTCAGGAAGCTGTCATTGAAAGCTATGATCCCTATTTAGCAGAACTCAAAAATGAGCGAAATGAAATCAAAATTCAAATGGCCCAATTGAGATCTCAGCTGAAAAGAACTGCTGCTTCTATGGCTGATTTTGCAGGACGCATTGAACGGACTCCTGAGCGTGAACAAGAATTATTAGCGCTTGAGCGTGATTATGGCAATATGAGGAATAATTACGAACATCTCCATCAAAAGCGGATCAATGCGAGTATTTCTGAGGATTTGGATAAACGCCAAAAAGGGGAACGATTCAGAATCTTAGATCCCGCAAATTTACCTACGAAACCGGAGGGATTGGGGCGTTATCTCATTGCCGTGGCAGGTTTCGTGGGTGGTACTGGATTGGGATTGGGATTGGCGTTTCTTTTAGAGTTGCTATCTCCCACGTTTCGTCGTTCCGATGATGTTGAGGTCTCCTTGGGAATTCCTCTGATGGCAACCATTCCTAGTTTTAAGATGGCCTACGGCGATCCCGTAAAAATGTTGTCGGGTGAAGTGGAATCGTCCCGGAAGAATGGGCATGGAGTCGGCATGGACGACTACGTGGGTATGGAGGGAGTAGGCAAAGGAAGGGCTCTGTTTCAGCGCCAGGCTTCCAATGCATCCAACTTCCCGCCCCAATTTAATTTAGTCTCAAAATGGCGTCCTCAGTCGATGATAGCGGAGCAATTTCGTGTCGCAGCTACGCGATTGGATTTGTTGAGCGAACGGCAAATGGGGAACGTCGCCTTAATATCCAGTGCAATGAAAGGGGAAGGAAAGACCTCAACCGCGGCTAATCTTGCCTTTACCTTAGCTCGTGATTTAGACGAACCCACTCTTGTGATTGATTGTGACTACAAATGTCCAAATTTGCACAATGTTTTGGTTCTTCCACATTATCCCGGGGTGGCGGATTATTTTGCTGGAGAGGCTCCACTCGAAGATTGTCTTCAGCAAATTCCTGGCCTGCCCTTATGGTGCATGGCTGTAGGAGATATGGAGTCTAACCCGGTGGCCTTATCAAAAATGCAGTATCTTGCGCCACTGGTAGACTTGGTCAGAGCTCGTTACCGGTTCATCATTTTGGATGGTCCCCCCATTCTACCCCTTGCCGATATTAATGTGTTAAGCGGCCTGGCAGATACTGTGTTAATGGTAGTACGTTCGGGGGTGACGCCCAAGGATGTTGTGCAGAAAGCCACGGCGATGCTTCAGGGCTCCCATGCGACGCGTTTGGTCCTTACGGATGCGTGGTCTGATGGTGTTCCGTATTATGTTCGCCATGGCTATGCTGCACCCTATGCTCTCACCAGTTCGGAATGAATGCCATTCACCTCCACTCTTCTCCTTTTATCATGTCAAACTCCAATGGGTTGCGAACAACCACTCCCCACAAATGGGTGGGGTTTAAAAAACGCGTGTTGATTTTGGGTGATGGCAAATTAGCCTATGATTTAGCTGAAGTCTTGCTCCATGATCGATCCCATCGCTATCACGTAGTGGGTTTGCTAGCTGGAGACCAACCGAGAGTCAGTCTTGAGAATGTGAACTCTCCCATCATAGGTACGGTGGACCAATTATTTGAAATTTCTGAACAACATCAGGTGCATAGTATTGCTGTGTGTGTTGAAGATAGGCGAGGAGCTATGCCATTAGATGCCCTATTAGATGTAAAATCAATGGGGCTTGAAGTCGTTGATGGACATAGAATGTATGAGGAAGAATGTGGCAGATTATCTATTGATGAACTGAAACCGAGTTTCCTGATTTTCTCGTCCGGCTTTAAGCGCAAACCCGTGGTGATGGCGCTTAAGCGAATGGGAGATATGATTGGCGCTATCTTGGGGCTTGTTTTTTTGGTTCCGTTAATGAGCGTCGTGGCGCTTGCTATAAAATTGGACTCTCCCGGGCCGATTCTCTATCGGCAAACTCGAGTAGGACTTCATGGTTATCCGTATGTCTTGCTCAAATTTCGCTCTATGCGGCAGGATGCGGAATCAGAAGGTGTCAAATGGGCTCAGCTTGGAGATTCTCGGGTGACCAAGCTAGGGTATTGGTTGCGGAAGCTTCGATTAGATGAGCTTCCACAATTTATTAATGTCTTAAAAGGGGAAATGAGTCTTGTAGGGCCACGACCGGAACGACCTCATTTCGTCCAAGACCTTCGCAAGCAAATTCCCTATTATGATTTGCGGCATACCGTTCGACCAGGCATTACAGGATGGGCACAAACGTGTTTTCAATATGCAGCATCGTTAGAAGATTCGCATGTGAAGCTGCAGTATGATCTCTATTATGTCAAAAATTTATCACTATGGTTAGATCTGAAGATCTTACTCAGAACCGTGCGCGTTGTTTTGCAAGGCAGTGGGGCGAGATAAGGGATATATAGTAGAAAGTTGGGAAAAGCCGATGAATGGAATTAGCTTTGATATTGAAGAACATTTTCAAGTTGCGGCTTTCGATTGTGCAGCGCGTCGGCGTCATTGGGAGAGCCAAGACAGTCGAGTTGTACAAAATACGCAAGTAATTTTAGATGTATTAGATCAGCGAGGGATAAAGGCCACCATGTTTGTGTTAGGTTGGGTGGCAGAGCGGAACAAGTCTCTTGTCAAACGTATTCTGGAGGCTGGCCATGAATTAGCTTCTCACGGGTATGGCCATGAGTTAATCACCGTACAAAATCCTCAGACCTTTCGAGAAGATGTGAGTCGTGCGAAAAAGCTGTTAGAGGACATCGGAGGACAACCGGTTTTAGGTTATCGTGCTCCAACCTTTTCGATTACTAAAGAAACGGAATGGGCTTTACCTATCCTGGTTGAAGAAGGCTATCGCTACGACTCCAGTATTGTCCCTATTGTGCATGATTTTTATGGAATTCCGGGTGCCAATCCTAGTATCCATACCATACAGACAGACTCAGGGCCCATTATTGAAGTGCCACCATCTACGTGCGACATTGCTGGATTTACACTTCCAATTGCCGGAGGGGGCTATTTTAGGCTCTTTCCTTATGCTTTTTTGAAAAAACTGTTGCAAAGAGTGGAGAAGCAAGGACGGCCTCTCATCATGTATCTCCATCCTTGGGAATTGGATCCTGGACAGCCTCGCATGCAAGGATCGATACTCTCTCAATTTCGTCATTACCTGAACATAGACAAAGTTCATGGTCGTCTCACTCAACTGCTTCAAGACTTTTCCTTCGGACCGCTAAGGTCCTTGCTTCCTGGATAGATTCCAGAGTTTCTTTAGATTTTCGTCAATCATTAAAGTCCAACAACTTCATTAAGTGAGTGAGATTAATAGACGAATTATATTATGGTTCCTGACACCTATATTAATATTTGAGGACTTTATTGGTGACGATGTAAGGGAAGACGAAAAAAGCGGATGAGGAAAATTTCCTCATCCGCTTTTTTTTGCTCAAGCTGGTTAAGCTTGCTTGGTCATATTCGTAGATTACTTCTTGAACCGTCTCCAGAGGCCTAAGCCCACGATTCCACTGCCCATCAGCATCATGGTGCCTGGCTCTGGGACAGTAGCAGGAGGAGCTTGGGTCGCAGAGAAAGCAATCATTTGGCCACTAGGAGCTAAATCTGTACTCAAACTCCAAGAATATGTGGTTGCGTCACCACCATCCATTGTCAAAGTTCCGAGTCCAATCAAGTCCAGGCTAGTGGGAGTTGGGGTTCCCAGAACGGTGACGCTGTCTAATACAAAAGAGAAGGATCCGTCTGCAGCGGAGCTGCTCCATAGGGGCATGACTGGAAGGTCGGTAACATAATCAAAGTCGTTAAAAGTCACAATGTCTCCAAAATCAAGAATGCCAGAGAAGCTTCCAGTTGATGGTCCTGAAACAAGGGCGTTTCCAGAGTTAGCAAAATCAACATAATTGGAAGTTGTATAATCCGTACCAGGTTCGATGGTTCCTCCAAACTGGATTTCACCGGTAAGAATGGCATGGGCATTGGCTCCAAATCCTAAAACCAAAGCTGTTGTAGTGGCTAAGACTGTTTTCTTTAATCTGGTCATAACATCCTCCTTTGCATTATTTATTAAAAGTTGGCTTGGATGCTTCATTGATGAAGTTCCGTAATGCCAAGGTAATAGAGCAAGCACAATGCCAGTATCAAAATTTATTGCATAGGTATGGTTGTGCTTCTTGTAAAATTAAAAAAAACAACGGGTTGCAGAAAATTTCTTCTAAATAAAAAGGCAAAACTTCATAGAGGAAATAGCCGTAGTCCGACATTTTTTCTGACAGTGTTGGTGTGAGGGCATTGTCACATTTTCTTTATTTTTGTAATGGTAGCGCCTGCACGGATTGTCTGTAGTTTGTTGTTATTTTATGTCACCGCATCTTTTTTGAAATTCATCAGATCCGAAGAGAAGTGCAACTGCCTAGTTTTTAGGTGTCAGAATTTGAGCCAGCAATATTATGCTATGTATTAAGCGGTTTGTTCTTTTTGAATGCCAATAGCAGATATTATTCGGTAATTAGGGCGAAACGTAACCAAAATAGATCTTGAGAAACCGTTTGAACAAGTTCTCCGTACGGTGCTTAAACCGATATTCGATTTCTTTCAAGTACATGGGAAAATAATATTTGGACACCCCACGATAGTGAGACAGAATATGTTTCGCGTAGCTCCAAAACCCCTCAATGCCGTTAATATGATTCCGTGGTTGTCGCCGACTTACAAACGCTTTGGAATGGTTGATCGTATGATGTTTCCCGTATCGTTTCAAGGATTGATAGCCCCGAAACGCATCGGTGTAATAGACGGCCCCCTTCCGAGTTTTGGCTTGGATATGCCGCATCAGTTCCTCGGCGCTCACCGACTCGACGACTTTGGTGTAGACGCGGGAATCCCGCTCCAGGAGCCCAAACACGACACTTTTACCCGCAGCCGCTCGACCACGTTTGCCTTTGCGTCGTCCCCCAAAGTAGGCCTCGGCCAATTCGATTTCGCCTTTCAATTTACCACCTTCCAGTTCGGCCAAATGGTACAGGGCCTCCCGCATCCGTTGATAAATGCGGGTGACGACTTTGACATCGACGCCCAGATCCTGGGCCAATCGGTAGGCCGGTTGGAGCTGATAAAACCCTTGAAGAATCGTCAGCTCCCGGCGCAAGCGACTTAGACTTTTGCTCTTCCCACACAGTTGGCATTTCACATAGCCTCGGCTGGTGTGCAAAACCTTGAAGGAACCACAAAAAATACACTTGCGCCCGCGCAAAAAGTTGGCCGCACAACTAAAAACCGGGTTTCGTCCTGTAACCATGCGCATTCTCTAGCACACATTGGTTACGAAACGCCCTAATTACCTATTATTCTAGCTTATATTTTATGTTTAAAATCTTTCTTGAGTTCAATTGAAAGGAGTTCAATCTACAACCTCGGTTCGGTAGGAGAGACGCTTTAGCTGCATGGATTGCTCTTTATCAACCAAAGAAGGAATTCCCTTGAGCTGACTGCTGCCAATTAGGACAGGACGGTCTCAGATTCGAGTCTTGCTGCAAATTGAGCACCGTCACATAACTGTGGAGAGCAGGTATTGATCAATGAGGAGTCAGGTGGTTTAAGGGAATCCTGCCTTTGTAGGTATGGCCCATCAAGTTTATTTGGTTCTTATAAGTTACATAGCCATGGAAATTTCACAAATTCTTACTTGTCATATCTGGAGACTGTCGGACATTCAGTTGCAAGTGCATGTATCAGTATATTTATCGAGAGAAAAAGGGCGGACAATTCTTTGCCGGTCTTTGTTGTTAGAAAACGAGGCTAAAGCGAGAAGGGAGTTGATGCCTAGGGTCTATCAAGCATCTATTGACGAGCAGCCAGCAATCTGGGCCAGATCCGGGAGATTATTATCCGTTGTCCTTAGAAGTTGAATCCAAGTTTGCAAGGTAGATGTCGAAGCGGTGTTTTTTTATTTTGATTGAGGTGTTGGGTGTGAGTTCGGCTAAGAAATTGGCGTAGGCGGGGCGTTTGACGACGACCCGGTTGGTGGCTACTGTTCGGGCGAGGTTGAGTAATGTGTTCGCGTCCTCCTCTGGTCCGACGACTTCTTGTAATATTTGCATATCCTTTTTGACGAGCGCTGATTTTTCTCTATGGGGGAACATAGGATCAAGATAAATGACTTCAGGTTCAAATGGAGTATGGAGCAATTCTCTCTGACTCTCCCCACAAGTGAGCGAGAGATTGTCTTTAACAGTCGTACCAATCTTCTTATCTTGCCCAGCGCGACGTAACCCATCTTCCAAGAGTTTGGCGATCACTTCAGATCGTTCAATCATATGTACACGACAGCCCAGGGTTGCGAGCACGAATGCATCACGTCCCCAACCAGCTGTAGCATCCACAACATTGGGACGATGGCCTTTTTTGATTCCAACGGCTTTACTAATGGCTTCACCACCCGCATGACCATATTTTCTTCGATAGGCCGTTTTCCCTGAGGCAAAATCGATAGAGATTGGTGCAACATCTGGTCGATCTAAATCTATCAATTCCAATGTCGTATTGTTCATGTGCAGACAAAAATTCATACGTCTAAATGTAAAAGTTCCTTAAGGTCACAGCCGAAAGAATAACTTTCTATTTGGGGCGTGTCTTCGGTTATCCGACTCCGTATGAAATTAGTCAGGGTTCAAAGCTTGTCTGAGGTGTGACCGCTAGTAGAGGAGGATCGCCTTTTCTCAGTAGTAGGGTGGGTTGTTTGAGGGAGCTATCTTTTTGCCTTTTTTTCGGCACGTTTTTCTTTTAAAGATTTGGCTGGCTTCTTTTTGGCTTCCTTTTTGGAGTCCTGGCTTTTCCCCATCATCTTCCTCCGTGTGCACGTATGATTATGGACTTCTGTATGAAGGCAAAAATTTTGCCCGGACTATTTTTTTGCCGCCGCAGCAACGCTAGCTTTAAAAGCTTTGTCCTGTTTTTCCCAATCCAACCGGAGTCGTTCTGACATTTTTTTTGTTTTGTTTTGTTTCTCGATCATAAGGTCTGAGTTGAGAGCTGCTGCTTCAATGGCTTCCCCAACCGCTGGTGCGTGATATTGGTCGTGTATCACTCTTAACGTTTCAACCATGGGAGATGGATAGCCCCGCTGTTGACAAAATTTCAGACCATCAGGTGTAAGCGTCTTGCCATCGGCTTCGACAAGAGGTTTCGTTCCTTCTGGGGGATTTGTTCCCGAGTATCCATGCAGTTCCCCTGATTGTCCTTCAGCATAATGCGTGTGTGTAGCGGCCATGAGTGCAAGTCCCTTTCCGAATGGTTAAAAGCGTGTATGCATGTATTTGAATATTTTGATCGTTGAAGCCCATGTTCTTCTGGCGATCACGAAGTATAGTGTAGTCGGTTTGATGTCGAAAGTGCATCTGTTTTTTTAAGAAATGAAAAATTTTTAGTGACGGCAATAGCAGTATTTTCTCAATGTCACTATGCGTCATGTAACTTTGGGGGCTAAGAGTTTTTGAATGGCCGGAGCAATGGTGTCTGGCTTTGTCGTAGGAGCAAAGCGGTCTTGGACGTTGCCTGATTGATCCACAAGAAATTTCGTGAAGTTCCATTTAATGGCTTCTGACCCCATCAGTCCTGGGGCATGCTTTTTGAGATATTCATACAGGGGATGGGTATCGGGGCCATTTACTTCAATTTTGGCAAACATGGGAAAACTGACTCCGTAATTGGTTTGACAGAACTGGTGAATTTCTTCATGACTTCCCGGATCTTGGCTTCCAAATTGATTGCAGGGAAATCCTAAAACTTCGAATCCTTGGTCGTGATACTGTTGGTAGAGGGATTCCAGTCCTTGAAATTGTGGGGTAAACCCACATTTCGAAGCGGTGTTCACGATGAGCAGGACTTTGTCTTGATGCTCAGAAAGGGGCTGACTTTCTCCAGTGATGCGCTCGCATGTGATGTCATAAATGCTGTTCATGGTTGAAGCCTTTCAGTTGTGTGGATCAGCAAGACCGTCGCGAATGGTCTAGGCGAGTATTTGACAGTTTTCAAATTGTGCTGTACCCTGTGTTCTGTTTATGCTGATTCGGTCCGACGGCGTAAACACTCAAGAAACTTCGGGCCTCGCGATCGTATCGCGACCAGATCCTGCTCGGAGCGGACTTCCCACCTGCTTCCCTCGGTTTTCTGAATACCTGTAGATACGATCCTTGTAACAAAAGGAAGAGTAGTATGTCTGCAACTGCGTTGTCTCAGTTTGGTGCACTTGGTGTATCTGAGCGTGTCGTTCAAACCCTCGATCGGGCTGGACTAAAAGAACCAACTCCCATTCAACTCAAAGCCATTCCCCCAGCCTTAGAAGGGCATGATGTACTGGGATGTGCACAAACGGGCACTGGTAAAACAGCGGCCTTTGTCGTTCCAATCATTGAACGGCTGGCTGCTGGCTCTAAAGGAAGGCCTCGTGCGCTTATTTTAGCGCCCACTCGAGAATTAGCCTTTCAAATACAAGGAACCGTCGATAAACTTGGTCGGTCATCCAGAATTTTTTCTACCACGGTCGTGGGGGGGGCCGATATGCAGGCGCAAGTCCGTGGGTTACGCCAGCGTCCTGATATTATTATTGCCACGCCCGGGCGATTATTAGACCACATGTGGCAAGGGACCATTTTGTTTTCTCATCTCAGTATTGTGGTGTTAGATGAAGCCGATCGTATGTTGGATATGGGGTTTGCGCCTCAATTGAATCAAATCATTGAAGCCTTACCGAATAAACGTCAGACCCTACTTTTTTCTGCCACCATGCCGGATAATTTGGATGACTTAGCTCGTATGTCGTTGAACAATCCTGTCAAAGCCTTAGTCGCGAAATCTGCGACGGTAGCTGAAGGCGTGACGCATACGGTGCATCACATCAATAATTCTGAGAAAACGTCTCTCTTACTCAAAATTTTGAAAGAGACCGAAGGATCTGTTTTGGTGTTTACCCGGACCAAACATCGTGCAGATCGGATTGGCGAAACCTTAGAAAAGGTCGGGTGTCGCACTGGAGTGTTACATGCGGGGCGTCGGCTTCCACAGCGCCGAGCGGCTCTTGAGGGATTTCGTCGCGGACGCTTTGAAGTCTTAGTGGCCACAGATATCGCTGCCCGTGGATTGGACGTGGATAATATTCGTCATGTCATTAATTATGATTTACCAACTGTGCCGGAAGACTATGTGCATCGCATTGGCCGAACGGCACGAAATAAGGCCATTGGGTCGGCCACGAGTTTTGTCACCGGAGAGGATCATCGGTCGTTGCGAATGATTGAACGGCTGTTAGGAAAGACTGTGCCTCGTGCTCCAGGTAGTCGGGCTCCGATTGCCAGTCATGCGGCAACTCGTGCCCCACGTTCTGGCTATGGTAATAGCAGAGGTCCACGAGAAGCCCGACCCGGTTATGGCAAAAGTCCGAGGAGACCGCAATCTGATCGGCATGGACGAAATGATACAGGTCGTCGTCCACGTTCATCGTCATATACGTTTTAGAATTGTCGTTTCAGATCGTCAATGGATTTCCCTCAAGGGTCTCACTGATCCTTGGGGGATTTTTTTATCATAATCCATGTGATTAGGTTAGTGTCCTTTTGTGTTGCATTCTTCCTTTCTTTGTCATACCCGCGGAGGCGGGTATTCAGAAAAGCAGATGGAGCTCTGGATTCCTGTATGCACGGGAATGATGGCGCGACTTCTCTTGATAGAAAGCACCACTTATTTTTGGCACAATTTGGCAATCTGATAAACTGTTGTCATGAAACGTTGGATGATCCGCATAGGAATTCTCCTTGGTCTGGTGGGGTTGGGAGCTTTCCTGAAGTTTTGGGTGTTTACTCCCGACCCTATAGCCGTGTCGGTGATCTCGGTAGAACGGGGAACCGTTGAAGAGACCGTCACCAATTCACGCGCGGGAACAGTAAAGGCTCGGCAGCGGGCTAAGTTATCTCCAGAAATTGGAGGGCGAGTTGCGGAGATTCCTCATAGAAAAGGTGCGCGTGTGCATGCTGGTGATGTGCTCCTACGCTTGCATGATGACACTCAACGAGCGGCTGTCCAAATGGCCAAGCAGGAGTTGGCGGTTGTGAAGGTGAAGAAAGAACGGGCCTGTTTGGAAGCCGCGCGTTCAGAACGAGAATATCTTCGCTATCAGCAATTAAAGGAGCGTGATTTAGTCTCCACTGACTTTCTGGATAAATATGAAAATTTAGCACAGACCACCAAAGTCTCCTGCAAACAAACGCATGCAGAAATTGCTCGTGCGCGTTCAGCCATTCATGAAGCCAACGCGGAGTTGTCCAAAACGATCTTGACCGCACCGTTTGATGGAGTCATCGCAGAATTAGATGTTGAAGTGGGGGAATGGACGACGCCTTCGCCTCCGGCGTTGCCTGTGCCACCGGTGTTGGATTTAATCGATCCGTCCTCTATTTATATCAGTGCGCCCATGGATGAAGTGGATTCATCCAAAATTCACAAGGAACAACCTGTACGTGTCACGCTTGACCCATTTCCTGGGCAGCATTATGACGGGCATGTTCGGCATCTTGCGCCCTATGTCTTGGATGTTGAGGAACAGAATCGGACCGTAGAAATAGAAGTGGAACTCGACGATGCAGTGTTTGCGTCTACATTGCTACCAGGGACATCAGCCGATGTGGAAGTCATTCTGGCAGTGAAGAAGAATGTTCTTCGTGTGCCACCCTCTACCTTGTTTGAGGGCCAAAAGGTTTTCGTGGTTGAGGACGAGAGACTCGCCATTCGATCCGTCGACGTTGGCATGAGAAATTGGGATTTTGTCGAGGTCCTGAGTGGACTATCAGAACATGATCACGTAGTGACTTCATTAGATCAAGAAGGATTGGAAGAGGGTCTTCAAGTTGTGGTGCGTTCAACCCCCGGCAAGCGGTGATAGAACTTCAACATATTGCCAAGTGGTACGAAGTTGGAGGGCAGCCGATTTTTGCCCTGCACGACACCAGTGAGCAGATTCAAACGGGAGAATATGTGGCCATTGTGGGGCCATCCGGATCTGGCAAGTCGACCTTACTCAATATCATCGGGTGTTTACTCCGTCCTAGTGAAGGCGCCTATCTATTCAATGGCAAAGACGTCAGCCAGTTAGACGACCAAGCCCTCAGTCATGTTCGTCAACAGCAAATTGGATTCATCTTTCAATCCTTTCATCTTGTCCCACGCCTAACCGCTCTGGGAAATGTGGCCTTGCCCATGGTGTTTGCGGGCATTCCCTTCTCAGAACGACAACAACGTGCAACTGATGCTCTTGACTCAGTAGGGTTGTCAGATCGCGTCCATCATCGGCCCAATCAGTTGTCGGTTGGACAGCGCCAACGAGTGGTGATTGCCAGAGCCATGATTATGCAACCGGCACTCCTGCTGGCGGATGAACCTACAGGAAATTTGGACACGCATTCTGGGCATCAAATCATGGACCTCTTGGAAGCACTCAATGCCAAGGGGCTGACGATGATTGTGGTGACGCATGATGTTGACCTCGCGCGACGCGCCAATCGAGTTCTGGTATTGGCCGATGGCCAAATTGTGAAACGGTTGAGCGGCGCAGAGATGTCTTCCGGCTCCATGTCTTTTTCCTAGAATACTTTGTACACAAAACATGATAAGGAATCCGTCGTGCTTTTAGCTCTGTTCTTAGCCTGGAGAAGCCCCTCGCCTTTGAGGGCTTGGTCTCGAAGAGAGGACAAGGTTGAGGTGAGGGTGAAAGGCGTATTTGATAGTTAAAGCACCCTAGTAGGGTTAACAGCGATGCAGAAGGAGCCTAACCTAGAAGAGCCTTTGTCTTATTGAAGTTGGCTTCTAAAATCCATACTTCCATGCAGTATGGCAACGATGAATATCTGGTCTTTGTCTACGCGGTAGATGAGACTATGCTCGCCTATTTGATACGACTTGTAGTGTTTTGGGATATCCGGGCGGTAATGTCCGCACAACGCAGGGTTCTTCGCAATGTTTTCAAGCCCTGTTTTCATTATTTTCGAATATTTTAATACTTGCTTCTCACCGTAGTGTGTGAGCGTATAGCGCTGAATGGCTTTGAAGTCTTTTTGTGCCCGTTCCGAAAGCTGAATGGCATATTTTCTCTTAGCCATCGTGACGTAAAACTTCGTCTGTTAATTGGTCAATCAATGCAGGACTGTACGGTTTGACGCGCCCAGCTTTGATATCGGCTTCACCTTCGGCTAAGGCGGCATTGATCACCGCTATACGCTTGGAAGGTGTTTCGTGGTTCATGTGCAGTCGAAGCGCATCCTTGACGACTTCCGCATAGGTACTATAGAGGCCAGTGTGAATCAGACCCTTCACATAGGCTTCATAGGGATCGCCCAACTCGATATTTGGCATGTGATTTCCTCCAATGATCAAAAAATAAATCTAATCCAATGGTTATTGTATCAATCATGTATAAAAATGCAACAATTATTGTGTGATCTAATCCACTGCAAACCTTTTTGCGAGTTATCGATATAGCGGTTTAACTTTCAACTGGGGGCTTCTCTTAAAGTTCCCTCTCTCTTGCGGGCTTGATTCTGAAGAGGAAACAAGGGTGAGGATGAGCGTGAAAACCCACCTACAAGTTAAAACACTATACAACAAAACAACTGAGGAAAACGGATGATGTTGTGGGACTTGATGTCTTTAGCCTGGTCGGCCATAGCGGGCCATCGGTTGCGGGCAACGCTTAGCGTGATTGGTGTGGCCGTCGGTGTAGCAGCAGTGGTGGCGTTGACTGCACTAGGAGAAGGCGCCAGACGGTATGTGATTCAAGAATTTACCTCAATAGGCAGTAATCTTTTGACGGTGCTCCCTGGAAAAACCGAAACCACTGGCACGATCCCAGGGATGGGTGGGATACCTAATGATCTAACCCTTCAAGATCTGTTAGCTCTTCGACGAACGATTCATTCAGCTCAATATATTGTGCCCGTCTCAATGGGAACTGAAACGGTGAGCTTTAGTGAACGTCGGCGACAGGTGGCGGTCATCGGCAGCGCTCCTGAATTTTTGCAGGCACGGGAACTTCAGGTGGCTCAAGGACAATTTCTCCCGACTAGTGAGGTCACGCGGGGAGCGCCCGTAGCCGTGATCGGGCATACCGTGGCTCGAGAATTATTTCCCGGACAACAGGCCGTAGGACAGGTCATTCGAGTCGGCGAATGGCGAATGCGTGTGATTGGTGTGCTGGATGAGATTGGTAAGCAATTGGGGTTTAAGATGGATGAGGTGGTTATTGTTCCGGTCGCGACGGGCATGAAGATGTTTAACCGGTCGTCTCTCTTCCGAATCATTCTGAAAGTGCGGTCTCCAAAAGATTTAGATGGTGCCTGCGATCAAGTCCTTGCTGTTCTACGTGAGCGGCATAATGAAGAAGACGTCACCTGTATTACGCAGCAATCGGTTATTTCCACATTTTCGTCGATTTTACAAACGCTGACCTTAGTGCTGGTGGCCATTGGCGCCATTTCTTTGACCGTCGCAGGAATCGGCATCATGAATGTGATGCTGGTCACGGTCTCGGAGCGAACAGAAGAGATTGGTTTACTCCGAGCTCTGGGAGCGACTCGCGGAAATATTCTTGGGGTCTTTTTGGTAGAAGCCGTGATGTTAGCAGGACTTGGAGGAATCGTCGGGCTTGTCATCGGATTAGGCGGAGTCCATGCCTTGACGTGGTGGTATCCTGATGTCCCAGCCTCTCCTCCGGCATGGGCTGTGGGGGGAGCGCTAGGAATGGCGATGATCTTGGGTGGAATCTTCGGAGTGGTCCCTGCTCGACGGGCGGCCAAGCTTGATCCAATGATGGCGTTACAACGGCGATAGTCCTGGAACGATGAAAGTTTTAGACCTCATACGATTTGCGGGTGGAGCGGTGTGGGCGCATCGCCTCCGGTCTATTCTTTCTCTCATAGGCATTGCTATTGGAGTCGCTGCAGTTGTCCTGTTAACCGCCATCGGAGAAGGCACGCGCTATTTTGTCTTAGCGCAATTTACTCAATTTGGTACCAATATTTTAGCGGTGAACCCAGGAAAAACGAAGACGCTGGGCATCCCCGGTATCTTAGGTGGGACGACGCATCAACTCACCTTAGAGGATGCGGAGGCCTTATCGCGTATCCCAGGTGTACAGGATGTGGTGCCAATGGCCATGGGCACAGGGCGAGTGGAAGCAGAAGGAAAGTGTCGAAGTGTCAATGTGTTTGGCGTAACCGGGGCCATGCCGGGAGTGTGGCATTTTACGGTTGGTCAAGGCGAATTTTTACCAAGAGGAGATGTGCATCGATTGACCTCGGTGACCGTGCTCGGTCCAAAAATGAAACGTGAACTTTTTGGAGACCAAAACCCGCTGGGAGAAATTATTCGTATCGCCGGATATCGGTTTCGTGTGGTAGGAGTGTTAGCTCCGAAGGGACAAATTCTAGGTTATGATTTAGATGATGCGGTGTACGTGCCAGTGGCCAATGCCATGCGGATGTTTAACATGGCCGAACTCATGGAAATTGATGTGGCGTATCAATCGGCGCATATGGTGGATCGCATCGTAGAGGCGGTTCGCCGCATCTTAATCGATCGCCATCATGGGACCGAGGATTTTAGTATTACCACGCAGGCGGCCATGTTGGAGTCCTTAGATGAAATCATGCGAATAGTGACCTTAGCTGCAGCAGGAATAGCAGGAATCTCCCTTGTTGTGGGAGCACTAGGCATTGTGACGATGATGTGGATATCGGTAGGCGAACGTGTCTCGGAAATTGGGTTGTTGCGAGCCATGGGGGCTCAGCCTCGGCAAATTTTTTCTGTTTTTTTAGGCGAATCGGTGATGCTTGCAATCTTGGGAGGGGTACTCGGAATCTTCCTTGGAATAGCGGGCGTTTTTATCTTAACGTTTGTCCTTCCTGGCTTACCCATCTTCGTGGATGAGCACTATTTGGTTATTGGATTGCTTGTAGCTATTGGCACTGGACTCTTGTCTGGTGTCGCGCCTGCTCGCCGCGCCATTCACATCGATCCCGTCGAAGCGCTGCATGCTGATTGAAAGTTTGATTTTTGGCAGAGGGGCGGTGTTTGGTGGAATGTGTGCCCTATGGCATTAGTCTGGGGAAAAGGCGAAGCGGCAAGTGTGGCCGCCTTTGGCCATGCATTCTTGTTGCTCGACTTTATGGTTGATGAGCTGTTCGAGTAAGGCCACATCAAAAGCGCAGACTTCTGGGTGTTTGATGGCTAGATCATGGTAGACACAATTATGTGCAGTAAGGACTGGCAGTTCTTTATCTGACGAGGTGGGTTCCGTGTGTGCCTGATAGCCGAGGTTTTGGAGGAGATCTGCAACCTGTTGTACATGATCCTTTACATCTTGACCTTTTAATTGTGCCCGAAGTTGGGGAATGAGCGAGGCGGCAACTTTTTTGACGTAGTTTTCCAGTTGCTTGCTGCCGAATTCCTCCTTGAGCGTATCCAGAAGCAATTCGGAAAACCAAGAATATTGCTTGGGAAGGCAGTTAATTCCCTTATCTGTGATCTGATAGGTCCAGCCAGGACGCCCCCCAGTACTTTTCTGTTGAACCGCTTTTTTTATCATGCCATCTCGTTCCAAATTCACCATATGCTGATTGACCGCGGTGCGGGAAATTTCTAGGAGGGTGACGAGGTCATCAATTGTGAGCCCAGATTTATGTTGCTGAAGAAGAGACAGGACTTGTTCTTGGCGGGATTCAAATTGTTGGAACATGTATGGGGTTTCTCTTGTGAATAGAAATCAATTTATACCAGGAATACTTTAAAACATGATATGAAATTAATTACATTACTTTTAACATAAAAAACTTTACAAAGTAAGTTGAACTATGATACCACCACTGTAGGAAGAAAATATATTGTTTTTATTCAATGTACTAAGGAGGTCAGTATGTACAAGGTTCAGTGGAAAACCGGTCTTTGGGTTATGGTTCTATTTGGAATGCTTGTGGTTGGATGTGCCAGTTACTCTACTACCGACAAGGGGGCACCTAACCCGCATGTGACAGAAGCGATTGCTCATGCACAGGAAGCTGTTGAACATGGTGGTATGGGCCATGCTGATGCAATTGTGACCCATGCGGAAGTCTCTCTCCAACATGCGCAAGCAGCTGGAAAAGAGATGGCAAATCCTCACTTGGATGCAGGGATTACTGAGTTAGGCGAAGCGATTGCCCATGGCAAAGCTGGGCATGCGGATGTGGCAACTGGTCATGCCAAGTCTGCCGTGTCGCATCTCAATGAAATCTAAGTATTACGGATTTCTGATAGAACATTCTCTTGATCATTTCCGAATATGAATGATTAAAACCAAAATTATTGCAAGATGAAACGAATTCTTATAGTTGAAGACTTTCCCATTTTACGACAAGCGCTTAAGGCTTTTTTTGAACTCGAGGGGTATTGGTGTGCTGAAGCCGCTAACGGGGTTGAAGCTTTAGGTTTCTTCGATGCGGGACAGACTGTAGATTTAATTATTTCGGACAACCAGATGCCCGTTATGGGTGGGATAGAATTCTATTCTCGTTAAAAAAAATGTTTTCATCTTTGTGATATTCCAATGATTATGTACAGTGGGAGAGTGACTTCAGAGGAACGGGAACAATCTCTAAAAATGGGTGTGGTTGCTGTGCTTGATAAACCTATTGGATTCCCAGAATTGGGAATGGTTGTGGCTAAAGCGCTGGGGTTGGAAACTATTTCTACTCGTGCAGAATGTGTGCTTTAGTTTTCTAGATGCAAATGAAATCTCTTGGCATTGCACATGTCATGTCATGTTCTGTCTTGTGTTATGTGTGTGATTCATAGACATCGTTTCAATGATGATAAGAGATTGTGACCAAAGACATTCAGATGAGACTTGGGTAGGTGAAACTCTATCAATAGACTAAAGATACCGGGTATGTGTGTCGGCGCTGTGGCATTTCGCGTCCAACTCTACGAAAATGGGCCACTCGTTATGCGGCCTCTGGAGGAGAGGGACTCAAGAGCCTCAGTAGGCGGCCCAACTACGTTCCTCATACCAAAGTGGGAGCGACGGAAGAACGTTTGATCTTGAAACTACGGTAGTAGCGATACCTAGGGGCGAGGTGTATTCAAAACGAACTCAAGCGCCTTTACGGTCTCTTCTTAGCCCTCGCGACTATTCATAAAACGCTTCAGCGCCATCGGGTTAAACCGGTTGTGAAAAAACGTCGTAAAAAGGATTTTACCCGCTATGCTCGTCCG
This sequence comes from Nitrospirales bacterium, assembly GCA_965223635.1. GTDB lineage: Bacteria > Nitrospirota > Nitrospiria > Nitrospirales > UBA8639 > Nitrospira_E. The sequence goes on from OZ245007.1 coordinate 3,146,566, forward strand.
CTGCCTGGTGATCGAGTTCAGATGAATATCTGTAACATCGGGCCAACGTTAATCCAATATACCGCAGTCGATGATTGCACCAGATATCGAGTTTTGGCGCTCTTTCCGCGTCGCCCTGCAGCCCATACCCTGCAATTTCTCGAGCAAGCGGTTGAGGAAATGCCGTTTCCCATCAGCCGTATACAGACCGATCGAGGGAGTGAATTTTTTGCCGTCAAAGTACAGCGGACATTCATGGACTACGGCGTCAAATTTCGACCCGTGAAGCTCAGATCTCCTTATTGAAATGGGATGGTGGAGCGCTCCAAAACGGATAAGTATAAATTTTATTCAACGATGGATTTAAGTGATGATGCGTTGAAGGAACGTTTGGGGGAATGGCAACACCATTATAACTGGGAGCGTCCACACGAGGCCCATAATGGCAGAACACCGATGGATAAACACTTTGAACGCAGTGAACAGACTCCCTATTGGGAGGATGCACATTAGAATTATGATCTCGGCAAAGAAAGAATCCAGCTGCCTAATTATCAAGTAGATTTACAACTGAGAACATTGAACCCATCTCTGTGAATCACACAGAGATGGGACGTAAATGCAACTAAACATCCGGTATCAACTCGAAGTATTTCACCTTGGAGCTCTTTTTTAGTGATGGTCTCTCCAGCATGAATGGACGCCATCTCATCCCCTTGCAAGTGCTCGAGTATAAAACCTTCTCATCCAAAGAATCCTCTGCCAAGTTTTCGGTTGAAAGCAATGTCGATACTTGTTCCGAGAGCCGCGTATAAAAAAACATTTTTTTAGTAGGTGATATGGCTGCCAAGTTGGAGTTACTGTCAAGTCTGGTGTCTGACGAGTTGCTCACGCGGCGACGGGTTCGTTTGTCATCACTTCCATTCCATCGGTAAATTGCACACCCTTCATAACTTGAGCCAATTGCTTGAAACCGCGTAGCCGTCGCCAGGTTTTCTCCGCACAGCGGCCCAACTTGAACATCATATGTAACATCCCATCTCGCGTCAGACAGCCCTTAGCTCGCTTGGTCCGATGCCGAATGGTGGCAAAGGTTGATTCAATGGGGTTGGTGGTACGCAGACTTTGCCAGTGTGCCGCCGGAAACGCATAGAATGTCAGCAAGGCCTCTCGATCTTTCTCTAGACACGCTGTGGCCTTCGGGTACTTCGTCTCATAGGTCGCCAGAAACACATCAAAGGCGCGGGTTGCAGCGGCTTTGGTCGCCGCTTGCCAGATCTCATGCAACGCCTGTTTTGCCTTGGGCTGCACACTCTTGGGCAAGACATTGAGCACATTCCGGGTCTTGTGCACCCAACACCGTTGCTGCTGCGTGGTGGCATAAATTTCCTCCAAGGCGCCCCAGAAGCCTAAGGCTCCATCGCCAACCGCGACCCTGGGCGCCTTCATGCCACGGGCCTTTAGCTGAAGCAGGACTTCTCGCCAACTCTGCGTCGACTCCCGGACCCCATCTTCGATGGCTAACAGCTGTTTCTCGCCCGTGCTGGTTACTCCAATCACCACGAGGGCACAGAGCCGCTGCTGCTCAGCTCGGAGCCCACTGTAAATCCCATCCACCCAGATATACACCCATTCCTCCTTATCCAGGCGTTGCTGGCGCCACGTGTGATACTCGTCTCGCCAGGTCTGCTTGAGCCGTGCGACGGTACTCGCAGAAAGCCCCTTGGCCTCAGAGCCCACTAACGCTTCCAAGGCCGACTGCATCTCCCCCGTCGAAATCCCTTTCAAATAGAGCCACGGAATTGCGGCATCCAGTGTGGCTGATTTCCGGACATACGGTGGGACCAACGCTGAGTGAAAGCTGATTGGTGCCCCCTGACGACTCCGCACCTTCGGAACCTGGACGGCCACTGGGCCAAGGCCGGTTTGAATGTCTCGTTCCGGCTGATGCCCATTGCCGACGACAATCGCTCGCCCCTGCTCATCCTGTTGATCTGCATACTGCGCCAATAATTCGGCTCGCTCGGCCTCCAAGGCCTGGGCCAGGAGCTGCCGAGCCCCGGTTCGGAGCAACTCGGTTAACAGATCCCGGCTCACTGGTTCTTCTGAGTGTGTTTTGCTACGCTCTGGCATCGTGGCGTCTCTCCTTATTGGTGGTTGATTGAAGGATGTCTTGCAACACCCATTTCAACCCGAGACGCCGCGTCTTTTCAACTCATCCAAACACTACTTTCAACTATAACTCGCCAAGTTGGGCCATATTCATTAGAACAATTGTTCGGGATAGGGTGTAGCAAAGGCCACTCGCTTTTTTCCCTGTTCTTGATTAGTAAAATGTGTCATAAAGGGGCTTTCCCCAGAAATCATGCGTTTTCCTGCCCCAAAGAGCTTGTCCATAAAGCCTTCGTCTGGTTTGGACCCATCCCCCATTTTTGACTCAAACGTGGTTCCGTCTTCCATATAATTCATGGCGCCGGCTTCGGCGACAACAGTTTCTCCAGGATCCAGTTCGACTTCAATCATTTGCAAGTCATCACCAATGATTTCATAGTCCACTTCATGACATCGCATGGGCAGTCCCCTCTTTTAGTGATGGCAATATAGAGTGTGTGGAGTGAGATAGTTAGAATAGAGTAAATATTTGAGAGTCTGAATTGGCGATGAGATAGTGGCTATCTGGATGGGTTGTTTGAAAAATCCTGGTATTGTGAGACGAGGTTAAAAAGAGTCATCCCCATGGACGTCAAGAAATCGTGGTGCCAAGACGCGGCTTTCGGCGATGAGAAAACCGCGTTCGCGAAAGCCATGGTAGGTGATGGAAATTTCTGTGTCGGGTCCGCGCCAGGTGTATTGTTGATTGAGCCCTTGCATCCTGCCGCCATGAAAGGGGTTTCTTTTTCCAAATTTTTGCTCTAAATGTGTTAATAATGATTGGTGTGTTGCAGCACCTTTGTAGTGGAAGAGTGCTCGAGTATATTGATCATCGATGCCATAAAGTTTCACGGAATCCAGAGGAATTCCCTCAAGCTGAGGGGATCCTTCTTTCAATGTATAGACATGCAGGGTGTTGGCTACATCAATTTCTTTCAGGTCTGTTCTATCCGATAATGGGGTTCCCCACTGGATATCAAAAAAGCCATTGGGGTCTTGTTCGATAGGGGTACCGCTGTTTGCGATGCCTGATAAGGCCAAGAATGCAAAGATATGTGTCCATATCAATATTCCGCTGTAGGATCTAATGGTGTTTGGGGAGGTGCGAAACAGAATCATGAGAAGGCAACGGTACCACGGCTGTTTGGCGGAGGCAATCTGGATAAAAGGCATTTTTACGATATTTAGCCACCCTGGACAGAACAGGATAAGGATTAATGTCGAGTGTAAATTAGATAGACAGAAAGGCTGGTTGAAGTTCGGGGAGGGATGGTGCGTTGGATGGAGCTGTGGAGCGATTAAGGATGGCAGATTTGTCGGCTTTCCCAGCGTTGAGAATAATCCATTTATCCGGATTGTCTAAAATAGCTTGAACGAGTTGGGTATGGAGGAGATGTCCAGTCCGTTTGGCCTGAAAATGTCCAATGATGGGGGAGCCTATAAGAGAAAGATCGCCAATGAGGTCCAGCACTTTGTGCCGGACACATTCATTTGGGAAACGTAATTCATCTTCATTCACTAATCCAGATTCGGAAAACACGATGGTATTATGCAACGACCCGCCTAAGCCAAGGCCGCGTGACCAGAGAAATTCGATTTCTTGTCTGAAGGCAAAGGTGCGAGCGGCGGCGATGTTCTTGATGAATTCTTGAGGAGTGGCAGAATGTTGATAGTCTTGTTGTTGAATCATTGGATGAGGGAAGTCGATGAAATAACTAATTCGGGGAAGAGCCGATGGTAGGACTGCTATAGATCGCTGCCCATCTTCCACCTGAATCGGTTGAATAATTTTGATATAGCTACGGGCTTCTTCCTGGGGAAGGATTCCGCAATCTAGTAAGATTTCGACAAAGGGAGTCGCACTGCCATCTGCGGCCGGAATTTCATGACCCTGTATTTCGACATATGCGTTATCAATTTCGAGTCCTGCTAATGCGGCCAGGACATGTTCAACGGTTTGAATGAGAAAATCACCGGACTGCAATGTGGTGCAGTGATCAGTTTGACCTAACTGTTGAATGGTAGCTGGGCAAGAGGCAATCTGATTACCTATATGTTTAACGAATATCACGCCAGTGTTGACGGGAGCCGGATGAATGGCAATAGAAGTAAGGCTGCCTGAGTGAAGACCTATGCCAGATAAAAAGGCAGACTTAGTAAGCGTTTGTTGTTGGCGCATGAATGCAGTAATGATAAAAAAAATTAGAAAAGGAAAAATTCTTTTATTGGGTCTGCAAAATTCATACTCGTAGAAACTTTTCAGAAAAGCTATGCTTTTTTAATAAATCCTCCAGATATTGAATTTTAGGTGTTGCAGGAAGACAACATCTGTATTTTTTTATCGAATAATTTTTATGAGGGTTTTTCTGTAATCGGACGAATAGGTTACAAAGTCTGAATACCTCTTTAGCACGGACTTGACGAATGAGAATCAGTAAAAACTCTTAAGAATCGTAGAAAATTATATTTTCCCTGTTCATGCAGAGAGGTTTTTGCGACTTTGGTAATTATCCCTCGATGCTTTCTGGGTAACCCCGAGGCCTCAAAAATTTGCTCATATAAGGGCCATTTTTTTTGAGGATCAGTTAGTAATGATTGAAGAACGGGTTGAGATTTTGTTCTTAGAGTGTTGGATAAATGTTGTACCGCTTTTTCGATGCTATGGTAGGGCGGTGCGAGGTTGAAATGGGTATAAAAGGCTTGCAAGTGCAGACGATATTCATTCCGAAGAGTCTGTATTGGATCAATGGGCATGGAATATGATTCCTTAGGTGATTTTTAGGAAAACATGTTGTCTCTCCTATGCTAAAGAGAATGCTAGTACCCTGACAAGGTTTCTGAATAAGAAAAGAGTGAGTTCCCTGCACAAGATAAGCTGATAGAGACAACCTGGGGCAAAATTTTTAGGGAATTATGATGGGAAAATGCAATTATTTGATGGCGGCGAGCATATCTTTCATAGCGGGCTCTTTTAATTTTTGCAGCGCTTTGGCCTCGATTTGACGTACGCGTTCACGAGTCACTGCCATACTTTGTCCCACTTCTTCCAATGTCCAGGGCTCGTCCTGTCCAATCCCAAAACGTAATCGGATCACCATCTGCTCTCTAGGGGTTAACGAATCTAAAATCCGTTGAACCTGGTGATTGGTTTCTTGCCGGGAAACCGGACCATCTGGCGTGATGGTGTTTTGATCTGGAATAAAATCAGTGAGAAAGGTGTCCCCTTCGCCGACGGGCGTTTCTAGCGAGATGGGATCTTGAAATGCTTGCATGGTTTCATGGACTTTTTCTCGACTGAGGTCAAGGGCATCACCAATATCTTCGATTTGTGCAGGGCGAGCCAGGCTCTGGGTTAACCGTTTAGATGTTCGCGCAATTTTGTTCGAAATTTCATTGAGATGCACTGGAACCCGGATTGTCCGAGATTGATCAGCTAAAGCTCTTGTAATCCCTTGGCGGATCCACCAGGTAGCATAGGTGCTGAATTTAAAACCTTTCTTGTATTGAAAGCGTTCAGCTGCTTTCATGAGTCCGATATTCCCTTCCTGCACCAGATCTAAAAATGCCAGCCCATGACCGGTATATCGTTTGGCGATATCAACAACTAAGCGGAGATTTCGTTGAACCAGTTCAGATTTGGCTTTTTCCAATTGATATTTTGACTTGTGTAATTGCTGACAGAGTGTTTGAACTTTGTCTTGCTGTTCTGGAAGGGATTCCCCTATGGCGATCAAAGTGGACCTGAGTTTTTCAATCACGGGTGAAGACAGGCCATTTAGCTCTAAGGTTTCTTTAAGGACAGAAATCGTTTCATCTTTTTCAGGACATTTCTTGAGGCCTTGAGAGAGTTGAAGCCCTTGTTTGACAGTCTGGCGAATGGCGCGAGAAGCCTCATCAATCTCTTTAGCCAAGACAATCTCGGAGTCCTTATTCAACAGCGGACGGCTGCCAAAGGATTTGAAGTACAAGGACTCTAATGCAGGGTTGTATGGTTTAATCGTAGCTTTAGAGTCAGTGGTTTTCTGCGCTCTGCTCTCTGTCTCGGTTTCTTGGGGATGTTCCATGACGCTTTGAAATTTCATAGTGAGTTCCTAACGAATTCCTTCCTTAGAATGTTTAGACAACTCCAACATGTGGTCTCCTCTTGAGATAAATCCTACCTCAGCAATAATCAAGCCAGGAGATTCGTTGAATGGGTAGCGTTCGTATGAAATCATTCAATTTCTTAGCAAACACATGTCAGTAGGAGTTTATTTGTATTGGATGATATTGATGTATTTTGTTCTTATAAATATTTGAAATATTTGAAAAACTAAGGATATTCCTTGCCACAAACTTTTTGATCAAAATAGGGTCCCTATCTAGATCGGCAAAAAGATCCATTCTCTGGATAGGTCCAGGGGAAAAGTTGGGGTATTAAGAGAGAAAATTGTCTACAGTAAGCAGAATTTGAGGAGGGAATTGACAGGTGCGTTAAATTTCTTACACGTCATTGCAAAAACGGTCTAAGTCGATTTCTTGTCCAATCATGACAAGGACGTCTCCTTTATCGACAACATCATCGGGCTTGGGGGTGAAATTAAAAGTTTCTTCAGATGTGATTTGTCCTTTGACCATTCGACTGACCTGTTTTTTAATGCCAATAATATTGAGATTATGTTGGCCTCGCAATTTAATTTCTTCCAAACTTAACCCTGAAAGGGTTTCAGAGACAGCGACTTCTTCCACACTATAGCCTGGAGAGAGTTCCAAATATTCAATGACTCCAGGGGAAACCAACCGATGTGCCAACCGAATGGCGGCATCCCGTTCCGGGTAAATGACTTCATCCACACCCAGGTTCATGAGAATTTTCCCTTGAATGGGAGCGACGGCCTTAGCCACGATAGACTTAACGCCCATTTCTTTGAGAGTTTGGACGATGAGAATGCTGGCTTCAATGTTCTCCCCAATGCTCACCACAGCCACATCGACATTCTGTGCACTCACAGCTTTCAACGCCCGTTCATCGGTAGCGTCGCACTGGACTGCAAATGTGGCAATATCGCTAATTGCTTGAATTCGTTCCTCATCCTTGTCGATGGCTAGCACTTCGCAACCTTTTTCAACCATCGTTTGGGCCACGCTATATCCAAAACGTCCGAGGCCAATGACTGTAAATAACCGTTTCATAGTGGATGTGGGAAGTAAATTAACAAAAGTGGTTAATCAAAAACGTTCACAGTCGTGGGAACATGAAATAGCTGAAGGCAATATTGGGATAGGTAGACAATGATTGGATGGAATAAATAGCAAATTAATCATACGTCTGATATCAAGGGGTGTCAAGAAACGTTGGTTGGCAGCAGGTATTTTTCATTCAGGAATGAAGCCCTTATATTGAAGGGTATCGACGGATGAATCCCCACTGGTAGAATGCGCACCTATGAAATATTTTCAACCTGGCGAACGTATTCATCTCATTGATAAAAAAGAGCGTCACTATGCCCTGACGTTAAAAGCCGGAGAGGTCTTTCAACATAGTGGTGATCGCATTTCCCATGATTCGATTATTGGTAAGCCTGATGGTACTACGGTGGAGTTATCTCCTTATAAAATCATGATTGCTATTCATCCAACCCTGGCTGAATATTCTTTGAAAATGCCTCGAGGTGCGCAGGTCATCTATCCGAAAGACCTGGCCATTATTCCTATGTGGGCGGATGTCTATCCTGGTGCCAGGGTTTTCGAGGCGGGTGTGGGGTCTGGAGCGCTCTCGATGGCGTTGTTGCGAGCCGTTGGTGATCGAGGTTGTGTGGTGAGTTATGAACTGCGTGAAGATTTTGCGGCAACGGCACAGAAAAATATTGAGCGGTTTATGGGAAAAGTCCCGAATCATTTTTTGCACATTCGTGATGCCTATGAGGGGATCGAGGTTGGAGAAGGTCCGACCCCGTGGCTTTTTGATCGAGTGGTTCTGGATATCCCGGAGCCCTGGCAAGTGGTTTCACATGCTGCCAAAGCTTTGAGAGTGGGTGGCGTCTATTTGAGTTATGTCCCGACCGTTCCACAAATGATGCAAACCGTGCAGGCCTTGGAAGAGGCTAAGGTTTTCACGCTTGTCCAAAATTTTGAAACACTTCTTCGAACATGGAATGTGAGGGGTCGCAGTGTCCGTCCGGATCATCGGATGGTGGCTCATTCAGGGTTTATTACGGTTGCAAGGAAAGTGGATGCGCGAATGTGGCAAGCCATATCATTGGAAGAACCGTTTGAAGAAGCCAATGATACGACTGGTTGCAATGCTGATTTCATCAAGGAGGATGATATTGCTAAACATGAACTAGATATTCTCTGAGTAAACCTAGCGGACCTAGAGCCTAAGGTGCCTATGAGTACTTCAGTCAAAACGATTGTGATAGCTGATGATGATGAAGATCTCAGGCTTTTGGTGCAGGTTACGCTAGAACACCCTTCCTACCGAATTCTTTCCGCAGCTGATGGGGCTCAAGCCCTTGTCACTATTCAACAATGTCAGCCAGACTTACTCATCCTTGACTGGATGATGCCAGAGTTAACAGGTTCTGAGGTAGTGAACCACCTTCGTCAAGATTCGGCAACCTCTCTCATCCCAGTCATTATGCTTACCGCGAGAAGCGGACATGAGGATCGCGAACACATGGCCTCACTGGCCTTGGCTGGCTATTTAGTAAAACCTTTTAGCCCTCTTGAATTGATCAACACGGTCAACGCGGTTCTGGCGGAATGAGAGCAAAATCTTCACAATCAAAAGGAAGTGGTCTGGGCAGTTCTCCGAAAAAGGCGGCCATCCCTTTGGACGCAAAGGTGGCTAGAAAACAACTGCAAGCCGCTCATTCGCAGTCATTAGTCTATGCAAAAGACCTGAAAATCCTGCTGAAACAAGAAGAGCAAAAATCTCAACAACTTAAACAGACTCATGCCCAGCTCTTGACTTATGCCACTGACTTAAAAGTGGCGTTAAAGGTGGAACAGAAGAAAAATACGGAGTTAGAACAAGCCTATACTGATACGATGCTCCGTCTGGCTCGGGCTTCGCGGTATAAGGATGAGGAAACCGGTGCTCATATTGAGCGGTTAAGCCACTATGCAAAGTCGATGGCCCTAACAATCGGGTGGGACGCGATTCGTGCGCAGAGGTTATTTGCCATTGCGCCGATGCATGATGTGGGAAAGATTGGGGTGCCTGATGCTGTGTTGGGGAAGCAGGGACCGTTGACTGATGAAGAATGGGAGTTGATTAAGCAACATCCACTTCTTGGTGCGAGCTTGCTAGAAGGTTCAGCCTCTCCGTTGATGGAAATGGCTAAAGAAGTCGCGCTCACCCATCATGAGCGGTGGGATGGAACCGGTTATCCATGTGGGTTGAAAGGGAAAGCGATTCCTATCACCGGGCGGATTGTCATGTTATGCGATTTATATGATGCATTGCGCAGCCAACGGCCCTATAAGCCCTCCTTCTCTCATATAAAGACCATTGACATTATGTTGAATGGAAATGCACGAACAAAGCCGACACATTTTGACCCAAATTTGTTGGAGGCTTTTCGAGAGATGCATCAGCAATTTGAGGCAATTTTTTCCACAGTCACAGATTCTGCAGATCTGTAAATCCTTATTCACAACACGCTTCATCGAGGATGTTGAATCGGATACTGGGCGTCTGCCCAAGCGTTCATGCTCCCTTCCACATTGTAGACGTTTTTATACCCTAAGCTCATCAGCGTTTCGGCGGCGATATTACTGCGATGACCCGATTGGCAATATACCACCACGTGGCTATCGAGCTGAGCTTCTAGCTCCTGATGCCGGTTTTGTATATCCCGAAAATCAATGTTGAAATCGGTGCCAGGGATAAATCCTCCCTGGTGTTCATCAGGTGAACGTACATCTACCAGAATAAAGCCTTTTTGACTGGGTTGAGACGCCTTGTCCATGCTGGCTTTTAATTGTTGAACTGTTAACAGATAGGGTTCGGCATAGGCTGGGTTTGGCGCTGAAACCAAGAAAGCCAAAAGGAGAAGAAAGCTAGAAAAGGCTATGCGTGTCATTATTTCACTCCTTTGTGAAGGGGCATGGGATCATCCAAAAGTGCCAAGGCAATGTCAATCATTGCCTAATAAAATTGTATGTCCCTATGAAAGACAGGGTCAAGCATGGGTACTCGTGCAGATTCTGCTTGGACACTGTCCTAGACTTTATGCAGAGGAAGGAGCTGTCTGTTTTAAATCATCTAGTGAGAGAAGCGAGAGAAGCGTCAATCCTTCCTGAGTGAGCTGGTCGTGTCGTTCGGTTTCAGATCGATTCACGATGACAAATGCATACTGAACCTGTAGGCCTTGATTGCGAGCGGCAGCTGTAGCTTTGAGGAGTGAACCTCCAGTCGTGAGGACATCATCTACCACGACAGCCCGTTCCCCTTCTTTGAATGTTCCTTCAATCAATTTACCCAAGCCATGGTCTTTGGGTTGTTTGCGAACTACGAAGGTACGCCATTCTTGTTGAGGGTTGGCCGAAAATGCACAATCTGAAATACTCGTGGCAAGAGGGATTGCACCAATTTCCAACCCGCCAATTAATTGGAAATCCTGGTCTTTGAGCCGTTCAAAGGCTAATTGGGCAATGAGGTGACGAGAGTAGGGGTGAGCCAATACAATACGGCAGTCCACATAGTAAGGGCTGGTTTTTCCTGACGCCAAACGGAAGCCTTCTTGTGTGTTCCATTTGAAGGCTTCTAGGTCGTGAAAGGCCTTAAGCAATGCGTCTTTGGACATAGGTGAGGAAGAATCCTGAGGTAGTAACGATATGTTGAACAGTCAGGAATATTTTCTACCATTATGGGTTTCGATACGGCAAGACACTATCATTGAAACTATAAAGAACTAGTTCAGCCTTACGGAACATGTCAAATGTTTAAGTGAGATGATCAACAATAAGGAGCAAGGGCGATGTATAAAGTTAAAAAACGACCGATGAAAAAGGAAAAGCCGCCAGTTCTCTATAATATTCTTGAGAACTATACTGATCATGATCCGCCTGGCAATGTCATGGTATGTGCCATGACTGGCACAGATAATCTCGCCATGCGCACGAAAGTGCTTTCTGAGAGTTATAAGATTCCTCAAGAAACTATGCAACAATTACTTGCCGATGGTGGCATTTATCTCTATCCGCAAGATGGGCTGTTGGTGACAAAAGGGGCGTTCGTCTCCAAGGTTGATCCAACAAAAAAGGAACCCACGCAAACCTGGGTCATGGATGTCGAGCAGTATGCAGCTGCCGAACGATTACGCCAAAGTTATGGATTATCGCTCGAAGAGGCCATGGAGCGTGTGTTTTATCGCGGCTTGCCGCAAGAATTGCAGGATCGTCTCAAGAAACCCAACTTAGGCTTAGACTATGCCACGCTTGAATCAGCAGTCGCTGCTGGTGGTGATATCCGGTATATCGATTTTCGAAAAGATTGGTCTCCGCATTTTAAACGGAAATGCGTGATGCCAGATGGACGGTTAATTGAAACCAGTGGCTTGGATGATTTTGCTGAGTTGCACGGTACGACTGTAGAGGAAGCTCGTACATTATTGGATCATGGAGGAACGTTGGAGTTAAAGGATCGTGGTGTGTTGGCATGCCAAATTATCAATGGACAACCTTCCGTCGCGCGTTTCAATGTACGACAATACAAAAAAGCAAAGACAGTGGCCAAGGCAAAAGAGCTTCATCTTTTAGATGCCCTCAGTGAAGTGGCCTATCAAGACCCCATTCTCATGCGCGCCCTCAGCAAAGCCGACACCTCTTCTTCTTGAGTTCCTCATTTGGAATTGTCAATTTTGTTTTTCACATATTAAGGAGTTTCTGTTCCTCCCCTTTGTAAGGGGAGGATTAAGGTGGGGTAGAGTCATGCCTATACCGAGTGACTGGTCTGGCTATACGTCAATAATATAAATGCTGAGGTATTTTTATCTTTGTGAGTTGCCGGGTTTCGGCCCAGAAGCCGAGGTCCTTTTGTTTTGGCAAAAGGACCCAAAACCATTGACCCTCAGTTTAGCCATAATTAATGAAATGGACGGAAAATGGGAGGGGTTGGGACCTCAGGGAATATTTATGAGGGACCTATACTGCTCCCCTTGAAAGTGAAACCACCTTTAAGACATAACTTCTATTTTAAATGAGTAGTGGATGGTGGCTTCACCGCTTTAGCTGCTATGGTCATGGCGATGGGGTGGGGGATGATTTTGCTGAACCAGTGAGCTAGGCGGCCTTGCCAGCCTATGGTCACGACGGTGCGTTTGGATTGGAGAGCTTGCAGTGAGGTTTGGACCACTTCTTGCGGGGATTGTGCCGAGAGGGTGTGATTCGGTTGGTGCCCGGCGGTTTGGTGAAAATCCGTTGCGGTAAATCCCGGGCAGCAGACTTGGATAGTGACGCCCTGGTTTTTCGTTTCGTGTGCTAGCCCTTCTGAAAATGTAATGAGAAAGGCTTTGGTGGCGGCATATTCTGTCATGTAAGGAATAGGGAAGAACCCAGCTACAGAGGCGACGGTAATGATGGCGCCATGTTTGCGGGTCTGCATGGCTGGCAAAAATAACCGAATATTCTCCACGATCGTGTTAATGTGTAACTGAAGCATCCCTTGAATGCTGGCCAGTGGCATATCCGCAAAGTCTCCATAGCAACCAAATCCCGCATTGTTGATCAAGAGCGAAACATCTGATCGATACGACTGAGCCAACTTATACAATTGTGTTGCTGCCTGAGGTTGACTCAGATCCAGTGATTCCAGCCAGATCTTTCCCGAAGCAGCAGATTGGAGTTCTTCCTGTAATGCTTCAAGACGTGTTTGATCCCTTCCGATGAGCAGTACCTCATAGCCTTGGCCAACGAGGGCTCTGGCATATTCTGCTCCGATGCCTCGAGATGCGCCTGTAATTACGGCAAAGGGTGTGCTTGAGTACATAGCCCTACTTTCTTGAGTTCATTAGGTAGAATATTTTTCTCTATCATGGTTGAACCATCAAAGAGGCTGCTCTTTATCCCTTCCTTTTCCTCAAGTGAGAGAGGTCCTCTGAGTCTTTTCGTTGAAAATATTAAGAATTACGTGAGCCCTACCGAAGAATTCCCCATGGGTAGGTGGGTCTCGTCTAAATTGTTCCAGGAATCGTGAATCCTTCATCGTGCCAGTAGAGAGTTAGGATATATATGTCAGAGTCATATGATTCTAAGTCAGCTGTGGGTGTAATGGAAGTGGAAGAGGCAACTTCTTCGTCTTCGGAGACTTCACAAACAGGCAGTTTAGAGCAAGCGCTCGCTGAGATTGAGGCTGAGGCAGCTGAGTTGGTTAAGACAACTAAGCAGGTGATGGCGTCATTTAAAAAGATCAAAGACGCGGCCAAAGTGGGCGATCTTATTAAGCTTCGTAAGCTTTTAGATGAAGGGAAAGCGGCCACGTTAGGGCTGGGTTGTGATTTTGTGAGAACCCAAGAACGACTGAATTTTGATGAAGCCAGTTATCTTGCCGGAGAAGACTTTCGCCAAGAATTATTGACCACCGCTCAACAAATGGGCGTGAATCTTTATGAACACGATGGATATTTGTTTTCCTATCCAGTCCTTTTAAAAATATTACATAAAGAACGGGCTGTGTCTATCGATCGTATGCGGGAAAGCCGATTGCGTCCTTCGGTTTTGGTCAAACGATTGAAGGAAGTCCAAAACAAACCCCTCCGGTTCAAGCCTCGGACATTTCTAGAAATGCTGTTTACAGCCTATTCCATTGTTGTAGCGGGACGCGGGAAGCATTTGATTGGAAAGGGAACGGTCATTCCGCTCCTGGAGTTGTATCAATTGTTAACCTTGTTGCCATGGCAAGCCAGTGAATATACGCGCCAGGAGTTTGGGCGTGATGTCTACTTGTTGGATAAAAGCGGGACAATTACGACAAAAAATCATCATCGGGCCAATTTTCACGCCAGTACTGGTGTTCGTGATGCATCTAAAACATTGACGGTGATTGCACAGGGTGGACGAGAAAAAACCTATTACGGGATTTCCTTTGTGAAAGCAGGGTAATTCATGGGGCCTTATTGGTTAAGTTTCTTGAGGGTGAACCGACAAGAGGAAGCAGAATAAAAGAAAATTGAGGAAAACATTATGTCTCCACAGGAATGGTTGAAAGTTTTAAAAGCCGCCTATCTTCAAGGATTTATTCGCAGGGGAGGGTCTTCCGTCAAGTTTGTTGTCGTGGATGAAGCACAGGACACCAAAACGGTGGTGTCTGGGATCGGGGACCTTGCTCGCGAAGAAGGCTTCGTGACCATCCAGGCCGATTCACGAAAAACCAAAGTCCAACTGATCGATTTGTTGTTTCAAGAAATGTCGAAGCAAATAGATTGGGAAACCTTGGCGTATGAATGTGTCAAAAAACTTTTTCGCGACAATGAACGGCGCATTCCTGAACATCGTGAAGAATGCAGCTGGAGATGTCTTGCCTCGTTAAATTCTTGTGATGAAGCAACAATTCAACGCGATGTGAATTCCTGGTTAGAGGGCTGTTTGTTTCAAGATTTTGAAATGAGCCGGGAGTTCCGATTGGCCATGATTCAATTATGTGTCTCCCAACTTGATCCATCTGGGCGTGAATCGAAGGAAGCTAGTGTCATTCAATCTTGGCTTCGTGGTGAGTTAAAGCAAATGTCGGGGCTTAAGAAATTACTCATTTTTCAAAAAGTGACGCGTAGCAACGCGCGTGATTTAATCGCGTCGTTTGCTCATTGGGTACGTCTCTTAGGAAAGCCGGGCGTGGTGTTGACGATTGATATATCGGCCTTTATGGATAAAAAGAAAAAAGATTCCAAGACTCTGAGTTATTCGCCTTCAGCCGTGATGGATGCCTATGAAATGTTACGTCAGTTTATCGACGGTAGTGATGATATTGAAGGGCTAATGTTAGTTGTAGTGACCCCCAAAACCTTTCTGACTGATCAACGATTGGGCTTGAATCGGTATGAAGCCTTAAAACTCCGTATTTGGGATGACGTTCGTGATAAATCCTGCCCCAATCCTTTTGCGCCGATGATTCGTATTACCGAGCAGGCTGACCTCTTTGATGAAGGGCGGTTAATGGCCCGAGTAGGCAGCCGCAAAGATGATGTGCAGCATCAACGCGTGATTGAATCTCTTCGCGCAGGCGTTCCGAGTCCTGGAGCTGTCAAGGCTTTGGGGTGTCCGCAACCTACGGTTAAATCAAAATTCCAACAAATGTTGCAGGATGCCCAGGACAGTATTCATAAAGGCTGGACGACCAAAGGGTTGCTGGTTGAGGGTGGTTTTGGCACTGGAAAGTCACATTTATTGGAATCGCTTCGACATGTGGCTTTGGATTCCCGGTTTGTCTGTAGCAAAGTCGTGATTTCTAAAGAAACACCACTCTATAGTCCGGCGTTAATGTTTCGTGCGGCTGTTGGTGCAGCCAATATTCCTCAAAAGCGTGGAGATGCCTTGGCTGAAGTAGCGGCTGATTTGAATTTTAAAAGCCCTCAATATGCCGATTTTTATGAATGGGTGCATCGGCAAGGTGGCGAAATTGATGGACGGTTTGCCGCAACATTGTTTCTCTATGAACGGATGGTGAATGATCCTGAACTCAGTCACCGGATGATCCGTTTTTGGGCTGGTGATCCGTTAACCGATGCTGAAATTAAACGATTTCTTAAATCCTGCGACTCCAATGCCTCGTATCGATTTGAACGGGTGACTCCCATGGAGATGGCCTTGCAACGCTTTAAATTCGTTTCCCGATTGATGATTGCTGCTGGCTATGCTGGATGGATTTTGCTGATCGATGAAGCCGAAATTATTGGCCGGTATTCTTTTAAGCAGCGTGCGCAATCCTATGCGGAATTAGCTCGATGGTTAGGGCGGCTGGAAGCCTCAAGTTTTGCAGATCTTGGGTATAAATCCGGATTAGCTGCGGTGATGGCGTTAACTGATGACTTTCAAAGTGCGATTTTGGACGAAAAGGGTGATCGAGAAAAAGTCCCGGAAAAATTACGAGAGACTGGTTCGGAAACGGACCTCGTGCTTTCCCGGCAAGCAGAACAAGGGATGCGATTAATTGAGTGCGAGCGAATACCGTTGGTTGGCCCCTATGATCAGTTGGTTGAAGACATTTATCATAAAATTCGGGCTATTCATGGTGCGGCTTATGGATGGGAACCCCCCCAAGTTCCAACAATTGAGCGCTTGTCCAGTACTCGAATGCGCGAATATGTCAAAGGATGGATTACCGAGTGGGATCTGAAGCGATTAGATCCTAACCGTCAGGTAGAAATTGAATTAACGGAAATCAAGCAAGACTATTCTGAAGATGTTGAGTTAGAAGGCTCACAAGAAGAAACTTTGCAACCGGCCTTGGCGGAATCTCCGTAATATTTGTGAGGCTTTGGGGTGTTACCAGGTTAAGAGGTTTTGCAATGACTAGGTATGTATATTGAATAATTTCTGTATCCTTACATAAAGGAAACGATTTATGGATTTACAACCACAAGAGTGGTTTCAGACGATTCGACAAGAGTATTTGCAACGATTTGTAGGGCAGGGGGGCTCCACGGTCAAATTTGTTGTGACCCCCTCTGATATTGATCGTGCCCATGTGCAGGATCAATTAGCCGAATTAGCGGTAAAGGAACAATATGCTTGGGTACGGGTTGATGCCAAAGATACCAAAATCCATATGATGGATAAATTTTTCCATGAAGTTGCCCGGCGAGTGCCGTGGGATGAATTAGCGTCTCAATTTGTTCGGCGGTTGCTGTTGGAGAATGGCTATCAAATTCCCGAAGGGCAGGAAGATTTTTCCATGGCAAGTGTAGCCCGAATGAATGACCGCGCTGAACCCTTATTGCGGCGTGATTTGAATAGTTGGTTAGAGCGGACAATTTATCAGGATACGCAGATGTGCCAAGAATTTCGAATGGCGATGATTCGTCTCTGTTTGGGCCAAATGGATTCTGGTTCAGAAAGTCCGTTTATGACTGAACCCGTCAAAGCCTGGTTATGCGGTGAATTACGTCAGATTTCGGCATTAAAAGAAGCCTTGATTTTTCAAAAAATCGTTCGGACCAATGCTCGCTATATGTTTGCATCCTTGTCCCGGTGGTTTCGACTAGTTGGTAAGACGGGCTTGGTTGTGTCGCTGGATTTGAGTCGGTGTTTAGAACGCAAAAAACCAACCTCTCCCGAAGGGCTTTATTATGGGGTCTCGGCTACGCTTGATGCCTATGAAATGTTGCGGCAATTCATCGATGGAACGGATGAATTGGAAAGTCTACTCTTGACCGTTTTTGTTCCTCTTGAATTTCTCACGGATAATCGACGCGGTCTTAACCGATATGAAGCCTTAAAACTTCGTATTTGGGATGAAGTGCGAGATCGGCAATACCAAAATCCGTTAGGAGCACTGATTCGGTTGGCGGCTTCTGAAACGAGTCAACATGATGCGAGTGGAGGAGAAGATCATTATGACCGAATGGCCATGGCCAATGGAGATGTGAGTCATCAACGTGCGATGGAGGCGTTGCGTTCAGGTGTGCCGAACCGAGATGTCGTGAATGTTCTGGGTAGTCATCAACCCGAACTCGAAGGGAAATTTCGCCGGTTGTTGCAAGAGATGGCCACTCAGGCATCGGAAGGAGCTCCTGCCAAAGGATTGGTTATTGAAGGGGGATTTGGAAGTGGAAAGTCACACCTCTTGAAAGCCTTACAGCATGTGGCAGTTGAACAACATTTTGTGTGTAGCCCAATTGTCATTAGTAAGGAAACGCCATTATATAATGTTGCCACATTGTTCCGATCAGCTATTAATAATGCCATTGTTCCCGGGAAACAAGGGGATGCGTTAACGGTGATTGCGGGAGAGTTGAATTTTCAAAGCCCACAATATACGGAATTGTATGATTGGGTGCATAGAAGCGATTCAGTATGTGACTCACGATTTGCCGCGACCACGCATTTATATGAGCGGATGATCAACGATCCTGAGCTGAGTCATCGTATCATCCGGTTTTGGGCAGGAGATCCGTTAAGCAATGCTCAACTGAAGAAATATCTTCAAGGTTGTGCACCGGAAATTCCCTATGTCTTTGATAAAGTCACGGCGCAAGAATTAGCTTGGCATCGTTTTCAATTCGTGTCGAAATTGATGGTAGCTGCCGGATATAAAGGGTGGGTCTTGCTCATTGACGAGGCGGAAATCATTGGCCGATATTCTTTTAAACAACGAATGAAGTCCTATGCCGAAGTGTCCCGTTGGTTAGGGGGGCAGGAGCAGGCAGGCGCTTCAGGCATTGTGGGTATTGTAGCTCTTACAGATGATTTTCAAATTGCGGTGTTAGAAGAAAAGCAGGATGCGGAAAAAATCGAAGAATTATCTCAAGCGAGAGAAGATGGTGGTCAAGATCCTCTGGCTTCTGCAGCCCTCGATGGGATTCGTCTGATTGAGGAACAAAGTGAGGCACTTATTCGCCCCTATGAAACCATGGTAGATGCTCTCTATGAGCGTCTTCGGGAGCTACATGGATCGGCATATAGTTGGAACCCCCCTCCCGTATCAGCCGTGGAAAAGTTGTCCAGTACCCGTATGCGCGAATATGTGCGGGGATGGATTACTGAATGGGATTTGCGAAGACTCTATCCTGAGGCCCAACTGGATATTGAAATTTCAGACGTACAACAGACGTACGAAGAAGATCAGGAATTAGAGTCGATCATGACTGGTGAATCTGACCCTATACAGGGTACAGAAGCCGAAGAGGCCATATTGGCGGTGGCGTTGGAAAATCAATCCCCAGTATCATAATGTCATCCTTCCTGGGTTTGTTATCTGCGAGCAATTTCGATTGTCTTTACTGGTTCGGCGGGCTTGACCTGAATGGCCGTCTTTCTTGGAGTGGGCGAGCTTCGTTGACAACTAAAATTCTTCCTCCTAAATCTGTTCCATGTAGTGCCTTAATAGCTTGTTCAGCTTCTTCCTGAGTCGACATTTCCACAAATCCAAAGCCACGAGATCGTCCTGTGAATCGATCAACAATAACGTTGGCTGACACCACCGTTCCTTGGGAAGCGAAATGCCCTTGTAATTCTTGATCGGTCGTTTCAAAAGGTAGGTTTCCAATATAGAGTTTGGCTCCCATTAGTGATCTCCTTTGTTATGTGGCTTTTTCCCTGATGTCGAACGCAGATAGTCCAGGAAAAGGGCTAAGAACTATATGACAATAATTTTGGGATTTTCTGAAAGCGACGCTACCACCGAACTTTCTCTCAAATCAAGCTGCTCGTTCTTGATCTATGGCAAGCATTTCAGCAAAAAACATTCAGTCCTTTCAAGTTATTTTAGCCAATGGTATCTAAATTTCCATCAGAAATTTTCCGATAGGGTTATGCAGAGGATTATTCTGTCAGGGAGATATTCTACTTTAGCCGAACGGTGGTAACTGGAGAGACTTTGTTGTGTCAGATGTGACTCTCAGTAAAGACGCACCTATACAAGCATTAGGAATATGGAAAAAAATTGTGGAACGAGTTTTGGGAGGATTAGAAATCCTTCACAAGCATACCGTGCCTGTCTTAACTATTCTTTTTGCGCTGTGTTTATTTGTGATTTACTTACATATTTATCAGTTAAAGACGCATATGGTGGGAACGATTGCCTTACAAGGAGCAGAGACCTATGCGAGAGCCTTGCGTGAAATGCAGAAATGGTATACCTCCGAAGTTGTTCAACGACTTCATGCTCAAGGGATTGAGGCTTCCCCAACCTATACCGAAACCGAAAGGGATATTCCCCTGTCTGCTTTAGTTAGTCGAAATTTGGGCCCTCAATTGGTGTTAGGGGAGCGTGGAGAGCAAGTGCGACTTCTCAGTGCGTATCCGTTTCCGAATTCCAAAGATCAAGGAAAGTTGTCGGATCCGTTTCAACAAGAAGCATGGGAATTTTTGAACCAGCATCCGTATGAAGATTTTTATCGCATCGAACTGGTTGATGGGCAACAAACCTTACGATATGCCACAGCGGACCGTATGCAGCAAGAATGTGTGAGGTGTCATAATGAGCACCCTGATAGTCCAAAGCGTGATTGGGAAATTGGCCAAGTAGGGGGGATGATCGAAGTTGTGTATCCCCTTGATTCTTTAGAGAACATGGCCAGTATGAACTGGCGTGACTCCTATGGAATGATTGGGGTCTTGAGTATGTTGTGGTTAGGAGGATTTGGACTCGTGATCTTGAAACTCCGTCGAGTTTCTAGCGAATTAGAGAGTCGTGTGCGGGATAGGACCGCTGATTTGCGGGAGTCCCACAGGCAATTAGAACTGGAAGTCTACGAAAGGAAATTAGCAGAAGATACGCTTCGGCAAGCTCGAGATAATTTAGAAAAACGAGTGCAAGAACGAACGGGAAAGCTCGCGGCTTCGAATGCTGAAATGATTCGAGAAGTTGCTGAGCGAAAACGTGCCGAGGATGACATTCGAAAACTCAATGCGCAGCTTGTTCAACGTTCGGCTCAATTAGAAGCCAGTAATAAAGAGCTAGAAGCTTTTAGTTATTCTGTCTCACATGATCTTCGGGCGCCGTTACGAGGGATTGATGGGTTTAGCCAAGCGGTGTTGGAAGACTATAATGACAAATTAGATGATTCTGGGCGAAGTTATTTGCAAAGGGTTCGAGCAGCGAGTCAACGCATGTCGCAACTTATTGATGCCATGTTGAATTTGGCCCGGTTGACCCGCACAGAAATTCATACCCAGACATTTGATATGAGCGCGATAGCACACAGCATCCTAGATGACCTTCAAAAAATGGAGCCGGAACGAGAAGTGGAATGTATCGTGGCCAATAATTTATTGGCCACGGCCGATCCGCAATTGATCCGGGCGGTCTTAGAGAACTTGCTCAGCAATGCTTGGAAGTTTACGCGGCAACAAGCCAAACCGCGCATTGAGTTTGGTCATGGGCAATACAACGGGCAGGCCGCGTATTTTGTGAAAGATAATGGTGCAGGGTTTGATATGACCTATGCCCATAAATTATTCGGTGCGTTTCAACGCTTACACGCATATACCGAATATCCCGGTGTCGGGGTTGGGTTGGCTACCGTCCACCGTATCATTCAGCGGCACGGAGGGCAGATTTGGCCAGAGGGAGCTGTGGATGAAGGCGCGGCATTTTATTTCACATTATAGTGAATTTTCTGATAACCAAGGAGGATAACATGACAAGTAAACACATTCTTTTAGTTGAAGATCATCCGGATGATGAAGAACTGACCATGCGGGCGTTGAAGAAAAATAATATTATGAATGAGGTGATTGTGGCGCGTGATGGTGTGGAAGCATTGGAATATTTGTTTGGGACTGGAGCCCATGCTGGCAGAGATATGAATGTCATGCCGCAGATTATTTTGCTGGACCTGAAATTGCCAAAAATTGATGGATTAGAAGTCTTGCGACGGCTGCGTGCTGATGATCGCACCAAATTTTTACCGGTTGTTGTTCTGACCTCCTCAAAAGAAGAACAAGATATTGTGAAGAGCTATCAACTCGGAGCCAATAGCTATGTGCGCAAACCTGTAGATTTTCAAGAATTCTCTCAGGCGGTTCAAAACCTTGGGCTGTATTGGCTTATTTTGAATGAATCGGCTCCCGAAAGAGTCCCAGTGTAATACTTCATCGTGTGCGCAGATAAACACAAGAACTCTTTCCCTTGTTTGTGGAGATGGCAGGGGTTCATTCTTTCCTGTCAGAATCCCAACGCTCTGTCAAAAATTTGAGTCTAAAGCAACTGCCTATTGATTAGAGAGATAGTGTGTGATGTGTATAGAAAGACTAGGTAGAATGTCTTTATTCTCTGATGAATTTCCCCTTTTTCTCATCAATTGTTCGTTGGTAGAAAATCCATTTTAACATAGGCACATCCCTTGCTGAACGTTGAGGGTGAGATCCTTCCCCTCCCGTTACGTTTCAAGGAGAAATGCCATGAGACGACTCTTACGGTTTGACGCCACTGAAGCCTTTTCACAATGTGATGCTTCACCAAATCCAAAACGCAAAAATCTCTTTGATGGTCGCCCATTGAATGTTCACAAAGCGGGGAAAGGAGGAGGTGGTAGGATTAGTCGATGTGCGGAATGTGGAGGGGATGTGAAAGTTTTTGTCTCACCACGGCGCAATCCACATTCCAGCAAGCTAGGGCGGGCTGTTTCGATGAAAGATCATGATCTGTGTCGTCGCTGTTGGAGACGTCTTATGCATCAACAGCGTCAGTCAGGGATCGTGCTTATTCCTCAGGCCCTCTTCATTGGTGGTAGGAAATTGCGCCCACGATTATTGTTTCCCAAGCCTATGTCGATGCCACGGGAAGCATCCTAAGATAAAGGGCTCTATTGACAAGCTCCAAGAAGTCAATTTGGAATGGACAGAGGTTCTTGAGCGATAACTACTGCATTTAGGGAGTTGTGGAGGGAGGAGCTAAGACTGGCTGCTTAAATTCTTTAGCTAATGTGGAATTTTGATACACCACCTTTAAAATAACATTGCCGAACGGACGACGAATGACCTGAAGGATGACTTGCCCATCCTCATATCCTGCCTCTAGTTGTTGAAATTGTTTTGCCATAAATGCGTTCAGCAAGTCTTCTGAAAAATCAGACGTGAGACGATAGCTGTTTCCTAATATTACTTGTAACTGTTGGTACCATTCGTCTGTAAAGTGACCCATATCAATGGTAATTCTGGAGAGTTGGGAATCGGCAGTGAGATCGGTCTCCGATTCCGTGCTATCTGAGTTATAGGTAAGTTGTAGGTACCGATTCTTATTAGAAAGTTCATACATACATTCACGAGAAGTTTGACAATTCTCTAGGATTTGTACTTGTAACGGAGTCATGCCGAATTTGAGGTCACGAAATCCATCAATGGATTCAGCCCCGTACGCAGGAAGACTAAGTGCTAAGAAAATGGCTAAAGAGTACATCCACTTTAAAGGAAATTCCCTTTGCAAGGGGTGAGGCTTCATGAGAAGGTTCCTTACGTTATGTTTGGCTTCTACCAGATAATGTTATGACAAAGACATTCTTTAATTAACATATCAGAATGTCTAGGATGAAGGCGACTTGAGAGAAAACCGTCTGAGTGTCAGGCCATCTATCGGAAGACTAGTGTGGGGTTGGTAGAAATCAAAGGTTTAGGAAGGATTGGTGCAAATATTCTAATGCCAATGTAGGTCATTCATGAGCCACCAGGGGCGACGTTTATAGCCTTTGTCCAACATACATTGTTCAATGCGATACTCCAGTAATTCCTGTTCTAATATTTCCCCTTTGCTATATTCCTGTACTTGCCGGACGCATTCTACTTGTTCCCTTGGTGGGACTTCATGACCATCAGATTGTATCCATGCTGATCTTGAGCAACCGATTGCTGAGAAAGCGAATAATAAGGTGGCACCCCACAAACTGAATCGAGGAAAATGCGCTTCAACGTTTCTAAAGTTCGTATGTTGCATGAAATAGAGACTGAGAGGTTTTAAGGAATAATTCTAGGATGATTCAGTACCTAAGGCACATGTTTGTATTGCATGCCTATCAGGAAAGTGCACAAGACATCGTTTCGTGGTATAACGTCGCTTCCTGTTTGCCGATTATCCCTCATGGAGGAGGTGCGAGATGGTTTATGAATCGTTTACCGCTGAGCGGTTCTTTTCCGAGATTACCACTGAAGCCGAGGCCCGGAGGTTGCTGTGGCGCAGTCGCTTTCAGGGCAAAGAGTTTCAATGCCCGACCTGTCAGGCAGAGGCCTTTTATGCCATCCAAACGCGGCCTGAAGTCCGCACGTGCCGAATGTGTCTTCGACAAGTGCGGTTGCGGGTAGGGACCATCTTCGAGGCATCTAAGACCTCTCTGCTTCTCTGGGTGAAGGCGGTGTTTTATGTCATGCAGGGCAAACGAGGGATGTCCGCGCAGGAACTCCAACGGCATTTGGGGGTGAAGTCGTATGGCCGCGTCTGGGGGATGCTACAAAAGATTCGCACCGCCTTGCGTCATCGGGATGCGAGTTACCAGGTGGGCGATGGCGTGTTGGAGTTGGATGCCGGGACGTTTGGCCGTCGGGTGAGCGGCAATCAATGTGATGTGCTGGTGGCCATTGAGACCAAGGCGTGGGTGGATGCGAAAGGCCGAGCCTGCAGTCGAGCCGGGTTTGCCAAGGTGCTGGTCGGAAAAGAAACCAAAGCGCAGGCGCAACAACTCGTGAACACAGGAGTTCGGGCTGGTGCCATGGTGAATACTGATGGGAGTCCGAGCTTGCGCCATGTGCAAGGTGTTGATGTGGATTATCAAGTCGTCTCTGGAGATAAGGAAGCGTGTGAACGGTGGCTGCCTTGGGTCCATACATTTATTTCTAATGCGAAAGCTTGGGTCAATGGCACGCATCATGGAGTACGAGCGAAACATCTGGGTCGGTACTTGGGGGAGTTTACCTATCGGTTCAACCGCCGCCATGATGTCCCGCGCTTGTTTCATCGAGCAGTGGTGGCGTGCTTATTGGCCCCGCCAGTCACGTTTTGTGCACTTTCCTGATAGGCATGTTGTATTGAGGTGTTGATAATATTTTACTTTAGTATAATCCAGATTTGCCCTAATTCCAGGGCTGTTGAATTTCTCTGATCGGTAAGAGGGGGTGGCGAATTTGAGTGACAATGCTGTTGGCGATGGCTTAACGAAAGTTGTGGGTTCTTAATAACATTGTAATAATGATTGATAAATATATTTAAACTTTTTTGTGGTTCCTATTGAAACCTAGCTGGTCTTTCCCCCAACCCTTCGATCAATATTCCCCGAAAATGTAGCTTAAGAACTTTTTGCCTTGGTTGCGTGGATTTCGTATACAAAGTACACTTTTATGGTCCAGACCAACGCGATCTTTATTCATATCGGAAAGTAGAGGCGTAATATGAACAAGCAACCAAGAAGGCTTCCGATCCATTTCATCCTTTTGAGTATGATTGCGATGTTGATGATCATAGGGCCTAAAGATGAGGTCATTGGTAAGATGTTGGCCGTCGATGGGCAGATGGTTCCCGATATTGGACCATTACCGACTGTGGTTCCTCAACCTCAGAGCAATCTTAACTATGCCGCGAAAATTTCATTGGGTAAGCAACTATATTTTGATGGGCGGCTATCAAAAAATAATGCTATTTCTTGTGCGTTTTGTCATAACCCGGCCACTGGTTTTGCCGATCCTAAACAGACTTCTGTGGGGGTGACTGGAGAACGGGGAGGCCGTCAGGCACCGACGGTTTATAATACGGCCTTTAATCCTTTTCAGTTTTGGGATGGTCGGGCTGGGTCGTTAGAAGAGCAGGCGATTGGTCCCATTCACAATCCTATTGAAATGGCTGAGACACACGAACATGTCGTTAAAAAGTTAGATAGGATTCAAGGGTATCGTGATCAGTTTCAAGCAGTTTTTGGGGCTGGGGTCAGTATTCAGGGGATTGGTGAAGCTATTGCTGCCTATGAACGGACTGTGATTTCAACGAATTCGGCTTTTGATAAATTTGTTTTAGGTGATCAAAAGGCTATGGATGAATCTGCCCAACGAGGTATGGCAGTCTTTAAAGGAAAGGGACGCTGTATTCTCTGTCATAATGGCTCAAATTTTACCAACAATCGTTTCCACAACACTGGTGTGCCACAGGTTGGTCCCCTAGAAGAGGATCTTGGACGGTATTATGTGACTCGTCTTGATGCTGATAAAGGAGCGTTTAAAACGCCAACGTTGCGAAGTATTACAGAGACAGCCCCATATATGCATGATGGAGCCTTTAAGAATTTAGAAGAAGTTATTGATTTTTACGATGCTGGAGGAAAAGCGAATCCACAGTTGAGTGCGTTCATCAAACCCTTGGGGCTTTCACCAGAAGAGAAAACTGATTTAATTGCATTCTTGAAGGCATTAACTGGAGAGGCCATTCCGTTTGAGTTTCCGAGCTTACCTGAATGAAGAAACAGGGGGACTCAAATTTCAGGAAAGAAATTAAAGGAATTTAGGGATTGTAGGCGACTGAGGAGGTTAAAGGTTTTGGATAAATGCAGGGCTGAATTCTCCACGAGCCACTTCCATCACAGGTCCTTTCATTGTGATGTTGTATTGTGGGTCTACCGTAATATCCAAGCTGCCTCCTGGGGCTTTTACTCGAACGGGGCTTTTAACCAAACCCAACCGTACGCCTGCACAAGCAGCGGCGCAAGCTGATGAGCCTGAGGCTTGAGTTTCTCCTGCTCCACGTTCCCAGATAAGAATAGTGATGGCTTTGGGACCTGTGGGAATAGCTAGTTGGACGTTGGTGCGTTTTGGGAAAATTGTGTGGGTTTCAAGTTCCGGTCCAATCTCCAGTAAATCATCACGTGTCCAGCGTGGTTCCTCGCGTTTTTTATAGACTATACAATGGGGATTTCCCACACTGACGCCAGTAAATCGAAGTGACTGTTCAGCAGCTTTTACAGGCTGTTGTATCAATTCCGGTACGCGTAAGCTACAGGGAAGGGCAATGGGTTGAAAGACCGCCCGCCCCATATCGACTGTGGCCCCGGTTACCAGGCCATCGCCATTTAACTCCAAGCGCACATCGACCACTCCACCTTTGGTTTCTACGGTAAAATGCTTTTTTCTCGTATGTCTGGTGTGATAGAGATAACATCCAAAGATTCTTAATCCATTTCCTGATTTTTCCGCTTCACTGCCATCGGGATTATAAATTCGCAGTCCAAAATCGGATTTTTTTGAAGGGACTAAGGCTAGAATTCCATCACTGCCAATGCCCCAATTGCGATCACATAACGTTCGAATGGTTCGGGCTGTCAGTTTAAATGAAAGTTTTGCCGGATCAAGGACAAGATAGTCGTTGCCCAAGCCATGTCCCTTAAAAAAAGTATTTTTCATGCCTGCTCCACAATGGAATGGATCTTTGCCGGGCGGAAGGCCTGTTGGGGGCCAAGCCCAACTATTCGGTAGGACTTGAATTATACGAAAAAACAGCTAAAGAGGAAAGTCCTAAATCCTGGGCAAAGTAGAAAATAGGAAATGTGATGAGAAAAATCCTTGAATTTACGCGCGTTTGGCTTGGTTGCGTGCCGCACGTCGTTCGTTATCGGTGAGAAAACGCTTGCGCAAGCGAATATTTTTTGGTGTAACTTCAACGAGTTCATCATCTTCGATGAATTCCAGAGCAAATTCTAGCGTCATTTCTCGTGGAGGGATAAGGTTAATAGCTTCATCTGAGCCAGCGGCCCGAATATTGGTGAGTTTCTTTTCGCGAATTGCGTTGACAACCAGGTCGTTCCCTTTATTATTGATCCCAACGAGCATACCTTCATAAATATCAGCTCCTGGGTGAAGGAAAATTTCTCCTCGATCTTGTAGTCCCCAGAGGCCATAGGCCACTGCCTGTCCAGGACCTTGAGAGATCAGGACACCCGCGGATCGATGAGGGATATCACCTTTATAGGGTTGGTATTCATAGAAGATTTGCGACATGATGCCGGTCCCTCTAGTCATTCGTAACAATTCACTCCGAAATCCTAAAAGAGCTCGTGAGGCAATATGGAATTCCATACGGACCGTACCAACCGAACTGATTTGGAGATCTTTCATATCCGCTTTTCGACTTCCAAGTGTTTCAATGACGGCGCCCTGATACTCGGGGTCTACTTCCACCACGACCAGTTCCACGGGTTCCAGAATCTCTTTGTCGATTTCTTTGAAAATGACTTTGGGTGGGGATACTTCCAATTCATAGCCCTCCCGCCGCATCGTTTCAATTAAGATGGACAAATGGAGTTCGCCCCGACCGGAGACTTTGAAACGTTCGCCTCCATCTGCCTCTTCCACTTTGATACCCACATTCATCATAGCTTCGTGAGCGAGGCGTTCCCGTATGTGCCGGGATGTGAGAAATCGTCCCCCGTCTTTTCCAGCCAGAGGGCTGGTGTTGTGAGAGAAGTTCATAGAAATTGTGGGTTCATCGACATTGACGGTCGGCAAAGCTGTAGGATTGTTAGGAGAGGCCAGTGTTTCTCCAACTCGAACGTCTTCAACCCCCGCTAAAGAAATAATATCTCCAGCTTGCGCAGATTCGCTTTCGATGCGTGTGAGGCCTTGGTAGGCCAACAGTTTGGTGACTTTTCCTCGAGCCACCGTGCCATCTCTTTTGACGGCCACAATTGGATTGCCTACTTCGATCTTCCCATGGACAATACGACCAACGGCTACGCGGCCAATATAGGAGTCATATTCTAATATGGTCACGAGCATTTGAAACGGTTGTTCAGGGTCTGCCACTGGCGGCAAGACTCGATGGATGATGGTGTCTAATAAAGGCTTCATATCTTCGGCCGGATCATGAAGGTCTAACGTGGCCTTCCCATCTTTGCCTGAGGCATACACAATAGGAAAGTCTAATTGTTCGTCGGTGGCATTGAGTTCACAAAACAAGTCAAAGGTCTGATTTACGATTTCTTCTGGCCGGGCGTTCGGACGATCAATTTTATTGATTACCACTATAGGTTTCAGGTGGAGTTCTAAGGATTTTTTGAGGACGAACTTGGTTTGGGGCATCGGGCCTTCAAAAGCGTCCACCAGTAGCAACACACCGTCTACCATTCGGAGAATTCGCTCAACCTCACTGCCAAAGTCCGCATGTCCGGGGGTATCCACGAGATTTATGCGAGTCTCTTTATAGAGCAGGGAGGCATTTTTTGAAAAAATGGTAATCCCTCTTTCTTTTTCCAGGGGATTGGAGTCCATGATGACGGCTTCACCTTCTTTGAACACATGAGCGCCAGTTTGCTTAAGCAAAGCGTCAACTAAGGTGGTCTTACCATGATCCACGTGTGCGATGATGGCGACATTGCGAAGGTCTTTGCGTCGTTTTTGATTGGGCATAACAGCTTTTCCTTTAAGTTTGGCGCATTACATCAACGCCCTAAACATGCGTGTTTTAAGACTGACTAGGTCAATATCGAGGCCGGTCTGCGGAGATTTGAGCAACGACACCAGCCAGAACGGCCGGAGAATGGCTTGGTCTTACGAGACGGTCGATTCACTTTACACGGTACCGGAACCACGCGGTTAACGCAACTGGAAAACTTCTGCGGTTTTCCACAATATTAGTAGGAGATGTCAAGAAACTTAACGGGAAGTTCTAAGGTAAAGGTGGAGCCTTGCCCTAGGCCCTCGCTCGAGGCTGTGAGGCTCCCTCCAAGGTTTTTCGCGGTGATGGCATTGCGATGGAGGCTATCACCTTGCTCGTTTCCTGGTATCGAACAGGATTGGGCAAAAATTTTCTGGAGATTTTCGTTCGGGATCCCAATGCCTGTATCGCGGACTTGGATGATGACTCGGTCCTTGTCTACTGAATGCAAGTGAACGCGAATAGTAATGTGGCCTAGGTCTGAGTCTTGTTGCTGAATGGCAATATGAGCATTACGAATTAAGTTATTCGCAATTTGAACAATGGACTGCTTGTCCGTAACCACTTGAGGCAGGTCGGCATAGTCTCTGGTTACGGTAATCTGTTGCTGCTCAAGTTCCTGGGCATTTATCTTTAAGGCACTTTCAATTACATCTTTCAAGATCATGGGTTCATGAATGGTGTTGGTTTGCGTTAAATCATGTTGAGCAGCGATGATGTCCTTCACATGCTCAATTTGGCCTATTAAGGTTTCGAGGTCTTGGCAGGTTTGTGCATGTTGATCGCGTAAATGATTGCTGAGTTCTGCCAAAAATCCTAGAACTCTCTGGCCTTTGGCATCTTGGGTTAAAAAGGCCTCGAGGTTATCTCGGTGGCTTTCCAGTAATGCAGAAGTGCGGCCCACATCCTGGACAGGCATGTCGCGGACATGTTGCGCTATCAGGCCAGCCGACACATTCAAACTGTTCAGCACATTTCCCACATTATGTAAGACATCAGTCGCGACTTCTGCCATGCCTAGCCGGCGAGAACTTTCCAAAAGCTCCTGGGTCAACCGTTCTCGTTCAATGGCTGCTTTGCGACGTTCTTGTGCATGTCGTATGACCCGTTCAAGAAGGCCGGGATTAGTTTCTCCTTTAACGACATAATCGGCAGCTCCCAACTTAATAGCTTGTATATCGATTTCCGGATCCGTCGTTCCTGTCAGCATGATAATGGGCACACGGCATCCGAATCGCAGCGCTTCTCCAAGAACATCCAACCCGGTTTCTTTGCCTAAGCAATAATCCAGCAGACAAATATCATGAGCATCTTCTTTGAGCGTTTCTAATCCCTTGCGAAAGGTTGAGACCCATTGTACATCAAATGTGCGACCTCGAACTCTGGTCAACATGGATTCTGCAATCAAGGCATCATCTTCATTGTCATCAACAAGAAGGACGCGGATGGGAGCAGTATCTCCCTGGGTATTGGTCACATCGGTGTGAGGCAATGTTGTATTCATCATGATGCGCTTCTATTCCGGCTGGGAAAATCGTTCATCAAAGCGCGAGACAAGCGTTGGGATGTTCGATGGAAGCTCGTAAAGCCGCTAGCAAGTAATTAAAGTCGTAGGGCTTTTCAAAAAAAGCGGAACCCCCAAGAGCCATGGCTTTTTGACGCAACTCAGGTTGTTTGCTGGCTGTCAAAAAGATGATCGGCACGTCATGGGTTTTGGTAGAATTTTTTAGACGTTCGGCTAAGGTCAGCCCGTTACCACCAGGCATCGTAATATCCAGTACAATCGCATCAGGGCTGGTTTCCATGGCTTTCTGCATACCCATGACCGCGTCAAAGGCCATTGCGGTTTGGTAGCCTCGTGCGTTCAGCCGGACTTCCAACGCTTTGGAGATATTTTCATCATCTTCAATAATTAAGACGTTGTGGTTCATCTCAAGCACTCCTTTGCTTTAGTGTTGAACAGGGTAAGGTAAAACTGAATGTGCTGCCTTGCCCGACGGTGCTGGTTACCGACATGGTGCCTTTGTGGAGCTTGACCAATTCCCGACAGATGAACAAACCAAGTCCCAACCCAGGCGAAGTGGATGAAGGGTCTTTTTCTACCTGGTACAGGCGTTCGAAAATGCCTCTGAGTTGAGCCTGAGGAATGCCCATGCCTGTGTCCTGAATAGATATTCGTATACGGTCAGAGCAAAGCGGATCCAGAGAGGCCTGCACCTGAACCGTTCCACCCTTTTCCGTAAATTTGAGGGCATTGCCCACGAGGTTCAGCAGCACTTGGCGAATCCGTTGGACATCCATCATGATGAAAGGGAGATCAGGTTCTAATGAGGATTGCAGCGTAATCTGCTTAGCTTGGGCTTTCGGAGTGAGAAACTCAAAAGCCTGGCAGATCAGAGGGTTGAGATCTTCTGGTCGTAGCTGAAGACTCAATTTTCCTGTTTCCAATCGAGTAATGTCATACAGATCGTTAATATTGCGATCTAAGTGCCCGCAGCACTCTTGAATGCGATCAAGAAAATGGGTCTGCTCAGTATTCAGGGGGCCAGCAATGCCCTCTAATAAAATATTGACAAATTCAGTGGCAGCTGTGAGTGGCGTTTTGAGTTCATGCGCTAATAAATGATAGAAACGTTGAATTTCTTCTGTTCGTTGATGCAGTTCCTTATTGGTTTTTTCCAATTGTTTCTGATGAGCTGCTAGTTCTGCTTCTAATCGTATTTTTTCCATCGCATGAGAAATGGCTCGATGAAGATTCTCAGAAGAAATATGCTGTTTGGGAAGATAGTCGATTGCGCCTGATTGAAGCGCTTGGATAACCAGTTCTTCATTCCCTTGCCCTGTTAACATGATACATGGCGTATCTGGACAGGAGGAGTGCGCTTCCCGTATGAATTCAATCCCGGTCCGAGGTCCTAATTGGTAATCAAGTAAGGCAATATCATGCTGTTGCTTCTTGATTCGATCTAAGCCTGTGTCGTAGGACTGCGCCCAATCCAATTCAAAACGGGATTCGGAGATTTGCTCAAGAAGCGCTTGAGTAATAATGGCGTCATCCTCATCATCGTCTACGAGTAGTACCTTAATGAGTGTCTTGGAGACAACAGTCGACATTTGCTTAGGCCGCCCCTCGTTCTGCCAGAGCCATTTCGCCAAGTTCTTTGACAATGCGTTGATAGTCTTCAAAGCTTTCTGGTTTGGTAATGTATTCAATCGCACCTAAGGTTTCAGATTGTTGAATGTCCTGAGGGTTTGTGGAATCGGATAAGACGACGGTGGGAATATGACACCAATCAGGATGTGCCCTTAATTCCAGCAAGACTTTTCGCCCGTCTTTCCGAGGCATATTCAAATCTAAAAGAATGAGCCAGGGCCATGGAAGATTCTTCACGCCTCGATACTTGCGACGCTGAAACAGGTAGTCCAAAAGTTCCCTTCCGTCATGGACAAATCGTACATCAAACCCTAAATGACTCTCTTCCCATGCGCGCATCGCGATCAGGCAATCATCCGGATTGTCTTCGGCGATTAAAACTGTTGGAGTTGTAGCCTGATTTGGCATAGTGCAGGATCCTCCTCCAAGAATCGTTATAACGTGAAATGTTTAAGGGGTTTCGATTGTTAACTGCTCGAATATCCTTTTCGGGTTACTCAAGATTCTAAGTGTCTCGCTACGATTGGCAAAAAAAACGCCCATTCTCATTAGAGAATGGGCGCAACTGGATGTAATCATGTGATGTCCAGGGGTAGCCGGGCGAACCTGAGAAGTTCCTATTTCTGAAAACAGGTCCCTTGGCTTTGCGTCCCATCCTTACGAATGGTTTGCCTTTTTCACTGTATAGTTTGTGTATCGGTCTATCGAGAAAAAGCTTAATAGAGAAGCTCTGATGAGGAAGATTGAACCTAGAATTAACGAGAAAGAAAGAAGCGTATTTGAGAGGATTTTCGAAAAAAGGCTTTGAAGATTAAGTACTCTCTCAAACAAGCCGATAATTCGTAGAAAGTGAATTGTACTAGAAGATTGCAAAATTGACGTTGCTCTCGTCGAGATGAAGATATTCCCACCTTCCCAATACACTGTGCTGATCCTGGCAACACCTTTTGTGCTGTTGGGAATTGATATTGTTGCTCCCTTAGGGGTTGCTCTTGGTGTGCTCCAGGTAGCGACAGTATTGTTCACACTTCCTCTGAAACATCGTCGTGTGACATTGCTTGTGGCAGCGCAAACAAGTCTCTGTATTGTACTCGGATATTGGTCCTCGCCGGCTGGGGGAGAATCGCTGTGGATGAGTCAAATAAATCGTGTACTCTCTCTAGGGGTTGTATGGTCTACGACATGGGTGGTGTTGCGTGCGATTCGCAGTTCGTTGACTTTAGAGGATCTGCACAAGAATTTGGAAGATCGAATCCATGAGCGCACTATGGAATTGCAGGAGCGAAATCGCGCGACCTTTGATCTACTCAAAGACATTGAGGCCGCACGAAAAGAACTCGATCAGACAGAGAAGCAATTTCGACAAATAATCGAGGCAGCTCCTAGTGGAATTGTCATGGTTGATCAACAGGGGCATATTACCCTTGCCAATAAATTGATTGTCCAGCAATTTGCCTATGCGAAAGAGGAGGTGATAGGGCAACCTATTGAAGTCCTCCTCCCTGAACGATTCAGGGAACGGCATGTGAGGTTTCGCGAGGAATTTTTGGGTTCTCCTGAGTCTCGAAGAATGGGAAAGAATCGCGAGCTGTTGGGACGGCGCAAGGATGGCTCCGAATTTCCCGTGGAGGTGACGTTGGCCCCTATCATGGTGGGAAAAAGTACATTTGTGTTAGCTATGGTCCTTGATATCACCGAACGGATTCAGGCGAGAAAAGCGTTAATTGAAAGTGAAGCGCGAAATCGAAATATTTTGGAGTCAGCTTGCGAAGGTATTTTTGGTCTTGATATGCATGGCCATACTACCTTCGTGAATTCTGCAGCAGCGGGCTTGTTGGGCTATTCCCCTGAAGAGTTGATTGGTGCTCCAATGCATGCCCTGTTCCATCACACAAAAGCAGACGGATCAGCATACCCAAGAGAAGAATGTCCCATCTATGCGACTTTCGTGGATGGCTCCGTTCATCACGTGGAAGACGAAGTATTCTGGCGAAAAGATGGGACGAGTTTTCCTGTGGCCTATTCAAGCAGCCCCAAACGAGATGAACTCGGCCACGTGTTTGGTGCAGTCGTGACATTTTCAGATATCACGGATAAAAAGGAAGTTGAACAGGCTCTTTTGAAACGGAATCAGGCTCTAAAAGCCAGCAACCAGGAGCTTGATGACTTTGCCTATATTGTCTCTCATGATTTAAAGGAGCCCTTACGAGGCATCCATAACTATTCATCTATTATTTTAGAGGATCATGGAGACAAACTGCCTGGGGATGTGCGGACAAGGTGTGAGACCTTGCTTCGACTATCCCAGCATATGGAAACATTGCTTGATTCGCTTTTGTATTACTCGAGGGATGGCCGATCGGAGCTCGCGATGAAGCCCACGGATCTTGGTTCTGTTGTCCAGAATATTCTGGAGTCACTTGATGTAAGTTTAAAAGAATGTGGAACTCTCGTGAAAATCTCACAGGACTTTCCCACGCTTTTATGTGACCGTGTCCGCGTGGGTGAGATTTTCAGGAATTTGATTACGAATGCCATGAAGTACAACGATAAGTCGGAGAAATGGATTGAAATTGGCTACCTTGAGGATCAGTCAGATGTACTTGAGGTTCTATCGCCTCTGGTTTTTTATGTTCGTGACAATGGAATTGGTATTCGAGAAAAGCATCTAGATTCCGTTTTTCGGATGTTTAAACGTTTGAATGGACGGGATAAATTTGGTGGCGGGACAGGAGCAGGTTTAACCCTGACCAAAAAAATGGTGGAACGTCATGGTGGACGAATCTGGGTCGAGTCCGTTTTTGGTGAGGGAACCACCTTCTACTTTACGCTGGCGCCGAATCAAGGCATGGAGAAATCATTCGTTCAGGAACTGTCTTTTTCAGAAACAGCCATGGCTTGATGGTTCTCAATGAATGCCAATTTATTGTTATTCAGAACTATCGAGAGTCAACAGATATGTCTCATTCGATTTGCATGTCTCATATGTATAACCGATGTTCAGAAATAATGGAACATGGACCATGGCGATGACCCCCAATCAACCTATTTTGCTCGTAGAAGACAATGCGGAAGATTTCGAAACTGCCGTTCGAAGTTTGAAGAAAGCAGGATTAAAGAATCCTATCTACCGATGTCTGGATGGCGAAGATGCTTTGGATTATCTCTATAAGCGTGGTGCGTATCGTGAGCCCGGCTCAGCGCCTCGCCCGGGCATTGTGTTGCTTGATCTCAACCTGCCTGGGACGGACGGACGGGAAGTATTAGAGGAGGTCAAAAAAGATCCTGTTCTTAAAACCATTCCTATGGTGGTGCTGACTACGTCGACAGACGAGTTGGATATCGAGCGGTGTTATCAGGCAGGGGCCAATAGTTATATGCATAAACCTGTTGACTTGGATGGATTTGTGCAGTCCATGGCACGCATGAAGGACTATTGGTTTGAAGTCGTCATTGTTCCAAAGGGAGAGGATGCGCAATGAAGGCACTCCCCCTCTCCATTCTCGTGATTGATGATTGCCAAGAAGATCGGGCGGTTTTTGTGCGGTATTTCAAAAAAATGACGGAGCGAGATTTCCAGGTCGTCCAAACGGATTCAGGCGAGGAGGGCTTGGAATTGTGCCAGCGAGAGAAGCTTGACTGTGTACTCATTGATTATCAAATGCCAGATTTGGATGGGTTGGAGTTTCTGGAGGCTTTATCGAAGCATGAAGAGAATCACTTTCTTCCCGTGTTGATGTTGACTGGACACGGGGATGAGAATGTCGCGATCGAAGCCATGAAGGCTGGGGCAAGTGATTATTTGGTTAAAGGTAAATTAACGATGGAGGGCCTTTTTCGGGCTGTGACTCGGGCCGTTGAAAAATCTCAGTTGCTCAGGACCAACGATCAACAGCGGCGGGAAATAGAGCGGTCTTTCCGAGAACTCGAACAATTCGCACATACGGCTTCTCATGATCTGCAGGCTCCGGTGCGCCGAATCACGAAATTTCTCGAGCTTCTCAAAATGGATCAAGGTGATGACCTGAATGAACGATCAAAAGACTATTTGGAGCGCGCGCTGAAATGCGCCTCTCATATGCGGGTCCTGATTCAAGATTTGTTAGATTACTCCTTGGTCGGTGGTGCCAACAATGTTTTCCAGCCTGTGAATTTGGAAAATGTTCTACAGGAAGTGTTGTCTCAACTCGAAGGGATGATTGTGAATGTGCAGGCGACCATTGATATAAACACTCTACCTACGGTGCTAGGAAATCAAACGTTCCTGTATCAACTCTTTCAAAACCTCATTGTGAATGCCATCAAGTTTCGAAGTGAGGACCCGCCTCGAATCGTTATTTCTGCCCGTGACATCGGGGACATGTGGGTCCTGACGGTGAAGGATAATGGTGTGGGAATTCCCATGGACGCCTATGATCAAATATTTGGAATTTTTCAACGTCTTGATAATGGAACGCAAGTGGAAGGCACGGGAATCGGGCTTGCGCTCTGCAAAAAAATTGTGGAACTCCATGGAGGGCGCATTTGGGTAGAATCTACCATCAATGTCGGAACGTCTTTTCACTTTACTCTGCCAGCTTGTCTTGGACATGTTGAAGCTGTCATGCATGAAGCTGCCGCCCTGTCCAGTCAGAATTCTTCGTTTTTCTAAACACAAAACATCAGTTGGTTGATGCGTGATGTTGTCTCCAGTTTCTCTGTTTGTCGTACTTCCTCTTGCTGCGGTTACAATTCTGACGTTTCTTCTTCGTATAATTTTGGCTTTACCTGTATGCTGGATGTTTCCAAATGTATTCTGAATAGCATTAATCGTTCAGGTTTTTCCAAAATCTTATAACATTCGAAGCTTCCCTCCCTTCTTAATTCATCCTAATCTGGTATATCTCTGCTAGAGCAGGGTTTGCTCGTGGCTTGTTGTTTTTGCACATGGCAATTATTTGGCTGATATCTTTCTATTTGTTCGCTGTCATCAATGGACTCGTGATTGTTGAAGGAGTTCTTTCTCCTTGTGTGTGGCCTTATGTTCTTCCTGCCTAGGCCCCTTTAGTTTTTTTTGATCACTCCGAAAATATCGCATCATCAAACATCGTGCTAGATGATTCCCGCATGCTGCAATCACATCGCCTAAAAAGGGGAGGCCATCATGAGTCAGAGACAACCCATGATTAATGATCGTTCTGGATATAGTCTTCAATTACGTGTGGTGCTGAATCTTATTTGCATGATGCTCCTGATTGGCTCATCTTCGGCATTCGCGAAAACTGACCGTGGTGGGCAGGGGAGATCCTCCGTGGCTATGGCAGAGGGAAAAGGGAAAGTCCAGCTGCGTTTGCTAGGTGTGATGGTGGAAGGAAAAGGCCAGGTCCAAAGCGATATTGGTGGCATCAATTGTCCTGAAAGTCAGTGTGGCACCGAACTCCCTCGGAGCACGAAGGTGATGTTAACCGCAACACCTGGGGAAGGCCAGGTTTTTGCTGGATGGAGTGGAAGTTGCACAGGAACTGGTGATTGCATACTGACACTGAAGAAAAAAGTCAGCAAGGTCAAGGCAACCTTTCGCCCAATTCCTCTGCCATTGGTTCCATTGTCGGTAACGGTTGTCGGAAGTGGCGTGGTCACCAGCATTCCAGGAAGTTTGTCTTGCGACAGTGGAACCTGTGTTGAAAATTTTGAGCAAGGGGTGAAGGTCACACTTTCAGCTGAACACAAACCAGATTTTATATTTGAGGACTGGAGTGTGCCTTGTGCTGGGATGGATACGTGTGAGGTTGTGATGACTTCGGCTCAAAACATCACGGCAATATTTACTCCTGTCGTTCTTCCTCCGGTAGCACTTCATGTGATGGTAGAAGGGGAGGGTCGAGTCACGAGTGATCCTGCAGGGATCGACTGTCCTGCGGCAAATTGCTCACATGATTTTCCGAATGGGACTCAGATGACTCTTCTTCCTGACCCGAAGCCGGGACATATGTTCGATGGATGGACAGGAGCTTGTACAGGAAAAGAAGCCTGTATGGTTACCCTGGATGTTTCGAAGAAGGTAACAGCGGTTTTTGCACGTATTCCTCTTCCGCCTGTGGCCCTTTCAGTGATGGTGGAAGGTAATGGAAATGTGATCAGTACCCCGGATGGAATTGATTGTCCAACGAACTGTAAGCATGATTTTGCCAATGGGGAAACCGTCGTCCTGACCGCGCGTGCAAATACTGGACAAGTGTTCTCTGAGTGGAAGGGAGCCTGTACGGGAACAGGAACGAGTTGCCAGGTAGAAATGACAAGTGCCCTAGCAGTGATGGCGTTGTTTGTGTCAGGGAATCCTGGTTTGACAGACCAGGAGGCCAAGCGGTTTTTAGAGCAAGCCACATGGGGCCCAACGCCTGCCCTCATTGCTCATGTGAAAGAGATTGGGAAAGAAGCGTTTCTTGAGGAGCAGTTTGCGTTGAACATGTCGACGTATCCAGATCCGAATGACACGCCGGATTCCAGTTCTCTCTCACCTACGCGGGATCGGTTCTTTTTCAATGCGATTCATCAAGATGATCAATTGCGGCAGCGCATGGCCTTTGCATTAGGGCAAGTGTTTGTGGTGTCGGCAAATACCGTTGGCCAGGACTATCAGATGGTGCCTTATTTGGAACTACTTCGTGACGGAGCATTTGGAAATTATGAAGATCTCATGCGGGCGGTCACGTTGAGCCCGACCATGGGACGGTTTTTGGATATGGTGAACAATGACAGAACTGAACCCGGGTCCGGCTTGAACCCTAATGAGAATTACCCCAGGGAGTTTCTCCAACTCTTTTCGATCGGCACGACTCTACTCAATCCGGATGGTTCAAACCAGACGGATGCTAATGGCAACGCGATTCCCACATACGATCAAGAAGTGATTGTAAATTTGTCGCGTGTGATGACCGGTTGGACCTATCCGACCAAACCTGGGGCCACGCCACGCTGGCGGAACCCGTCCTATTATGATGGGCCAATGGAAGCGTTTGAAGATCATCATGATCCCAATGCCAAAGTGCTGATGGCTGGGTTTACCCTCCCGGTTGGGCAAACGGCATTAGAAGATCTCAATCAAGCTATTCAGCATGTGTTTCAACATCAGAATGTTGGGCCATTTGTGGCGACCCGGTTGATTCGACATTTAGTGACGAGTAATCCTTCGCCGCAATATATTGCGCGGGTCGCACAAGTATTCAATGCCAATACCAATGGAGTTCGGGGCGATATGAAGTCCGTCATTAAAGCGATATTGTTGGATCCGGAAGCTGCATCGGTTCTTCCCAATGGAGGGCATCTTCGTGAACCGGTACTCTTTGAACTCGCTTTGTTGCGGGCTTTGGGTGCGACGGTGGAATTGACGAATTCGTTGGATAGCCGCTCTCGGGATATGGGACAGGTGCTCTTTTCACCGCCCAGTGTATTTAATTACTTTTCGCCTTTGTATCGTATTCCAGGTACTCAGCTATACGGACCTGAATATCAAATTCACTCCTTTTCTAACGCCATGGCCCGGGCAAATTTTGTAGATCGTGTCGTGCGCAATAGTCTGGGCACAGGCGCAACAGTGGATCTCAGCGCCTTAGAAGCGATGGCCGATGATGCGAATCAATTAGTGGATACAGTCGTCAGCCTGTTGCTGCATGAACCACTGTCGGCAATAGAAAAGCAACATGTTGTCGATGCCATTTCGGTCAGTACGACTCCCAGTACACGAACAAGAAACGCGGTGTATCTGGTGGCGACGTCCTCGCGGTATCAAGTGCAATATTAACCAGGAAGTCCAATATATGCTGGAACTCTTTCATCTAACAGTGAGGTAGATATCATGGTTGAACTTTCTCGACGAAAACTATTACAACTGGCAGCTTTTGGATTGGCCTCCCGTATGCTCCCATTTGGAACGATTAATGCGTTGGCGGCCACCTCTGGCGATCTTGGTGCCTATAAGGCTCTTGTGTGTATTTTTCTATTTGGAGGAAACGATTCGAATAATATGGTGGTGCCCATCAATGGGCAGGCTCGTATGGATTATGAGGCAGGGCGTTCCGTTGAATCCACGTTGCGGATACCTGCTACGGGCTCGGGAGGTCTTCTAGATCTCGGATCCGCTAATTATACAATGCCGGACTTGTCTATGGTGGCGGCGAATTTTGGGTTGCATCCGAGTATGACTCATCTCCATGCGTTGGCGAATAAACTTGCGATCGTGCCGAATGTAGGCACATTGGTGACGCCGTTGACGAAAGATCAATATCGTAATCGGCTTGAACCGGTTCCTCAGGCGTTGTTTTCTCACTCAGATCAGCAACTTCAATTGCAGACGGCGAGTCCCCTAACCCCTTCTGCAACTGGGTGGGGAGGGCGATTGGCGGATTGTGTTGTAGGGGCCAATGGCTCTTCCAGCTTTCCCACGAGCGTCTCACTTTCTGGTTCGAACGTGTGGTTGACAGGTTCGGCCTCTCCGCCTGTGACCTTATCAGCGGGGTCGCAATTAGCTCTCAATGGT
This sequence comes from Nitrospirales bacterium, assembly GCA_965223635.1. Classification (GTDB taxonomy): domain Bacteria; phylum Nitrospirota; class Nitrospiria; order Nitrospirales; family UBA8639; genus Nitrospira_E. The sequence continues at coordinate 3,187,408 of OZ245007.1, forward strand.
TCGACAGGAACTTCAGGAGGGGCTCGATTGGCAGGGCTTCAAGAAATGCTGAACGTTGATACAGGGTTTTCGCTCATGCAAGAGGCCAGCAATACACTGTCGGAAGGGATTGCGACAGGAGGGGTTATTAATGCCGCCTTGGATCCGGCTAATGCGCTGACGACCACGTTCCCAGACTCGTCGTTGGGCCGACAGTTGGAACATATTGCGAAACTCATCAAAGTGCGTGATGCGGGAATTAAACGGCAAATCTTTTTCTGTGCGACAGGGGGGTTTGATACTCACTCCGAACAAGCCGACAAACATGCTGGGTTGCTAGGGGGAGTGAGTGAAGCCATGGCCGCTTTTTATCAAGCGACAGTGGAAATGAATGTGGCTAATCAGGTGACCTCATTCACCCAATCCGATTTTAATCGAACCTTTCAACCCAATCCGACATTTGGCTCTGATCATGCGTGGGGTGGGCATCATGTTGTATTAGGTGGGAGCGTTAATCGTGGCTTTTATGGAGATTTTCCCAACTTACAAGTAGATGGCCCAAACTCGACCGATTCTCGTGGCCGGTGGATTCCGACGATTGGCATGGATCAGTATGGCGCCACCTTGGTCACATGGTTTGGATTGCCGGCGGCGGAGGTGAATGCAGTGTTTCCTCATTTAGGCAATTTCCCAACTGCTAATTTGGGTTTTGTTTAACAAGAGGTATCCAAGAATCTTGTTTGTGTCATGACGAAAGGAATGATCCGCTCTGTCTCCTCATGTTTATCTGCATGCTCAACCTCGGGGCAGGGTTGTGCTTCCCTCTCTCGAGTCCCATCCAGTATTTGCAGAAGTGACTCTATAAGAGTGATTTTCGCGAGAAATTTGTCTGGCTGTGACGATATAACGTAAGGGGCCGCCCGGTACGAGTGCATCGAATGGATAGCAGGTGATAAGCCGCAAATCGTTGGTTTCCTGCTTGGTTTTCAATCGATCGATTCGACTATCTATGACTTCAACTTTCTCCACGATAAAGGTATGCCATGTTCCTGGAAGTGTCTGCATGGATATCTTATCTCCCAGTTGTAAGTCTCGGACAAATGAAAAATGAGTGTCGCGGTGCCCACTGAGGATAAGAATTTCTTGCTCGTTGGCAGAAAACCCTTCGTTTTCCACCATTCCTGGTCCAAAGGCTAAAGATTGCCCGCTAGCATTGGTCAGAACAATCTGGTTGATACGTAGTCGTGGAACCACGAGCCGTCCCGCTGGCAGGTGTCGGCCCATGGCCAAGGTTTGACTGGCTGATGTGTGTGAAGCATCTCTTCCCAAGCCTCTTGTAAAAGCCATTGGGCGGTTGCTGCCTTGATGTGAATCCAAGCTCCTTGCCCAAACAGCCAGGTGCCTAACACGAACAAGAGAATTGTCACGGTCCACATCATGCGAGTGGTTACCTGTGTGCGAGTTGTCGTTTGGTCCAGATCAACGTGGCCCATATCATGAAACTTCCTACGACTAGGTAAAGAGTTGAAGGTGTGGCCGTTTGGGGCCAGCCAAAAATGGCTTCGTATTGCATGCCGTCCGGCAGATTAGTTTTGAGTGCGTGAGTGTAGAGCGCTTGTGCCCCAGGTTTCACTGGCGTGACATTGACGGCTACGAGACTCGTATAGCGACTCACCAAATGGTGCTTGAGAGCGAGATCGACAATTGATTGTCTGAGAAGACTCTGGTCCCGTTTTTCAATCCCTTGATCTATGAGCTGTGAAATTTTTTGCTGCGCCCAATGAACAGCGATTCCGTTTCGTGGAGTGCCATTGCCTAGGGACTGAGTGGTTTCCCATCGCGTGCCTGCCTGTACTCCACTGATCGTAATCGAAGAAGGGACATTCTTGCTTCGGAGTGAGACTGTGAGTGGTTCTCCCTTATACAAATCCGGCAATGGGTTTGGAAGGAGTTCTCTGAATGCCGAATCTGCCGATTCAATGGTGATGTCGGTGAGGGCAGGATGTTCCAATTTGAGAAAAAGGCGATCCATCTTGTCTTGGACTTCAGTGGTAGTGCCAATGTGTGTGAAAGTGCCTTTTCCAAACTGCGCGGCCTTTTTCATGAAGTGGCTATTGGGGGTAGAGCCGATCCCAACTGTAAAGAGACGAGTCTTTCGTAAATCGCGTTGCAGTAGAGAAAACAACGCGTCTTCATTCCCAACCAAGCCGTCAGTGATGAAGATGATTTGACGGAGGCGCTGAGAGATGTCTTGGGCGGGCCTACGGGCAAGCGCGTTTCGGAAACCTGACGCGCGGTGGAGTAGAGCTGACGGGTGACCGAATTAAATTGAATAATATTGAATGAGTCACGAATAGATAACCGGGAAAGTGCTAGGATGAGAGCGGCCTTGGCTTCTTTGAGGGATGTTCCTGCCATTGACCCAGAGGTATCAATGACAAAGACAACTTCTCGGGGAATCCTTGGAAGATCTGAACTGGGAGTCGTGGGTGGCATGAGTTGCATGAGGAGAAATGTTTCGTCGTCGTGGTATTCTGTAAACAGACTTGCTTGTGGGATTTCGCTGGAACAAGGTGTCCAGATGAGTTCAAAGTCCCGATCGGCATAGGTTGCCCCATGTTGAAGAGAGATGTGATAGGAGTTGTTGTCCTGTCTATTAGTGATGATTGGATGGGTGGGCGATTCAATCTTTTGCAGAGGTATACCCGCAGCCAAATCGATCTGTAAGACAATGGGGTTAATGACTTTGTCCAAAGGATGCTGGACAGGTGGAGTAATGCGGGAGGCATCTGGAACGTGATCGGTATTGGGTGCCCATCCCAGACCTGATGGCGATGAGGAAAGTTTTTGAATACCTTCAGCCGGCCCTGGAATGTAGCGCGGGCCAACCACCATGGGAAATCGAAGTGAAAACCGGCCTTGGTCATACCGCACCACTTCTTGATACTCGATGTCGATAGTATAGCTATTCCAATTAAGTTCCATAGTCTCTGATAATTTCGTCCAGTGTTGTTTCTGGCGGGGCATATTGCCGTCGTTTCTTCATCGTCGCAAAGTCCTGTTCGATGGGATTGAAGTCCGGGGAGTACGGGGGGAGATAGAGTAGCGTATGCCCGGCCTGTTCGATCAAGTCCCGAGTCTTCGGGGTTTTGTGAAACGCCGCATTATCCATAATCAGGATGGAGTGGGGTGGGAGTTCCTGTAAAAGATGATCCTTCAGCCAGGCGTTAAACCACTCGGCATGGGTATTCCCCTCGAATAGCATGGGAGCGAGAAGGCGCTGGCCCCACTTGGCCGCCAGCAAACTGGTGCGTGGGCGAGGATGCCCACTGCGCTCCCCAGCGACTCGTTGGCCTTTGCAAGCCCACCCACGCCTCCGCTCGGCGGTGCGCTCAAAGCCACTTTCATCCACATAGATCAGCTTGTCCGCCCTTTGGTCCCGATGGAAGGCGCGGATCTGTTGGAGATAGGACGCACGTTTGTCGGGATCTCGTTCAGCGTACCGCAGAGTTTTTTTTACATGTAATCTGCAGTCGGTTGAGCGCCACCCAGATGGCATTAATCTGAACACCAAAGTGCTGCGCGCGTTCCTTGAGCGTGGCATCGGGATACTGGGCAACGTGTTGTCGCAAGGCCAATCGATCAAGCTTTCGCTGCCGAGGCCCATGACGCTTGGGGGCCAAATCGGGGCGCCGACACCAATCCTGCACACACCATGCACTCACTTGAAACCGCCGGGCCGCTTCGGCCTTACTCCCACCGGCCTTCACGTATCCCACTACCCGTTTCCGCAAATCGAGGCTGTAGGCCATAATACCCAGCATAATACACGTATTGGAACTTAATTGGAATAGCTATAATCGTAGCGTGGGGAGCAATGTTGGCGATGGATGTCGTAAAAATATTTGGACGTTCTTGTTCCACTAGGCTGGCGTGTTGTCCCTTAGCTTTAGCTGTAGCGTAGGTCTTTTTGGCTTCTGCCCGTTCTTGTATTTGGCCTTCGATGATCTGCTCGCCAACTTTCATGCGTAAATGATCAACAGTGGCCTGGTCAGGCAAGGGAAAGACATACACGCCTTCCGCCCATTCATCACCAGGATTGCTGAATTGTTGCGATACGGTTGTGCGAGCAATGAGTCCGCTGATTGTCTGCTTTACTGTTGTGTGGAACAACGGAGCGGAAATGGGTGTTTCACCATCTCTGGTTTTGAGAGAAATGCCGCCTTCGGATTTTGCGGGAACCGATTCTTGAATGGGTTTCCGGGTTGTTTGCGCGGCAACGGAGGGAAGAGACCATACTCCGATCCAGCTGATGAAGATATAGAATATGAAGAGAAGCAGGTGGAACCTTGGGATCGGCATGACAACTCCTTTATGAATGACGGATAGATGTTCTCGAATCATAAGGTCTGATAAATGAAAACCCAGGCTGATCCTTGAAAGCTGGATCAGCCTGGGAACCGGCTCAGGGGAGGGATTCGGTCGCTACCATTGGATCAGCCGCTATCAGTTCGTTTGAAATTTCTTCTGGCTCAATGGGCACATTCTCGGCGACTTCGAGGGCCGGAGAATCTATGGTGGAAGGAGATGCTTCAGAGGAGGAATCTTCTTGGGCTGACGGGTTCATGGATAGGATAGGGCTATCCTGTTGATCTGTAGGTTGCGGAAGAAAGGCTACATGTACGCGTCGGTTCTGCTTGAAACAGTCTGGGCTTTGGTCTTGGCAGACTGCTCCACCTTTTCCGAATGAACGCACTTGCATCCTCTCTTCAGGAATACCAAGAGAGACGAGGTAGGTCTTGACCGACTTTGCGCGCCTCAGTCCCAAGGCATGGTTGTATGAATCTGGCCCTTGGGCATCCGTATGGCCGTCAATGTGCAGGGTTCCCGTCCAGTCTTCTCCCAATGTGTCAATTTTTGTATTCATGAGTTCCTTGGCCTCATCTGATAAAGCCCAACGATTGAATTCGAAATAGACATCTGTGTCTTCTTTAAGTGGAACTTTTGAGGTGTGAGAGGCATGACTTGCCAGCTGGAGAGAGGGTTCTGCGTCAATGGGAGAAGAGGGTGTGGAGGTGGAAAAAGAATCCGTGGGAGTGGCGAAGGCCTCGGCCATTTGGAATGAACTGACCTCGGCTGTCGTCTCTTGCGACGCGGTCATAGGTAATGGTTCGTCATCCGAATACAGAAAAAGACCTCCAAGACCTAAGGTCAGGGTAATGAGCCCTGCAGTCAGAAACAGAATTTCTTTGCTGTCAGATTGTTCAATGCCAGATGGTAATAATGGTTTTTGTGTATTCCCCGGTTCTGTTGGATTTGGTTGATTAGGTCTGTGATTCATGATTCTCTCCTTTGTGTGAGTGCTAGTTAGCAAAAGTGTGAAAAATTGCTCCTCTTTTCCGATTCACTATTCGATTGAAAGATATTCACCTCCTTTCCGTTAGTGCTTGTGAATGGGAAGCTCCTAACGCAAAGACGTTGCCAAATCTTAAAGCTGCAATTTTCTAATAAAAACAATAGTTTAAAGAGACTCTGCCGCAGGGAGGCATGCGGGGATTGCGTGGATGCGAGCGGGGATGCGGGGATGTCCACGCATCAATCATATTAGGTCTAGAATTCCCCGCCTTTGTAAGGACGGGGACTTCTTTCAAAGAGAAAGAAGTCGGGAGGTAGATTCTTTGCCTTGGTTCTCTTCTAGACTTGTCGAATATGCAGTTTTTTTATAGTCAAAATGAAAAGATGTGGCTAGGTTTTTTGTGACAGTTTCAAGCTATCGCTCGCGTCCAAGCGGTTCTCTGGAATGCCGGGGCGAACCCGACATCAAATTTATTCCTACAAAATAATACAATCTGTCAAATGTTTTGTTTGGCTGAATAGAAACGATTGTCTTGACCGCGTTTGCTTCTTTAGCGATGATCTAATAGGTGGTTTTTTTGCCCAGTAAACTTAACTAAAAGGAGCATCATTGTGTCTGAAAAATTCCAAGAGCTGAGTGATGAGTTGAGCCAATTTATTGGTGCGCAAAAAGTGTTTTTTGTGGCAACCGCTGCACCAGATGGGAGAATTAATCTGTCCCCGAAGGGGCAAGATTCTCTTCGTGTGCTTGGCCTAAATGAGATTCTTTGGATGAATTTGACGGGTAGTGGAAATGAAACTGCCGCACATATATCTGAATCCAATCGAATGATTATGATGTGGTGTGCATTTGAAGGGCCGCCACGAATTCTTCGTGTCTATGGGACAGCTCAGGCCTTCCATCCTCGGGATGTTCGTTGGGCGGAGTTCTCGACTTTGTTGCCTTCCACACTTGGGACGCGGCAGTACTTCCTGGTATCTATCGATCTGGTACAAACCTCCTGCGGGTATGCTGTGCCTTTTATGGATTATGTTAAAGATCGCACTGTGCTTTCGAATTGGGCGGAAAAGAAAGGTGAAGACGGAATTTCTGAGTATTGGGAAAAGAAAAATCAACTGAGCTTAGACGGAAAGCCTACAGGGATTTTTGGCGGGAAATGTTAAAAAAGCCATCAGCGGAGTTCTTGGTTTTTTGCGGTACTGATGTACTTACTGTATGCTCGGCGCGTCAAAAGTGCTGCGGTCTTGCTGGATGTTTTTTTGAACCTTCACCATGATTCAAGATATGCATTGGAAGACTGATAGGGGTATTGATTAGGATGAGCAATTACGTTGAATATTTGAAAGAGGTGTTTAGCGAGTTCGGCTCGGTCCAGCCGCGGCGTATGTTCGGGGGGTATGGTGTGTTTCACAAGGGGTTAATGTTTGCGTTGGTGGCAGACGATACCCTGTATCTGAAAGCTGATGAGACGATCGCTCACCATTTTACCGAACGGGAGTTGGAACAATTCAGCTATGAGAAGCAGGGCAAGGCGTTTAAGATGTCCTATTTCATGGCCCCGGAAGACATCTTTGATGATCCTGAGGAGGCCAAGGTGTGGGCTGAACGTTCCTATGCCGCCGCAGTTCGATCCAAAAACCCAAAGAAAAAGAAGTGAGATGACACGTTCTCCTTTTTTCCTCGTCTGATACCTTTTTCTTCCCTTGTTAAACAGAATCCATCCATTATTTTCTGTTGTAATTTCCTAGATGACTTAGCAAAGGTTTTCTATTAAGGTAGGCTATCAAATTCAAGTATGGGCTATTTGGGAATGCAACCGTTATGAAAGTGTTGATGTTGACGAATGAATTTCCTCCATATACTTATGGTGGAGCGGGGGCCCATGTGGAGTATTTAAGCCGAGAGCTTTCCTATCATCTTCCTGTCGAAGTCCGGTGTTTTGGTGATCAGGAAATTGAACAGGGAAATTTGAAGGTCCGGGGTTTTCCTCTAGGGGAGGAGTCGTTTGGCGCACCTAAACCATTGCATTCGGTGTTTGGAGCAGTACAGCGATGCTGGCAGATGAACGCGGATGGGTTGGATGCGGACTTAGTCCATTGCCATACCTGGTATAGTCTGTTGGGTGGGATTTTGGCCAAGTTAACTTATGGCATTCCTTTGGTGGTCACGACGCATTCCTTGGAACCGCTTCGTCCCTGGAAACGGGAGCAGTTGGCCGGAGGGTATGATTTTTCCTTATGGGTAGAGAAAACTGCATTGGAGATGGCCGATGCGATTATAGCCGTATCGCATGGGACCAAAGATGACATTCTCAAATTATTTGAGGTGAAAGAGGAACGAGTGCATGTGATTTACAATGGCATTGATCTGCATGAATTTAAACAAGTGAAAAGTCATGATGTCTTGACGCGTTATGGAATTCCGCTTGAAATCCCCTATCTTTTGTTTGTCGGGCGGATTACTCGGCAAAAGGGGATTATCTATTTATTGAAAGCCGTATCGCATTTGGATTCGGAGTTCCCAGTTGTGTTATGCGCGAGTTCTCCGGATACTCCCGCTATTGCTGCTGAAATGAAAGAGGTGTTAGAGCGCGCTTCCGCACATCGCGAAAATATTTATTGGATTCAAGATGTGCTGGATAAACCCAGTCTTATTGAATTGTATTCGCATTGCGGTGTGTTTTGTTGCCCTTCAATTTATGAACCTTTTGGCATTATCAATTTAGAAGCGATGGCCTGTGAAAAGCCGGTAGTCGCATCTGCTGTGGGTGGCATCACTGAGGTAGTGGTAGAGGATGAAACTGGTTTTTTGGTTCCTGTGGAACAATATGAGGAAGCGCCTTTTGCTCCTAAGGACCCTGAGAAATTTGCGAAAGATTTAGCTGAGCGTATCAATCAATTAATGCGAGATCCAGCTTTGCGTCAACCTATGGGAGAAGCCGGACGTCGCCGAGCCGAAGAGCTTTTTAGTTGGGGGGCAATTGCCAAACGAACCACAGCCTTATATGAAAAGGTTGTTGCTGATGCCTAGGAAAATTTGTGCAGAATAGGTCTGAAATGAGGAAGGGTTTTTGCGGGTGAATGTACAGAGCCTCTAGGCTTCTGGGTTACGTCCTGTTTGAAACATGGTTTCCAGTCGACGGATTTCTTCTTTGCGTCTGTGCCGTTCTTCCACCATTAAGGAAATTAACGAATTCCAAAAAGCCACTTCCGAAGGTGAACCGTCGGTAATCCGTTGATCACGCCATTCTGTGGCAAATCGGGTGTACACACGAATCTCACAGTCGTTAAAGCTTCGCAGGGCATCGATCAATTCATCTTCGGCATGCATAGATCAACGAACCTTTCTGAAAATTAATATGAATGTTAAATGTCTTGCATGAATAAGCTTATCGGTGCCTTTGAAAACGTTCCTTAGCCTAAAAGGAATCTTCATGAACAAAAAAGTCTTGATCGAATATTATTTGTTGGGTGTCAAAAATCTTTGCTATATCGTTGGTGCGACAGTGCTCCTCGTGATGCTTTTTGCTTGTGGAGAAAATCCGGAACAATTATTTGAAACAGCGCAATTTGAAGAACAACAACATAATCAAGCGCATGCCAAAGAACTCTATGAACGTATTCTTCGTGACCATGCGAAAAGTCCTGTTGCGCGGCAAGCAGAAGCACGTTTAAAGGAGTTGGGGAAAGGAAATCCGTGAGAGGGAAAACGACTCTAGCTGAACTTAATTATAATGGTCTGGGTCGACGCCTGTTCGATACATATATTCTAAACGCCGAATGTCTTGATCCCGCCGCATCCGTTCATCAATACACAGATTGACAACTGAATTCCAGAAGCCGGCTTCAGCCATAGAGCCCGATTCCAACCGTTGATCACGGAATTCACTTGCGAAACAGGTGTACCTCTGCAAGTCACTGTCTTCAAAATCTTGAAGGAAACTTGTGAGGTCTTCTGTGTGAGTAAGAGGTTCGTTGTTGTGGCTCATATTCTCTCCTGTGCTAATGGTATCGGTTGGTGGTGCTGCCACTCTTGAGAGTTTTGGAGAGAAAATTTAATCTCTTCAGTGAGGATAAATGGCTTGGGAACACTGATAATTTTCAGGTGTTGTTCGTTTTTTCATGTTGTCGTTAGTTAGAAGGTGCCTTGTGAAATTATGTCGATAGGTTCAGAATTCTTAATTTTACGACTGTAAGATGGGAGCGAAAGTGCTCACTTGATGCGCAAAGTGTTATCTGAAAAATCTAGGCTCTAAGTTTTAATGGACAGTGGCGGTGCGGTAGTGGAAGCAGAGGGTGATGTGGGGGAAAAGGTTTGCCTGTTGCTTGCTTTTTTTCATAAAAAACTGCTCCTGGATACCCCCCAGCTTGCTGGGGGGAGGAAAGGAGCAAGCCCGCGGAGCGGGCTGAATTTGGTATTCTTCGATGCATGAGTCTCAAGCGGACCCGTGGTGCTGTCTACGATCTCACATATCATTTGGTAGGGGTCCCCAACTATCGGCGAATGGTTTTGGGGGAGCGCGTGGCTGGTTGGTTGAAAATGATTTTCCAGGAGATTGCCGAGCGGTATGGATTTGAAATTGATACGCAAGCAGTCATGGCCGATCCTGTGCATATAGTTCTTTCTGTCCCGCCGCGCTCTAGTCTGGCCCACGTCGGGCAACGGTTGAAAAGTATTTCGGCGCGCCTGGTTTTTCAAGAGTTTCCTGAGGTGAAGCAGCCCTTGTGGGGAGGAGAGTTGTGGAACGATGGCTATTTTGTCCGCGGTGGAGGGGATACTGTCACGGCGGAGGTGATTCGTCGCTATATCAAACATCAACATGATTCCAAGCAACTCGAGTTAAAGTTCTAACTCTTGAATGCCTCCCAGCTTGCTGGGGGGTTCTTTACTGAAGAAAACGTTAATTAATTCCTGATGGATACCTCAAGTTAAGCGCGGACTTTACTGCTGTCGTTGACAATAATTGGGCGTATAGGAGCTATACGTGATGTTACAAGGGGATTATTTATTTAAGAATTAAAGTCGAACAGTATTGGAAAATGTATGGATAATTGTGACTCCGGCGATAATTAAACCTATGCCAATAATTGCGGGTGTGTCGGGAATTTCTCGGAAGGCTACAATTCCTACCAAAGCTACCAAGACGATACCCACTCCCGACCAGATGGCATAAGCAATGCCCACAGTGAGTTCGCGCAAAACTAAGCTTAACAAATAAAAAGCAGCTCCATATCCGAAGACTACTAGTAAGCTTGGACCTAGCTTGGTAAATCCTTCTGCTGTCTTAAGCGCACTGGTTGCGATCACTTCGGCTAGGATTGCCAGAAACAAATAGAGGTAGGTCATGAATGAAATCCTTTGAGTCGTTGTGGGAATGTAAAAAGATAACGTGGTTCTCCATCAAGATCATTTTTTCGGTAACAAGATAACAGGAAAGATCATAAGGAAAAACAGGGGAATGTACAAATGTCCCTGACAAAAGTGCTGATTTATTAGTAGACTGGGGTCTTTTTCAATCAATGTGTTGATCATAGGGAGTAAGGTGATGAAAAACAAAATGAGGCACTGGTTTTTTCTCGGTGGTCTTGTTCTTTTAACAAGTGGGGCTTTTCATTCTCAATTCGTAGAAGCCAAGGAGGAGCCTGTTCGACTTCACGAGGGATTGGGAAGGCATCATTTTCGGATTTCTACCGAGATTCCCATGGCTCAGCGCTATTTTGATCAGGGCATGATTTTGATGTACGGGTTTAATCATGCTGAGGCGGCTCGATCCTTCCAGTATGCGCAGAAATTGGATCCAACTTGCGCGATGTGTTTTTGGGGTGAAGCTTTGGTGCTTGGTCCTAATATTAATGCCCCTATGGCTGATTCTGCTATTTCACAAGCCTATGCAACGAGCAAGCAGGCGATGGCATTGCGAGGAAAGATTTCTGGAAAAGAGCGTGCTCTTATTCAAGCTGCGGCAAAGCGTTATGTTAAAGATGTTCTCCCCGATCGATCCGTCTTGGATGCGACCTATGCCGAAGCGATGAGACAGGTGTTTTTACAGTTTCCCAATGACCCGGTAGTCGGAGCGTTATTAGCAGAAGCATTAATGGATTTGCATCCGTGGGATTTTTGGAAGAAAAATGGAAATCCGCAACCTTGGACACCAGAAATTGTTTCGACATTAGAACGAGTGCTGGACCTGAATCCGAATCTTCCCTTAGGACACCATCTTTATATTCATGCGCTGGAAGCGTCTCCGTTTCCTGAAAAGGCGTTGTCCAGTGCGGCCCGGTTGCCCGCGTTGGTTTCTGGATCTGGTCATTTGGTGCATATGCCTGCTCATATTTATATTCGAATTGGTTGGTATCGGGATGCCTTAGTGGCTAATCAGCGTGCGGTAAAAGTGGATGAAGAGTACTTGCATGGGGCTCATGTCGAAAGTCTTTATACTGCGGCGTATGTCCCGCATAATTTTCATTTTCTCTGGGCAGCAGCGAGCAAAACTGGTCAACGTACTATTGCCATGCAAGCTGCGGTGGACACGGCGGCAAAAGTGAGCTTTACAGCCATGAGGGAGCCAGGTTTTGCCGGGACTCTGCAGCATTTCTGGTTGATGCCGCTTTTCACTAAGGCGCTTTTTGGGCAGTGGGACGACATTCTTCAAGAGCCTGTACCACCGGCTGGTTTGGTCTATCCGGCTGGCATTCGGCATTATGCTCGGGGATTGGCGTTTCTTCGGCAAGGGCAGTTGCAGTCTGCAACAAAGGAACTCAATACCCTGCAGCGCATTGCCAAGGATTCTGCTATTGCTGATTTAACGATATTCGACTTAAACGCGATTCCTGATATTTTGAAAATTGCAGCAACCGTCTTGTCAGGGGAGATTTCCGCCCACGAGGGAGACTATAGCGCTGCGATTACTCATTTAGAAAAAGCTATTGAAATCGAGGATCGCCTGCACTATACCGAACCGAAAGATTGGTATCTGCCTCCGCGACAAGTCTTGGGCGCGATCTTATTGAAAGCCGGGAAGCCTGCTAATGCTGAACAAGTGTATCGAGAAGATCTTCAAGCGCATCCGCAAAACGGGTGGTCTCTCTTCGGTCTTTTACAGAGCTTAGAAAACCAAGGAAAAATGAAAGAGGCCAAAGGAGTGCAGAAAGCGTTTGCTCGAGCCTGGGCTGATGCCGATGTGACTCTGACCAGTTCACGATTTTAAACCGTACTTTTGAGATGGTGAGTAAGATGCGGTTGCTTTTGTCAGGGGTTTGCCCGGTGGGAAAATTGCGTTAAATTCTTTTTCCTCCTGATTCTTCTCTTTTCTCTCGCCGTTTATTTAAGTTCTTTGCCCAATCCTCCGAAAGAGTTTCTCAATGGCGATGTTTCCATGATCAAGCAGCTGTGAGGATATGGAAGAGCTTTTTGAGTGTAATGAACGTTTTACTTGCTAAGAGGAGTGACTTTTGAGCCGTCGATCAGTTGGTATTCCTTGTGAGACACAGACAAATGGCAGTAATGGCGGCAATCGGACTCGTCTGGAAGCTATTGCTGAGCGGCGTTCTATTCCTGGAGTGATGTTGTTTGCAGGCTCTGGCGATGTGCTCTTTATGAATGCAGAGGCAGAAGTCTTAAGTCGACAAATCATTGGATCTCGATTTGGGTTGGGTGCACAGGAAATCTTGCCAACGGAAGTATTAGATTTATGTGTATCACTACGTAAATTGCTTGATGATGGAGATTATGAGGATGTTGAAGGGCAGTCTGAACTCAGAAGAGTAACTGGCGATTTAGAGACGCCTGTGTTGTTGCGCGGTTTTCCTTTAGCACCGCATTCTCCAAACGATGATGCCTGTATGTTGATCCTTATGGAGAAAATAGGACGTGAGCGCCGTATTGTCCCTGATCAAACCAAAGAGCAATTTAGATTGACTGATCGGGAAGTGGAAATTGTGAAATACATTAGTGAGGGTTGGACAAATAAGGAAATTGCCAAGCATTTAGATATTAGCGAACATACTGTGAAAGAGCATGTTCGACATCTTCTAAAGAAAACGAAAAGCACCACACGCACAGGTATTCTCGCCCAAATCTTCCAAGATACCTAATCCCGAAAACTGCGCGAAGCGCAGTCCTATTTTCAAAAAGCCTTTCCTGTTCTTGATTCACGCAGAGATCCAGTAGATAATGCCAAGGCATGTCTGTGTTTGTATTGCACTGGTCTCCCAACATTCTCGTTGCATTTGGTGTTCCATCATTGCCAGAAGCGCTTCAACTTGATGAAGCTGGCTTGGTGAAGGCCCTTCAGCGTGGAGATGAACGAGTCTTTACCGCAGCCATGGATTGGTACTCAGGATCGTTGCTGCGGTTAGCTATGTCCTTTGTTCCTAGTCGGGCTGTTGCAGAGGAAGTGGTGCAAGAAACTTGGATGGGGGTCTTGGAAGGGATCGAGCGGTTTGAAGGGCGCTCGTCATTTAAAACGTGGTTATTTCGGATTCTGACAAACCGAGCGAAAACTCGAGGAGTTCGAGAGCGTCGTTATGAGCCCTTTGGATTGGCAGGAGCAGATTCGGATACAGACGAAGGGTCTTCACTTGAAGATTCGCTATTTGTGAGCGAAGGTTCTGGGAAAGGGCATTGGGCTGATCCACCACAAGGATGGGAGCCTGATACCCCTGAGCGTGCGTTGTTATCGAAAGAATGCCGAGTGGTGATTGAGGAGGCCATTCAACGTTTGCCTAACAATCAGCGACAAGTCATAACGTTGCGGGATGTTGAAGGGGTAAGCGCCGAAGACGTCTGTAATATTCTTTCTGTGAGCGAGACTAATCAGCGTGTTTTATTGCATCGGGCGCGGACAAAGGTGCGACGTGTGTTAGATCCGTATGTTCGTGGGACTAAAGACTAAAGACTAAAGACTAAAGACTAACGACTAACGAGTAATCGTTATGGATAAGAATTTCAAACAACAGCTGATGGGCTACATGGCTGGAAATTTTTCCTGTAAGGATATAGCTGCCTTGATCACTGATTATTTAGAGGGTTCGTTTACGCTAGGTCAACGTCTTCGATTCCAGATGCATCTTGGGTTGTGTGTGGCTTGCCGAAATTACCTTCGCCAAATGAAATATACGATCGCCACGTTAGGCCAATTACCATCTGAACCTGTACCCGATCACATAAAAAAAGCATTATTGGAACGTTTTCGAACGTGGAAGCATGAACAATCCTCAGAGCACACCTTGTCTTAATTTCGAAAAAAAAACTGGGTTTTCTTGGATGGATGACTTTCGACTTGCCTTTGAAGTGAGCAGAGCAGACATGATAGACACGTCGTGTCATTCGATTAGAAGAATTTATAGAAGGAGTTGGAAATGGCCTTGAAAGAATCTACTATGCTTGCCTTAGGAACAGTGATGCCAGATTTTTCCTTACCTGACGTTTGCTCTCAAGAAATTATTCGCCCAGAAAATTTTCAACATCGATCAGCACTCCTGGTGATGTTCATTTGCCGGCATTGTCCCTATGTTGTTCATGTGCAAGAGGAACTCACGAGATTGGCACGAGACTATGAAGAGAAAAACCTTGCAGTCGTGGGCATCAGTAGCAATGATGTCGCGGGGTATCCGTCCGATGCGCCTTCACGGTTAAAAGAAATGGCAGAGGAATTGGGTTGGAAATTTCCCTACTGTTATGACGAGTCCCAAGCCGTGGCCAAAGCCTTTACGGCGGCCTGTACTCCAGATTTTTTCGTGTTTGACCGTCAGCGACGTTTGGCGTATCGAGGACAACTGGATGCCAGTCGGCCGGGGAACGGGAAGCCCGTGACTGGCCAGGATCTCCGGGCGGCTCTGGATGCAGTGCTAGCTGACCAGCCTGTCCCCATTCAACAACGCCCAAGTGCGGGATGTAATATCAAATGGAAGCCAGGGAATGAACCGACGTATGCCTGAGAAAGATCACAAGGAAACGGTACCTTCGCTTATATTGCGACGTGAGAGTCCTCAATACCTGAAATTGCTTGTAGCCTATATGATGTTTGACTGATTTCAGTTTATTATTGGTTCCAGAATGAATACATGGAGGCGGCCACGAACAACTGTTATATGTTTTCGCTAACGGGTACCTGAATCTTCAATTGCGGTCCTTGCTAGAGAGGGTCGTTCCCTGTTTCAAAGTCATCGAATGTCAGAGAAAAACGATGGCGTGAGGGTGGGAAGGCCGTATTCGACATGAAGGATAATCATCAGAACTCGGAAAAAACTTGACCAAATACCCATCTGAACAAACTTCCGTGCATCTGTCACGACTGGAGAGGCAATCAGTCTCGGGTATGTGTGTTGTAGAAGTTTTTCCCCAAAACGCACATCTTCCAGTAGGGGCTGCTCTGGAAAGCCATCTAAGGTTCGGAACAAGCCAACCCGAACAAATAGGGCTTGGTCTCCGTAGATGATTCGTGAACGTTGACATCGAAAATTATCCAACCAAGAAATCACTTGAAGGCGCCAATCGTCTCCAGAAAATTGATGTTGAAATCCTCCTGCCAGACAACTGGTATCTGATGCCATGTTGCGAAGGGTCGTGAACGCTTCTTGAGGAAGGGAAGTATCTGCGTGAAGAAACAGGAGCCAGTCGTTGGATGCATGTGGATGTGTCCAGATATAGTTAGCCCCACTATTCATCTGCGAGGCTCGGCCTTTGGGAGCCGTTAGCCAGATTATTTCAGAATGAGAGTGGACGACCTCACGAGTGCGGTCAATGCTGCCTCCATCTACGACAATGACTCGATAGTTCCCCTTCTGTTGGAAGACTGACCTTAGAGTTTGGGGAAGTGCCCGTTCCTCGTTATAGGTTGGAATGATGACCCATATCATCGGTGTCGTCTCATGCTCTAGAGTTTCTCTGCTCATATACGTTAGAAATTTTCGGGTGTTTGGTCAGACCTTAGAGGGTGTAGCCATGAAGGAAGATCGTTGGAGAATTGATCCCAATAGTCTTGGGGGTTTTCATCGATAGCATAGAATGCCTCTTGAGTAGAAAACAGGAGAGTTTTGGCTAGAGGAAGATAGGTGTGTGTGCGTTGAGAGAGGCTTTCATGAGATTCTTCTCCTCTTTCTACCATTTTTGAAAGGGTGCGTAGTCCAAATTGACGGTGGGCTTCCTCTTGGTGGATCAGTATTCGTCGAAGTCGTTGAAAAGGAGCCCCACGTTTTATCAAGCCAGCTTCGAGTTTTTTTAAGATTGCTTCACCCAATCCCTCTAAAATAATTTGTTCTGCGATGAGTGTTTCAGCAAAGTCTTGTCGAGTGATGGCAGCCTCGAGGAGTTGGCGGTAGTGATTCAGGTGAATCGAAATATATGAAGTTGGATAGGAGCGTGGAGTCAGCCATCGTATTGCGCCTTGGAACACGATCGCATGATACGCTTCTTGACGGGCTTGTCCGGCCAAAAACGTTTGCATGCTTGGTTCAGGGGTTAGCGCGCATTGCGCGCGAGCACAGTCGTGAGCGAGTTGTTCGCCCATGACCATGAATGTCAATAGTTCAGCTAAATGACCATGTTCGCCGGATTTAATGAGCATAGGTCAAATCTTTGTTCGTTCGTAAAAGTGTGTTTCTTGTACGCCAGGCTGCAAGAGGGTTTCGAAGGTTTGAGCCTACCACTCGACTGCAAAGCATATTGCAAGATGAGCGTGCGGAACATTTTTCAATAGCTGATGAGTCGAAGGTGTTGAGAATTTCAGGTAATGAAGAAGACAAGAGATTGCCGGCATGGGGCAAGGCCAAGCAAGGTGCCACATTTCCTGAGGCATCAATTGCGATGCTGTATTTTCCTGCGTCGCAATCAGGAAGGTCTTGGTCATTGAGCCATCGTATATTATCCTTGAGGTATTCACGAAAATATCCTTCGGGGACTAACTTTGATTCGATGATTTCTCGAAAAATCACTGCAGCACTAGATTTTTGGTATTGAAGCGTCAGATCGACCTTGCCATAGCGTGCAACGTCCCAATGGTAAGCTCCTACCACGGGGACCATACCACGTGTTGATGCAAAGGTTACGACATCCATCACATCATTTCGATTTATCTCACTCACGATACATGTCAGATATTTCGGATGTGGATATTGTTCTAGTAGATCAATGCCTCTTAACACTTGTGGCAATTGATCGGCTCCCCTAATTGCTTGATAGCGCTTGCGGTTTAAGGTGTCAAGACTTACTGAAATGCTGATGGGGTGCCGACCCAGACGAGTCAGAAGTTCGGAAGTGAGTCTGGTCCCATTGGTGATCAGGCTGATGGTAAACCCGATTGAAGATAAATCGTCCAAAATATCTGGGAGATCTTTTCGTATGAGAGGCTCTCCGCCTTGGACGAACACCACGCGAAGTCCTTCCTGATACAGATGAGAAAATACATGACTGATTTCTTGGCGGTTCATTTCATAGCGCCCTTGATTGAGAGGAAGATCGCAATACCCACAGGCGGAGTTGCAACGCAGGGTGGCCTCAAATATCGCTAAGATCGGCCGTTTTCGAATAATGTTCTTTATGGGCGTGAAAACGGATGAGAATGTCATTGTTGAAGATGTTATGAGATCACTGCTCTAAGCGCCTACCAATATGTATAGTGTCTTCTGTAACTTTTGTGACAATTCTCGTATGTGTAATTACTGAAAATAAACTGGACACTGTCGATGTAGAGATGTTGGAAAATTCTTGTAGAGTACGATCCAACGATTCTGCAATGCTTGCTCCAGAGATAAGGTGGCCGAGTAATAGATATTCAGGTTCACTCACCTGCTTGATATAAACCTGTTGTTCGCGTTTGTAGCAGAGTAACCATTGAGGGTTCCTCCAAAGTTCTTCCGGTAATGAGTCTCTTATGGTTCCTCGAAGTTTCCAAATTTCGTAGACAGAGTGCTGAGACTGAAACAATCGGATTGAAGGGCCAAAAGAAAAACAAATATTTCCAGACAATGGATGTTGTTGGAATTGCTCTGGATTGAGGCCGGAGTGAGGTGCCAGGTGAAAGATTTCCTTGAACTGCCACTCAAAGCGGGCTAAGTCTGCTAAAAACGGAAGGTCAGAAAATGGCTGTGTTCTATCAAGAAAGGCAGGGAAAAACTTTCCGAAATCGGAAAGATTATAGGAAGTTGACGAATGTGTCATTAAAAATTCTTTGGCTAACTTAAAAAACTGCTGATCGCCTGCTATCCACCATACAGCTTCAAAGGTTTCCCCCAAGGCCTCAGTCAACCGGACAATGTGTCCCGTACGATATACGTCGAGTGCTGTAGTCGAAGACAAGGCTCCTCCAGGAATGATTCCGTTCAGTAAAGCTGACTCAATGACCATATGGTCTGGCCTAAGACAAGCCTGCGAAAACAGACGTTGAAACTGGCTGAGTGTAAGTTTGGCCATGATGATAGTTCCAAATCTGGGCAGCTTTCAGCGCTTCTTCTTCAAGTTGAGGAAACTCGGGAATGTTTTCATCCCATTCGATCAACACGGGTATATCCGGAGCATGAGCAATGAGTGAGGAAAACAGATTCCATACCTCGGGATATACAGGTTTGGAATGAGTGTCAAAGAGATGAGTGCCCATGTTGGTATACCCTGCTAAATGAATTTGCCCTATCATTTGAGTAGGGATTTCCTTGAGGAATAGTGATGGATCAAAATGATGATTGCGGGAATTGACATACAAATTATTCAGATCTAGCAGAATTTGACATCCGGAACGATCAGAGACGGTTCTCAAAAAATCCCATTCTGTATAGCTGCCAAATGGCATTCGAAGATAGGTAGACACATTTTCTAAGAGAATGGGCCTTCGTAAAAAAGTTTGGATTTGGTCGATATGTTCAATGATCAGAGCTAAGGCTTCGTCTGTAAAAGGAATGGGGAGAAGATCGTGCAAGTTTTGTTGGTGTAAGCCTGTCCAGCATAGGTGATCCGAGACAATAAATGGATTAATCCGATCAATCAAATCCCGAAGCCGACATAAATACTCCTCGCGAAGTCCTTCTGTTGAAGCGATAGATAGGGAAACTCCATGTAAGGCGACCGGATAGTCCTTTCGAATTAACTCCAGCATATCGAGTGGGCGCCCCTTCGAATCCATATAGTTTTCACTAATGGCTTCGAACCATGACACCTGCGTTTGGGGACGAGGCTCAAGATATGGATAGTGGGTGGGACGAAGTCCCACCCCTATGTTTGGTTCTTTTTTCGTATGCGGCATCCGAACGTCCGACTAATTAGTGGGATTTCGCGACGTAATTCCCACCTTTTGCATCACAATCAGTCTTGGTCATGCCTATCCAGCCATGTCCTTTGCAATCATTCTTTCCTTCGCATGAACTCGTCGCAGTTTTACATTCCCCTTTGCCTTTACACTCATTCACTCCATGGCATTGGCCCTTGGCCATCTCTCCAGTTGACATGGAATCAGCAGAATGGGCACAGCCTGTAGCCACGAGTAGTCCAGAAAGAGCCGCTCCGAGTAACAGTGATCTTTGTGACATCTTCATGCCTCCATTAAGAAGTAATCTGAAAAAGTCTGAGATTCCCGAGAGGTGGCAAGAGAAAGTCTCAGCTTCATGGTTTCTTAGGGAAACAGTCCTTTGTTTTATCTAGATGTTACACGTTCTCGCCAAAAAGTTATTAGAAAAACGGTAGAAGGAGTTGAAGCATTGTCTCGGAGAAAATACCTTTCCGAAACGGTTGATGATTAGGAGCGTTGCAGTGGAGGGAGCCCATTTAATTTCCAATCATAATCAAGAAATTCAATGGTGTAGGGGGTGTTACGAAGATCTTGTGCCAGGGCTTCATCCTGGATAAATTGTGAGACATACTTGAGTAACGATCCTGAATGATTGATGAAGTCTTCCTCAAACCAATCGAATATTTGGGAAAGATAGGCAATTTTGTTTTTTGAATCAAAGTGATTCCGTGAGGGGTCGTTGATGAATTGTTTGGCACTCAGTGTTAGCTGATGATTGATCGTTTCAGGTGTGTAGGCCCAAGATTGGAGCTTGGGGCAAGATTGTGAGGCACATACAATCGCAAAATGAATACGGGGTTCCTGGAAAACAGGAATCAATATCTTGCGTTCTAAATTGTAAAGATTGAGGTGCTTCCCACCAATATTGTAATTTTGATCGATAAAGTATGTGTAGCGTCCAGAGAATGTTAATGGAGAGTAGCCGCCGATGATGCCTTGTATTGCCAACGCATTGTATGCATTGATCCAAAACGCTAGACGGTGATTAGGTGTAGGGAGCTGTTGCGGGGCAATTCGTTGAAGGTCACCAAGATACGCTGCGAACGATGCATCAGACGCCAAAGTTCGGTAATCTACAAATCCGTCATTGACATGTCGTTTGAGTACTTCATGAAAGGTGCGGTGCGTGAAGGCGTCTGGTGCGAGAGGATTTTGTGGAAAAAATTTTTTAGGTGCAGATGAACAACTAATGGGTATGAGAAGAAGGAAAGATAGAATGAGGTGACTCATCATGTGCCAAAACTCAGGCTGTTTGTCCTAGGGATTTTTCTTAAACACGATATCTCCGAAAAAAGACACAGCTTGTTCTTTTGTATTGTCGGTATCTGCCATGATGGCCACGCCTAAAATTTTTGGTGGATCCTCTCCAAAAGCTTTTTTGTAATCCTCGTATACATTGCGTTCTTCCCTGACCCATTCATTTAAGCGAGTGCTTCCGCTTTGAATCACAATCATTTGCACGCGATCGGTGTATGGGTTTGGAGCAATGGTGCCAATTGGACTCTTGCTTTCCCAAATATAGTTGATGGCGCCAATGGGAGGGTATTGCCCGTAGAGTAGCTTGGCTGTTTCGTATTTAGCCTGTTCGAAAAATCCTACCTTACGGCTATCGTATTGAAAGGTGATGTAGATGCGAGCTGGATAGTCATCGCCTGATTTTTTTGTCATATCACCGTTTTTCAAGATGTTGTTTACTTTCCAGCGCCATTGAATGACGGGATATTCCTTAGGGTCAATCAAGATTTCTCGTGTAAGACCTGATGAAGACCGCTGGCTTGTGGATTTGATCACAGTCTTTTCTCCATCCTTCACTAATTCATACTGTGTGTGATTTGGAATTTTCTCAAAGGTGAGGGGTTTCCAGCCATCAGGAAGCCTGCCACCGGGCTGAGCTTGTGAAAAGAGGCCAATCGGTAACTCTTTTTCGGCATTAGCTGAGAGGGTTGGGAAAAGAGCAAGGGAAAAAATGAGTCCGACTGTGAGCAATAACGCGGAAGTTTTTCCGAGTGGCTGTGTTGGGACGAGCATAGTTTGCTTCCTCATGTCATCGAGTCCATGAAAACAGTTTTCCTAGAAACTGTTTTTTTGTTTCGGTGAGTGTTGTCTTTCTCCAGGCATTGGCTGTTTTCTTAATGACTTCCGCTTGTGTGGGATAAGGGTGAATGGTGCTGGCAATGGTATTGAGTCCTAGCCCCCCTTTCATGGCCAGCGTATATTCACTGATTAGATCACCAGCGTGGGACGCCACAATGGTTGCTCCAAGAATCTGATCTGTGCCTTTTTTGACGTGAACTCGGGCGAAGCCTTCTTCTTCTCCGTCAAGAATCGCACGGTCTACCTCACTGAGTGGGAAGGTATAGGTGTCGATTTCTATGCCGCTGGCTTTTGCATTCTTTTCGTATAGTCCGACATGGGCAATTTCCGGTTGAGTATACGTGGCCCATGGAATGATCAGATTGTTGGTGCTGCTATACCCAAGACCCAAGGGATGGGGAAATAATGCGTTTTGAATGACAATCTGAGCTTGTGCATCTGCCGTATGGGTGAACTGAAATGGAGAGCAGACATCACCGGCTGCAAAGATTTTAGGGTTAGTGGTTTGGAGCCGATCATTGACCTGTATACCCTTTCCATCAAATTCCACCCCCATGGCTTCAAGCCCTAAATCTTCAGTGTTCGGGGCTCTGCCGACGCCAACTAAAATTTCATCAACTGAAATATCATAATGTTGGCGATGAGAATTGACAGACATGTGTTTCGTGTCGTTTACTATACTGAGGTGTAACTCTTTCCCGCAGCAAAGCAATTGTACGCCATCTCTAATGATTGAACGTTCGACGATTTCTGCAGCGTCTCGGTCTTCATTAGGGAGAATGCCGTGCATGGCTTCCACCAGAAAGACTTGACTCCCAAAGCGCGCAAATGATTGCGCCATTTCGCAACCGATAGGTCCTGCCCCAATCACTCCCAGTCGTTTTGGTACATCAGTCAACGAAAAAACTGTTTCATTGGTCAGGTGCTGAATTTGATGAAGGCCAGGAATGGGAGGGGTTGCAGCTCGCGCGCCTGTACAAATAACGGCCTTGGCAAACTGTAGAGCAGTGCCTTCTACGCTGATCGTTTCTGAGCTTGTAAAACGTCCGTTTCCGATAAAAACGTCGACTCCGAGTTCCGTGAAGCGTTTCGCTGAATCCATTTGACTCATGCGCGCCCGGAGTTGGCGCATGCGAGTCATCGCCTTGCTAAAGTCTTGTTGTAGGCCACCTGATGTCTGTAGGCCGAACTGTTCGGCATCTTTGATAGAGGACCAGGCTTTGGCTGCGCGGATCAGAGCTTTTGATGGAACACAGCCAACGTTTAAACAATCTCCGCCCATGAGATGTCGTTCAATCAGCGCGACTTTAGCTCCGAGTGCTGCTCCAATCGCAGCGGTCACTAGTCCAGCTGTTCCAGCGCCAATGATGACCAAATTATACCGCCCATTTGGGGTTGGGTTTTTCCACTGAGGAGGATGTACGTTATTGACAAGTTCTTGATTGTATTGATCATTAGGAAGGATCAGTGCTGGTCTATCTGTATCTTGTGGATGGTCCATGGTTGGCCTCAAAAAACTATATAGTTGACAAATGCGTGATTACGGGTTCGAAGATGGCGGATTTCGGGACGTCCATTTTTTATAGGCCACCGGCATTAGGGCAAGGAGCCCTAATAATGTAAAAGCCAGAAGGACCGGTGGGCTAGCTATTTCACTCAGTGAATTAATGGAACTAATTTGCTGCCCCGCAAAAGCAAAGACAAAACTTCCAGGAATAATCCCAAGAGAGGTTGCTAGAATATAGGTCCCGATATTGATACGTGTCAGTCCGGATACCAGATTGACTAAGAAAAAGGGAAAGGCGGGAATGAGACGCAGAGTTAGGAGATAGCTGAATGCATTTTGAGCAAATCCTGTCTGAATGGCCTCTAGGCGATCGCCAACCTTGCGTTCTACCCAATCTCGCAAGAGATAACGTGCAGCCAAAAAAGCGAGTGTGGCCCCTAGTGTTGCTCCGATGTTGACAAAAAAGGTTCCCATGACACTGCCAAATAAGAAGCCACTTGTGAGTGTGAGAATGGCGCCACCTGGCAAAGAAAATGTGGTTTGGAGTACATAGAGAAGAATGAAAAGTATGACTGTAAGCATATAATTCGATTCGGTAAAACCTCGTAATAGATCGCGATTGGCTTTGATGGAATCAAGCGAAAGATATTGTCCGAGATCAAAATATATGAAGGCTCCCAATCCGAAGAGAAAGACGATTCCGGTAAGGATTTTTCCTGAGGATGATGACGAGGATTGGGGTGAAGTGGCGGTAGTGGCCATGTTGGATTCCATTATGTCGTTTTTCATGAGAAATCTCCAGATGATGGCTTCAATATACGGGTTATTCTTCTCTAGGCCTTTTTCTCATTTGCTTAGATGTAGTCTACCTTTACTGAAAATTGTTACGGCCAAAAACATCAGCAGACATCTTTGTTCCCCACCCAAGGCTTAAAAAGAATCACCATGGGCTCAGCATATTATTTATGAATTTTTCTAGCAGAGTATTTGTGCAATGGATAATAAAGGAGAATTGATCTAAAGGACTGAGGGAAGTTGCTCAGCAAGTTCTTCTGCGGGATAGGTCAGGATTTCGGCCAGGGTGGGATGGTAATGAGGTATTCTTAAGAGGTCATGCACAGTTCCGTGGAAATGCATTATGGCAATGAGTTCATGGATCAGCTCAGAAGCCTCTGGTCCGACGATATGTCCACCCAGAATTTCTCCTGTCTGAGGGTTACAGAGAATTTTGACATGTCCATGGAGTTCGCCAAGGCAGAGTGATTTGCCATGGTCATTGAATGGGTACGAAGCAACCAGAAATGGAACATTGCGTCTATGGCATTCTCCTTCTGATAACCCGACGCTGGCTATTTGCGGATCAGTAAACACAACTTGTGTTTTCAATCGGTCATTGTAGTGTTTCAGTGGCTGATCTAGATGGACTGCATTCCATCCGGCAATTTCTCCTTGGTCAATGGCAATATGGACAACTTCATGAAGCCCATTCACATCACCGACCGCAAAAATATGCGGCTGGGAGGTTTGCATGTGTTCATTGACAAGTATCCTGTTGTTGTTGATTGCTACATGAGCTGCCTCGACTTGCAAGCCATCAATGTTTGGACGGCGTCCAAGTGCTTGCAGGATGATGGAAGCGGTGACGTGATGTGGTTGCTCATCGTGCAAGAAATGAACGGTTTTTTGTCTATCAGGGGACTGCGTAATTTCTTTGAGGGATGTATTGGTCACAATGACCATACCTTCTTCTTGGAGTTTCTCTTGGACCGGTATAGCAAGGTCTTCGTCGGTTTGCGACATCACATGTGTGCTGCGTTGAATGAGGGTCACCTTGACCCCAATTCGAGAATAAAATTGAGCCAATTCCAGTGCGACGGCTCCTCCTCCCAGGACAATCATGGAGTCTGGAGGTGTTCGTAATTCTAAAGCCTCGTCACTTGTGATGAAATCAGTTTTGTTGAGTCCTGGAATGGGAACATGTGAGACGACGGAACCTGTCGCGATAATGAAGGCTTTTGCGGAAAGTTGCCGGGAGCCAGCTTGTATGAGGGATGGAGATAGAAAGTGGGCAGGTTCTTGATAGAGTGTAAACCGTGAATCCTTGAGCGCTTGAATGCGACAATCTGCAAATTCCTTGATTAACCGATTTTTTCGATCAATAATAGCACTCAGATTAATTTGAATGTTCGAGGTGTCAAGACCAAATTCCGGAGCTCGACGAATGAGCGCTGCAATATCGGAAGAACGCAGCATGGCTTTAGTTGGCATACATCCGCGTAAGATACAGAGCCCTCCTAATGGCCCGTGATCGATAATGCCTACATTTGCCCCTTCAGCTTCTGCGGTGCGAGCGGCAGCATACCCTGCGGAACCACCCCCTATGATTAGCACATCGTGATTAATGATCTTTGTGGAAGTCTTTGTGTTTCGGCTCATGAATAA
This sequence comes from Nitrospirales bacterium, assembly GCA_965223635.1. GTDB lineage: Bacteria > Nitrospirota > Nitrospiria > Nitrospirales > UBA8639 > Nitrospira_E. The sequence continues at coordinate 3,213,061 of OZ245007.1, forward strand.
CTCTGTGTGGGGAAAGGTGAATTATGGACGGTTTCTTCCAAATAAAAAAATTAACGGTCAGGCTTGGAGCCATAATGGCGATCTGTGTTTTGAGCATGAGCGGCTGTTTCCCTCAATCTGTGCCACTCGCGATGTTGCCAATGGTCGAGCCGGAAGCGGCAGAACTTAATTTGCAGGGAATTGATCAATACCATGTTGGGGAATGGGAAGAGGCCTTTCAGTTATTTCAATCCGCGATCCAGGTGAATCCGGATCTTGTTGAAGCCCATTTTAATGCTGCGCTTGCTCTTCATCAATTAGATCGGCATGAAGAGGCCAACCAACATTTTAAACGGGCCGGAGAGTTAAGTCCTCAAAATGACGTCATTATCAATTCTACGCTGTACCGTAATCACTTGGGGCTATCGTCAACCCTGGAGCGACATATGAGTGGAGGGTATCGCTATCAACGGGAAAAGTAAAAAGCAAAAAAACAAAAAGCCGAAATGAATGGATACTTCTGACAGGTTACGTTTCATTTTGTACTTTTATTCCTGTGAGTTCTTGGATTTTAGCAATGAGAGTTTCAACCTGAAACGGTTTTTGGATATAGGCGTGAATGCCGGAATGTGAAAAGAATTTCATGGCTTCTTCTTCTGGATAGCCACTTGAAACGAGAATGGGCACAACGGTATTCCTCTGGCGAATCTTCTGGGCTAACTTTCCTCCATCAACATGGGGCATTGTGAGATCAAGGAGTACCAAGGCAATGTCGGCTTGATACTGTTCGAAAATTTGTTCGCCGGCTAGTCCGTCCTGTGCGACCAACGTATCAAGTCCAATTTCTTTCAGAATGAGGGTACATGCCGTTCGGATTTCTTCCTCGTCATCTACAACAAGAACTTTGGAAGGCGTGGCCTGGTCTATTGGTAGGTTCGGTACCGTGAGGGAAGAGTTGTTCTGTTGGACGGGTGCTTTGGTGATTGGGAATAAGAAGACAAATTCGCTTCCTTTTCCAATAAGACTATGTACGGCAATTGCCGCACCATGGCCACGTACAATTCCCAGCAAGGCTGCTAGCCCTAGTCCCCGTCCTGGGAGTTTAGTTGAGAAAAACGGGTCGAAAATTTTAGGGATCAAATCCGATTGTATTCCGCAGCCGGTATCCCGGACCTTAACCGTTACGCATGATCCCCAAGGAAGATCACCCATAATGTAATAGTGACGAAGATCTTGGGTAGAGGTATCCATGGCACTTGCACTCAACTCTATCGTCCCTTCTTGATCTCCAATTGCTTCAGCGGCATTCATAACAATATTCATCAGTAATTGCCGGAGTTGTGAGCGATCTCCTTTAATGGTAGGGAGTTTGGGAGATATATTGAATGTGATGGTAATGTGCTTGGGTACGGAGGATCGTAGAAAAGGTTGCATCTCTTTGTACAAGTGATGGAGATTGATCGCTTGAAAATCTAATCGGGTTTGGCCTGCAAACGCCAACATTTGGTTGGCCAATTCCCCACCTCTAAGTCCAGACTTTTCAATTATCTGTAGATGTTCGCGAGCGGGGGAGTCGGTAGCCAGTGTTCGTATGGCTAATCCTGCGCGAGTGACAATTGACATCAATAAATTGTTGAAATCGTGTGCGATGCCTCCGGCTAAGACCCCCAAACTTTCTTGCTTTTGGGAAAATTGGCGCTCCGTTTCATGGCGTTTCCTCTCTTCTGCCGCCTTCTGCCGTTCGTTGAGATCTCGTAATGAAGTTAGATAGGCTGATTCGTTTTCCCATTCAATGTGCGTCACTTTCATTTCCACAAGTCTTGTCTGAGTGTCGTCGTATCGAATGGTAATTTCTCTTGTTTGATCTGGAATCAGTGGGTGTCCAAAAGCCGATCCCACCAATTTTTCTTTTGATTGTTGAAAGAGATTCTCTGCTGCGAGGTTGAGAAAACGGATCAGTCCGCCAGAGTCCACTACGACCAGCCCGTCTTCTGAAGATTGAAAAATCGTGTTGAATTGGCGTTCGAGAGCCCGTATGTGCCATGAGGTAGTCCTTTGGATGACTGCCTGTTGGACGTGTCGCCAGAGAAATTCTTGGGATAGAGTGTTTTTGATGAAATAATCTTGCGCGCCAAACTGTATGGCTTGAGCCGCAGTTTCCTGTGCGGCATCACCCAGAAGGAAAATGAGGGGAAGCTGAACGGGTAAGAGAGCGTGGCTTACTTTCTTCAGAAAATCTAATCCTGTCATATCAGGGAGCTGGTTATTTAAGAGAATGCCATGAGGAGGGGTGCGTTGACAGGCTGATAAGGCGTCGTGTCCGGTCTCAAATTCTTTGATGTCTATTGGGATATGGGATTGATTTCGTATCCATTGACTGTGTTGGGATCGATTGATCGGAGTGTCCCCCACAAAAAATAGGCACATGTTGGTGAGTAGAGGTTGTCCCAATTGAGTAGTCAAGGATAATATAGGTCTTTTTGGCGATGATGGCGTGAAACTCATAGTTGAATTTCGTGTGTTTTATACTAATTCGGCAGGGGCATTATCTGAAAAAAGATGGTGTTGTTTGATTCTGAAATTGTTCAATGAGTCGTGCTGAATAACAATAGGAAGGAAAAACTATTCTTCATCATACCTCTGACAAGGAGCTGTTTCAATATCAGGATTTCTTAATGAAGAAAATAGGCAAACAGAAGAGAAAGATGTAGAAGAAAGAGGATGTCGCGAAAAAAGAGAAAATGGGGGGCGACCTCAAAAGAGGGATAGGAGTATGTGTGTATCTTTACTTTTACCGAGCAATCAAGTTTGAACCATATGTTGGGCGCTTTCATTCGCGGGGAGTGGGGGCGCGAGCCAATAACCCTGCATGGCGTCGCAGCCATGCTCTTCAAGGAAGTCCACTTGTTCCTGAGTTTCCACACCTTCTGCGATGACTTGGAGCCCTAAAGATTTTCCTAGTGAGATGACGGCTTGAACAATAGCGGCGTCATTGGTGTTATGAGGTAGTTGCTGTATGAGGCTCTGGTCCAATTTGATACCATCCACTGGAAATGATTTAAGATAACGCAATGACGCATAGCCTGCCCCGAAGTCGTCAATATAGAGATGCACTCCCATGGCTTTCAGTTCTCTCAATGTTTGAAGTGTTTCATCAGTTTCGTGAATGAGAAAGGTTTCCGTCAGCTCAAGCTTGAGATTTTCCGGGTCTAAATGAGCTCGTTTGAGAATATCTTGGATGAGGAAGGGGAGGTTTCCCTGATGAATTTGTCGAGCGGAGAGATTGACGGCGACATGGGGTGCAGGGAATCCCTGTTTCTCCCAATATTTGGCTTGTCGGCTTGCGGCTCGCAACACCCATTCTCCAATGGGAATGATCATGCCGTTCTCTTCAGCCTGTGGAATAAATTGATTTGGGCCAATGAGTCCTTGATATGGGTGATGCCAGCGTAAGAGCGCTTCCATCCCAATAATTTGCTTAGTTTGGAGATTCATTTGCGGTTGATAATGGAGCAAAAATTCTTGTTTAGCCAAAGCACGACTTAACTCCACCTCCAGAGTGGAACCATCCAGCCCAGCTGTTTTCATTCCAGCTGTATAGAATTGGTAGCTGTTTCCTCCTTGAGCTTTTGCACGATACATAGCTGCGTCGGCATGTGCGAGAAGTTCCTGAGGGTTTGCGCTATCCCAGGGATAAATCGTGATTCCAAGACTTCCTGTAATATTGAGTTGATGATGGTTGACGATGATAGGTTGAGCGAGCAGGTGAAGGATTCGTTCAGCCACGGCTGACACATCTTCGACTGAAACAATTTGCTCTAAGAGAACTGCAAACTCATCTCCGCCTAAACGAACCCCGGTGTCAATTTCTCTAATGCATTTCTTAAGCCGTGTGGCGACGGTTTTCAGTAAGGAATCCCCGCATTCATGCCCAAGGGTATCGTTAATGGTTTTAAAGTGATCCAAGTCTAAAAACATCAAGGCCATGGCCATATCATTGCGATTACAGCGCGCGACCGCGCAGTTTAACCGTTCATAAAAAAGTCCACGATTGGCTAAGCCCGTGAGGTGATCATAGTGCGCCAGTTGCGTAATGCGCTGTGTGGCTCGATGCCGTTCCATGGCGTAGCGGATGGCCCGGCACAAAGTAGAACTACTTGTCTGCCCCTTGATGAGGTAATCTTGGGCTCCGCTTTTCACGGCATGGATGGCTTGTTCTTCATCTTCGACTCCGCTCAGGATTAAAATAGGCGCTCCCGGGCAGTATTGGATGAACTGGGGAATGGAATCGAAGCTTTGTCCCTCTGGTAAATGTAAATCCAAAATAATGGCTTGAAATGTCTCTTGTTGGACAAGATCCAAAGCTTCGCTGACTGAAAGCCGTTGCTTCAATGTATACTGATTTTGAAGCCCTTCCTTCAGCATATTGTTAATCCTTAATGATTCGTTAGGGTCATCTTCCACCAATAGGAGCTTAATCATAGGAAGGCCTTTCTGGGATGTCTGCTTTATTCAGGTCCTTGAATTGCCGTTTTTGAAATTCTCGTTCTCCTTATCTTTTCGGATATTGAGAGAGATTCTTAATCATTGCTGAGAAAATGACAGATAGAAGCAAGAAAAGGAGAGAAATGATTTTTTGATAGATACGTGTTTAAAATTAATAAGTTATAATTTTTTTCTGTTCGGATATTCAGGCGGGAAATATTTGCATGTACGTATTAATGCCTATTATATGAGGTGTGTTTATATTTTGGAGATATCCCGATATCTCTTTACTTTTTAATAGGAAATTTCGTATAGTTTTTTTAACTTGCGCCTTTTCACAAATCCCTTAATTTTCTTCAATAATAGTTCTATTTTCTGATTTCGCTATTCGTGGCTGATCACGTAGTCTTTTTATGAAATTTTGAGCTGACTCTTTTGAGTAATGATGGATAAAAAATTCCTAGAATTTCTTTTTGATACTTCAACATGAGACTTCTGTTTAGGAGGTTATGGTACCGCGGATTTGCCTGTTTCATATGATTGTTCAGTGAACAAGGAATTAAGTGCTATGTGTGAGAGGCGGTTTTAATTTTTAAGGAGCCACGTATGGGAAAAACGACAACATTGGTAGAGGTGATTAAACGGATGATTGAGGTTGGACGACCAAAGGGCCATATCACCTTGAAGGATTTGACGCAGGTCCTTCCAGCGGACCAAATCACCTCTGAACAATTACATGCCATTTTGGGTGCCCTACACGAAGCCAGTATTCAAATTATTGATCCAGTCAAACGGACGGTGCTGCAGTTGGCTTCTTTAAAAAAAGGTGCAGGGGTAGAGGTTTCAGAAGAGGCAGACGAGGAAAATGATTCCTCATTAGATATTGATTTAACTCCAGGGGAACCAACAAGAATTGATGATCCTGTTCGACTGTATTTAAAGGAAATGGGCCGTGTGCCCCTTTTGACTCGTGAAGGCGAAATTGAATTGGCGAAACATATTGAAGAAGGGAAACGAGATTTAGCCTGTTCCGTGTATGGAATGCCCCTCAATATTCAACATATGGAGTCTCTTCATGACCAATTAAAACTCGAAGAAATTCGAGTGCGGGATATTGTCCTTTCTCAAGAAACCTTGGAAGATGATGATGTGGCTGATGAAGAACCGTTGGGCAGTGAGCAAGAAGATGAAGAGCTTCGGATTCGGACGCTTGAAGGATTGGCAATAGTTCGGAAGCTTGGACGTAATCTTCTGTCGCTCTATGAGCAGAATCGAGAGAAAGAAACGCCCAAAGCGAAGCAAGCACAGCTTGATAAGCGTTTGAAAACAGTCATTGAACAATATGTAGATCAAATTGAGTCATTAAATCTTCATCAACGTGTGAAGGACGCTATGTTGATGCGTGTGAAAGATTTCGGTCAAGACATTCGTTCGGCTGATTTAGTGATTGCAAAAAATACTAAGAAATTGGGCTATGCTGGGCAAGATGGGATTCAGGTCATTGGGAAGAAAACTAGGACGGCTGCCAAATCTGCAAGTAGCCGTCGGAGAGCCCAATTGCGCCCTGAGGAAATTGAACGATTGAAGAAGGATATCCAGAAGGCCAAAGAGACCATTGTTCATATTGAAACGAATGTTCTTGCGATGCCATTGGATGAATTTAAGTCAGCATTAAATATTTTAGCGAATGCCGAAGAGAAGGTGAAGCGAGGTAAGGCCAAGTTGATTGAGGCGAATTTGCGTTTGGTTGTGAGTATTGCCAGAAAATATACCAACCGAGGCCTTCAGTTTATCGATTTAATTCAAGAAGGGAATATTGGCTTGATGCGGGCCGTGGATAAGTTCGAATATCAACGGGGATATAAATTTAGTACCTATGCCACCTGGTGGATTCGGCAAGGAGTTACTCGTGCCATTGCTGATCAGGCTAGGACCATTCGGATTCCTGTTCATATGATTGAGGCCAATACGAAGTTAGCGCGAACGGCGAGACAATTGGTGCAGCAATTAGGACGTGAACCGACCCCAGAAGAAATTGCCGAACGGATGGGATTAACTCCTGAAAAAGTTCGGATGATGTTAGATATTTCCAAAGGAACGATTTCCCTGGAAACGCCGATTGGGGAAAAAGAAGATAGTCAATTAGGCGACTTGATTGAAGATAAAAATGCAGTATCACCAATGGATGCGGCGAATCGCTATGATCTGCAACGCCAAATTGCTAATGCGTTAGGGGTTTTGACGCCTCGGGAAGAAACTGTGATTAGAAAACGATTTGGGATTGGGGATAGCACGGATCATACGTTAGAGGAGATTGGACAGGACTTTGATGTGACGCGTGAACGCATCCGGCAAATTGAAGCGAAAGCTTTGAAGAAACTTCGACATCCAAGCTGCAGTCATAAGCTGCGGAGCTTGGTTGATCATCTTTGATCAGAAATTACTTCAAAAAACTGAAAAAGGCCTCGCCATATCTATGGCGAGGCTTTTTTTTGAATATGAAGTTTACCCTTCTCCCTTCTTACATCTAGATGGTACCATTTCATTGATATGCGAATTTTAGTTGTGGAAGATGAACCCAAAGTTGCGTCGTTTATCCGGCGTGCCTTAGAAGAAGAAAGTTATGCGGTCGATGTCTGTCCTGATGGCACAGGCGGATTAGATTGGGCACAAACTATCAATTATGACCTTATTGTTTTGGATTTAATGTTGCCAGGATTGCCAGGGGTGGAAGTGTTGAAACGAGCACGAGCTGCAGGTGTCAAAACGCCAGTGATGATTTTAACGGCGCGTTCCGAAGTGGATCAAAGAGTGAAGGGACTTGATGCGGGTGCCGATGATTACTTAACCAAACCTTTTGCCATTGAAGAATTATTGGCCCGGGCTCGAGCTTTGCTTCGACGTTCGGGGGGAGCTCCCTCTGGAATTTTGCAAGTGGATGATGTGGTGCTGAATCCGGTCACGAGGGAAGTTACTCGGGGTGACCAACGGTTGGAATTTACGACGAAAGAATATGCGCTACTAGAATATCTGATGCGAAATGCAGGGAGGGTGCTTACTCGTTCGATGATTGCCGAGCATGTCTGGGATTTAGATTTTGATACCTTTACCAATGTGATTGATGTGTATATCAGTTATCTGCGTAATAAGATTGATAAAGGCCGGGAGAAAAGTCTCATTCAAACCATTCGAGGGAGCGGGTATATGATGAGGTCTGATGGGTGAATAATACCTCGATCCGAGTGCGGCTCACCCTTTGGTATGGCTCGGCCTTGGCTCTTATTCTCCTTCTCTTTGCCGTTGCGCTCTATTTGGTTATGTCTCGGGCGCTTCGGGAACAGGTGGACGCCTCCCTGGATGAAGCCGCAGCGGTGGCGATTCGAACATTAGGAGAGCATCGTTTTGGTCCTTTTCTCATTTTTGAAGATCTCTCTCAAGAATTCCCTGAACTTGCCTTACTAGATAAATTTTTTCAAATTTTTGGTCCAGCCGGTCAAGTCACCATTCAATCTTCCAATATTCAAAGTCGAGAAATCCCTCTGAGTCAAACGGCGTTTCGTGCTTCGCTTGAAGGAGAGTCAACGTTCGAAACGGTTCAATTTACCAAAGGCGTTTCGCTTCGATTGTTTTCCGTTCCTATTCGGCAAGGTGAACAACTTGTTAATATTTTACGGGTCGGCACATCATTGCGCCCAACCGATCGTATGTTACGCCGTCTGTTGGTTGGTTTGTATATTGCCTCTCCCATTGCCCTTCTTATCTCGTTAGTCGGGGGGTGGTTTTTAGCAGGTCGGGCCCTGCGGCCTGTTCATGCCATTACGCAAGCTGCCCGTCGGATTACCGCTGGTGATTGGAGACAACGCATTCTCACACCGCATTCCAACGATGAAATTGGACAACTGGCCTCTACGTTTAACGACATGATTGGACGCTTAGAAGTCTCATTTAAGCAAATTCGACAATTTAGTGCTGATGCGTCACATGAATTACGCACGCCGCTCACCATCACCAAAGGTGAAACCGAATTAGCGTTGCGCCGTCCCCGCCAGGCCGAAGATTATCGTGTTGTCTTGGAAAGCAATTTGGAAGAGATCGACCGCATGAGTCGCATTGTGGATGAATTGCTGTTTCTCTCACGAGCTGATCTAGGGGAAATTAAATTGAGAATGTTTCCGGTGCAATTAGACGATATTGTGCGAGAAATCCAACAACAAGCAGCGGTGTTAGGAAAAGAGCGCTCGATTCAGACGGTCATCACGAATATTGAACCGGTGTTGGTGGAAGGGGATGATCTACGATTGCGCGAGTTACTCTTGAATCTTGTCGATAATGCCGTGAAGTATTCTCAAGAAGGTCAAACGGTGGAACTAGCGTTAATGGTAGTGGGAAACGAGGCAAAGATTATTGTCCAGGATTATGGCATTGGCATAGCTCCAGAGAATCATGGTCGTGTCTTTGATCGTTTCTACCGTACAGATGAAGCTCGTGCCCATGCGGCAAAAGGCACAGGATTGGGCTTGGCGATTTGTAAGTGGATTGTTGACGTGCATCATGGGACCATTGAATTACAAAGTACTGTTCATGGAGGGTCCTGTTTTACAGTGCTTCTGCCATTGGCAGCCTCAAGCGTATAGAGTTTCCTTTCCTTTTTTTACCTTCCATTAAAAAATTTTAATATTTTCTTAATTCCCCTTTCATATCTAGGTGGTACATTTATCCCTGAACGATGGGAAAATATAGGCATGCAGACTGATTTTGACAAGGGGGTTGTTATGACCATGCTTCAGACTTTACCAACATTCACACAAAAGCGAAAAGATCATGCACCATATTTACAAAAACGACGAGTGGGCCAAGGATTAGCCTCCCGTTCTCGATCATTAGCCCCCGCTTCAACTCACAATGGAACGGGGATTGAGCGTGGTAAGTCATCACTTGATACGGCTTCGGTAAACATAGAGTCCCTGTATTTTCGTGGGTTTCGCTCCCGTCCATTGCTGGATACAGATGAAGAACTTCAATTAGGTATACGTTTGTATGAAGGGACTACTCAACTGCGAGGTTTGCTCAAACAAGCGTTGGTATTAGCGAGTAAGTTGAAAAAATATCCAGAGGTTGAGCCGGTTCATATACAATTAGAAAAGTTGATGGATCTAAAAGGATTCTCGGCCCCGGTAATCGATGAAAGCATAGAATGTTTGCAGATGCTACATACTTTGGCTGTCTCAAATGGGAAAGCAAGGGAAAAAGTGAGTCAACAGGTTACTGCGTTGGTGGCTGCTATTCAAAACGTTCGTAGGGAAATTGAAGAGCCCAAGGACGAATTGGTGCAGCGGAATCTACGTCTTGTGGTGAATGTCGTTAAACGGTACCTGGGGCGTGGCCTGAGTTTTTTAGACTTGGTTCAAGAGGGCAATATTGGATTGATGAAAGGGGCTGAGCGTTTTGATCACACGAGGGGATTTAAATTTAGTACCTATGCGACATGGTGGATTCGACAAGGGATTACGCGAGCCATCGCCGATCAGAGTCGGACCATACGGATTCCAGTTCATACCAATGAGGCTTCGACAAAAATTGCCAAAACCGCCCAACGTCTTTCGCAACAGTATGATCGAGAGCCAACATTTGAAGAAATTGGGCAAGTGTTGGATATGACGAGTGAACGAGTCAAAGAAACCTTGGAGGCTTTTCAAGATCTGATATCGCTGGATGCCCCATCGGTAGATGGAGAAACGGAACTTGGCGAGTTGTTACCTGATCTTGATGGTGCTGCTCCTGACGAGGAGGCGACTCGAAAGTCAGATGCTCAATGGCTATCCAAAATTTTTCAAGTGCTTAATCCGCGCGAAGAGCGAGTCGTTCGGTTAAGGTTTGGGATCGGAGGGGATGAGCCTTGGACGTTGGAGCAGGTGGGAAAATCTATGTCCGTCACTCGCGAACGGATTCGCCAAATTGAGGTGGTGGCGCTGAATAAATTAAAAGAATCGCATGTAAAAGCCATGTTGGCTGAAATTAAATAAAAGGAATGTTAAAAAAGCCCACCAGCGGCGTTCTTGCCATTTTGTCCTGCTCACGTACAGAGAGTAGGTTCCGCGCGTCACAATGACTGGGGCTTTTGCTGGATGACTTTTTTGACCATTCCCGTTTTCGGCGGACCTGGGATTTTTTCTAAGGCTCAGGGGGCCTTTTGTGAGAAAAATTCAACAAGTCCTTAATTAGAGGCAATGTGAATTCAGACTTGGAGTAAATGCGATAATCAGGTAGTCACTTGTTGAAAATAGCGTGTTGTTGTTACAAAAGCAGGAGTCGTCTGGCTCCTGCTTTGTTGTTTGGGAAGGGTGTTGAAAGAATTTCCATGATATTTTTAGGAGGTGTGTGTAAATAGTACTCGTTCTGTCAAATATTGTCTGTGTGTTACTCCCCTAAAAGCTAATAAGAGGAGATTTAGTCTTCTGCCCTAGCGGCTTCCCTCCGATGAGAAGATACGGGCATCAATGGAAACTATTATATGCCACTAGTAATTAATACTTCCACGTCCATTCCTGATGCGGAAATTCAGCTTTCTGCCACTCGAAGTACGGGCCCTGGTGGGCAGAATGTCAATAAGGTGAATAGCTGCATGGTTCTGGAATTTAATCTCCAACGTTCTACCGCGTTTACCCCTTACCAGAAACGCCGGATTGCTGCCAGTTTGGGTAGTCGGATCAATAAACAAGGAATCTTGCGTATGCAGGCCCAACGACACCGCTCACAAATGGCAAATCGAGAAGACCTTGTTCAGCGGTTTGTTGCATTACTACAGGAAGCCTTACGGCCTGTCACATATCGGGTTCCTACCCGGATACCCGCCCGGGCTCGTGAAAAGAGGCTGGAGAATAAAAAGCAGCGAACGCAGATCAAACGTATTCGCCAAGCTCCACGAAATTTTGATGATGCCTAATTGCCAAATCATGTCGAGAGCACGATGTGAAGGAGATTTTCATGAGCAGTGATTCGTCTCGTACCACTACAATACTTTCTAGCCCTCCACAAGCAAAGATAATACCTCATCGTTTAAAACAGCATGGGACGGTTCGGGTTGATAACTATTATTGGCTCAACGATCGTTCCAATCCTGAAGTCTTAGCGTACTTGGAACAAGAAAATGCCTATGCTGCAGCTCAGCGGCAACATAGCGCTGCTTTGGAGAAGACCTTGTTCGACGAAATCAAAGGGCGTATTAAGCAAACGGATTTATCTGTTCCCTTCAAGCAAGGAGACTATGTCTACTATGTCCGGTATGAAGAAGGAAAGGAATATGCGCTCTATTGCCGGAAAAAAGGCTCAGTCGATGGTCCGGAAGAAATCATGCTGGATGGCAACGTGCTGGCTGAGGGGCATGAATTCTTTTCTCTAGGCAACTGGATGATCAGTTCAGGTCAGGACATTGTGGCATATGCCATTGATACGCAAGGACGTCGAATCTATTCCATTGGGTTCAAGAAATTAACGACTGGGGAAATCATGACGGACATTCTTCCTTCCGTCACAGGCAATATGGAGTGGGGCAATGATAATCAAACCCTCTTGTATGCCAGACAAGACCCTGAAACATTACGCTCATATCGAATTTATCGGCACAAGCTGGGGAGCGACCCCAGTCAGGATGAATTAGTGTATGAGGAATTGGATGACACATTTTCAGCATATGTGACGAAATCGAAGTCCAAGCGGTTTCTTATGATTGGGGCTCATCAAACACTGAGCAGCGAGTATTGGTTTATGGATGCCAAGACGCCAGATGAGACGTTTCAACTTTTCCATCCACGTGAGCGTAGGCACGAATATGATATCGATCATCTTGGAGCGAATTTTTATATCCGCACGAATGATGAGGCCAAAAATTTCCGGTTAATGAAGACCGAGCAAGGGGCGACTCAGAAAAATCACTGGGAGGAAGTTGTTCCACATCGGGATGATGTCTTCTTTGAAGGGTTTGAACTCTTTCGGGAGCATCTGGTTATTGAGGAACGTCAGCAGGGACTCATTCATCTTCGAGTCATTCCCCATGCGAGTGGTTGCGGCCATGAGTTAGATTTTGGAGAGCCAGCCTATCTTGCCACTTTGGGCGATAACTTTGAGATCGATACACCTTATCTCAGATTTGGTTACACGTCGATGACGACGCCAATGACAATCTATGATTATCATATGGAGACCCGGGAAAAAGTCTTACTGAAGCAGGAAGAAGTGCTTGGTGATTTTCACATTAGTCATTACCAAACGGAACGGCTTTCAGCGCCAGCAGCCGATGGGACAATGATTCCTATTTCGTTGGTATATCGGAAAGGTTTTTCCAATAATGGATTGCATCCGCTCTTGCTGTATGGCTATGGGTCATATGGGGCCAGCATGGATGCGACCTTCAGCTCAGCACGATTGAGTTTGTTAGATCGAGGGTTTGTGTATGCCCTGGCGCACATTCGTGGCGGGGAAGAACTCGGTCGGCAGTGGTATGAGGGTGGAAAGCTTCTTCAAAAGAAAAATACTTTTACTGATTTCATTGCCTGTGCGGAGTTTCTCATTCAGCAAGGATATGCCGATTCACAGAAAATTTATGCTATGGGTGGCAGTGCCGGGGGGCTGTTGATGGGTGCCGTGATGAATATGCGACCGGATTTGTTTCATGGAATGGTGGCGCAGGTGCCTTTTGTAGATGTGGTAACAACGATGTTGGATTCCAGTATTCCCCTCACGACCGGAGAATATGATGAGTGGGGTGATCCGAATCAGCGCGAGTATTTTGACTATATGTTGTCCTATTCACCATATGATAATGTAAAAGCCAAAGCGTATCCACATTTGTTAGTAACAGCAGGCTTGCATGATTCACAAGTGCAATATTGGGAACCGGCCAAATGGGTTGCAAAGCTGCGTGCGCTAAAAACTAATAATCATTGTCTGCTTCTCAAAACCAATATGGAAGCAGGACATGGTGGGGCATCAGGGCGTTTTAAGCGCTATGAGGAAACCGCAATGATTTATGCTTTTCTTCTTGACCTTGCTGGGGTATCCTCGATCTAGTTGTGCCAGCCTGTTGTTGGCAATCCTACTTCCCCGTTCTGCTTTTTCTTTCCAAAGTACTTGACTTTTTTGTTTTTGTGCTTATCTGTATAGTAACGACGAACGACACAACCTTCCCAGCTGGGTGTGAAAAAATGTATTGTAGTAATCTTGATCATTATCAAAAAGGAGGGAAGAGACTATGTTGGTAAAATGGAATCCTTATACAGAACTCGAACGAACAGTGAATGGGCTATTTGATCGTCCGTTTGGGCTACGCCCACTGTGGGACGATAGAAATGCAGAAGCGCTTGTCTGGCAGCCACCGGTGAATGTGTATGAAGACAAGGACCATCTAGCGATTGAAGCTCAATTGCCTGGGATTGATCTGAAGGACATTGAACTATCGGTGAAAGAGCAGACCTTGGAGGTACGAGGGGAACGAAAAGCCGAAACGGAAAAATCTGAAGATGGGTACCATGTTCGTGAAGCCCGTTATGGGAATTTTTCCCGAAGTTTTTTGCTCCCGAGTACGGTGAATCCTGATGAGGCCAACGCCACCTATGATAAGGGGGTCCTCACGATCACGATTCCTAAGCAAGAAAAGGCAAAGCCTCGAACGATTCAAATCGAAGTGAAATAACGTCCAAGTAGTTCGTTTTTTCAGATATGACCGGCATGACCTTCCTGAAGGTTGTGCCGGTTATCGTTTTTTGTAACGCCTACTCTACCTCACCTCGCCTCTCCTCTTCTTACAAAGGAGAGGAGCATGATTTTTCCAGACGCCTTCATAATTCTTTCACTATTGTTCCTGTTCTGCGGACAAAAAACTCTTGCCAGAGGGCAGGAGATTCACTACATTCTTAATCATGATCGCTCGTTCATTTCGGGCAAAAGTCCAACAGATTCGACATTTGACATCAGATATTCGAGAACTAACTCTGGAGATGATTGAGCCAGCTTCCTTGTCCTTTCAGGCGGGGCAAGCCATAGCCGTAGCGGTGCCCAATGCGAGCTCCAACTCTTCTTTGCTTCGATACTTTTCTCTAGCTTCCTCACCACGATCATCCACGCATCTAGTGTTATTGCTGAATGGTCAAGATAAAGGGAAAGGCTCCACTTTTTTGTTGGAACAAGCGCTCGGTGCTGAGGTGCAAATATCCGGGCCTTATGGATCGTTCTTTTTGCACCATGAGCCAGAAAAAGAATTATGGTTTGTTGGCACTGGAACGGGAGTGGCCCCATTATGGTCGATGATCAGTACGCTCCTAGAAGACTCTTCTTTGCAGCCTATCAAACTGCTTTGGGGTCTAAGAAGCGAGGCTGATCAGTATTACATTCAGGAATTAGAAGACTGGGCGATGCGCCATAAGAACTTTTCGTATATTCTGACATTGTCGAAACCGAGTTCCTTGTGGCAAGGGAAGAAAGGGCGGGTGACAGATGTTCTTCAAGAGCTTTCCTCTGTGGATCATCTGTCAACTTATGTATGTGGGAATCGTGCGATGGTGAAGGAAGTCAGTGATTTATTACAGAGAAAAGGGAAGTGTGCCGTGTATCGAGAAAGGCACGCTGAATTTAGTTGATCTGCGAGATAGTATGTTGCTGCTAGAGCGTAAGGCGATATGGACGAACAGTTAAGCATTCTCAGTCCTCTTGATGTTAGAGACGTTCAGTATCTAGATGTGGGACTCTATATACATATTCCCTTTTGTGTGAAGCGGTGTCATTTTTGTGCCTTTTACTTGGTGATGCAGGAAGAGAAGCGTGTTCAAAAATTTCTTGCTGCGCTTGAAGTGGAATTGAGCATGTATGCAGCGCAATTAGGGAGGACACGACAGCATGTCGCGACCATCTATTTTGGTGGTGGGACTCCCACGGCCTTGTCGTCTTCACAATTAGCACAGGTGTTGAAGATCGTTAAGGCAGAGTTTTTTGTGACAGCTGATTGTGAAGTGACGGTAGAAGCCACGCCGGAATCATTGACAATAGATTATCTTGAGATACTGCAAGATGTGAGAGTCACCCGGCTAAGCCTGGGAGTTCAAACGTTTAATGCACAGGAGCGCAGTTGTCTTGGTCTTTTGAGTACCAGTGAAGAGGCTCTTCGAGGAATAGGACATGTGAAAGAGTCAGGGTTTGCCAATTTCAATGTGGATCTCATGTATGGAATCCCAGGCCAAACGACCTCGTCGTGGGAACAAACGCTTCAACAAGTTCTTGAATGTGATCCCGTGCATCTTTCCTGCTACGCCCTTTTGCTAGAAGAGGGGACTCGATTTGATGCTGCCTTTCGTCGGGGTGCGTTAGATCCTGTAAAGGCTGAAGTGGAGCAACAGTTTCAGGCGCAAGTCACCGACGCGTTGGCTTGTGCCGGATATGACCATTATGAAATTTCTAATTGGGCGAAACCTGGGTATGCCTGTCGGCATAATCTTCGTTATTGGAAAGGACAGGACTATATTGGGCTAGGTCCCAGTGCTCAATCGTATTTGACCGGCTGTCGTTTTGGCAATGTGGCAGATCTTGGGCAGTATTGCCGGAAGCTTGAGCATAGTGAATTACCAGTTACGGAACGAGAATATTTAACGATGGATCAACAAGAAAAAGAGCGCATCATTTTTGGCTTGCGAGTGCTCGAGGGTGTGCCAATTAATCTAGTTGAAATAGACAAGCAAAACTTTTCATGGAAGCGGTCGTTGGCATCGTTGTTAGATGAGGAATATCTCATTCAAATAGATTCGCGATTGGCTTTGACGGAAAAAGGACGTCAGTTTGCGGATATGGTAGGTGAGCAGTTGCTATGAAGCTGATTCACTCGTCGATGTTGTCAAATGTTTTATGGGTTTGTGGAGTCAAAGAGGGCGAGAATAGAAGTGCCTAACCAGAAAATAAAGCTCAACACCAGACTAAGGATGAGGATCATTCCAATGATGATGCTTCCGACGTAGAGCCAATCAACCACGGTAGTAACCGGGGCTGTAGTTTGTGAGTGTTTATGCAGGATTTGGGCATTTTGGAGGTTACTTTTAAACCATATGGAAAAGAGGTCTCCCACGATAGGAATGGCTCCTACGACCATGTTAATTACAATGTTTATTGACATTCGCAAGATGACAATCCGAGGCACTCCAGCTTTTGTCGCTAAAAAAAGAAGAGACGAGCCAATGCCATTGCTGATAAGGTCTCCTATGCCTGGAATAAGACCAATAAGCGGATCCAGGCCCACTTTGATTTTTGTTCCGGCAATTGTCAGCGAGGCATCGAGCAATTGGCCCAATGCTTGAGCAATTTGACTGATGCTTTTTTTATTGATACTGGTTGAAGAAGGCTGGCGTGCCGAGCTCTGTTTTTTTGTATAAAGATCGTTCGTCATAATCCCTATTTTACCAGTATTGTTGAACAGATAGTAACCGCACTGAACGCTCTTAATTTCCTGAGCAAAAGGGCTTGATGGCGACATAAGTATGTTGATCATCGCTTCTTCGAAACTTAATATGAAAATCTTGTAGTGGATTCGCAGAGCCCACCAACAGACCTTTCTGCCTCTGAAGTCCCTCCCGAGCCAATTGCTCCTACCCATCGTCTTTCCAAAAGTCGATTTTTATCAGGGCTTCAATGTCATAAGCGGTTGTATTTGGAGATTCATTCGCCAGAATTGGCCACTCCGCCAACTCCGGACCGACGTGCCATTATGGATATGGGAACGGACGTAGGTGTGTTGGCCAGAGAATTTTTCCGGGATGGGGTGCTTGTTGAAGAAACGCATCGTCAAATTTCGGCTGCGTTGCTCAGAACCGCTGAGTTGGTTGCTGATCCTGCGGTGCCTGCTATTTTCGAAGGCGCATTTGTCTGGCAAGGTATTCTGGTACGTGTCGATGTCATTGAACGGTTGGATGCTGCGCGGTGGCGGTTAATTGAGGTGAAGGCAACCTCCAGAGTCAAAGCGACGCACTTGGATGACTTGACCATTCAACTCGCGGTATTGGAAGGCGCCGGACTTCTGATCGATGGCTGCTACTTGATGCATCTCAATACACAATATGTATTTTTAGGTGGAGAGTTAAATCTGAGCGAGATGTTTACCTTAGATAATATGACGGAAGAAGTTCTGGCTCGCCGGCTGCTTGTGCAACCGCAACTGGATGAAATGCGGACGGTCTTGGATAACCCCGATCCGCCGATCATTGATCCTGATGGACATTGTTATCAGCCCTATGAATGTCCATTTTGGGATCATTGTACGAAAGACAAGTCACCACGCTGGGTGTTTTATTTGCCGGGTAGTTCAAAGTTGCAGAAAGGTTTGAAGCAAGAGGGGATCGAAGCTATCGATGATATTCCTGACCATATTCCTTTGTCTGATATTCAACGTCGTGTCAAAGCTAATGTAGAATGGATCTCACCCCTTTTGCGGGCTCGATTGCAGTCAGTGCGGTATCCGGTGCATCACTTGGATTTTGAGACGTTTATGCCGGCTATCCCAAAATTTCCTCATACGCGGCCCTATCGCCCTATTCCTTTTCAATGGTCGAATCATATTGAGTATGAAGATGGGACGGTGGTGCATCAACACTATTTGTGCGTTGACGGGCGAGATCCGCGAGAGGAATTGGCCCACAAATTATTAGACAGTCTGGGTGAGATAGGAAGCATTTGTGTGTATTCGGAGTACGAACGGTTTTTATTATTTGGGCTTGGAGATTTTTTGCCTCACTTGAAGTCAGCCTTTTCAAAAGTAGTGCGGCGGTTGTGGGATCTGCTTTCTGTTATTCAACAACATTACTATCATCCGGAATTCGGAGGGTCCTATTCAATCAAAAATGTTTTGCCAGCTTTAGTGCCCAAGTTAGCTTACGATGACTTAGGTATTCAGAATGGTGCGGTGGCAGCGGTGTTGTATCAAAAAATGGTCTTTTCCGAAACTGACCTCATAGAGCGAGCTCAAATCGCGCAGGATCTCCAAGAGTATTGTGGGCGGGATACCTGGGCGATGGTTGAATTACGCCGGGTTCTTATGGAGCGAGTTGGCGGGCAGTTTCTTTAGAGGGCTATGATGAATTTCGTTGACCCCTATCGTTGTCACTGGTAGAATTTAAATTCCTATCGCGTCTGATTTTTCTTGAGCTTTCCTATGCCTGTGTGTTGCCTTATCTAGCTTCTTCTCGATCTCGCTCGTTTGGCTTGAATAAACATGACACATATTTTGATCCTTCATGGCCCAAATCTGAATTTGCTTGGTACTCGGGAGCCGGAGGTATATGGAGCGACAACGCTGGAGGAGATAAATGCCATGCTCATAAACTTGGGTGAGGAGCTGGGGGTTTCGGTAGAGTCGCGGCAATCGAATAGTGAATCACAATTAGTGACCTGGATTCAGGAAGCTTCATCAAAATTTCAAGGAGTTGTGTTGAATCCTGCAGCCTATACGCATACAAGCATCGCCCTACGTGATGCGATCGTCGGAGTTGGGTTGCCAATGGTTGAAGTGCATCTCTCTAACATTCATCGTCGAGAATCCTTTCGCCGTCGTTCTTATCTGGCTTCGGTAGCATTAGGGCAAATCTCAGGATTTGGCCCACAGAGTTACGCCTTGGGTTTACGGGCGTTGGTTCATGCGCTTCAAGAGAAGAGGGTATGATCATTTTTCATTTTTTACTCAGGAGTATTGGACGTGATTTCCACTGCAGAATTTCGTAATGGGGCACGACTTGAGCTTGACGGTCAGCCCTACCATATTGTCGAGTTTCAACATGTCAAACCGGGGAAAGGGCCAGCCTTTGTCAGGACAAAGTTAAAAAACTATAAAACAGGTGGTGTCATAGACCGGACATTTCGCTCTGGAGAAAAATTCGAGGAGCCGAACCTTGATGAGTTGGAAATGCAATTCTTGTATAGTGGTGGCGATGAGTATTCCTTTATGGATACCACCAGCTATGAGCAGGTGACATATTCTAAAAGTCAGTTAGGGGATAATGTCGATCTGTTGAAAGAAAATACGGTGGTCCAAGTTCTGCTGTATCAGGGCGAACCGATTTCGGTAGAATTGCCAATTTTTATGGAACTCAAGGTTATTGAAACTGACCCAGGCATTCGCGGGGATACCGCATCAGGAGGAACTAAGCCTGCAAAAGTAGAAACGGGGGCCACGGTGAAAGTGCCTCTTTATCTGGAGTCTGGAGAAACCATTAAAATTGATACTCGAACAAGGGCCTATGTGGAACGAATCCGGTAATTCTTTATTTTTTCATTGACAAATTTTCTCTGCAACCACTATGGCTGATTCATCGAGACGGGAAGTTGAAGACCTTGTTGAGCTGTTAAATAAGTATCAGCTCACTGAATTGGAACTTGAAAAAAAGGGTGTACGGATTCGTGTGCGGCGAGATCCTGCTCCTACGTTTGCCACCCCTTCTGCCGAGGTCACCAAAGTGGCCGAGGCGACTCCATCTTCTCTCCCTCAAGCACCTGCCAAATCTACTGAAAATTCGCATTTTCTAACTGTCAGTTCACCTATTGTTGGAACATTTTATCGTGCTCCCTCGCCAGATGCCGATCCGTATGTCGAAGAAGGGTCATTGGTGAAAAAAGGGCAAGTTCTGTGTATTGTCGAGGCAATGAAACTCATGAATGAAATTGAAGCGGAGGCGGATGGGAAAGTCGTGAAAGTACTTGTTGAAAGTACGACACCGGTTGAGTTTGGCCAACCGCTTTTCGTAATTGACCCTCTCTGACATTGTTGAAGGGCTGGTGTGTTTGAGCCGATAATCAGTCCGCTCAATTTTCTCCAAACATATGGTCATGTTCATAGGTGTTTGTTATCGAATAGGTCAAGGATGAGACGTGTTTAAAAAAATTCTGATAGCCAATCGTGGAGAAATTGCCTTACGGGTAATTCGTGCCTGTCGGGAATTAGGAATCCGTACAGTGGCTATTCATTCTGAGGTGGATGGCGCGTCATTGCATGTCCGCTATGCCGATGAACATGTGTGTGTAGGGCCAGCGGAAGGGGGGCTGAGTTACCGGAATATTCCTAACGTGTTAAGCGCAGCAGAAATTGCGGGAGTGGATGCGATCCATCCAGGATATGGTTTTCTTGCCGAAAATGCTCATTTTGCGGAAGTCTGTGAATCGATTGGGATCACGTTCATTGGCCCATCGTCTGAGCATATTGCGTTGCTGAGTGACAAATCACAAGCTCGTGCCCATATGAAAAAGCAGGGGATTCCCGTTTTGCCAGGAAGTGATGGCGAAATTGCAGACCTCGAAGACTGTTTAGCCGTTGCTAAAAAACTCGGATTTCCCGTTATTGTGAAAGCTTCAGCCGGCGGGGGTGGTCGAGGGATGCGAGTGGTCTGGCATGAAGAAGATTTAGAGCAAGCTATCGAATCTGCCCAATTGGAAGCCCATACGGCTTTTGGGCATGGTGGGGTGTATCTTGAACGATTTTTTGAAGATCCCCGGCATATTGAATTCCAGGTTATGGCAGATCAACAAGGCCACGTCGTTCATTTTCATGAGCGAGACTGTTCTGTGCAACGGCGCTATCAAAAAGTGATTGAAGAAGCCCCCTCGCCAGCCTTAGATGAGACTTTGCGAAAAAAAATGGGACAGGTGGCGGTGCAGGTGATGAAATCCGTTAAATATCGCAATGCTGGGACGGTTGAGTTTCTGATGGATGAAACAGGTAAGTTTTATTTTATGGAAGTGAATACACGCATTCAAGTGGAACATGCCGTCACGGAAATGGTGACTGGTGCTGATTTAATCAAAGAACAAATTTGTATCGCTGCGGGACAGCCCCTCTCTTATCGCCAAAAAGACATACAATTATTGGGACATGCCATTGAATGCCGAATTAATGCTGAAGATCCAATCCGTTTGACTCCTTGCCCAGGAACTGTGACGAAGTTTTGTGCACCAGGAGGTCCTGGAATTCGTGTGGATACCGCCATGGATACGACTGGTATGATCTCTCCGTTTTATGACTCCATGATTGCCAAGCTTATTAGCTATGGTCGTGATCGTGCTGAGGCACTGACTCGAATGCGTCGAGGTTTGGATGAATTTGTGATTGAAGGAATTCAGAGTAATATTCCCCTCCATCAAAAAATTCTTGATCATCCCGATTTTCAAAAAGGGCCGGTCTCAACCCGGTTCTTAGATCGATTGTTGACGTTGCAGTCGGTATGACCGTTCGTCCTGTTTCGCGCAACCATTTGCATTCTCATCTCAACGGGCTGTATTTGATATTGGATGAACGTTGGGCTTCTTGCTGTTCTCTCCCGGCTGTCATGCATGAGGCCGGTCAGGCCGGAGTGAAGATCGTACAATATCGAAATAAAACAGGATCGATGAAGGAAGCCTATGCGACGGCAAGTCAACTTTGCCCTATTGCCAAGGAATGGGGAATCGTCTTTGTGGTGAATGATCGTTGCGATTTAGCTATGGCTGTCGAAGCTGATGGGGTCCATATCGGGCAAACGGATCTATCCGTCAGTCTTGCACGGGATTTGGTTGGGACTGATATGCTCATTGGGTTATCTACTCACAATGCTGAGCAGGTTCAAGCCGGTACGATGGAGGATGTGGATTATTTAGGATTTGGCCCTATTTTTTTAACTGGCACCAAAGTGACTCACGATCCGGTTGTCGGAATTCAGGGAATGCAGAAGATTCGAGAGTTAACCTCTCTTCCGATCTTTGCTATTGGGGGAATTGTGCCTGGAGTGGTGAGCGACCTAAGCAAGGCTGGAGCCAATGGAGTTGCGGTGGCCTCTGGGATTCTTGATGCTGCCGATCGACGACTGGCATTTACTCAGTATCTTGCTCCGTTTCGATAAGATGATTGGCGAGCCGTTGTATTTCTGGATCCTTCCCTAATATCTTCACGCCTTCATTCCAATTAGTTTCTATCGTCCGAGCATATTTGATTGGCCCAAAGACAGGGATTCTTGCCTCTTCACGAATCAGTTGTACTGTTGACTCTTGTTGTTCTTGAATAAAAGGAGCATGTTTTTTTGTATGGTGTTCGTTCAGAACGATGCCTCGGGTCGTGATTCCGACTTGTTGTAACGCATGAAATGTGAGCAAGCAATGATTGGCGCCCCCTAACTCTGTATGTCCAACGATAAGACATGGAATATTCATAGAAGTGACCAGGTCGCGCATGGTGTAGTGTGGGGCAACCGGTGTAAAGATCCCTCCGGCTCCTTCAATCAGAAGATAGGTGTATTGCTGTGCAAATTTTGTGACATGGGAGTGAATGTGCATGGGGTCGATGGTGATGCCCGTTTGTCGGGCAGCGGCTAACGGAGCAAGGGGCGGAGAAAATGCATAGAGACATACGGTGTCAAAGGAGAGAGGAGGAGAGAGCAGTTGCCGTAAGCGGTTAGTATCAGAAGATTTTTTGGACTTGTCATCTATACCTGTCTCAATAGGTTTCATGACCCCAACTGAATGCCCTTGTTGTTGGAAGGCCAGAAGCAATGCTGCCGTGATCGTTGTTTTTCCAATGCCGGTGTCTGTTCCTGTGATGAAAATTAATTGGTGCGACATAGTAACGGCTTCTCTGTGAAAGCATAAAGTTGTAGGAGAGACGATTAGATTCGGCTATCTAGGTTCCAAACTTGTCCTGACATATCTTGAGTGGACGCCAATTGATACACGTTTGTAGCTACATGCTCTAATGAAGGCGATCGATTCAAAAGATGCGTTTGCTGTATGAGGGCAGAATCGTATCCATCACTTGATAATGGAGAAACATGCCAGCCCGGAAAAATAGCATTCACTCTGATATTCCAGTTCCCCCATTCCCGTGCCGCTGTTTTCATCAATCCTATCAAGCCCGCTTTCGATGCGGCATACGCAACCTGTCCAACCATTCCGTGTTCTCCAGCAAGGGATCCGATGAGAACTACGGCGCCATTCTTTTGCTGCTCAAAAATTGGCGCGGCTTCTTTCAATATATGAAAAGCTCCCGATAAATTGGTCTGTAAAGTGTGTTCCCATATATCAGGGGTTGTTTTGGCGAGCAGTGCTGAAGGTCCCGTTCCAACAGCCCATACAAGAAGAGCGAGGGAGGTATGTTCTTGTACAAACTTTTGGATAATTGTTTGAATTTGCACAGGATTACTCACATCAGCTTGGTATAGTCGAACATGACCTTGGGCCTCTTGGATCGCTTTTGTTGTTTCCACTGCAGACTTATGATTGTGGTGATAATGTATGCCCACCGACCATCCCTTTAGTCCAAATGTAGTTGCAATGGCTCGCCCAATCACTCCTGATCCTCCAAATATCAAAACATTTGAAGGCTTGGTGTTTTCGGACGTCGTGTTTTGACTGTGCAACATGTTGAATATTGTCGGCAAATCATGTGATACAACACAAGCCTGCGATGTATGAAACCATCTTGATGTGAACTTGCTGGGTTTGCTTCTGCTATGATAGGTTCATTTTAAATCTCTCATCATGATGCATTCTTCACCTTCCTCCCTATTCCCTTGGCCAGTGTTTATGACTTTTTTTTTGAGCACCATGTGGATTGGATTGTTTTCCTATGCTTATGCTGCGGACACTCTCCCACTGATTATTGAAAATGTTGATGAGTATTTTCCTGATCAGGTAGGGAATGAATGGGTGTATCAGGGGACGATGGTAGAAGGTGGAATGGTTCAGATCTCTGAAAAACATATACAATTTACCAATGTCTCCAAAGTCATGGGCCAAGAACATATCGAGGGAGTCGCCGTGGTTGTGTTTCACGATACGAACCCTGGCAATCAAGGGCCATCTGATAGTTATTATCGTCGGGATGCTGCGGGTATTCGGTACTATGGCTCCAAGCCTGGTACGACCTTAGAGCGCCAGCTAGTACCTTACCAGATTGTGCGATTTCCCTTAGAATCACCTAGTTCGTTTGAGCAATTCAATCGTAAAGGTCTAGCGCTTGGTATGGATATAGATCGAGATGGCGAGTCTGATACCGTTGACATTTTGGCCACATCGTCGGTTCAGGGTCAAGAGACGGTGCGTGTCCCTGCTGGATCGTATTCTGAAGCCATTCGGATCGAAGCTAAGATGACGATGCAGGTTCATTTATCTGAAAGCGGAAAGATTCTTCAGGGAACAGATACCATGACGGTTTGGTTTGCCCGTGGTGTGGGCCTCGTCAAGTATATTGAACGTCAAACTATTCCTTCCTCTCAATCTGAAAATGAACGAGTTATCGAAGTGACTGAAGTGTTGGAAAAAGTGAGTTTGGCTACCGATGTAGCATTACTGCCTGCATATCTGTCTCCGAGATAATGTAATTGTTTATCTGAGAATTTTCTTTCTACCCCTTCCTTTCCTTTTCCTGCCGGAGCCGGTGCCAAATTTTGGTTGTTAATTATGGATCGCATCCTGCAGATGAAATTATTATTGGCAGGAAGAGAGCCGTTGTCCGGAAATGCTCCCATAGGGACCTAGAGAGTTGGTAAAGGTCCCTTCCAATCGTGTGTCATCATTGCTGAGCAGTAGGCTGTCTTCTTGAATGCCTTGGGGGAAGCTCCATTTGAGGTAGACGGTGTCTCCGTTGATAAGAATAGTAGAGGGTTGTATCTGCGAAGGTGTCGCAATTTCTGGTGGATAAAATGTCATGGTGCTTTTGTGGTCGCCATGGTTTTGGTGGTTATGGATGATCCATTTCCAGTTACCACAGAGTCGCATGATCCCTAACTTTTTCTGTTCTTCCTGATTCCATTGTTGAATCTGCTGCCATGATTCCCAAGCAATATCATCGGCCTGCATTTCAATTTCTAGGACTTGTGCGAGTAGGTGTGTATGAAACATGGGGAGTAGCTTTGCTGCTATGTATTTTTGAATATACGCTAGCTTTTGATCATCTGATAAAGGCTGATGAGGTGGTTGATTTTTTGGTTGCCAATATTCGTGTAATTTAGCCTCAATGCCTTCCATCCCACCACTCTTTAAGACTTGTATCCATGAGTGGTTACCTGTCGTTAAATGGGCTTGATCATGAAAGTCAGCAAATTGAGCATAATTATTGTCAAGAGGCAAGGATTCTGCATTGTGGGACAATGTCACCGTCAACATATTTTGAAGATCAATAAAGGACTTGAAATTCTCTAGCGAAAGCTTAGAAAGAATCCAGGTTTGTTGGGTATCAGAGAAAAGTTTTTTGAGAAATAAGTTATGATTTAAAACCTTTTCTGGGGTTCCCCGAAGTTCTTGAATATGGGCAATGGTGGATAAAGCAGCCCAAAACATTGTTATGGTTTTTTGAGGAGGAGGATTCGAACCCACTTCCACCCTACTAGGGAGTTTTCTTCTGGTAGGGGCATGTTTTAACGGCATGATTTTTGGCAGGAAGTGTTGATGGAAATCTAGGGCATCTTGATCAGACGCAAGCTCCAAAATCTTCCTGTGGTGGTCTTGTAAAATTTTTCTTGGATGATCTAAGAAATTATTGTTGGCCCTGACTGTTGGAGACCACCCATGATTGGTAAGAACAAGAATAAAAGGAAGTAGGCTGAGCCATTTCCATGTTCTTGGGAGCGACATGGGGATCTTTAAAAGCGTATGGGTGGTAGGAGAAAGTGATGATTACAATGCTTAAGAGTTTTTAAGGAGATTGCCGATGAAGTCTAGTGATTTTTGCAAGGCAGTCTCCATGTCTGTAACCCTGTGGTTCGGTGAGTTAGGATACCAAAATCCTGGAGAAGCATCGTCATAGGTCTGAAGCGCAACATTTTTCCCGGCTTCTTTTGCTATTTGGCAAAATTGCTCAAGTTCAGTGGCAGATGATTGTGGGGTTTGCCCTGCCTGTTGTAAGAGTAAAGGGCAGTGTAGGTTTTTGGGGATTTCCTCATCTAATGTGATTTTCCCTCCAATAGCCACAGCTGCTTGGAGTCGCCGACGATGAGCTGCTGTTTTAATAGCCAATGTTCCTCCCATTCCAAATCCTACGACCCCATGTCCATTACGGACGGTTCGTTCAAGAAGGGCGTCTTCAGCCATATTGCAATTAAGATATTCAAAACATGCATTGATGTCTTGGAGAGCTTGTTGTTCATTGAGTTTTTCCATCAAAGCTTCTGCGACTTCATTATTGGCTGTCACCATTCCACCTAAACGCCCGTAGAGATTTGGGACTAATACCACATAGCCATGGCATGCCAGTTGTTTAGCCAGCTCTTGTATTGGAACGGTTAAGCCCCATTGATCATGTAAGACCACTAAGGCAGGAAGAATTTTTGTTATTGCCTGAGGCTCTGAAATCTGTGGGGCATATTGAATTCCCTCTACTTGGGGAACTTTGTGCATCCGTGTCTCGGAGTAGGGGTCGACCATTCGGTCTTTATGAGTTTCAAAAATCCCTGTACTATTAAATCTGACGGA
Source organism: Nitrospirales bacterium (assembly GCA_965223635.1). Classification (GTDB taxonomy): domain Bacteria; phylum Nitrospirota; class Nitrospiria; order Nitrospirales; family UBA8639; genus Nitrospira_E. The sequence continues at coordinate 3,239,974 of OZ245007.1, forward strand.
TGTGTACCCGATTTGATTGAGGGAATATGTGGTTTCTTGTTGTGTCATAGTGGCGCCCTTTTGAGAAAATTTTTAACCCGCAGGTATAAAAGCATTTGAATTTATTCGAAAAAAATGTCAAAAGACTATATCGATGGTCTCTGGAGGCTGTCAATTAGCCGTGAAAATCTCGACTTACTTGTTTTATTTGTTTTTCCTATGAGGAATGGCACTTTTTCCCCATTGCATTGTGCGACCTATTGCTCTGGTTTTAAGAGGATTTGTCTGCGAAGATATAGAAATTACCTAAGGAAACTCGTCAGATTTTGAAAGTTGAAGCTTCTGGAGAGGTTTATAATTTAAATGAGGGAAGGGGGCTTTGTATGCCACGGACATGGTTAACTGGATTGTTCCTTTGTTTGGCTCTGCCATTACTTTTTGGCAGCCTAGGCAATTGTACCCAAATATCGGCTGAGGAGAAAAAGGCGAAGCATTATGAACGAGGCATGAGCTATTTTAACGACGAGAAATATCAGGAAGCTCTCATTGAATTTAAAAATATCATCCAATTAGATCCGAAAGATGCAAAAGCCTATCATCAACTTGCTTTAATACATCTAAAACTTGGGGGGATGGCAGATTTGCGGGCGGCATTTGGAGAATTGACCAAGGCGGTTGAAATTGACCCTACCATCCAAGATGCTCAACTAAAATTGGGGGAATTTTATCTCCTTTCGCAAAAACCTAAAGAGGCAATGAAGCAAGCTGACATCGTCTTAACGTCTTCCCCACAAGACCCCAAAGGCCATTTGTTGCGAGGTCGGAGCCTTATAGTGGAGAAAGAATTTGAGGCGGGGATCACGGAATTAAAAAAATCGCTTGAGTTGGATCCAGAGAATGAGCAAATCTATCTTGATTTGGCACGAGCCTACCATGCGATGAAAAAACCTAAGGAAGCCGAAGCAAGTTTAGAACAAGGGCTCCAACGCCATAGTTCATCGACCAAGCTAATTTTGGCAAAAGGCGATTTATTGTTGCTCCAAGGCAAACGGGAGGAGGCAGAAGCCCAATATCAGCAGGCGATTGATATAGAGCCTGAAAATGATGCGCTCTATGCGAAATTAGGAAAATATTATGCTGCCACACAACAATGGAAACAAGCTGAAGAAGTCTACCAAAGGTTTGGGCGTCAAAAACCCCATAGCGAGATCCCTCAAATTTTATTAGGAGAATTTTATACCGCTCTTGGTTCTGGCGCGAAAGCCTTAACACATTTTCAGAAAGCAACGGAATTAAACCCAAAGTCGGATGGGGCACGTAATGCAGTCATTAATTTCTATTTAGATAACCGCAAATGGGATGATGCAGAAAAAATGGTGTCCGATGCTCTAGAAAAGAGCAAAAAAGACCTTGTCGTCCAAGTTTTCCAGGGGCGCTTGCTTTTGGGTAGAGGAAAGGTAGACGAAGCTATTCCTATTTTTCAAAAAGTCATTAAAAATGAACCAAGTCAGGCCATGGCCCATCAATATTTAGGCGTGGCCTTTGCGACGAAAAAGGAAATTGTTCGAGCTGTGGAAGAGTTAAATGAAGCGGTGAAGCTTGCGCCACAAGATCGAGGAATTCGCAAGGCCCTGGCATTGGTTCGCATGGCTGAGGGGTCATACAAAATGGCCATTGAAGAAGCACAAATGGCCATTCGATTAAATCCACGGGACGTGCAGGCGGTACATTTATTGGGACAGGCGTATCTTAGACAAAAAGATATTTCGCAAGCGAAAAAAGTCTACGAAGAAATCGTGAAACAACTTCCTCGAGATTCGACAGCGCATTACCAATTAGGGTTGATTGCACGTCAGGATAAACAATATGAACAGGCAATCGATCATTTTGAAGAAGCACTCAATGCCAATCCCAATTTGGCGCAAGCTGTTGGACAAATTGCCAGTATTCGAATGAGTCGTGGTGAGGCCAAGCAGGCGCGCGAACGGGTAGAGCAACAGCTTGCAGTAACACCGAATAATCCCTTTCTTTATAACTTGCTCGGTGGATTGTGGATGCAAGCCAATCAAGCAGACAAAGCCGAGCAAGCCTTTAAGAAATCATTGGAACTGAACGATCAACTGCAAGTCTCATATATGAATTTAGCTGATCTTTATCGACGGACAAAAAGAACCGATGAAGCGGTGAAAGAATATGAGCGATTACTGGAGAAAAATCCGAAAGCCGCTTCAGCGCATATGATCTTGGGTATGATCGCTGAACAGCGCGAACAAATACAGAAGGCACAGGAACATTATCGAAAGACATTGGATATTGAGCCAAAATTTTCTCCTGCTGCTAATAATCTTGCTTGGTTGATGGCAGAGCATGGGGGTAATTTAGACGAAGCGTTGTCATTTGCTGAAAGTGCTCGGGCGCAACAAGCAGAGAATCCGCATATTGCTGATACCCTTGGGTGGATTTATTACAAAAAAAATGCGTATTTAAAGGCAGTATCCTTGTTGGAAGAGGCTGCGGGAAAGCTCTCAGATAATCCTGTGGTCCATTATCATTTAGGGATGGCGCACTTTAAAAATGGCGATGAGGTCAAAGCGAAGAAGACCTTAGAATTAGCCTTTCAACTCAGTCCAAAATTTCCTGGTTCCGAGGAAGCCGAGGCAACTTTGGAGGCCTTATAAGCGAAAATCAAAGGGGACAGTCCTTGGGTTTCTCTTGTGGCCTTGATTGCATCCGTTGCTTTTCCGGCTCTAAAAAGGGAACCATCCCTCTGTTTTTCCCTTTGCTAAGTGGTTTCGATGCAGTAAGGTCTTTGGCCTATTATATTGCTATCTTTGTCTCTTTAAGAAAATATAGTTCCTAGACATATCTAGAAAAGTTCATTAGGCAATATTGCTAGTGAGTAGATCGCTCATATAAAATATGCCGTCATCTTAATTGACATAAGGTCCGATGTCCTTTTAGCAAAGAAAGAGTGCACGATATGGAACGGCGAGTGACTTCTCATACGGAAGAAGAAGAAATGAATCAACGTCGTCGTCTTCTCACTCTGGCCCGTAAGGGAGATCAAAAGTCTATTGAACTCTTATTTGAGTTATATCAAGTTAAAGTTTTTTCGGGAGAGGCTTTAAAAAAGAAAAAATTGCCCTCATTCCCAGTATTAAAGACAACAAATGGGTCGGGAAAAAGCGGGGTAAAGGGTTCTAAAAATCCTAAGAATAAGGAAAAGGTCTCGAAAGTTTCCTTAAAAACCACTAAACCCACAAATGGGAAGCAGGAAAAACCAGAATCCTCTCAAAAGGGGCTGACTAAAACAAAGGCAAAAACTGAAACAGGCCAATCGCCAGTAAAAAAATCGACAAAACTGGCTCTCAGGAACAAACCCGTAGCCAAAAAGGCAAGCCTACCAAAGAAAAAATCTTCAGCGAAACAATTGAAGGTCCAAAAGTCTAAGGCGATCAAACCGCGAATATCGAAAAAGAAATAATAGGGAATCAGTATAACGTTCAGTGGCGAACTTCAATCCTCAATCCTCCAGTCGCCAGCTTGTTCCCTATGTGATCTGCTTGTTTAATATCGCCTTGAAAAACGATTGCACTTCCATGGTGATCAATTTGCCAGGCCAATTCAAAGGCTTTGGGTGGCGTCATTCCAGGAATGTTTTGGCAAAATAAGGTAATGACTTCTTGGTAGGTGTGGCAATCACAATTGAAGACAATGACTTCGGCCTCGAAATCTCGTCCAGTCCCAACTCCTGTAGTTTCTTCAGTAGATGGAATATCAGCCGTTTTGTTTGCCATTTGGTTATTGTAACAATCGAATGATTCCCTCTCAATATGGGGGCGTAGGCTAGCGGATGCCCTGAAGATAGTAGCCGGTCAAGCTTATCGTCAAGGGTGCCGACAGAATGACTGGAATCCGAGAACTCGTGTGAACGCTTGAGGCGTTTATTGATTTTTTTAAGGAGATTGGTGTGGCCAAAACTATTTTAGTAACAGGGGCGGCCGGCTTTATTGGCAGTCATGCGGTGGAACAACTTGTGAAGCGAGGGGAGCGGGTTATCGGATTGGATAATTTGAATGACTATTATGATCCATCTCGGAAAGAAGCCAATCTTCGGGAAGTATCTGAGCAGGCGCGAGTGCACCGATGGACGGGAACGTTTGAATTTCTGAAGGGTGACATTCGCGACAGGGAATTGGTGGCCAACCTTTTCTCAGATCATCAATTTGATGCGATTGTGCATTTAGCCGCCATGGCTGGGGTGCGAGTGTCTATTGATGATCCAGGTCTCTATTATGATGTTAATGTCATGGGAACATTGGCACTATTAGATGCAGCCGTTGGACGTATAGGAAAAAAGAAAAGCGGAAGCTTGCCAACCTTCGTTTTTGCCTCAACGTCTTCAGTATATGGCAATACCCAAGTTGTGCCATTCATACCTGAGGATACCTGCGATCGTCCCTTAGCACCGTATGCTGCAAGTAAACGTGCCAGTGAGATGCTAGGTCACACCTACCATCACCTCTATGGGCTAAACTGCACTGTATTTCGATTTTTTACCGTCTATGGACCACGCGGCCGACCTGATATGATGGCCTATAAAGTATTGGATAATATTTTTACCGGGTGCGAGGTTCCCCTTTATAACAATGGCAATATGTACCGCGATTGGACGTATGTTGAAGATATTGTCAGCGGATTAACTTCGGCGGTTGACCGTCCTTTGGGATACGAAATCTTAAATTTAGGACGAGGAGAGCCTGTCTTATTGTCTGATTTTGTGAAAGGGATAGAACAATTAGCGGGCGGTGTTACAAAATTAACCTCAACGCCTATGATGGATGCCGATATTGCCTATACCTTTGCAGATATTTCAAAAACCCGATCCCTTTTGCAGTATGAACCGCAAACATCTGTGCCTGAAGGAGTGGCCAAATTTTGGGAATGGTATAAAACGGCTGTACTTCCTTCTTATTCGCCAAAGACTTAAAGTGCTATGCCGTAGTCTTTTCCTCTACTCGTGGCTGCTCCCAGCCCCACGCTAAATTCCTCTTATTCTATCAGCTAAAGGAATATTATCTGCTGGTCCTTTCTGTTTTGGGCATTTCTTGGTGTGGATTCTCAGTAGTTGACAGATTTCCTAAGGAATTTTGCCATTTTGTCGTTTGTCCTTAAGTTCTCAGTGAATGTGCCGACAAGTCAACATAATAGACCTGTATTTCTTGCCTAGGAGGGCCACTGTATTGAGGTTCTCATCAAAGAATGTCAAAAGGTGAGTGTAAGCCACGAAGAGGGAAATCATTATACCAGGAGGATGTTATGTTAGTGAGTCGAGACAACAATAAGCTATTTCTTGCTGTGGTATTGGGAATATTTTTAACCTCAGGGTGTAGTGGGCATACGGTAAAATATGGGTCGAATTCGGAAGGCGATGGAATGGGTTCAGAAGACGGGATGATGGCTGAGTCTGGCGAAAACGGAATGGGCCGGAATCCTGATGGTTCTCTTTCTGATGCCGGAACGGTCGATGGGGCAAATCCGTATTTTCAATCGGGGCAGGGAGGTTCAAATGCCGGTGGCGGTATGACCTCTCAAGTGGATGAGGGGAGTAGCCCATATTCTGGATCACAGAATGGGGCAGATTATGGACAAGAATATGGCGGTGTGGATGGCAGCGGTCCGAATCATGGGTCTGTCACAGGTTTTGGAAGCGGGTCGGCGAATGCAACAAATCCAGATCCAGAGGCTTGGGCAAATGCCTACTTGCGAGAAAAACGAAGCAGCCCAGAGTTTTATGGCGATTCTCCTGCCAAGGGTTCGTCCTATGGCCATGAAAATGACGGGGCTCCTGGGGTTGGGGCAAACTATGGCCATGATTATGACGGTGTGTCTGGAAGCGGCCCAAACTATGGTGCGGTAGATGGCTTTAGTCAGGGCAGTGCTGCGCCGATGGGTGTTGATCCTGAAACGTGGGCTCAAACGTATTTAAACGAAAACGGAGGAGCATCACCGGAATATGTCAATCCCGATATGACTATCGCTCAAGCGCCAGGGATGAATGATTCTTCATCTATGGGGTTGAGAGATGCCAATGGAGAAATTGTTGAAATTAGCAATACGAGCCGCAGCGTGGAAGGTCGTGTTCAGGATATTTATTTTTCTTTTGATAGTTGGGCGATTTCTGAAGAAGGTGCCAGATATTTAAAAGAAGATGCCGAATGGTTGCGTGCCAATCCAGACAAAGGCCTGACGATTGAAGGCCATTGCGATCAACGCGGCACGCAAGATTATAACTTGGTACTTGGAAAAAAACGTGCGGAAGCAGCTCGTGATTACTTGGTGAATTTAGGCATACAGCCCCACAGAATCAAGATTGTATCCTATGGGAAGGAACGGCCGTTTTGTCAAAATAACAATGAGGCATGTTTTCAAGAGAATCGTAGAAATCACATGGTAGTTCGCATGAATCAATCATAGAGCAATTTCTTAACAACATGGCATTTCTTCCAATGCCGGATAAAAGAGGATGCGAAAATTCGCATCCTCTTTTTTTTGTCCTTATCCTTCTTTGAGAAGTAAGCGTTGGTCATCAATTAAAAAGACAAAGCTCAGGGGGGACTTGCTAGATATATCCAAGAAATCTTGCACCGATTTAGAGGGAGTGGTAAAGTCAGTCGGCCTACCTGTCCTATGCCGGAGTGGCGGAACAGGCAGACGCAAGGGACTTAAAATCCCTCGGGCTTAACGGCCCGTGCCGGTTCAAGTCCGGCCTCCGGCACCACATTGCTACTTCATTGATGTTGCTTCATTAATTCAGTTTTCCTTGCCTACACCATTCCGGACTCTCAGTCCCCAAAACTTTCGAAAGCCCGCCATAGACTTAAGTTTTAGCCTGTTCGAGGTTTCCTATGTCTGTCCTGGCATTTGCGGTGATTGTTTGTCTTCTTCCAGACAAAAGGCGTTGTTTACTCTGGCATCGCTCTTACGCCAATTCCACATCGTGGGAGGGCAAGATGCGTATGGTCAAAAAACTCGAATGCATTGTTTTACCTGGATTTCTTTCAACACCCCAGCCCTTTCCTCGTGCTTGTCTTGTCCTTCCTTGATCTTGGATACTCCACACCAACGAGTATGTCATCATGAGCAAGCGGAGGTGCTATGGAGTGGAAAACCCTACTGGCCTACATCACCGGAACCGTCGATCAAGAACTCCTGGTGCGGAACGAATATCTGGTTGCCGAGAATCGGATCTTGCGTGACCAGATAGCAGGCCGAGTACGTCTCACTGATCGGGAACGCATCACTCTCGCTGAGATTGGCAAACGGCTTGGAAAACACGCTCTGGCAGAAGTCGTCTCAGTGGTGAAACCGGCGACATTGCTGGCTTGGCATCGGAGGCTCATTGCAAGAAAGTTTGATGGGGCTAAGCAACACCCCAAGACCGGAAGGCCTCGGATCGATTCTGTCATTGAGGACTTGATCGTTCAATTTGCCCAGGAAAATCGCACCTGGGGGTATGATCGGATTGTCGGGGCCCTGAAAAATCTTGGATATTCGGTGAGCGACCAAACCGTGGGCAATATCTTACAACGGCAGAACCTTTCGCCGGTTTCAGAGCGAATGAAGCATACCACCTGGCGGGAGTTTATTCGGACTCACTGGGATATTTTAGCCGCCACAGATTTTTTTACCGCGGAAGTCTGGACGAGGAATGGGTTAGTCACCTATTACATTCTATTTTTCATCCAACTGAAGACTCGCCAGGTGTATATTGCGGGACTGACTCCCAACCCCGACGCGGCCTGGATGATTCAGATGGCTCGTAATGCCACCATGACAGAAGGGGAATTTTTGGTTCCTGGTCAACGGTTACTCCACGACCGAGATGCCAAGTACGGGTCAAAATTTCAGAACACGCTCAAAGCTGCAGTTGTCACCTCGATCAAACTTCCTCCCCGGAGTCCAAACTTGAATGCTCACGCAGAGCGATGGGTGCGGTCGGTGAAAGAAGAAACCTTGTCGAAGCTCATCCTTTTTGGAGAAGGCGCACTTCGGCAGGTGCTCAAAGAATATGCCATGCACTATCACCATGAACGTAACCATCAGGGAAAAGGTAATAGATTACTCATGCCACTGGGGAGTAAAAAAGGGTTGGCTTCTCACCCGATTGGTACGCAGGAACGGTTGGGTGGGCTGTTAAAATATTATTCCCGCAAAGCCGCATGAGTTTTTTGACCAAACGGGCGTGGCTGATGATGTCAGAAGGGAATCGGTGCCGTTGGTAACTGATAGGTTTGGTCTTCATGCCTGGCAGTCTGCCACATAGGAGTTGAAGTGACAATGCCTTCTACTCATGTGCATGCCATTATGATATACTCTCTTCAATGGAGACGCGTATATGTACAATTTAGCAGACAGAATTACGGTGAACCCCAAACAGTGTGGTGGGCGTCCTTGTATTCGAGGGATGCGAATTCGAGTCACCGATGTCCTTGATTTGCTTGCAAATGGGTACACGACTGAAGAGGTCCTGCAAGAGCTTCCAGATCTTGAACTGGAAGATGTTCACGCCTGTTTAAGATTTGCTAGTGGTCGGCTTGATTACCCAGTGGTGGTGGCTTGACCCTTTGGATTGATGCCCAGCTTTCTCCTCATCTTGCCCCGTGGATTTCCCAGACATTTAAAATTGAATCCCAGTCAGTGGCCTCCCTAGGCTTCCGTGATGCCGAAGATGTTTCAATTTTCCACGAAGCACGGGCGGTGGGAGCCATTGTGATGACCAAAGACCAGCACTTTGTTAATTTGGTTAGGCAATATGGTCCTCCTCCCCAAATTCTCCTGGTTACGTGTGGAAATACGTCGAACAAGCATCTTCGCTCTCTCATCCAACGGGTATTTCCCAACGTCCTAAAAATTCTCCAAACAGGAGAGCCGCTTCTAGAACTGAGTGATGCTTGGTAATTCTTTTTCTCTTGCAACGCCACTAGAACAGAGTCAAAATTTTCATGGCCCCTTCCGTTCCTGGTGCTAAGATGAAGGGGTAAAGTCCGCTGACGTACTTTGGAGAATATGGTTCCAATCCTCAAGAATATTGAACAATTGGTTCGAGCTTACTCCGCTAAGGCGCACCAATAGACACTGTCGTTTTCTTTTCCCGTCTCACTATTCTCTTGCCCTATTGTTTGGAATTTCCATGCGGATATTTCTAGAGCTGTTCCCCTATATATTTTCTATGACATAGAAACTTTTTTCCTAGGGGGTAAGGTCTGCATCCCGCTGCAGGAAAAATTTAACTATTCAAGCGGCCGGTTTCATTTTTTGATGTTGAATTTTCATGAGTTTCCCAAAAATTATCCTTGGCAAAGAAAAATATTTCAGGTCGTGCGGTGGCACGTAGGTTGCTCAGGTTAAGTTCTAAGGTGTTAGAGAGAAATGGCGGCGACGAGCCAGGTGCATAGAAACAATGGTTGCGGGAGGAAAAGGAGGCGTAACTCATGTTAGTGATGGCACGATGGGATAAAGAGACTCGAATATTATTATTATCCGGACGTTTTGATAAAACCGCACGAGTTCCAATGGAGACAGCCTTAGCAGCAGGAGAGAGTCGACGATGTACTCACGTGATTCTTGATTTTTCAAAAGTGTCTTCCATTGATAGTGCCGGTATTGGCAAACTGTTACTTCTTTATTATTCTTTGCGAAAAAAGGGTGCGGCGCTAACCGTGATGAATCCTCGGCCGGCAGTCGAAGAATTGCTGAATTTGGTGAATCTTGCAACACTCTTTCCAATTGTGCAGAGTCAAAGAGAGATTCGGCCGGTTGCCTGAAAATATTCTGTTGAATCGTGTCTCATCGATAAAGTTGTCTTTTTCTTTAACCGAGAAGTTTACGTACCTATGAGTCAAGTGTCTTCTCAATCTTGTCAGCAAGCACCTTTGCACATTATTAGTCTCGGGACATGTTTAGATGCTCAGGCCGAACATCTTCTCGAGTCGGCTGTCTATCAGGCGCAGGAAGCTCATGGACGTCACATTCTCCTTAATCTGCAAGCATTGACGACAATTGATAGTCGCGGATTGGGGAAATTGTTTTTGACATATCATCATCTTAATCGTCAGCACATTCGTCTGAGTCTGGTGAATCCCCGCCCCATGATCCGAGAACTGTTAGAGTTTGTAAACTTTCCAAAGCTGGTGCGTATCTACGATTCCATGGATGAACTGGTTGAGGCGGAGCCGGAAGTGGCGGGCGCCTCAGTTCTCTCGGGTAGCAGTGTGAATTAGAGCCGACCTTTTCTGATTTCTTTTTTTCCTAGTGAAGATACGAAAAATAACAGGTTTCCTTCACGTTAAGGTGGCCGAGTCTCATGAGAAGCAAGAACGGCACAGAGTGCTCTCTAATTTCATGCAACGTTGGTGATCTTTCATGAGATTGCACTTAAGAATCCTGAAACACGAACCGAAAACTCAGTTGGATATAGGTGATTCCAGCCAAGGAGAGACGGCATGTATATAAAAACGCACAACAAAAATTTAGAAGGATTCTCACAAACCCTTTTATTACATCAGGATCCCGATATCCGTTTTGATGCGGCTCTTCAATTGGGTGGTCATACGGAACGCGTTTCGGATCAACGAGTAGCGCTTGAGGCGTTAACCACTGCCTTGGGGGATCCTTGCTCCACAGTTCAAGAAGCCGTGTTGCAATCTCTGATGCGTATGAGCGTAAAAAACGTGTAAGAATTTTCCCCCCTCTTGCCAAGTGGCTATCTTAAGGCTGCTTCATTCTCCCGGGCTTCATTTTCATATCAATTGTTTTTCCTACTCTTCCTAGGATCCGATTTGCGGACTGGTCTTCTCTGTCTGCGGCTAATCTCAACGGTTTGGAATTGGTTTGTCGTGATACTAACAGGATATGGAGAATAGCTAAGAGACACCCGAGCTGATATCGCTAAGGGGGTGTGTCTTCGAGCTGAATGTTTATGGCGAATCGTGTACCTCCATATTTCGGCTCAGCTCCGAGGTCTTGGCTTGACCGTTTTAGGCATCTCCCACTAGACTAAATCTATCATGGGTGTATTGATGGAAGATTCATGAAAGGGCATATCATGTTTCAGTTTTTGACGCGAGTCTTCGCAGTTTTTTCCTGTTTGGCTTCCGTACTTTTACTTGGAGGTGGGTTGAGTTTTGCCGGTCAGGATGAAGATTTTCCGAGGACATACCTGGTCCAAATACCCTATTCGCCGCCGCCACAACCAGACTACATTCCGGGAGAAGATGCGACTCCTGCTCCAGAACAATTAACGGAGCAAGAAAAGGAGCGGTTGGCTTCTCTCGTGCCTTTGCTTGATGGTAATCAGGAATTGTGGGCCATTGGCGAATTCGTACATTTTGGGAAACATTCAGTGCCTCATTTACTCAAAGCGTTAAAAATGGCTGGTTCTCGCATCCGATTTAATGCCGTTGAAACGTTATCGATCATTAAAGACCCTTCGGCTGTTCCAGCATTGACTGAGTTGGCTTTAGATTCCAGTCAGGAACCGAAAGTGCGTTCGCATGCGCTTCGAGTCGCGACGCGCTTAGATCCAAACCAAGTGATTCCTGCCATTGCAGCGATGGCTAAAGATCCGAATTCCACCATTCGTAATACGGCCGTGTTTGAGGCGCGGTATGTTCATCGCAAGGAAGTCCTGCCGATTATTATTGGGGTTATTTCTGATCCTGAACAATATGTTTCTATTACTGCGCGTGATTCATTTTGGATCCTTACACGATTTAGCGGTGCTATTCATGATTGGGAAGTCTCGACTCCAGAAAAGCGAAAAGAATGGGCGAAGGAATGGTGGGCGTGGTGGGAAGAAAATAAAAACAAATTCGATAGTCGTTCTGCTCCAGAGGCATCACCAGACTCCTCTCCAGCGACTGCCGATGTGAGTTAAATAAATATGTGTTCATGAGATATGATTTTGGTGTTCACCTTCGGTAACTGTTTTTATGTGAGATATTGAATGTTGAGCTTAAGGAGTAATGTGGTATGGCTGTGCTTGCGATTGCAAAAGTAGGAAACCCTATTCTTCGTCAAATTGCCAATCCCGTCGACCTTGATGCTATTGGTAGCCGGCGCTTCCAAGAGTTTCTGGATGATATGTTTGAAACGATGGTTCATTATGAAGGCATTGGATTGGCTGCACCTCAAGTAGCTCAATCAGAACAGGTTGTGGTTATGGAATGTGAGGGGAACGATAGCATTCCAAAAACCGTACTCATTAATCCAAAAATTGTATTTTATGGACCCACACAAAGTGAAATGTGGGAAGGGTGTTTGAGTATTGATAATATGCGGGGGAAAGTCATTAGGCCTTCTATGGTGCGTGTACAAGCCTATGACCGACAGGGTGTGTTGCAGGATATTGAAGCCAATGGTCTCTATGCCGTCTGTATTCAACATGAAATGGACCATCTTCTTGGGAAATTATTTATTGATCGCATGACCGATATGTCCACTCTGACCCAGTTGGACGAGTTTGATGCCTACTGGAAAGAAGAAGCCTCCACGGTGATTTAGGGATCTGTCATTGTACTAACTGTCTACACAATTTCTCCCATCATTTACATCCATCCATCTAGCAGTGAGAGAAGAGAATATTTCTCCCAAGTCTCACGATCAAAAAAAGTAGTTTTCTGAGTCAATTGTGAAATCGCTGTTTCGTTTTATCACCTATCTCCGTCCCTACCGGGGGTTGGTTGGGCTGACGTTTTTTTTCGCGGCTCTGACGACCGCCCTGGAACTTCTTCCACCGTGGCTGATCAAAATTGTCATCGATGACGTACTGCTTGCTGAAAATAGGGATTTATTGCCCTGGGTGCTGGGGAGTCTCATTGTGGCCTATGGGTTGAAAAATCTCGCGCAGTCACTTCGCATTCGTTTTAATAACATGCTGGAGCAACGTGTTGTGCATCGACTTCGGCAAGAAGTCTTTGAAGTGTTACAACGTTTGTCATTGAATTATTATGAAAATCGGTCAACAGGAGAAATCATGTCACGGGTGGTAAATGATACGGAACCCGTTCAGCGTATATTCATTGATGGGTTTGAGGGCATGCTGACTGCGTCATTAACCTTGGTGGGCATTACGACGATTCTTTTTGTGATTAACTGGAAGCTGGCTCTCTTCGTGTTACTGCCTATTCCTCTCTTGGTGATTGGTGGGATGTATTTCACACGACGCGTTCACCGGTATTATCGCGAAATTCGACAACATGCAGCGGATCTCAGCGGCTACCTCCAGGATGTGTTATCTGGGATACGAGAGACGATGGGCTTTAATCGACAGCCCTATGAGCAATTACGTTTCCAAAATATGTCAGAAGGTTACAGCCAGGCAAATTTAAAGGCCATGTATCTTTGGTCAGTCTATTCTCCTGGTATGATTTTTATTGGAAATCTTGGCACGGTGCTGATTGTGTGGTTTGGAGCTGTCGAAGTAATAGATGGGCGATTAACTGCTGGGGAGTTTGTCATGTTTTTGTCCTATTTGGTGCTTTTCTATACTCCGGTTAACCAAATTCACTCTGTTAATCATTTATTGCAACATGCTTTGGCCGCCGGAGAACGAATTTTCGATGTGCTAGATGCCCGGCCAACCGTGCCAGACGAGGGAACGCTTCAGCCACAGTACTCACGTTTTTCTGGAAAAGTGGAATGGAAAAACGTGAATTTTGCTTATCGCCCTGAATCCCCAGTCTTGTCGAATCTCTCATTAACAGCTGAACCAGGAGAGCATGTGGCTTTTGTGGGTCCAAGTGGCGTAGGGAAGAGCACACTCATGAAGCTGCTTTTCCGTTTTTACGATGTCGAGTCAGGCACGATTGAATTAGATGGCTATGATATACGAACACTTCCTCTTTCCACCCTGCGAGAACAGATTGGATTTGTTCAGCAAGAACCATTTTTATTCAATGGTACCGTGCGAGCCAATCTTGGGTATGGAGACTTGTCGGCTACTGATGAACAAATCGAAGCCATGGCCAAGGCGGCGCAAGCACATGAATTTATTCAAGCTCTTCCTGATGGGTATGAGACGTGGATCGGAGAGCGGGGTGTCAAGTTGTCGGTTGGGCAGAAGCAACGGATGGCTATTGCCCGTGTGTTATTAAAAGATCCCCCTATTGTTGTCATGGATGAAGCTACATCCAATATTGATACGGAGACCGAAGTGGACATTCGAATTGCGATGAATGAGTTGATGCGGGGACGCACGACATTTATTATTGCGCATCGATTGTCGACGTTACAGTCCGTTGATCGCATTGTCGTGGTAGATGGTGGAAAAATTATAGAAGAAGGAAATCATGTGACTTTGATGGCTAAAGGAGGGCTTTATGCAGGACTGTATGATGCCCAGTTCCATGTTTAGTCCCGTAATGTCAAATTCATCAAGCATGGGGAAACATACAGCCAGATGCCCAACTTGTCGTCAGGATGTTTCCTGGGAAGGCAATGTCTATCGGCCATTTTGTTCTGATCGTTGCCGATTACTTGATTTGCAAGGTTGGTTTGGAGAACATTATCGTATCCCTCAGGATGATGATCCTGATTCAGAGGGTTCCTCAGAGTCCAATGACAATTGAATTTCATCTCCTCCGAACTATGAAATTGAACGGAAATTATGCCTAAAGTTATTACTGCCAGGCGCCAAGAAGACGAAACGGAAAAGGCGCAAGAATTTGTTCGTACGTATATATTATTTCCTGCCAGTCTTTTGGGGCTGATTGCGATTGTGGTTGGAGTGGTGGCGTTGGGTTATCAATTATTTCAAGGGCAATATGGGTGGGAGACGTTTACCTCTAGTTCTGCTTTGTTAGTTGCTGGGGTGTTATTGGGACTAGCTCAGACGAAATATCAACAATACCTTGTACGGGAGTTCCCAGGATATTTTGCGAATAGGATGAAAGCGTTTACGCAACGATCTGTACGAAAGGCTAAAAAGACGGCTTCTGATGTGACGATTGAACATCGTGGAAGAGGGTTGGTCTTTTTATGGTATTTCTTAGGCTTTGTGGCATTGGTGACCTTGGCAGGGATTTGTGTGTGGACTGGATTTTTGCACCCGGTTGCGGCATTTTCCCTGCCATGGGCGGGGTATTTTTGGGCCAAAATGTTTTTCTGGAAAGGGCTGGTGTTACCTCCAGGAAAAAAATGAAGAGACTGGGCCGAAAGGCTTTTCTTTCCAACTCACATGGCAAACAGGATTTACGTTGAAGCGGGAGAAGAGGAAGATTACGGGAGGCGTTGTTTGAGCTCTTCTATTTCTTTTTTTAGCAGGCGAATTTCATTTCGCATTTCTGGCAGTTGGTATTGCAATACTTGTGCTTTTCGCCATGTTTGATGAGCTACTGCTGGTCGCCCGCCAACGGTGTGGTTTGATTCGACATGATTGGTGACTCCTGCCCCTGATGCGATTTTTACTTGATCCCCAATAGTGAGATGATCCACCAGTCCTGCCTGCCCTCCGATCATCACATGGTGGCCCAGTCGGGTACTCCCTGCTATTCCAACCTGTGCCACGATAATACAATGTTCGCCGATCACTACGTTATGGGCTATCTGCACTTGGTTGTCTATTTTTGTGCCCTGTTTGATTACCGTACTTCCAAACGTAGCCCGGTCGATAGCGACATTGGCGCCTAATTCGACGTCATCCTCAATGACCACATTCCCCAATTGAGGAATTTTTTGGTGACGTCCTTCATGCTGAGCGTACCCAAATCCATCACTTCCAATGACGGCTCCGCTATGAATAATGACGCGATGGCCTATTATACAATTTGCCAATAATGCCACTTGCGGATACAAAATACAGTGATCCCCAATGACCGATTCTTCGCCGATGTGTACCCCTGCGTATATTGTCACGTTTGACCCAATTTGAGCACGGTCTCCAATTGTGACTAATGGACCGATCGACACATCGGGGCCAATACGCACATCATGTCCGGTCACGGCAGTGGTATGAATGCCTCGCTGAGGGAGCGGAGGGGAAAAATATTTGTGAGCAAGAGTTACCATGGCCAACATAGGATTCGGACAAATTAATTGAGGACGTGGGTCATCTTGAATGGGTTGAGCGGTCAGAAAGGCCGCAGCCATGGATTTTTTTGCCACTTCATGAAATTTTTGTTTGAGGACAAAGGAAAGATCTCCAGGAGTTGCACCCTCCAGGTGAGATAAGCCTGAAATCAACAGATCGGAAGATCCATGAATGGTCGCTTGCGCAGTCTGGGCCAGTTCTTCAAGAGGGATAGGTACAGGGTGAGTATGATGTGGGCTAATCATTGAGGTGAAATTTTTGAGCGAGTTCGTGATTGTGTTTTGGCTATGGAATTAGTATTGAGCTTTTTCGTTGTTGTAGAAACGTGGGGTGCTGAGACATTATTTTGTGTGATGCCGGTTCGTTCATCAAGATAAGTGACGACATCACCTATGGTTCGCAATCGACCAAAATCTTCATCAGGAATTTGTAGGTCAAAGGCTGCTTCAACTTGATAGACCAATTCAATGGTCTGTAAGGAATCTAGCCCTAAATCATCTCGAAGAGAATCGTCAGAATGTAGGGCTGAAGGATCACGCCGAAGATAGTCCCCTAACGTTGCATAGACTTGTTGCCTCAGGGTATTGGAAGAGTGGTTTCGTATCGTCATGAAAATTTCTTGAGCACTAGAACGGCGTTATTGCTCCCAAATCCAAAGGCATTCACCAGCGCCATTCGGAGTGATTTTTTCTGAGCTTTCCTTGAGATTCCTGGTAAAGCACATTTTGGGTCAGGGTCGGTGTAATTAATTGTGGGGTGTATCACATTATTTCTAAGAGCTAATGTGGAGGCAATTGTCCCGATTGCACCTGAAGCTCCAAGAGTATGCCCAATTAAAGCCTTCGTAGCATTAATAAGAATCTTGTTAGCCCGTTTGCCAAAAACCGCTCGGAGCCCTTTGATCTCCACTTCATCCCCGACTGGAGTGGATGTTGCATGGGCATTCACGTAATCGACCTGTTTCGGATCGACTTTGGCATCTTGTAGGGCCAAAGTCATTGTTCGAGCAATATCCATTCCATCTTCTTTTGGAATGACCATGTGATAGGCTTCGCTCGTGGCTGCATACCCTGCGACTTCGGCGTAAATGTTGGCCTTTCGACGAGTGGCATGCTGTAACGATTCCAAAATTAAGGTGCCTGCCCCTTCACCCATGACAAAACCATCCCTTCCTCGGTCGAAAGGGCGAGAAGCTTGTTGAGGTCTGTCCTGGTATTTTGTAGACAGAGCCCGTAAAGAACAAAATCCGGCAAACACTAAGGGCGTAATGCTCGCATCAGCTCCAACTGCTACCATCATATCAGCTTGACCCTGCCGAATACACTGCATGGCTTGTCCAATGGCATGAATGCTAGAGGAACAGGCCGTTGAGATAGTCAGATTTGGGCCTTTGGCTCCAATGGCCAGGGCAATGATGCCTGAGGCTGAGTTGAGCGTGATGGTGGGAATAAAATTAGGATGGACGCGATGGGGCTTATGAAAATCGTATAAATTGGTCAATTCTCTCTCGCCCATGACCATACCGCCCATTCCAACACCGGCCATCACGCCAAGGCGTTCTGCTCGTTCATTTTCTAGATATAAACCACTATCCTGAATGGCCTCTCTCGTTGCCATCAAAGCCATTTGGGCATAGCGATCTACTCGGCAAGAAAACTTATCCTCATCGGGACCAGCAGGTTGAAAAGAAGGAATGTGGCCAGCTATTCGTGAGCGGTAGCCTTCCATAGGGAGATCTCCAAAAGACTGAATGGCTGAAATGCCTGATTGTCCTTGAAGAGCCGTCTTCCAAAATTGAGAAATCCCTATTCCAATAGGAGAAACAATGCCCATTCCTGTAATAACTACGCGAGCTGCCATACGACTTCGTTTAACCTCAAGACCTTAACCTATCAAAAGTAAAGAGCAAATGGGAGTATAATTTCCCCTGCATTGAGAGATATTTTCCTGAATACCTGCGGTGGAGTCTTTTGAATGACAGTGAAATGCCTGTTAGTGGCGGCAACAAAGTACCCTCACGATTGTATTTTTTTGCTAAAGTCAGGGAATGTTGAAAAAAGCCGCCAGCGGTGTTCTCGTCATTTTTCCGTGCTCAGGTAGTGCCAGTACGCTCTGCGCGCAAAAAGGGCTGCGGCCTTGCTGGATGACCTTTTTTGACCATTCCCATCGCATTGAAGTCACCATGGCTCTGAAAGCCTTTTCGTAACTTGAAATTGAATTATTCAATAGTCTCAGTCAAGGTTTTACGACATTTGACAAAATCAGTATAGAAAGGAAGACACGGAGTGGTGCTGGTGGCAGAGCCAGAGGATTTGCAAAATATTAGGTGATATTACACATTAAACTTAAAGTGGCACACATCGCCATCGTTGACGATATATTCTTTTCCTTCAGAGCGGATGAGGCCTTTCTCTCGCAAGGTTATTTCTGTGTGGTATTGGTCAATATCGGTCCATCCATAAATATCGGCCTTAATAAAGCCTTTTTCAAAATCAGTATGAATCACTCCAGCAGCCTGGGGAGCTTTTGCCCCAATGGGAATGGTCCATGCTCGAACTTCTTGGGGACCGCACGTAAAATACGAACAGAGCCCCAGCGTTGCATAGGCACCGACAATCACTTTTTCCAGCCCACTTTGTTCCATGCCAAGATCTTTCATAAACACTTCACGGTCTTCACCAGAAAGCTCTGCGATTTCGCTTTCTAATTTTCCGCAAATAATCACGGACTCTGAACCCCGATCTTTGGTAAACGCTTGAAAATCAGCAAGAACTGCGGGATCCGGACTCTCATCGGTATTTCCTACATAGAAAACGGGTTTAGCGGTGAGAAGAAAGTACTCTTTCAAAACATGAGGTTCAATGCCAAGTGCACGGGCAGGCTTCCCTTCTTCTAGGCCAGTCTTGAGGGTCTCTAGGATTGCAAGGGACTCTCGTGACGCCTTATCCCCCGACTTAGCTTTGCCAGAGACTTTATCAAATTGTCGTGTGAGGCTATCTAAATCAGCGAGCATGAGCTCCATTTCAATTACGTCAATATCCCGTTGAGGGTCTACGCTGCCCATGGTGTGAACGACATCGGCGTCATCAAAGAGCCGAACCATGTGCAGAATAGCATCAACTTCGCGAATATTGGCCAAAAACTTATTCCCAAGCCCTTCGCCTTGGGCTGCGCCTTTCACGAGTCCTGCAATGTCGACAAATCGGCAAGAGGCTGGAATGGTCTTTTTTGGATTGAACAGTTCGGTGAGCCGAGCTAACCGGCCATCAGGGACGGGAACAACACCGACATTGGGTTCAATCGTCGTAAATGGGTAATTTGATGCTGCTGCACCGCCAGAAGTGAGAGCATTGAAAATAGTTGATTTGCCAACGTTAGGTAGGCCGACGATACCAATTTCCATGGGGATCGCACGGTATCAAATTAAGGCTGAGTTGGTCTCTAAGGCAAAAGCCCTATATCTATGAAGCTGCCATATGGCCTTTGAGGAACACACTTAGATATTGAAATGGGAAACCTTTTCGGAAAGAGTTTGACCAGTGGTCTGAAATGGTCATATCTTGTTATAGACGTGTGCCTGACGCGATCTTATTTTTGTGATTTTTTTCTTGATGCTTTTCATGAAACCATTTCGGATGTTTTTATCCTATCTATGTGTCTTCATCACTGTTTTTATTCCTTCAATCGGCTTTACTGCAAAGTCTGAAGAAGAGCCACGGTTGCCGCTGGCAATGGAGGTGTTTTTGAAAAAGCCTCAGGCACAGGTGTATGCATTGCATGTTCATTTAACCAATATTAGTGACGATGTCGTGACGGTAAATATTCGGGATTTGCCTTGGAATCCTCCAAATGATTCCAAATGGTTCTCCGTGATTCGTATGGGTGAGGAAGGGAGTAAGGTTAAACAACCTGTACAAGATTGGAAGCTTGGATCTCAAGGGATTCAATTGGTGCCTGGCGAATCGATTCAAGATATGATGGTCTTAAATCCCCGCCTGCCTTCTTTATTAGAAGATGTTGCCCAATCCGGAGTGCAATTGCGTTGGGACTGTCCACCGGCAGAGCTAAAATTTGTTTGTCACAAAAATTCTCCGAAAACTCTAACTATTCCCAAAGGCGATGTGGGTGAACCAGATACGTATTCTATTGATACGGCTGTCTGTAGGAAGTCAGCAAAGACCATTGGTCTTATCAAAATACCTGATGGTCATTCCGTGTTGTTTCTCCTAACGCCAGAGTCGGTAATGGTTGATCTTGCAAAAATTCACGCACTTCTTTTTCAGGTGGACGACTATGTGCAGCAATGTCAACCTTCCTGGACCAATAGTTGGGGAGTGAGTTTTTTTACCGATGCTCGATATGCTGGATTTTTAAGTGAGGGAACTGGGAGAGCTGATTTCAAACGAGGGATATGGCAACAGGTCAATATCGGGCAATATTCCAGCCAGACCCGTACGTTATTCCGATTTCCCTGGATTAAGAAACGGTCTGATAATGTATATTTGTCTGTGTATCGGTGACGTGTCTGTGGATGTTTTCGTCTAGCCTTGGATTCTACCTCCCCTGAATCCCCTCCTTACAAAGGAGGGGGAGAAGAGATGGATTTCGGTCAGATACTTGTTACAATCTCTGGATACCTTTAGGAGATGAGGCATTGACCTATGCCGCTGCAATCCTTTCATTCGGTGATTCAAGAATGGTTCTCCTCGACTTTGGGGGAACCGACCGATGTGCAACGGGCTAGTTGGCCAGCTATTCAATCCGGAAAACATGCGCTGATTTCGGCCCCTACCGGTTCTGGGAAAACTCTCTCAGCTTTTTTAACCTGTATCGATCAGCTGTTACACCAGGCCATTCAGGGGGAGTTGGTTGACGGCATTCAAGTAGTGTATGTCTCTCCTCTTCGTGCCCTCAGTCATGATATTCATAAAAATCTGCAACAGCCGTTAGACGAGATTAGTCAACGGGCGCTGTCTGCTGGTTTGCTGAGCCCCAATATCCGTGTAGAGGTTCGAACAGGGGATACGCCGTCGGCGCAACGGCAACGTCTGCTCAAACATCCTCCACATATCTTAGTCACGACTCCAGAATCCTTGTTTCTCATGGTGACGGCAAAGCGCAGCCGAGAATTGTTGACAGGTGTGCATACGGTGATCGTTGATGAGATTCATGCGCTGGCGCCGAACAAGCGGGGCTCTCATTTAGCGTTGTCTCTAGAACGGTTGGATGCTGTGACGAATCAACGGTTAGTCCGCATTGGGTTGTCCGCGACACAGCGGCCATTGGAGCAAGTCGCGAAGTTTTTGGTTGGTGAATCGACGCATCGAAAAAAGGATCAACAAGCGTCACTATTTGCATCGACGGACTGTCACATCGTTGATGAGGGACATCGTCGGAGCTTGGATTTGCACGTTGAAGTGCCAAACGATGAATTAGGGGCTATTGCCACGAATGCGATCTGGTCGGAGGTCTATGACCGTATTGCTGCTATAGCGGAGCAGCATCGTTCGACGTTGGTGTTTGTGAATACGCGTCGTCTGGCCGAACGCATTGCCCATCATTTGAGTGAGCGATTAGGTGAAGATCAGGTGGCATCGCATCATGGAAGTTTGTCTAAAAAACTGAGACTTTCTGCGGAAGAGCGTCTCAAGATAGGGCAAATTCGAATCATGGTGGCCACTGCTTCGTTAGAGTTGGGGATCGATATTGGATTCATTGATGTGGTGTGCCAAATTGGATCGCCACGTGCCATCGCCACCTGTCTCCAACGTGTGGGGCGGGCAGGCCACTGGGTCGGTGCCGTCCCTAAAGGGCGTCTGTTTTGTACGACCCGGGATGAATTGGTGGAATGTGCCGCGGTGGTTCGAGCGATTCGACAGGGTCAATTGGAAACCATTGAAATCCCAACAGCTCCCAGAGATATTTTAGTTCAACACATTATTGCAGAAGTGGCTGCGCAGGAATGGGATGTTCAAGCGTTGTACAATTTATGCCGGTCAGCCTATCCCTATCGAGACCTTTCCTGGAAAGCCTTTGAATCATTCATCCAACTCATTGCTGATGGTTTCGTGCCTGGCCGTCGCCAGTTGTATGCGTTTTTGAGCTATGACCGGCGGGAAGGCCGTGTGAGGGCTCGACGTGGGGGGCGATTGGCCGCCTTAACCTCGGGAGGCGCTATTCCAGATACGGCTACCTATTCGGTGGTAGCCGAACCCGATGGGACAGTTGTGGGCACGGTCGATGAAGATTTTGCCATTGAGAGTTTAGCGGGTGACATCATGTTGCTTGGCACTACTTCCTGGCGTATTAAAGGGATTGAAACTGGAAAAGTGCGGGTCGAAGATGCGCATGGCCAACCACCGAATATTCCTTTTTGGCGCGGCGAAGCGCCATCGCGATCCCGGGAGCTTTCGCAGGCTGTTGGGTCCTTACGGAATACCATTCATCAGATGATCAAGGCTGGAGCGACAGCAGGAGATGCTGCGGCACGACAACAGTTACTCGAGGAATGTGGCGTCGATGCCGCAGGAGCGGGTCAATTGTTGGCTTATGTGGCGGGTGGTGTGCAGATTCTAGGGAACGTGCCCACCCAAGACTGTATTATTGCCGAACGCTTTTTTGACGAAGCAGGAGGGATGCAGCTCGTCCTCCATGCGCCGTTTGGCGGGCGGCTCAATCGTGCGTGGGGGTTGGCGTTGCGTAAACGGTTTTGTCTGAATTTTGATTTTGAGTTGCAAGCCGCGGCGACGGATGATGGGATCGTGTTATCTCTTGGCGAACAACATAGTTTTCCTCTGGACGCGATTTTTCAATTCCTTCAGCCCAAAACCGTGCGGGAGGTTTTGATTCAAGTCACATTAGCCACGCCGTTATTTCTCACACGATGGCGTTGGAATGTGAGTCGATCTCTGGCGATGCTGCGGTTTCAAAATGGTAAACGAGTGCCTGTGCATTTGCAGAGAATGCGTGCCGAGGATTTACTCGCGGCTGCGTTTCCGATGGCCGCAGCCTGTGTAGATAATCATGTGGGCGACATTCCAGTGCCGGACCATCCGTTAGTACAGGAAACGATTCAGGACTGTTTGTCCGAGGCCATGGACATACAAGGTCTTCGCAACGTATTGGAGCGCATTGACTCTCAAGGCATCGACGTGCGAGCGGTTGAGTCGCCCGTGCCGTCACCCTTTGCACATGAGATTTTGAATGCAAACCCCTATGCGTTTTTGGATGATGCCCCGTTGGAGGAACGTCGAGCGCGGGCTGTCAATCTTAGGCGAACGTTGCCTCCCTCAATTGATGGAAAAATTGGAACATTAGATATTGCGATCATTGAGGCTGTTTGTGAGGAAGCCTGGCCAACGGTGCGGGATGCTGATGAGCTCTTTGATGTGTTGCAGGTGATGGGATGGCTGTCTGCTCAGGAAGGAGACTCATGGCGAGAGGAGTTGGAAGTTCTAGTGGCGAAAGGCCGTGTCCTTGCGCTTCGCGTCCAATCTGAAGAAACATCGAAAACAAACGCTGTTGATGGATGGACCACAAGGGATCATCTGCCACGTGTCCAATCGTTATTTGCGAAAGTGGAAGTTCTTGCTGGAACGAGTGAGTCCTCTGCACTGAATGACGAAGAAATACCGACTCCGGAAATAGCTGCTCAGTATGTGGTCCAAGGATGGATGCCGCATATAGGCCCAGTTACGGCCAAGGAGTTAGCCAATCGCTTAGGGATGGCAACTTCTCACGTTTCTCAGGCATTACTCCAATTGGAAGCCCAAGGCCAAGCGTTGCGTGGCCACTTCCGCCCAAATCCCGCTTCCTTTAATGGAGAGGGCAAGGGTGAGGGTAAAGTCGATCAAATTCTAGACGACGAATGGTGCGACCGCAGTCTCCTCGCTCGCATTCATCGTCGAACAGTCACCGCGTTACGTCGAGAAATTGAACCAGTCTCGGCTTCAGACTTTATGCGGTTTTTGTTTCGGTGGCAACATTGTACACCAGGGTCGCAGTTGCATGGCGAAGCCGGATTGCATGAGGTCCTGAGCCAGTTCGGTGGATATGAAGCTCCAGCTTCTGCTTGGGAGTCATCTCTATTAAAATCTCGCGTGGCTAGTTATAAACCTGAATGGCTGGATAATCTTTGCTTGCGGGGGGAGGTGGCATGGGGCCGACTGACTCCACCAGAGCTGAAGCCGAATCTTCGGCCAGTCGCAGAAGGGAAATCATTCCGCCGCATTACTCCAACCAGTACAGCTCCTATCAGCTTTATTCGTCGTGACGACCTTGCGTGGATGCTTAAGATGGCTCGCCAGGGAGAAGCCTCTGGGCCGCTTGACGTTCGGTTGCGGTTGAGTGGCGTTGCTCAGGCGCTGTATGAGTGCCTTGAGAGGCGAGGCGCCTGTTTTTTTACCGATCTTACAAATCGAACGGGGTATGTAGCAGCAGAAGTGGAGCAGGCGTTGTGGGAACTGGTGGCAGCAGGGTTGGTCACTGCAGATGGGTTTGATCCCTTGCGGGCGTTATTAGATCCTTGCCGGCGACGAGCGGCCGGAAAAGATCGTGCCCGCCGTACGCGTCATAGTGTTGGACGTTGGGCATTACTAGAAGAATCGGTGGAAGAGCAAGTAGACGGCACAAAGTCATCCGAACATCTACACGGGTGCTGGGCAAAACAACTGGCTCATCGTTATGGAGTGGTGTTTCGTGATGTTTTGAAGCGAGAATCTCTTCCCGTGACATGGCGGGAATTGCTTATCCAGTACCGGAAAACGGAATGGCGCGGCGAAATGCGTGGCGGGCGTTTTGTCGACGGATTTACCGGGGAGCAATTCGCGCTTCCTGAAGCGGTAGAAGCGTTACGAGCTGTCCGTAGAGATGCTCAAGTTGGCGGGGAAGACATTCGCCTTTCGCCTGCCGACCCCTTAAATCTTGTGGGGATTATTCTTCCTGGTGAACGTATCTCCTCTCACACGTCTCAACCCATTCTGTTCCGAGGTGGCATGCAAGTGTTGGATGATCACGGTGTCGTGAGTGTTGTCTAAATTGAACTCTTTGCAGTCGCGTTCTGCCATTCACCTTTTGCATACTACCGGCTTGGTGGTACTTCTTGTTGGAATTCTTGCCCTCCTCTTTATTCCTGTTCCTTCTCACACCTTTCTCCAGAAGGCCATAAATAATTTTGCTCATGTACCGTTATTTGGAGTCGTGGCGATTGTATTGTTGCACCTATCGCGGATGGTATTTGCGGCACTAAGGTGGCTACCTATTCGACATTATGTCGTTGCCATGATGGGTGTGCTGGCCTTAGCTCTGGTGACCGAAATACTGCAATCTTTTGGTGCAACACGCCAATACGAAATATTCGATATCGTTCACGATCTTATCGGGGGGATGTGTGGACTAGCGATGCTTTTGACATGTGATCAACGCCTTTCTGGCAAATGGGCACAATGGAAAGAGTTTCCTAAAAAGACGTACATGCGTTTAGGTATCTTGGCTTTTATGCTAATGCTACTTATGCCTACACTCGAATGGGTATATGCCTATTGGGATCGGGCGAGCCGATTTCCTTCGATGCTGGAATTTTCCACAAGGTTGGAAATGAAATTTGTGAAAACTTTCGATAGTGAGTTGGAGGTGGTGAGCCCACCAAAGGGGTGGCAACAATCAGACAATGGAAAAGTCGGACGAGTAGTTTTTTCTAATAAGACCTATCCGGGAATTCGTATTCTTGAACCTTATCCAGACTGGCGTGGGTACACCTACTTCGAACTGGATATTTTTTCTGACCTAGGCACCACACAATCAATTACGATTCGAATAGATGATCGTCATCACAATAACGAACATTCAGACCGATTCAATAAGGCTTTCAGCATTTTACCTGGTCTCAATCACATTCAGATTTCATTAGATGATATTCGGCTAGCTCCTGTTGGTCGAGAAATGGATCTTGGTGCAATGAAAGCGGTGCTGCTGTTTGCAGTCAATCCGCAAAAAACATTCTTTTTGTACGTGGATACTGTATCCCTAAAATAGTCTGAATTTGTTCCAAGCAGCTCATCAATATTTTGTTAATGCGGCAGATTTTGGATTGAAATCGATCAATGCTAGCGCGGAAGACAATGGGTGTGAACCCGTGGATATCTACTATAAAAAGCTCGTTCAAAAAATTGCTAGACAAAAATTTTCAAGCCGGTACAATAGCTTCAACTTCCCCGATGATTTCAGCTAATTGTCAGAAAAGAGGATTGGTAAGCAATGGTGTGATATGCATCTCTTCTGCAAAGTGAGACTTAAGATTGGGGAGAGAGAAATGATGTGGTTTTTGACAGGAGCTCTTGTCATAGGTATCACCTTTTTGGGAGGAGGGTCCTGCCTCGCAGGGGAGTCCACTCTCCAGACTCAAACTCGTGGGATCTTTAATCAACCTAATTCTGGCGAGGCAGTCGGTTCAGTATGGGGGGTATTTGTGGGTGTTTCAAAATACCTCAATAAGGATCTGAACTTAGAATATGCGATAAAGATGCCATAATCTTACATGCTTTTTTTCGAGACCACTTTCAGAAAAAGGTTCCTAAGGAACACTTTAAAATTCTCACGAATCAAGACGCCTCCCGTGGAAAGATGTTACGGACGATCAAAGGAGTGTTGAAACGAGCGCAGCCGGAAGACCTCGTGATTCTTTCATTGGCAATGCATGGTCTCCTAGGTGATAAAGGGGAAGAACTCTACTTTCTTACCCATGAGGCTGATCCACAATTGCCGGAAGATGACGGGATTAGCAGGTACGAATTGATGCGGCAGATAAAAAAAAGTAAAGCTGGGAAAATTGTCATTTTGTTAGACGCATGTCATGCGGGAGCCCTAGGATTATCCTCGCATGTCTTGGGTAATCGGTCGATTCAAAGTGCAGACATCAATCGACTCTTGGTGGCTATGGGGGATGTCAAAAACGGGGTGGCAATCTTGGCTTCATCAAGTGCAGCAGAATCCTCGAAGGAGGGCCCACAATTTTGTGGTGGCCATGGCGCATTTACCTGCGCGGTGTTAACAGGCCTTCGAGGAGCAGCCGATACCAATCACAATGGCCTAATTGAACTTCGTGAGCTGTATGACCATACCTATCGAAAGGTGCAAGATGAGACTCAAGGATACCAGACTCCTGACATCGAAAGCGGTTTAGAAAACAGTCTACCTCTAGCTTTTGTGAAAGAGGACACTGAGAGTCCCACAATCATTGAGGCAGCGGGGAATACTGGCAAGGACGTGGATACTGGGAATGTGAGTTCTCAGCAGATGGAAAGTAAGAGGGTTGGTAGGGATGGTGCGGTGATGGTCTTGCTGCCAGAGGGAGAGTTTCAGATGGGGAGCACACCTGCTGAGGTAGAGGCTGTTGTCAAAGAATGTGTAGAGTATGACTATGCAGAGAATCAATGTTTGGACTGGTTTCAACCAGAATTGCCTCGCCATGAAGTGTCACTCCAGGCTTTTTATATGGATGTTTATGAAGTCTCAAATCTGCTCTTTGAAAAATTTGTTAGTGTTACTGGATTTCAAACAACAGCTAGACGGGAAGGTGATGCGAGGGCTTTTGTGAAGGGTAAAGGATGGGAGATTGTGAAAGGTGCCTACTGGCGAAAGCCGGAAGGAGGAAGGGCTGTGTTTATCTCAAACCGGGCCGACCATCCTGTGGTTTCGGTCTCGTGGGATGATGCCTATGCCTATTGTAAGCACTATGACAAACGGTTACCTACAGAAGCCGAATGGGAATATGCTGCTCGAGCGGGGACGGTTACTCGCAATTGGTGGGGTAATGCCCCCCCGGAATCTCGCCCGGTGGCAAATATTGCGGATGTGTCGGCTAAGGAACTGTTGAAAAATTATCTGAGTAGTTATGACGATGGGTTTGAACGGACAGCGCCAGTGAAGATGCTGTCAACCAATCCCTGGGGTCTATACAACATAATTGGCAATGTGGCGGAATGGACAGGAGATTGGTACGATAAACACTTTTATCAGAAGAGTCCTCAGTGGCGGCCGACTGGACCTCAAAAGGGCAAGTATCGAGTGATTCGTGGGGGATCATGGAACTATGGGCCGTTTGACGCAAGGTCAGCGAACAGGGATAAGTCTAAACCATCAGATCGCTATGACAATGTTGGGTTTCGGTGTGTCCAAGATGCCGCATAACCTTTTTCTGGCCAGTTTTCTTTTGTCTGTCTTTCTCCATCTTTAGTGAGCCATGGAAGTGTGTTGTGTTGGGAAAATTTATTGAGAGCAAGGTGTAACTTTCGTCAGAAAGGAATCTGCCTTTTCCTCTTCGAGGAGAAGGTTATATGAGGGGCGAGGCATCAAGAGGTCTGAAGGCTTTCATTTGGTGTTCACTTGTTGAACCCTTCACCCTCACTTTTATCCTTTTTCTACAAAGAAGAAAAACAGAAAGGAAGCTTGACCTTAGAAAATCATAGGCTGTTTCTCGAATTGGTTTTGAGACATAATAGGCAGTGAATAGATGGGCCACCAGTTCATCTCTTCGTGAATAGGAGTGACATTTGGTTTCTTGACCGTGTTGCGGTGCTTCGCTAAAATTATTCCATGGCTATGCCACCATTTCCTAGCGGGACACGTCCTACTCATGGGATGCGACCGCGCCGTTCCCCTGTTCCAGAGGATGATCCGAAACAGTTCGAGTCTCTGCGGGCTTCCTTGCTCTTCTGTCCCAAATGTCAGACTGCTACCCCGGCTCGTGAGCGACTACTGTTGGTCCTCCCCAGTGGGAATCTATACGAATACATTTGTGCACAATGTGGGACCTCGACTGGATCAAAGACTGATCAAGCACAGGGTGGGGGACTCATTGCCCCGTAAGGCGTGAATCCTGAGTCGAAAAACGAAGAAGCGTGCTTTATATCCCTCTCCCGCCTTACCCTTCACGAATAATTTTTCTTTATTATTAAACTCTTTACTCCTCACTTTTTACTGTTCACCTTCCTTTGGAACAGGCAGGCCTTCTTGGGCCATAATGCGGAGGGCATTGGTGGTTGGGCATGGACCTGGGCGAAGTTTGTAGTCGAAATGAAGTGTCCCATCTTTGAAGGATTCTTGAAAGTGGGCATTGCGAATAGATTCGTTGGTATCAGCGAGTTGTGTCAGCTCAAGATCGTGTGTGGAAATCATGCCGAACCCTCGGCTCTGTTGAAGCACTTTCACGAAGGCTTCGCTGCCTGCTAACCGTTCTCTATTATTTGTCCCACGGTATATTTCGTCAATCAAAAATAGGACTGGTCGTGTAATGATTGATTGGACGGCGTCCAAAATGAGTTTCAGTCGCTTAACTTCAGCATAAAAATATGAAAGGCCTTGGTCTAAGGCATCTGTCACTCGAATGCAGCAATATAGTTGCAACCATATCCAGGAAAAGGTAGTGGCACAGACTGGTGCACCAGCTTGGGCCAAACAGATGTTTATGCCCACGGTTCGAAGGAACGTGCTTTTCCCCGCCATATTTGAACCTGTGACCAGCAGGATCTGACCTTCTCCACGGAGAGTGAGATCGTTGGTGACGCGCTGTTGACGGCCAATGAGCGGATGGCCAAGCCCTTTTATTGTGATGCCTGGTTTATGGTTAGAATCAGACCTTGCATCCAATTGAGGCCACTGGTAGTCAGGATTGATGTATGCAAATCTAGCCAATGCACTTGCGGCATCAAGTCTTCCAATGCACGTTAACCATGAGGGAAGTGTGTCTCGCATGCTCGCGAGAACTCGATCTAATCTCCTGACATACCAAAGATCCCAAGGAACGAATGCATTTAACGCCAGATGGATCAGCGGGTGTGCTTTGACACTGAGCCCTTGGCAGATCCGTCCGAGTTGCTTGAGGCACGTGGTCGGTCGATTTTCCTGTGTAAGGAGATCTTGGCATTGCTGGCGGATGATTGGTGTATTGGTAACGCTTGATTGTTCAAGTATGGAAATAACGCTGACTAGTTTTTCCAGTTCAACATGAAGCGCAAGCACTCGACTGAAGAGCTGGGCTATCGAACCAGAAAGGGAAAAATACAAGCCGCCATAGATAAGGATGGTCAATATCCAAATGCTGGGGGCTCCACTCAAGAGCGTCCAGCAGCCTAAGAGCAACGTGAGGGCGCAGAGGCTGGAAGCTGCGAGTGTGATCATGGTGATGTTGGGGATGGCAATGGGTTGCTGAAGCAGGGCAAGGATGCGTGTGCCATCTAATGGATCTTGGCTGATGAGGCGGGTGGCCAGCAGACACCGGTCTCGCAATCGAGAGAGTGACGTGAGCTCTCGGACGAAGGCTTGTCGATCTTTCCAGTATAGTTCGTCGGATTGAGGATCCTTGACCTGAAAAATCCAGTCTTGGAGTTGGGTTCGGCCAATTGATGAAAATGTGGTATCAAGGAGACTCAAAAGAGAATGAGGGCCAGTAAGGTCCAGATCCAACGCATAAGGATGATGTGGTGGCGATTGATGAGTGTGAAGATACATCATTTTAGGCCAATTCAACTGAAGCCTTGCCAAGAGATCTTTTTTGATCGTGATCCAAAAATCTAATCGGTGCAAGCGAAATTTCAATTGTTGATGAAACCAGGTTGTCGTAAGGAAAATTGCCAGAAAAATGAACAGGGCGATGTTGCCGCTATGAAACCAGGCATATTGATAAAAGCCGATACAGACTGTAGCGCCGATCAGAAAAATTGCCAGTCTCCACCGACTAAATCGTTGACTGGCTGTTTTCCCTTGTGTGAATAATCGGTTAGCCCGCTGCAAAAGCCGGGTGAGAGCCTGTTCACGCTGATCCGTGCGGGGACTGTGCATACAGTTGGAGACCTTAGCCCCTCTTCCTACTTCCGTCAATGATAGATATGCCAAAGGATTCTTCGATAGTTCAAATCAAAATTCCAGCCTGTGTGGATGGGGCGGAGTTGGCTGGGCTGCTGGCTTGCCCGGAATTTTTAGGTCTGTGGGAGGAAGCTGGAACGTTGACGACGTATTGGCAAGAGAATGTCAGTGGGAGGCTTTCTTCTATTCATAGAGCCTTGGCTCAACTCGGTGAACAGGTCGAGGATGCAGCGATCCAGGAAGAACTCGTACCTCCTCAAGATTGGAATGCGCAGTGGGTAGCCTCAGTGAAACCGATCAATATTGGTCGCCGTATTGGCATTCGGCCCAGTTGGATGACGATGGCTATACCCGAAGATGGAATTGAGATTGTTCTTGATCCAAGGCAAGCCTTTGGAACCGGACATCATGCTACAACCCAATTACTGCTGAAATGGTTGGAAGATTTGCCTTTTCTTTCTGGTGTTCGAATTTTGGATGTTGGTACTGGAAGTGGCATCTTGAGTATGGTGGCAATTCGGCTAGGTGCATTGTCCGCTCTTGGGATTGATCACGATGATATGGCTATTGATTGTGCCAAAGAGTATGCCAGTGCGAATGGGTTCGGGAAGGAGCTGGATTTGCGGGTGTGCCAAATGGACGAGCTTCCTGATGATACATTCGAGATTATTGTCGCGAATATTGATCGAAACACGATTCTCGAACTCTCTCCTGAATTTTCACGATTTCGCGCATCGACCACACAATTGTTTCTGTCAGGGTTGTTAGAAGAAGATCTGCTTGAAATTGTCCAGCACTTGACCTCTTTTGAGTGGGCACATCAGGCAACTCGAAGCAAGGAAAATTGGATTGCCCTTCAGTTTGGTGTTGGGTCTTCTGGCTGATGATCTTCAGGTAGAGATTCGAGATACGTGACAAGGGCATCATAGGTTTGTTTCCGGACTTCGGCTTTTGACCCGGTTCCTCCATCAATATTCTTTTTTAGCCAGATGATATTAGATATTTCGGTGTTAGCTGAGTTACACAGAGTCCACATTTGATGAAGAAAGTCAACGGAAAGACCAACTTGAACGCCTTCGGATTCGATGCGGTCATCAAGTATGGCTAATAAGTCTGAGATGGCTTGGTCAGGTCGATAGGGTTGGATGGCAAAGCCAAAAGTGGCTTGGGCGGTTTCTTCTTGCGTGGCTTGTTCCACGAGATCGTGCATGTATTCCTTGAGGAGGCCGATGACTCGTCCAGGCAAGCGCATGGGAAAAAGGGTAGCGGGAAGCACGTCCTTTTGGGAAGATGCTTCATATGGGTTGTGGTGAGCCGTTGGAGAATCTGATCTTGGGGGCAGAGGTTTCTCTTTACTCTTCGAAGAGTGTAGCGACATCTGAGGGAAATACTCCCGGAGGTAAGCCTGGGATCCAATCTCCATACTTTTGATCTGGTCGATGGAAATATTGATTGTTTTGAAGTTTAATCACCCAATCTTCACCTTCCGCCCATAGTTGACGAATTTCTTCGAGCTCCATTTACTTGACTCCTTTATTCATAACTAAAGCTTTTTTTGGCGAATAGAAGTTACCTTCTTGAGAATATTTCGTCTCATTTATGGCGGTTCTGAAGGGTAACAGGAAAATTATCACAATTTGTCTATCTGAAGTTCAGTAAATTGATGAGAGAAAAAGCTTGAAGTCTGCCTGAACTGTGAAAAAATGGAATAGAATTAGCGATATTGGCAACAAATGATAGATATGTTATAGAAATAAGCCTGTTGTTGGTACCCTCTCAGAATTTTCCGAAATCATCCGAAAAGGTTTAAATAATTGTGAGGATACGCATGCGATATTGGATCCCATTGACTCGGATCACCATTCTTTGCTGTGGATTATTAGCTCCAAACGTGTGGGCTGAGAATTCGGTGGAAAACTTGACTAGCCAAGCCATGGAAGAATGCCAGAAAGGTCGCCGGGCAAAGGATGTCCAAAGTCGAAGTGTGCATTTTGATCGCGGGCGCGTCCTTGCAGAAAAAGCGGTGGCCTTAGACATACAATCTGCTGATGCGCATTTTGCCCTTTTTTGTAGCATTGGAGAGCGGATGCGGGCCAATGGGGAAGTGTTTTTTTCGGTGTTTGAATATGGCCGTATGATGGATGAATTGGACCAAACTTTAGCCTTAGACCCTAATCATCTGGATGCCTTGTCTTCTAAAGGCACGATTCTCATTGAAGTCCCAGAATTTCTGGGTGGGGATGATGAGAAGGGAGAGGTTATGTTGCGGCAAGTCATTAAAGAAGCACCTTCCTCTATTAATGCTCGGATGGTTGTGGCTCGTCAATGTGCAGAACGTGGCGAACATCAAGAAGCCTATGAACTGTCCAAACGTGCGCTAGAGTTAGCTAAAGAACAGCAACGAGAAGATCTCCTCCCTGAGGCTGAAGAAACATTTTCTCAAATTCAAACTAAACTCATAGCCCGCTAATTCGATAGCTCTCCTTCAGCCTGCTTTTCTTTTGGTGCTTCCTTTTCTTCCTTTGCCTGATGTGCCATATGTCTAATTTTGGCGGTGACCTCCCAGACTATCTGACCTCAGGCTTATCCATTCTTTTTGTGGGGATTAATCCTGGGATGCGTTCAGCGAAAGTGGGGCATCATTATGCCGGACCCTCCAATCGATTTTGGAAATTGTTATTTGAGACTGAGCTCATCCCACATCGCATGTCCTATCACGATGATGCAACTTTGCTAGACTATGGGTATGGACTGACCAATTTGATTGCCAAGCCTACTACAGGCATCCAGGATTTGGCTCAGACCGATTTCTTGGAAGGCCGGGAAACCTTGCTAGCAAAAATACAGCACTATCAACCAGCCCTTGTGGCGATCATGGGGATCAGTGTGGCTCGGGTTTTAATGGCTGAAACGAGTCCCAGTGGTTCGAATAAACCGTTCTCAAGCGCTCCTGTCCAGCCAGGGGTTCAGCGTCAGACTGTTGCTGGTGTTCGGATGTTTGTGTTGCCCAATCCTAGTGGGCGGAATGCGCATTATTCCTATGAGAGGATGAAAGAGTTGTTTCGTGAATTAAAAATTGTTTCGTGCAATCGCGCTTGTGAGAGGTTGATGTGATGCGTGGTATGTTTGTCAGACGTATGATGAGCTGTGCTCTTGGGTTGTTTGTTAGCCCTTTCGTGTTACTAATATTGGGGGAATTGTCTGCTGTCTCTGCACATGAAATTGAACAAGCTAAACAGGCTACTGTCGGAATCCTTCATGCCGATGCTATAGAAACTGAAGATTTTGGCTATGGAGTGCCCATCAAGATTCGAGGGTCAGGTGTACATATTGGGGGTGGAATAATTTTAACAGCGCGGCATGCCGTTGAACGTTCGGAGGGTGGAAAAGTCGGTGTTCCCAAAGAAATTCATGTGTTGACGGATGATCTACGAGAGTTGTTGGCCCTTCGACAAGGGGCCAATGCTTTTCTAGATGTAGCGGTCTATCAACTACAAGGAGATAAAAACGATTGGCCTATTTCCCAATCGAAATTCTCTGAGCATGATGCCACATATGGAGATGATGTCTTTACGGTAGGCTATCCCATGGGCAGGGGGCCAGCTCTTTCTTTTGGAAGAGTTGGGAATCCCAATACATTCTTAGAGACTGTGAAGAGTCGACTGATTCAAATTGACCTTTCTGCCTGTCGAGGAAATTCCGGTGGAGGACTTTTCAATGAGAACGGTCATGTGGTTGGGCTAGTCCATGCAATTATTCAAACAGAAAGTTCATCTGAGGAACGTGGGTGTAGCCGATTTGGATTTGCTCTTCCAGGTTTGTTAGTGAAACGTGTTGTTGATTCTGTTCTTTCAGGCAAGACTCCAGGTTTTTCCGTTCTGGGTATTCACCTTGAAACCATTAAAGAGGGGGCTCGGTGGGAATTAGGGGTGGCGAAAGCCACCGGGCCATCACGGCATGCAGGGTTTCGTAAGGGCGATATCCTAGTTGCGATAGATGATCTGAAGATTATGACGCCTGCTCAATTAAAAAATTATCTTATTGAACGAACAGAACCTGGCCAGAAGGTTGTTCTGAAGGTAAGGCGTGGCGAGATTGTACGAGAAATTTCTGTGAGGCTCGGAAAATCGTAATGAAAAAATTTGATGATTGGTGAGAGAGTCAAGTGTTTTCATGACATTTCAATATCTTATTCTTTCCAAATCAGTCATAGCATCCCTGGCCGGTCAAGCAAATCAATATTTTAAGAAAGTTCCAAATGCTAGCAGGTTTTTCAATTAATGCCCTAATTTTCTCTGCTCCTTCCCTATCCTCATTCCCTTCTCGTGAATAATCTTACTCCTTTACAGAGATATGATGTCATTGTGGTTGGGTTAGGGCCAGCCGGGGCATCTGCGGCTTTTGAATTGAGTCAACGAGGGTTTTCGGTGTTAGCCTTTGATAAACAGTCGCACCCTCGCTATAAAGTCTGTGGAGGAGGTCTTTCTGCAAGAATTGCAACGATTTTGCCTGAAGATTTTCTCAGTCTTGTGGAAAAAACTGTATGTCGAGTGCAATTTGACTGTGGGGCTCGTGAACCATTTGTCATTGAGTCATCCGATCCCATTGCCTATATGGTCATCCGATCAGAGTTTGATCAATGGTTAATTGAGAAAGCCAGGCGAGCTGGGACGACGATGCATGAAGGTGAAAAAGTCATCAAAATTCAAAATAGTGAGAGTGGCGTTGAAGTATGTACCGCGCAGGGTTCTTACCAGAGCCATATCATTATTGGTGCAGATGGCGTGATGAGTATGGTGGCGCAACAATGTTTCCCCGGTCGATCATTTCAGAAAATTCCAGCTCTAGAAAGTGAAGTGGCCACAGCAAAACCCCATCCGTTTCAACAAACGCCGACAGCGTTGATTAGTTTGCCGGCTGCCAAGAAGGGCTATGGTTGGATCTTTCCCAAGCGCCAGGGTTTGTCGTTAGGAGTTGGAGAGTTTGTAGAAGGCACAAAGCGTCCAAAACAAAGCTTCCATGATTTTACGAAAGGGGAACCCAGATTGGTCGGATTAACGATTCCAAAACCCTTTGGCCATCCGATCCCGATTGCTTCGGCGCAAGTTTATGGAAATGGACAGGGGTGGGCTGGACGCTTAGTGTGTGGGCGTGCAATGTTGATTGGGGATGCAGGGCATCTGGTAGACCCATTATTAGGTGAAGGGATTTATTATGCCATCCGTTCGGCACAGTTAGCGGCAAAGACTGTCGCGAGTAAAATCGAGCATCCGGCTGTATATCGGCTCAATGCGTATGAGACCTTGGTGACGAGGGAATTTGGTTCAGAATTTCGTGTGGCTGGGAGATTAGGCAAAATTGTATATGGAGTACCACGATCCTTACATCATTGGGCTGGTCAACAGTTTCCTCATGCCTATCAACGTGTGCTCAATCGGTATTGTTATGTGTTGCAAGGTAGAGAAACGAATGTGTGCTAAGTCTAGTTGGAATTTGAAGCGGCTCCCTTCACTGTGCTGAGATGGCGTTCGACCAAGAACAACCATCGTCCGCGCGTCATGAAAGGAGCCACGACATGAGCAGTATTACGAACGCTGCGAACAGAAGCAAGAAGAGGAAACTGTTGGGAACGGCCCAGGTCTTCGGGCCGCACCACTATGAAGCCTTTGATGTGGACAGTAAGCTGGAATGTATTCGGAACCTGATCCCCTTGGGACTCATGCATCTGCACGAGATCTTGGAGAACGAGGTGTGTGCCTTGGCTGGGGCCCGCTATGCGCGAAAAGCCGCTGCTCTTCCTGGCCGGCGTCATGGCAGCAATCCGGGGAGCGTACAGCTGGCGGGGCAACGGCATCGCCTACGCATCCCTCGTGTTCAACACCAACAGGGTGGGGAGATCTCATTACAGACGATTGATCGTTACCAAGGGACTGGCCAGTTGGATGACTTGCTCCTCAAGCGAGTGCTGTATGGCATTTCGTGTCGGAATTATGAAGCCGCAGCCGAAGCGGTCCCCGGCGCGATTGGCCTGTCCAGTTCGACCGTATCGAGAACCTTTGTGCAGGCGAGTGCCAAGCAACTGAAGGCGTTGCAAGAGCGTGATCTCCGTGAGCTAGATCTAGTGGCCGTCTTTCTCGATGGCAAGATGTTTGCCGACATGACGATGGGCATTGCCGTGGGGATTACCCTCACGGGGGAGAAACACGTGCTGGGGTTTGTGGAAACGGGGACAGAAAACGAGACCGTTTTGACGCCGTTCCTCCGCTCCTTGGAGGAACGGGGCCTCGACGATTCCCAGGGTCTCTTGGTGATCATTGATGGCGGCAAAGGGTTGCGCGCGGCCGTACGCCAAGCGTGGGGCTCGACCGCCTTAGTGCAACGCTGTCAGTGGCATAAGCGCGAGAATGTTGTGCGCCATCTACCCAAAGGCGAACAGGTGGCCTGGCGACGACGGCTTCAACGCGCGTATCAGCGTCCAACGTATACGGAAGCCAAGACCGCGCTCGGTCGCCTGCAGCAGGAACTCGAGACTCGGAACCAATCCGCGGCGCGGAGCTTGGCCGAAGGGTTGGAGGAAACGTTGACCGTGCATCGGTTGGGCATGTTTGCATGCCTCGGCCTCTCCTTCAAAACGACGAATTGCCTGGAGTCGATCAATGCCTTGGTGGAAGAGCGGTGTGCGAAGGTCGATCGCTGGACGAACTCAAATCAACGGCAGCGATGGTTGGCCACTGCGCTGTTAGATATCGAGCCACGACTGCGCAAAGTGAAAGGCTATCAACATCTGCCGCAGTTACGCGAGGCACTGAAACGGGAACTGCGCTTGGAGATGACCACGACTCGGAAGGTCGCATAATATTAACCTGGGAGCCGTGACGCATTCCAACTAACTTTGGGCTTGACTCAGAGAAACCTATCAAGGGCTTTGGGCGCGAATGCTCCAACGCCTATACTGGCCGCTGTCTAAAAGGCATAGAGTAACTGATCAAAAATAATGGAATGTGAGTGAGTGAAATGATAAAACAGGCTATATCTCTTTCTCTTGGGGACTGTAGGCATGCAAACTATCAATGAGAGACTGTATGCCGTACCCCCAGACTCCACGAATCGTATGGTGGTCTTGTCCTGAGGCAATCATCATGACAGTAAGACTCCACCCTGCAATCTGGTAGTGATGGAATTGTGTGGGTTGAATTTCTAAGATGATTTCCAGGTCCAGTGTTTGATCAAGTGTAGTGCTTACATTTTGCAAAAGATCATCCATGTGTGTCTTGAGGTACGTGACAAGATCAGATAATAAATCTTTAGCGTTGTGTGAAATCTCTGCGAAACACAGTGTTACAAATGAGACGAGGATGACTGGGCGGTTTTGGTCTGGCCCCTTCGTATAACTTTGATCTGCCGCTAACGTCATAAAAGGGGATTGAGGTTTATTGATTTGGACAAGAAGTTCCTGCGTTTCGGGCCAACCGACGCAAGGTGTTAATGCCGGAATTATCTGCGGGTTTGTTTTAAGGTCAATGAATCGAGCTTCGAGCGATCCATCCGTAATGGTTGGTCCATATGGCACATGAAAATGTTTGGAACCTTCAGAAAGTACAATCCCCATTGTCTTGCTTCATCTCCTTTATTGTGACCCTATTGTACTTGAACGGTAGTGGGAAAAGGGAAGGGGTCAATGCAAAAACATTCCCCTCTCTTGAAGAGGACTCTGAGGAGATTGCTCTATCATGGCAGCGCTAATTTATGCCCAGTCCGTTCAAAAGTCTTTTGGAGCACAACAACTATTCCAGGGTGTGACGTTTGGGGTAGAAGAACAGGATCGAGTCGGGATAATTGGGCCGAATGGGTCTGGAAAGTCTATATTTTTGAAAATTCTGGCAGGTTTGGAAATGCCGGATGGAGGGACCGTCACTCGGCGGAAGAACCTGCGTGTTGCATATGTGCCACAAGATACCCAATACCTCACGGATCTTACGGTTGAAGAGATGTTGCATAAAGCCGCCGGTCAGTCAGGGGTTTCTCAAGGGGAAGAGCAAGTCCGAATATATGAAATTCTTGGAAAAGTTGGGTTTCAGGATGGATCGCAGCACGTAGGGATTTTATCAGGAGGGTGGAAAAAACGTCTCGCAATTGCCTGTGCGTTGGTTCAAGATCCGGATGTGATGTTACTTGATGAACCAACCAATCATATGGATGTGGAAGGTCTATGCTGGTTGGCTCAATTCATGGTGCAGGAGCCATGGGCCTGGGTTCTTGTCAGTCATGATAGATGGTTTCTGGAAGAAACCACCAATAAAATGGCTGAGTTACATAGCCGTTATATGGATGGCATTTTAATGTATCCTGTTAGCTACTCACAATTTCTTGAAAAGCGTGAAGTCTTTCAAGGGGTTCAGGAGCAACAGGCTCAGGCGTTAGCTGGTAAGGTCCGGCGTGAAGAAGCCTGGCTTCGACGAGGTCCGAAGGCGCGGACGACCAAAGCGAAATATCGTTTGGAGACGGCCAAGGCCTTGCAAGCGGAATTGGCCGAAACCACCACGCGATTACGTCAACAAAACGTCTCCATTGATTTTGTGGGTTCTGGTCGAAAAACCAAGCAGCTTATTGAAGTCATAGGCTTGTCTAAGGCTTTTGATTCACGCCCGATCATTCGTAGTCTGGAGATGCAGGTCTCTCCTGGAAGAGCTGTTGGAATTATTGGCCATAATGGTTCTGGAAAATCCACGCTTCTGAAACTCTTAGCGAAAGAACTAGATCCGGACCAAGGCTGCGTCAAGTACGCGGATCATTTACAGTTGATTTACTTTGATCAGAATCGAGCACAATTGAATCCTGAATTGACTTTGCGACGCACGTTGGTTGACTCAGGTGATTTCGTCACTTATCGGGGACAAGTCATCCATCTTATCGGATGGGCGAAACGTTTTCGTTTTCAGGCGGAACAACTGGACCTTCCCATTGGATTATTATCCGGTGGAGAGCAAGCCCGGGCAGCGATGGCTCGATTGATGGTGCAGCCCGCTGATGTTCTTCTTGTTGATGAGCCAACAAATGATCTTGATATTTCCACTAGAGAAACTTTAGAGGAAAGTTTTAAGGAGTTTCCTGGCGCGTTAATTT
Organism: Nitrospirales bacterium; assembly: GCA_965223635.1. GTDB lineage: Bacteria > Nitrospirota > Nitrospiria > Nitrospirales > UBA8639 > Nitrospira_E. The sequence goes on from OZ245007.1 coordinate 3,280,025, forward strand.
TGGTTACCCATGATCGGTACATGCTTGAGCAAGTCTGTACGGATTTTGTTGGCTTAGATGGGCAGGGGACCCATGGGTTTTTTGCAACCTATGCCCAATGCGAAGCCTGGCTTAAGCGTAAACAAAAAAGAGATAATGCAGAGTCTTCTCCTCCTCGACCAGGCAAGAGAGTTGCCCAAGAAGTTAGACCGCCAAAACTGTCATATAAAGAACAGCAGGAATATGATGGTATGGAACAACGTATTTTGGAAGCAGAGACGACACGGGAGATGTGTCATCAAAAAATCGAAGAGCCAACTGTGGCTTCTGATCATCTTCGTCTTCAAGAAGCATATGATTTATTGAAAGAAGCGGAACAGGAAATCGAGCGACTCTACGCGAGGTGGGCTGTCTTGGAGGCGAAGTATCAAGCCTATGCAAAGCGATAAACATGACGTTTTGGTGGCTACTTTATCACTCGTATACAACCAGAACAGGAAAGGGAGCTTGATGAAGAAAGTTCTTTTCTTAATATACATCTTTCTTGTATTGATGGTGAGTACTGTTTCGGCTTTGGCAAATTTTCTTGCTGGAGAAGATGCGTATATACGGGGTGACTATGAACATGCGCTTGAAGAATGGCAACCCTTAGCCAAGCGTGGGAATGCCGAAGCGCAAAATATGTTAGGTTATATGTATCGCTATGGACAAGGTGTGCCAGAAGACTTTGAGCAAGCTCGGTATTGGTATCAATTAGCTGCTGATCAGGGGTATGCGCGTGCGCAAAACAATCTTGGAGCCATGTATCGACAAGGCTTAGGGGTAACTCAAGATTATGAAAAAGCCTTGCGATGGTTTCGACGAGCTGCAGAGCAAGGGAATGGCGGCGCACAGAATCACCTTGGTTTAATGTATTTCGAAGGAGAGGGTGTTGCAAAAGATGTGATTCAAGCCTATAAGTGGGCCTACTTGGCAGCCCAACAAGGGGTAGAGCCGGCAGTGCTTGCTGTAGAGTTTTTGGAACAACAGTTAACTGCCGATCAGATTCAGGAAGCGAAGCGATTGGCAACTGAGTGGACTCCAAAAGGTGAAGAGGTGACACTTTGAATGTTCAAAAAATAGCGGGAATTTCCCCTTCAATGTAGGCTTGTGGATAGGTGTATTGACTCCTCAGATTGGTAATTTGACTCCATACAGGTGGGGTGGTAGGGTTGTGTCCTATTCCAGAAAGTGGCATTAAAGCCTTTCGTGCGCATTCATACATATTGTCGTTTTATTTCGGTTTCGAGACATCTGCCTCTGCGGTAGTAGGCTTGAAATGAAAGGGGGCCATTATGGGACGACCAGCGAAAGTGACTCAAGCAAAGCGTAACCGTGAAATGCAAAAACGTATGAAACAACAAGATAAAGAGGCCAGACGAGAGCAACGCAAAGCCGAAAATGAGGAGCTTCGTACGGTCTTGGATGGTGAAGATCCTGATTTGATTGGATTGCGGCCTGGTCCTCAAGCTCCGCTTTATTAGTAGATGCCTCCCCTGAGGTTTCCCCTTCTATCTTCTTCATTTTGAGCGTCCACAAGGCTGGTATGGAGTCTAGCGTTCCTCCAGCTTTTTACAATTCTATCTGAACAGGATGGGGATGCCATGACCATTGATTTACACAAAGTATTAATCTGCTTGGTCTTTTTAAGTGGGTCTGGCTGTGCTTCAGGTCCAGACGTGGTGCCAGAAACTATGAAGCCACAAATTGACCCTTCTCTCACGTTTTCACAGATTCTCGAAGAACCGACGAGTTATCAAGGTGTTGTGGTACTTTTAGGAGGAGAAGTGCTGTCGGCTAAACGCCTATCTGAGGGAACACGTTTGGAGATTCTTCAATTGCCATTAGACAGTGCAGATGAACCGGTTCTGGACCGAACTGCCTCACAAGGCCGGTTTTTAGCATTTGAGTCATCTTTTTTGGATCCGGCCACCCTCCCTTTCAATACGCGGGTTACTCTTGTTGGGGAAGTCAGTGGCGTGACAAATGCCAAGCTGGATGAAATGGAGTATGATTATCCAACGATGAGGGTTAAACACCTGTATGTCTGGCCTGTGCGAGAAAACAATGATCCTGGAGGTTCTCAACCTCGCTTTGGAATTTTTGGTGGCGGGGGTACCGGTGGGCGTGTCGGTGGCGGGGTGAGTATTGGGATAGGCTTTTAAGCGAAAATAGTAGGATTGAACAGAGGTATTAGTGGTCTATTCATTTGAGGAAGGCGCATTGCGGGAATGAGACAGTTGGCTGGGCGCTTGTTTATTTTAAGCTTCGGGGTTGGCTTGATGATGCTTGGCGGTCCGATCGTTGCCAAAGCCACCATGGGTTGGGAAATAGGGGATATGGTCTTGGATTTTGGGCTGGATCTCGAATCAGGGGAACAAGTTGTGTTAGTCGAGACATCGGAAGTTGGGCATCCATTTTTTGTAGAATTAACCTGGAAGTTAAACTCCGACAATTGTCTGTTACAGGTTCAGGAATCTACTCAAAAGGATCATTCTGTCAGGACTAAAACTGTTCAAGATGATGGCCTGTTAAACGGTGTAGTCTCGCATGCTAGATATCAGAATATTGAGGCGGTGCTTGTGACGGCTGCGAATGGAAAACATTGTGAAATTGAGCCATCCCATGATGAATTTCTCGTCATCGCCCGGGAGCCACGAGCGCCTGTTTCTGCTGGAGAGGGACTGATTCTGGCACCACTTGGTGCTGTCGTAGTGGTGTTTCGAGCCCCGACTTTCTTCGTACCCTCAGAAGTGACCATAAAACCAGGAGAAAAAATTGTGTGGCTATATGCGGATGGTGCTCAAGAACCCCATAGCGTGACGAGCGGGGCATGTCGTGTGAATGATTGTTCCGGTGGAGGGCAGGTATTTAATAGTGGACTTACTGTCAATAAGCCCGGACAGCGGTTCGAACATGTATTCAAGAACGCTGGCACGTTTCTCTATCATTGCGATTTACATCTCGGATCTATGCAAGGGATGGTTAGGGTCCAAGATCTTCACTAGCTGCTGATCCATTTTCCAATCTTTTCTCGTATTCTAAAATGATCTTGTCTTGAAAGTTCGGTAGCTTCGTCTGTGAATGTGTGTCTTACCTCTCCTATGTGATGGAATGATGTTATTGCTTAAATTTTTTCTGCGTAAGAACAGGGTTTTTTCAACGAATCCCTACGTATGTTCTATGGCTAAAGGGCGACGAATGGTTCGCAGTCGATGGCCCTAGAACCCTCAGGTGTTCTCGAACATCTTAAAGCTCTCTCTCCCAATCATATTTATTTTTTGGCTCCCAAAGCCTTTGTGCTTCGTGGTTATGACTACTACGCCCAGGGTAGGTTGGAGTCGTATAGCTGGAATCACTCCAGAACTATTCTTTCCGCATCGGTGCGAGGATCAAAATATTATGCTGTTACGTTTTCGGTTGATAAGGGGGAACTGGTCTATTCTTGCCGATGTCCCGCGTGGACGGCTTCAACACAGTGCAAACATGTGATTTGTGCCTTGTTGACGACAGTCAATTTACTCGTGCCAGATGCTTTCCCGGTAGCGAACGCCAGAATATCTCGCCAAGAAGAGCTTTCGCAGCAGTTATTGCAAGGTTCGTTGCCATCTCATTCCTTGTCGAAAACTGCCCGTGTCATTCCGCGTTTTGAAGTCAATTTAATTGATCGTTATGGGCAAGGTTTCATAACCATTACCAATAATGGAATTCTGTGTCAGACATTTTTAGGGATGCCCACCGAGTTGGCTGTCTTGCTGCGCGCAACCCAGGATCCGGCTTGGTCAGTTCAGGAGGCTTTGCGAGATTTCCTGAAACACCATGGGCAGGCTTTCCCTCTCTATTTTGAGGATATGCATGGGCGCACCTTAGTGGAGTGGGCGCCTTCGATGACGTATACCATTAAAACGGAATTGGATGTATGCAAGGGTAATGTCACGGTAGCCGCTCGTAGTTTTCGATTTGGTGTTGTTCAGGAGCAGGCTCAGTTATTTCTAGGGATGGTTGTGGATCTGGGTGCTGGTAAGTTGGCCCCAGTAGATAACGAGTTGGGATGGGTTCTCTATGACATATTAGCCGAACAGGTCAATGAAAGAAGTGAAACGCCCCGAGGCATTTCAAGGAACCAACGTGTAAGGAAGATAGCGGCTTCATCAGTGCAATGGAATGAAGGGGAAGCCAGGGATCTGCGTCCGATGTTGACCATTCCGGTAAGAGACTTTGCCCAATTGCAAATTGATCTTCCTAAAAAAGGTCTATCTCATCTTTTAGGAGCTGTGCAATTCAAGATTGAGGGACGAGAGGTCGACCTGATTCAAACTGATGGAACCGAAATTCCTAAACCTCAACGAAATCGTTTGACGGTGATGCCTGAGGCCTGGCTGGTGGATGAGCCTCTTCTGGAAACCAATGCCGCATCCTTGGTGGCAGAATGCTGGCAAGGCGAAGGTTTCGGTGCGACGAGCGAACAAATTTTCAGTTTCTATCTGTTTGTTGAGCGAGGCTTATTGGTTTCTAGTGGATTGCGATCCAAAAAACGGCGAGCCGCGCTCTATGACACGTTTTTTCAACTCTGTCGAGCGAAAACGTCGGCTGCCGGAAAGAGGCTGATCAAAGCCTGTCTACGCCAAGAAGAGTTTCGCCCTTTTCGTATCAAAGCGGAAGCGGAAGAATTGTTCAACTTTTTTTCAGTGCCACTTCTAGAAGAGTCCATGCGCTTGCTTGTTCATGACGGTCAATGGTGTGTGATCCAAAATGATTGGGCAGAGGAAGCCTTGTTATATCGCATTCCCTACGAAATTTGGGGCCTGCCCATCTTTGAAAACATGATTTCGCATGATGTCATGTCACTGTCTCAAGAGGCTCTGTATGCGGGGTTGCCTGAATGTTACGCAAAAACTGCCGAAGCCGGTATTGAACTGTTTTTTCAGGATAAGCCTGTGTCGACAGGAGACTGGGATTGTTCCGTGGATGCAAGCCGTCCGCCGACTATTGATTGGTTCGAATTGCGCCCTGAAATTATGTGTGACGGGGTTCGTCTTGAAGCCCACGAGATTCAGACGATTCTGGATCGAGGGGGTATCATGGAAGTCGATGGACAGGTGCGTATTGTGGATCAAAATACGCAAGAAATCTTGCGAGCATTAACTGCACTCTCTTCCTCGAAACTACCCAAGAAATCTCATGATGGGAAGCCTGTCGTTGTACAAGTTCCTAAATTGCAGATCTTGGATTGGGTCGCATTACGGAAGCGGGGAGTCAAAATTACTCTCCCACCTGAGGATGAAGTCTTAGTTGATCGTCTTCTGAATTTTGAGCGGATTGATCGCCGACCCTTGCCCAAAAAGCTACAGGCTAAGCTGCGTCCCTATCAACAAGAAGGGTACCGCTGGTTAGGGTTTTTGTATCAGCATCGGTTAGGGGCGTGCTTAGCTGATGATATGGGATTAGGAAAAACCATCCAAGCTATTAGTTTGCTGGCGGGGATCCATGAGGGTGTTATTGAATCTCCGAGTCAACAGCTGGGACCGCATTTAGTGGTGTTGCCCCCAAGTTTACTCTTTAATTGGGAACAGGAGATAACTCGGTTCTATCCCAATTTCAATATTCACCATTATGTAGGAAAAGAACGCCAAAAAGATTTTTCCCGCGCAGATGTGGTGCTGACCACCTATGGGTTGGTCCGACGAGATATTGCCATTCTTGAACAACAGATGTTTCACGTCATTTTTTTTGATGAAGCGCAGGCTGTCAAAAATATTCTAGCCGGGACAACTGGCGCCGCGCGACGACTCAGAGGGTATTTTAAATGTGTGATGACCGGGACTCCATTAGAAAACCATGTCGGTGAATATTATTCCCTGATGGATTTATGTGTGCCGGGTTTGCTGGGTGAGTATGAGAGTCTTAAAGGAAAATTGAAGGCGCCATCTCCTGAGTTGCTGAGAACGATTATGCAGCGGACTAAACCGTTCGTGCTCCGGCGCACAAAATCCCAAATACTGAAAGAGCTACCTCAAAAAATCGAAACCGATATCTATTTAGAATTGACGGATCGCCAGAAATTGCTCTACCAACAGACCGTGGCGACTATCCGTTCGACGATTGCATCGGCCTATCGTACGAAAACGGCTTCACAAGCCAGAATTATTGCGCTAACCGCTATCTTGAAATTGCGTCAAATCTGTCTCTCACCTCGCCTTATTCAACAAGATAGTACGGATACTTCTCCCAAATTGAGCTGTGTGGTGGAGCGATTAGAAGAACTTATGGATGAGGGGCATAGCGCCTTGGTGTTTTCTCAATTTACCTCGTATTTAGATCTTGTTGAACAAGAATTTCAGGTGCATCATATTCCCTATGTGCGGCTTGACGGTTCAACGCCCACACCCACGCGCAAAAAAATCGTACAGGAATTTCAAGAGAGTAAAAAGGCCATGGTCTTTTTACTCAGTCTCAAAGCTGGGGGGCAGGGGTTAAATCTGACAAAAGCCTCCTATGTTTTTCATTTAGACCCGTGGTGGAATCCAGCCGTTGAAAATCAAGCCTCAGATCGCGCCCATCGTATTGGGCAAAAACAAAAAGTCTCGATTATGCGGTTGCTCATGCGGCACACCATTGAAGAAAAGATGATGGCTCTTAAACAGCAAAAAATGGAACTCTATCATGCCGTATTAGAAGGCGCATCCCATAAAGGAGGCGGAGCGGGATTGACACAAAAAGATTTCGAGTTTTTGCTAGAGTAGATTTTCCCGGCTAGAGCCTGTAGTTTCCTGCCATCAAAAGTGCTCTCTTAGAGGAAATACTCACGATGCCAGTTAACTCTCAGATGATTCATTGACCCTTTTGTGAATCCTTTGGTACGTTCCTGCCCACTTACATCCTGTTGTTTATCTATTTCTCATCTCAAAATGATTGGAGAGAAGAAATGAGTGAAAGCACCCCTCAAGGTCTTGGTACGAAGGCAGTTCATGCAGGACAGACCCCTGATCCGACGACAAATGCACGGGCGGTTCCTATTTATGCGACGACGTCCTATGTCTTTAATGATACAGACCATGCCGCAAATCTGTTTGCGCTGTCCGAGTTTGGAAACGTCTATTCTCGGATTATGAATCCGACCAATGATGTACTTGAGAAACGTCTAGCAGCTATGGACGGGGGAGCGGCAGCGCTGAGCTTTGCCTCAGGGCAGTCGGCAACGATGGCCGCGTTACTCACAATATGTCATTCTGGCCAGAACTTTCTTTCCTCAACTGGTCTCTACGGTGGGACATGGACGCTTTTTACGACGACGCTCAAGAGTCTTGGGATTGAAGTCCGGTTCTTTGAGTCAGATCAACCCGAGCAGATTGCTGAACTCGTAGACGAGAACACTCGCTGTGTGTTCTTCGAGAGTATGGGTAATCCGAAAAACGATGTTCCTGATTTTAAAAAGATTACGGATGCCGCACATGCACAGCATCTGCCAGCGATCTGTGATAATACGGCTATGACCCCGATTCTACTGAGACCGATTGAGCATGGAGTGGATGTCGTTGTCTATTCGACCACCAAGTTCATTGGTGGTCACGGTGTGCACGTAGGTGGTGCGGTGATTGATAGTGCGAATTTTCCATGGGCAGAAGATCCAACGCGCTGGCCAGAAGTCTGCTCCCCTTCGCCGTCATACCATGGCGCAGTATTCGAAGAAGTGCTACGCCCAATGGGTAATATTGCATACATCATGCATATGCGGACCCATTGGCTGCGCGATACTGGTGCGGCAATGAGCCCGTTTGCTTCTTTCCTCACGCTGCAGGGCCTCGAGACCTTGCACTTACGCATGCCTCGGCATTGTGACAATGCTCTAGAGGTCGCCAAGTTTCTTGCTGCACATGATCTTGTAGAATGGGTCAATTATCCAGGCCTAGAGAGTCATTCACATTACAAGGTTGTTCAAAAATACTTGCCGAGTGGCGCGGGCGCTATTCTTGGCTTCGGTATCAAAGGTGGCGAGGAGGCTGGGAAGAAGTTTATCAATCATGTCAAATTGGCCAGCCACCTCGCGAATATTGGCGATGCGAAAACGCTGGTGATTCATCCAGCCTCAACAACCCATCAGCAGCTCAGCGCCGAAGAGCAGGTGAGGGCAGGCGTCTCGCCGGAATATATTCGGGTCTCTGTTGGGATCGAAGATGTTGCCGATATCATCGCTGATCTTGATCAAGCCTTGCAGGCAAGTTGTTAGGCGTCCCGAAGTGTCTGAGGCGATGTGGTGAACTTGCTGTCTAGTTCGGATTCTCAACAATACGGTACGCCACTTAGACATGCCAAGACGTGGGTTTTGCCCAAGCCGCTGGAGCTCGAAAATGGCGACTGGCTCGAGCAAGTCACGGTGTGTTTCGAGACATGGGGTACTCTTGATGCAAAGAAGAGCAATGCTGTCCTCATTTGCCATGCCTTGAGCGGAGATTCGCACGTTGCTCGACATGATGAGAACGATAATCCTGGCTGGTGGGAAATCGTTGTTGGGCCAGATAAGCCGATTGATACGAATCGGTATTTCGTGATTTGTTCGAACGTGCTTGGTGGTTGTCGGGGAACTACAGGGCCGAACTTTGGCAATCCGGAAAACGCTCAGCTTTACGGTGCAGACTTTCCCGTCATCACGGTGCGAGATATGGTCAACGTTCAACGCTGCCTTGTTGAACATCTAGGCATTTCTCAGTTGCGTTCAGTAATTGGAGGATCGTTGGGAGGGTTCCAGGTGCTGACCTGGGCAATTGACTATCCTGAAATGGTGAATTTAAGTATTGTCATTGCGGCTTCCGCCAGGTTGAGTTCGCAGGGTATTGCTTTTGATGTGGTCGGTCGCAACGCGATACGAAATGACCCAAATTTCGCAGGAGGCCAATACTACGATGGGCCGGCTCCTGAAGGAGGGCTGGCTCTGGCGCGCATGCTCGCGCACATCACCTATCTTTCCGATGAATCGATGCGGTCCAAGTTCGACCCCACTCGTTTGCAACCGCGAACCGTTGACTCCGCCTTTGAGAGCATCTTTTCGGTCGGCTCTTATCTGGCCCATCAAGGCGATCGTTTTGTAGAGCGTTTTGATGCCAATAGCTACGTGACGCTTTCTATAGCAATGGATCTCTTTGATCTGGGTGATAACAAGGAAAAACTTGCGAGGTCGCTTGCACCTTCGACATGCCGCTGGCTCTTTATCAGTTTCTCGAGTGATTGGCTGTATCCAGCCTCGGCTTCGCGACAGCTTGTGGATGTCCTAGTTGACCAATCTAAGTCAGTGAGCAATTGCGAAATAGAAAGTCCCGCTGGTCACGATTCTTTTCTCCTAGCAGATACAATGGAAGATGGTGGTCGCATGATCCGTGCGTTCCTTGCAAGCGACGACATGTTGACGAACGCTACCATGACTGACAATACTCGTATCGAGGAACCAACGAGTATCTTTTATGCGGAACGACTTGACTATGACATGATCCTCCGTCTGATGCCTAAGGATGCAAGTGTTGTGGATCTTGGATCTGGGAACGGAGAGCTTCTTTCGATACTTCACGACAAAGGATACGGACCACTTCTTGGTGTTGAGAGAGAGCAGGACCAAGTTGTGAAGTGTATCGAACGTGGCCTATTCGTGATCCATGCAGATCTTGATCAGGGTCTTTCAGCAATACCGGACCAGAGTTTTGATGTGGCCCTGTTATCTCAAACACTCCAGTCAATTGTTGACGTGGCTGGTGTCCTGGATGAAGTTGTGCGTATTGGGCGGCGAGGAATTGTGAGTTTTCCAAACTTTGCTCATGCTCCCCTGCGAAAGACATTCATGTTGGAGGGACGACTACCTAAGGAAGAGGGGCTATATGCTTACGAGTGGCACGATACACCGAATCGGAGGTTTCCGTCGATCCTTGATTTTCAAGAACTCTGCTCACAACACAAAATCCGAATCCTGGAAGCCATCTACTTTAATTCTAGTACAGGTGATGAGATCGTTGACGACCCCAATCTGAATGCGGACATCGCCGTCGTCGCCCTCGCACATTCAAAAATGGTCCATGAAAGATAGCGCGAAAAAGGGAGTCGTATAAAAATTCATGCCTCTTGAAGAGGGGTAGAATCTTACCAGGCGTAGGCTTCCGGGGCGTGGCCACCTGGGCCGGGGAAGATGTCGTCTAAACGTTTTAAGAGGTCTGTAGATAGATTTATTTCGAGTGCGCGCATGGTCGCATTCAATTGGTCCAGGGTACGTGGGCCTATGATGGGGGCTGTGACGGCAGGTTGATGCAAGAGCCAAGCTAGGGCGATATGGGCAGGGGCTTCGCCAGCTTCATGGCATAGCTGTTCGTAGGCTTCCAATTGTGGGCGATATTTTTCGATAGTTTTTTGTAAGTCTTCGTCCGCTCTTCTTCCATTTGTCGCAGGCTCCAGGGCCCCTGCCAGGAGTCCTCGCGCAACCGGGCTCCAGGGAATGAGGCCAATGCCATAGGTTTCGCAAGCTGGAATGACTTCCAATTCAATCATGCGGTCATTAAGATTATACAGGCTTTGTTCTGATACTAATCCCAAGAAATAGCGTTGTCTGGCCATTTCTTGGGCTTGAGCCAGATGCCAACCTGCGAAGTTACTACTCCCTACATACAAGATCTTACCTTCTCGCATGAGCTGCTCCATAGCTTGCCAGATTTCTTCCCAAGGGGAATCTCGATCAACATGGTGCATTTGATACAAGTCAATGTAGTCGGTTTGCAACCGGCGCAGGCTGTCTTCGCAGGCTCGCTTGATATGTAATGCCGAAAGACGAGATTGATTCGGCCATTCTCCCATACGTCCGAAGACTTTTGTGGCCAATACCACTTTTTCCCGTCGATTGCCGCCTTGTGCAAACCACCTGCCCAAAATGTGTTCAGTGATTCCTTCGCCTAGTTCCCAGCCATATACATCGGCGGTATCAAAAAAATTAAAGCCCAGTGCTAATGCCTGATCCATAATAGCGAAGCTTTCCACTTCCGATGCCAATGGCCCAAAGTTCATCGTGCCTAGGCACAATCGACTGACTTTAAGTCCGGAGCGGCCAAGATGCACATATTTCATGACGGTGTTCCTTTCTTCTGAACAAAATTGTATTGAAACGAATTGAAGCATGGACTTCGTAGAGACTTCAAGGTAGAGGGAAAAGGAATGAGTCGTGAGAATAGGATGCATTCTTTCATCGACCTGACAGACTATGATATGTCATGATGGTTTCCACTATTGTGCTTGAAGCCATTTCCATTTGTATCTATTCATAGATCTATACGAAGGAGGCTAATATGTTGTCGACAAAAGGTTATGCGGCACAGCATGCTGGGTTTGCACTGGAACCCCTCACCTTTGAACGACGAGAGGTGAGGCCGAGAGATATCCTTATTAAGATTCGATATTGCGGGGTGTGCCATTCGGATATTCATCAGGCACGAGATGAATGGGGAGGGTCTATTTTTCCGATGGTGCCGGGCCATGAGATTGTAGGTACAGTCGAGCAGGTAGGCGCAGAGGCTAAGAAATTTAAGGTGGGGGATTTGGTTGGCGTGGGTTGTTTTGTGGATTCGTGCCGGACCTGCTCATCTTGTACGAAAGGACAGGAGCAATATTGTGAAACTGGTATGACATTTACCTATAACGGGATGGATAAAGAGGGAAAGCCAACGTATGGTGGGTATTCGAATCAAATTGTTCTTGATGAACAGTATGCTTTAGCGATTCCAAATGGACTTCCGTTGGAAGGGGTGGCTCCGTTGCTCTGTGCAGGGATCACGACGTATTCCCCATTGCGGCAATGGGGCGTAGGAAAGGGGCACAAACTTGCCGTTGTGGGACTTGGCGGATTAGGCCATATGGCGGTGAAAATTGGACGAGCATTAGGTGCGGATGTCACAGTCTTGAGTCGGTCTGACGCCAAGCAAGATGATGCGAAACGTCTGGGTGCGCATGACTATGCCGCGACCTCGCAAGAGGGAGCATTGAATCGATTGGCTCGAACCTTTGATTTTGTGATTGATACGGTATCGGCTACTCATGATTTGGACACACATCTTGAACTGTTGAAAACTGATGGAACCTATATTTTAGTTGGGGCATCGCCTGATGCGCTGTCGGTGAGTGGGTTTTCCCTGATTCTTCGGCGGCGGCGATTAGTTGGGTCGCTAATTGGTGGGATTCGTGAAACGCAAGAAATGCTGGATTTCTGTGGTGAACATGGTTTGACTTCAGATGTCGAAGTGATTCCTATTTCGCAAATTAACGCAGCGTATGAACGAGTGATTCAAGGGAACGTGAAGTTTCGGTTTGTAATCGACTTGGCTTCATTAGACAATTAAGAATTATTTTCTTTCAAAAAATATGAAAGCTCATTGGAAGGGGTGTATTCGTTGTTATCTTATTTTTTCTTTGCTGAGAAAAGTGTGTAGAGTAGAGGTTTAAGTTGATTAAACGAAAAGTCGCTATGGTTGGGGCTTCGGGTGTTGGGAAGACCAGTTTAGTTCGACGCTATATTAGCGGACTTTTTGATGAACGCTATCTTACGACTATTGGAGTAAAAGTCGATGAAAAAGTAGTGCATGTGGGTCAGAGAGAGGTAAAGCTTCTTTTGTGGGATGTAGCAGGTGCTGAAGAACGATTTTCAATTCCAATGTCGTATATCCGTGGTGCCGCCGGCTGTCTCCTTGTCATAGATGGGACTCGTGGGAACACCGTAGACCTTGATCTTGAGATTTGGAGTGAAATACAAGCGAACATTGGTCCATTACCGCTTGTGGTGGTTCTCAATAAAATTGATTTGGTCCAAGAATGGATGCTGGATGATTCAAAACTTCAATCTTTGAACATGCAACAGGTTCCTATTGTGTCATCCAGTGCCAAAACTGGCGAGGGAGTGGAGGAGGCCTTTCAAGCCATTGCTCAATGCCTTTTATCAGATTCTGAAGATAGACCGCATGTAAATCTATAAATCTATAATAGTTTCAGCTTGTGCCAGTTCAAAGTGGATTCCAGTCTGATCGCTTCGGCGTTCCAGAGTTTCATCAATCCAGCGTCGTTCGGACCATTCTCGGTTTGGATCATGATGCCCAATAAGTGTTCGACGCACTTGACATTGTTGAGCCATTTCTAACACATCTTCCACACAACTATGTCCCCACCCAACTCGGGAGACGGGACTTCCTGCTCCAATCCCCTTGTTGCCATCATATTCTATCCGAAAATATTGCCCGTCTCGGTACAGGAGATCGACCTGATTCGATAGAGTGGCAAGCTTTTCTTCAGCTTGACGGCTAGCAGAATAACGTGGATCTTCCGCTGGCCCATGAAATAATTCATGGTCTGTGCAAAAGACAAATGATGTATTGGCTCTGGTTAATCGATAAGCCAGGCATGGCGCTGGATGGAAGACCTGGATCATGTCGATTCTGGTTTCCCCAAACTCAAATGGATCTTGGACATAATGCTTATAATGAGCCAGCAGGGTGTCATCCGATACGGTGGGTTCCGGCCCATCTCCCCGGATTTCGCAAGAGCGAAATTGAGCTGGCATCAATGCATAGAACAGAGGAGTGTGAACTCCCTGAACACTGGACTCTACATGTTTGGAAAATATCCCCAATGTGCGATCGAGCCCATGTAGAAATTGACGATTGCCATAAATATGAATGGTATTCCTTGGATCAAAACACACTACGGCTTGTTCGAGCCCTTCTGTGTGGTCATAATGAGAGTGTGTGCCGAAGAGATGTAAATGACGTTCCTCGCGAATCCCCCATTTATCTTGAAGCGCCTTGGCACAATTGCGAAATCCACTGCCACAATCCAGGATAATATCGTGGCCATCCGCTGTTTCTATCCACACACAGGTCGTCCATCCTCCATATACCCGAGGTTCTGTTAGGGTAAGGCCATCCTGAAATTGTCTAAGGGCTTGAGGGGTAAGTCGCCCACCAAGAATATCTTCAATGCGTCCATTAAGATTTCCTTGGTCATCCGTAAAATCAGCCAATTTTTTAAAGACTTGCTCGAGAAGCTCATGTCTAACCATTTCTTGCTGCTGTAGTCGATCATGACGGGTAGGAAAGACGGTTCCACTTCCTTGTACGCCATAGAAATGGATGCGTAAGTTTTGGGGCAAGTCAGAATTTACGCTTCGAGTCATTGTGATAGACAAACAAGGGGGGTGTGAGGAAATGAATGATATGCGAGTGGCATTAGAACTGCCCGGAATGTTGGAATCCTAGCCTACTACACAGTAAATGTATAGAGAGTATATGAATGCCTAGAAGGTATAAAGGCTGTAGATAGGTAGTAAATGCTAAAAGATATTGAAAAATTTAGGACGTTTGAAAAGCAACAATTTCTGGATATTACGATAAGATATTTCAAGGCTTATTCTGGATTAGGGATTCATCTAGGAGAAATAAGATCCCCCGGTCCATTGGTTATTGATTCGCTGAATATCAACGAGGTTATAAGGAGAGCCAAGATCTGCCATAAATTGGTATCGATCCAGCCGTGGCTTACCAATTGGAGTTGGGGTTCTCCAATATCTAGAGGTCCTAATACCGGCCGAGGCGAGCTGGAACATTATTATTCCATTGAAGTGTTGAGGTGACGAAGCTCTTGCCTTATGCAGTATTGACGTTATGAGAGTTATGGTTTCCGAGTAAAATCGAATGCTCTCGTATAGATGATTTTGATATGCGTGCGTCCCATTCCTTTCATTCATGCCTGATCTAGATGAACAGTTTTTGGTGAAAAAGCGGGAATGCAGATGGTCATATATTCTGCCCCCATCGGTCCCGGGGAGCTATATCGTACCCATTCTCCTGGGTGACTTGTTACAGATTGCCCTGCATGCACTTCGAATTGTCCCTGTTTGTGTTGGACTTGGAGCATCCCTTTTAAAACCACTTTTGTTTCTTCAAATTCTGGCTGTTGCCCATTGCCTGTCCAGCCGGGCGGGCAGATAATTCGTGCAATACTCATGGCATCATTTCTAGTGGCGACTCGACCGGCAAACTCTTCAATACGTTTAGACTGGCTTCCGAGAGGGGGTATAAGGCTTGGTTGTGTCAATAATGTTGGCATCGTACAATTCCTTTCTGGTTTATGGATGATAATATGAATCCTGAAGGGGCAAGAGTTACATTGTCAATTAATCATATCGTGCGATGTGTTGTACATTTTTATGCGGTTTTGACCGTTGAGTTATTGATGGATTTAGGGAGTGTAAGAAATGCTTATTCATGGGCTGCATTTTAAGAATATTAAAGGTGATATTTTTGGTGGCGTGGTGGCGGCGGTCATCGCGGTGCCATTGGCTTTGGCTTTTGGTGTGGCTTCAGGCGCAGGCGCGGAAGCAGGCCTCTATGGTGCTATCTTTGTAGGGTTTTTCGCTGCCATATTTGGGGGAACTCCGGCACAGGCATCAGGTCCAACAGGTCCCATGACTGTGGTCTTTGCTGGCCTTTTCGTAGAAATGGCGAGTAATCCATCGTTAGTGTTTACGTCAGTTGTATTAGGTGGTTTAGGACTCATTCTGTTGGGAGCACTTGGCGTTGGACGCTATATCAGTCTCATGCCCTATCCGGTGATTTCCGGATTCATGAGTGGTATTGGCGGTATCATTATTATTCTACAAATAGGGCCACTCTTAGGTCATGCTGCGAAACCGGGTGGTGTCATTCCTAATATCCTGGGAATGCCAGAATTCCTTTCACAGCCACTGATGCACGCTGTGATTTTGGCGGCAATAGCCTTAGCCATTGTGTATTTTACGCCAAAAGCGATTGGACGAATTATTCCACCGCCTTTACTGGCGTTGTTTGTGTGTACGCCAGCAGCCATCTGGTTCTTTCCTGAGGCCCCGGTCATTGGTTCTATTCCCTCTGGATTTCCACCATTTCAGCTTCCGTCAATTGAGATAGAGTTTTTGCCGTTGATTGTAAAAGGGGCCTGTGTTTTGGCCCTACTCGGGGCCATCGATAGTTTGTTGACCTCCTTAGTATGCGACAACATGACGCGTACGCAACACAATTCCAATCGGGAACTCATCGGGCAGGGAATTGGCAATACGGTGGCTGGATTTTTCGGCGGGCTGCCTGGCGCTGGTGCCACGATGCGTTCAGTGGCCAATATTCGTTCAGGCGGACGGACGCCAATTTCTGGTGCATTGATGGGGTTGGTATTACTCGCCACATTACTGTGGCTGGGGCCCTTAGCCGAACAAATTCCGCTTGCGGTCCTGGCTGGAATATTGTTGAAAGTCGGCGTGGATATTATTGATTGGCGGTTCTTGCGGCACGTCATGGAGGCTCCAAGAGCCGATGTGGGGATCATGGTCGTGGTTTTTCTCATTACGGTGGCGGTCGATCTGATTACGGCGGTGGGGGTAGGTGTTGTCTTGGCAAGCCTGCTGTTTGTGAAAGAAATGGCTGATTTACAGTTGGCCAATATGAACGTCATTACGGAAGTTCATGAAGAAACCCCGTTGTCGCTACAAGAGGCGGCTATCATAGAGCGAAATGCTGGAAAAATTGTACTCATTCATGTTGATGGTCCCATGAGTTTTGGCTCAGCAAAAAATATGGTCAAGCGCTTAGAGACAGTCCCGGGGTTGGGCACGTTCATGAGCTGCGTCTTGGATCTCTCTGATGTCCCGGTTATTGATGGTACAGCCGCCCTTGCGATTGATGATATGTTGCGGATTATACGAGCCCATGAACAGCACTTGTTTTTTGTAGGTATGCAACCAAATGTGATCGAGACGTTAGAAGGTCTGGATGTACTCTCGCATATTCGGCCTCGCCATCGATTTGCGACTCGCTTGGAAGCTTTGCAGCATGCTGCCCAAGCTGCAGGTTCTACACATCCTGAGGATTTGCCATCTCAGTAGAAAAAGAGTGTCTCGTTATTCGAAAAAATTGATAAACGACAATATCAATATTGAGGCTGGGGAAGGTACTATTATGGATATTGTGACGATAATGGGTATATAGCGGGTCTGTACAAGCTCAGCGTTTCTTCTGGAGGCGTTCAAGGTTGTCAAAACCAAGTAAGGCCAAGATATCTTTCCCATGAAATATTTGTCTTACCCACCAATATTGTGCGGTGGTGTGTGTGCGCCTTTATTAATTACAATGTTAACCAATAGTGGCATTTTAATTCTGGTGAAATGAATTCTGAATCTAAAAATTTGGCATGGACAATCATTCTACCTTATCAACTAGGCTATGCCTTTTGCTGCTCTTAGAAAAATGGTGGCGGTAGTTGAAAAATAATATGGATCAAGAAATTGGCAACTAAAATGAAAGGCATTCTGTTAAATCCAGAAAAACTGCCATGCGTGTTTCTTGGGTTGCTTTGTTGGCACATAGGGGCAGGTTCGGAAGTGTTGGCGAACAACCGTGGTTCCGAAAGACCTGCCTATAGCGAAGAAAAGAGGATTGAGGGTTCTCAAGGCCATGATATTCCAGGTGCGTCATTTCGAGTATATTGGCAGAAAGGGCATGGAGAGGGCCAAGCCGAGGTTCTGAACTCCACACACGTTGAAGAAGCCATACAGACGGTAGTCAGAGTGTTGAGTGAAATGGTGGCCAGTCGAGCTCAATATCAACGATTTGATGAGGCCCTTACAAAAGGAGTCTTGCAAAAGATTATTCTTGAACCACAGGTATTCAATCGTGAGGGAAAAGAATTCCTGTTTCTCGTGACTCGTACGAAACAGAAGGGAAATGTGGCTTTACGCATCAATGCTGCTCAACTTCAAGGGCTGGGGTATGTGAAAGACCCTGCTCAACTTATTCCTGTCCTTGCCAGAGAGTTTCAATGGGTCTTAAGCAAGGCCGACACGACAAAAAAAAGAAAAGCTCTCGTCGGCGCGAGAGAGCTCACGCATGCCCCTATTCAGACGAATAAGAGCATTGATCACATGACCGGGGCAGAACGTGAGGCAGTATTGCAAAGGCTCTTTGAGCAGTATCTGACGACGGTTGACGAATATGACAGCTTAAAAATCCAGCCCTATTACAACATTGGAACTATCTCTTCGATTAACCCGACTCAACCAGATTCTACGACAAAGTTTTACGATATTCGTGTGCGTGAAGCCCTTCAACGAATTGTACGTGAATCGTCTTTTCAAGAACATACGCCAAAAGCCGTTCGAAGTTTATTAAATGGCAAAATTTGGAATGTGACGTTTGTGCATATCGACTCACGGGATTGGGCCACGCGAACGCGGGTGCTTCCACAAGATAATGCGGTCAAGGTTGGGATGAAAGCTCGAGTCATTCAACCGGCAAAAATCTTGATTAATCTGCATCGGAAGGCCGCACCAGAGGATCCATATTATTCCCTTACCAATGGTTTGCCCATGGGTGCTCTTTCGACTGATCAATTGGCGCAGGTCATCGCGCTAGAAATAGAGCATCAAATTATTGAAAAGTCCATGCGTGGCCATGTGGCCTCGGATGAACAATCGTCTCCACCATAAGCGCCCTTCTCCTCTAGTCCTCAATATTCTTCTCGCATCATCCAAAAATTTTTAGGAGCCCTATGTTGCCGTTGGTAGGTTTGCGCCAGCAGTTCATGGTGGACAAATCCGTCCATTCATGGCAGAGATGAAATGGGTGGTGGGGAGCATTCATCGAAGAAAAGTTTCCGTCGTTGGATGGCCAGGCATTGGAGAGGGAGAGTGAGTTTTTCTAGGGCAGGACATGAGTTTGATAAGCATGAGTCTTGATAGAATATTAATGTATGAGATTAGATTTGTGCATTCTATTACGGGTTATGGAGTCAATAAAAAATGCTAGCTAGGATTCAGCCTTAAAAATCATAAAAAGCTAATGTTTATAGGTTATTTTGTTTGTGTAGAAAATGAAATATGAAGGTAAAGTTAATTTATAGGTTTAGATAATTGGTCGTTAATCTAGACATATGGTATTGGTCTGCTATCTTTGAAAATGACGGAGGAAACTGATGACAACGTTTCCAATCTTTATTCGCCAAGTTTTTGAATAATATAGGGTGTAAGAAAATAGGCTAAAACGGAAATGAGCATGCCGATAGCAGCTCCGAGTAACCCACTAATATAGACACCAAAAAGAGGAAAGAAGAACACTATTAAGATCATGACTTTGGCTAAATCCTTATGACCTTCATAAAAAATCCGACGTTCCTGGTTCTTTAGGGATTGGCTCAATGTGAATTTAGATGGAGGAGTCATGAATTGGGAAAGTCAGTCAGAGCGATCAATGGAATATCCAATAGTAATAAAGTATTTTGATGGTTAGCAATGGTTGCCTAATGCCAAAGCGGTATCGTCTAGATAGTTTAAATTGTTAAACAACAATATTCTCTACAGTTCCTCTCCACCTTCTAAGCAGGCTGTACATTTATCCATTTTGGGATTCCTATGTGTGCTGCAATAATGCCTGGCGCACTGGCCATAAGTCATAAAGCTCATGTGGGTCCCTCATCTTTACAGACAGAACAATTTTTTCTCGTTTGGTTTTTTGCATCTTTTTTCTCCTCGAATCTATTTGGGGTTGATGATTTAGGGTTTGAGGAATTTTTCTGCCTATTGATTGGGCAATTGTGTCTTCGTAAAAATGCCTACGACGTTACAATGTCTCTGGTGACCATGTCGAGGCAGCTTACACAGGCATTTGTTTAGATGAAATGTGAGGCTAAGCTTGATCGGAAGACTGGTGGGGAGCCAACAGTAAGTATCACTATTCTGC
Organism: Nitrospirales bacterium; assembly: GCA_965223635.1. GTDB lineage: Bacteria > Nitrospirota > Nitrospiria > Nitrospirales > UBA8639 > Nitrospira_E. Next base: position 3,299,812 of record OZ245007.1, read on the forward strand.
AAACATTTTATATAGCAATTTGAGAGAAGAAGTATTTTTTTAATGGAAGAGTATTTTGAGTCCAAAATAGGCTCTGAAAGTGATTGCCAAAATACCCCCATTTTGGGTATCTCTATATTCATGAATTGGGTCATGGATGGCCTCTACATTCAGTACCCCCAGGTTGAAGACTTTTTTGATATCACCAAAGAAAGGAATGCAGCATGGGATGTGTGAGATGTGGCGGACTTATTGTTCAAGAGTCAGTGTATGATAGGGAAGGCAGTAGCCAAGTTATTCTTATGGATCGTTGCCTACAATGTGGCCATATTGAAGATCCTGTGAGTGCACGGAACCGCGCGCAGATTAGTCAATCACCTACCCAGAAAGGCAAAGTTCGACGGGATCCCGAACATCCGTACCCTCCGATTCAACTCGCCAAAGGGTAGGATGAAGCTTCATCTGTATCAATGAAAATGAGATAGCATCTGCAAAGACGTCCATGGCGAATGAAGTCTATCGTCTGGTCCCAACTATGATGTGGGTAAGACAAATCCAGCAATCTCCATCTATTCTCTCTGTGGCCTTATGCTAAGCAATGCGGCACATATTTGTCTTCGAACAAGATATTCTTGTGGCCGAATTTTCGCAACAGGGGAGAACCGAGATAGCCTATCACCCTTACCGTAATGGCACCAACCGAATATTATTGGCTTTCCTGTGAATTGCCGGATGGATGTCCTATTTTTCTTCGAGAAAAATCTGCAAAACCATTGATATCCAGTCTGGTCTATTAAGTTGGTGCCCGCAGGATTTTTGCGTGGGTATGAGCCAACTCGCTGCACTTAAACAAAGTTCTTCACTTAATCAGAGTGTCTACCCACAGGACTGCAGCAGGCGACGATTAAAAACAAACAAGAAGTCTCGTAGGGCCTGGCACATGAAGGGTGTTTTGGAAATTTTTGAAATAAGAATAAGTATACTTTCTATAGGGCCTTCGATAGCAAGGCAACATGTCTGAAGCCATAGGATCTAATTCTTCCTATCAAGGGCCGGTGTTTTGGTCGTATGGGTTTCGGCCCTTCTTCTTCAGCGCTGCGCTTTTTGCGGGAATTGCGATTCCTGCCTGGGCCTTGTTTGTGTCAGGCTTAGAAGGTCTTCCCTTGCGCTATCTGCTGCGAGAGTGGCATGTGCATGAGATGATCTTTGGCTTTCTGCCTTGTGTGATGACCGGTTTTTTCCTGACGGCTATGCCCAACTGGACTGAGCGATCTCCCATGAAAGGATGGCCGCTTATTCTATTGTGGGTTCTTTGGTTAGCTGGACGCTTGTCCATTGCTTTTTCAGGGTTACCTCTGCCAATTCTGTCTCTGATTGATGGGGCTTTTTTAGTAGTTGTTGCAGGAATCGTCTGGCGAGAAATTCTGTCAGCCCAGGCATGGGATCGTTTGCCGCTAGGAATATTGATTAGTCTATATTCTAGTGCCAACCTACTCTTTCATGGGCTATTTCTTAATCGTTCCGAAACGGATTTGGCTGAACGATTGGGCCTTACATTGATCATGATATTCTTGGCGCTGATTGGTGGGAAGATTACTCCTGGCTTCACGGAAGATTATTTGGAAGAAATTGGGATGAAGCAGCAGCCGGCATCATTTTCTCGATTTGATGGACTTGCGATCTTGCTTGTTGTGGTAGCCGGAATTCTTTGGGTAATTCAGGCTCATGCAATGGTAACAGGTCTTACCTTTGTGTTTGTAGGGATCGTCCATATCTTTCGCTTGAGCCGTTGGTATGGCTGGCATACCTGGCGTGAGCCATTAGTCCTGATTCTGCATGTTGGATATTGTTGGCTGGCCATATCACTCTTAATCATTGGTGGAGCGATGCTTGGGGTTGGCGTGTATCTGGAAGATGCCATCCATGCTCTCACGACAGGAGCCGTGGGGGTGATGACCTTGGCAGTCATGACTCGCGCCAGCCTTGGTCATACTGGACGTATCAAGCATGCTGGCGCTCTGACTGTCATCATTTTTCTTTTGGTGAACCTTGGAGCGACCTTGAGAGTCTTCGGGCCAAGTATCCATCTTTTCGATAGTCATGGCCTCCTGTTGTCTGCAGGTTGTTGGAGTAGTGCCTATTTTTTATTTGCTGTGGGCTATGGCCATATGCTTTTTGGACAGAGTTTGGAGAAAGAGTAAACTCAGACCTGTTTGACCTTGATGAAGATAGTACTGACGGTCTTTATTAGGTAGGGAAAGTATTAGATGGCGATACAATGGTTCCCTGGTCACATGAATGCCGCACGCAAAGAAGTGGCAAAGAGGATGGAAGCCATAGATGTGGTGATTGAGGTGTTGGATGCCCGTGCACCGGAAGCCAGTAGTAATCCGATGATCACGGAACTGCGGCGTCATCGTCAACGGCCTTGTTTGAAGGTGTTGAACAAGGCTGATTTAGCCGATCCCCCCGTGACGAAATCTTGGCTTCATCTGTACAACCAGGAAGACGGTGTGAATGCGGTGGCCTTGTCTTGTCACAAGCCTGGTCAGGCCGCAAAGATCCCCAAGCTCTGTCAGCCTCTGGCCCCATCTCGTACTAGCAGCATCAAGCCGCTTCGTATGCTCATCATGGGGATCCCCAACGTAGGCAAATCCACCTTTTTGAATCAGCTCCTCAAGCGCCGTTTTGCCAAAGTCGGTAACGAACCTGCCGTGACCAGAGTTCAGCAACGGTATTCGTTAAATGACCGGATGACGTTCATTGATTCACCGGGCCTGTTGTGGCCAAAAATCACCGATCCAATTGTGGGTTACAAGTTGGCGACGATTCATGCGATTGGGTCCAATGCCGTTGTAGATGAAGACATTGCTGAGTTTCTGGCCACGATTCTCCTTGTGCGCTATCCTCTTCTTCTCACGAAGCGTTATAAATGTGAAATAGATGGTCTAGATGGTCACGGAGTTCTTGATGCCATTGGTAGAAAACGGGGGTGTCTGCGGAAAGGGAAAAGTGGAGAAATCGATAGAGAGAAAGCGGCAAGAATCTTACTCACTGAATTTCGTAATGGCACATTGGGTCGCATAAGTCTCGAAATCCCCAATGCAAACGAATCACTCTCTACCAGTGCCATTGAAAATGATTATGGGAGTGTGAAGTAGTTCGTGTTTCTCCCCTTCATTTAATCACACACTATTGCTGCTTGAGGAATCGGGGACGGTCACGTAGGGCAATCATTCGAATCAGATCGCGCACTGAAAGAATTCCTACGATATTATGATTTTCAGTGACGGGGAGGTGACGAATCCATTTTTCAGCCATGAGGTCACTGGCATCATGAATGGTTCGATTAATGTCGATATCAATGAGGGGATGATTCATGATGGCTTTGACTGTAAGGTTGTTCGCATCTTCTTCCTGGCTCAAGACTTTGGTGACTAAATCTCGTTCGGTCACAATTCCCTTGAATGCTCCATCTTGTTCGACTAACAGAGCGCCAATTTTTTTTTCGTCCATCCGATAGGCTGCTTGAAGAACGGGAACCTCGCCGTCAATTGTTTCAATGGATTTTTGCATTAAGATACTAAGTGGACGGTACACATTGTCCAAATCTCGAATGGGCCCAGATTCCGCATAGACAAAGTAACGGACAAGGTCTCGTATAGATATTAAGCCAACAATTTCTTCATCTTTAGCCACGCATAAATGACGGACGCCTTGTTGTTCCATCACATGGCTGGCATCAACCATGGGACGATGGCCGGCAATGGTGTGCAATGGAGTCGACATGATTTGTGAGATCGTGGTTGTTGAGCTAGAAAGATTGGCGGCCAATACCTTGCGGACCAGGTCCGTTTCAGAAACCAGCCCTAAGATGGGTTGGTGATCATCATCAGGCCCCTTTCCCTTGACGACGAGACAACCAATGCGTTTATCGGCCATATGGGAAGCTGCTTCGATGGCGGTGGTTGTCTCACTGACTAGTTCCAGCTCTTGCTGCATAAATTCTTTAATTGCGACTGATGGGACTTCACTCATAGTAAATGTCCAATGGGTTCAAGAGATGATGGTCGACTGTTTTATTCGTTTGAATTATGAATTTTCGGGAGACTATAGCATAGTGCCTTCTTTTTAGGGAGCCTGATGCGTCATTTTTACGGGACATGTGTTCGGTCACTGATGAAGATGGGCCGGGAAAGAGGTCTTCATTCGTTGAGTGAGAGAGATGCTCTCCATATGGGGGAGAGGAGAGGACTCTCATGCTATTGCAGCTATCTTTTTATAGAACGTGTAGGTCTTTAGCTAGTTTTCTAATAAGGGTTGCGGGGCTCCACCCATGAGCGTCAGCACCAAGGCAAGAAAGATTGCCTGTATGATCCAGCCAATGAGACAGACACCTATGGCACGGTATGTACTGTGATAATCCAAGGCTTGGCGTACTGCTATCACCATAGCGACCAGCATCCAGACACTTGCTAGGAGGTTCACAATTGTCCCTAAGCCGGGAATGATCGCAAAAATCCGAAGAATGCCGGGTGAGCTCGAAAAGCTGATCGTTCGGAGTAGTTCTCCATGATCAGCTGAAGTTTGGGGCTCAGGCAAAAGTTTTGTGCCAATGATGTACGTCAAAAACGCCCAGAGATACCATCCAAGCAAGGATCCAACCGTTCCGATTGCAAGACCTGTTAATCCAGCTTGTTGCATGAACCCAATCCCACTGGCTAGGCTTGATAACACAACGACAACTATCGCTTGATTCATGGCGTTCTTGTCGGCTTCTACTTCTTCGTAGAGCTGTATGTCGAGCTTGGCCGCTCGAATCATTCGTTCAACAAGTGGGGTCATGATGGTGTCCTTTCGTTCAGGAGAGATGAAGAATGGAAACGGGAAAATGATTGTGCCCGAGTACAGGATCAGAAGCAATTCTTGGAACAGAGCTTGCGCGAAAAATATTAGTGGGAAGAGCTATCTTGATCTTACTAATGATTTGGTTGACAATGTTGATAGCGTTTTCAATAAGAATGTTCAATATTGTTGGGCAAGCCCTTAGCGCTTGAGATTATTCAATTTTTAATGAAAAGTAGGATGCCACATGAGTGATGAACAGAAACCAGTTTTTGCTATAGAAAAAATCTATGTGAAGGATTTGTCCATCGAAGTCCCTCATGCACCAGGAATTTTTCTTGAACGGGATGCACCAGATGTACATGTAGAACTGAATACTAAACATCAACGTGTTGATGAAGGATTGTACGATACGTCTATTACTGTAACCGTGACTGCGAGGGTGAAAGAGAAGGTAATGTTTTTAGTGGAGGTTGAACAGGCTGGGATTTTCCGTATTCGGCATGTCTCGCAAGAGGAAATCAATCCAGTGTTGGGCATTGGTTGTCCGAATATTCTTTTCCCATATTTGCGTGAGGCGGTCTCCTCTGCTGTGATGCGGGCTGGGTTTCCGACAGTCATGCTTAACCCAGTAAATTTTGAGGCGTTGTATCAGCAAAACCAACAAAAAATTGAAAACAATTCTTCGGCACAGAAACCATAATTTGTTTTTGTATTGAAGAGTTGAGTTCCTGTGAGCTGTTAGAGGTGGCGGAGCTATAGAGTGCTATAATTATCAAGGTCAGTCTTCACCCTTATTCTTACCTTCTCCTTCAAGGAGAAGATATTAAAAAAAAAGAAAAAGCAAGGTTTTCTGGGGAAAGAGTCGTGCCGTTGAGCTTTGGTGAGAGTTTCAGGTTCATCCCCTTAGTTTTTTGTGATTAGGCCGCAAAGGGATTTTCGATTGGAGGGGCGGTTTGTCCAAATACGCGCCAAGCATCTTCTCGCGCTTGTAGGGCCACTTGGAGCAGTTGCTTCGGATTAGTCCGAATCGTCGAAAACATTTCTGGAGAATGTTTTGGGCTGATCACGACCACCCGCTTGGATTTTCCTAAGACATAAGGGTTTTCATGCGCAAGATCGATTTTGGTTGAGTTATAGTCAATGTCTTCTCCAAAGAAGGCTTGTTTGAGTGCGGGGCTATAGTGTCGTGTGGCTGGCCAGGTGAGTGATTGAAGCCATGCGTGGGTTGAGGTAACACGATGGGTATGGGGCATGGTCAAAATGACCACGATATAACCGCAGTCAAGTTTCAGGATCCGTTGAATGGGAACACGGGCACTGATTGATCCATCGACGTAATGGCCCTCCCCAATTTTCACCGATTTATTATAGAGAAGCGGAATGGCTGCCGTTGCACGAAAAGCTTCCCAAATATCCAGATCTGGCATGCGGTTTGTGACCCATCGAGTGCGTGCATGTGAGTGATCGGTAAGAGAAATGTGCAGTGTGGTAGGGGAAGCCAGGAGTTTATTAAGATGAAGTGGCCGTATCTTCTTTCCTATTTTATCCACTAAATAGTCAATGTCCACAATTCTTTTGAGACGAAGCGGATTCACAAAACTTTTTTTGGATAAATAATGAATATAGGTTTCCACTCCGTAACTGGCTTGCTTGGTAAGAAAATACGCACCATTGAGTGCGCCAGCGGAAGAACCAACTAAATGGTCAAAACATTGGTGAAATCCCATTTCCTCCAGTGCGGCTAGAGCACCCATCGAATAGATGCCGCGCATCCCGCCTCCCTGGACGACTAGACCAATCGAATCCGTTTCTTCAATCCCTTTACGGCGTTGCTCTAGGATTTTCCACGCTTCACGAGCTGTTTGGGTCTTCCTATCGTAGGTATGTGCTTCCATTATGACCTCTTTACATAACCACCAAGCTGTAAGAGAAAATTCTTAATCTGAGAGGGCAAGGTCGTATTCTGTGGAGGGGATAGCTTGATTCATAATGTACCGGAAATTCCTCTCTAAACCAAGCCCAAATAGATAAATGAGCATTCTCCTTCATCCACTATATTCAGGGCATCGCATGGGCTTGCTCTCACATTATGTGTATAGCTATATACATTAAGAGATTTCTATTATGTCGGCTGATGCCCAACTAGGAATTCGTAAACGGTACTTTTTCTCTGAGAAATGATGAAGAATTCTTCATGGATCCTTCATGAATACTTTATGTTGATGAGATATGCTGAGGGCATGAATCAAGAAAACACTAATTTCCAGGCTAGGAAAGCACTATCACGAAAACTTTTATTACCATAAATTGGCCAGTCTTATCTCTGGTCTTTTCTTTTTAGGAATAGCAATATGTGGATTAGAAGTTACAAGGAAAAGGAATTGTGAAATGAAGATGTCAATCTGTTCCTTTTATTCAGTGTTTTTTCTTGATGTATTGTATGGTAGGCTTACTTAATTGTTGAGTGTGGCGTGCCGATGAGATGAAGTAGGAGATCTTGAGTGAAAGACATGCATAAGATATTACTTCGGTTTTGGTTAGTCATTTGGGTCATTACGCTACCCCTCGTTCATATCCATCCCGAAGCTGATCATGTCCATGGTAAGTCAGGGTACATTCATGGAGGTACCTACCATTCGATTTTAGTGAACACTCCTGTTCATGCTCCCCAAGGTCATGAGCAAGAAGCACATCATCATGATGGGTTCTTCTCACCAGGAAGTACTTCAGGATTTTCTCACTCCTCATCGCATCCACCCTATGATTTTGAAGAAGCCACTTACAATTTCTCAGTTATCAAGTCCTGGATAGTTCTTGAATCTGAAAAATCAAAATATTCACAGGATCTGGTTGTTATCGCCTATACTGAATTCTTACATGTTTCTAGTGATTTAACGACGAGTGTTACGCTCGCAAAAAACCATTTCTCAATTCTTTCCAAAAACGTCCTCCCTCGGGCTCCTCCTGTCCTTTCAGTTTAATATCTGCGGTATTTCTAAATATTCTGGCAATTGGCCAGGGCCGGGGAATATTTAACCGATTTAAAAAAAATTACTCCTCATTCTCGAGATGAGCATTCGGAAATCTATCTTATGCCCTTTGTTAGGTAGATATTCGCTGCTGGCGGCTGAAATGACAAAAGCATAGTGTTCATATTGAGAGGGTTTTCCCCTTTGCCATAAAGGGTGGGGGGATTCCGAAAGCTGTAGGATTAAAGGAAATTTTCACTACTAAATTTCTGTGATTTGAGAAGAGGTGTGTTGTGGCTATGTCCGTCATCTTTCTCCTATTTTTGTTTGTGGTTCTGGGATGCTCTGATCCATCTGAACCAGTAAATCAAGTCCAATCACAAACCGCAGAGAGCCCTGAGGCGGTAAAATCTACTCCGCTTCCACTTACGGCCTCTGCACAGGAACGAATCAAGACAGCACTTGTTGAGAATCGGTTGATTTCTCAATCTATCATGGCACCAGGTGGGGTGACGTTGGATTTAGGAAAGATGGCCAAGGTATCTTCACGGTTGGAAGGTCAGGTTGAAGAGGTGTTTGTGCAATTGGGAAATCGTGTCCAAGAGGGGGATCCATTGCTAGCTATTGGGAGTCTGAAGCTCGATGAATTGGTTCAAGAATTTTTGGTCTCTACAGTACAAGTGGACTTGCGGCAAGCCAATTTTGAGAGAACGAAACAGCTCCATGCCGAACAAATTGTGTCTGAACGACGTCTCATGGAGGATAAAGCTCAGTTTTTTGAAGCTCAGGCAGTCAATCAGCATGTGACGGAAAAGCTTCAGAACATGGGTCTGCTGAAAAAGGACTTTGATGAACTACTTCACCGCCATACCATGGAGGGCCATCGCTATATTATTAAGTCTCCATTGACTGGAACCATATCCAATCAAACGGTAGTTCTTGGGCAGGGTGTCCGCACAGGTGATCACCTTTTTGAGGTGGTGGATACTCGGCAAGTCTGGGTTTTTGCAAATCTTCCTATCGAACAGGCTCAACGGTTTAAAGAAGGTGATCGTGGCACTATTGTGGCCAAAGGCCGTGAACCTATTGAAGCACCTTTAGCCTACATTGCTCCTGTCGCGGATAAGGCGACACTGACCATTCAGCTGCGATTTGATGTTGATAATCGACAGGGCCTGTTAAAGCCAAACGAATATGTGGAGGTTCGGCTGGAAGAAGGTGAGTCACCCATTTTGGCGATACCGGTGACTGCGCCAACTATGGTGGAAGGCGTTCGTGGCGTCTTTCTGAAAGATGAGAACGGCTATATGTTTTCACCCGTAATGCTTGGGCAAGAAAGTGATGGCTGGATCGAGGTGATAGAGGGTCTCACAACTGGCAAGGAAGTGGTAATTGAAGGTGTTTTTGATTTGAAGAACGCACTTCTCAGGCATTCCATTGAGGGTGAAGGACGCTAATTCTCATGGAGCGCCTTCTTCATCTTTCTCTACGTTATCGGTTTTTCACCCTTCTGACGCTTGTTTTTGTTATAGGAATGGGTGTGTTTTCGTTAGTGGAGTTGCCCATTGATGCGGTTCCTGATTTGACACCGGTGCAAGTGCAAGTTCTGACGCGTGCTCCAGCTTTAGGCCCAGTCGAAGTAGAGCAATTTGTCACCTTTCCCGTTGAAACCAATTTGAGTGGGTTGCCTGGTCTCAAGGAACTTCGCTCGATTTCTCAATATGGTATTTCGGTGGTCACGGCCATTTTTGAGGATGATTTGGATTTGTATTTTGTCCGTCAACTTGTGAATGAACGTTTGGCTCTAGCCGTTGAACAGATTCCTTCAGAATATGCGCGGCCCATGATGGGGCCGCTGACCACAGGGCTTGGTGAAGTCTATCAATTTACACTCAGTGGCGAAGGCTATAGCCCAATGGAGCTACGCACCCTGTTGGAATGGGATATCGGGCGTCGCCTTCGTGCGATTCCTGGCGTGGTCGAAGTAAATATTTGGGGGGGACGAGAAAAACAATTTCAAGTGATCGTGGATCCCCAACGATTGTTGGCCATGCAACTTTCATTGAAAGAGGTGTATGAGGCCTTAGAGCAAAATAATGCCTTGGCTGGGGGTGGGTATATTGTGCATGAACGTGAACAGTTTCTCATTCGTGGTGAAGCTATGGCAAAGGGAGTGAAAGACCTTGAGGAGATTCTTGTGACGCATGCCCCCGGCGGGATTCCTGTATTCATCAAAGATGTTGCCGTCGTGCAAGAAGGAGCCAACCTCAGAATTGGTGCGGCTACGATGATGGGGGAGGGTGAAACGGTCATTGGTATGGTGCAGATGTTAGCAGGCGGCAATGCCCAGCTCCTGCTCGAAAATATTAAGGCGCGTGTGAAAGAAATTCAAGCCACCTTGCCAGCCGGTGTGGTCATTGAACCCTATTATGATCGTTCGATTTTTGTTTCCCAAGTTATTCGTACGGTTCAAAACAATCTCTTAGAAGGAGGGTTACTGGTTATTGCGGTGTTATTTGTATTCCTCGGGAATTTTCGCTCTGGCCTGATTGTGGCGGTCGCCATCCCCGTCTCTATGCTGATTGCCTTTACCGGTATGCTCAAGACGGGCGTTTCTGGAAACCTGATGAGTCTTGGTGCCATCGACTTCGGTTTGCTTGTGGACGGATCCGTCGTGATGCTTGATAACATTCTTCGAAAATTGAGCAACCTCAAGGATCGTTCAGTCGAAGCCAGAACCCAGGGTATACATGATGCGGCGAAAGAAGTGTTGCGTCCAATTACTTTTGCGATGAGCATTATTATCGTAGTGTATCTGCCCATATTGACTCTCATCGGTGTCGAAGGAAAAATGTTTCGCCCCATGGCCTTCACGGTCATTTTTGCGTTAATCGGCTCGCTTCTCTTTGCTGTGGCGGCTGTCCCAACGCTGGCCTTTTGGTTTGCTAAAATACAACCCAATCAAGAAGGCACATGGCTGATTCGGACGCTTCAGTCGATTTATGAACCTTGCCTGCGATTCACTCTACACAAACCCCTCTTGGCTATCGGGTCTGCGCTGGTTGTGTTTGTCGGAAGTCTATTCATTGGTACTTCGTTGGGAGTGGTGTTTATGCCACGCCTGGATGAAGGTGATCTTGCGATTCAAGTCTGGCGTTTGCCCAGTGTGTCTCTTGATGAATCCGTGGCTACCGCCTTACAAGTGGAAGAAAGTCTACTGAAATTTCCGGAAGTGATCAAAGTAGTCTCGAGAACAGGAAGTCCTGAAGTGGCCACCGATCCTATGGGGATTGAACTCTCGGATGTCTTTGTTATCTTAAAACCTAAGGACGAATGGGTCAGCGCTAAGACCAAAGACGAACTCATTGAGAAGATGCAGCGGGCAATAATGGAGTCTGTGAATGGGGTGGGACTTGGATTTACTCAACCTATAGAAATGAGATTCAATGAACTCATTGCTGGAACCCGATCAGATATTGCCGTGAAAATATTCGGACAGGATCTATCTGTCCTTCGCAAACATGCGGAGCTAGTTGCCTCTGTCTTACAGGACATTCCTGGAGCAGCGGATGTTAAAGCTGAACAGGTGGCAGGGGTTCCGCGAATTCGTATTGTTGTGGACAGAGATCAGGTTGCTCGCTATGGTATTACTGCTGCTGATGTCCTGAGCTATGTGCAAACCGCAAGGGCTGGACAACATGTGGGAACCATTTTTGAGGGAGAACGTCGTTTTGCGTTGATTGTGCTTCTCTCAAATCAGGCCTCAGCAAGTCCGGCTGCCTTCAACAATCTTCTTGTTCCCACTCCGCACGGTGAGTTGGTGCCTTTGTCACGTATTGCCGAGGTATTGGTAGATGAAGGGCCAGCACAGGTTAGTCGTGAAAATAACCATCGTCGAATCGTGGTCGAAACGAATATTCGCGGACGGGATCTAAGTGGATTTATGACAGAGGCTCAACAGGCTATCGGCGAACGTGTTTCTCTTCCTCCTGGTTACTATTTGGAATGGGGTGGGCAATTTGAAAATCTTGAACAAGCCACACAGCGTTTAATGCTTATTGTGCCCGTCACGTTACTCCTGATCATTGGTATGCTCTCTCTGATATTTGGCACCCTTCGGCCAGCCGTGCTTATTTTTCTGAATATTCCTTTAGCGTTATCTGGAGGAATTTTAGCCCTCTGGATCCGAGGATTGCCGTTAAGTATTTCTGCGGTTGTTGGGTTTATTGCGTTATTTGGCATTGCTGTGCTGAATGGAGTGGTCTTGGTTTCACGAATCCGTACGTTAGAGGGAAAAGGCATGCCCGTTGAACAGGCGGTAACTCAAGGCGCACTAGATCGACTTCGTCCTGTGTTGATCACGGCGTTAGTGGCAAGTCTTGGGTTTCTTCCTATGGCCTTGGCAACAACTATGGGCGCGGAGGTTCAACGTCCTCTTGCCACAGTGGTGATTGGAGGGTTAGTCACATCTACAGCTCTCACCCTCTTAGTGCTTCCATCTGTCTATCGGTATTTTTGCTCCAGGAGTTATGATGAACCGAACGCCACTGCGAATGTGTGCTAAGTCTAGTTGGAATTTGAAGCGGCTCCCTTCACTGTGCTGAGATGGCGTTCGACCAAGAACAACCATCGTCCGCGCGTCATGAAAGGAGCCACGACATGAGCAGTATTACGAACGCTGCGAACAGAAGCAAGAAGAGGAAACTGTTGGGAACGGCCCAGGTCTTCGGGCCGCACCACTATGAAGCCTTTGATGTGGACAGTAAGCTGGAATGTATTCGGAACCTGATCCCCTTGGGACTCATGCATCTGCACGAGATCTTGGAGAACGAGGTGTGTGCCTTGGCTGGGGCCCGCTATGCGCGAAAAGCCGCTGATCTTCCTGGCCGGCGTCATGGCAGCAATCCGGGGAGCGTACAGCTGGCGGGGCAACGGCATCGCCTACGCATCCCTCGTGTTCAACACCAACAGGGTGGGGAGATCTCATTACAGACGATTGATCGTTACCAAGGGACTGGCCAGTTGGATGACTTGCTCCTCAAGCGAGTGCTGTATGGCATTTCGTGTCGGAATTATGAAGCCGCAGCCGAAGCGGTCCCCGGCGCGATTGGCCTGTCCAGTTCGACCGTATCGAGAACCTTTGTGCAGGCGAGTGCCAAGCAACTGAAGGCGTTGCAAGAGCGTGATCTCCGTGAGCTAGATCTAGTGGCCGTCTTTCTCGATGGCAAGATGTTTGCCGACATGACGATGGGCATTGCCGTGGGGATTACCCTCACGGGGGAGAAACACGTGCTGGGGTTTGTGGAAACGGGGACAGAAAACGAGACCGTTTTGACGCCGTTCCTCCGCTCCTTGGAGGAACGGGGCCTCGACGATTCCCAGGGTCTCTTGGTGATCATTGATGGCGGCAAAGGGTTGCGCGCGGCCGTACGCCAAGCGTGGGGCTCGACCGCCTTAGTGCAACGCTGTCAGTGGCATAAGCGCGAGAATGTTGTGCGCCATCTACCCAAAGGCGAACAGGTGGCCTGGCGACGACGGCTTCAACGCGCGTATCAGCGTCCAACGTATACGGAAGCCAAGACCGCGCTCGGTCGCCTGCAGCAGGAACTCGAGACTCGGAACCAATCCGCGGCGCGGAGCTTGGCCGAAGGGTTGGAGGAAACGTTGACCGTGCATCGGTTGGGCATGTTTGCATGCCTCGGCCTCTCCTTCAAAACGACGAATTGCCTGGAGTCGATCAATGCCTTGGTGGAAGAGCGGTGTGCGAAGGTCGATCGCTGGACGAACTCAAATCAACGGCAGCGATGGTTGGCCACTGCGCTGTTAGATATCGAGCCACGACTGCGCAAAGTGAAAGGCTATCAACATCTGCCGCAGTTACGCGAGGCACTGAAACGGGAACTGCGCTTGGAGATGACCACGACTCGGAAAGTCGCATAATATTAACCTGGGAGCCGTGACGCATTCCAACTAACTTTGGGCTTGACTCGCCACTGCTTAACTTGCGCTATTCATTCGTGCTGTCGATATTCTTGAGCTGTGTTTGCCTGTGGCTGTTCAATAGCACGGAGGCTTTGGGAAAAGACGCCAAGGTTCCGTCGTATTCGCTTCAAGAAATTATGGATTTGACATTGATGCACAACCCTACGATTGAATTAGGAAAAGGTTTTATTGATCAAAAAACAGGGGAGGAGCAGACAGCGAGCGCATACCCCAATCCTACCTTGGGCCTACAAGGTGGTCGTGGACAAATCCTTGATCCTACTGGTCGTACGATGTTCGAACGATATATTTCCCTGAGTCAGTCACTGGAATGGCCAGGTACTCGTAGTGCCCGTCAACAGGCGGCGGAGGCTGGGGTAAGGAGTGCCGAAGCAAGTTTTGAAGTGAACCAGGTCAATGTGAAAGCCAGAATGAAACGAACGTTTTATGAATTACTCTTAGCTCAAACGTTGGCCGATCTGTCTTCAAGGCTTTTGAAAACGATCACAGATTTTGAAGGCGCGGTAAGGCACCGCGTAGAATCCGGGGAAGCTCCTCCTTTTGAAGCCGTCAAAGTGAAGGTGGAATTGTTGCAAGCTCAAAAACAAATGGGACAAACTGCCGGAAAGGTTCGAATCATTCAAGCTGCCTTGGATCAGCTCACGGCTGGAAATCTTGGTGACGAATTTTCTATTCAAGGGGATTTTGAGTCAATAAAAAAAGATTTGAATGAACAGGATTTGATTGATGAGGCCTTTCAACAGCATCCTGAAATACGAAAATTTCAACAACTTATTGATGTAGCCAATGCCAAATATGATCAAGAGCAGCAGGCCCGTGTGCCAAATGTGACGATTAGGGGAGCCTATCAACGGGATGCTGGACGAGAAGGATTTGTGGGCGGCCTTTCTCTTCCGTTGCCGCTTTGGGATCAGCGGCAAGGGGATATTGCTCATGCCTTGGGTCTTCGCCGTCGGGCTGAAGCGAATCTTCAGCAAGTCAAAAACTCGCTCAAACGAGGGATCGTGGAGCAAGTTCAAATTTCACAGATGGCTTCAGCCCAAATAAATACCTTTGAGAAAGGTTTGTTGAAACAAGCTAAAGAAGCTGTTCGTATTGCCCAGACGAGTTTCAAATATGGGGAAGCCAGTCTGCTTGATGTGCTTGATGCCCAACGAACGTTATGGCAAGCGTTTCAAGGCTATGCCCAGGCACGGTTTGATCTCGCTATTGCACTTACTGAATTAGAACGTCTTGTAGGCGAAGAACTTTGAAGGTCCTAGGGAGCAGAGAAACACGCTTCTTTATTGGTTTTGTGGAAATCAAGAAAAATTTCTGTCCAATGTTGGAATTTCAACTGTAAAGATCGATCCTTTTCCGATCTCACTTTGCACATGAATTGTCCCATGATGAGCCAGAACAATTTCCTTGGCAATGGCTAAGCCGAGCCCTGTTCCACCACTTTCGCGATCTCGAGCTTGATCGGCTCGGTAGAATCGATCAAATATATGAGGGAGATGCTCCGAGCCTATTCCTGATCCCGTATCTTCTACTGTGAGTCGGACGAGAGCGGTTAAAGGTTTCATATTAACTATTACGGATCCACCCTTTGGCGTATGCCGAATCGCATTGTCGAGTAAATTGATCAAGAGTTGTTTAAGTTGACCAATATCTCCCTCGATTTGAGGCACCTCTTGAAAGTGTGCAGTGAGGAGACAGCCTTTTTCCTTTGCAAGAATCGATAGTTCAGAAACAATTTCCTTAACCAAGGGTTCCAAGAGGACAGGTTGTAGGTTAAGGGGAGTTTGCTCTCCAGCAAACTGGGTCAAGGTTAGTAGAGATTTGACCAAGCGATGGAGATGTTCAACTTGTCCCAAGTTTGCGGACAGCAGATCACGATAGTCTTCAGTTGACCGCTCTCGTTGAAGTGCAACTTCTAGATTTCCCTTCATAGCGGTAAGAGGCGTTTTTAATTCATGAGCGGCATCGCTAATAAATCGATGTTGTGATTCGAATGCTTGTTGCAACCGGTCAAGCATGTTATTGAAGCACTTGGCCAATTGTTGAAATTCTTGGTAAGGAGCATCAAGAAAAACGCGAGTACTCAGGGACTGTGAAGAGACGGTTATTGCAGTCTCTCCAAGCGTTTTGATAGGGGTAAGCGCTATTCGTGCAACCCAATTACTGCCTATCCATCCAAAGACAAGCACTCCAAGAGTAGCTATTCCTAGCGCCAAGAATAACCATTGTAATGTTTCATTAATGAGACCCATGGATGCCTGTGTTTGCAACAAATAAGCAACTCTTCCTTGTGAGCTGATCGGGAATGAGATACGCCGGAAGGGAGGCCCTGTGGGTGCCGGAAGGGTTTCATAAATAATTTTTTTCTCGAGAACTTGTTGTAACAGATTGGGAGCCAGTTTTGTGACTATGCCGACGTCTTCCCCTTTCCATTCTACTGTGCCTTCTGGATTTAAGACCACACTGTCACGAATGGCTTCACGCAGTTCATGTTCTTCGTTTTCAAGATGTCTATCATCATCAGCTTCATCATGGGAGGTCTTTTGAAGAATTTCTTCGATTTCTCCCGTTTCTTTTTTGACGTAGGTGGCCTGAAGTTGAGCCTTTACGAGTAATTGGGAGTCGATATGGCGATGAAGAAGAAATGAGAGGGTGCTATATAATGATATCCCCAATAATACAAATATGACGGTAATCAGCAAGACGCTAGACCACCGGATACGTGCATGGAAGGAAGTCATAGGTTAGGGTTCGGTGACTTTTAAGACATAGCCAACACCGCGAACTGTATGAATGAGGGTGGGGGTGAAATCACGATCGATCTTTGCGCGAAGTGAACGAATATGGACATCCACGATGTTGGTGAGGTTGTCATACTGAATATCCCATACATGTTCGATGATGGCGGATCGGATGAGCACGCGATCCTCATTTCGCAGCAGGTACTCCAAAATCGCATATAATGGCTCTACGGTTGACTCCGGTTGAAGGACTTGTGACTATTCAAGTGTGGGGCGCCCAACGTATCCGAAGGACATGCGGGAATTTCGTCAACGCTTCACTACACGGCAGGCTTGTCTTGAATATTTGGTGCAGAGTCGCTGGCCCGATGGGTTTGTTTGTCCCAAGTGCAGGGGGAAGTCGGCCTGGCTCAACTCCAAGCGCTACGTGTTCGAGTGTCGGGCGTGTGGGCGTCAGACTTCGCCGATGGCCGGCACACTCATGCACCGTTCTCACGTGCCCGTCCAGGAGTGGTTCTGGGCTGCGTATCTTGTGACGACTCATACGCCAGGAATCAGTGCCGTTCAGCTTGCACGCCAGCTTGGCCTTTCGAGTGCCACCACAGCTTGGCATATGCTGCATCGGTTGCGTCAAGGAATGGTCAACACAAACCGAAGCCAGCTCTCCGGCTTGATTGAGGCCGATGAGGCAATCCTCGGCGGCTCAGCCAAAGGCAGGCCAGGTCGGGGAGCGACGACAGCCAAGCACAAGAGCTTGATAATCGGGGCCGTGGAGGTTCTCCCCTATACCGACAAAAAAGGGAAACGATCTGAACGGACAGGTCGATTGCGTCTTTCAATCCTGAAGGATGCAGGCGAGCTCAGCATTCGTGGGTTTTTGAGGGCAAATATTGAGGCCAACTCCACACTCCGAACGGATGGGTGGCGCGGGTATTCTGATGCAGCGTTGGTCGGGTACAAGCATCGTGTGCGAATGGTTCGCACCCCGGAGCGAGCGCACAAAGTGGCGCCCCATATCCACCGGGTCTTCAGTAATCTCAAAACGTGGCTCATTGGCACGCATCATGGAGTGGAGCCAAAGTATCTCCAGAGCTATCTTGATGAGTTTGTGTTCCGCTTCAACCGCCGCAAAACGCCGATGGCCGCGTTGCAGACCCTCCTTGGAATCTCAGCGAATAAAGCGCCATTAACTCTTGACGAGCTAGTCCACCGGAGTCAACCATAGAGCCATCTCGCATATTCTTTGTTTGTGAGTGTCTGTTCTTGTCCCGCGCGCCAAACCTGGTGAGTCACGGGGTCCATTTCCAAGTCTGCGACTTTGAGTCGAGTGGCAGTTTTTCCACTGCCTCGCCGAAGCAAGGAACGGATCCTGGCCAAGAGTTCAGGAAAGGCGAAGGGTTTGGTGAGATAGTCATCGGCTCCCATGTCCAACCCGGTGACCCTGTCCTCAATGGCATCTTTTGCCGTCAACAGAATGATCGGGACTGTTTTCCCCTGGCTTCGAAGGCGTCGACAGATCGACATCCCATCAAGTTTGGGCAACATGACATCCAAAATGATCAGATCATAGGGAATCGCGTTAGCCATCACGAGCCCATCTTCTCCATCGGTGCTCAAATCGACGGCGTACCGTTCCTCAGTTAATCCCTTCATAATAAACCCTGCCACTCCTGAGTCGTCTTCCACTAATAGAATTCGCATGATTGTTGGAAAAGGAATGTAAACTTCCTAGTGAAATTTCGCAATGCTCAATGGAAATTTTTGCGATCTTTAGTGCTGGCAAAATAATCTCAAGACTTTACAGATGGCTCACGGAATAATCCTAAAAAGACATTTCCAATGACGAAAAAACATCCCAGAAGTAACCCACCAACGCCAAGTGCGGCAAATATCTCTGTTAGAACATGAGAATGTGCGGCACTTCGTCCGATCGAGGGTGCGAAAATATACATCGTGAGCCAGGCAAATGGATAGAAGCTGCTCAGGCCAAGGAATAATGAGGAAATAGTTTTCATTTTTGGTTTGAGGTCAGAAAACATCACCAGAAAAACCAATCTCAGAGCGAAGGCAGCGATGCCTGTGGCGTGAAAATGTGCGCGTTGTGCATAGCGCCAAATCTTGTCTTGGCTTTTGGATCATGGACCGTTGGGTTGGCCGCAATGCCTTCCGAAATGTAATTTTTGAAAATATCCTCATTGATTCCAAAGGTCATTCCCATGATGACGCCAAATAAGAGCCCAAATACTACAAGGGCTAGCCCAACTTTTACATGTTTCAAATCTTTATTCATGGTATCTCTCCCTGTTTTCTGCGGCCTTTGCCAATAGTGGCGTTTCATTTGTGCGAGTATTGAAATGCCATGGCGCACACTGGCTCACTGAGCCAGTGTGCCGGATGGTTAATCGTGGTCTTCTGCTTCAGATTTTTGCTGTTTATGGTCATCGTCATTCTTGCTCTCACTGTCCAAGATCTCACCTGACTGGGCATCAATCTTGATTTCAGTTGCCGTCCCAGTTGTACTGGCAATTTCAATCTCATACACCGCTTGGCCATCTTCGTTTTCAAGTTCTGCTTCGAGGGCCTGACCAGGAAACTTGGTCTTGGCTGTGGTGATCGCTTCCTCCATAGACAGTTTGGCTGGTATGAACTCTTTCTCTTTCATACCCTCCGAACTGAGGGCTAAACCCCCTGTTAATAACACTCCAGAGATGAGCATGGTTACCAGCATTGAATGGAAACGTTTCATAGCAAAACCTCCTTGATAAGAATGCAAATGGTTCTGTTGACCTATGAATACAGGTTATCCCCTAAACATGAGGGCCTCATGAAGGAATAATGAAGAAATCTTCATCCTTTCTGATAACCCGGTAATCGAGCTAACAATCACAATAAAGAATTGAGTTATTCCTGGGTGTTAAGGGGTAGTAAGACGCGGTTTCTTACGGTAAGGATGGACAGGTGATTGTGGATTGTTCGAGATGAGTAGCAATTTGTGAAGTGAGGAAACCAGGGGGGTATTCTGCCGAATTCAAATATGAGATTTTGCGGAGAAAGAATGTGGAATACAATGTTAGGTGAAAACTTTCTGAGTTGCGACTAGGCTCTTCTCAGCGGGACGATAGGAGCGTAGGTTCTAAGAGCTATTTTTATCTTTAGGATTGGTCTTTCCACCTTTCGTTTGCGGCAAACGAAAAGTGGGAATGAGCGGATAGGTTTTGGATTCTAGGAGATTTTAGAATGTGAGTGCGAGTGAGAATGATCCTAAAGCACCGCGATCATCAAAATCATAGCCTCCTCCTATATCAAAATGAAATGCTCCCAGATGAATCCCTAATCCGGCGGTTGGGGTTGCGCGTGTTTTGGCATCTTCCACATTTTTAAGAGCACCTGCCCGGAGAAAGAATATGTTCAATAGGCCTTGTTCAATGCCAAGACTCAGAACGCGACTTCTGATTCCCGGTACGAGCGTTTTATTTTTTGTGAGGTCGGCATCAAATGTGATGATCGTGGCAGAAAAAGGGATAAAGGCAACTCCGCCGCGTACCTGTGGACGTAATTTAAATTTTCCTCCACCCGGGGCCTTGAATGACGGTTTATTGAGATCCTTTCCAACAATGCCTGCTTTGAACCAGGAAATAGGGTGAATCAACGCCCCAATATCGATGCCAAACTCATAAGATTTTTCTGCGTCTTTGAGCTCATCTGAAATGTCAAAGCTATCTTCCGAATCATCCACATCTACCCCACGACTGTAGGCTACGCCTTTGATAATCTTTCCCGTCACCCCCAACGAAATTTTCTTTTCCCAAAAGGCGTAGGCATAGGATAACGCCAATTGTCGAGCTTCTAGGAAATTCACCTGCAGTTCCCCGGTAATATCCAATTGACTTCCTGCAACAACAGCCGTTAAGGGGGTAGAATTAAAAGAGCCGCCGGTTCCCACATCAGAAATATTCATCCCAAAGACATGATCTCCCCAGTGCCCTTTGACATACAGCCCAGCAGCTGCCAATGCAGAAAGTGAGGCCCCATTGAGATCATCCAAGAGGTCTTGGAGTCGAGCTTGATTCGCTGTTGAGGTGTCAGTATCGTCAATGTCATCAATATCTTCCAGGGTTTCACGAATTCCTAGCCGATCGATGCCCTGCCCTGAAACCTGGATGCGGATATCGACGGTTTCCTTAACGGCCAGGCCGGCGGGGTTCCAATAAGTGGCCAGTGAATCGGTGGTGACAGCGACGCCTGCCCCTCCCATCCCGACGGCTCGCGGTCCGACAATAACGAATTCTACGGCTGAACCTATTGTGGGAAGGAGTAATGCATTTATTAATGCGAGAAAAAAAACCTTCACCGGAGAGATAAGCATTCCATGCTTCATAGCTCAATCCTTTGGTTGGAAATAGACATTAGAGGGAAAATGTTCCCATTTCCTTGGATGAATACCCTAGGGTAAATTTTACGTAAGAGCAAGTGATGTTTGTATTGATACTAATTTATCGCGAGGAAAGTGTTCTTCCTTGAACCTTGTGTAGAGAAGAGGAACATCGGATAATAACGATATTACTTATGCCTTTTAATCCATCATCCCCATTTTCTTTGTCGATATCTCGACGTGGACTGTTTACTCTCAGCAGTCTTGCCACAGCGAGTTTGGCCTTGCCTGGTTGTGATTTAGGATCGATGTTTGCGGTTCCCCCTCGAGATACGGTGTATTTCACCCCGAATGATAAATTCTATCGTGTGAATTACAATGAAGGGTCTTATAACTTCACACGTGATTTAGATGTTGAACAATGGCAGATGTTGGTGAAAGGTGTTGTGCAAAATCCTACGGTGATGAAATGGCGCGATCTATTAAATCGTGAATCTTTTGATCAAGCCGTGACGTTGATGTGTATTGATACCCTTCCTGGTGGCAGTAGTTTGGGAACGGCCATGTGGCGAGGAATTTCTCTCAAAAAACTTTTGACAGATGTCGGTGTTGATGAAGAAATGGCGCGAGATGTCATTTTTCGAGGGGCCGATGGGTATCACGACAGTATTCCGTTTACGAGAGCTATGGAAGATGATGTGATGTTGGCGTATTTGATGAATGGAGAAAAGCTTCCCAAAGATCATGGATTTCCTGTTCGGCTTATTGTGCCGGGATTATATGGGATTAAGAACGTGAAGTGGATAACGGAAATTGAAGTGTATAATGGAGATTACAAGGGCTATTGGCAACGAAAAGGTTGGACGGATGATGGCACCATCCATATTTTTTCCCGCATTGATAGCCCAGGGCATTATCAATCGTTGCAGGGACAAGCTCAACGATTACGAGGGATTGCCTTTGGTGGACCGGAAACCATACAAGAGGTGCACCTAAGCTTTGATCAGGAAAAAACTTGGGTGCCTGCTGACTTGGAGACCCCACTTTCGCCTTATACCTGGGTAATTTGGAATTATGATTGGGAGGTGCCCAAGGCGGGGAAACATATGGTGTCAGTGCGGGCTATTGATGTGAAAGGAAAAGTCCAAACAGCAGAGATTACTCGGCCACAGCCTGCCGGAGCTACAGGGCTGCACTCAATCGTCATCGATATCGTAAAAGTTTAAGAGCCTGGTGACGGCTTTTTGGCTGTCGTACGAATTGAGAGTTCTTGTAGTTGTTCTTGGGCAACAGTAGAAGGCGCATGTGTCATGAGACACTGTGCCTTTTGTGTTTTAGGGAATGGAATGGTGTCTCGAATGGATTCAGTTTGTCCTAAAAGCATAATCACCCGATCTAACCCTAACGCAATACCCCCGTGAGGTGGTGCGCCAGACTCTAGTGCATTCAGCAGAAAGCCAAATTTTTCGTGAGCTTCGGTTTTAGAAATTTTGAGTAAGTCAAAAACTTTTGCCTGTATCTGGGGCGAATGGATACGGATACTCCCTCCTCCAAGTTCAAAGCCATTGAGTACCAGATCATAGGCTAATGTTTTAGCTTGTAAGGGGGCACTCTCTAACAGTTCACTGTCTTTTGGGTGTGGGGCAGTAAAGGGGTGATGAAGAGCCACATGTCGCTGAGTGTCTTCATCAAATTCAAACATAGGAAAATCTAGGATCCACATGGGTTCCCACCGTGTGTGATCGATCAACTTCAATTCTTCGCCAAGAAGAAGCCGCAAGCGTCCGAGGACTTGATGCACAACTTCGGCTTGATCTGCCACGAAAATCAGCAGGTCTCCAGGTTTGGCTGAAGGCAGCGCGTTTTGTAAGGCTTCTCCTTTAAAAAACTTTGCAATTGATGAATCCAGTTGTCCATCTTCGGTAATTTTAAGCCAGGCCAGCCCTTTTGCCCCAAACTCCTTTGCTGTCTCTATTAATTTATCAATTCGATTTCTGGCAAATGCGGCACCATTTGGGATGATGAGGCCTTTAACCAGGCCTCCGTCTTCCACTGCGCGACGAAAAACTTGAAAATCGCAGGATTTGGAAAAATCACAGAGGTCGTGTAATGGCAAATCAAAACGGAGATCCGGCTTGTCAGTCCCATAGCGATTCATGGCTTCCTCAAACGACAGTCGGGGGAAGGGATCAGAGAGGTTAATTTGCTTGGTCTCTTTGAAAACAAGCCGGATGAGGTTTTCGGTAAGCTGGAGAATATCTTCACGATCGACGAAGGACATTTCGAGATCAATCTGCGTGAATTCCGGCTGACGATCGAGACGCAAGTCTTCATCACGAAAACATCTAGCAATCTGAAAGTAGCGATCCAGGCCTCCGATCATCAGAATTTGTTTGAAGAGTTGTGGCGATTGTGGAAGGGCAAAGAAATGTCCAGGGTTGACTCGGCTGGGTACAAGATAGTCGCGAGCGCCTTCGGGTGTACTTTTGGTTAAAATGGGTGTCTCAACTTCAATAAACTGATGTGTATGCAAGTATTGGCGCGTGAGGTGTGACACTTGGCTTCTGAGTTGAAGAAGCTGTTGCATTTGGGGTCGGCGAAGATCCAGATAGCGATGTTCTAACCGAAGGGATTCTGATGCCTGGACTTCTTCTTCAATGGAAAAGGGTAAGGGAGCGGCTTCATTGAGTAGGTCCAGAGTAGTAGCTCGAATTTCGACGCTCCCTGTTGGGATATTCTGATTAAGTGATTCCTCAGGTCGGACAGACACCTTCCCGGTAATCTTAATGACATATTCGTTTCGTAGGCGGTTTGCGATAGTATGAAGAGCAGCATTTTCTTCTGAGTCGAATACAATTTGTGTAAGTCCATATCGATCTCGAATATCAATAAAGATCACCCCGCCATGGTCACGGCGGCTGGCGACCCATCCGGCTAAGGTGACCATTTTCCCGACGTGGTCGAGTGAGAGTTCCCCGCAATGGTGAGTGCGTATCACAAAAAAACCTCTTGCTGATGTATGTGAGTGGTGCCGATCAGATTTGTGAGCATAAGGCGTATGAATGTTCTACGAAATTAATAAGAAGTTAGCGTGTTCTTATCTGGCGTCGTTGTGAATGTCGCTGTGTGTCGAGATTCTTTTGAGGAATTTTCCCCTTGGTCTTGGATGATTTTTTTGTGGGTTTTGCATGTATTGCGGTCGTGGTCAATAGCTGTCGAAGATCATTGGCTTCACTATCAGTTAAATATCGCGTCTTCCCTGGAAGCAGTTTTCCGAGATTCAGGGGGCCAAATTGAATGCGTTTTAAGCGAATCACGGGGTGGCCAACATGTTCAAACATCCGTTTGACTTGATGCTTGCGCCCTTCGTGAATGGATATTTCAATCCAGGAATTGGCTTGAGCTTTTCCTGCTTTTTTCACCTTAGCTGGAGCCGTTGGACCGTCATCTAAGGTGACACCGCGACGCAGTTGTTGAAGGTGGCTGTCTTCTAACACTCCTTTGATTTTTGCCAGATAAGTTTTTTGAACATGATACCTTGGATGGAGACAGGCTTGCGCGATATCCCCATTATTGGTAAGGAGCAATAGGCCTTCACTATCAACATCCAATCGACCGACGGGAAAGAGTCGCAGCGATGGTTTGGGTAGCAACTGCTTAATGGTTGCGCGACCATCTGGATCATGTAAGGTGGCTAGATAGCCGATGGGTTTATTGAGCATGACAAACATGTCCGGTTGCTTCGATTTTAAATGGCGGCCATTCACTTTAATATGATCGTGAACAGGGTCAACTTTAGTGCCCAAGGTCATGACCGTTTCGCCGTTCACGGTGACCAGGCCATGCCGGATGAAGTCTTCCGCTTTTCTACGAGAAGAGAGCCCAGATCCTGCGATAATTTTTTGCAAGCGGACCATTTTTTCTTCTGTAGCCATCATCATTCCCACTCAATTGTGGCCGGGGGTTTTGAGCTAATATCGTACACAACCCTATTAACGCCATGCACTTCGTTGATAATGCGATTGGACATTTTGGCTAAGACGGGGTGAGGAATATCTGCCCAATCAGCAGTCATGCCATCTGAGCTCGTGACAGCACGGATAGCGATGACAAATTCATACGTGCGCTGATCACCCATAACTCCAACTGTTTGTATCGGCAACAATACGGCAAAAAATTGCCAAATACTTTGAGATAATCCGGCCTGTTCAATTTCTTCTCGAACAATGGCATCGGCATCCCGGAGAATGGTTAGTCGCTCAGATGTGACGGCACCAAGAATGCGAATGGCCAGCCCTGGACCAGGAAATGGTTGTCGCCAAACAATGTGTTCGGGCAAGCCAAGTTCTAATCCTAATTGGCGGACTTCATCTTTGAAAAGTTCTTTAAATGGTTCTATTAATTTAAATTTCATCCGCTTGGGAAGGCCACCCACATTGTGATGGGATTTTATTGTAGCTGAGGGGCCATTGACGCTAAGGCTTTCGATGACATCTGGGTAGAGAGTGCCCTGTACCAAAAAATTGACGATACCTAAGGAGGCAGCTTCATATTCGAAAACTTTAATGAATTGTCGTCCTATGATTTTTCGTTTGCGTTCGGGGTTGATCGTGCGTCCAAGAGCTGAGAGAAATGTGGATGCATGATTAGTGATACGCACAGGAATGTGGTCTGTTGCCTCAAACGTTTGTTGTAACTGGCGAACCTCATCTTTGCGCATGAAGCCGTTATCGATGAACAAGCAGGTCAGTTGCTGTCCAATGGCTCGGTGAACAAGAGTGGCTGCGACGGTTGAATCAACTCCACCACTAAGAGCACAGATCACTTTGCTTTGACCGACCGTTTGTCTGATCTCGGTGATAGCCTGATCGATGAAGGAGTCCATGGTCCATGTCGGTTTGCAATGACAAATATGACAAGCAAAATTCTTGAGTATTGTGGCCCCATGCTGAGTGTGGACGACTTCAGGATGGAATTGAATGCCAAAGAGTTGTTGAGAGCCTTTTGCTTTTCTCATAGCTGAGATTGGTGCATGAGGAGTATGGGCAATTTTCTGAAATCCCTGGGGAAGTCGATTTACGGAGTCTCCATGAGACATCCAGACGGAAAAAGGCTTTTTGCTTTTTATTCCTTTAAATAAATCAGTCTTATCGGTAATCTGGAGATTGGCTCTGCCAAATTCTCGTTTTGAGCTAGGCGTCACAGTTCCACCACAATGGTGTGCGATGAGTTGCATCCCATAGCAGATTCCAAGAATAGGAATGTCTAGTTGGAAAACTTTCTTGTCTAGCTTCGGGCCATGGGCATGGGCCACACTGGCTGGCCCACCAGAAAAAATTAATCCCCTTGGTTGATGTGAAAGGATTTCTTGTACGGGGGAATGAGCTGGGAGAATAATGGAATAGACTTGAAATTCCCGAATCCGGCGTGCGATGAGTTGCGTGTATTGTGACCCAAAGTCCAAGATGACAATGGTATCATGGTGGGAATGCATAGCCGTATAGCAGCAAGGACCAAAGACTTGAGTTCCTGGGTGGGAACAAAATCCTAGTCAGCCCGATAATTCGGGGCCTCCTTTGTGATGATGACATCATGGACATGGGCTTCGCGCAGACCCGCAGAGGTGAGTTGAATAAATTGCGCGTCACGCTGTAATTCTGGGATCGTTCGGCATCCGCAATATCCCATCCCGGCTTTCAGCCCACCGACAAGTTGGTAGATCAGGACAGACAAATTTCCTTTATAGGGAACTCGAGCTTCGATGCCCTCTGGTACAAGCTTTGAATTTTCCCGGCCTTCTTGAAAATAGCGATCTTTCCCGCCGCGTTCCATGGCTCCAAGAGAGCCCATGCCTCGATATTCCTTATAGGTGCGGCCTTGATAGAGGACGGTTTCTCCTGGTGATTCTTCCGTGCCGGCAAAGAGGGAGCCAATCATAATCGATGAGGCTCCAGCTGCTAGTGCTTTGGTCACATCGCCGGAATATTTAATGCCTCCGTCAGCAATTAATGGGACTCCATGTTCCTTTGCGACGCTGGCGCAATCGGCGACTGCCGTGAGCTGAGGAACGCCAGCGCCGGAGACGATTCGAGTAGTACAAATGGATCCGGGCCCAACGCCAACTTTGATGGCGTCAATTCCGGCGGCAATTAAGTCCTTGGTTGCTGCCGCTGTTGCCACATTTCCGGCAATAAGCTCTAAGTTTGGGTACTGCGTTTTAATCGTTTTGACCTTGTCGATGACGCTCTGGGAATGGCCATGAGCGGTATCTACTACTAATACATCAATGCCTGCTTTTAGAAGGCGCTCAATGCGATCTTCAACATCTGGGCCGATTCCAACGGCTGCGCCGACTCGCAAACGTCCATGATCATCCTTGCAGGCAAAAGGATACTTGATCTTTTTTTGTATATCTTTGATGGTAATTAATCCCATCAATTCAAATTGGTCATTCACGACTGGTAATTTTTCGATACGATGTTCATGGAGAATGGCCTGGGCTTTTTCTAGACTGGTGCCTTCTGGTGCGGTCACGAGTTTGTCTTTTGTCATGGCCTGAGAAATTTTAATATCCATCCTGTTTTCAAATCGTAGGTCACGATTGGTCAATATGCCCACCAATTTTTTCCCTTGCGTGACAGGAATTCCAGAGATGCGATATGTGGCCATGAGGTGATGGGCATCGCGAATGGTATGGTTAGGGGATATTGTAATGGGGGAAAGAATCATTCCACTTTCTGATTTTTTGACCTTGTCCACTTCTGCTGCTTGTGCATCAGGAGAGAGTGCGCGGTGAATAATCCCTAGGCCACCTTCTCGAGCTAAAGCAATGGCCAAACGCCCTTCTGTAACAGTATCCATCGCGGCGCTCAATATAGGGATATTGATACGAATATTTTTGGTGAGCAGAGTGCTTGTCTCTACGTCGGTTGGAAGAATCTTTGAGTGGCGTGGCGTTAAGACGACATCATCAAACGTGAGTCCGACTCGTAATTGTTGATCCCACATGGTGCAATGTCTTTAGGTGTATCTAAATGCTCTCGCAAGTAAAGCGCATCTTATACTATTCCAAAAAAGGAGTGAGCTTCATGATAAATTTCTTCTGGAATGCAGTCAATCTGCAGGTTCAGAAATACAAAAATTCTTGTGTTTGAAAGATTTGGAGAAAATGCCGCTTCGTTATATAGCTTCCGCTAACAAGGAAGCTGACAATTTGTAGGGCTTGAGCTAATGGAACAGTTCAAGGCCGCTTGCATCGTCATGTTGGTTGATAATTGAGTCATCTTGTTGAATTATGCTTGGTGCCTTATTCCGCAGCTTCAGGAATAAAGGCCATGGCCTCTTCTTCCTGAAAGTGATCTTCAGCTTCTTCAGCCGGCATGAACTCTTGAACCCGCATATTCCCACTATCTACCACAAAAACATGCCCCCTGCTATCAACTCCTAAGCCATATGGGAAATTGAATTGCCCTTGATTGGTACCAAATCCTCCCCACTGGGTAACGAAATTACCATCTCGATCAAATTTTTGAAGACGTTGGTTGCCCGTATCACTCACAAAGACATCGCCAGCTTCATCAATTGCAATGCCCCAGGGTGAACGAAATTGTCCTGGTTCTTGAGCCCGCGCACTACTAGCATGGCCGGGGCCGAGTCCCCCGCCCCATTTTGTGAGTAATTGAGGCAGCACATTCGAGCTGGTGTCGAATTTTTGTACACGGTGATTTCCCATGTCAACGACATACACGGTCCCATCTGTTTGATCCACAGCGATACCTCTGGCAAAGTAAAATTGGCCATCGTTATTGCCAAAGCTGCCCCATTGCATGATGAATTCTCCCGTCTCATCGAATTTTTGTATTCGGAAATTAGCACTATCAACAACATAGAGGTAGCCGCGTACACGGTCGATTGCCACACCCCATGGGGCATTGAATTGGCCTTCGCCATTTCCACGTGACCCAATTTTCATTTGATATTGTCCAAGCTTCCCGTCAAATTTCTGAATGCGATGGTTGTTTGTGTCGGCGACATACACATTTCCGCTGGCATCAGTGGCAATTCCTGTTGGGTTATTAAAATTGCTGTTGGCTGCCCCAAAGTTTCCCCATAGAAGAATGAAGTTGCCGTTCCGGTCAAATTTTTGAATACGATTATTTCCGTTATCGACGACAAATATGGAGCCTTGTCGATCAATGGCCATACCATACATCGGGGCAATGAATTCACCCCCATGGAGTAATGAGGCTCCACGGCCGGCTTGTCCCCATTTGGCAACACAAATATAGCCAGACGTATTCAGAAGAATATTGGCACTAGCTGGAACCGACACATTGTTATTGGCATCCTTGAACCAAACATAGGCTGTTTTTGTGCCGTCTCCAGGCGAGGTCGTGAAAGGAATGGTAGCGCCAAATTTTTGTTCTGGTTCGACTTCTACCCATCCAGGCATTGTCGCGCTCGGAGTCATAGGATTTTCAGAGATGAAATATGCTGCAACACCGCTATCCACATCTTTTGCTGAAATTGTAGCTACCATATCGGGACTATTGGTCATATAAGCCCCATGGTTGAGAACAATATCGGGATTTTGTGGGGCGGCAATGTCAATGAGAACTGGTACGGCCGTTTGCTCTTGAGACAGTTCACTTTCGGTTTCTTCTTCTGTCACGGCTGTCATGGCGTAAAAATATGGTGTGCCGTTGGTTAATCCACTGTGAATGTATGGTGTTGTGACGCCTTCAATTTTAGTTGACGTTTCAATAGTAAGGTCAGGGTTAGTGCTAAAGTAGAGGTTGTAGCTGACAGCACCGGGAACTTCTAACCAACTCAAGATGTTTTCGGTATCACCAGGTTTGACGGCCAAGTTAATGGGAGCCGAAAGGTCAGCAGCTTGAGGTTTTTCTTCCCGTCCTCGATTTAATTCTTCTTCAGTGGGAGCAAATTTTGTTAATCGATGGTTGCCGCTATCGATCACATACACATAGCCTTCTTTATCTATGGCAATGCCTGAAGGAAAATTCAATTGTCCTTCAGTCAGGCCGCGATTCCCCCAAGAACAAAGATATGTGCCATTAGGTTCAAATTTTTGCACTCGATGATTTCCGCTATCAACCACATAGATAAAACCTAAGGGATCGCAAGCTACGCCCCAAGGAGATTTAAATTGACCAGGAGCACTTCCTTCTTTCCCCCATTTCAAAAGGAAATTCCCACGAGAGTCGAATTTTTGAATGCGATGGTTTCCTTCGTCAGCTACATAGGTGTTGCCGACAAAATCTACTGCCAGTCCACGGGGATAAAAGAATGCGCCATCGTACCCACCATCTCGGCCCCAGGTGAGAACGGGAGTCCCATCTGGCAGAAATTTTTGCACTCGGGCGTTACTGGTGTCAGATACAAAGAGATTGCCTTGTGCATCTGTGGTCACCCCCCAAGGGACATCAAACTTTCCTGCTTCCGCGCCTCTCCAGGCAAAGCCAAATTTCCCCCAGGCGTTGATGATATTTCCATCAGAGTCAAATTTTTGAATGCGATTATTGCCGCTATCAGCCACATACACCTCACCATCGGGAGATGTGGTGATCCCGCGAGGGTAATAAAAGCTTCCTTCAATTGAATCAGGCTCTTCTCCCCACCGGGCAAGAAATTTTCCAGTTTTGTCAAATTTCTGAATAGAATGGTTGTCTGTATCACCCACATAGATATTGCCGTCTTTGTCGATGGCAATGCCGGTGGGAGATTTAAATTCACCATCATCAACACCTTCACACCCAAATTGCATGACCGTGAGGTAGGGTGAAGGAATGGACATGACTTCTTCAGATAGAAGGCTTTCCCCACCTTCTGTGACAACCGTTATGGCATAGTGATAACAGAGATTATTACTTAAATCGTTATGGACATGTGGGGAAGCAACGCCTTCTATACAGTTGGCTGTATCTTTCTTTATGCCTACGGTAGCGGCAAAGTCTTCAGGGGACGCAATAGGACGGGCAAGATCACAGGGTTTAATTTCTACACCCTTGGTGGTGACAAAATATAAATTATAATAGAGAGCGTCAGGAACAGGGTCCCACGTAATGGTCGTTCGACCATGATCGGGTTTTGCATGAACATTAGAGGGTGCGGGAGGAAGTTGGTCATCTTCACCTTGCCCCGCTCCCCAGTCCTCGTTCTCACTATCAATGGTTAAGATGTTGAGCTGTGGGCCCTGTCCAAAAAATAAAACCTTAAAAAAATTAGTGGTCATATCGTTCCCCTAAAAAAATACCATATAATTTCTTAAATTTTCCAATAAATACAATGACTTAGGCGTGAAGTCTATCAGGGGAAAAAGAAGGAAGTCAAGAAAAATACACATCAACAAACAAGACTGATGCGAATCTCCCTTGCGGAAAGAACGCGATAAGGCCTGAGGAGAAAACCTTTATCCAAGTACTTGACGGAATGAATCTGAATATCAGCCGTAACTAGGACGGCTGTGCAATCCCAGATTTTGTCACATTAGAAGCTTGAGGACCCTTGGCACCCTCTACCAAGTCAAATTCAACGGATTCGCCTTCTTTTAGGGATTTAAATCCCTCTTCTTGAAGAGCGGAATAATGGACAAAGACATCCTGTCCGCCTTCAACCTGAATAAAGCCAAACCCTTTACGATCATTAAACCATTTGACGGTTCCCTTGCTTTTCACGATTATGCCTCCCTTGCTCGCAGTGGGAAAAATTATGTGAGAAATTAGTATCTTGGTTAAAAAAAGAAAAAGCCGGAAAAGGAGACTGTTCCTTTTGCGGCTTCACAGCATAATCAATCTTTCACTTCTTATTACCTTTAAAACAGCGAGGAAAGATTTAGCATAGTTTGAAAAATCTGTCAATAAATGGCAGCATGATATTTTGGTAGGGTGAGAATACTTTCCCAAGCCATTGCTTAGACTGGGAACTCGACCATGTGGCTGAGATATAGTGAATGTAGACAAAACATAGTGAAGAATTTCTCCCCATCCCTTCATTTCTCGTTCCGCTCACAGCATTGACACGACTTCTCGACCGGTACATTTTCCTAGAGTTACTCCCTCCGTTTTTAACGAGTCTCTTCGGGTTGTGCTTTATCATTTTTACCAAAGAAATGTTGCGGTTGGTGGATTTAGTCATTTCTCGCGGGATTAGTCTTGCCTCTTTGGGCAACATCATTATGCATCTCTTCCCGTCGTTTCTCGTCTTGACTCTTCCCATTGCCTGTTTGATTGCCACCATTTCAGCTTTTAATCGCATGTCATTCGATAATGAAATCATTGCTCTACGAGCTGTTGGTGTCGGGTTTTGGCGAATTAATATTCCCGTGGTGGTCTTTTCGGGCATGGTGTTTTTGTTAACCATGGTGTTGTCCCAATGGGGCCAGCCTTGGGCCAATATTTCCTTGAAGACGTTGGCTTTGAGTCTGATTGAGGATGAAATGACTCTAGGGGTGGATTCGGGCGTGTTTAATGAACCAATTCCTGGCCTGATGGTCTACGTGCCCAATCGTCATGGAGAGAGGGAGAAAAGAAAAGGAGTGTTTATTTCCGATCAACGGGATCCGGCTCAACCCTTAATCATAGTGGCGGAACAATTTCAAATGTTGAAACAGAATGAACGTCGCCAAATGGGTATTCGTCTGTTTGATGGAGCCATTCACCAGATTCCAGAGAATGGGTCCGCATTTCATCGAGTCACTTTTCAAACCTACGACTTTTGGATGCCTTCACCCTTTAAATCCGCCAAAGCTAGGGCCAAGCGGAAAAGTTATGAGGAACTACTAGAAAAATTGGAAACTTCTGGTGGCAAGGATTCCGGCACACTGCGACGATTGATTGAATATCACAAAGATACGGCGTTTCCTGTAAGCACCTTTGTATTGGGACTCTTAGGTGTGCCCCTTGGCATTGTCTCAAAACGATCAGGTCGTGCTGGAGGATTTGCGATTGGCGTGTTGGTGATCATTGGATTTTATATGCTCAATGTTCTGGGCGAATATCTTGTAACCACCGGAGGGCTGCCTCCACTCGTTGGGGCATGGCTGCCAAATGTCCTTTTGGTATGTATGACTATTGGGATGTTGAACCAGGCTCGAAAATTCTGATGGCTGGTTTGCGATGCGAATAGAATAAGAATATGCGAAAAATCTTTTGGTATGTGCTGGGAAAGTTTGCTCGCAATTTTCTGCTCTGTATGGCCACCGTGCTCACGATTTATCTTGTCGTCGATTTTTTTGAGAAGCTACGGAAATTTCTTAAATATGATGTAGACCTGTCTCTGGTCTTGAGTTTCTTTGTGTATCGCATTCCAGAGATCGCTTTTTTATTAGCCCCGCTTGGGGTATTAATGGCGTCAATTTTAACGATCGGAGGCTTAAATCGAACTCGAGAAATCACTGCTATGCGGAGCTGTGGTTTAAGCTTTTATCAAATAGCTGCGCCATTTTTTGCCTTTGGCCTTTTTGTGAGCGCCATCACCTTTAGTTTGACGGCAGTCTTTATCCCTTTGGCCAATCTACAAGCTGAATATGTGAAATCGGTATTGATAGAACACAAACCCGAAGCCTTGATGTCTGCTCCGGATGGTCTCTGGCTTCGTATTGGGCAGACACAATTAGTTCAGATTGATTCAGTGCAATCAGATGGACAACAGGTCACGGGGATTCACCATTATACGTTGACTAAGCCTTTTCGGCTTGCCGAGATTGTTGAGGGTGAGCAGGCGACGTTTTCTCAAGGCGAATGGACAATGAAGCAGGTTGTGCAGCGTACCGTTATGAAAGATGGTCGTGTGGCCAAAACGGAACTGCCTCATCGTATGCTGACTCTTCCTCTGACGCCTGAAGATTTTCAGAATTGGTTATTCCAAAATCCTAAAAATATGACATTGGATCGGATGAAGGAGCATATCGAGCGTATCACAAGAGATGGACATAATCCTCAGCGATATATTGCTGATTATTGGGCGCGTGTGGCCTATTCGATTGTTCCGCTTGTCATGACCCTCTTGGGTGTGTCCATTAGTTTGCGTGGGAGTGGGCAACGGAGTGTGGGAGCGGCGAAGGGAGTAGGGCAAACATTAGCCATAGGCTTTCTGTTTTGGGCGGTGCATTCGGTTGGGACGGTATTAGGACAGAATGGGGCTGTGATGCCTTTTGTTGGCAGTTGGATTGCGACTGGAATGTTTTTTATGGTTGGCGTGAATTTATTTCTTAAATTGAAATAAATATCCCTAAAATTCTCTGTATTGGCTTAAATAATA
Source organism: Nitrospirales bacterium (assembly GCA_965223635.1). Classification (GTDB taxonomy): domain Bacteria; phylum Nitrospirota; class Nitrospiria; order Nitrospirales; family UBA8639; genus Nitrospira_E. Next base: position 3,334,002 of record OZ245007.1, read on the forward strand.
TTATGGAATTGTATCTAAATTCTTAGGGATTTTTGAATTTCTATGTTTTTCTCTTTCCCCGTCAAGTTTTTTCCTTAATTCCAAAAAGCCTTGTCCCGATAACATCAGCACGGGCGGAAATATGGGAGAAAGAGAACAATCAAGAAATGGGAAAAATAGTGGACAGCAAGCAAGAGAGCTATATGGGAAATCCAACTAAGAGGTGTACGCCTTAGAGTAATTTATTGAACAGGTGACAAGGGCAAACTATCCGCGAGGGTAGGGCGCAAAGCCAAGAGACCCTGAACCAGTCGTATGTTCAGGGTTAGTCTGGTTACCGAACTGTATGAAGTCTGACGTTCGTTTATGCGCCTATTCCTCGGAATTTGGCGCTTTTTTTTGGTCAGAAAGGACAGACCAGAACATGAACGAACACAGACAATCCTCTCATGGGGGCAACGTAAAACCTTGGGGAACGGGTATTGCCTGCCTAGCAGAAAAGGTCGTAGAGCCTTGCGAGGCAGAGACGTATTATTCTCAGCTGAGCCAGGAAGAATTGAATGCATTGTTGGAGGAGTTTCTTCCCATTATTCGGAGAATGGCGGGGGCCATGGCGATCAAGAATCCTTTTTCTTTGGATGTGGAAGATTTAACGAGTGCCGGGGCAATGGGGTTCCTAAGCGCTCTAAAACGCTTTGATCCTACGCGAGATATTAAATTTCGTACGTTTGCGGAATATCGTATTCGTGGCATGATGTTGGATGAGATTCGTTCAATGGATTGGGTGCCTCGATCAGTTCGGGCGCGACGGGAGCAAATTCGACAGTATGTTGATGACTATATTCAAAAGTATGGATGCTCGCCATCCATTCCTGAAGTCGCCAAAGCATTAAAAGTGCCCCAAGAAGAGTTAGAAGGATTAGCCGCTTGTGATCCACGACTGGTCAGTTTAGATGAGCCTGTGGGACAAGGAGAAGATGGTTCGACTCTCCGTGATGTATTGCCTGACCAGGATCATCATGATCCATTCGCCGCTTGTGTTGATGCTGAAATGAAGGCGTCGTTGCAAGCTGCCTTAGTGACCTTAACAGCTCGACAGCAAGAGGTATTGAAATTGTATTATCATGTAGGCATGACGATGAAAGAAATTGGGGTTCGTTTGGGTTTAACGGAATCAGGTGTATGCCGTGTACATTCTGGAGCGCTGAGACAATTACGTGTGCTCTTAGATGGGATTGAAAATGGGTCTCAGAAGAAGGGCCGTCCCCGAAATTTACGAAAGGCTGCTGTTGTTTAATTCTCATTAAATACGGTGAGAATTAAAAAATTCATGCTCTCCAATTTTTGCGACCTTGCGGTGCACTTCAGCCCAACGGGGCGCATTGACGAGAGTAGGATTATAAAAAAGTACCGCGCCATCTACAACATTTCTCCCATCTTGCACCAGTTCCCAGGCCAATAAGCTTTCCTGCATTTTTCTATTGCTGGGCATAAACGTGACCTCTTCGGGTGAACGTCCGATCCAGGGTTCAAACTGAAAGGCTCGTAGTACGGTTCCCCTTACCGTTCCATCGCTGTGGAATCTATGGGTCATTCGATTGCGGATAACCGCAGCCACTGCCATTTTCCCCGCAAAACTTTCGCCCCTTGCCTCAAGGTAAATGGTAAGTGCAGCCAGAATATCATCAGAATATGGTGCCTGGGTGGGCTTGGATTGTGCTGTTTTTTTATATGGGTGTGTGGAAGAGGAGGAAAGATTTGTCGCAAAATCAATTGAATTAGCTGGAGTGGGAGAAAGCGGAACCAGACAAAGGGCAACAGTTCCGAGTACGATGGTCGTGCAAAAATGGAGTAATGAAAAATAACGTGTCATTTGCAGCATGGATTCGTTTCTGATGATTGTTGCTTCTTAGGCAATAGGCTTTTTCCCTTCACTACTTATTGTTGAAGGTGATTGGCTGCTGAACATCGCAAGGGGTATGCCACTCAATGAAGAGAGCCTCTAACGGTGGGGTTTTGGTCGTATTATTATTCAAAAAGTGATATTCTTCTAAGAAGAACGAAGCGGATCCAAAGCCACACCTGGTTGCGAAAAGAAACAATAGTCATTATTTTTGAAGAAGCGAAATAGTTCAAAAGGACAAGATTGTTATGCGAACGTCATCTAGATCATTGAAAATAGAGGAAAATCACAGCCTTCAAATAGTGATAAAAAACCTGACAATTCTTGAGAATATTTCAGGGCGGAATTTTAGCAGGCAGGATGAATGCATTCGGACTATGGAGAAATGCTATGCATAAGACCATAGAATTGAAGAATGTCGATCAATTTGGCATATGTTTCACAATTTTTTTCTTTATTCTTGTGATGTTTGGAATATTCCATATTCCGAGTACTTGGGCGCAGAATGAACATGTCCCAAAAATAGGAAACCCACATTTAGCTCAAGCTAAAGTGTTTGTCCAAGCAGGGGATTATCGGCGGGCTATTGAAGCCTGTCAGCAAAATATTGAGCAATATCCTTCTGTGGAAGCCTATGTGTATCTGGCCTATGTCTATCAAGCCATTGATGGGTATTTAGCTTTTTTGGTGAAACAGGAAGATTATGTCAAAGTGGAACAATTATCTCTCAATTTAACAGCACGTGACGTGATTGATATTATTGATCCGCCGAATGTGATGCCTCGCATGGCCCAAGAGCTCATTCATGAAGGGTTGCGTCAACAATTTGATATTGCTGCCTCAATGGCTAACCGACTGAATCGTTCACGGACAGATGAATTGTGGGTGCAACAAGCCGCCTGGCGAAAGGAACAACCGAACTCTTGGTGGGCGGGGGTGCCTAGAGAATGGACATGGTAAGAAAAAGCTCATCTGCATGGTGGTTCAAACTTTTTCGACATCTTCCGCAAGTCATATAGCTTAAATTATGCAATGGCCTAGCGAATGGTCTGTGAGTTGACAGTCTATGGGAGGCAGTTTTACGATGCGCTTGTTACCTGCTTCTCAATTACATCTTTCCTAAAGGAGGCCGTCCGTGTCTGATCTTGTTGCCGTAGCTGATGCATCAAATTGGGATGGGGAAGTCATGAAGTCCTCTGACGTAGTCATGGTGGATTTCTGGGCTGTGTGGTGCGGTCCATGTCAAATGGTTGCCCCTATCGTGGAGGAATTGGCACAAGAATACCAAGGCCGTCTCAAAGTGATGAAACTCAATACGGACGAAGCGCCTGAAGTGGCTGGGCAATATCAAATAATGAGTATTCCCAGTATTCTCTTTTTTAAGGGTGGGCAAGTTGTTGAAAAAATTGTTGGGGCACGACCCAAACAACAATTTAAAGAAATTATTGACTCACTTTTATCTGAATCTTCTGCGACAGCCTAATTCCTAGGGCAGATCACTCGGTGCCATGTTAACCGAGCTGCGAATTTCAAATTTCGCCCTCATTGATCATCTCCATTTGACTTTGCCTGTCGGTTTTCTGGTGTTAACAGGCGAAACCGGTGCGGGAAAGTCTCTGCTTATTGATGCCCTTCTCTTACTAGTTGGAAGCAAGGCTTCTTCGGATCATATTCGATATGGAGCTGAAGAAGCGCTACTAGAAGCCTGCTTTACCCTTTCTGAATCTCATCCTTTAGTTTTACAACTTCGCGAAGATGGGTATCTGCTCTCAGATCAACAAGACATTTTTCTTCGCCGGATTGTTGCTCGTTCCGGGAAAAATCGAAGTTATCTGAACGGACAATTAGCATCGGTCCAAACTATTCAAGATATTGGACGACAGTTAGTGGATATTCATGGCCAACATGATCAGCAATCCTTGTTGTCTCCCAAAACGCAGCTAGATCTATTAGATAGGTATGGTGGATTAGATTCTTTACTTGAAAAGTATCAACACCGTTACGAAGAATGGAAGGTCAAACAGCAAGCATTGGAGGCATTGGAACAGCGACTGCAAGAGCAAGCCACACGTCAAGATATGCTGCAATTTCAATATGAAGAATTAACGAAAATCCAATTGGAAATCGGGGAAGAGGAAGCGCTGAGTCAGGAATATCATCGTCTGAAGCACTGTGAGCGATTGGGCGAATTATCTCATCAGTCGTATGACGCATTATATGATGGTGACCGTTCAATTTTAACTCAACTTCAGGATGTCACGAATTGGGTACAGGAGCTTGGCCAGATTGATTTACAGTGTCAGGAGTGGGTGCCGCTGTTAGAGTCCTCGACTATTGCGCTGCAGGAGGTGACGCAATCTCTTCGAGATTTTCGTTTGCAGGCTGAATCCAATCCAGAGCGGATGGAAGTTATTGATCGACGTTTAGCAGGACTACAACGACTCAAAAAGAAATATGGTAAAACAATTGAAGAATTAATCGGACTGGTACAGAAACTAGAAGAAGACTTAGCGCTGCTGCAACAAAAAGACGAACATATAGCCACACTTCAAACTGAGGTGACTAACATCTTTCAAGCTATGGAAATTCTTGCAAGAGAGTTATCTATGGAAAGAAAAAAAACGGCTAAGCGGTTGGCTGAGCACATTCACCAGGAGTTTAAAGAACTCAAGATGGAAGCCATGCAGATTCAGATAAACCTTGCTGCCACCAATGAAAGGGAGAAGTTTAGTCTTACTGGGATAGACCGTCTGGAACTCCTATTGGCCCCCAATCCTGGAGAGTTGCCTATGCCGCTGGGCAAGATTGCTTCTGGTGGCGAGTTATCTCGCATTATGCTCGCCCTAAAAACAGTCTTTGCTGAAAATGATCAGACGCCCGTCGTGATTTTCGATGAAATTGATAGTGGGGTGGGAGGAGAAGCAGGAATGGTGATGGGACATCGCTTACGACAGTTAGCACAATATCATCAAGTCTGTTGCATCACCCATCTTCCCCAAATCGCCTCCCAAGCTCATGCCCAGTTTGTCGTAGAGAAAACAACAGAGGATGATCGCACGTTGACGATGATACAAGAAGCCACAGGCGTGCAACGTGAAACCGAAATCACCCGCATGCTTGGTGGTGGAGAACTCACCTTAACCATGCGCAAAACCGCTAAAGAATTACTTAAACGAGCTAATGAATCCTCATTTCCACAATGTCCTCCTAAAGCAACAGCTAAATCAACAAAATAAAAACTTGGTTGGTTGTACGTTCGATGGAATTGTATGTATGGGGTCGTTATGGTTATTTTGCTTTCCAGAAGAAGACAACGGCCATACGTTTTGAGGCCAGGGCATGATCCCATCCGAAATATCCAGTGGCGGAGTGAATGAGATCAGATTTATACGCCACTAGTCGGTTAAACACATAGGGAGCTTCGAGAATTTCATCAAACATGGTGGGGTCCATTTCCCGTGAGATCCCAGGTACTTCGCTAAGACTTTCATGTTCTTTCGGACAGTAATTGCCATCCGGCGATTCTCCAGGAAGATGTAAACGATAAAAGGAAGTTCCACAGTGAGTGGTGGGAGGATTGGGATGGAGATATAGAACGGCTGCATAGTCACAGATTTTCGCCGAATCGACATGTGGTCGGGCAACGCCTTCTGCTCCACCACAGATTTGAATATGGTTATGTCCTGATAGACCAGCTTCCGAATTGGATTGCGGGGTGAGGTTGGGGACGTTCAGATGTTGTTTGACGCAGGCTTCAATTATTTGAACTTCATTTGGGGTTAAGGCTCCAGGTGCCCGCATCCCGGGCCAGGGCTCAGGACGCCAAGGCGAACCTAAGATCCACGTGCTAAAGCTCATACAACGTTGAGCAATCTCTAATGCATTAGGGAGTACGTTATCGTGAATCCAATAATCGGTTCCGAGAATCAAGTCGCGATAGGGGAGGAGATTCATGGCTGTTTCATATCCTTTAGTTTAGGGTGAGACGGGTATTGATCATCAAATGACGATAAAAGTCTAGATCATGAGCGGTCAAGTGACCTAGGGCCTTTCGTAAAGCGATACAGTTTTTTGACTTACATGAATAGAGTGCAGATTGCCATGGAAATAAGCGGAAGCGAGAAATATTGAAGAACACGAGTGTTTAATTGGAGCTGTGTATACTGTATTGGTGGTTCTATCCCATCTTGGTCCTCCCCTTATAAAGTGGAGGAAGCTTGAGAAATTGTTAAGGAGTTTTGAATGTCCATGTTCATGCAGAGCGTCGATAGGCAGATTTCAGACCTTGTTTCCGATGTTGCCGTAGATAATTGGTCGCAAGAGTATTGGGATCAAGGGCAATTTCTTGCCTTAGAGCGGTTGATGGGGTCGTCCTTGATTGGGGGATTTATGCAGGAAGTTGATGGCCTTCGTTCGAAAATACATCGTAATTTTATACCCAAGCATAAAAAGGGTGGGAGTGTGAGTTATTACATGCTCCAAAAAACCGCGCCTAGGATCCTAGCTTTGTATCAGAATCAAGCCTGGCTCAATGTGCTTAGCCGCATTACGGGGGTGCCTTTACTTCTCTGCCCTAGTGATGACCCACATGCCTGTGCACTCTATTTTTATACCGAACCAGGTGACCATATTGGGTATCATTACGATACCTCTTATTACAAGGGTGCGCGTTATACGGTGTTGATTGGCTTGCGAAATCAATCAACGAGCCGATTAATCTGCCGTCTCTATACGAAAGATAAAGAAAAACCGGTACAAGTGCGCTCGTTGGCCACTGAGCCAGGGACCTTTATTATATTTCATGGAGATAAATTGCATCATGCTGTGACTCCGCTTGCTAAAGGGGAAGAACGGATTGTCATAACCATGCAGTATGTAACTGACCCTGCAATGGGGTTAGCTCATCGCTGGTTTTCTAATATGAAAGATGCAGTGGGATATTTTGGTTGGTCTGCCGTTTTTCGAAGGGCGACTCAATAGCAGATAGTCAGTCTACTGAAGTTGTCTCTAAGTCTTCCCAATTACCACGACTGTTGTATTATCCTCCCCCCCCAATCGATTCGCTGTTTCTACCATTCTCTGGCAGATCGGGTTTAGGCTTGAGAGGTCTTTGAGCAGGAGCGCTTGAATTTCTTGGTCCGTGAGCATTTTTGTTAGACCATCAGAGCATAGTAACAAAAGATCTGTGGGTTCAAGTGAAAAAGTCTGTACGGTGGGCTGCGCTTTGGGTTCAATGCCGAGCGCTTTGGTTAAGACATGGCGAAGGGGGTGCGTGCGAACTTGTTCTGGAGTAATAAGGTTTAATTTTAGGCGCTCTTCCATGAGCGTATGATCTTTTGTCAAAAGAGTTAACTTGTTATTTCTCAGCACATAGGCTCGGCTATCGCCTGCATGGGCAATCACGGCTTGGCCGTGATCGGCTGTTCGTGATATCGCGACTGCAATCACCGTCGTCCCCATGCCTTTGATCTCAATATTTTGGCTAGCCTGTTCGAGAATCCGTTGATTGGCTGTCTCAATTGCCTGTACTAAGAGAGTTTCTAGCCTTTCAGCAGGGATACAATCCAATGCATTTCTGTCCTGTTGTGATATGAAAAAATCAGGAATAGTCTCCACAGCAATTTGGCTTGCAACTTCGCCTCCGGCATGTCCTCCCATACCATCAGCTAGGACCCAGCATTGAAGGTTGTTGTGCACAGAGAATGCATCTTGGTTGATTTTTCGGACCCGACCAATGTCGGTGAGTCCTATGCCGATCCATGTTGTGACAATCGGAGCGCTCATGAGGTGAAAGCTACTTTCTCTGATTCTGGTGGACCATACTCCCGAACCATCCGCTCGCAAATGAGATCAGCTAAGAGCTCCATGTTCTTACAGTCCGCTTCATTGTAGGCCATTAACAACTCTCGGGAGCCATGATTCCCGTCTTGCCATTCTTCCCAAAGGCGAACGGCATCCCAGCCGGTTAACCCTTCAAGGGAGGTTGCGCGGTAACATCCAAGTTCTTGTTCGATTGCTTTCAGCCCACCTGTCAACCCCAGTCTTCTCGCAGCAAAGCATAAATCCAGGTGAGGGTGATCCAAAAGCAATTGTGGATAGGTGTTTCTGAGAAAGGGCAAATCAAATCCTGATCCGAAAAACGTGACTAATAAATCGTACGATGCCAATTCCACCTGCAAGCGAGACTCAGACAGCGTTTCTCCTTGAATGAGCGTTGTCATTTGCCCTCGACCATAAATGCCCACCACGGTGACTTCTCCATGTGGGGAGGGTAGCCCGTTGGTTTCAATATCTAAAAAGGCTGTATTGGCTCGATAATGAGGATAGAGACGCCAATGGTCTCTGGCCTTTAGGTGTTTTGCAAAATAGCGTGAATTTCTCTTATGCCATTGGGCCTGTGCTTCTTCCAGTTTGGTATTGTATAGAGTTTTGCGATAAGGGGACATTCCAGGGATGGTTGCCTGTTTGAGAAAACACTCCCAATTCGTAATTCCAATTTCCCAGAGATTTCGTTCGGTGGATGCTCCGATTCCTTGAAGAAAAATGAATGTCGATGGCAACATAGGACAGTATCAGGAAGGCCCTTTCATTCTAGCCTTGATTTCACTGGGAGGACAAGCTACATTCGCAACTTATTCTTTTTGATCAGTGAGAAAGCTTCATAAAAAAGAGGGTCTATGGAATTTCGTTCGCATACCATTAAAATTACCATTGGCGGGATTCAGCTTCTAGCCAACTTGAAACCCAACCGAACGGCCCAGGCCATTGTCGATGCCCTCCCTATTTCCGCCTCTGTTAATCAATGGGGAGAAGAGTTCTATTGCAAGGTGCCAGGAGTCAAAGACTATCGGGAAACCGCAAAAAATCAGGTCAAAGTGGGCGATGTTGCCTTCTGGGGCATGGGCGAGATGCTGGCGGTGTTTTATGGACGAACCCCGATGAGCCTAGGAGAAGATCCAGTTCCAGCTGATCGCGTGAATGTTATTGGAAAAGTTCAGGGGGATGTGAAAGTCTTGCAACAGGCGGTAGAGGCCACCACCATGCAAGTTGAATTAGTGCCAGAGGAGTCATCATGCGCCTGAACCCAGCCCGCATTCATCATATGGCAGCCACTGTGGTAGAGCGTTTACAAGCACGAGGCTTGTTAGAGGTGCACGGCAAATCAGAAGCTCTCGTTCAACAGGTGGAATCGGCTATTACGACGGAGCTGCAGGTTGAAGATCGGCTGAATGCGGATGTTCGTGAAATGCTTAAACAATTTGATCGAGAGTTTTCAGAAGGCCGGGCTGATTATCAAAAAATGTTTTCGATGGTCAAACAAAAACTCATTAAAGAGCGTGGGGTTGTGTTGTAGAGTTCCAGCGCCTCTCCAATCTATGACTTTGCTTTAAGGATTTTCAATGGCCCTCTCCCTCAGTGATGAAAAACAAATGCATTTATCCCATGTGATTGTGGGAAGCTTGAAAAATGCTCCGCAAGCGGTGTTAGTGGGCGATCAGGTTAAAGTGCTCCGTGAAGTTAAGCTTGTCATTGCTGAACATATGAAAGTCGAAGCCGAAGTTGACCAAATGGTGCATCGCCGTTTGGAATCCTATTCCCGCAACATTCCTGAAGGGTCTCAGGAATGGGATGTGCTCTACCACAAAACCTTTGAGGAAGAACTACGCAAGCGCAAGCTTGAGTAAGATCCTCACTCCTATCTTTTCCGGTCATTTGATATCCTATATCGCCCTAGTCTGTTCCTTCGAGGGCATGGTATTCTTTGTCAAAATCACGTTTCCCGAGATGTTGCGAGTCAGAAGCGGTTTGTTATGGATGAGCGTGAAAAAACCCTGAATGCTATTGGGGCGGCCTTTCTTTCTATCTTGCCGGGTATGGGGCATCTCTATTTGCAAGCCAAAAGAGCTCAGGTTTTTTTGGTCTGTGGTGTAGCGCTGTTACTTATCTCAAAGTTTTTTTGGCCGATGGGCTGGTTGTTTTATATCCAATTAGCCATTTTTTCCGGAGTTGATGCCTTTTCATTCGCGAAGCGTGGACGAGGTCTTTTCTAGAAAGGCATGAAGTAAATAGTTTGGCTATGGTTGTGAACAGTAAATCTCAGTGGATGTGGGTGATTCTGATGCTTGTGGTTGTGGTGGCGGAATTGTCCGTTGGGCACTCCGAAGAGCGAGCCATTGAATTATTTGTGACTGATGCCCTGACCTTTCCCAGTCAGTCAGTGCAATTGCAAGCACGACTGATGGAACAGCGTGCGACAGGAAGTCAAGGGCTGCCAGAAGAGCCAATAGCGTTTTTTTTGCAAGGCCGTTTGCTTGGGAAAGTGTCGACGGATTCAGAAGGATGGGCGCGATTAGAGTTTGCTCCTAAAATGCGCGGGAATTTATCCTTGCGTGCGAAGTGGGCAACTCCCGAAAAAGCCAACGTGGTGGAGGGAGCTGGGGTCCTTTTGTCTTGGGAACGTCGACGACCTATTTTGCTGATTGATTTGGCCGTCCTAGTTGATAGGGAGTGGGAATCCGACCGACCGCCGCCTGAGCTTTCTGAGTTTTATCCAGATCCAGGCTTGATTCTCAAAAAACCTACCGTAGAGGCACCTGCCGAATTACGCAAATTGGCAAAATTTTATTACAATTTAGTTTATATTGACCCGACCGGAAGAGGGCAGATTGAGGTGATTCAAGCCTGGTTACGAAAACAAAAATTTCCTCCTGGTATGATTCGGGTGCTTCCTAGCACCGACACAGCTTTACCTGAGTTGTTGGCGAGTCTCAAAGAAGAAGGCTGGGAAAATGTGAGTGGGGGAATTGGACGGACGGTCCACTTTGCTGAAGTGTTAGGCAAAAATCGGTTGACTGCAATTATTTTACCTTTGCCAGGTAAGGATGAGCGATTCCCTCGTCGAGCGATTGTGTTGAATGATTGGTCGCGAGTCCGGCGTTATTTGTAATGTGAGATGGGAGCAAAGGTCAGAAATTCCCGATGAAAGCAGCACGACCTAAAACGCGGTTTGTTTGTCAAGAATGTGGCTATCAGGGCCTGCGTTGGAGTGGGCGCTGCCCTGAATGTGCTGAATGGAACTCCTTGCGTGAGGAAGTCCAACGCGATGTGGCGGTGATGAAACAACGGACTGTGGCAGATGGGACTCCTGAAGCGGTACCTATTGACGCGATTGCTCAGACCGAAGAATTTCGCTTGCAGTCTGGGATAGAAGAACTCAACCGTGTTTTGGGTGGTGGGGTCGTCCCGGGGTCAGTTGTGCTGATTGGAGGGGATCCTGGTATTGGCAAGACAACTCTTTTGTTACAAACACTCAATTCTTTAGAAAAGACAGGGGAGCTTGGGTTATATGTTTCGGGTGAAGAATCTCCACAACAAATAAAAATGCGTGCGGATCGGTTAGGAATTCATTCTCCGAATTTGTATGTGGTTGCTGCTACTGCGCTTGAAGAAATTTTTCGTGTGGCGGAAACGGTGAATCCTCGGGTGCTTGTGGTGGATTCCATTCAAACCGTGTTTACGAGTGAACTGAACTCTGCGCCGGGTAGTGTCAGTCAGGTTCAGGAAATTGGTTGTCAATTGATGTGGTATGCCAAGCGCACGAATGTCCCGGTGTTCATTATTGGGCATGTCACTAAGGAAGGCGTGATTGCGGGCCCGCGGTTGCTGGAGCATATTGTGGATACAGTACTGTATTTGGAAGGTGATAAGGGGCAAAGCTATCGCATTCTGCGGGCAGTTAAAAATCGGTTTGGCCCGACCAATGAAATTGGTGTGTTTGAAATGAAGGATAGCGGTCTGATGGAGGTCGCGAATCCTTCCGCCATGTTTTTAACTGGAAGAATTGGGACCAGTGCCGGATCAGTGGTGGTTTCTAGTGTCGAAGGGTCACGTCCTGTACTTGTGGAATTGCAGGCTCTTGTGGCTGAAACTACCTATCCCATGCCCAAGCGGATGGCCAAGGGGGTTGAGGGCAATCGTGTGGCTCTTTTATTGGCGGTGATGGAAAAACGGTTAGGGTTGCATTTTACAGGGCATGATGTATATGTGAATGTTGTGGGTGGATTGCGTATTGAAGAACCGACTGTGGATGTAGGAATTATCTGTGCGGTGTTATCCAGCTTTCGAGATGCCGGGTTAGATGCGCGGCTTGCAGTCATGGGTGAAGTGGGGTTAGGTGGAGAAGTTCGGCCGGTTCAACATGCTGACCTTCGTATTCGGGAAGCCATGAAACTGGGATTTACTCGCTGCGTTGTGCCCATGCCAAACTTGGAACAATGGAACCCGATTGACGGAATTGACGTCGTGGGTATTCAAGAAATTTGCGAAATTTGGGATGTGGTCTCTTCTCCGGTAGCTTAATGTATGCCTTGGCTCAATTTACGGCTTAGACTATATCGAATCTTTCCTAATATCTTCTGTGTGGTCTTCTGCCTGTTGCTCACGGGTTGTGCTGGTTTGCAGCGAGGTGGGTTTACCCTCATTACTGAAGAGCAGAGCCAGCAGGTGTTGGATGCATTGCGTCAGAAAGAAACGACGATTCGGACGCTTCGCGGTTTATTCCAGGCCTCGATTTCAGGTTCAGAAATCCTCTTTTCTCAACGGTTTAATGGCATGATGTCGTATGCCAGTCCTGAAACGGTGCATTTGCGCGGGTTTTTGAAGTTTGGTGTGCCTCTGATGGATTTTCATCGTGAAGGGAATGCCTATCAATTGTATTTCCCTGCTGAGAATCAAGTGATTACAGGCCAGGTAGAAGGTGATTCGTCAGATACTCAATGGGATCAAACCGTTCAGTTGAGCATTCGAGCGTTAGATGCCGTGCTCGGTAAGATTGCTGGATTATCTCATGGGGATATTCGTGTGTTGAAAGGTGAGACGCATTATCGTCTTGACCTGCCTGCTGATGAAACTATGGCTGGTGGGAGGTTTAGGGATTTTCTTGTGCGGACCTGGGTTGATACGCAAACTTTAGAATTGACATTGATTGAATATTGGCGGAAGGATGATGATATTGTAGTGTCCGTAGAATGTGATGATTATCGCAAGGTGAAGGTTGATTCTACCATAGGCCAGGATTATGTTCGTTTGCCCTTTGTGGTGAAAGCGACGGATCATCGATCTAATGGAGGCTCGATAACTCTCAATTTCCAAGAGTTTGTGTTGAACGCCACATAGCTGTTCGCCAAGATTTTTTATGTTGTTAATTCCACGCCAAGAAAGCAGTTGCCGATATGATAGTTCTCGCGCTTGAATCGGCAACTTCGCATCAAAATTTAGCGATTTTTCGTGATCAAGAACTTCTTGGGTATGTAGAATGTGATTCTACCCGCTCTTTGACTCCCCAAATTATTCCATGTTTTCATCAATTACTGAATCAAGCGTCGTTGAGTATTGTTGACGTACAAGGGTTAGCTATCTCCATCGGTCCGGGAACCTTTACGGGATTGCGTGTTGGATTGGCGACTATGACTGCACTTCGATTTGCCTTAGGTATTCCCTTAGTAGGCGTCTCAACTTTAGAGGGCTTGGCTTGGAACCTACCAGATTCGGATTTGCCGATCTTGAGCACAGTAGCGATTCGAGCGGATATGGTGTATTGGGGCCGTTTCCAATGGCAGCAGGGTACCCTGGTCTCTTTGGTCAATGATCAAATAGGAAAAACTACGGAGGTGATGGCGAGCCTTTCTGAGCCAACAATTGTGTTGGGAGATGCCTGGATACGGCAACAGGAATGTTTTTTGCCACGCCCCAGCCCTTTTATCATTGCGGGTCCTTCTGAGGCTCTTATACCGTCCGCAAAGGGTATTGCTCTGGCTGGACGGAGTCTATTGAAAAAAGGGGAATGGTTGCCAGAAGGCTGTACGCCACGTTATGTCCAACCTGCTTATGCTGAAATTCCGCAGTCGACCATTTCGCTCTAGAACTATTTTGAAAAATGTAGTCCATATCTGTTACTCCTGAAAACATGTCAGATGTAGTCATAAACAAGCTTTTTTTTTGCGAACTAAATAAGATCATCCCCCTTGATTATTCAACGTGCGACGCTTGACAATGTTCATGCATTGGTTGAATTGGAGCAGTCCTGCTTTTCTGTCCCATGGTCTAGAAAAAGTTTTGAAGTTGAATTGGATGGGAACCAGTTTAGTCGAATACTGATGATTTCACATCCTGAGCCCAAACAATATCAGCAAGCAATTGCCTATGTTTGTGCGTGGATAATCTTTGAAGAGGTACGGTTTTTAAATTTAGCAGTTCATCAGAATTTTCGTCGTCAGGGCTTGGCAAGACAGTTAATTGAGGGGATTCTTCGTCTTGGCATAGAGGCTGGATGTTGTCGTGGAATGCTTGAAGTTCGAGCGGGGAACACTGCCGCAAAAAATCTCTATGAGTACTTTAATTTCAAGGCATATGCCACACGGACTGCCTACTATACGAATCCTCATGAGGATGCTATTCTTATGTCTTTAGAACCTCTTGAGGTGAAAGAGAAGGAGGGGGCAAAGTTCGAGCTCTAGGCATGTTTGTTTGGTAGTCAGGCAACCATCATTCACACCATTTCGCAAGAAAACAGGTGAAAGGAGGGTATCGTTATGATGACCGATGATCAGATTGCCCAGAATTTACGGACAACCAACGAAGTGTATCGAGAATTGGAAGAATCTCACCACCGGTTAGATGCTGAATTGCAACAATTGCTCAAGCATCATGTACTGACTCCGCAAGAGGAACTCCTCAAAAAACAGATTCAAAAAGAGAAATTAGGGAAAAAAGATCGAATGGCAGCGTTGGTTCGAGAATATCGCGCTTCGTTTGAAGCGCAACCAACGACGTCAGGTTAAATCGGTTTTTTTGATTCGCTGGATTTATACTTCTTCTCACGTATGGCAGCTTTTTCCCCAACCATGGCCATGAATATGGTCGTGCCTCCGCTTCAGCGGCATATCAAAGAAATTAAGCGCCGATTGTTGGTGGTGGGAGCCACGATTATGGTGTTTTTTGTCGTGGCCTTTTCCTATTCGGGGCTATTGATCGAATGGTTCAAGCGGCCGTTTGAAGACGACTTAATTTTCTATGCTCCTGCAGAAGCCCTTTTTGCGTCCATTAAAATTTCCTTCTTGGCTGCAATTGTGGTGAGTGTCCCTATGATTCTTTATCAGTTCTGGAAATTTATTGAGCCAGCGCTTCTTCAAAAAGAGCAGAAATGGGCGGTGCCACTCTTTTTCCTGGGATTGGGGTTTTTTCTCTTGGGGCTTGTGTTCTGTAATCTGGTTATCTTGCCGCTTGTCATTAATTTCTTTGTTACATTCGGGATGGATCGCGCCATCACTCCGGAATTAGCAGTGGGGATGTATGTTGATTTCAACGTCAAATTTTTGCTGGCGTTTGGTTTTGCCTTTGAAATTCCCCTGGTCCTTTCATTGTTGGCACGGGTGGGCTTTGTGCATGCCTCGATTTTGGAACAATATCGTAAGCATGCGGCAATGGTCTCGTTGATTCTTTCGGCGATTATCACACCTGATGCTACGCTGTTTACCATGTTGCTCATGGCGGTTCCCTTAATCATTTTGTACGAAATCGGTATTTGGGGGGCGAAGTTTTTCGGCCGTACTCCGCAACCTGTTACCGAAAGTCAGGGCGAGAGCACTAATCAGAAAGAACGGGATTCCATGGCGGCAGAAGAGCCGAAAGGCATGTGATGAAGTTGAGATTTCGTACATGGTCTATAAAGCTTTGGTCGATGTCAAAAATGATGGGATACTGTGCGTTTATCTGTCTTTTGATGCTGCTATATTTTCAAGTAGGGTTTAGTGAAATGCGACCGCCCAGTGCATCTGGGTCTCGCTCTTCTAATTTGCCTTTGGTACATCCAAAAAATGCCGATGAGCCATGGCAGGCTGCGGCTCCTAGTATTCAGACCCTCGCGGTGACACCTGATGGCGTGGTATATGCTGGCTCGTTTGGAATGGGATTATTTCGAAGCACAGATAAGGGTCAGTCGTGGGAGCCCTTAAACCGCGGGCTTACAGACCCATTTCTATTAAGTCTTGCCGTCGTTCCGGAGCACCATGTCTATGCGGGAACGATGCGGGGTAGCGTCTATCGTCTTTCCTTAAAGGGAGAAATCTGGGAGTCAGTAAATCAGGGCTTGGAGGACGTGGAAGTTAAATCTTTTCTTGTTCATGAGGGGCAGGTGTATGCTGGCACTGGAGAAGGTGTCCATCGGTGGGTGGAATCTGAACGTCAATGGGAAAAAACGGGTATTGGTTTAGATAAGGTCTTAGTTCCAGGGTTAGCCATCATGGACGATGGGCGCCTCTTGGCGGCAACCTCTGGAAAAGGACTTCATCATGTGCAACTTGGAAAGGCCAGCCCTTCCAAATGGATTGATTCGCAATCAGTGTTTGTGGATCCACGAGAACGGCTGCCTCATCGGTATCTTCGGGTTATTGCGGTCAATCAGGCTCAACATATTTTTTTAGGCACGCAAGACGGTGGTATTTTTCGAAGTATGGATCGTGGGGCTACGTGGTCCTCACTCAGCAGAAATCTTCCCAATGATTCTATACGAGGGATTGTGCCTATTCAGAAAGATGTGGTGGTGGCAACCGGTAAGGGCATTTTTCGCTGGAAACATGATCAGCAAGAATGGGTTGAAATGAATGAAGGTCTGACTCGACGGGCCATTCAAAGCTTGCTGATTGCCGATAATGGTGATTGGTATGTGGGAACAAGTAGTGGAGCCTTTCGGAGTGATGATAATGGAGCCCATTGGAAAAATATTAGCCAAGGGTTTGGTCTACAAATGACGCCCAAGGGACCATACGATTAACTTTGCCGTAGTGTGAGAAGAAAGGATAATGATTAAAGATGAGTGATGTTGTGGTGACTGAGCAGACACGAGTGAATATTGCCATTCAGGTTGAAGAAGAGTCGTGGGGAGAGATTCACTTGAAGTTTTTTCCTGACGTGGCGCCTAATCATGTGAATAATCTGGTGACCTTAGCCAAAGATGAATTTTATGATGGCACGACATTTCATCGGGTTATTCCAGGGTTTATGATTCAAGGAGGTGATCCCAACAGCAAGGATGCCGACCGTTCTCGGCACGGGTCAGGTGGACCGGGACATCGAGTGAATGCAGAGTTTAATCAAACTCCCCATAAACGGGGAATTTTATCGATGGCGAGAGCTCAAGATCCGAATAGCGCCGGGTCTCAGTTTTTTATTTGTGTGGCCGATGCCAATTTTTTAGATGGTCAATATACTGCGTTTGGGGAAGTTGTGAGTGGAATGGATGTGGTTGACCGCATTGTGAATGTCCAACGGGATGGGAATGATAATCCACTCCAACGCATTGAGATGAAGCTGACTGTTTTTGAAGCCAATGCCTAACTATTGGGGAGGGGTATTTCTCCTCCTTTGTTGTGCTGGAGGTGTGCTTGGCTGTGCGTCTCCCCAGTTTTCTTCTTATCTGGTTTATGAAAATCCAACCACTTTTGTTCGTTTAGAATCATCCCCATGGACTGACAAGGATGAGCCTGACACATGGAATGCCCATCCTGCTGCCCTCTCTCGCCAACAAATCCGCAGAGCGTTAGAAGGTCTTCGCGTACGAGAGCATCGTGTGGCTCTCATTCGATGGATCCATGGTACAGCAGAATTGGAGCCAGCTTTTCGAAAAGAGGAAATCGAATTGCTGGTTCCGCGATTATTGGAAGGTCTAGAGTTAGCCCTTCCGCAGGAGCTTGTGACCTTTTATGTCAGTCATCCAGTCAATGCCACGAAACGCGAAGTTACGTCAGGAGGGCTTTACCTGACTGATGGACGATTGCATATTATTTTGAGTAATTATCAGGCAGTCTATGGAATCCCACCAGCTGGCCTTATTTATGACCGACGGTATCCACTCTTTTCGTTAGGGCCTTTAGGTGTTGACATTCTCTATCAAGCAGGGAAAGAGGAGCTTGTGTTTGCCAAAGAAGAGAGCCTCTATGATGCAGTGTTTGGCGATGAGCGGAGTGGAGAGATTGTCTTGGAATTGTCTCGTTTATCTCTTATGAAGATGTAATTGGAGATAGGGAAAATCGGTTGGATATTTCCGTTTTTTCTTACTAAGACATTCCTGAAAGTGAGTAGGAGTGATGAAAAAATCAAAAAACCCTAAGAAGCATTCTGCTGTAGGGAAGGGGCGTGCTGTTGAACCGGCTGTATGCAATCACTTATCTGCTTGTCGAAAAAAACAGGGTCTTTCTCAAGCTGAATTAGCTGAGCGCGCAGGAATTACTCGGCAGGCTGTCTATGCCATTGAAGCTAATCAGTATCTTCCAAGTACACAGATTTCGCTTCAATTGGCGGAAATCTTGAAATGTACGGTTGAAGAGCTTTTCAACCTTTCAGAAAGAGAACATGTTGTTGATGCGGAATTTATTGGAGACGAGTTGCCTCAATCAAAGCCCATGCGCGTGAAGCTCTCTCAAGTAGGAACACGGATGCTTGCGCGCCCAATGGTGGGTTTGGGGGATATTTTAAATTTCGTCATGCCTGCTGATGGGGTCATAGTAGGAGAGAGAAAGAATGGCTCTCGTAAAAAATCTAAGCAGGTTGCGGTGAAATTGTTACATGCACGAGAGGTGATTGAACAGAGCATCGTGATAGCAGGATGTGACCCAGCATTATTTTTGGCGGGTGAGCATGTTCGAAAAATTCATACCCTCTCAGGTGTCACGAATTGGACAATGGGAAGTGCCAATGCGCTATCTGCGCTACAACGTGGGGAAGTGCATATGGCTGGATTACATCTCGTTGATCTAAAGTCAGGGAAATGTAATATCCCCTATCTCAAACGTCATGCCCGGAACCGTGATTTAATAGGGGTGCATTTTGCCTCATGGATCCAAGGATTCTTGATTCAATCCGGAAATCCAAAGCGAATTCGTACGGTGCAGGACTTGATAAAGCCTGGTGTGCGTGTGATCAATCGCGAAGTTGGAGCAGGTGCCAGGTTTTTCTTAGATGCCCTATTAGATCAAGTGGGGATATCTAGAGAGGCCATTAAAGGTTACAATAACGAAGTCACGTCTCACTTGGAAGTTGCACGTCATATTCGAGATGGAATGGCTGATATAGGCATTGGCGTTGAAACTGCCGCGCATTTCTTCGGGCTAGATTTCATTCCACTGCAAGAGGAGCGATATGACTTGATCATGCGAACTAATTTCCTAAACACACATCCGATGGCATCAAAATTTTTTGATGCTGTCGTGAGTCAGCCTTTTCGACATGAGATTGAGGCCCTTGGAGGGTACAACCTCACCGAAGTCGGCAAAATGCTTGAATGGTAATCATAGGTTGTTAGTTCTGATTTTTCCTCTCCATCAGAAATGGCTCATGATCCCGAGCTGATCTGCCCTCTTCAAACTACCTCATATTCCTCGGACAGAAATCCTATTGAGTAGGATATTCTTGTGATCAAGAAATGATGCCAAGATGTGTCTGTCCCTCCTGATGCCATTCTTTGTGCCTAAAAAATTTACTGGAATGACTATAAAGTGTTTGAAGAAACATTCCGATACAGATAAAACAAGTTTTCCAATTTGAGTTCGTAGTTCTTTTTTCTAGCCTATTGAGAGCTGGAATTTTAAATTTCGTGATATTTCGATTTCCTGTGACGGTGGTTTCTATCAATATTAAGTTCCTGAAAATCAACGGCTATTCGAAAGAGTTTAAGGAGTGTTAGAGCCTCTATAGTAAGGTCCTGATATTTAATTTCTAGGATGTGAGATGTAGCTCAAGATCTTGTTGCAGACGGGTGGGTGGTCTGAGCATGATTATTGATGTTTTAGGGAGGTTTCTCATGTGGAAGATTCAAGCTATGTTTCGTCAAGTTTTTTTAAAATCCCAACAGAATTTATACAACTATAAATTTTATCTTTTCTTGGTGCTCTCTTTATTTTTTTCTCCATTGAATGCTCAAGCTGGTGAAGTGATATTAGCTTGGGATCCTCCTGCCACAGAATACGAAGGCTTTATTCTTTCATATGGCACGAGCAGTGGTTCATATAGTGAAAATCAAGATGTCGGTAGTAAGACGACCTATACCGTGTCTAATCTTGATGAAGGACAAACCTATTTTTTTGCTGTAAAAGCTTATAATAATAGCTATAATGAGGAGAGTCCTTATTCTAAACAGGTAAGTGTTACAGTTCCTGCAATGGATGTTACACCTCCTAATTCTCCTAGAAGCGTACAAATTATTTCTGGTTCATAAAAGTAAGAATTAGTAGGTAAGGCTTGTTTATTGGGCAATTCAAAAATAAATTGCCCTGTTTGTTTCTATCCAACCTGTATGCTGCTTTTTTCAAGATGGGCGTTGAGTGTAGAAGTGCTCCGGCTTTCTTGAATCGGTAGCCAAGTGGAACTTCTACCCTCGTTACGCTACTATTTCAAATGGTGCTTTTCAAAAATACGCTGTATCTGGTGTTTTTCGGGTCAACATCTGATGCCAGTGTTCTATATTGTAGAGATATGGTATAGCATGTTAGGTCAGACCGTAACGCGGTTGGCGTTTCATACGCGGGCTGGCTCGCATCCTTGTATTTCACACTGTCCTGTTATCTTTCGATAATCAGATTTTTCTCTCAACGACTTTTTCCGACTTTGATGTGGGTCTTGCCATCGCGAGAGTGGGGTTGTTTTTGTATGGGAACAAGGAAGATGCCATATTAGGCTGCTCTCGAGTAGCTGTAACACATGGGAGCCAGAAGCAGTTCAAATTGTTTATACAGGGTTTCGCGAAATATTCAGTTGATTTTTTATCTGGATGCGTAGGGCTAGATCAAACTCTCAAAAGCGCATGAAGGATAGTGGTTGTGGCTCTGGTGTTGTCACCCAAACGTATGGAAGGCTTTTAGGGCTATGGCTTTGAATAGCAATATGGCATCAAAGGAATGCGAGAGGTTTTCATGTACTGAAAAAAATTGATGAGGGCGCGCCAACTAGAGTGATCACAATTGGAAGACTGGTTGAAAAAAAGGGAATAAAGTATGCCATTCAGGCGATGGCAAGACTTCTCAAATCTGGTAGGAAAATCAATTATTTTGTCATAGGGGATGGAGAATTGCGGGGTGATTTGGAGGAATTGATTTCAACACTTAACCTCGAAAAGCACGTCCAATTATTAGGGTGGATGAAACAGGGTGAGGTCACCCAATTATTACAAACTATGCACATAATGGTGGCGCCAAGCATTACGGCTTCTAATGGAGATCAAGAAGGGATTCCTAATGTGGTTAAGGAGGCCATGGCGTTGGGGTTACCAGTTATTAGTACATTGCACAGTGGTATTCCAGAACTGGTTGAAGATGGCGTGTCAGGATTTCTTGTGAAGGAGCGAGATGTCGATTCTTTAACAGATAGAATGAGGTATATGGTTGATCATCCTGAGATATGGGGAGAAATGGGAAAGCTGGGCGAAAGCATATAGAGCAAAATTATGAAATCAATAATTTGAATGATCGATTAGTAGATTTATATCACACGGTACTTAGCCGCAAAGAGTGACGTCCCAATATTAGGCCCAATGTGCTATGTGGTGGGTCAAGAGAAAAATGCACAGTAATACTCAAAAAATTTTCGCAGAACAGTCGAGCTATGAACAAACTAGAAGGAAAAAGTAAAAAAAATCTATTTTCTTTTTTGATGGCTATTTTTGTTATGGCAGGCATATTTCTTGGTGCAGAAGTGCTTACGAGAATTTTTCGGCCTTATTACACGCCTGATACAGTTAGAGAGGCCTCACTTGTGTATGTTCCTTCCATCTTTGCCAGAAGCCTCTTGGCGCCAAGGCAAGGTCTTGTCTCTCGTTTGCACAGTAGTGGGCAGGAAAGTTTTTATATTAACGAAGCGGGGTATCGCGGTGTTTCTTTACCCGTTCAAAAGCCAAAAGGTGAGCGTAGAGTTGTAATAATTGGTGGGTCAGCGGTCTTTGATCCTTTCGCAATTGATAAAATGGGTCAAGAGCCAACGGATTGGCCTTCTCTTGTTGAGTATGAATTGAAAGACCGCGGGTATGAAAATGTTCGAGTCATTAATGCTGGTATTCCAGGTCATGCGAGTTTTGATTCATTAGGCCGTTTGTATTCTCAGCTTTGGATGTATGATCCTGATTTTGTTCTTCTCTATAATGGATGGAACGATATTAAATATTTTCGAAAATTGTCTCAAAGCGCTCCCCTCATTTCTCTTTATCATCCGCGGGATGAAATGGAAAATCCTTTTATACACTATCAAGGGATATTGGATCGTCTATTCTCCTATTCTCAATTTTATACGAGATATGTACGCGGACGTTACTTTCTATCAAAGCTGAAGGTAGGGTTAGAGGGACAAATTGAGGAGGGGAAGCCACAGGACACTTACAGCCCGTTTGGACCGAGACAATTTCGATTGAATGTAGAATTATTTGTAGACACGTGTCGCAACATTGGGGCTACTCCAGTTTTGTTAACCCAAGCCACTCTTGTGAGTGAGCAAAATTCTGCAGAAGATCGAGTAAGACTGAAAGGAGGATATGATCTTCAGAAATTGACTCATGAAGCGCTGGTAAGAGCCTATAAAGAAATTTATGAAGTAATTCGATCGGTTAGCAATAAGAAAAGTGTTCGCATGTTAGATTTAGCTAGTCAATTAAATGGTCAGAGTGCTTTATTTGCAGATTCAGTCCACACCACTCGAAAAGGAAGTAAAAAATTCTCAGTAGTCGTTTCGCAATTTTTGGGTAAACTTTTAGATGACCAAGGAAAATAAAAATTATGCGCTATGAAAGGCAATATATTATTTATTGATTTGGACATTTTAGTAAAGTCCTACAGGAATCAACATATTCAATCACATCGAACAGGGCTGTTTCATTTCAGACCTTATGAATTTTGATGGTTAGGGAATTTTATTGTGAGATGCAATACGAGCTTTCATTAACTCCCATTGTTTTAAATTTTTTAGGCCCTATCTAATGCTCTGTTTTTCGAAGAAAAATCATTGGTGTCTCTCGACTTGAGGGTGTTTAAAGATTGAATTTGCCGATGTTGTGAAATATGCCACTCTGCTGAATTTCCAGCTAATTTTTTCAGTATATTCTGAAAGTTTTAGTTGTTAATTTTACTCCGAAATACAGCATGCCAAATAAGACAGACCTTAATAATGAATATCAAATATAATATTATTTGTTTTGGGTTTTTGCCATGGAGCCATATGTGGAAGCGGAACCAAAGTATGATGGCAGAAATGTCAAAGTGGGAATTTATCCATCAACTGATTTTTGTGAATCCAACTGTTTCTATCCGCACGTTTTTGAAGCCGAAGTCGGATAATGCCAATAGTTCTTTAGACACCATTTCTAAAGCACTAATCTCACGTTCCCCCCCAAATATTTTAGTGTATACTCCAATAACTTTCGTTCCCTGCAAAAAATATATCCCTCTATTAGGAAGAGTTGAGAGTGCCTTCTCATTAAAAATGATTAGACATCTAAATAAGAGAATGCCATATATTCTTTTCATGAACTGCCCGAATATCACCTTTTCAGAAATCCTTGATGAATTGTTAGCTCATGCAAAACTTTCCCTCTTTGATATCTCTGATGATTTTCTAGAGTTGGGATATGATTCTCTTTCTAAAGAATTGTTTAGGGAGAATCTAACGAAGTACGTAAAATCAGCGGATTTGGTATTGACTGTCAATGAGCATGTAAAAACTAAATATGCTTATTTAAATGCCAATATACACGTCATAAGAAATGGGACAAACTATGATAACTTTGATCGCCAAACATTCAAACTCATTACCGCTCTAGATAAGATAAAGCAAAATAAAATCCCCATAATTGGATATGCGGGTATTGCGAATATGGGAAGAATCGACTCCGATTTACTCGATTACCTCATAGAAAAAAAACCTGATTATCAATTTGTGTTTGTTGGTCCTGTTCATGAAAACTTTAAGAAGAGATATGTGCATTATGGAAATGTGCATATGTTAGGTACGGTTCATTATCAGGAATTACCCTCTTACATACAATATTTTAATGTAGCCATTGTGCCTTTTAAACAGAATGAAAATACTAAAGGTAACGATTTACTTAAACTGCATGATTTTTTGGCAATGGGAAAACCTATTGTTAGCACCAATATCGGGGGCGCGAAGGATTTAGAGGCAGTGATCCAAGTAGCTGAAACACCGGTAGAATTTTTAGATGGCATTGTCAATTCTCTTTATTCAGATCATAAGGAAGATATTGCCAGACGAAAAAATGTGGCGTTCAAGAATTCGTGGCATTATCGTGTTCAAGAGATCGAGAGAATATTACGTAAAGAACTGGGCATAAAGGTTTTGCTGTAAAACGCAAATATTATCCCCTTCTGAGTGCCTAGGCAAATTTATCGCAAATTACTTGAGAATGCGAAAGATGAGTGAACAGATTCAGAGAGACTAAAGTGTCATGAATCAAGTGTTTGGGTATCAGATTTTGCCTCATGATATCGGTCAACCTAGATTTGAATTGGATGGAGCCGATCCAATTGAAATCCCCTTTTCACCAAGTGGAGAATCTTCTCGGGTGAAAGTTGTGGCCTATCCCGACTCCACATTACAAGCTTCTTTCTCGTTGGCACACAAATCCTGGATTTATATTTGGGGAATTCCTGCACATCCTCGATTGAACAATTCTGGTCTCCCTGATTGGTGTGCGAAAAACGTTAGAGAGGGGAAATACGGCGTGTTTAAAGAACTTCTAGGTTCTTTTATTATCATTGTGGATGATCCCAACAATAATAGTCTTACTATAATTTCTGATATTTTAGGGGTTCGTCCTATGTTTCTAGGCAAACAGAATGGGCGGATTATTTTTGGCAGCAAGGTTTGGCCAATATACGGGACAGGACTTATTTCAGGAGCGATTAATTATGAGGCAGTGAGCAGTTGGATTAGTTATGGGTTTAATTGTTCAAATGGATCGTTATTTTCTGATCTGCGGCGATTGCCTGCGGGTTCTGCTGTCGTGATTAAAGACGGAGAATGGGAAGAAATTTCTTATGCCACGTTTCAATCTGATGAATCTTCTTTACCCACTCCTGATCAGATGGCCGAAGAGCTTCACGAAATTGTTTCATCGACTCTACGTGTATTATTAGCGAACACCGCTGAAGCCACCCTTGCTCTTTCTGGAGGCTATGATAGCCGATACTTACTTGCGCTTTCCTTGTCTCTGTCAAAAACAGCACTGCGATGTGCGACTGTCAGTATTAGCAAAGAGGAGGAACATATTGCTCACCAAGTAGCGAAGCGTTTAGAAATTCCAGTTGAAACCATTCCTGTGGGAAGTTCTGAATGGGATCTCTATGATGATGCTTTTCACTTAACAGCAGATGGATTTCCTATTTCGAAGTTTCTTACCTATTGCCTGGCACAACAACATTCGAATATCCCAATGTTGAATGGATATATGGGTGATTCCCTAATACGTGGGTCTAAGGATACGTTTTTGGGGAAATATGAGGAGGAATGGTCGGGCGATCTTGTTGCCATTCTTCAACGTAAGCATGTTGCTATGAATTCTATGATATTAAGATCTAATATTGCTCAGAAAATTGAAATGCGGTCTCGAATTCCAATGGAGGAAGCAGTTCAAAAAGGATCTAAATTTGGGAAAGTCTTTGGCTGGGCTGATTTTTACTTTAGGCAACGATTATATATTTCAAATAATTTCCTACAGCATTTGGATCTGACGGAAGCTCTCCTTCCCTTTTATAGCTGGGAATTGTTGTCGTACAAAATGCGGCATGACTGCCAGATGTTTAGCTCTGAAGTATACGAGAAAATTTTTGCTAGAAATTTTCCAATATTATCAAATATCCCTCGTTCCGATACTTTGCCATCAAAGAAAAAGCTCAGACATATGGCTAGTTGTACAAAACAATGGGCGCGACAACTTCTACCAGCAATGTACAGTAAGAAATGCTTAGGTTTATTAGATAAAAAGTGGTGCTTGCCTAGGACTCTTATGGGAATAACAGGAATTCGACGGTATGAGGGTATAATCCACCATTTTCAAAGGCTTTATTTACTGGAGGAAAAAACGCGGACAGCTGGTTTGAATTTTGATTGGGATCAAATTTAGGATTATCTTTATTTGACCAACATTATCTTGAATCCATTTTTTCTAGAGAATTGTTCTTCTATGTTTTTTAAATCATTGGGATTGCCTGGTTAATTTCAGAGTGTTTTTCAGAAACTTTTTGGCAAGATCGTTGCCTCTGAACATTTCACTCTGGCTTGATGATTGTTTTAACTGAAGCAAGATGATTGTTGTTGCTGAACTGGCGTTTAATGATGATGGTCATGTTCCGTTCAATGCAGGTCTTTTAGCCGTAGTAAAGAGAGCTTTTCCCAACGACCAGATCTATTTCTTTGGCGGATCGACGCACATAAAGGGGCTTAAGAAGCAAAGTGGCAAGGTTTTAGCCGAATCGATTGAATGGAAGGAAGTCAAGCTTCTTCCCCACGACTCATCATTTTATTCCCGCCTTTTCGGTGAGATGAAGATGATGAATGGTTGTCTACAAATGTTTCCCAAAGGATCGAATGGCCATTTTCTCTTGACGTCCGCAAGGCCAGCTACTCTCCTAGCGTTAAAAATGGCGAAGTACTTTCGATATAAGAAAATTAAAGCTCAGATTGTCTTGCATGGCCATCTTAGCGGCGTCACTGGAAAACGTTATCGAAATCCATTGTATCGGTACCAGGATATGAGAACGGCCTTGAGCATTTTAGGAAATAGTAATCTACAGTACTTGGTTTTGGAAGATCATTTGCGAGAGGTATTATTGCAACACCTTTCTGTCTTATCAGGCAAAGTTGAAGTACTCGAACATCCCCTCCCTCCTAATGAAGTGGGAGCCAACCTTCCTCCTTTGAGTTTGCCGATTCGATTTGGGTTTATAGGTCTTGCGAATAAAGCAAAAGGCTTTCCAGTATTTGTAAAACTTGCTGAAAGCATCGCAGAGAAATTCGGAGATCATGTGGAGTTTCATGCCATAGGAAGATATTCATCTGAAGGAAATCTTGTCTTGAGAACCGATGGATTAACCACGAAACCTGCCATGGAACGATTAAGGCGAGCAGACTATGTCCGTGGTGTTAAGCAGCTCCACTTCATTGTACTCCCTCATCAGGAATCTTTTTACAACCTGAATTCGAGCGGAACTCTGTTAGATGCGCTGGCTTGGGGGAAGCCTCTAATCGCGAGAAATATATTTATTTTTGAAAACTTTTTAGTCAAACATGGGGATGTTGGGTATCTATTTCGCACTGATTGGGAATTGAGAAAAATTGTTGAGGATATAGTGGAAAAAGTCGACAAGATACATTATCAAGAACAAGTGAACAATATTAAAAAAGCGCGAGACCTCAGATCTTTTGATTCGCTAGCTTCCGAATATAGAAAAATATGTGAAGTAACGGAGGTCTCTTCAGGCGTGGGAATGAATAAATCATTATAGGTCCAAGCCTTCAGATATCGATTCATTGAAATGGGTATATCGTAATAATGTTGAGGGAAATAGGAATGTTATTTAGATTGATTGCCCAATTCAAATTTTCTTCAACCCATGGGTGAGAAGTCTATTTTTTGCCACAAAATTTTCAAAATCCTAGAATGTCCAAACGACTAGTCTGCCAAATGAAAAAGAAAAAAATATGAAACCATTAGGTATAGCCATAGATGGGCAGGGTTGGCATGAGCGTTTTGAATATTATGCTCAAGAATTTGGACTACATTTTGAAATTTTTGATATCGGTAATTCAAATTGGACTGATACCGTTAGCAAGTATGTGGCTATTCTGTGGCGCCCCAATGCCTTATCTCCTTGGCTTGAACAGGCAAGGGAAAAAATCTTTTTCATGGAAAATTTCATGAACCTTCGGGTATTTCCAAACTGGAAAACTATCTGTACATATGACAACAAGAAAGCCCAAGCCTACTTTTTTGGGTATCATAATATTCCAACGCCAGACACCTTTGTTTCTTACTCATTACAGGAATGCGAAGAGTATATCTTAAATTGCAATTTTCCCATCGTCTCAAAAGCTAGTGGTGGTGCGGGATCCGAAGGCGTTCGCTTATTACATGACCTTTCTGAAGCCAAAGTTGAATTGCAAAAAAAATTTCAACGCAGCACAATTAATCGAATCCTTGATAGATTTGGATATTTGCCACTTAACCAAAAGCATCTTCCTGAGAAATACCTTCTTTTGCAGCAGTTTATTCCAGATAATGCTAGAGATTGTCGCTTGACTGTACTAGGGAAGAAGTATGTGTTTGTCTTATATCGGCGTAATCGGCCTGGTGATTTTCGTGCAAGTGGGAGTGGGTTGGTAGAATATGAGGGAAAAGTGGGTGAAAATGAAGCAAGATATTTTGTTGAACTTTGTCGTAAGCATGACTTTGATTCTATGGCATTTGACCTGTTGTTTAACGAGAAAGGGTTCGTTGTTACGGAAATGTCCTATACCTACCCGAAAGACTTTCTTGATAACGTTCCAAGTTACTATATTTTTGATGATTGGGGTGCTTGTACCGTTGCTTCTGAAAAGATCGTCTCGCAAAAGTTACAGATGAGATATGTTGCAGAGTGGCTTCTCAGAAATGAGGAGTATTCTACAACCCATTTAGGAGAAGAACTATAATGACATGTTTCCTAAAACCAATTTTCCCTGATCTCTTAAGCATTTTATGCCTCTCAGCATAGGAGTTGGATTTTATAAAATTAGTTCAACTATACATATAGCCAACCAAGAACATCTAATGACCAAGAAACTGAGCTTTTTAACCATTCTTTTCTACTAATTTCTTGCTCGGCGTCTTTTTCCCCAGTTTCCTCACTTTTGGTTTTCGGTAATACCATGTTTGATGTGGTTAGGGCGTAAGTTTACGAGAGAGTTATGACAAGGAACTCAGTGATCATGATTGCTTACGGTTTTCCACCAGATGGAAGTGCTGGAGTATATCGCCCTCTTCGCTTCGTGCGTTATCTTCCGGATGAGGGTTGGCATCCTACCGTTATAGCAGCGAAGAAAAGTCAATATGGACGCTATGACCCTGGGTTATTGGCAATGGTTCCAGAGCAAGTCGAAGTTGTGAGGATTTCTGGTGAAGATATATGGCAACGTTTTCAGGCTTGGAGAGCAAGTGCGGCGCTAAAAAAGTCTCCTATCATTCTTCCCAAGCATAAAGGAGAAATTCAAGAAGTCCAATCTTCTTCGATTCGTTCTTTCCTGAGAAACGTGGTGAGATGGTGTGAAGGATGGTATTACCATCCTGATTTAGCAATGCCTTGGATAAAATCGGCCGTAACTGCGACAGTCAATGTTTATCAGCGGACACATGCCAAGGTAATTTGGGCAACTGGAGGACCGTGGTCCTCCTTTGTTGTTGCAAAAAAAGTTTCATCGTGTATTGGTATACCGTACGTTCTTGATTTTCGAGATTCCTGGACCTTGGCGCCTCCACCTTTTGAGGCTACTCGTCCTGAATGGGCAAAACGATTGGATAAACGATTATTATTTCAATTGCTTCAAGGAGCTCAAGCCGTCACATTTCGATACCATTCAGAGGCGGAATGTTATTGGCGGGCCTATCCTGGTGCATTAGAAGCGTCCCGTGTCCATATCATTCCGAATGGATTTGACGGGACAATTGAAGAGTACAATCCTACCGCCGGAACCCAAGATAAGTGTGTTGTTTTGTATGCTGGGACCCTGACTCCGTATCGGTATGATACTTTGCTTGAAGGAGTACGTCTGCTTAAGGAATCTTCTCCTGGCTTAGCGAAGAACTTGCAAATTCTTTTTGTCGGGGATGGGATGGAAATGCTCACTCGTGCAGCCGAAAAGTTATCAGTCTTAGATATCATAAACACTAGGGGTACAGTTTCTTATAGCGAGATTTGTTGTTTGCAAAGAGAAGCCAATGCACTTCTCTTGCTTGGATTGATTCCCACGAAGGGGCATGAGTTATGCGGAAGCAAGGTATTTTCCTATTTTAAGGCAGGCCGACCAATTATCGGAATATTGCCACATGATGAAATGAGAAATGTGCTTTCTCGTGTTGGTGCGTCGACCATAGCAGATATTGATTCTCCAGCTGAGATCAGCGCTGTTTTTCGTCAACTTCTTGAGGCATGGCTTGAAGATACATTGTCCGAGCTCGTACCCAATCGAAAAAGTTGTGAAGTGTATTCAGCTAAGCAACAGACAAGTGCTCTAGTTCGTGCACTCCAGGGCTCACTTCCCAGTGAGCCCTTTGTCCCGGGTTCGGTAGACATTCCGCCTAGTTTACAGGAAGATATAAGAGGAGTGGGTTGAAGATGCAGACTGAGTTGATCACAGGACGGTTACAGTGGAGGGAAGGTCGCCCTCATTCTTGAAATAACGTGATAAAAAAGTGATGTATTTTTGTATTCGAGACGATGATACGAATTTCTTTACCACCCCTGAAGTTCTTGAGCATGCGTATGGTGAAATTAGTCAATGGGGTCCCATCTCCTTGGCAATTATTCCTTTTTGCCGTCCTGGAACGAATAAGGCTGTTCCGGAAAAAATCCGGGATCGTATGTCCGTTTATCCTTTGCATAAAAATCGACCACTTGTGGAGTATCTTCGCTATGGGATTTCCCAGGGTCGTTTCGAAGCAATGCTCCATGGGTTTCATCATGATGAAGCACATGGCAAGCCAGAGTTTTCCCATGGATCTGATTTATCATCTCGAGTTGCTGATGGAAAAAAATATTTAGAAGATATTTTAGGTGCTGCTGTTCGAGTATTTGTTCCACCTCACAACACAATTGGGCCCCAAGGGTTGCAGGCAATAGCACGGGCAGGACTTCATTTGGGCGGACTGGCTGGCGTTCGAGGTGGGTGGCCACTTGCCTCGCCCAAGACCTGGTTGCTTTGGCTGAGGTTGTATTACTTGCGAAAAAGTGGAGTCTTGGGTGTACCGTGGATTTTGGACCTGAAGGATCATTTCGAGATTGCAGGAAATGCGGTCACTCCACGTTCTTCACTTCAACGAAATGAATCATTATTTGAGGAGGCCTTAATTAGACAGGGAGTCTTCTGTGCCGCGACGCATTATTGGGAGTTGGACACACCAAGCCTAGAATCTGACACTCTTACTGTAGGTGGACAATTACGGAAACTCATTGCCCGAGCTCAATCCGACTCCCGAGTTGTGTGGCGATCTGTCGGGGAAATAGTTTCAGCTGGGGAACCCAGGTTCTGAGACTGTGAGGGTTTGTCCGTCTTTAAAACGGCTCTCATTATCAGGTGTTATACCTTTGTGTTTAAGACTTTAGCGAATTGGTATAAAATTTTGGCATAGAGATAGCGGTAGTGGAACGGGAGCAGCTCTGACAGTATCGAGGATTGCAACAAGGAATTATTGGAAGACGCAGGAGTGAATCGAAAGGGTTTTGATAGATCATATACGATTTTGTGAAAGACCAAAATGATTTGAAGCTAGTATTTCTCAACGATAGGATTTTTGAGTATGCCAAAGGGCTATCCTCAAGCTATGGTGGTGCTGAACGACAGCAATGGCTGCTGGCCTGTGCCCTTGTTGCCGGAGGGTGGCAAGTAACAGTTGGTGTGCGAGATTTATTAGACACTGGAATACATACAGTCATTGAGGGGGTGAATTTTGTAGGGATAGAGAAGAACCAAATCCTTCTTTCTTGGTATCGATTTCTTAGGTCTGAACAACCAGACTGGTGGTATTGGAGAAGTGCATACTACTTGTGGGGCCTCGCTGTAGAGATCGCCAGGATGGCAGGAGTCCGCACAATTTTTGCTGCTGCCTTTGATGCAGATGTCCAACCTCGTCGGGCCTTAGTCTTTCGTCCTCATTTGTGGCCTCTGTATGCCTGGGGACTCAAGCGATCCGATAGAATATTTCTTCAACATGGTGGCCAACTTTCTGTTCTTCCTGCGAGATGGCAAGCGAAAGCCCACATTGTTCCGAGTATTGCTGGTCATACTGTAGTGGTAAAACCTCATTCGAAACGTCAGAAATATGTGGCATGGGTAGGTATGTTACGCGAGCCCAAACGTCCAGATCTTTTGGTTGAGATTGCGCGGCAGACACCCAATATTCGTTTTATTGTTTGTGGAGGACCGACAACGCATCGTTCTCCTTCTGGTTATGGTGAGGAAGTCATACGAAGGCTGCGATTATTGCCAAATATTGAATATCTTGGGCAAGTTTCGCCGGAAAAGGCTCAAGAGGTTATTCAAGAGGCTGCCATACTCCTTTCAACTTCTGATGGAGAGGGGTTCCCGAATACCTTTTTACAGGCGTGGGCGAGTGGTACTCCTGTTGTGAGTGTAACAATTGACCCTGATGGGATTATAAGTCACAACGGGCTTGGAGTTCTTACACAGAGCATAGAGGGTACGGTCAAAGATATAACAAATTTAATGAATTCAATCACTCTTCGTGAAGATATGGCTCTAAGGGCGACGGAATACCTTGCTGCATTCCATAGCAATGAAGTCGTTCTCAAACAGTTCAATAGCGCTACTCAAGGTATCCACTCATGGTCTTCTTTGGGGAGATCCAACATGCATTCGACTTTCTCCTCAACCAGCAGGGAAATTTAAAAAGGATTTTGTTTTAATGAGGGTGCTTGTTCTTCATTCACAACTTGGAGTGTTGCGTGGTGGGGGTGAATACTTCACTCGAAATTTGTTCACGGAATTTGTTAAACGGGGTCATCAGGTTTCTGCCGCCTTCGTTGCGGATTCCAAGGGAAGGTATGCGTATCCAATTCCAGAAGATATAGAACCCATTCCGCTTCCGGGTTGGTGGTCTCGAAAATTTGGTCAGGCCATACTTTCTAGAATAGGAGAGTATATTCCGAAGGACAGTGGATTAAAGACCTATTGGGATCAAGGACAAGAGGCCTTATGTTGGCGTGCCATTAGATGGAATGCTCGAAGATTTCAACGTCGGATTGAGCGTGACTTTGCTCAACGATGGTCTGAATTTGATGTCGTGTATGTACAAGGTAACCCTTTCCTGGCTAGAAAGGTAGCCTCTCTTCTCCCCACTGTCCTGATGTTGCCAGGACCAGTGAGTCCTGATCTCGCGCCTGTCTTGCAAGAAGTACATGCGGTGTGTGCACATGATGATGGGCTTATTCGTGTTCGTGAATTTCTGAGTGATCACGTACTTGAGCTGCCACTTGGAATTAACGGTCATTTATTTTTCCCAGACACAACTCCGGTCCGGGCTAATCTGGGTTGGACTGAGAATGATCAGGTGGTGGGATACGTTGGGCGGTTAACCCACCTAAAGGGCATAGATCTGCTTTCGGCTGCCTTTGAAAAACTTTCCAAGCATTTTCCGAATTTGAAACTCTTAATTGTCGGAAGTGGAGAAATGGAGGGTCATTTGCGCAGCAGTCTTTCGGAGAAACTTGCACGGAAGATGGTTCATATTGAGCCTGCAATACCGCAAGAACTGCTAGCTCCTTGGTATCGTGCAATGGATTTGATGATTATGCCAAGCCGTTATGAAACGATGTCAAGTGCTGTGCTTGAAGCGATGGCTTGTGGTGTTCCATTTCTTGCTTCTGATGTTGGGGGAAATTGCACACTTGGTAAGACTGGGACAGGATGGTTATTTCATTCAGGATCGAGCTCCTCTCTGGCTGAATCTCTTTCAAATATTTTACAGTGCCCTGAAGAAATTACTGCACGTGGTGCTCTGGCTCCTCCATATGTTCGGGAGAGGCACAGTTGGACTGCCAGTGCTGAACGGCTGGAGTTTATTATCCAGTCACAGCTTAGAAATAAAAAGAGGACATCATGGGAGTAGTGATTCCCAACCAAAAAATTGGTCAAAAAAAGAAAGTACCTATTCGTCTTGTAGCTCCCTGGTTCATTGAATACGGTTTTTATGCAAGTTTAATATATGGAGTTATGGCTCCAGTATTGGGTATACAAATTGACAGATTGGGTATAGTTTTGTTGGCCGCTCTAGCATGTTTTTCTTTCTTAGGATTTAGAGAAAGACCGGCTGATTTTTTAAAGACATTGATTTTTCCGATCAGTTTGGGAATTGCGTATCTCATGATTCAATTGATGTATCACGGTCTAACCATTCAGTCAGATTATGTTAAACCATTCATACCTTGGATGTTCACTCTTATAGTCACTCAAGCTCTTACCTTCCGAAAAGGATTTTTCCATCGGTTTACATTATTTGCCCTATTTTTGGGCAGTGCAACACTTTTTTTTCTTGATATTCGAGAGGGTGGGGATGGAGTTATTCGCATGGGGCTTGAGCAGGAGGTTGGCGGCTTAAGCAACCCTAATTCACTAGCGACTTGGTTCGGGTTTTGTTCTGTCTATTTTTTTGTACTTGGTGTGACAACTACACGTCAAAAAGTTTGTATTACTTCCTGGATAATAGCCATGGCCTGTCTGTTTGTTGTGACTTTGACAGTTAGTCGTGGTGCATTGCTTGCAACGATATTAGCTTTGATTCTAGGTGGGAGGAATTTTCTCAAGCGTGGGTTCCTGCCCTTGCTAATTTTTTCAGTGTTAGCATGGGTTGCATATGGTGTGGGTTTGTTTGATCAGGCTATTAGTTACTATACCACGCGTGGCACAGAAGAGACGGGACGTTTTCTTGTTTGGCCAAGAGCTTTTGACGAATTTCTTAATGCTCCCTTGACGGGTGTGGGAGCATCTGATGTGTACATATTTCTTCCGGAAAAAGCTAAGATGGCGACGCCGCATAATGGGTTTTTGTTCATCGCTTTAGCGTCTGGAATCATTCCTGTGATCCTATATGCGGCCTATTGGTTCCAAGCTATATGGGCAACGGTTTTTCCGCAGAATAGTGGAACAGAAGCCTCAGCCATGTATTTGCCGTTGGTAGCCTATTCATTTCTTACTTGTCTCTCCAGTAACATGACTTTTATGGAGCCGTGGGTTGTTGTAACCCTTACAGCAGTCCTTACATTTTCGCTTCCAAAAGGAGTCGGCAACTCAAATACTACGCGACGTAGCAACATATCGAGCTGATTCCTCTGGAATGTCTTAAAACTCTAATGCCATGATTCAAGCACTATCTCTTTGCAGTGTTCAAACATTTTTACCCTTGAAATATTTTGATATGAATCTATCTGTTGTATTTATTTCCAAATCCCTATCTCTTTCTATGGGATTAGCCTATGAACGTTGTACTAGTTTTATCGGTTGAACACTCCCCCGCTTTCGGCGGGGATTTTTTATTCCTACCTATGCCATTAATACTCCTTCATTTCTGGTTATGAAGGTAAAATGCCGTCTTCTTTACGTAGTGGGCCAATTACGCTCGGGCGGAGCTGAACGGCAGCTTTTCTATCTCCTCAAATCTCTAGACCGAGAGCGGTATCAGCCTGCTGTAACTGTCTGGAATTTTCATGAAGATGATCCCTATGTTCAACAAATTCGTGAGCTTAATATTCCAGTCTATTCTTGTTCAAGTAACCCATCGCGATTTGGAAAGTTCGCAGCCTTGTACCGAATAGTTAAAGAATTACAACCTGAAATTATTCATTCCTACAGCTTTTTCACGAACGTACTAGCGTACTATTCTGCCAGGCTAATTGATGCCATCTCCATTGGATCAGTCCGTGGGGATTATATTTTTGAAATTAGGAATTCTGGACGAATAGTAGGTTATCTAAATGCTCGATGGCCTAAAACTCAAATCTATAATAACGCTAAAGCCGCAAAAAATATTCAAGAGGAAAGGAGCGTTTTTAGACCAAAACAAATATGCGTGGTGAGAAATGGATTGGACTTGAAACAGTTTTCTATACAAAATAATTTGAAAAATTTTGGAGATATAATTCTTGGTGTCGGTTCACTTTTTCCTGTGAAACGTTGGGATCGATTACTGACCGCAGCAGGAAAATTACAGCGAAAGAAGGCAAAATTTCAAATTCAAATTGCTGGGGATGGACCTTTGCGACCTACATTGATTGAACAAACGGAACAGCTTGGGATAGCTCATTTCGTTAATTTTCTTGGTTATCAAAAAGATGTTTCTATGTTGATATGCAATGCGAGACTTCTTGTTCATACTTCAGATGCTGAGGGCTGCCCTAATGTCATAATGGAAGCGATGGCTTGTAGTCGGCCTGTTGTAGCGATGAATGCAGGAGATATTCCTGATCTTGTTGATGATGGAATAACAGGTTATGTGGTCCCTCAAGGGAAAATTGAAGAATTGGTTAATAAAATATCTCAACTCCTTACTGATGTAGATCTGTGCCATCGCATGGGAGAGGCGGGACGAAAGAAGGCAGAGTTAGAATTTGGATTGGATCGTTTTGTTGCACAAACTCTTGAGTCTTATGAAACTGAGGGTTGGAGACCCTAATCAAATAAGGGTATTTTTGTGGGATTGATCTTACCAGTAAAGTATTAGGAAAAATATTACTTTTTGTAAGTTTTTAGCTTGTATGTATGGGGTTGTTCTTCATGACTAGTATTCATACACCAATTCTGCATGAATTATTTTCTACTAAACTGAAGACCTTATTTGGTCAGGAAAACCAGGCGCTGTCGACAATACGCGTTCTTGATCTTGGCTGTGGCAGAGGGAGCCAGATCATTTATATGAAGGGTTTAGGGTTTCAGATGTCTGGATGTGATATCAGGCAAAAAGACATTGAGTGTGCTCTTTCGGCCTTAAAGGGTTCCAACGGTCCGGCTGCTGATGTGCGTCTTTCCACCCCTTCGGAGTTGCCATTTGAAACAGGAGAATTTCATGCTGTATATGCAAACGGGGTTTTTGAGCATTGTCCTGAGATGCCTGCTCTTATTGCGGAAGTGTCGCGAGTGCTGATTCCTGGAGGAATTTTTCTGACGGCGTTCCCATTGCGTTCGGTTGTTGTGGAGCCACACTTGGGATTGCCTTTTGTGCACTGGTTTGGAGAAGGAAAGTTGCAGCGTCTGCTAATCAGACTGTTGACTCCTTTGTTTCGCCCTGCGAGAAGTTGTCAAAGTATTGAGAAGTATTTACAGAATGAGGTGTTCTATTGGAATTCTGCGCAGGTTCGACAGACTTTATCTCGTCATTTTGAGGAAACTAACAGCTTAGCGAAAGAGTATCTGATGGTAGCCAAATCTCAAACAAATCGAAATCCAGTATTGCAATTTGTCTTGACCGCTACAGGCGTGCCGATAGTCTCCTCCATTCTCGAACATGTTGTGTCCCGGTATTGGACCTATGTTGTAGAGGCCATTAACCCAATAAAGAGATAAGTCAGAGTTCTCCAATGAGTGAAAGCCATGGTTCAGTAGGCAATAGTGAATATCAGCTAAAATTTATAAATTAAGGATGCTTGAATGGTTGGTTTTGTTGGTCTATAAAGATATTTATTAATGTTGGCGGGTTCCGGTCTGCACACTTAATTGTTCGAATAAGATTGCTGAATAAATGGTGGCCCTTCCTTATGAATATGAAGGCCATCGAGAAAAGCTCTTGTTTCCCTAGTAGAAGGCAAATTGTGATGCGAATGGCATATATTGTTCCTTCCTGTTCTTGTCTGTCGACCTTTACGGTTAACGAGATGGAGGAAATTCAGAGTGCAGGCCATACATTAATATTAGCCCCTCTATATCCAGCAAGACCGTCAGCTGTCCATCATGGAACGGTTCAGGCTTTGAAGACTGAGACCATATTGCCAGCCCCGTTGATGAGTCTTCAAGTGGCATTTTTAGCATTCATGATGTTCGTAAAGCGTCCCCTTCGGGTTTTAGAAACTCTAGCTGGACTTCATTGGAGTGCAGGAATAAATCCTTATGCGCACTTTAGTCTATTAGTCATCACACCGAAATCCCTTGCCACCGCTTGGCGTCTTGGGAAGTTGAAGGTGGATCGAATCCACGCACCTTTCGCTTCTCATACAGCTACTTGCGCTGGAATAGCAGGAAGTGTTGAGAATATTCCCTTTTCTTTTACTGCCCATGCATACGATATTTACTGTACGACCCTTAAGTTGCGGAATGATACACTCAGTTGGAAAATTCGTCATGCTAGACAAGTCATTGGCGTAAGCAAATATGCCGTACAGCTGCTCCGCCAAGTAGTGCCAGGTTGTTCACATATATATCTTGTTTATGTAGGAATCTCCATGAATCTATTTAGTCAGAAATCGCCACCTTCTCAAAAAAGAGTGCTTCAATTAATCTATGTAGGAAATTACTTTGAAAAAAAGGGAGTGGATACACTTATTGATGCTTCCAAACTTCTATCAGATATGAATTTTGATTTTCATTTACGATTGTTTGGCGGTGGACCATTACAGGAAACGTTGGCTAACCAAATCGTAGAATTGGATTTACAGAAAAAAGTTACTTTGGGTGGGCCCATTGCTCAACCAGATGTGGTGAGGCAAATTGCGGAGTGCCATCTTTTTGTTATGCCATGTCGAAAGGATCAAGCTGGAGATATGGATGGAATTCCTACTGTTTTTATGGAAGCGATGGCTATTGGACGTCCCGTGATTAGTTGTCCAATTTCAGGAATTCCAGAACTTGTTCGCGATGGAGAGACTGGTCTATTGGTGCCTCCTAATGATTCCCAGGCGCTGGCCGAAGCGATTATTAAGCTTGGTGCTGATGAATCTCTACGTATACGTCTTGGCCAACAGGCACGTACATTGGTGGAAAAGCAACATGACATTAAAACTAATACTTCTTTAATGCTTAGCTACATGTATGATAATAGAAATTATGCTTGAAGCTTTCAGATTTTTGTATCATGGTAATTAGGGCTTTAGTACGGATCTATTAATCAGCACATTAAAATAAGATGCTGGCGACCGTTCACCATGCGCCTTAGAGGGTTAACAGAAGCATGCAAGGCCAATTTTATCGCCGCATACAATTGCTCAGTGATTTGTCTTATGAGCTTGCTCCTCAATCGACCATATTAGATTTTGGATGTGGAGTTGGAAACACAGTTTTAGAATTGAGGAGAGATGGATATGATGCCTATGGGTGCGACATTTTATTTCCTTCAAATGTTAATGCGGATTTAGTGAGGACGAATCATCTTCGTATAATTGCCAAAAGGCCCTATAGAATTCCATTTGGTGATAATTTCTTTGACTTTGTATCCAGTTGGCAAGTTTTAGAACATGTGCGAAATTATGAAACTGTTTTTTCAGAGTTTTATCGAATTTTAAAGCCTGGTGGGGTAGGGTTGCATATATTTCCACCGCGATATGCGTTGATCGAACCTCATACATATATTCCTTTTGGCGGGGTCATGCAAAATGAATGGTGGCTAGCTATGTGGGCGTTTTTAGGGGTTAGGAATTCCTATCAAAAGAACCTGAGAGCTAAGGAAGTCGTTGAACGAAATTCTCGTTACTTACAGCTCCACACAAACTACCTAACCAAAAGTGAAATTGTGGATTATGTTATGCCATTTTTTAAAAATTATAAATTCTGTGAATTGCTCGCTTTCAAGCATTCCTCGAAGAGTTTTTTTTATTCTTATCTAAAGTATTTCCCCTTTTGTGAAATAATTCTGAGTAGTTTAGTTTCTCGAGTATTGTATATAAAAAAAGACTAGCTTAGTTTTTCCATTCATAGGCTCCGATATCTGGGCGAATACCCTGAGGTCGGCTTCTCCCGTCACGATCAGATTTGACGGAGTTTATGGTTGTTCCAGTATCAATGGCAGCACTTCCTGATTGCAAATGAAAGTCACTTGCAGAAGGATTTTTAAAAGAAGGGTTTCCGGTCAAGTTGTAGCCAATTGTGGTGCGTGTGCCTCGGTCAAGGATATTTGTGATATTTTTATAGCTAATGTTATTGAAAACGTCAGAATCTTGCGCTCCTTGTTCTATCACAATTCCCTGCCATACGTTGTCATAGATTGAATTATGGAGAATGCTGGTATTTCTTGGGTTTTGGTAGGGTTGAATAATAATGCCAGATTGGTTTTTCCATACTACATTGTTGTAGGCGGTATTGTTATCTCCCGCTCCTATCGTGATGCCCCCACCCTGTTGTAGTGCAATGCCGTTATGATGGACGAGGTTGTTTCGATATGTATTGTTATTAGCTTTTGGATCACCAGCTTGAACAAAATTATGGATACCCCATGCGGCATTATTATGAATGTTACAATGATTAATAAGATTCCCTGACGTCTTAATGTATAAACCATGATCCACATTCTTGGTTGTTCCATTATGATGGATATTCATGTTGAGAAATTCATGGAAAGTGTTTGGGAAAGTTGAGGCATTATGATAACTCAATAAAACTCCCCATCTTTTCGCGTTCTTGATCTCGCCATTCTGAAAACGAATGTGATTAGCGTTTCCCGTAATGGCAATCGCAGTGTCCTTACCAGCAGCATCTATCTTGATTCGATCAAAAATTAGATACTGAATGGACGGACTGGCCAAGGAAATATCAATATTGCCCTTGAGGGTAACTGACTCTCCATTGTAAGCCTTAATTCTTACTGGGTTAGTCCAAGATGTTCCTGAAGGGAACTTTGTTCCTGACCAGCTTACGAGAGATTCTGAATACGTTCCACTGCGGATAAATAAGGTGCTTCCAGCTTTGAGCTTACTGAGTCCATATTTAATGCTGCGAAAGGGTGAGGTTTTTGTTCCTGCGTTAGCATTATTTCCAGAGGTTGAGACGTAATAGTTTGTTCCACTGGTACTCGTCGTGGTACTAGAGCTCGTTGAAGTACTGGTACTGCCGGAACTGCTGCCGGTGGTATAGCGGACGTCGGTAGAGCCCCAGGTGCCATTCGTAAAGCGCCATTGGAGTCGTACCCAGATTGTGCTGCCATTTGTGGGGAGTCCAGAGACGGTTCGGGCCAAAGTGCCACTGGAGAGATTGCCGCTGTTATAAATAGACGAATCCCCTGCGCTAGTGCCCACACGCACAACCCAATTGGTGAGGCTCGCACCATTAGCAGTCCAGGTGAAGGTCGTTGTGGAGCCGGATAGGGTGGAACCAGCAGAAGGCGTCAAAAGTTTAGGGCGCCCACTCCCATCGTTACTCGTACTGCTACTGCTGGTACTCGTCGTGGTACTAGAGCTCGTTGAAGTACTGGTACTGCCGGAACTGCTGCCGGTGGTATAGCGGACGTCGGTAGAGCCCCAGGTGCCATTCGTAAAGCGCCATTGGAGCCGTACCCAGATTGTGCTGCCGTCAGTGGGCAGGCCTGAGGCGGTTTTTGCCAAAGTCCCACTAGAGAGATTGCCGCTGTTATAAATAGACGAATCCCCTGCGCTAGTGCCCACACGCACAACCCAATTGGTGAGGCTCGCACCATTAGCAGTCCAGGTGAAGGTCGTTGTGGAGCCGGATAGGGTGGAACCAGCAGAAGGCGTCAAAAGTTTAGGGCGCCCACTCCCATCGTT
The DNA here is from genome assembly GCA_965223635.1 of Nitrospirales bacterium. Taxonomy (GTDB): domain Bacteria; phylum Nitrospirota; class Nitrospiria; order Nitrospirales; family UBA8639; genus Nitrospira_E. The sequence continues at coordinate 3,375,396 of OZ245007.1, forward strand.
ACTCGTACTGCTACTGCTGGTACTCGTCGTGGTACTAGAGCTCGTTGAAGTACTGGTACTGCCGGAACTGCTGCCGGTGGTATAGCGGACGTCGGTAGAGCCCCAGGTGCCATTCGTAAAGCGCCATTGGAGCCGTACCCAGATTGTGCTGCCGTCAGTGGGCAGGCCTGAGGCGGTTTTTGCCAAAGTCCCACTAGAGAGATTGCCGCTGTTATAAATAGACGAATCCCCTGCGCTAGTGCCCACACGCACAACCCAATTGGTGAGGCTCGCACCATTAGCAGTCCAGGTGAAGGTCGTTGTGGAGCCGGATAGGGTGGAACCAGCAGAAGGCGTCAAAAGTTTAGGGCGCCCACTCCCATCGTTACTCGTACTGCTACTGCTGGTACTCGTCGTGGTACTAGAGCTCGTTGAAGTACTGGTACTGCCGGAACTGCTGCCGGTGGTATAGCGGACGTCGGTAGAGCCCCAGGTGCCATTCGTAAAGCGCCATTGGAGTCGTACCCAGATTGTGCTGCCATTTGTGGGGAGTCCAGAGACGGTTCGGGCCAAAGTGCCACTGGAGAGATTGCCGCTGTTATAAATAGACGAATCCCCTGCGCTAGTGCCCACACGCAGGGACCAGTTCGTGAGGCTCGCACCATTAGCAGTCCAGGTGAAGGTCGCTGTGGAGCCGGATAAGGTCGAACCGGCAGAGGGGGTCAAGATTTTAGGCGCAGCACTTGCGGGTGTTAAGTCTGCCAAAAGTAATAGAAGGATGCTTAGCACACACAATATTGTCGTTTTTAAGTATTCTTTCATTAATGTCTTCCTTTATACGTTCTTTGAATTGTGAGTTAGCATTTCTAGAAATATTTACATACCAGACAAATCAATTCTTCCAGGTTCAATGGAGTTATTGTCAAATCTTGGGGATGACGTTTTTAGGCGGCCTTCCTGGTCTCGACTTCTCCATCGACAAATATGACGCCCGCAATCATTTGTGCGAGCCGCTGATAGCCCCGCAACCGTCGCCAGGTTTTCTCCGCACCACGCACTAATTGGAACGCCATGGTTAACGCGGTGGCTCGAGACAGACAGCCGCGTGTTTTCGCCGTGCGTAAGCGCACCGTGGCAAAGGTCGACTCAATCGGATTGGTCGTTCGAATATGCTGCCAATGTTCGGCGGGAAACTGATAGAAGGCCAGCAGGGCCTCGCGATCCTTCTGTAAACACTCCGCGACTTTGGGATATTTCGCCTCATAGGTCTGGAGCAATCCATCAAAGGCCTTGTCCGCCTGGGCCTTCGTGGGGGCCATCCAGATCTCGTGAAGCCCGGCCTTCGCTTTCGCCTGCAGACTCTTCGGGAGTTTGTTCAACACGTTCACGGTCTTATGCACCCAACAGCGTTGCCCCTTGGTCGAAGCATAGACTTGAGGCAGGGCTTTCCAGAATCCCAAGGCCCCGTCGCCCGTCGCCAAGTCTGGCCCGATCGTTAAGCCGCGGTGGTGCAGATTGAGGAGGAGGTCCTTCCAAGACTGCTCGCTCTCCCGCCCCCCATCCTCGACGGCGACCAGCTCTTTGTGCCCGTCGGCAGTGGCTCCAATCACGACCAAAAGGCAGGGCGAGTCCTCCATCCGCACATTCAGGTGGAGCCCATCGACCCAGAAGTAGACATACCGTTTTCCCGTCAGATCACGCTGCTGCCAGGTTGCCCACTCCTGCTGCCAGCCCGTCTTTAACCGACAGACCGTGGCCGCCGAGAGCCCGGCAGGACTGCCGACAAGAGCTCGTAAGGCCTCGGAGAAATCGCCGGTCGAAATCCCCTTCAAATAGAGCCACGGAATCAACTCCTCGAGGCTCTTGCTCCGCCGAAGATAGCGCGGCAGGATCGTCGAGGTAAACGCAATGCGATCGGCCTTCGGAATCTTTCGTTGATCTCGGACTCGCCGGCCTCGAACCGGGATGCCCCCAATGCCCGTTTGAATCGTGCGTTCGGGTAAGTGCCCATTCAGCACAATCATCTGATGCCCCTCGTCATCGCGGAGAGTCGCATGGGCAGCGAGAAACGCTTGGGCTTCCTCCTCCACCGCTTGAGTCAGCCGCTCCCGTGCCCCCTTCCGCAGCACCGCCGTCAAGGGATCCTCCGTATACTCATCTTGATTCGTCTGCTCTACAACGTTACGCTGGTTCATGGCGTATCCTCCTTTTGCTTGAAAGGGTGGTGATGTGCTTATCACCAGGATACGCCGCCTTTCGCTTTCAGATCATCCCCAACTTTTAAATATAACTCGGTTCAATGCTGAAAAAAATCCGTGATAACTTCAGGATGAGAACCAGAAAAATTGGACTTAGTGGAATGAGAAGAAAGGAAAATTGAATAGATGTATGATTATTTAATTGAGGATTCCTAACTTAAATTTGAAAAAAATTGACGCGAGATAATGAGTATTGATGAAATCGATAAACGGATATAGAGCAACAAGTGTGCCATAATAAAGATGGGGCAAGGGAATAGAGGAAAAGCCAAAAAATTCCATAAAGATAAAGTATTGGTGTCAGAAATAATAAATTGATAGCCACCTATTAGCAGAATTATTGAATTGTATGGGAAGGTTTTTCCGTCAGTAGGCAAGGTATATTGATGGTTTTGTCAGAAAGTTTCTAGTTTACTAGTTGGCGACGAGGATAATGAATAACGACTTTCAGCATGGTAAGAAAAAGCAATATTTATACCGATATGATATTTGTGGAATTCAAGTGATTCTGAAACAAGGGTAGTAATTTAAATATTTGATTTGAAATATCTTTTTAACACTTTCTGGTTTATTACTATCGAGGTACAGTGAAGATCTTAGGGCAAAAGTGAATGCTTTAGCCTTCATAAAAACTATGAAGATGTTGCTTAGCGTAATGAGAGGAATATGATGGGAGAGTGTTCCTTGGCTTAATGATTTTGATGAAATTATGCAACGTAAGGCTTTATGCCTTTCAAATGTTTTGTCTTCAGTAAATCAGTAGGTGAGGACTTTTGCGGATGGAATTGTAGCATTGAGCCAAAGCATTGCGTCAACAAAACCCCAGACATTAGATTTGGCAATAACTGGTGTGACAAGAAGCATAATATTTTGATGGCAATAATGTTGAAAAATTCACCAGGAGGGTTCTCATCGGGTTGAGCACATATGCTGGAAGATGTAGTCTGTCTCCAAATCTCTGAGGCCTCACGAAGCGATCATTTCCGTTGTTTTCTATTATTCGAAGAAAATCATATTGAGAAGTCAAGAAATCTGAAGGCTTGATTTTGTAGAAGGAAGTCCAGAGCTTGAATACCAATGCGAAGATTTTAGTCCTTTGTTATTTTGCAACGACCCTCAGATTTTTGGGTGCTTCAATTAACAAGTGGTATTCGTAGGCTCCGATATCTGGGGACACTGGGGATCGGGGAGTACCTTCTTTATCTGTTTTTACCTCCTCAAGTGGAATGCCTTTGTCAATGGCGTTAGTACTTTCTGCTTGTAGGCGAAAATCAGCGGTTGCGACATTCATAAAAAGAGGATTAGATGTTAGATTTTTGCTAATTGTGGTATTTGTTCCTTGATCGATTAGGTTGTGACTATTGTGATAGCTAATGTTGTTGATAATTTTTGTGCCCGTCGGACCAGATAAGATGCCAATGCCCATTCCGGCATTTCCGTACACGGTATTATTATACACTTTGGTGCCTAGTGGATTCCCAATATAGTTGACAGTAATGCCATTTTGATTCCCCCATATGACATTGTTGTAGACACTATTATAATCCCCGCGACTGATCGTAATCCCTGTGCCACGGCCGGGCTCGATCCCGTTTTTGTAGATCACGTTATTTCGATAAATATTATGATTGGCTCTTGGATCTTGAGAGCGAACGTAGTGATGGATCCCGGCCCCCGCATTATCATGAATCTCACAATGTTCGATAAGATTTCCTGAGGTCTTGATGTAAAAGCCATGACGATGTTGCGCTTGATGGGTAGCATCGTAATATGAGCTGTCGAGACCATTATGATGAACGTTCATATGAATAAATTGATGAGAAGTGTTCCCTGGGGTAGCGTCATTATGATAAGAGGTGGTGATGCCGGAGGTCCCAATCGCATTCTTCACCTCTCCGTTGATAAACCTCACATGGTGTGCTCCGCCATTAATCGAGATGCCGCTATCTTGCCTCGCGGCGTCAATGCTGATGCCATCGAATATGACGTATTGTGTGAGGGGCTTTTCAAGACCGATCGACATTTTCCCTCTAAGGGTGACCTGCTCCCCAGGAAAAGCGGCGATAGTGACAGGATTGTCCCAGGAGGTGCCTGACGGAAAATTGGTTCCATTATGACTCTCCAGTTTCTCAGCATAGGTGCCACCTCGGATGAGAAGGGTGTCACCAGCCGCAAGCTGGCCAAGAGCAAACTTAATAGTGCGAAAGGGGCTTGCTTGTCTGCCTGAACTTGCATCATTTCCCTTTGTTGATACGTAGTAGATAGTTGCTGCATGGGATATGATAGGTGCTATGAACAACGTCAATATCGCAGTGAAGAAAATAGAACAGGCAAATAAGCGAAATATGGATGCTGGGAGTATTTTCTTTTTCATAATAATTACCTTCTTCTGAAATATTTTGGCATATCACCTTAAAAAGGGACAAGAGGGTTTCTGAGGCGAGATCGGTTATCCGTTGTCGAAAGTATCGGGTAAAATTACTGAAACCTTTACCTCGAAAATTTGTTTTTTGGTCTTAAAGTTCTAAATCGAATCAGCAGATATTATAAGAGCTACATTATCATTGAAGTTTGTTTGAGTTTGATAGAATATCAGTTGCCCTTTTAGGGCTATTTATATACGTTTTAGTATTTTCCTTTCATTTGAGTCTTCTCTTAGGACAGTAGATAGTAACGAAACATCTCCGGAAAGAATTCTGAGCCATGCTCTTTACTCGAATAGATCGCATTTGCAGAAGTGTGCTGACTTTAAATCGAGATCGCGAATTCGCGACTCTAAAAAATATGCTGGCTTTAAAACCGACGGATATTGTGCTAGATGCTGGGAGCGGCGATGGCTACTGGACAGTATCCTTTGCAAAGAATTGCGCACAGATCACTGGGATTGACCCAGGGTGGCAAGCTTTGCAATATGCTAAGACGCTTCATCAATACCCCAATATTCATTATGTGCAAAGTTTTGGTGAGTCTTTACCTTTTCCAGATGGGAGTTTTGACAAGGTTGTGAGTGTTAGTTGTTTAGAGCACTTCAATGATCCCTTGCGAGGTTTACAGGAGATGGCCCGGGTGCTAAAGCCTGGGGGACGGGTGGCTCTTTCAGTTGATAGCCTCTTGCCGGAAAATTCTTCATTGGCCTTCCGTGAATGGCATAAGCATAGACATTTTGTGACTCAATATTTCAGTCAGGAAGTCATGGAAGGTATGTTGGAGAAGGTTGGAATACAGACTGAAAAATCTTTGACTGTGCATCTTATCTGCTCACGAGCTTCCATCAGGGTGCGAGAGTTATTTATCCGGCGACCTCGTCTTTTACTTCCCTTGTTCCCCATTTTTTACGGTATCGTACGTATGGCTGATAGGATATCTCAGGATATCCATGGACAGATGTTTGTTGTGACAGGAACCCGTTAATTTTTTCTACAATGTGGAGACCCTGGAGCAACGAATGCTGTTGTGTTTAAGTATCCTTTGAGAATAGAAGAAGTTGATATCTGAACGGATAGCCATCCGTGGCTATATTATAAGGGGAGATTGATATGCGGATTCTTGTTTGGGGCCTTGGGTATGTGGGCACGGTTTCTGCCGCATGTTTTGCACGTTTAGGACATGACGTTGTTGGTATCGATTCTAATCGAACGAAAGTGGCGGCGATTAATCGAGGGGATTGTGCCATAAAGGAGCCTGGCTTGCCAGAATTGATCCAGGAGGCCGTTCGTGCTGGCACCTTGCGAGCTACCGTAAATGGAACGGATTGTGTTACCCAAACTGATATTTCTTTGATTTGTGTAGGAACCCCAAGTAATGCAGATGGGAGTCCTCTGTTGGGCTATATTGAGGCGGTATGCCGTGATATTGGTAGAGGACTTAAAGCCATTTCGCATTATCATGTTGTGTGCTTACGCAGCACCGTTTTTCCCGGAACCTCCCGCAGCCTTCTTGTACAGATACTCGAAGAAGAGTCAGGGAAAAAAGCTGGTGAGGATTTTGGGTTGGTGATGAACCCCGAGTTTTTACGTGAAAGTTGCGCAGTCAATGATTTCAATTCACCTCCCTACACGATTGTGGGAGAGCTTAATCAACGTTCTGGCGAGGTTTTGGATGTACTGTATCAGAGCATTTCGGCACCGATTAAACATGTGACTCTTGAGGAGGCCGAGTTTTTAAAAATCACGAACAACGTGTTTCATGCCATGAAAGTTGGTTTTGCCAATGAGATTGGCCGTGTTTGTGAAGGGCTTGATATTGATAGTCATATGCTGATGAAGCTTGTTTGTTCCGATACGAAATTAAATATTTCTTCGGCCTATCTTATGCCAGGGTTTGCTTTTGGTGGGTCCTGTCTACCAAAGGATCTTCGTTCTTTAACCTATAACGCACGACGACTAGGGGTTGAAGTGCCTATTTTAGAGGCAATTCTTCCTAGCAATGCTGTTCAGGTAAACGTGGCTCGGATCCAGCTTCAGGAGTTTGGGGCCAAAAGAGTTGGCATTTTAGGCTTGAGTTTTAAGTCCGGAACTGATGATCTTCGGGAAAGTCCGATTATTACTTTGATCCGTGACTTGTGGCAGGATGGTGTAAATGTTCTGGTCTATGATCCTGATGTGAATCTTCAGGAAATGCTAGGAGCCAATCTTGAATATTTGGAACGGCAGTTGCCACAAATTAAGCAAATTTTGTGTGATCGAGCAGAAGACTTGGTGAGGCAATCGGACGTACTTGTGGTGAGTCAAAAACGTCCAGAGTTTATTGATCTGCTCGGAAACGTCGATAGTTCGGTCATGGTTTTTGATCTTGTACGTTTGGCTGAACAGCCTCATTCGTTAGGTTTGACAAAATACAAAGGGATCTCATGGTAAGCCGGACCGGTAAGCGATGGCTTATTCTGTCTCAGTATTATGCGCCAGAAATTGGTGCTCCTCAAATTCGTTTACGATGTTTGGCCAGAGAATTGCGTGAGCATGGTATTAATGTGGAAGTCTTGACGGCAATGCCGAATTATCCCAAAGGGGAAATTTTTCCTGGATATCCTACGGCACAATTCAGTATGCAGGAAGAAATCGATGGCGTATCTGTTAAAAGGGTGTGGATTTATCCAGGAAGTGGGAAGTCACCACTTATACGATTACTGAATTATTTGAGCTTTACTTTGACTGCTCTGGTTGCTGCCTTGTTTGGCACTCGTCCAGATGTCATGTTTGTTGAATCACAACCATTATCTCTGGGAATCGTTGGGCTTTGCATGAAATGGATGAGACGTGTTCCGTATATTTACCATGTGCCAGATTTGCAAGTAGATGTTGCCCGGCAAATGGGATTTATTAAAAGCGAGGCTTTTCTTCGTTTGGCTTTGCGTTTGGAAGATTTTTTTATGAAAAAGTCCTGGAAGGTCTCGACGGTGACTCATCGTTTTATTGATCATATTGAAGAACGTGGCCTGCCTCGTGCCCAAATAACCTTTCTCCCCAATGGAGCGGATACGAGATTTCTCTGTCCAAGGCCTCCATGTCCAGAATTGCTGGATCGATGGAAATTGAGAGAAAAGACAGTTTTTGTCTATGTAGGCACTCATGCGTATTACCATGGATTAGATACTTTGATACAGACGGCAAAATTGCTTCAAGACAAGAAAGATCTTGTATTCCTAATGATTGGTAATGGTCCTGAACGTTCTAGGATTATCCAATTGGCTAAAGATTTACATTTATCAAATGTTGTGTTCGGCCAGTCACCCTATGAAGAAATGGATAGACTGTATTCGATTAGTTATGCCTCTATTGCGACCCTGAAAGATCTAGAGGTTGCGAATCAGATGCGGCTTTCAAAGGTGTTTCCTTCATTAAGTTGTGGAGTTCCAGTAATTTATGCAGGCAAGGGAGAGGCTGCAGATGTTCTTCAAGATAATCAGTGTGGGATGCTTGTAACGCCTGAAAATCCAGAGGAGCTAGCTGCTGCAATTGAGCAGTTGGTAGCTGATCGTGCTGCTCATGATTCTATGGGGAAGAATGGCAGAAAATTAATAGAATCAGATTATAGTTGGAACGTCATTGTCAAAAGATGGATTCGAGAGCTCAATTCTGAGATCTCATGACAGCGTTTTGCATGTATCAAAAACCCAGAAGGTTTTTGAGAACAAGTTTTTGTCCCTATATGATTTTGTCCCTATATGAGAGCGACCTCTGACTGCCCTTCCCTGAGATGCTATATCACCATTTACTTGCCTAGTGAATAGTTCTTGAAAGGTCCGTATTCTTTCCCATTTTAGAGATTTTCCAAGTAGTGTATTCTTGAGATGGAATATTGCGAAAATTGATCAAGATTGTTTTTTTCTTGTTACATTGGTTGTATAGGAGGTTTCTGATGTACTCAATGATGTGGGGTGGTTTTCCTGTTAAAGGAATAGAAATGGCGTGTATTTTACTGACTGGCATGATATTGATAAGTTGTTCTTCAAGTCCTGTGCCCGAACCGGACTCTTCAAAAGACCAGATCCAACAAGATGCCGACCGATTCTTTGACAAAATGAAAAAGGAAGAAACTCAGTCACCTTATCTCGAGTGAATATTTTTTATCAGGAAATCTGGATTAAATCCCTCAAATTATTTAAGCGTGAAGACGGATAATTGCTTGAAGCTTCTCTAGGCCAAGATCTCAACCCATCTGCAGGTCGGCTAACTGGGCTAACGTTCAGGTTATGAAGTGGGCCTTGTTTGATTCCTGAGAATTGATTCATCTCTTGGTCGTTTGCGTCACCATGGTTCATTGTGAGCAATATGAGTGAAAAAGGTTTTGTATATGGGTTGCATCATTAGAAGCCAGATGGTTCTTGGCTTTCTCCTTGCCATACCCACCTAACATCAGTAAAAAAATAAAAGGATATGTCTTCAATTCTTGAAGGCTGAAAAATTTGGATATTCACGCTCACAAGTCTGGGAACGGGGCTCTAGTTTCAGAAAAGGGGCAGGGTAGAATTAATGTGGATGCGACTTTTAGGGCAAAGAGAAATAGTATATTTTATTCGAGTCTGACCCCTATACTATAAAATTAAATTTGACTTGGGCTATTGAATGAGCTGCGCCTTGGTGGGGATTTGATCGAGGATGGTTGAGCGGACTTGATAGATGCCTTTGTGCCCCGCACCTTTCGCATAGACCAGGCCCTTTTCTCGTTTTCCTAATACCAGCAATCCACTCTTTTCCCCTTGCCGGCTTCGGCCTCGGATGGTAACGGTAGGCATGTCTAATGCTGTCTGGCTAGGCGTTGTTGATCCCTCAGGGTGGGCGATTTCAGTAGGCAGATCCACAACGCGACTCACGAAAAGATTCACCAATTTTTGATCTAAAAAGATGTTGGGTTCATTTTCGAGAATCCAATCGTCATGTTGTTTGATAAGCACATAGTGTTCCTGTGGCGTGATAACGTCCAGCAGGACGACCTCTTTATATTCTAGGCCGAATAGACGTTTGTCTTGAAAATGAAATGTTCCTTGAGTAATGGGGCGCATAATTTTTGGAGAGATTTCATAGAGTGGCCCAGTGCTTGAAGTGATGGCATAGGCTTTTCCTGGATTTTGAAATTGATAGAGGCTGATGTAATGGGTCCTAGGTCCCTCTAGAAGTGTGAGGCCAACGTGGGCTCGGCTAGGTTGGCTAAGAATCCGTTGTTTGTCTGCTTCTGAATCGACAAAGCCTGTAGCTCTGAGTCCGCTGAGTTCCATAAGGAGAGTGCCGACGGTAATTTTATCAGCTGGAGTTTTAATAGGACTGGTAAACATCCAATTTGGAGAGAGGCTATGTACTCCAGCAATTCTAGCCATCACCATGCTGGTGTCCGCATGTTGAATGTGGATTTCATGCACATGTTCGCGATCAAAAAACAGCAAATCTTTCAATCGAAAATCAGGTAAGGATTTCTGTGCAAAGGTCATGACGTCTAAGGTGGTGATGACGACTTGGCCGTCTGTTTTGGTCTGCACATAGAGCGATGGTGCGAAGGGTCCACGATCGCCTAATGCGAGAGTTTGAGTGGCGGTGGGGGTGTTGAGGGTAAGCGTGAGATAGGGGGGATTCAGCCCATATTTTTCTAACGTCTCTGGTCCATCTTCAATGATGCGTTTGATTTTTCCAATAGTGAGGGCGCGTATGATACGCCGAACTTCTTGATTGTCCGCAGGAGATTGCATGGGTTGGGTAATGGTCCATCGATATTTTTGATCGCGCTCGAGTTGAATGGTTTCCGCGGCTGTTGCCCAAGTGATGACGGTGATGTCTCGATCGTCAAAGGGGAGAAGTGCCCGTTCTTGCGTTTCTTTTTTTTTGAATTCACGGGTCTGGGGAATGTCAACAAAAAGAATGTATCCGCCTAACGCGAGCACCATGAGGGCTAAGGTAATAGTGATACGTGTGGGGTTATTTATCATACTAGAGGGTTCGCCGCCTTTTCCATACGGAGAGGCCTAAAAATAGTACCATGAGAGGAAGCACGAGCACTTGGAAAAAAACCAAGGCTTGTTCTTGAGAAGGATTCGGGACAAATGGGTGGAATGCTGGTTCTTTTGGCGTGAGAGAGACTAAGGCTTCTTCTTGTGTGAGCCAGGCGACAGTCTTTAGGAAAAAATCGGTATTGCCGGGATACGTGAGCCATCCGTTGGTGGCAAATGCGGCATTGCCCACGATAACGATAGCCGATTCTGGTTGTTGGTCTTGCCCAACGCGTTTTGAGGTTAACACGGCTGCGACGGTGAATGGGCCTTTTGGGTCTTGGTCTTCATCAAAGACCGGCTCGGTATTTCCCAGGTTAGTTTCTTCCCAACTTTTCGGAGAAGTTTGGGCTAATGACTCATAGTCCCAAGCTTGCCCTTGTGTGGTATCGAAGGTGACTGATCGAGAAACAGGAAAAATAATCGGGGTTGTGAAATTTTCGGTAATCTCATGTGTCGTGAATGTGCGGACCATTAAGGCTGTTGGGCTCCCGCGGCCCAATCGGTCTTGTTCATCAGCAAGAATACCTGTCCCTAATTGAATCCCCCAGTGTGCGAGGAGATGATCTAAGGAGTCTTGGCTGCTAGGGTCATTCATGACCAGCAGTCTCCCACCATTGCTAAGAAATTGAGCAATCTGTTTTTCGTCTGCATCCGTCAGAGCTTGGGTTGGTGAGGGAAGAATGAGTAAAGATGCCTCGGTGGTTTCAAGTTGATTCCAGTCAACTGTGGAGACAGCATACCCTTGCTTCTTTAAGGCCTCAGCCGCTCGTGATAACCCTGGGGTTTCGGTATCGGAGAGACTTTTTTCTAAATGTCCCGTGGTGAACGCAATGCCTTTTTTGATGTCTCGCGTTACTCGTAGCAATGCATTGGTGAGATCAGCTTCAGAGGCACGCTGGAGATAAATCTTCTGTGGCCCACTTTCGAGCACAGCGGTGTCAAGGCGAGTTACCTGATATGTTTTGGTTTTATCTGGATGCCGTTCGGGATCAATAAATTCAACTGTTAGCAGAGGACTTTCTTTGTCATAGGTGGTCAAGAGGTCTTGGTAGGCGCCATAGCCGGGACTGCCTTCTCGAGTAAAGACATGAATGCTGACCTCGCGTGGTAAGGCGCGGAGTACTTGATAGGTTTGTCGGCTTAAGGTGAAATTTTTGGTTTCTGAAAAATCCCATTCTGGAGCATGTTTGTTGGCCAGAAAGTTTGTAAGTCCTACGGCAAGGCCTGCCAAAAGAATAGCAAGGATGCTATGAGTTCCTAGTTGGGTTGTGCGTTTCTGTGATCCCTGGACCAAGCCCTTAAAATGTATGGCAACATACCCGAGGAGACAGAATGTGCCAATGCCTAGAATGAGAGAGCCTACGTTCTCTGCTTCTGGTTTCAGGAGTGGAAGGCCGAATCCTCCTAAGGTCAGAAATAGGCCGACAGCTCCAAGTATCGTGGCGAGACGCGTTACTTCCATCGGTAGGCGTCTATGGCTTGATGGGCAGCGAACCACATAAAGGCCATTCCCGATATGTAGTAGATGAGATCCTTCACGTTTAAGAGTCCACGGATCAAACGTTCAAAATGCTCGGTAAATGAAAGATACGAAAGAATATTGCCTGCCATTGAATCACCAAAAGCTGCGCTGAGAGCACCAAGCACCCAGAGTCCGAGGATGAGTCCAAAACTCAAAAAGGCTGCAATAATTTGGTTTTCGGTGAGGGCGGAAGTAAACAGCCCAATGGACAACATCAGCGCCCCTTGGAGAAGGAGAGCCAGATAGCCTAAGATAACTGGGTTCCAGTCGAATGTGGCATAGGCTGATAAAGTCAGGGGAATGAGTGCTGTGAGTGAGAGAAGCCCTGCATACACGATCACTACACTGAGGAATTTGCCAGATACAATTTCATTTACGCCAATTGGTGAAGTGAGGAGTAGCTCGAATGTCCGAAGCTTTCGTTCTTCTGCAAATACGCGCATGGTTAAAAGAGGTAAGATGATCATGAGGATCAGGTTCATGCTTTGAAACAAAGGGCGAAAGATCATTTCGTTCAGATTTAATTGTGCATAGGTGTTTTGTAATTGCATGAGTCGAATTGCTTGGTTGCTGGCATTGGCCACGGCTTGGTACGCGAGGAGTCCTACCATGGCTAAAAAAATTGCGCCGATCACATAGACAACGGGCGAGACGAAAAAACTTCTAAGTTCTTTGGCAATTATCGTGTGGACTGGGTTCATAGTGTGTTGGAAAGTGAGACTTTTTAAGGAGTCGTGCCCTATGTGGTATGACTATGCTTTATGTGTCCTGAGTCAGAATTTTAAAGACATCTTCCAGGCTAACCGGTTGTGTTGTTAACTCTAAGAGCCCGGCTCCGCTCTCGACAATGAGGGTGGTCAGTGCTTCCCGGACGTCTTTTTCTGCCTGGATTTCCAAGACGTAAGTATTGGGTTTAGAGCCGTGAGAAACATGGAGAACACCTGGAATTTTCTGTAGGGCCTCCATCAAGCTAGAGTTAGATTGTTTGACCGTGAGATTCAAAATTTCAGATTGGCGGAGTTTGGCTCCTAGTTGTTGGGGTGTATCAATGGCCACGATATGTCCTTGATGGATAATGATGACCTTTTGGCATATCGCGGTGGCTTCTGCGAGCTGATGTGTACTTAAGATAATGGTGTGGGAACCCGCCAGGCTTTTGATCAAGTCACGGATTTCAATAATTTGGTTAGGATCTAAGCCTGTTGTCGGCTCGTCTAAAATGAGTACTGAGGGATTATGCAGTAGTGCTTGAGCTAAGCCGACGCGTTGTCGATAACCTCGAGACAAATGTCCAATAACGCGTCCTTTTACGTCAATGAGTCCTGTTTGTTGGAGTATGAGTGTCATCCGTTCTTGTAATTGTTCAGGCCCAAGTCGTTTTATCCTACCCACAAACGTGAGATATTCTGTGACCGTTAACTCTAAATACAGAGGAGGCGCTTCTGGGAGGTAGCCAATATGCTTCTTGACCTCCCATGGTTCTTCTAAACAATCAAACCCTGCAATTTGTACGGTGCCCGAGGTTGGGGGCATGAAACCGGTCAAAATGCGCATAGTGGTGGTTTTGCCTGCACCATTAGGACCCAAAAACGCGACGATTTCTCCTTTGGCGATGGAAAAAGAAATGTTATCTAGGGCCGTGACTTGGCCGTATTGTTTAGTGACTTGCTGAACGGTAATCATCGAAAATGGGGAGGATGAGCTGTGGAGTGGAACGAAAATAATGATGTCGATCGATTAAGCCAGTAGGGTTGAAATCATACCGTTGTGCAAAAAAAACCGTCAAGGTGTGTATTGTCGGCGCTGGGACTTGACATTGACTCTAGTCGTGAAAGTTGTATGATGGACTAAGTTTTTTCAAGTTGAAGCCTATCTGCTTTTCTGTTTGGTGCCACTTCCCTTCAAAATGGTTGCCGATGTCCATCATGAACTCAAGTAATCAGGCTCTCTATCAAGGGGTGTTGTTTTTTTCCTTGTTCTTGATGGCTGGGTGCAGTGGGTCTCATGGAGTGGCGGTTGTGAGCCATGGGGAAAAGATCCTTGTGGCAGAACATGCCGTTTCAGAGCAAGCTCTTGAGTCTGCTACCGAAAGTGGGCCTTCAGTTCTTCCTCGTTCCACAGAAGAAGAAAATATTGGGTCATCGGAAGCCCTGCCTGTCATAGAGCGTGACCCTGTGGCTTCGCCTGCTGTCGAAGGAATAGAAAAACAAGAAATTTTTGCTCAATCTGCTGTCGACACCATGCTCCCATGGACTTTACAAGATGTGTTTTTTGATTATGACCAGATTGCGATTCGACCTGATGCGGTGTCTGTTTTGGAACAAAACGCGCTGGTCCTTTTGAAAAGATATCCTAAGCGAGAGGTTTTGATTCAAGGGCATTGTGATGAACGAGGCACTGAATCTTATAATCTTGTTTTAGGTGAACGGCGGGCGACGGCTGTCAAGGACTACTTAGTGAATCTTGGGGTCTCAGCTTCGCAGTTACGGGTTCTGAGTCTAGGAAAAAGCCAGCCGTTTTGCTTGGAGCGAACCCTAGCGTGTTTTCGGCAAAACCGACGCGCTCATTTTGTTCTCAAATAACGATCATTTTTTCTTCTTTCTGCTGGTCCGTGCAAGCTTGATTTCGAAAGCTATTCCTAGGTCGTTTCTCCCATCCGTTTGAGCTATTGTTGAAGGTTGAAATGAGTAATAGGCTAAGAAACAGAAATCGTTTTTCTTGCTTCATCACTGGGTGGTTCATTTATTTACTAGGATCCATATGCGGATTTGGCTTTTTACGATCACCTTCATCACTATACTTTCATCATCCGGATGGGCCGAAGTTTGGGATTTTTCATGTACTGAGGCCGTGTCATTACTGAAAGCTGCTCAGGATCGGGTTGTTCAAAAACATGATCAGTTGCAGGAAGCAAAATTCAGTCTCAGGCATGCCCCTGAACAATTTGATGGGTGTCGGCGAAGTCGTCGAGGATTTGATGGAGGGCAAATTTTTTGTGTGAAGCATCAATCACGCCATGGGAATATTCTAAAAGATGTGCTTGTGGCGCAACGAAGTCTTGAGGCGGCGAACGAAGAGTTTAATCGGCGAATACAACATGTTCTTCGATCCTGTCCAGCTTCCCAACCCTAAATAGGATTTTCTTCCTTTCCCGTTTCTGGCCATAGCAGGTTTCTCTTTGGTTCTTTCTAAATCTCAACAATACGTTTCATTGTTTCATCAATCGTGGGGTGGAATAGTATGCGGCTATCTCTTTCCTTTTCATTGATGCTCATGTGAAAGAATCTTGTGCGAAGGCCAATAATCCTGTAAATTACCTACGGGTTGTTTTGATGATTAGACCACAAAAAAAGTTAGAATTTTTGTATGTTTAGTTTGAAGAAGTTTCTAGCTCCTTTTTTCTATCCTGTATCACTCTGTGTTGAACTCATTAGTTTTGGCCTGCTCTTGCTAGTGTTTTCCCGAAAGCAGAAAACGGGGAAAATTCTTGTTTCGTTTGGTTTAGCTGTTCTCGTGTTGTGTAGTTTTGAAGGAATATCTGGGCGACTACTTCAAACTCTTGAATCGCAATATGTCCCGTTGAATGTGTCTCAAGTACAATCGCAGGAAGATGGCGGTTCGGCCGTTCATGCTGTCAAATGGCTGGTGGTCTTAGCGGGTGGTCTTAATGGAGATCCGACTCTTCCTGTGCAGCTACAGATTACACATCATTCACGGGTACGTCTTCTCGAAGGCATTCGTCTGCACCGTCTTCTCCCGGGAAGCAAAATTATTTTGACAGGAGGAATAGGATTTGAGGGAGCGCCAGAAGCCACGACGCTGAGCCGTGTAGCCCAAGAGTTAGGCGTGGCCAAATCCGATATGGTTTTAGAAGTCGAATCCCGTGACACAAAAGATCACCCATTGTATGTCCAACATTTTGTAAAAGATGAGCCCTTTGTCTTGATTACCAGTGCATTTCATATGCCTCGGGCCATGATGATTTTTAAAAAACAGGGACTTTCGCCGATTCCTGCTCCTACAGGGCAATGGAAGCCTGCAAAAGAATTTTGGTCACCTGAAAATATCTTCCCGAGTGCTTCAGGACTGCGGTTGGCCGAATTAGCTTTCCATGAATATATGGGGTTGGCGTGGGCATGGGTTCGAGGCCAGATATAACACGATTATGTGAGGAAATTTTACGATATTCACCATGGTGTTTGTGCCTTTAACAAGCCTTTTTTTTGCTTGTTGCCTGTCCGATAAGGATGAGGTAATGATTTTTATTGTCTAAGGCATAAAGGAAAATCTATGAACCCGAGGCAGAGCAAACAAGAAAAAAAGCGATGGAACCTGATTCAACGAATAGATGTGTTAATCTTGGCAAGCATTTTTGTTTTCAGTGGTTGTAGTATCTGGGATGCAAATCTCCACCCTGATTACCAATCAACTCGGGCAGATCAATTGTGTCATCCTTATGGCAATTGTTCTCAAGGAAAATGGATCGCTGGAGAGGGAGTGATCATAAATTCGAGGGAAGCCAGTCAACAATGTGATGACATGATTCGTGAGCGTTATGGGAATGACTGGTGGGAAGACTCTATGGCGAGAGGCTTAGAAATTGGAAGGTGTATGGAGAAAAAGGGGTTTACTTT
Organism: Nitrospirales bacterium; assembly: GCA_965223635.1. Lineage (GTDB taxonomy): Bacteria > Nitrospirota > Nitrospiria > Nitrospirales > UBA8639 > Nitrospira_E. The sequence continues at coordinate 3,392,268 of OZ245007.1, forward strand.
AGAACAGTAAACATTCTCTGATGGTTATGACGAGGCGAATGGAAGCGTTTTCTACCCTTCTTGACCATTGGTGTTTGTCGCTGTGACACAGATCGTCGTTCCAAGACGGGTTCCTTCAGGGATCTCATAATGAATTTTTTCCTGGATTTTTCCTCCCCCCTCAGGTTTCGTAGCAGGAATATCTTTATATTTTACGAATCCCTTGCCCTGATCCTGATAGATAGTCGTCTTTGCTAAGTTTGTTAACGCTTGTCCGTTGGCTTGTGTTGTCGGTTCAACATAAGAAACGGTGATATAGGGCTTTGCTGCTTGAATCATAGTCTTGGCTGAAGTGAGACATCGTGGCATAGTAAGTTTTGGTGCCGAGACTGATACGACTGGTTTGGGTGTTGATCGTACTGGTGATGATTTGGACGTGATGGGAGGAGCGGGTGTCTTTGCTATGTTAGGTTGAGAGGGCTGACAGGATGGTCGAAGCCAACATAATGCAGTATCCAGGTTTTCTTGTGATTCTGGAGTTGAGCATCCAACTATAAAAAAGAGGGAAATTGCCAGTAGTGAAATCCAGGGGAAGCAAAAAGGCATAAGGAATTTTTCTCTGCTGGTTTAGTATTCAATCATAATGAAAAGCCACGAAAAAGTATAGACTCATTTCACTCATGACCTATTGTACTGTTATTGAGGTCCAAGGGAAATATAGGCCTGAGGGTGCAATGATCTCATCAAGTTCTGACATTAGTGTGCAGAAGGGATGTATTTGCTAGATGAAAAAGACGAGAACTAGCGGTCCTCAGACAAAGGTGCTTCGGAATGTGAAATCATTTAAAAAGCCGACGCACTTGCGAGTGGTAAACAGTCCCAGAAAAGTATTTAACAATTTAAAGCTCTTTGCCACTGATGTGGATGGTGTGTTGACTGATGCTGGGATGTATTACAGTGAGTCCGGGGAAGAATTGAAGAAATTCAATACTCGGGATGGGATGGGAATGAAGTTGTTACAAGCTGAAGGAGTCATTGTTGCCATCATTACGGCCGAGCAAACAAAGATTGTCACTCGTCGAGCCAAAAAATTAGGGATATCAGAGGTGTTCCAGGGCGCAAAGGATAAGGTCTCCATTTTATCCCATTTATCGGAAAAATTAGCGATTCCTTTTGAAAACATGGCATATATTGGCGACGATATCAATGATCTAGGGGCTTTACAGACCGTTGGGTATGCAGCTGCTCCGGCAGATTGCGTCGATCCAGTTCGTCAGGTCGTCCATTATATTTGTCAGAAAAAAGGAGGTGAGGGAGCCGTTCGAGAAGTTATTGATATGATTTTGACAGCCAGAAAACGATAAAAAGGTTTCTAAGATGCGTTTTCAGTTTTGGGCTATTGTCTCCGATAAATACCTAGAAATCCGCGATTGCAGAGTTCCGGCATATATCTTCAATTCGTAACCTTCCCTAGAAAAAGGATCCATGATGAAAGATCATGTGTATGGTGTCATTCTAGCTGGCGGAAGCGGCACGCGCTTTTGGCCCTTGAGTCGTGAACGGTTTCCGAAACAATTGCTGCGCATTATTGGCGAAGGGACGCTGTTGCAACAAACCTTTGAGCGGCTGATTCAACATATTGCCCCCGCACAGATAACCGTGGTCACCAACGAGACGCAAGCTGAGTCCATTCGGCTTCAATTGGGTGAATGGAAAGATGCCCTTACGGACAATATTCTTCTTGAGCCTGAGGGTAGAAATACGGCGCCAGCCATTGCGTTAACTGCGTTAGAACTCTTGCAGCGGGATCCTGAAGCTGTCATGGTCGTCGTACCTGCGGATCATGTGGTCAAAGCTTCGAAGAAATTCATGAGGGCAGTGAAATTTGCCACGAAATTAGCGTTGAAAGGCCATCTGGTGACATTTGGCATTCATCCCTCCCGGCCCGAAACCGGATATGGGTACATTCACCCAAACACACGCAAGCCATTAGCTTCCCAAGGGGGCTTTATTGGGTATTCAGTGGCAAAGTTTGTAGAGAAGCCAGATCTTTCAACTGCTAAACGTTACTGTCGATCGGGGAATTATTTTTGGAATAGTGGAATCTTTGTGTGGAAAGCGTCTACGATTTTAGAAGAATTAGCCTTGCATCAACCAAAAATATCCAAAATTATCCAGGGGCTTTCTCGACATGTCGGGAAACCAGAGTTTTCGGCGGCACTCCGAAAAGGGTACGCCAAAATGGCCTCTGTATCGATTGATCATGCTGTGATGGAACATTCCGCGAGAAGCGCTGTGGTGCCGGTAGATTTTGGATGGTCAGATGTTGGAAGTTGGGGAAGTTTAGAGGAGGTCGCCCCTCTCGACAAATCTGGCAACGTGCGGAATGGCAATATTATTGATATAGAGAGCCAGCATTCTGTGTTGTTTGCTGATCGACGTGTAGTCGCAACGATTGGATTAGACAATATGGTGGTGGTCGATACTCCTGACGCTACATTGGTATGTCCAAAAGATCGAGCGCAAGATGTGAAAGCCATTGTGAGTCTTCTCAAGGAGCAGCAAGCGCCCGAGCATTTGGAGCATCGAACCGTTCAGCGGCCTTGGGGAGCGTACACCGTGTTAGAAGAAGGGGTGGGCTATAAAGTCAAGAGGATTGAAGTGGTGCCTGGAAAACGTTTGTCATTACAACTGCATCATCAACGAAGTGAACATTGGGTAGTAATTACTGGGACTGCGCGGGTGACTCGTGGGGAAGAAGTCTATGATTTGCAAGCCGGCATGAGTACAGGGATTCCCAAGGAAACCCCGCATCGATTAGAAAATCCTGGGAAAGGCCTGCTGGAAATTATTGAAATTCAAAATGGGCCGTATTTGGGAGAGGACGATATTGTCCGGCTCAAAGATGATTTTGGACGGTTACAATCTGTTCGCTAGTCTATTTATTGCTTCGGTGCGCGTGAAAGGAAATGAGGGATGGGTATTTTTCGAGAATATGATATCCGGGGTGTTGTAGAACATGATCTGACTCCAAATGTGGTCGAAAAAATTGGACGGGCGTATGCCACTCTTGCAAGAGAGCGAGGTGTAAAAACTATCGCCGTCGGGCGCGATGGTCGATTAACCTCACCAGCGCTTCGAGGGCAATTGATTGCGGGGTTGACTGGTGCGGGTGTCAATGTGGTGGACATTGGGTTATGTGCAACTCCCTTATTATATTTTTCGTTATTTCATTGTGATGTCGATGGAGGCATCATGATTACCGGTAGTCATAATGCGGCAGAATATAATGGTTTTAAAATGTGTGTGGGAAAAGAAGCCTTGTATGGGGAAGATATTCAGCAGTTACAGAAAATTTACGATGCTGAACAATTTGCAACTGGTCAAGGAACGGTTATAGAACAATCGATTATTCCTGAATATCTGGCTTTCCTCAAAGAGCGGTTCGCCACGGTGCGAGCTAATGAGCTACGGGTGGTGATTGATTGTGGAAATGGCGCTGCCTCTCTTGTGGCCAAGGAAGCCCTTGAGCAATTAGGCTGTCAGGTGACCGCATTGTACGGGGAATTAGACGGCAGGTTTCCGAACCATCATCCTGACCCGACAGTGGTGGAGAATCTGGCTGATTTGATCGGCAAGGTTCATGAAATCAAGGCACATGTTGGTATTGGGTATGATGGAGATGCGGATAGAATTGGCGTGATTGATGAGCAAGGCGGGATCTTGTGGGGTGACCGTTTGTTGTTGCTTTTTGCACGGGATGTGTTAGAGGAACGTCCAGGGAGTACATTTATTTCGGAAGTAAAAGCGTCACAGGTCTTCTATGATGATATCCCCAAACGTGGTGGACGGGCGATAATGTGGAAAACCGGGCATTCGATCATGAAAGCGAAAATGAAAGAAGAAAAGGCCGTGTTAGCTGGGGAAATGTCGGGTCATATGTTTTTTGCTGATCGGTACTACGGCTATGATGATGCCATTTATGCCTCGTGCCGACTCATTGAAATTCTGGTGAAGCACAATACACCACTTTCAAGTCTTCTGGCGGATATTCCGCAAACGGTGGTGACGCCGGAAATTCGTGTGGATTGTGCTGATGATCAGAAATTTCAGCTTGTGAAGGCCATTACTGAGCGTCTCCAGGATCTTGCCGCAAACAAAGAACCCTCCACAGAGGCCTTGCCCATTCGTGAGATGATTACCATTGATGGCGTTCGAGTGAGGTTTGATCATGGTTGGGGTCTGATTCGAGCCTCCAACACGCAACCTGCGTTAGTCTTGCGGTTTGAAGCCGCGACTCAGGAAGGGTTAGAGCAGATTCGTAAATATTTGGAAGTACAACTTGCTGAAGTCAGTCAGGCAATGACGGTGTAATGTCTTCGTGCATCATCTCTCCGCTCCCCAATCTTTCTAGAATAGTGTTTGCGTGTTTGATCATCAACTCTAGGTAGGCTCAGATTGATCTGTTGTGAGCGTATATTGAGTGGGTCTGTTGAAAAAAGCCGCCAGCGGCGTTCTCGCCATTTTCCCGTGCTCACGTCGTGCCAGTACGCTCCGCGCGTAAAAATGGCTGTGGCCTTGCTGGACGACTTTTTTGAACAGACCCGGCGCTGTTGATCGCCAAAGGCTTCCTAGCAAAATCTGGCCTTTGATATCTTCATTATTCAACACTTCTTGAGTTGTTCAGTGCATCGGTATGGCGTAAGGTTTATTCGTCTAGTACTACCCTCCTTGGACATCAAATTTTTTCTTCTAGGTTGATTGCTCCTGTAGGCAAAAAGCCCTATAATAAACAATCCTGCCAACTTTGATGGGTATTCCAATGGATGGTTCCACATCATATTCAAATTTTCCTCGTTTGTTTTGACTATTGTTTGCTGACTTTGAATCGGCAGGGTTTTTTCCTTTGGTCTGTGAACATTCAGGAATCACAATATGCAGCGCGGCATTGATGGGACAGGTCATTTGGGCAACATAGGTCAGCAGAACCAAACCCTCACGTCTGAGAGCAGCGTTTCCTCTCATTCGCAAACCTAAGGGAAGGAGAATCTCGTATGCTGGTGCGAGGCATGTTCCTTGTCGTTGGGATGGTGTTGGGGATGTCCTTGGGGTGGAGTCTGTCCAATGGGCAAACCGAAATTATAGGAATTGGCGCGGCCATTGGGGTTGTGGTGGCGGTTGGTATTCTCGTGGTGGAGCATCAAATCCGGTCTGTGCCATTTGCCGTAGCTTTGTGGGGCGGAGTTGGATTACTTGGTAGTCTGTTAATTGTTGGATTAATTGGTCTTTCTACCGGCTTAACAAGCAATACCGAGCCTTCCATCTTTTCTTTACTTGCAACGTTAGTCCTTTTTTTGGGTGTGCCTTTTTGGGGCCTCACCATGGGGATACGATTTGGTAAGGAAGGATGGGTTGAGGAAGACTCGGCTAGTCGTAGCTCAGATCTCACGGATATTAAGACGAAGCTGTTGGATACAAGTGTGATTATTGATGGGCGAATTGCTGATTTATGTGAAACTGGTTTTATTGAAGGCACGTTAATTGTGCCGCATTTTATCCTTCAAGAATTGCAGCATATTTCTGATTCTTCCGATGGCTTGAAACGAGCTCGCGGAAGACGGGGGTTAGATATTTTGAATGTTCTTCAAAAAATGACCAATATTCAAGTGAAATTAGTTGAAGATGATTTTCCCCATGTGAAAGAGGTTGATACGAAGCTTATTGAACTGGGAAAACAAATGGATGGGAAAGTGCTGACGAATGATTTTAATTTAAATAAAGTAGCTGGGATTCAAGGAGTGGAAGTCTTGAATATTAATGACTTGTGTAACGCTCTCAAGCCGGTTGTGTTGCCTGGCGAAACGATTCGTGTATTCGTGCTGAAAGAAGGAAAAGAATCTGGGCAGGGTGTCGCGTATTTGGATGATGGCACCATGGTAGTCGTGGACAATGCGAAGGCTTCAATTGGCAAAACTGTGGATGTGGTGGTGACGAGTGTCTTGCAGACCAGTGCGGGCCGAATGATCTTTACGCGCCTCAAAGAAGAAACTGAACGCGAGGAGTTAAGTTTGGCGCGTGTCTAAGTCTGTTGCGGCGGTGGTCCCGGCAGCAGGGTTCGGGACCCGCATGGGTGGGACAACTCGCAAACAATATCTCGTTCTTGACGGTACTCCTCTTCTGGTTCTCTCCCTCAAAGTTCTCCAGCAGATCTCAGCAATCCGTGAAATTATTCTTTCCGTTCCGGAAGACGATCAAGACTATTGTTGGCGTGAAATTGTACGGCCATTCGGGTTAAAGAAAGTGACACAAATCGTTGCAGGCGGAACTCGCCGTCAGGATTCTGTGCGCCATGGGCTGTTGGCGATTTCTGATCCTCCTGACTTGGTGTTGGTGCATGATGGGGTGCGTCCTTTCATTCAAGCCGATGTTGTGGAAAAATGTATTGCCCGTGCAGAACATACAGGGGCCGCGGTCATAGCCGTGCCAATTCATGACACCGTAAAACGGGTGAATGCACAATTGATCATTCAAGAAACATTAAAACGTGAAGAGTTATGGCATATTCAAACGCCTCAGGTGTTCCGATATGACTGGCTGTGTGAGGGGCATCACCATGCGCAGCAAGAACAATGGGAGGTCACGGATGATGCGGCCTTAATTGAGCGGACAGGCTATCCGGTTTCTGTGGTGGAGGGGAGTGATTTGAATATTAAAATGACGAAACCCGATGATCTGGTGTTTGGCGAAGTGATTTTAAAGAAACAATATTAAATTATCATGAGTATGATATGTATTAAAGGAGTGAGTAGGAGAAAGGTTTCGAGCCTATGAGGATTGGCCAAGGATACGATATTCATCCTCTGCGGGAGGGCCGCGCATTAGTGTTAGGAGGGATCACGATCCCTCATTCGCAAGGCTTGTATGGTCATTCTGATGCGGATGCGTTGACTCATGCTGTTTGTGACGCACTGTTAGGGGCCATGGGAGAAGGCGATCTTGGGTCACGTTTTCCCGCGAGTAACACGGCCTATAAAGACATGTCGAGTATGCTCATGTTGGAGGATGTGGTTAAGAAGTTGACCGAAAAAAAATATGCCCTGGTTAATTTGGATACAGTTATTTGTGCGCAGGCACCCAAACTTGCCCCTTACCTGAGCGCGATGCGAGAGAGTTTAGTGCGAGTGCTGCGTGTGGAGAGTCACCAGGTGAATATTAAAGTCAAGAGTGGTGAAGGAATTGGCATGATTGGCAGGAAAGAAGGGATCGCAGTTTTGGCTGTGTGCCTGATACAGTGAAAGAATCATTGAAAACATGCGGGGGAGAGTTGTTGTTAAGCCAGATGGACCAGTTACTCCAATGTTAAATGTGTCGCAAATTGCACAAGACCTGCAAGCTGTTTTTGAGCGGGACCCGGCTGCGACCAGTCGGTTAGAAGTTTTTCTCACGTATTCTGGGTTTCATGCGCTCTTGGCCTATCGAATTGCCCATTGGCTTTTCATGCGGAATATCCCATTTTTCCCTCGATTTATTTCTCAATTGACACGGTGGGTCACGGGAGTGGAAATTCATCCAGGTGCGACGATTGGAGTCGGATTTTTTATTGACCATGGGATGGGGGTCGTCATTGGTGAAACAACCGAGATTGGAGATTATGTGACCTTGTTTCAGGGCGTTACGCTAGGAGGCACGGGGAAAGAACGAGGCAAACGCCATCCCACGTTAGGGAACCATGTTGTCGTAGGGGCAGGCGCAAAAGTGTTAGGTGGCATTTCCATTGGAGATAATGTGAAGGTGGGGGCCAATGCCGTGGTCCTTCGGTCAGTCCCGGCCAATTCCACGGTTGTGGGAAATCCCGGTCGTATTGTGAAATATGATGGAGAACGATTACCAGAAGCCACCATGGATCATACGAATATTCCCGATCCGATTGCCGAACGCTTTGAAGCGATGGAGCAAGAGTTAATCACGCTTCGAAAGAAAGTTGAACAAACTGAGTAAGAAACAAAAGGCCGGAGAAAGAGTCATGGGTAATCTTGTCTTAAGGGAGACGCTCTTCTACACTATAGCTTTGGCCTAAGAACTTCTAAACATTTCATCCGGCGACTATTGAATAGTTCAATTTCAACTTACGTAAAGACCTTCAGAGCTATGGTGACTTCAATTCGATGGGAATGGTCAAAAAAGTCCGTCCAGTCCGGTCCTGAGGCTACTCGAAGGAAAGGCCGCAGCCCTTTTTGCGCGTGGAGCGTAGTAGTACTATGTGAGCACAGAAAAAGGGCGAGAACGCCGCTGGCGGCTTTTTTCAACATTCCCATGCATGTTTTATAAAAGGAGTGGTTGCAATGACACCTCGTGTGAAAGAAATTTTACGGAATTATGAAGGCAGTGCTCCAGGTGTGTTAATGAACCTGGCACGCATGCTCATGAGTGGAACGCTCGGCGGGACGGGGCGTTTAGTGATTCTCCCGGTCGATCAGGGCTTCGAGCATGGCCCGGCCCGATCGTTTGCTCCCAATGCAGCAGGGTATGATCCCCATTACCATTTTCAATTGGGAATTGAGTCGGGTTGTAATGCGTATGCTGCGCCTCTAGGATTTTTGGAAGCGGGAGCAGCCGAATTTGCTGGGCAAATTCCGCTCATTCTCAAGCTGAACAATAACGACTCCCTTCAGGATACCAAAGATCCTAATTCTGCGATTACAGGAAGCGTTCGGGATGCGCTGCGCTTAGGGTGTTGTGCGGTGGGGTACACGATTTACCCTGGTTCCGCGCACAGCCAAAGTATGTATCAACAGTTACGAGAGATTGCCGAAGAGGCCAAATCCTATGGTGTGGCGGTGGTTGTCTGGTCGTATCCGCGCGGCTCAGGGTTGAGCAAGGAAGGGGAGACGGCGATGGATGTAGTAGCCTATGCGGCCCAGATTGCCGCACAACTTGGCGCACATATAATCAAAGTCAAAGTTCCCAGTGCGCATTTAGAACAGTCAGCCGCCAAAAAAGTCTATGAGTCAGAAAAAATTCCCATCAGCACCCCGGCAGAACGGATTCGCCATGTGGTGCAAAGCACGTTTGCTGGTCGGCGCATTCTGATCTTTTCTGGAGGAGCGAAAGGCGAAGATCAAAAAATCTTTGATGAGGCGCGAGCCATTCGTGATGGAGGCGGGTTTGGATCAATTATTGGCCGGAATTCGTTCCAACGTCAAAAGCCGCAGGCCCTGGAATTTCTCTCAACAGTCATGAAAATCTATGCCGATACCTTGAAGTAACAAGACTTGTCCAGGATAGCCACTCTCTCCTGATCTCTTGTGCCGTATCGATCTGACTTGAAAGAGGTGGCAGGATGAATAGGTATCACCGCTACCTTCCCAATCTGTTCTTGCTCTCTTGGTCCTAGGCTGAGCCAGCAGGCCCGGAGTTCTTCTTCCCTGACGCATCAGCCAGCTTCCCGAATTTCTGCTCGTATTGCTCCACCACGTTTCCAAGCATGCCCGCCAGCCGTTTGGCGGCAAACGGCGTCATGATAATACGGTTGGTTAACTGCACCTGGACATCTTTGCCCCGCCGTTCCCAAGCGCTATTGATGCCGAAGACCATCACCACTTCTTCCTGCGTGCTGGAGACGTTACAGACATTCGCATAGGAACTGGCAACGGCTGTCGTCAACTTGAATGGTTTTCTTCCCAAGGGGGTTTTCGGAACCCTTGGATGCTGAACCAGAAGACTTGTTTGTCATACTTGAAACTCCTTTGTATTGTGATGCGGACCATGCGCCCGCCCGGATAGCTTTTAAAATGTCATGCGAATTGAATCTGCCCCGTACTCTACAAACTTTAGTGAAAAACTTCCAGTGTCAAGAGTTGTGAGATGGTGGAGTGTCTGATGGTGAATCCATGTTCGCTATGTTATTTCATCAATGCAAATGTATTGACAATGTACGCACATTGAACGATAATGAATGTGAGAAGGAGAAACCGTTTGATGCGCAAACAACCCGTCAAGTCACGACGCAAGAATCTTCCCAAAAACATCAATCTTCGGGTAAAACCTCATGCGCGTTTGTTAATTGATCGCGCATGCGCCATGACAGACAAACGAATAACGGATTTTGTGCTCGATGCGGCCTGTCGCGAGGCCGAGGCTGTTCTCCTGGACCGGCGACTGTTTGATCTCAGCGAGACGGCCTATCAGGCGTTTGTGGATGCGCTTGATGCGCCTACACGAAGGAGTCCCGAACTGAAAGCCTTACTGAACCGGAAACCGCTTTGGGAACACTGAGTACAGACCAACCAGACTCGACTCCACAACTGACTGTGCCTCAAACCCTCAATGTACATCATATCCTTGAGAACTTTGATTGCGGGAATGACACACTCAATGCCTGGCTGAAGCGCCGGGCCAGTAAAAACGAATCCTCTGGCGCCTCACGTACCTACGTGGTTTGCCACCAAGACCATGTGATCGCGTATGACACCCTGGCAACTGGGGCTGTGCACTGCCGGCAGGCGCCTGGCCGGATCCGTCGGAATATGCCGGATCCTATTCCCGTGATGGTGCTGGGTCGCCTGGCTGTTCATCTGGATTGGCAGAAGAAAGGCTTGGGCGGTGATCTTCTGGCCGATGCGGTGAAGCGCACGTTGCAGGCCGCAGAGATTGCCGGGATCCGCGCTTTTGTCGTCCATGCGCTTTCTGAGGAAGCCAAGCAATTCTATGAACGATTTGGGTTTCAGCCTTCCCCCACAGATCCGATGGATCTGCTAATTACTCTGAAAGACGCGCAAGCCAATTTGTAGGATGCTGTTGGGTTGTGCCGCTAATATATTGAGCCGAAACGCGGTGCATGACTGCCGAGATATCCGCGCCCGGCCTCGTATATAGAGGCCGGGGATGTGGAGCAGATGCGAAGGGCGGCGGAGTTAGTTTTTGCCTTTGCCTTTCCCTTTTTGCCCGTTGTTGACTTCAACCATATTGGAAGAGCCTGAGGTATTGCCGGCTTCATCAGAGGCCGTGACAACATAGGAATTGGGCTGACTCAAATCGGCGTTGGTATCGACAAAGGTCATGTCGATGGTGTGGTTAAGTTCTTGATTGTTTCGCCAAACTGTGTAATGGCTGACTCCCACGTTATCAGTGGCCGCGAGCCACGACAAGGTAACCTGTTTGCGTTTGGAACTGGCCGAAAGTTCCGAAGGAGCGGTTGGCGCCTCAGTGTCCACAAAAGCCTGTACCCTGTAATTGACTTGCCCCTCAGTTGCATGGAGGGGGTTAGTCGGATTATCAACGTGGATCGTTGTGCCATAGTCTCCATCCGTGGACGAAGCCGCCGAGGTCACCGTGAGAGTGGCCGTCCCGGTCTGGCCAGGAGAAAGCGTCATGGTGGTTGGGGACAACGTGCCGTTCCAGCCGCCGGGAACGGAAGAAGTCAAATTGAACGTGCTCTCGGTACATTGACTATCATCGCCATTATGGACCGATATGTTGTAGGCCAACGAACTCCCTGGTTCTGCCGTTTGAGATGCCGGCGAGAGCGTCAGATCTGGCGTGGCACTTTGACAGACAGGCGTTGGAAGAGAGATCTGTACGGTCACGAAATCCTCGTTGTGACTGAGTTGTGTGACAGTCACGCCATTCGTGGCATCTTCAAACTCTTCTCCATCATTGAGGGTATCGATTAAGTAAGTGCGTTCAGATCCACCGTCCCAGCGATGTATCGTGGCCTGATCCAAGTATGTGGCACTGTCGAGGTTGGCGTCGAACCCGATTGGCTGACGATAAGAAAGGTAGTAGTCGTCAGTTGTTCCAGCCATCGGAATAATGAGCAATTGTGGGGCTGTAGCCATGGTGGGGTTGACTTCCAATGGGGCAATGTCATAGATCCCGTCTGCGATGACTGTTTGTTCTTGCTCAGGGGGAAGCCAGCCCATCTGGGATTTGTGCGGACCGTTGATTTGGCGTAATTGGTCAAATGTAGATCCCATGAAATCGCTGGTATCCTTGTATTCGCCTGCTAAGGCGGGAGTGCCGGCATGGTGCATATTCAGATTATGACCCAGTTCGTGCAGATAGACATCTCTTTCGTCACAGTGCCAAATCCATGCTCGTGGGTAACTGCCGCCAAGAGTGCCACCGCCACCAGGGCAGCCGCTTTTATCAGGTAGAACATAGACCCGATGTTCAAAGTCACTCGGCTCCATGCCGTCTGCCCGTGCTGCATCGTCGAGCGCGTTAGCCCAGTCTATATGAGCACACCCTGTATCGGTGCTTAGGGCAGCTAGTGGATAAGGTCCGACCACTTGACCGCTGAGGCTGGTAGTTTCAAACGATGTTTCTCTGTACACGGCGTCGATAGACTGGTTTGACGCATCGGTAAACATCGTGTCACGAATCTCGTCGATAGAGCAGGACACGCTGGCGTCTGAAAAATTTCCCACCATGACGATCGTGGAGCGATCGCCGCTCACCATGGCAGGGGCGGAAGCCAGAACTTGCAGACCACTATCTCCAGCCCCGTTAGCCGCAAGCACAATGTCCTTTCCTTTCGCCCGCCCTCGCACTGTGACTGTGTCACCGGATCGTAAATGCCCGGGAGGGCTATCCGTAAAGCGGAGATTGAATCGGCGGCCGCTTTTCACATCCTCCAGGATGTGCCGGAATTCCGCATGATCGTGCTCAAAGTCATCCAGATGAAAAATTTCCAGCGTGCCTGTCACGGTTGCCGGTATGCCGCGCTCGTCGGAGGGGGCGGCTGAGACCGAAGCAAGTGCGCAGGCCCATCCCGCGACAACAAGGTATGCAAGTGAGAGCGCGGTCCGACTGATATATCGCAATGTCATTGGCATCTGAGAATGATTGGGGTAGAGAGGGTGACGTGAGTTCATGGCCTTTCCTTTCGGTGAACGGACGGATGTTGGTTGCTTGGTATCATTAGCGCCTTTCACATGAGCCTGGGGGTGGCGTATTCGAACCTGACGCGAAGCGTGATACTGATGTTGTCGGAAGGATGAAAAAAAACTTAATCAGATGGTGGTTGTTGTGCGTTACACAACGTTGGTGAGGAGTCAATATTAGGGGTCAGACTCGAATTAATTAATTCGAGTCTGACCCCTAATGAAAGCGAGACCTTCGTCAATGAGCAAATGGTTCTGCTGAATGGATACACGTATACGTAATAACACGGGGATGTAAATCATATGTCGCATTCATCTAGGCCAAATTTGTATCCTTTTAGATAACATTCGTATCCTTTTAGATACGATTTTGTGTGGGATTCGATAAAGTTGAGCATCATTCTTTTGAGGGGGTTGCTTTATTTCGAAGTTTTTTGGAAACTTCCTACATTCTTACATGTTCGTTCTTTTTTTGTAGGAAAGTGATGGCAATTGCAAGAACAAACAAGAAGCTTGGTAGTTGTTGATTGAAACGGTACCGATGGCACCAAAAAAATCAAAAGCAGTTATTAGGAAACCTGGAGGCTAATGAGTCGTCCGATTGCTCAAAGGTCAGGGATGGAAAAAGACCATACCGTGAGGCGGAGACGCGCTAGCACTTGTCGTTCTATTCATTCTCCTTATTTTTTGTTAGGTCGGTGATAGATATGTGCTTTACCTCACTTCTTAATTTTTTATTCATAACTTTTTACAAAAGGATGGTATGACATGGGTGCAGAAATTACCCCCCACGCTGTAACCACAACGCATGACGAATCGGATGGTTTGCAGAACGCATTCGTAACCCCTACGCCTGCGGGCGACGCTGATGACAATGACATTGATGTGGCATTGCTGCCCTCAGAATTCTCGAGCCGCTTGATTGCCCTCAATATGGACCCAACGACAGAGGCCCTTGGTGCGGCATTAAGTGGCTATACGGGCGGGGCGGATGAGGGTGACGCGATCTTTACGGTGACCGCGACCGATGGCGGAGAGATTACTGGAATTCTTTTTGCCGATGCCAATGGGGCTCCCATTGTCGGTGTTAATACAGTCACACAGACTCTTGATGGGAATAATATCTTTCTTTATTCCGATTCTGAAAACGACAACATTATCCTTGGCCGTGAAGGCAATGGGACCAATCCTGATCCCGATGGCGACATCGTGTTCGCCGCCTATATCGAAGAAATTGTAAGCGAGCCGGGACAAGTCATTGATGGTAAATTATGGGTCGTACAATACGAGCCAATCAAGCATCCCGGTGTCGGCAACCCCGACGACGATGAGCCGATAGACCTGTTTGGTAACGTGTTCGTCGCCAGCACGACCACGCTGGAATTCAGTTTGGAGAATGCGCCGTCCGGGCAAAACATGTTCCTGATGTTCGCAGAAGAAAATCCGACAACCGAAGTGATTGACGGAGTTACCCGAATCACTGGCCCCACGATCGTGGCCACTGGGAAGAATCCACCAGATACGTCGGGAGGAGAATCACTGACGGATGCCGGTGTCGACACAATCAATTCCAGCCAGGCGGGTGGGCCCACCACCTTCGGCAGCAATAATCAAATGCTGACGGCAGGAACCAAGGGGAATGAAGGGGATGGGATTGTCTATACATTTGTCACGGGCGCCAACCAAGAATTTACCATTCCTAACCTGTCGCAGACCGAAGCCGACGTCGAGACCAATGTCGACTTTACGGATACCTTTGAAGCCAGGTCGGCCATGTTCGACGTGGTTCAATTGCAAGGCGGGAAGACGGCAGTCGTCCAAGTCAGTGCCTTTGATACCGACCCCGAGCCAGGGGATGCATTTGCTGATGATGGGTATTATCTCGACGATACGTCTGTTGCTATTTTAGAAGTGGTGGTACGTGATGAGTTTGGGAACGTGTTGGAACATTCAGACGGCTCGGTTAACACTCAGGGTATAGACATCACCATTCAAGGTGGCATTGCGACGATCTCAGGTGTTGAAGCGAACACCACAATTGAATATACCACCGATGGCGATCACAACCGCGTCTTGATCGAAAACGAGGGCGACGGGAAGGGGAAGGATAGTGCCGATTTCGATATTGGCGCCATCCAACTGACCAATGTCACCACAGCTAGCGCATCACTCCAAGGGCAATTCATCATCGAAGACGACGGCCCGGGAGTTGATCCGGGCGACGACCCAGTGGCAGACCCCTTGGTGGTCGACGAGAGTCCGGAGGGCGAGGATTCTGCCGACGGCAGTGCCCCGGTTGGTGTTGCCACGGTGACGGCGGACTTTTCGGATAATTTTACTCCAGTGTTTACGGAGGGCATAGACGATGAGCATACCTTGAGCGAGGACTACACCCTTGAGCTGTCGGCCGAGGGTGTGGGGTCGGGCCTCTATGCGCTGGATGCCACGGACACGCTTGACGTCGCGGATGACGGTGACGGCATTGGGCAAGGAGTTGAAATTTTGCTCAATACGACAGATGCCCAAACGGTCACGGGTTCGGTGAATGGCACCGACTACTTCACCATCAAGGTTGCTAGCGACGGTAAGGTAACCTTGACGCAGTTGGCCAACATCTGGCAGGGGGACACGAGCGACCATGACGACTCGGTGAGCCTGGCTGCGGATCTGCTTGCCTTAACGCGTACAGATACCATCACGGACGCCGATGGGGATTCGGCTAGTGCCAGTGCGAGCCTGGATCTGGGGCCGGCCTTAAGCTTTCAAGACGACGGTCCGAGTGCCTTAGCGGGGCCGCTGACCGAGGACGACATGGCGGTGGTAGACGAGAGCCCGGTGCCGCCCGATGGCGACGGTGTGGCCTCGGCCTCGTTCAGTGTGGCGGACAATTTTGCCACGGGCGTGGACTACGGCACGGATGGGGCGGGCAGTGAGAGCTATGCGCTTGAGCTGCCGGTCGAGGATGTGGCCTCGGGGCTGTTTGCGTTGAACCCTCCGGGCACTGGTCCGGGTGAAGCGATTCTGCTGACCACGTCAGGCCTGAACATCGTGGGGACCTCGAGTGCGGGGACACACTTCACCATCTCGGTGGATGCGATGACGGGCGAGGTGACGCTGACGAATGGGCCAGAGAATGTCTGGCATAGCAATACCGGCGATCACGATGATACGGCCACGCTGACGGCGGCGGCCGGCTCGCTGCTGGTGCGGCAGACGGTGACGGACGCCGATGGCGATACGGCGTCGGATGTCCTGGATCTCAGCAGCGGCGTGTTCAAGATTGAAGACGACGGTCCGAGTGCCTTAGCGGGGCCGCTGACCGAGGACGACATGGCGGTGGTAGACGAGAGCCCGGTGCCGCCCGATGGCGACGGTGTGGCCTCGGCCTCGTTCAGTGTGGCGGACAATTTTGCCACGGGCGTGGACTACGGCACGGATGGGGCGGGCAGTGAGAGCTATGCGCTTGAGCTGCCGGTCGAGGATGTGGCCTCGGGGCTGTTTGCGTTGAACCCTCCGGGCACTGGTCCGGGTGAAGCGATTCTGCTGACCACGTCAGGCCTGAACATCGTGGGGACCTCGAGTGCGGGGACACACTTCACCATCTCGGTGGATGCGATGACGGGCGAGGTGACGCTGACGAATGGGCCAGAGAATGTCTGGCATAGCAATACCGGCGATCACGATGATACGGCCACGCTGACGGCGGCGGCCGGCTCGCTGCTGGTGCGGCAGACGGTGACGGACGCCGATGGCGATACGGCGTCGGATGTCCTGGATCTCAGCAGCGGCGTGTTCAAGATTGAAGACGACGGTCCGAGTGCCTTAGCGGGGCCGCTGACCGAGGACGACATGGCGGTGATAGACGAGAGCCCGGTGCCGCCCGATGGCGACGGTGTGGCCTCGGCCTCGTTCAGTGTGGCGGACAATTTTGCCACGGGCGTGGACTACGGCACGGATGGGGCGGGCAGTGAGAGCTATGCGCTTGAGCTGCCGGTCGAGGATGTGGCCTCGGGGCTGTTTGCGTTGAACCCTCCGGGCACTGGTCCGGGTGAAGCGATTCTGCTGACCACGTCAGGCCTGAACATCGTGGGGACCTCGAGTGCGGGGACACACTTCACCATCTCGGTGGATGCGATGACGGGCGAGGTGACGCTGACGAATGGGCCAGAGAATGTCTGGCATAGCAATACCGGCGATCACGATGATACGGCCACGCTGACGGCGGCGGCCGGCTCGCTGCTGGTGCGGCAGACGGTGACGGACGCCGATGGCGATACGGCGTCGGATGTCCTGGATCTCAGCAGCGGCGTGTTCAAGATTGAAGACGACGGTCCGAGTGCCTTAGCGGGGCCGCTGACCGAGGACGACATGGCGGTGGTAGACGAGAGCCCGGTGCCGCCCGATGGCGACGGTGTGGCCTCGGCCTCGTTCAGTGTGGCGGACAATTTTGCCACGGGCGTGGACTACGGCACGGATGGGGCGGGCAGTGAGAGCTATGCGCTTGAGCTGCCGGTCGAGGATGTGGCCTCGGGGCTGTTTGCGTTGAACCCTCCGGGCACTGGTCCGGGTGAAGCGATTCTGCTGACCACGTCAGGCCTGAACATCGTGGGGACCTCGAGTGCGGGGACACACTTCACCATCTCGGTGGATGCGATGACGGGCGAGGTGACGCTGACGAATGGGCCAGAGAATGTCTGGCATAGCAATACCGGCGATCACGATGATACGGCCACGCTGACGGCGGCGGCCGGCTCGCTGCTGGTGCGGCAGACGGTGACGGACGCCGATGGCGATACGGCGTCGGATGTCCTGGATCTCAGCAGCGGCGTGTTCAAGATTGAAGACGACGGTCCGAGTGCCTTAGCGGGGCCGCTGACCGAGGACGACATGGCGGTGGTAGACGAGAGCCCGGTGCCGCCCGATGGCGACGGTGTGGCCTCGGCCTCGTTCAGTGTGGCGGACAATTTTGCCACGGGCGTGGACTACGGCACGGATGGGGCGGGCAGTGAGAGCTATGCGCTTGAGCTGCCGGTCGAGGATGTGGCCTCGGGGCTGTTTGCGTTGAACCCTCCGGGCACTGGTCCGGGTGAAGCGATTCTGCTGACCACGTCAGGCCTGAACATCGTGGGGACCTCGAGTGCGGGGACACACTTCACCATCTCGGTGGATGCGATGACGGGCGAGGTGACGCTGACGAATGGGCCAGAGAATGTCTGGCATAGCAATACCGGCGATCACGATGATACGGCCACGCTGACGGCGGCGGCCGGCTCGCTGCTGGTGCGGCAGACGGTGACGGACGCCGATGGCGATACGGCGTCGGATGTCCTGGATCTCAGCAGCGGCGTGTTCAAGATTGAAGACGACGGTCCGAGTGCCTTAGCGGGGCCGCTGACCGAGGACGACATGGCGGTGGTAGACGAGAGCCCGGTGCCGCCCGATGGCGACGGTGTGGCCTCGGCCTCGTTCAGTGTGGCGGACAATTTTGCCACGGGCGTGGACTACGGCACGGATGGGGCGGGCAGTGAGAGCTATGCGCTTGAGCTGCCGGTCGAGGATGTGGCCTCGGGGCTGTTTGCGTTGAACCCTCCGGGCACTGGTCCGGGTGAAGCGATTCTGCTGACCACGTCAGGCCTGAACATCGTGGGGACCTCGAGTGCGGGGACACACTTCACCATCTCGGTGGATGCGATGACGGGCGAGGTGACGCTGACGAATGGGCCAGAGAATGTCTGGCATAGCAATACCGGCGATCACGATGATACGGCCACGCTGACGGCGGCGGCCGGCTCGCTGCTGGTGCGGCAGACGGTGACGGACGCCGATGGCGATACGGCGTCGGATGTCCTGGATCTCAGCAGCGGCGTGTTCAAGATTGAAGACGACGGTCCGAGTGCCTTAGCGGGGCCGCTGACCGAGGACGACATGGCGGTGGTAGACGAGAGCCCGGTGCCGCCCGATGGCGACGGTGTGGCCTCGGCCTCGTTCAGTGTGGCGGACAATTTTGCCACGGGCGTGGACTACGGCACGGATGGGGCGGGCAGTGAGAGCTATGCGCTTGAGCTGCCGGTCGAGGATGTGGCCTCGGGGCTGTTTGCGTTGAACCCTCCGGGCACTGGTCCGGGTGAAGCGATTCTGCTGACCACGTCAGGCCTGAACATCGTGGGGACCTCGAGTGCGGGGACACACTTCACCATCTCGGTGGATGCGATGACGGGCGAGGTGACGCTGACGAATGGGCCAGAGAATGTCTGGCATAGCAATACCGGCGATCACGATGATACGGCCACGCTGACGGCGGCGGCCGGCTCGCTGCTGGTGCGGCAGACGGTGACGGACGCCGATGGCGATACGGCGTCGGATGTCCTGGATCTCAGCAGCGGCGTGTTCAAGATTGAAGACGACGGCCCGAGTGTTGCATTTGACGATCTGGTTGGCGTTATGGATGCCAGTTTGCAGACTGAAGACTGGAATGGTGATGCCGGTACGGATGGCGCTGCCGGACTTCCCGATCTGGCACTAACAGGAGCCGAGATACGTGACTCTGAAGGTAACGTTGTTGATGACACGGTCACAACGACGTTTGTCGAAGGCCCTGACGATACCTATAGCTTTACGGTAGAGGGCGATTGGGATGATGATCCAAGCACTCCTGACCAAACCCTAGCGGGAGAAATGACGGTGAACGCCGATGGCTCGTACTCCGTACAGCTTTCAGATATTCCTGACGCGACGGTGATCTTCAGCAGCACGGATGGTTCACTGGACGCGGGCGGGCCTGATCCAGTGCGTACGTTAACGATTGACACAGAAGACATTGTCTTTTTCGGTGTACAAGCAGAAACACCTACCAATGATATTTTCGGTGCCATTTTGCTGGGTGAACCTGATCTCACTGAAGCGCAGATTGAAGCTGGCGGATTCTCGTTCCTAGGAACAGCGGATATGAACGTCAGTACTGCAGGCATCGGTATTGGTAATAACAATCTGAACGGCAATAATACTCCTGGCATTGACGGCACTGACGAAAGCTTTGTCGTGAATCCAGAGTCCTTAATTTCTGGCGCCAAAGTGTTGATCGATAATTCGGTCGGGGGGTACGACACCAGCACCGAGGAGCTGTATTACACTCTGTATTTTGAAGACGGCTCGACATCAGGGCCAACACTTGTCGGCGCTGGTGATCTGACGCCGGAATCCGGTGGCCAGGTTTCCTTTATCATTGGTGACCCGGATAGCGGTGTTAACAATATTGACGCATTCCAGCTGACCATGGGCACGGGCACCATCAAGGTTCCAGTGATAGATTTTATCCAGAGCGACAGAAATCTGATCAACGATCTTTATCTGGATCTTACTGCAACATCCACTGATGGCGATGGTGACACTGTAGTCGACGCTTTTTCGGTTGACCTGTTGTCAGACACCGCGGGCATGGATGCCTTGTTGTCGAGTGCCGGGTTAGAAAATGGCGAGACATCAGGAACTGGGTCAGAGGGTGTGGCGCCAGCCGAATCGACCACAGAAGTCTTAGCTGAATTAGTCGTCCTGGCTGATGAGCAAGATCTACAGTCTGGATTAGTTGGATAGGTTGTCGTAATCGGGTTCTCGCCGTCCCGCATGATTGCGGGACGGCGAGAAGCTCTCGGAAATTTCAGGTCAAAATGCTGCTTTTGATTGGCGCGATCCCGCGTCTTTTTTTGTGTATTTCCTACCCGATGGCGTTTTAAAACAAGTTGCCTCAAAAGACGGGTATAGGTTTGGATCGTCAGCTGCTATCCTTTCTCGAGTGCTTTCCTTGTTTCCTGTCGTATGGTTGTTCATAATGGAACAGTAAAGGAAGATCCGTTTGCCCTCCTCTGAGAGACTCTGAACAATGCCTGATGTCACCCCCATCGATTCGCCTGACGCCATGCCACCAGCCACTCCTTCTCCTGGCAAGGCAGCTCTGCCTTCATCCATCATGCCGGCTGATGATCAAGTCTTGGCTTGCCTTCTGTTTTTAACCCGATATTTTGGCGCACCGGTTGAATCGGCTCTGATTGTTGCCGGTGTGCCCCTACGAGATGAGCGGATCGACCATGGGACTTTGCCTGAATGTGCGCATCGGGCTGGTTTGAGTGCGACCCCTTCGACCAAACCGGCTTCGGAGGTGAAAGCGTCCATGTTGCCCGCGCTGATTTTGGCTGCGGATGGGGATGCGATTGTCGTGCTTCACCGACAGGGGGACGAGTTTGAATGTTGGATGCCTGCCATTCACGGGACGAAAATGATTGCCCGTGATCAGTTAGAAGCCGATTTTCCCGGCCATTGGTTTTTTCTCCGGCCACTGCTCTACTTCGATAAACGAGGCCTCTTATATTATGTGCCGGAGACGACGGGATGGTTTTGGAGTGCGTTTCGGGAGAACCGATGGATTTATGGCTGGGGTGTGGTGGCGACCGCCATTGCCAATATTCTTGCCGCGGCGATTCCATTTTATACGATGGCGGTCTATGACCGGGTGGTCCCCAATAATGCGATCAATAGCTTGTGGGTGTTGACGACGGCGATTGTTGCCATCATTGTTTTGGATTTTTCCATGCGAAAAATCCGGAGCTATTTGCTGGAGTCGGCGGCGCGGCGCATGGATTTGGCCCTGTCGTCACGAATCTTTTCCCAAGGCTTGCGTGTTCGTGCCGCGGATCGCCCGGCTTCCGGAGGTTCTTTGGCAAACTTAGTCCGGGATTTTGAGTCGGTTCGAGATTTTTTTGGTTCAGGAACGTTGACGGTTTTGGGTGATTTGCCCTTTGTCTTTTTATTTGCGGCGCTGCTGTGGTGGATCGGGGGGTGGATCGGTCTGGTGCCTTTGGTGTTTGGCTTGGTGGCCTTGTTGGGTGCGCTGCTTGTGCAACGCCGGCTTTCTTGTGTGTTGAGTGCCAATATGGAAGAGAATTCGCAACGGACCGCCCATTTGTTTGAGGTGATGAACGGGTTGGATACGGTGAAGGCGTTAGGCGGTGAAGCTTGGGCTCGACGCAAATGGGAAAAACTGACGGTCGTGATTTCCCGTAATACGATGCGCATGCGGCAACTCACCGCGTTGGGTGGCCTTTCCACACATTCTTTTGGCTCTACGACCACCGTAATGATTGTGATGTTTGGGGCCTTATTGATTGTGGAGCATGAGTTGACGCTGGGACAGTTGATTGCGATGACGATGTTGTCGTCGCGTGTGTTTCAACCCATTGTGCAGTTTTCTGGACTCCTTCTCCGCTGGCAGCAGACGAAATTATCCTTGGATGCTATTAATTCGTTGATGGATAAACCTGTGGACGATCCTGCGAGTGGCATTGAGCTCCCTCGTATCGATGGGCATGTGGAATTTCGAGATGTGACGTTCGCGTATCAAGATGGGCCTCCTGCCTTAAAGCAAGTCAATTTAAAAATACAACCAGGGGAACGTGTCGGGTTTATCGGCCGTATTGGATCGGGAAAGAGCACGATGTTGCGGCTCTTGGTGAATTTGTACTCCACGCAAGATGGAGCTGTGTTGATTGATGGGCTGAGTGTGCCGCAAATTGAACCGCACAGTTTGCGGAGAAACCTGGGATATGTGCCTCAAGATGTTCTGCTGTACCATGGAACGATTCGTGAAAATATCCTTCTGGGCTCGAATCAGCCCAGTGATCAAGATCTCTTAGATGCCATAAAGCTAAGTTGTCTGGGGGAGACGCTGGCCCAATTTCCGCAAGGATTAGGTACGCAAGTAGGAGAACGTGGGGACCGTTTGTCCGGTGGACAACGACAGACGGTGACCCTTGCCCGGGCGCTTGTGCGACGGCCTCGTCTGCTTTTGATGGATGAGCCGACGAGTATGATGGATCCAACTACGGAGCAACAACTTATTGCGAATTTGCGAAAATTGGAAGATACCACGCTGTTGCTCGTGACCCATCGAATGGCGATGTTGCCTCTTGTTGATCGTTTGGTTGTGTTGGATAAAGGGAAGATTGCGCTTGATGGTCCGCGCGATGAAGTGCTGCGTCGCCTCAGTCGTCCGGCTGCTAAACCTACAAAACCCGCCTCTGATTCTTCTTCCATTCAGGAACTTGTCTAATGATGCAGGCTCTTAGTGACGCTCGTGCTGTGGTATTGGATGACGATCCAGATTTGGATCGTGGCCCCAAACGCGCCATTTTACTGATGGTCACGCTGGTGGTGGCGTCTCTTGTTGGAGGATTACTGTGGATGAGTTATGCGGCGTTGGATATTTCGGTCAACGCCTATGGGGCGGTGATCCCCAGTAACCGGGTTCAGGAAATTCAAAGTTTAGAAGGTGGTATTGTTGGGAAGGTTGTGGTTCGTGAAGGCCAGCAGGTCCGGCAGGGAGATTTGCTCGTGCAGCTGGAAAGCGCTCAATTTGCATCGGAACTGGCGGAATTACGGCAACGCTATTGGGGCTATTTGGCAAATATTGCGCGGTTGGATGCTGAAATTTCACATGTGCCTCCTGTGTTTCCTACGGCCGTTTCTCAACATGTTCCTGCGATGATCGACAAACAGAAAAAACTTTGGGCTGCCAAAATGGCTGAACAACGTGCGGCCATGGAAGGGGCGGAAAGTGAATTTTCTCAACGACAGCAGGAATTAGTGGAAGCCAATTCCAAGTTGGAATCAGTAACGCGGAATTTGACCGTGGCTCGGGAGCGATTCCAATTTTTATTACATAAACGTGGGGAAGCCGAAGATTTTTTGAACTCCAAAAAAGAGGTCTCTCAATTAGAGGGGGAGCTCGCCAGTCTTCAGTCTTCGATTCCACGATTGGAATCGGCTATTGAGCAAGCTCAGGCTCGCACGAATGAGATCCGTTCGCGTTTTCGCACGGAAGCTTCTGTGGAGCGGAGTGACCTAGAGGCCAAGGCCTCTGCCGCCTCGGAGTTGTTGACGGGCCATGAAGATAAGGTTAAACGGCAATCGATTGTGGCTCCGATGGATGGCATCGTCAATCGCGTGTTGATTGCCACGAGAGGCGGCGTCGCCAAACCTGGTGAAAGTATTATGGAATTAATTCCGATTGATGATCGTTTGTTAGTCAAAGTGGAGGTGGAGCCACAGGACATTGCCTTTGTGAAAATTGGACAATCGGCTCAGGTGCGCATTTCTGCCTATGATGCCGCTGTGTTTGGAGGGCTGCAAGGCACAGTGGTTCAGGTGGGTGCGGATGCCCTTGTGGATGAGCACAAGGATCGAACATTTTTTGAAGTGAACATCGAAACTGAACAGAATTTCATTCATGCCAAAGGAAAAGATTTTGCCATTTCCCCTGGGATGACAGCGGACGTGAGTATTTTGACGGGGGAACGGACCTTGCTTGAGTATATGTTAAAACCAATTTTCCGGACGTTTGATACGGCTCTGCAAGAGCGGTAGGGATTGATCGTTAAAGGAGGTTCAAGATGGTCGGGCAACGATTACTGGTGTGTGTCGTGGGCATTTTGGGGTTTGGTGGCCTGAGCGATGGCTCTTTAGCTGCCACGACTGAGTTAGATTGTTTAATTGAGCCGTATGTTGTGGTGACGGTGAGCAGTCCGGCTGTCGGATTACTGGAAGAGGTTGCTGTTGATCGCGGTGATATTGTGACGAAAGGGCAGACAATTGCCAAGCTTGACTCGAAAGTGGAAGCGGCCACGAGTGCGGTTGATCATGCTCGGGCACGATTAACGAATGATCGCCTGGCGGATTTGGAATTACGGCGTTCTACGGCGGAGATCGCTCGGCGCACGATCAAAAGCCCTATTCCAGGAGTCGTAACCGAACGCTCGTTGTCGACCGGGGAATTTGCGAAGCAAGATCCTATTTTGAAAATTGCGCAACTTGATCCTTTGCGGGTCGAAGCGTTTGCTCCAGTCTCGATGTTGGGAGCGATTGCGGTTGGTGATGAAGCTCAAGTGATTCCTCAAGAGCCAGTCAAAGGAAGCTATGCCGCCACAGTTACTGTCGTGGATAAGGTGATTGATGCGGCGAGTGGAACATTTGGCGTGCGGCTGGCCTTGCCGAATCCGGACTATCAATTGTCGGCGGGTTTGAAATGTACCTTGCATTTTGCGAATGAATAGGCCGGAGATTTAGGTCACTGTGGGTATGTCCTGTCGTTTGAGACGTGTTGGTCATGGGTGGCGTTGGGCCTCCTCGAAGCTGAGAGTCGGCATTCTGAGCACAGCGTTGGTTCTGTTGTGTTCAATGGTGCAGGCACAAACGTTTGATTGTGTGATTGAACCGAATGTGGTTGTGGATGTGGGTGTGGGTGTCGAAGGAGTGTTGTCCAAGGTTCTGGTCGATCGAGGGGACTTTGTCCATGAAGAACAAACGATTGCTCAGCTTGAGTCCAGTCTACAGGAAATTGCCGTGCGTGTTGCGACTCTTCAATCTGAAAATGATTCGATTATTCAGACCAATCAGGCGCGGGTGGATTTTGGGCGGCGAAAGTTGGCTAGAACAAAGGAGCTCTACGAGAGTGACATCAGCTCTTTGAGTGAGTTGGATGAAGCCGAGACTGGAAAACTATTGGCGGAATTAGATTTGGAAGAGGCCAAAAACACGCGCCAGATTGCTCAACTGGACCTTGAGCGGGCTCAAGCGGATTTAGCGCTCCGGACTATCGTGAGCCCCATCGATGGCGTGGTGATGGAGCGCTTTCATTCTGTGGGGGAACTGGTGTCTCGTACTCCAATCATGAAAGTGGCACAGATCGATCCTTTACGGGTGGAGGTTTTTGTTCCTGTGAGTTTTGTGGAGAACATCAAGCCCGGAATGGTTGGTCACGTGCAATCCGAAATCCCCGTTGAGGGGGAATCTCGTACCGCGTTCGTCACGGTGGTGGATCAGGTGGCTGACGCCGCGAGCGGGACCTTAGGAGTCAGATTGTCCCTCCCAAATCCTAAGAAAGAGCTTCAAGGTGGCTTGAAATGCCGAGTGCATTTTCCTCCTGTTTCTCAGCCTGAGTGAATGTGCTGCTGGGCATAAATGTATTCATGCACCCTTTTACATCCTCTTGTGCTTTACGTGAGAGATGGTACCCTCTGAATAATGACTATGAATGTACCCTTCGTGAATAGCGTTACGCGATTGAGCCTATTTGTGCTGGCAATGACGGTCTGGGTCGGCGAAGGAAGGCTTGTGTTTGCTCAGAACCCCAATGATTCCTCATCCTCGTCCCTCCTCTTATCGTTAGAAAAGGCCATTGAGATAGGAATGGAAAATAATTTTGATCTTATTCTTGCCCGTGAACGTATCGAGGAAGCTCGCGGCGTTGCCTTTACCCGTTTAGGGGCGTTACTGCCCAACCTTTCTGGCGAAGGGAGTTACACGAATCGGAAAGTTTTTCAAGGGCAATTTGGTGGACAGAGTGCTGTTTCTCCGAGTCGGAATATTCATGATCTTCGAGGACGGCTCACGCAATCTATTTTTAACTGGGGATTGATCCAACAATACCGTGCCGGTAAAACCGGAGTTGATGCGGCGCACTTGGATGCTGAGTCCGTGAAGCGGGATATCATGTCGACTATCGCGTTGTTGTATTTTGATGCGATTCGCGCAGAAGAAACCGTGTTAGCTCGTGAAGCGAACGTGAAATTAAATAAAGAATTATGGGATATGGCCGCCGGGCGTAAAGCTGCGGGGGCAGCTACTGGGCTGGATGTAATTCGTGCCAAGGTTCAATACCAAAGTGAACGGCAGCGCTTACTTGAAACATTGATTGAGCGGAACAAGGCGAGACTGAATTTGGTACGAACCATGGGTATTCGTAACGATACGACTATTGTGTTTCAAGATGCGCTGCAAGTGGTGGATGTGCCATCTCAAACACCTGAAGAAGCTATTAAAATGGCCTTGGATAATAGGGTTGAATTGGAGGCCCAGGAGCGGCGACGGCTGGAATCCCAATTGCGGCTTGATGCGGTGAGGGGGGAACGCATTCCTTCATTAGATGTCCGTGGGGATTATGGATTAATTGGAGAAAAATTTGACGAGCGTTTTGGGAGCCGTACGATTGGGGCCTATTTAACAATTCCTCTGTTTGATGGCGGACAACGGGAAGGTCGCATTCATGAGAGCACCAGTCAATTACGTCAACAAATGATTCGTCAGAAAAATCTTATTCATCAAGTATCGATTGATGCTCGTGATGCCTTGTTAACCTTGGAGACCGCCAGGGAGCAAGTCACGGTCTCTCGTGAGGCCTTGGAGTTAGCTTTTAGGGAATTAGAATTATCACAAAAGGCCTTTGCCGTTGGAACAATTTCTCATCTGGAAATTATTAATGCGCAAACCTCAATGGCTGAAAGCCGTGACCGGGCTATTGAAGCACTCTTTAATTTTAATGCCGCCCGGGTCAATCTGGCTCGTTCACAAGGCCGAATGGAATTGCTGTATGTAGAGCCGACGGTCACCGCCCAATCCATGGCTAAACATTTTCAATAACCTTTGAAGGCCTAATTTAGGGGTCACATATTAGGGGTCAGACTCGAATTTCTTGGGTGTTCATGGAGTTAGTATTTCACTTTGATGAGATAAAGGCCGTGGGGTGGGGCGGTACGGCCGGCGACTTGACGATTTCTGGCATGAATGACTTCAGTGATGGTATCGGATTTTCGTTTATGCATACCTATCTCAACTAAAGTGCCGACAATAGTCCGAACCATTTGCTTCAGGAAACGATCGCCCTCAATACGAAATCTTAATGAAGATCCTTCGAGATCAAGAGAAATGTCAGTGATGGTACAGATGGGGTTTTTTGTCTGGGATCGCTGACCACGAAATGAGCTGAAATCATGGGAGCCCAGTATTTCAGGTAGCGCCTGCTTCATGGCCTCCACATCCAAAGTGTAGGGAATATGCCAAATTCGATGACGGTCTAAAGCCAAGCGAGACGACCGAGTCATCATTCGATACTCGTAGATTTTTCCTTTGGCGCTGAAACGGGCATGGAAATCATCAGCAACGTGTTCGCTAGAGATGACAGAGATATCTTTGGGGAGGTAGCTATTCAGTGCAGAGGCCCATTGGTCTCCGAGTAGAGTTTTGTTGGATTGAAAGCTTGCAACTTGACCTAACGCATGGACTCCTGAATCCGTTCGCCCTGCTCCCACTACCGACACATGTTCCTGTGTGACCTTAGACAATGCCTCTTCAAGAACAGCTTGAATTGTTGGGTGATTCGGCTGGCGTTGCCATCCAGCATAGGCAGTGCCATCGTATTCAATCGTGAGTTTAATCGTCGCCATGGTAAAGTTAGGCTATTGTACTTGCTTTGCCGAGACAGCGAGAAGTGGGGGAGATGGTACCGAACCCCAAACTGGAAGAAAAGATCCCTTGTAGGTTTGGTGTAGGTGGAGTTGGAAGGGAGAAATTATCGAGACGCAGTTTGGAGAGGTTTGATGTATGATTTAATGCCTTCGAAGATTCCTTGTGCTACCCGTTGTTGGTATTTTGAGCTTTTGAGGAGCTTTTCTTCTGTGGGATTTGAGATGAAGGCAATTTCGGCCAAGATCGCTGGCATCGTGGTCATGCGAAGGACAAAGAAAGGTGCGGTTTTGACGCCATGATCTTTGATCTTGTAAAACGGCCTGAGGTATTTCACAAGGGCTTTTTTTGTGGTCCAAGCGAATTCCTGGGAATCTTCAATTTTTTTATCATGCAGTTTGTCTGCAAGGATGAATTGCCAAGCTGGCCCGTTATCCTGAAGCGGTGTGCCGTTTTCCCTCGCGGAGACTTCAAGGGCTCTTGGATCGCTGGCTTCTCCAAAGTGATAGAACTCAAAGCCTTTAATGGATTTTTTGGTGTGCGAATTTATATGAATTGAGAGAAACAAGTCAGCTTTGTGATCATTTGCAAATGTAGCTCGATCTTCTAATTCTACAAAAACATCTGCTGTGCGCGTCATCAACACTTTGGCCTTTGTGTGTTTGGCAAGCAATTGTTGCAGGTGATTGGATATTTTCAAGACAATGTCTTTTTCTTTGGTTCCCTTTCGTCCTAACGCTCCAGGGTCTTTTCCCCCATGTCCAGGATCCAGTACGATGACCATCGTTTTTTTTGTCGACAGGGTTTTCGGCGGGGCAACTTTTACAGGAGGAGCGACCTTTGCAGTGCGGGGTGATTTAGATGTAACCTTGGCTTTCGCCGTGGGTGCTTTTTTCGATTTCGTGGCTTTGACAACAGCGGGTGTTCTTGAAGATGCTGGGTATAGGTCAAGTACAATGCGTGGAGGTTTCTGAAGGACATACCATTTATATCTTTTCCACGTCTTTGTCGGGATAGCGAGGATGAGAGTGCCCTTTTTGGTTCGAGAAATCTTGACATGAATAGGGAATGTTTTTTGCGTTGTTTTTGATAAGGCTCTTTTGAGAATACGTGTGTTGGGTAGCTTGAGCTGAAACTCGGTCTTGTTTTTTTTGTCAGAGGAACCTGGATGTGCCTCTTGATCTAAGTCAAGAACAAGGCGAGTATACTTGTGATGTTGATGGGCTCGAATATTTCGAACCATTGTGGAGGAGTCCCGTCTTGCCATCAATGTGGCATAGCTTGGGGAGGTCCCGGGGATGGGCAAGTGAAATCCACCGGTTCCACTCCACGTCGTGGCAGGGGTGGGAAGACATAGCACGAGACAATAACAGAGGAAGACGATTCGAAAAAGAGACATAGAAATTTAGGTAACTCTTATATTTTTTCGCAGATGATTGACTTCTTGTCAAGACGAAGCGTGGTTGATTTTTTCGTTTTTAATCTTACGCTGGTCACAACAGATGTGTGCTCATTTGGTTATCAGGTGAAGAAGTCATGACACCCAAACATCTTATCATTGATGGCTATAATGTGTTAGGGGCTATGGGGCTTCCTCCTCAGAAGGTTATCGGGCCAGGGGAAGTACATCGAGATCAATTTGTGATGCGCCTTGGTGTATATGGGCAGAGCATACACTGCCCGATTACCGTGGTGTTTGATGCTTGGAGGCAGTCAGGGAAGGTGCATCAAACCATTCATCACGCCGGCGTGACTGTGATGTATTCGATGGAGGGCGAACGGGCGGACCAAGTGATTCAAGCATTGATTCGTCGATATGGAAAAGAAACTGCAGTGGTGTCATCTGATCATGAAGTCACCAATGTGGCTCGAGCCTTTGGGGCCTTTGTGATTCGTTCCCAGGAATTTCTTGCTCGATTACACAAGGGAGGGCAGCAACGTTCCTCTGCTCGTTCTTCTAGGGGAAGGTCTGAGGCAAGCGATGAGGGGGAAGATATTTCGATGCGCCAAAAAGAGAAAAAAGGCAATCCCAGGAAATTGCCGAAAAAGCTGCGTCAACGCAATCGTATTATGAAGAGATTTTAAAGAGACGCTTTGCGTTATTCGTGGTGAGTTCCGACACGTCGGAAAGTCGGGTAGCCGAATCCCCGTATTTCAATTCGGCAATTTGCTCTGCTACGTATTTCACGTAGGCCGACTCATTGCGTTTTCCTCGATACGGGACAGGCGTGAGATAGGGCCCATCGGTTTCGATGAGGAGGCGATCATCAGGCACTGTACGAATCACGTCCCGGAGCAACGTGGCATTGCGAAATGTAATGATTCCTGAGAACGATAGGTAGAATCCTAAATCAAGTGCTTCTTTTGCTAGCCAAGGATCTCCTGAAAAACAATGGAACACGCCTCCGACTGAATCGGCTTCCTCCTCTCGGAGAATGGTGATTGTATCTTCTTGGGCTTCACGCGTGTGAATCACGAGGGGGAGGCGAAGGGATTTGGCTAAGCCCACTTGTTGCCGAAACTCTTGGCGTTGGATTTCGCGTGGGGAATGATCATAATGATAGTCCAACCCAATTTCTCCAAACGCCACAACTTTTGGTTGCCTAGCGAGTTGCTGTAGTTCTTTATACCAATGAGGCTCGATTCGTTTCACTTCATGTGGGTGCACTCCAACGGTGGCATAGACGTTCGGTCGTTCAGTTGCTAATGTCACGGCTGATGTGCTGGTAGCTAAATCGCAACCAATCGTAATGAATGCGCCGATGCCAGCTTCTTCTGCTCTCTGAAACACAGCCTCCCGATCCGCATCATAGCGAGGGTCATCCAAATGCACATGAGTATCAATCAACATGTCGGCACTCCTTTTTTCTTGAGGCTGGCATGTTAGCATATCAACAACCTGGTTGCAGGTGAGATTTGATTGATCCGTATGAACTGTTGAGGTATTTCAAAGAATCAGACTTTCACTTCTCTGTTATTCTCGACATTGTTAATCGGGAATCCATCTTAGAACCATTTTAGTTCCTGTTGGAGAAGATGGATAGCCGGTACAACCCGCGGCTATGACGACAAGATGTTCTTCAGTCTGCTTTTGTTTTATGAAGGCATCCTTATGCAAACTTCAGAGAGGATAATTTTTTAAGCATGTCTGTTGATGAGGAGTGGTTTCGTTTGATTAATGGCTGGGCTGGCCAATCACCTGGGTTGGATTGGTTGATGTTTGAATGTTCGCAAGAAAGCAATCTGCTTATCCCTGGAATGTTGGCAGTGGCCTATTGGGGATGGCAAAAATGGAGAGAAGCTAAATTTGCAGCCCCTATGTTAGGGCTATTAATTGGGTTCAGTGATTTACTTGGGGGGCAGTTAAAAAATCTCATTGCACGTCCGCGCCCCTGTCAAATTCTCTCGCAAGTTCATGAGATGGTGGGCTGTGGGGGAAGTTTTAGCCTGCCCTCAAATCATGCGTTGAATTCCAGTACAGCTATTGCGTTTTTGGTCACTCTCTATCCTTCCTTAGGATGGTTCTTATGGCCGCTGATGGGTTTCATCGGTCTATCACGAGTGTATTTAGGCGCGCATTATGTGACAGATGTTTTAGTGGGGTGGGGGATCGGGTTGATGTTGGGTAGTGGAGTGGCCTATTTGTTGAAAGCCAAAGTGTTCGCTCGCCTGTAAATATAATAGAAGCTTTACAGAGTCCTACATAATTTCCTAAAAACTAAAGCTCCTCTATTCCGTCATTCCTTAGGTCAACCTTTTCTTGTTTCAGTGGTGATGGGCGTGGGGGAGGGCGGGTTCTTGCGAACCCTCTTCGGTGAGGTGGTTGAGATTACAGTGGAGGGTGTCGGGTTCGTGGCATTCCGTTTCCAATTGGATCGTGTGGTGGTGAATGCCAAATTTTGATGAGAGAAGAGTTTGGATGGGTTGGAGAAGTTGGTCTTTATCTGGGACGGTTTCCGTATCAGCCAGCACATGACAGGTCAGCATGATAATTCTGGGTTCCACTGACCAGATATGTAGGTCATGCACTTTTTTGACGCCAGGAATTGATTCAAGGCTAGAGACAATTATTGAAGTGTTGAGGTGAGGGGGTGTGGATTCCAAGAGGATATCGAGGGATCTCCGAAATAACGGCACACTGCTCCTGATGATGACTGCGACGAGTACAAGGCTGATGAGAGGGTCAAGAATCGTCAGTTGTGTAAGCGCAATACCCAAACCACAGAGAATCACTCCCAATGACATCCAGGCATCCATCAACATGTGAAGAAATGCTCCGCGAATATTGATGTCGTCTTTAGCTCCCTGGCGTAATAACCATGCCACTCCAAAATTTGCGATCATACTGATTCCTGCAATGCTCATGACCCAGAGGCCTGGAATATGCTCTATGGGCATGAAAATTCTGTATAGGGCAAATCCTGCAATCACAATCCCCGTAATCAGTAAGGTCAGGCTATTTAGAAATGCGGCAATGGTTCCTGCGCGGTGGTAGCCAAAGGTCCGTTCCTCGGTTGCGGGGCGACTTGCCAATATATGTGCGTATAAGGCTAATAAGAGTGCACCTTGATCGATGAGATTATGACTGGCGTCACTGATGAGTCCTAGGCTATTGGTCCAATACCCACCAATAAACTCTGCGAGGATAATGATGCCGTTTAAGGCCAATCCCAATTTCAGGCGGCGTGTCAGTGGAGAAGGTGCAGAATGTGAATGAGGCATAGGCTATAGTGTCCCATGAATGAGAAGGTGGGACAAGGTGAAAGAAAAAAATCAGCGTGGGAATCGTGATAGGAAAGAACGAGTCTCGACGGTCGGAGGAGCAGCTCCAACCGCCTCAAAGAAAGGTTAGGCTGTCATGACTTTAATCATCGAAGGAGTTTTGAGGGGCAGCTTTCACAGCTTGCTTGGTGGTATCCACTGCAGAATTGACTCGTTGGGCGGCATGCTTCATGGTTTCTTTGGCTTCTTCTGACCATGATTGCATGGCTTCTTTGGTCTGCGCGGCCATCTCAGAGAATTCATCCTGTGCGGTCCGCGCTCCGCGAGAGAGGCGATTGCGGAGTTGTGGTCCTGATTCCGGTGTCATCATGATTGCTGTTCCCGCACCTAATAAAAAGCCAGCAATAAAAACAAAGGTATTGACCCAGCTTGAGTCTCCTTGGTCATTATAGTCGCTCATGGTGATACTCCTTCTTCGTGTTCGGTCATTTAAGAATGGCGTTGATTATTTCTTGAAGAACCCATCATGGCCATGATGGCTCCACCTAAACACACTCCAGAGGCAAAAATTAAACTATAGGAAAGTCCCGCTCGGAGTTCGGGCCATGTTTCCAACGCCCGTTTCCATAGGGGAAGTTCATCCATGTAATGGACATGCCCTTCCCAACCTAACTCTCCCTGAGGCATGTCCTGCTCAGCTATAGGTTCATCATCAGCAGAACGGATAGTGTTGAGATTTGTGACAGTCATGAAAGCGGCTCCAATAACGCAAAAGGGAAATGTGAAAACACGATGGCCATAGGTAATTCTAACATGTCTGGACCGTTTTGTGGAGCCACTATTTCTTGTGTGAATATATTACGATAGGACTGGGCCTGCAAGTCATGTGGAAGTGCAATCTTGGTCTGGCCCCAGTTGGACTCCCCACAAGGAAGGACTGAGGGGTCATCAACGAGTTGAGTGAAAAATCTAGGTAAAACGATGATGCAGGTTTTATCGTTCTCTTGACGAAGAAATCCCACGAGGTTCTCTGCTCGTTCTCCCTGGACTTCCAGGGGGCGGTATGTCCCATTGAAAAAGAGGGAGGCATGTGCTTTTCGATAATGCAGGGCAGTATTGGTGACATACATTTTAATAAGGCCATTATGGGCCTGTTGAAAGAGAGACTGGATCAGATCAATGGGGTTGAATGTTTGTTGGAGGTCCTGCAATTCAGTGAGTCGTTTTCGGTAATGGGCGTAGTCCACCAAGCCACGGTTATCAGGGTCCACTAAAGAGAAATCCCACAACTCTGTCCCTTGGTAAAAGTCAGGGATGCCAGGAGCCCATGCTTTTAATAACACTTGAGATAACGAATTGTAGATGCCATAGCCGGCAATGCGGCGATGGAAGGGAAGGAAATCTTCCAAAAAAGCCTTTCCCTGTGTCGGGGAAAGAATTCGAGCCAGAAACTTGTTGACTGCTTCCTCGTAGGCTTCATCGGGATTGAGCCAACTGCTAGTCACTTTGGCTTCTCGTAAGGCTTTGACCATATAGGTTTGGAGTCGTGCTAATAATTGTAACTGTGCGTCATCCGAGATCGTCCCGAATGGCCAGACCCCAAGTAATGTTTGGTAGATCAGATATTCTTCATTGCGACTGGGGACCAATTGTTCCTCAAGGCGATTCACGGCTTTTTTGTTCAGTCGAGTCCAGGTCCGAAGTCGATTGCGCCATTCTGTAGGAATTTCGGAGAGGACGTTGATACGAGCTCGCATATCTTCGCTGCGTTTCGTGTCATGCGTCGAAGTGGAAGAAAGGCTCCAAGGCCATTCTGTGGCCCGTTCTTCCATGGAATGATGAAACTTGGCCAGAGATATCCCAAAGTGTTGGGGTTCCCCACCAACCTCATTCAGCGAGGTGAGGCGGTTGTATTGATAAAACGTAGTGTCTTCCACGCCTTTGGCTGTCACCGGGCTGGTGGTTTGTTGAAATTTCATGACAAAGGGGCGGATAATTTCCCAGTCTAAATGTGACGAATCTTGCGGGGTATTCATGAGGATGTCACGAATAAAATCAAAGACCAAGCTGCTCAGGGCCGGGTTTCGGCGTTTGGCTTGTGTGACGGCCAGCCGAATATAGGCGCGGTCACGATCAGTGATAGGGTCCTTGGAATTTGGGCGAATATAGGTTCGATACACAGGGAAACAGGCGATGATTTCTCGAATGGCAAAAATCAAGCTATTGAGCGTAAAGTCACGAGAGCGGCGGTTCTGTTCCGAAAGCTCATTCAGTTCATGGCCCAGCGCATTAATCTCACCTGCCATAGAGCTGGTCATGATGAGTTTTTTACAGTGATAGATAAGGTCATCATAGTGTAATGACTGTTTGGTAAAACGCGTATAGATTTGTTCGATGGGGCGTTGCTGGGTAGAGGGAACGAATATTTGATTGACGAGAGAGAGAAAGTCATACCCTGTCGTTCCATAAACAGGCCAATCCGGATTCAATCGTTCTCCTGCACCCAAAATTTTTTCGACTAACAAATAGAGAACGCGTCCCTGGGCATCAGGCGTGGTATGAAATTGTTGCGCTGCCCATACTTGCCATTGAGTCAGGTATCCCTGAGGATCATAGAGTCCATCCACATGATCAATCCGTAACCCAGTTACGGCACCAGAAGACACCAGATCAAGGATTTTTTGCTGGGCCTCTTGAAAGACGGCAGCCTGTTCCATTCGAATCGCGGCTAATTGATTGATGTCAAAAAACCGACGGTAGTTAATTTCTTCGCTGGCGACACGCCAATATGCCAATCGATAAGCTTGATTGGAGACCAAGGTATCTAGCAAATCGAAGCTTTGAGAGGTCTCCTTGTTGCCGTTAATCAGACGGAGGTTTTCGGCAAGGAAATCTTGGAGCTGGGGCTGTGCAGCAATGACTGTGGCGAGACGTCGACGAATGACTTCTTTTTCACGATATCGTTCAGCAATGCGTTCTGGATTGGTCTCTGTTCGTAATGGCAAATGAGAAAGGGCTGTTATGATACTTTGGTATTCTTGAAAGTGCGGTGAAGAATCTTCGAGCGTCTGGGTGAGTTCGTCCTGGCGAAAGCTGAGTGGAATGGTCCAGGTTGAAGGATCTAATGGCAGGCAATGTTCATAATACTGTAAAAAGAATTGGCCGTCATCGAAATAGAGGACGATTTCTTGATTTTCTAAAACGATGCCATATTGATCTCCCAGGATAGGAAGAAGGACCGTATTTTCAAGCTCAGGTTTAACTGGCGTCCAATCGATATCAAAAAACTTGGCATAATGCGATGAAGGGCCATTTTCTAAGACATCTTGCCACCAGCTATTGCCTGAGGCGGCAATCCCCATGTGATTGGGGACTACATCCAGCAGTTGTCCCATCTCATGCTTGCGCAGGGCAGAAATAAACATTTGGTAATCGGTTTCTGTCCCAATTTCGGGATTGAGGGTTGTAGGATCAATGACATCGTACCCATGAGTACTGCCAGGTGTGGCTTTTAAGTATGGGGAGGCGTAACAATCCGTGATACCCAAGTCATGGAGGTAGGGGATGAGCGCGGCTGCGTCTAAAAAGGTAAAGGATTGATTAAATTGGAGACGGTAGGTCGAAAGCGGAATGCGAGGAACATTACCGGACATGGGCGATGGGTCACGAGAGTGAAGAGGAAGATGAGATGGCCCGGCCTCCATAGGATTTTCCGCGGGAAAAAGTGGTAAGCCCTAATTTTCCAGATGGTCGTTTTCCTGTTAGACCTTTGCCTCCTCCCAAGGTCGTTCCCGATTCAATGAGGTTAAATCGATCCACGATGCAGCGTTGGAGATGACATTTCGAGCCAATCACCGTTCCATCCAGAATAATCGATTCCTCGATGCTGCAGCCTTCAGCAATGCGAACATTTCGACCAATAATTGAGCGTGTAATGGTACTGTCAACCACTAGACTCCCTTGCCCGACCATAGCATCGTTCATGTGTGAGCGAACCATACTGGCAACCGGGTCTGTCAAGGCATCGGTTGTGATGGGCCATTGCATGTTGCGTAAATCAAAAATAGGCGTTTCTCCCAACACATCCATATTGGCTTGCCAATAGGCTTCCAGGGTTCCAACATCGCGCCAGTACCCCCATTCTTCGTATGGATGAATTCCAGGCACAGCATTCGCTAAAAAATCGTAGGCAAGGACTCGATGTGATTTGATGAGCGAGGGAATAATATCTCGGCCAAAATCATGGGTTCCGGCCTGACTCGCATCTTTTTCTAAAATTCGGACTAAGATCTCCGCATTAAAAATATAATTTCCCATAGAGCTATACGACATTTCTGGATTGCTGGGCATAGGTTTGGGTTGAGCAGGCTTTTCCTGAAACCCGATAATTTGGTGATCTGAGCTGGCTTCAATAATCCCAAAGCCTTTGGCAGCTTGAATAGGGACGGGGAGTGCCGCTACTGTGACTTCAGCCTGGTTATCAATGTGGAATTGGATCATTTGCCGAAGATCCATCCGGTAGATATGATCTGCGCCGAATACGGCGACGAGGCCGGGAGCATAATCCTGAATAAGGTTGATATTTTGATACACCGCATCGGCGGTTCCTTCATACCATTTTCCCCGGCCTTTCATTTGTGGGGGAACCACGGTAATAAATGCCTGCCGATTCGGTCCGCCAAAACGCCAGGCTCGCCGGAGATGTTCGATCAGGGATTGAGAGCGATACTGTACCAGCACATACATGGCTTGAATACCGGAGTTGATGAAATTACTCAACACAAAATCGGCAATACGATAGTTGCCGGCGAAGGGAACGGAGGGCTTGCTGCGTTGCTCTGTCAACGGCATGAGCCGCTCCCCTTTCCCACCAGCCATAATCATGGCGAGGACTTTTTGGGGCGTTCGTTCACCCGAAGCCGTTTTACGGCGTTTGGGTTGGGCTTTTTTCATAGTCAGGGGCCTGTACTACTAGGGCTTCTGTTTCTGGTTTCTGGGTGTGGGTGGCGAGCGTTCGCTCTAATTCCGTGATGGTTTTTTGTTGTTTAGTGATCAGCCGGCTTTTTTTAATAAAAGAGGGTAAGGACGCCACCATACTCAATATCACTCCGCAGGCTAATGCCGTGAGAAGCACTACGACAAGTGATCCTTGAAAAGTCCAGGAGAAAAAGTTTAGGACAATGGGTTCAGAGTTTTGTAAAGAAAAGGCAACAGCAAAAAACAGAACGAATAAGAATGTTAGAAGTACCGAATACATAGGCAAGAAATTTTGGTAGACTCTCTTCTAGTTACCATAGAAGCGATTGGTTGGCAATGCCTTTGTCCCCTGAACAACTCGAACGAATCGTTAATGCTCAGGAGTGGGATCCTTTTTCAGTCTTGGGTCCACACTCAGAAACCTATGGGGATGCTGAGCGTATACGGATTCGGGCCTTCTTCCCAGATGCGGCAGAAGTGGCCTGTCTTCCTTCACAACAGCCTGCGGTTCCTTTGTCGATGACGTTGGTTGAGCCAGATGGATTGTTTGAAGCGGTCTTCCCTGGCGCCACAATTGATCCTACGTATCTGTTCCGCGTCACCACCAGGCAGGGCAGCACCTTTCAACAATATGATCCTTATGCTTTTTCTCCCGTGCTTTCAGAGTTTGATTTACATTTGTTTGGTGAAGGAACACTCTATAAAGCCTATGAAAAATTAGGGGCGCATTGTTGTACACATCAAGGAGTCAAAGGCGTGAATTTTGCCGTATGGGCTCCAAATGCCCAACGCGTGAGCGTGGTGGGAGCATTTAATCAATGGGATGGACGACGACATCCCATGCGGAGCCGGGGAGGGGTGGGTATTTGGGAGTTATTTATTCCGGAAATTCAAGAAGGGGAACTGTATAAATACGAAATCTTACCGCAGGGTGGTGGCCTCCCGTTTGCGAAAGCTGATCCCTATGCCACTGCTGCGGAGGTGCGTCCTCAAACTGCTTCGCGTGTCTATGATGTGTCTCGGCATCAATGGCGTGACGAGAAGTGGATGCAAGAACGAAAGTCTGGCGATCCTTTACAGAACCCGTTGTCTATCTACGAAGTACATCTGGGATCCTGGAAACGTGTGGTGGAAGATGACAATCGGTGGATGACCTATGGTGAGCTGGCTCATGACCTGGTTCCGTATGTGAAGAAAATGGGTTTTACGCATATTGAACTTATGCCCATTGTGGAGCATCCGTTTGATGGGTCTTGGGGCTATCAAGCTACCGGCTATTTCGCGCCGACCAGTCGCTTTGGGACGCCGGATGACTTTATGGATTTCGTGGATACCTGTCATCAGGCCGGCATTGGGATCATCATGGATTGGGCGCCGGCTCATTTTCCGGACGACCCACATGGGCTGGCTTTTTTTGACGGCACTCATCTTTATGACCATGCCGATCCAAGGATGGGCTGGCATCCTGAATGGAAAAGTCGCATTTTTAATTATGGCCGAA
Source organism: Nitrospirales bacterium (assembly GCA_965223635.1). GTDB lineage: Bacteria > Nitrospirota > Nitrospiria > Nitrospirales > UBA8639 > Nitrospira_E. Next base: position 3,431,616 of record OZ245007.1, read on the forward strand.
CAGAAGTCAAAAACTTCCTCATCAATAGCGCGTTAAGTTGGTTCGACCGGTATCACATTGATGGTCTGCGTGTGGATGCGGTGGCATCCATGCTCTATCTGGACTATGCCCGTAAAGACGGGGAGTGGATGCCAAACCAGCATGGAGGAAATGAAAACCTAGAAGCCGTGGAGTTTATCAAGGAATTAAATGTGATTGCTCATCAAAAACACCCTGGCATCATGACGATTGCCGAGGAATCAACGGCCTGGCCTGGTATCTCACGTCCCACTTACGTTGGTGGGTTGGGCTTTTCGTATAAATGGAATATGGGCTGGATGCACGATACATTAGAGTATTTCAGTCTGGATCCGGTTCATCGTAAGTATCATCAAAATAAAGTGACCTTTGGATTGATGTACGCATTCACGGAAAATTTTGTCCTGGTGCTGTCGCATGATGAAGTGGTGCATGGGAAGAAAGCCCTTCTGGATAAAATGCCTGGGGATGATTGGCAGCGGTTTGCTAATCTTCGAGCGCTCTATGGCCATATGTGGGGCCACCCCGGGAAAAAGATGATTTTTATGGGTGGGGAAATCGGACAATGGTGGGAATGGAATCATGACGATAGTTTACAGTGGCATTTGCTTGAGTATGCTTCACATCGTGGTCTGCAGCAATATATCGCAGACCTGAATAAGCTGTATCAAGCAGAGCCAGCCCTTTACCAAGTCGATTTTGATTGGCAGGGCTTTCAGTGGATTGACCTGCATGACAGTGATAATTCTACCCTGACTTATATTCGCTATTCGAAGGACCAGACTGACTGTATCGTCTGTGCCTGTAATTTTACGCCGGTTCCGCGAGAGAAATATCGCATGGGCGTACCTCGTGGCGGGTCTTATCAGGAATTGCTGAATAGTGATTCAGAAATCTACGGTGGCAGCAATATGGGCAATGGCGGTCATGTCCAAGCCGATCCTATCCCCTGGCACGATCAACCCTTCTCTCTTCTTGTTACCCTCCCTCCCCTCAGTGTTGTCTTCTTTAAACCACTCTGAGTCAGGTCAACAGATTAGGGGTCAGACTCGAATTATTTAATTCGAGTCTGACCCCTAATAGAGGGATAGTGTGTGCTAAGCAGATGTGCAATGTTTGGTAAGAATGGAATAGACCTTTTTCATTTCATTTCTGGGAAATATTGCGGATAGATGCTTCATGACGGCACGTTTGTCTGTTTCGAGCGAGATTCCAATTACCATATAGGCGTCCAGGACTCGTTGGCGAAAGGCCATCTGAGCATTGATTTCGGTGATACAGGCGTCAATATGAGGTTTGAAATGATCAATGTCTGCTTGCGCATATTCCTCAAGGAGTAAGCGTTCTAAGGTAGCATAGGTGATGGTATCTTCTACTTCTAAAAGATTCCAACAGGTGGCGCGTACCCCTTCTTTACTAATACCACCTTTCCAATGAATGGCTTCAACCGATTCAGGCTTACATTTAAAGAGGATGGTGTTGCTGGCTGTGGTATGCACATACCACACGGTGCCCTCAGCACCCTGTAATTTCTCTTCATCCAATTTGACCATGGTTGTTTCGAGTTCAGTGCGGATGCGATGGTATTCAGCAACAGGATCTTTCTCTGCTTGAAGCGTTCCATGATGTTGCGCGAGTGGAATGCCCTGTGTCTCCAGACTGTTCGGTGCTCGGCAATTTCCAGAATGGTCGATACCGAACAGCAGGGCACAATCCAGAGGTTCTGGATACACGATGAGGTGTTCATTCTGTGATCCATACAATTCAAAACTTATGGAACAGGCATTCGTCTTCACGACATGAGGAATATCTGGATAGCGCTGTAGCATCTCCCGCCACATATCTAAAAAATTGCCCCACTTCCCATTTCTCAATACCGGAGAGAGCCGCAATTTATATGTGATATGTTCCTGTCCCTTCCCATCGATAAATTGATACGCGAGGATATTAGTGCCATCCAGCTTTTCGTAAATATCAATAGAATGTATCGGGGGAAAAGAGAAATCTCCGTTCTTATTGAACGGATAATGCAACTTGGGCGTGGCATAGATGCGTTGGGAGACGTTTTCCCCATTGACTTGAAGAAGAGCCAGCGCGCCATAGCGGTGGTCGGGCTTGAGCGAGATGAATCCTTCTAACTGCAACCCCGAAAACGGGTCGAGCAGATTAAATGGTTGGAGCCACTTTTCATCCAAATCAAGAAGTCGTTGAGCTTCGGATTTTTCCTGAGGTATCGGCTCCGCGATGTTCGGTTCCTCGTTCATTCTGTATCAGTCTCCTAAGGGGATAGATATGTCTTCAGCGAGTTATCATCTTTCTGGCCGGTCAAGTGCCGACGAATGAGTAATTCGCAACTAGTGACACTATGACCTCGACAAGCCCGATCGACGAAATTTTTCTTTTAGAGCTATGGCTCTGGGAAGATCGCCATGAGGCATGAGGTCCTCTGGAATGTCAAGGGAACAGATTTCTTGCCATTTGCCATCACACCAAAACTGTGCAATGACTGTGGACAGAGACGTGATATCCACACCGTCTGCTGACATATGCGAAAAAAACCTTTTGTATATCGTCCATGGTAGGGTTTTCCACATCTCGTCAATTTCTTGCTCTGGAACCCCGTTCTCATCCCACGCGTAGATTGCATGCATCATTGGCGCAATTTTTTCAGTCCATCGTACTTGGTCGTCAAGGCCTTCAAGATACTCACATTGTTCGAGAAAATGACATGTCCCAGCGTAGTCCTCTGGTACGTCAAATGGTTCACGTCTGCTGGAAAGGTTTGGAGGGCCTCCTTCATAATGAGTTGTCAGGGTTAAAAACGATTCAAGGACTTCTGCTAAAGGAGAAGCATGAGCTGGAAGGCCTTGGTGTACATGCACATGAATCTCTGGTTCACTACACATGATCTGAAATTGGGCAGACCAGGCATTTGGATTGTCTTCCGGCTCCCCATCCTTAAGCGGACACACGATTCTGGCATTGCGTAACACTTCGCAAGCATCCTCGAAATCTGTCGAAAACATATGCCAGAGCACAAGATTCTTGAAATCAAATCGGTCGTGTCGAACTCGTCTATTGTGCATATTGTCTGGGGCTAAGCAAATCTCCACCATACGTGCCGTAATGTGGACAAGCAATTCAGCGTACAAAGCCTGATCTTTATCCGATAGTTGTATAGGGTGTCGTTTCATCTAAGATGCCCTGAATGAAATATTTAGATTGCCCTATTTGTTTTGTGCCAGCAAGCGTTGGGAGGTGCAACCTCTTAGCGTTGCTCTTCGCCGTTATTAGCAGCTAGAGATTCACGGAATTTTTGCTTGAGGTCGACTGCCTTGGGAACAACGCCATTAGGTAAAATGTCTTCTTGAAATTCGTAGTGAGATTTTTTTTGCCATTTGCCATCATACCAATACCGCGCGATGACATCCGAAAGAGTAATGACATCTACGGTGTCTGCGTGTTTACGCGAAAAGAAACGTTTTCTGATTTTCAGCGGCATTGTTTCCCACATCTCATTGATTTCGGCTTCATACTGTTCAACGCGTGATGCTCCATTCTCATCCCAAGCATAGATCGCCTGCATGATCGGCGTGATTTTGTCAGTCCACTGGACTGTGTTGTTTACGTGTACGAGATACCCACATTGTTCTAGAAGATGGCATGTTCTGGTGTATTCAGGAGGCACAATAAACTGGTCTCGTCTTGTGGAGAGACGAGGTGGCCCTCCCCCGTAATTGGTTGTGAGGGATAAAAATGACTCAAGGGCTTGGGATAAAGGAAGCGCCGTGTCTGGTAAGTGTTGTCGTAAATGGTCATGTAATGTAGATAAGGAAAATTTTATTTGAAAATAGGCAGCCCATGCTCTGGCATCATCGTTTCGTGTCATGTCATTGTTAAGTGGGTGAATCACGCCGGCCTTTTGGAGAATTCTGCAGCTTCGCTCGAAGTCACTGACAAATGTATGGTCAATCACCAAATCCTTAAAGTCGAAGCGGTCTTCACGTGGCCGTTGATTGTTTATGCAATTTTCTGCGAGGCGAATTTCCACCATACGTGCGGTAATGTGAACAATCAATTCAGCATAGAGGGTTTGTTCTGTTTCGGATAGTTGCATAGGGTGTCGTTTCATCTGAGATACCCTAAATAAAACATTCAAATTGACCAATTCGTGTTGTTCACCTGCGCAAGGCCCAGTAGAACTATTATTACTTCCTTATTTGCAGTCATTGACAACCACGGGATTCACGAAATTTTTCTACTAAGGCTCTGGCTTGGGCAAGAGAATCGCCGCGCAACCATTTATACTGCTGTCCTTCATGAAGACCGGTCTCTTGCCATTTCCCCTCATACCACAATTCGGAAATAACGATGGAAAGTCCAATGATATCCACCCTTTCCCATGCATAACCAGAAAAATAGTCCTTGTGGATTTGGGGCGGAAGTGTGTCCCACATCTTTTGAGGGTCTTTGGCTAGCTCTGTTTCCTGTTGTTCCTCTAGTGATCTTCCATGCTCGTCCCATGCATAGTTTGCCTGCATCATCGGTGCAATCTTGTTGGTCCATCGAACTTGGCGCCCAGAGTTCTCAAGATATCCACATTGTTCAAGAAGATGGCATGGCCAGGCATAGCTGGTTGGTACGTCAAATGGTTCTCGTCGCGTCGAAAGGGAGGGCGGCTCCCCTCCATATTGAGTTGTGAGAGATAAGAATGATTCAATGACTTGAGAAAGGGGAGGCGCGGAATCTGGTAAATCTTGCCTGAGATGGTCGTGAAGCTCCGGTAGGCTAAACCGTATTTGGAATGCTCCAGCCCATACATTTCCTTCAGCGACTGGCGTTCCATCTTCGTTTAGTGGGTACACGATGTCCGTCATTAGAAGAACTTCACAAGCTGCTTCGAAATCACTCGACGCACTGTGGTAAATCACAAGATTTTTGAAGTCAAAGCGGTTTTCGCGAGTGCGTTCATTGTTCGGATGATTGTTCACAAGTCGAAAGTCTGTCATACGAGCGGTGATCTGAATAATCAACTCCGCATACAGCGCCTTCTCTAGCTCAGAAAATTGCATGGGGTTCCTGCCAGTGTTTCTGAGAATTTAGATGTGTTGAAAAATCCAGACAGGAAAAGCTGGGAGAGAGAGAGTTTGTTTGACCGAAGCGACATCGAGCTTGAGTGGCGCTTGTAGCGCAGAGGAATTGGCTGGGTCAACATACGGAGTTTGACCACTATCTACGAGGAGAGACCATTGGCCTTTGGGTTGGGAGAGTGTGAGGGTGGTGGGTTGGTTATTGAATCCTAGGATGAGCAGCATGGCTTCGGCTTCGGGGTTTTTTCGGTAGATGGTCAAGATAGTTTTAGACGGATTGACCCAGGCGCGGAGCTGATGGCCTTTGACTCCGGTGCCTAACGACGCATGTTGTTTTCGTAAGGCGATAAGCTTAGAGGTCCAGGCTGCCATGCGTTGGTGAGTTTCATTGTGTGCGTTGGGAGGAGTGAGCCGTGAAGATTCAAATGTCGCCACATCGTAAGGATCAGGAATGTTCTTCCAGCCGAAGGGTTTAAATTCGGCTAATCGCCCTTTTCGAACCGCTTCAATCAACCCCTCATCTCCATGGTCAATAAAATACTGAAAGGGCGCATATTCCCCATATTCTTCGCCCATAAATAGCAATGGAATGAACGGGGAAAGTAGGACCGATGCGGTCGCAACTTGCTGGGCGGCAAATGGAATGAGGGTGGATAGTCGATCGCCTTGCGCGCGATTGCCAATTTGGTCATGGTTTTGGGCGAACACGACAAATTTTTCAGGCAACAGATGTGCTCCAGAATTGCCATGCTGGCGGTGACGATGATGAGAATATTGTCCAGAGATCACAAAGTGTTTTCGAAGGGCAGTTGCCACATGATCCAGGGATCCAAAATCCTGATAATAGCCGTTTTGTTCGCCAGTCATTGCTGCATGGAGCGCATGGTGAAAGTCATCGTTCCATTGTGCATCTAGGCCAAGGCCACCTTTTGATGAGGGCGTGACGAGTTTGCTGTCGTTCCAGTCACTTTCAGCAATAACCCACACGGATCGGTCTTCTTGTTTCGCGGCCGCATGAACGGCCGACGTCAGTTCTTTCAGAATATGTGTGGCACTGGCATCGTAGATACCATGGATCGCATCCAGTCGTAGGGCATCGATATGGTAATCGCGAGTCCAATAGACGGCATTCGAGATAATGAGATCTCGCACGGCGTCACTATGTGGCCCATCATAATTGACGGCACTGCCCCACGGAGTACGATAGTGATCGGTGAAGAAAGGGCCAAAGTCTCCCCAGTAGTTGCCTTCAGGTCCCAGATGGTTATAGACCACATCTAAGACCACCGCGAGTTCTGCTGAATGGCATGCATTGATCAGGCGATGGAGTCCTTCTGGCCCGCCATAACTATTTTGGGGAGCGAATAGATAGGTGCCGTCGTAGCCCCAATTTCTGGATCCTGGAAACTGAGCAATGGGCATGAGTTCAATGGCGGTGATGCCGACGGTATCTCGCAGATACGGTAAGAGGGGAATAATATCATCAAAGGTTCCGGATTTAGTGAACGTGCCCGGATGCAGTTCATAGATGATGTAGTCCGAAAGCGGCAGCCCTTTCCATGCTTGGTCGGTCCAGGTAAAAGCTGAAGGGTCAACAATCTCTGATGGTCCATGAACGCCTTCTGGTTGAAAGCGAGATGCTGGATCTGGCCGGGTAAGTTTTTCATGGAGAATATATTGGTAGCGGGTACCTGCACCAACGTTGGCTACAGTTGTCTCCCAATACCCGTAAGGCTGAGACTGCATCGTCACGACTTCCGGTTGATGGCTCAAAATTTCTACCGAAAGTGTTTTCGCCCACGGAGCCCAGGCTCGAAAGGTGACTTGTGAAGGGCCGGTGACGACGGCCCCGAGTGGTGGTGTGTGTGCGGACGAAGAGAGAGTGTGTGTGTTTCGACGTGGCATGGTTTGCGAAGAATATTTATAGAGATTTTGCGCTAAAGTGGAAGGATTATTCTAGCATGCTTTTTTAGTAGGTCACGGTGGCCATAGGAAATTTATTGAGCAGAGAATTGTTTTAGGTCTTTCCTGTATCGGAAGAGCCTGTTACCGTAAGAATGCAGGGTAGGCTATAAGTCTGATGGGCGTGGAATAGTGGAGTGAGTGCCATGTGGCGTTGAAATGGTGAAGGAGCAACTTAGATGAGACAACGGCCAGGACGCCCGTATCCCTTAGGAGCAACATGGGATGGAGAAGGGGTGAATTTTGCCTTGTTCTCCGAAAATGCCACCGGAGTAGATTTATGTTTATTTGATTCCGAACATCAAGTGCGGGAAACGGTTCGTTTGCCTATGGAAGAATGTACGGATTTGGTGTGGCATGTCTATCTTCCAGAAGTCAGGCCGGGGCATTTATATGGCTATCGGGTGCATGGCCCATATGATCCTTCTGCCGGGCATCGTTTTAACCCCTCTAAACTCCTCATTGATCCCTATGCCAAAGCGATTACGGGCACGGTGAAATGGTCGGATGCCATGTTTGGTTATCAAATTGGACAACCCGACGCGGACTTATCAATGGATGAACGGAACAATGCTGGCAATGTACCAAAATGTATGGTAATCGATCAGTCTTTTTCTTGGGGGAATGACCGGTTGCTACAAATCCCGTGGGCCCAGACCGTGATCTATGAAGTGCATGTCAGAGGTTTTACTATGAATCATCCCGATGTGCCTGAACGTCTTCGCGGCACCTATGAAGGATTGGCCTCGCCTCCAATGATTGCCCATTTGCAATCGTTAGGTGTGACGGCGGTCGAACTCCTTCCTGTACACCATTTTGTGAATGATCAGTTCCTCGTGGAAAAGGGGCTCAATAATTATTGGGGATATAACTCCATAGGGTACTTTGCACCTGATATTCGATATTCAGCCTTTCCGCGAGAAGGTCGGAAAGTGTATGAGTTTAAGACGATGGTCAAGACACTTCATAGCGCTGGCATCGAAGTGATCTTAGATGTGGTGTATAACCATACGGGCGAAGGGAATCATTTAGGCCCCACTCTGTCTTTTCGGGGTATTGATAATGCGGCCTATTACCGGTTGTCGCCAGATAATCCTCGGTATTACATGGATTACACAGGATGCGGCAATACGCTTAATGTGAGACATCCCAGAACCTTACAGATGATTATGGATAGTTTGCGCTATTGGGTGTGCGATATGCACGTTGATGGATTTCGTTTTGACCTAGCTTCGACGTTGGCACGTGAACTTCATGATGTGGATCGGCTCAGTGCCTTTTTCGATACCATTCATCAAGACCCAATTTTATCTCAAGTGAAGCTCATTGCTGAACCTTGGGACTTAGGCGAGGGTGGTTATCAAGTGGGAAATTTTCCGCCTGGGTGGGCCGAATGGAACGGGAAATATCGAGATGTAGTTAGGGGATTTTGGAAAGGCGGAAGCGGCTTGCTCGGGGAGTTTGCTTCGCGGTTGGCAGGGAGTAGCGATCTCTATGGCCGAAGTGGGCGGCAACCCTATGCCAGCATTAACTTTGTGACCGCGCATGATGGATTTACCCTCACGGATTTAGTGTCCTATGACCAGAAGCATAATGACGCGAATCAAGAAGACAACCGAGATGGCACAGATGATAATGACAGTTGGAATTGTGGGACGGAGGGGCCAACTGACGATCCTGCCATCCAGCAATTGCGGGATCGCCAAAAGCGGAATTTTTTCGCAACCTTATTGTTATCTCAAGGCGTGCCCATGATTTGTGGGGGAGATGAGATTGGGCGCACGCAGGGAGGCAACAATAATGCCTATTGCCAAGATAATGACATTAGCTGGTTTGATTGGAATCTGACGAAGACTCAAGTTGAACTTTTGGAATTTGTCAAACAGCTGATTGCTATAAAAAAGGAACATCCCGTGTTTCATCGTCGGCGATTTTTTCAAGGCAAACAGATTAAGGAATCTGAAGTCAAAGACATTGCCTGGTTTGGCAGCGATGGCAAAGAAATGACCGAAGAAGATTGGGACAGAGGTCTGTTGACGCTGGGGATTCGGCTGGCTGGTGACGCTATTGAAGAAATGGATGAACTCGGGAATCCGATTATCGATGACTCGTTCTTATTATTACTCAACGCCTATCATGAGTTTGTGAGTTTTACGTTGCCCGCTCATAAAAAGGGTGTTGCCTGGGAATGGGTTTTTGATACGGCGACGACCAACGATAAGGATATTCCAAAAACCTGGCGAGGCGGAAAAGTCTACGAACTCGAAGGCCGTGCCATGGCCCTCATGCGTCTTCGCGCCTAAAGATAATAAATGTGATGGCTCTATGGTTGACTCCGGTGGACTAGCTCGTCAAGAGTTAATGGCGCTTTATTCGCTGAGATTCCAAGGAGGGTCTGCAACGCGGCCATCGGCGTTTTGCGGCGGTTGAAGCGGAACACAAACTCATCAAGATAGCTCTGGAGATACTTTGGCTCCACTCCATGATGCGTGCCAATGAGCCACGTTTTGAGATTACTGAAGACCCGGTGGATATGGGGCGCCACTTTGTGCGCTCGCTCCGGGGTGCGAACCATTCGCACACGATGCTTGTACCCGACCAACGCTGCATCAGAATACCCGCGCCACCCATCCGTTCGGAGTGTGGAGTTGGCCTCAATATTTGCCCTCAAAAACCCACGAATGCTGAGCTCGCCTGCATCCTTCAGGATTGAAAGACGCAATCGACCTGTCCGTTCAGATCGTTTCCCTTTTTTGTCGGTATAGGGGAGAACCTCCACGGCCCCGATTATCAAGCTCTTGTGCTTGGCTGTCGTCGCTCCCCGACCTGGCCTGCCTTTGGCTGAGCCGCCGAGGATTGCCTCATCGGCCTCAATCAAGCCGGAGAGCTGGCTTCGGTTTGTGTTGACCATTCCTTGACGCAACCGATGCAGCATATGCCAAGCTGTGGTGGCACTCGAAAGGCCAAGCTGGCGTGCAAGCTGAACGGCACTGATTCCTGGCGTATGAGTCGTCACAAGATACGCAGCCCAGAACCACTCCTGGACGGGCACGTGAGAACGGTGCATGAGTGTGCCGGCCATCGGCGAAGTCTGACGCCCACACGCCCGACACTCGAACACGTAGCGCTTGGAGTTGAGCCAGGCCGACTTCCCCCTGCACTTGGGACAAACAAACCCATCGGGCCAGCGACTCTGCACCAAATATTCAAGACAAGCCTGCCGTGTAGTGAAGCGTTGACGAAATTCCCGCATGTCCTTCGGATACGTTGGGCGCCCCACACTTGAATAGTCACAAGTCCTTCAACCGGAGTCAACCGTAGAGCCATTATAAATGTTTTTTCATTTAGGGGTCAGACTCGAATTAATTAATTCGAGTCTGACCCCTAATATGTGGAAGGGAGCCATGCTTTGGTTGTAACATTGGCTCCCCAGGGCAGGATTAAATGCGGTCTTCGACGAAGCGTTTGCCTTTGTCCACGAAGTCGGACATTCGGTCTCGTGTTTCTCCTGCCATATCGTTCATACGGTCGGTGGTGTCGTGGATGTAGTTTTTAATTTGTCTGCGAGTTCGTCTGCCTGTTTGTGGGGCCATTAAGAGTCCCAAGCCAGTGCCTAAGAGAATTCCGGTGACCATTGCTAAGCCGCCACAAAGAATGACGCGAGTATCTGAATCCATGATGATGCCTCCCTGTTAAAAAGTACGTGAGTTGAAATGGTTTCGGAAATGCGTTTCCCATCCCATTCCAGATGGTTGTGCGACATTTTTTGAATGTGTTCCATTGTAAAACGAAAAAACGATTTTTACCAATTACCAATTGGGACTAGGGGGATATTGGTCATTCTCAAGGTTAACGCTCTGTACTTGTTGAAGGGATAATGATGCGCCCTTTTCGGAAGAGATTGCTCTGTCTCTATTGTCTTTTTTACGAGGTAATAGTTCACCGACTACTCTGGTAAATCTTTAAGGGTTTTTTCTTGCTCTAAGGTCTGGTTTGTGGTATTTCAAAAAGAGAGAAACATCCAACAAATTCTATATTTTTCAGTGAGTTTGATTGGATCAGTAAGCCCCCCTTCCAAGAAATGTATCAGAAAAGGCCAAGATGGTTGAGATTGCAGAGATGAAGGCTGTGCATTCAGAGTCTGGCCAAGATAGATATGCCGGTCGCTCTAAGCCCACCCTGCGAAATTTGGCAGCATTAGTCGGGATGGAATGTGAGTATGTGGATGGCAGGGGACAGGTCCATCAGGCAACTGATGAGACGCTTCGAACCGTATTGAGAGCATTGGATATTGATATTCAAGAAGATAGGGATATTGAGCGGGAATGGGTTCGAATCCATGAGGAACGATGGACTCAAGTGATTGAGCCAGTTCTGCTCTATCATATAGAGATACGAAATCCCTTGCGTTTTGCTTTGGCGTTACCTCTGAAAGATTGCGCGTTAGAAACCGTAGGTTTGGAAGGGCGGTTGCAAGACGAGCAAGGAAAGGTTCGGGCATTTTCGGTTAAGGGGTCGTCCTGTCTTTCTCTTGAAGAAACAAAAATCCATGGTGTGCCGTATGTCCGAATACAGGTGAATGTTCCTGGGCGAATCCGTTTGGGGTATTACCAACTAGCGCTTACGATTATGCTTGGTCCACATGTGGTAGAGGCAAGGAGTGTGGTGATTGCTGCCCCCAAACGATGTTACCTTCCGACCGCTTCAAAGAGAGAATGGGGCATTGGCGTACAATTATATGGCGTGCGCTCTAAAGAAAACTGGGGTATCGGTGATTTTCGGGATTTAGAGAGAATCATGAAGACTGTGGGAAAAGATTGGGGGGGCGCCACAATTGGTCTTCCACCCTTACATAGCTCAACGCCTGGACTTCGGAGCCCTTATTCGCCCTCTAGTCGGTTATGTTGGAATCCGTTGTATGTGAATATAGAACAAGTGGCGGAATTTCGAACTTCGCCCAAACTTCAACGGTTGTTCAACACAAAAAAATTTCAAGATAGGTTGAGGATACTCAGATCCAGCAGCCTTGTGGAATATGGCGAGGTTGATCGACTGAAAATGTCTATCTTTGAAGATTTGTATCGCGTCTTTACTCGGCAACATCTTAAGCCTCGTACCAGACGTGGGCGTCTATTCCTTCAGTTTGTTCAACAGAGTCCGGTCTCACTTCGACACTTTTGTACGTTTCAAACACTGAGTGAATATTTTCAAGGGAAAACCTGGAGACAGTGGCCTGAGGAGTATCATGATCCTTTATCTCCCGCGGTTGAGATTTTTCAGGAGGCACATGTGCATCGTTTGCACTATTTTTATTATCTGCAGTGGCTGTGTGAGTTGCAATTGACGCGACTAGATCAAGTGGCGGAAAAGGCCGCATTGCGATTAGGGCTCTATCATGATTTGCCTGTGGGCATTCATCCTGATGGTGCCGATGCGTGGGGGTTTCAAAATCAATTGGCAAAAGGTGCCACGATCGGAGCTCCACCAGATTCGTTCAATTTATATGGCCAAAATTGGGGATTACTGGCGCCTAATCCTCTGGCGCTACGTCAACATGGCTATGATTTTTTTCGTCAAACTATTAGCCACAATATGAAGCATGGCGGAGTGTTGCGGATTGACCATGCCTTGGGGTTGTTTCGGATGTTTTGGGTACCTTTCGGAAAAAGCGGACAGGAGGGACTGTATGTCAAAACATTTGTGGACGAAATGCTGGCCGTGTTGGCGTTAGAAAGTGTTCGACATAAAGTGATCGTGGTTGGGGAAGATTTGGGAACGGTGACTCCCACCATTCGAACTAAACTTGAAAGTGCTGGATTACTCTCGTATCGGCTGTTGTTTTTCGAACGGGAAAGAAATGGAGCCTTTCGTTTGCCTCATCAGTATCCAAGGCAAGCATTAGTGTCGGCTACGACCCATGATCTTCCTACCTTGAAAGGCTATTGGGAAGGGCGAGATATCGAAGTCAAGGAACAGGCAAACTTATATCCTTTTTTTGAAGACAAAGTTTGTGATGAAGAAGCTCGAATCGAGGATCGCCGCCAGTTATGGAATGTCATATGCCGAATGGGCGGTGTGGCCCCTGGCCTCGTGCCACTCAAACTTTCATCGAATATGACTCAGATCATTTATCAATTTTTAGCTAGAACCTCATCTCAGTTGCTCATGGTACAGTTAGAAGATGCTTTGATGGAATTAGATACGCCTAACTTGCCAGGTGCTCCGGATACTTCGTATCCATCTTGGCGCTTGAGGCTGAACCGAGAACTTACTTCATGGCTCAAGGATCCTGTTGTGACGGGACTGTTTCAGAGGGTGGTTAAGGAACGGCGACGGCGAGTGCCTACTTTGGCCTAATCGAGGATCGTTTCTTAAGATCACTCAAACGAACTTGGAAGCCCAGCTTTTTGTGCGTGAAAGAAACGATTTAGTAGTTAACAAAAATTTCAACTTCGGTGTTATGAACCGGTTGCAGCTTTACCATAGGCAGTCTATGATGAGTCGCCGACTTCAGCGTCAAGGATCAAGAGAAGATGTGGCAAATAATGAACGATAGAGAATTTAGCCAAGGATGAAGAGTGGGATGGAAGAAAAAGGTGTCACGCTAACAGGGTGGTGGGAAGCTTTGGTAGAGGCTGTAACCGCAAGCCTTCACCAAATTTTGGCCTTTTTGCCAGCTGTCATTTTAGCTCTCATGTTATTAGGGTTTGGTTTCCTGTTAGCCAAAATGGTGTCTCTTGGTTTCGTCCGACTCCTTCAATTAATGGGTTTTGATCGGTTATTGAGTCGCACAGCTGCGCAGACCTTATTAGAGCGGTCCGGGACGAAACGGAAAACGTCAGAAATTTTGGGCATGATTGGATTTTGGGTGATCTTTTTAGTGTTCCTCATTAAAGCATCGGATACTTTGGGTTTATCCATGGTATCTGATGCTTTAACGGGCATTGCTAATTATATCCCCAAGGTTGGGATTGCGGTCTTAGTCTTGATTTTAGGGCTAATTGCAGCGAATTTTGTGCGAGAACTCATTACGATGACATGTAGTTCCGCAGGTATTACCCATGGAACCATGGTGGCGCAGGCTGTCTATGTGGCCGTGGTTTTACTGATTGTTGTGACAGCCATTGATGCGTTAGGCATTGATACACAACTGCTGAATAATACCATTGTGATTTTGCTAGCTGGGCTCATCGGTGGAGCGGCACTGTCTTTTGGCCTGGGTTCCCGCAATGCTGTCGCCAATTTAATTGCTGCTCATTATTTGGGTTCGGTTGTCCGAGTTGGGATGACCGTGAAGATGGGAGAAGTGCAAGGCTCGGTTGTGTCAGTTACGCCTATTTCGGTCGTGTTGGAAACGAAGGAAGGGCGAGTGATTATTCCTGCTTCGCAGTTTTCTGAATCTACGGCTGTGATTACACATCCAGAACAGTAACGATGGAACTCGAACATCATCTCACGCTTGGTTATTTTCAGGCTCATCCTGTTGAAGCGGCTCGCCATTTGGAGTCTCTTGGTCCACAGGAAGCGGGTGCCCTCTTAGAATCCTTAGGGGGAGAAGAAATTGCTAATGTCTTAGAGCATTGTTTGCCTGTGTCGACCGCCAAGATTTTGGAAGAGTTACCTAAGGATTTAAGTGCTGAAGTTTTAGGAGCCATGAATGCCACATCCTCCATTGGTATTCTGCGACAGTTCGCGGAATCTATACGATATGATATTTTAGAACGATTAGATAATTCTATGGGTTCGACTCTCCGACGAGCCTTACGGTATTCACCCAATACTGCTGGAAGTTTAGCTGATCCGCAGGTTTTTACGCTGCCTCCTGATATTCGTGTGGAAGAGGCAATTTCGCGTATCCGTACCTATGGGCAGAAAGCCATGTATTATATTTATGTGATCGATCGTGATGGGAAATTAGAAGGCGTTGTGACCCTGAGGCAATTGCTTGTGGATGCCACTGACCATTTAGTGGGGACACTGATGGAAAGTCAAATTACGACGTTGTCTGCCGAAGCCAACTTAGAAGAAATTTTAAAGCATCCGGAATGGAGCCGGTTTCATACTTTACCGGTTGTGGATCGATGGGGCACCTTTTTTGGTGCCTTGCGGTATCGTATGTTACGTCGAATTGAAAAAGATGTTGAAGGGAAGGCGCCATTGGGTACCGTAAGTGACTCGCTGATGCAATTATGGGAAGCCTATTCAATCACGGGGATTCGATTAATGACTGATGTGGCGCAAACCCTTCATGAACGGAAAAATGTCTGATGAGTGAATCAGCCGTTGAAGTTTCGACCCCTCGGCGTGGGGGCACTCATCTGCTGAATGAAGCGTTTTTTCAGAAACATCACCAAGAAGCGGCTCGGATATTAGAATCGTATCCTCCTACTGATATTTTGCGTGTTTTGCAAGGTACCAGCGCGAAAAACGCAGCCAACCTCATCTCCAGTATCACGCCCCCCATTGCTGCTGAAACACTGACCCTGATGCCAACGGATATGTTGAAACAAGTTGTACCACATATGTCTCCTGCTTTTGCGGCCGCATTGTTTCAGCGGCTCGATGAAGATTTACAGCGAGCTATTTTGTTTCGCATTTCTGATCGTTATGCCGATGAAATTCGTTCCTATATGACCTATCCGCCGGAGTCGGTTGGTAGCATTATGGATCCGAAATTTTTCGTGTTGCAGGAAGAGATTACGGTTCGTGATGCTATGTTGCAGGTTCGTTCGCGTGCCCAAAAGGATGTTCATGATGTGTATGTCATTGATCGTCATCAAAAACTCGTGGGAAAATTTTCCGTGCGAGATTTGTTGCTGGTTGATCCAGATGAAAAGTTGCAATCGGTCATGGTTCGCGATTTGCCTACCATTCATCCGTTAGAATCGCGTGAAGAAATCGTTGAGCTGTTTAGTGAGCGACATTTTTTCACGATTCCTGTGGTTGATCTAGATAGTCGTTTGTTGGGTGTAGTTCGCAACGAAGATATTATTAAAGCTAGTCAAGAAGATGCGAGTGCAGATTTGCTCACCATGGTCGGAGCAAATAAAGATGAACGAGCGCTCTCGCCGGTTTGGTTTTCTGTTCGAAAACGATTGCCG
Source organism: Nitrospirales bacterium (assembly GCA_965223635.1). Taxonomy (GTDB): domain Bacteria; phylum Nitrospirota; class Nitrospiria; order Nitrospirales; family UBA8639; genus Nitrospira_E. The sequence continues at coordinate 3,447,787 of OZ245007.1, forward strand.
TGGCTACAGTTAAATTTGATTACTGCGTTTTGTGCTGCCTTTGTTGTCGGCATGTTTGAAGGGACAATTGCTAAATTTACGGCATTGGCTGTATTGCTTCCTGTTGTGGCGGGGCAATCGGGAAACACGGGTGCGCAATCCTTAGCCGTTGTGATTCGGGGTCTCGCGCTGCGGGATATTCGACCATCTCAATGGCTGAGAGTGAGCGGCAAGGAAGTCTATGTTGCTTTTCTGAATGGTCTGGCTGTTTCTGCCACAGCCTGTTTAGCGGTGGCTCTTTGGAGTCGATCGTTAGGCTTAACACTCATCATTGGTTTGTCCATGATTGTGTCGATGGTGATTGCAGGATTATCTGGTGCAATTATTCCCATTGCCTTAAAAGCGATAAAACAGGATCCAGCTCAATCCTCGTCCATTGTCCTCACGACGGTGACTGATGTCGTCGGATTTTTTAGTTTCTTGGGACTTGCCACACTCCTCTCAGGTTTATTAGAAACCTAACAATTCACAGGATTTATCCGTTTTCTTTCACGAGAACTCCGGGCCGTGCTGGATCTGGTATATGCGTCTGTCTGTATAGAAAATGAAGTTGCCCAACATTTTGAGGCGAGTTAAGATCAGACACTTTTAATTTTTCTAGCAGAGGAGGCTTTATGAATTCTCAGGTGGCCGCAAAACCAGATCGAGCCAAATCGTTAGATCAGGATATCCGGCGTTTGCGCAAACAATTGGATATCTTAAAACAACACTTGATGACTGAACCGTCAGTAGAAGTGCTTGATGAATTTGATGCCGTGGTGGAAGACTTGTTGGCAGAAGTCTTTGGAAGGTCTTCTGCGATTTTAGATACCTATGAGTATGCGGAATTTGGAGAAGCGGCAGGGTTGTTGAATTTAACGGATGAGGCCCCAGAAGGAGCTAATGCTCAGTCTCAACGAGAAACCATTCGGCAACGTCATCGAGTGCTTGAGAGTGCCATTGCTGATCTAGAGTCGCGTCGTGCTTCGTTGGCTAAAGCAACTCAACCTCGGAAAACGACAGGACCTCCAATCTCTGATTTTATGGCCGGTACTGTGCGAGCCATTTCTCTAGATGCCTCACTCCGTGAGGCCGGACAAGCGTTACAGAAGTGGAAAATTGGTTCGTTGTTAGTCCAGAGTGGAGAAGATTATATTGGATCGATTTCTGAAACGGAGTTAACCAGTGAGGTGGTGGCTTTGGGTGTTGATCCATTAACGACTACAGTGAAGACCTGTATGCGAGAACCGCTGGTGACTATTGAAACAAGTGATCCAATTGTTGAAGCGGTGCGTCTTATGAAAGAAAAAGGCACGCGGCATTTGGCTGTTACTGAAAGTAGTCGAATAGTCGGAGTTGTGTCCGTTTCAGACGTTATTCGATACTACTCCGGTGTCATGTAATTCTTCTTCACTATAAATGCCACAAGAAAACCTTTTGTTGTTTTCTTGTGGCTGTCGTGTTTCTCTCTGTCTTAACGCAAGACAGAGAATTCGTGCTTTCCTGCCTCTCTCCTGAAAATTTAGTCCTTCCTGGGCCGTCTTAAAAAATTTTAATCTGTATTTAATCTTCATATTATAGAGAAGCGGTATTCTCCTTGTATGAAGGAGGTATGCTCTTAGGTAATTCTCATCAAGGAGGAACGTCTATGAAGAAAAATGTAAAAGCAATCTCAGTTCCCTGGGATCGAAGCTCAGCATGGGAAAAAAGTTTGGGGTTAGCAGGCATGGGGGTTCTGGTCGGGGCCTTGCTGTTTGGGGCCTGGAATAACCCTTCTCCGACGTTTGCCCACAAATCAAAGCCGGATCATGAGCTGCAAACAACAGATCCCCCTCAGTTTCAGAAAGGCGGATTTGCGGACATCGCTCAACGTGTCACGCCAGCGGTGGTGAATATTACGGTTAGCAAACGTGCAGCCGTCCCCATGTCTGGTCTGCCGTTTGATCCGATGAAAGAGTTCTTTGGCCTGCCCGGCACTCCTAAGTTTCCACCTCGTCATAAGGAGATGCCTCTTCCGGAGCAACAGGGTGCTGGGTCGGGTGTCATTGTTTCGTCTGATGGCTATGTCTTAACTAATAATCATGTCGTGGAGAATGCTGAAGAGATTACCGTGACACTGCCAGATAAGCGGGAATTTCCCGGGACTGTTGTGGGGCTTGATCCGCAAACCGATTTGGCGGTAATTAAATTAAAAGCGTCTGATCTTCCCTTTGTCCCATGGGGTGATTCATCCAGTCTGAAAGTGGGTGAGTATGTGTTGGCAGTCGGCAATCCTTTTGGATTGAATTCTAGCGTAACCTTGGGAATTGTCAGTGCCTTAGGGCGTGGTGGAATGGGCATTACTCAGTACGAAGATTTCATCCAAACGGATGCGGCCATCAATCCTGGAAACTCTGGCGGGGCTTTGGTGAATACTCGAGGTGAGTTGGTTGGTATCAATACAGCTATTTTCTCGCGAACAGGTGGCTATCAGGGGGTAGGGTTTGCCGTTCCCACGAAATTAGCGAAGCCTGTTTATGCCAGCCTGGTTAAAACGGGAGGAGTGGTGCGAGGCTACTTGGGGGTTGGTATTCAAGCTGTCACCTCTGACTTAGCTGAATCATTTAATCTAGATAAGCCAGGAGGGGCTCTAGTGACGAATGTGATGTCCGGGAGCCCTGCCGATCAAGCGGGGATTCAACGTGGCGATGTGATTGTTGAATACGAAGGTCAAGCTGTAGATGATCCGCGTACGTTGCAGCGCCAAGTGGTTGGGACAGTTGTGGGAATTGAAATTTCTCTCGTAGTGATGCGAGAAGGAAAAAAGGTGAATCTTTATCCGGTTATTCGTGAACAAGATAAGCCAACACGAGTGGCACGAACTCACTCGATGAATCAGGATGGCCCCTTAGCTGGTGTGGCCGTTCAGGATTTGGATGGACGAATGGCTCAACAGTTAGGAATCACTGAGGAGGTAAACGGTGTTGTGGTGATGGAGGTGAGGCCAGGTAGTAATGCTGAACGAGCTGGCTTAGCTCAGGGCGATGTGATTTCCGAAATTAATCGTGAACCAGTTCGGTCAGAGAAAGACTTCAGGAAAGTGGTGTCTCACTTAGAACAAGAAAAAGATGCCCTCATCTTTATTCATCGTGGAAAAGGCGCTCTCTACCTGACTGTAAAAATTTAGTTAGAAGAGCATCTCAAAAAGCTAAAGCGAGCTACCTTCTCATAAGAGAAGATAGCTCGCTTTCCTTAAATCCAGTCGTTCTTCTTGGGAAATTCCTCTCTCACTCGTGTCGTCATTCCCGACATTTTTCATCGGGAATCCATCTTAGTTCTAACTATACGATCTCATTATCCAGTTCCAATTTTTAACTAAGATTCTTCAGGAATCCCATCGTCCTTAAGAGAGAGGGTAGAGGAATAGGCCAGACTTTTGGAGAACCACATCTTGGCTTTGCTCCAGAAAATGAAGCTGTCGGATAAATGTAACAAGGGGGAGCCGTTTCCTTGCGGCTCCCACTTGTGGTTTGACTGAAACTAGTTTTCGGTAATTTGAATCTTGCGGGGCTTGGCAGGGCCAACTTTTGGAAGTGTGACCCGCAGCACTCCATGATTCAGGTTGGCTTTGATATTTGCCTGATCAATGACCTCGGAAAGTGTAAATTGTCGAAAGTATTTCCCTGTCTCGAACTCTTGCACGACCACTTCCTCGTTATCCGGAACGGATAAGGTGGGAACGCCCGTGAGTGTGAGGATGTCCTCCTGGAGGTCTATACTGACATTATCCGAGAGGACTCCCGGCATATCTGCAACAATTGTTAACGCTTGATCGTCCTCAAAAATATCCACAAGTGGAGAAAAGACACGTCCTGGAGTAGTTTGTTCGGATGTGGATTGCACTTCTTGCTTATCTCGGGCTTGAATATCTTGTGTTGCAGCCGCCATGATTATTCTCCTTTCTTTCGTAAGAAAATATTGCTCTTGTTCAATTCTTCATCAGCCATTAATAGATATTTTTCTGGGCTTGGCACTTTCTGCTTTGGGTAGCACGATCATGAGCATGCCATGACGGTATTTCGCCTCAACCTTTTCGGCATCAACATCTGTTGGTAGATTAAATTGTCGTCGAAATTTACCGTCCTCACGTTCTCGACGATGATAGCGTACTTCTTGCTCTTCAGATGGAATTTTTCTTTCTCCTGCTATCGTCACATGTCGTCCTGTCACAGAAACGTCTAATTCCTCCAATGTCATTCCAGGAATTTCTGATCGAATATAAAAATTGTCTTGGTCCTGTGTCACATTAAGAAAAGGATAGACGCCAGCTGGTGAATCCAGTCTTACTTGCCCTCCTGGCGTCGTGAGGATATGACTCAGGTCACGTCGCAATCGATCTAACTCTGAAAATCCGTTTAGCTGGTGTTCAAAAGGCCAACTTTTTACTCGTCGAATCAGCATGACTTGTTCCTCCTTTTCTATGGTATGTGATTTTTATGGATTAGAGCTTGTTTTTTCCTTGAAGATGTCCGAATCTTACTCATTTCTGTTCCTTATTCTTAGAAATAATTTCGAAAATACGGTCGTCAAGTCCTGTGCTCAAAAAAAAGAGGGGGCTATGGGCCCCCTCTTTTGATGATTTCTCCTATTCCTGGTAATGGTGAGTAAGTGGTTGAATTCTATTTGTTTCAGCCGACATTCTTAACTATTGTTCGCTTGGGAAATCGGCGCCTCGCCTGTTTCCATGAAGTCATAGACGACATTTGGGCGAATTTCTTTTGCCTTGTTCACTGAAATGGAGCTTGAGGTTGTCTTGGCCCATAATGTGTGTAGAGCGAGGCTGAGTCCAAAGATACACGTTCCAATAACTAGATCCTTGAAAGCATGCTGAATCTTCATGTGTTCCTCCTTTCTGCTTTGATTGGATTAATCACATTGGTTTTCCTTCGAGCCACAGGTAATCATCCTGCTTATGTGTCAGATTTCATGACCGTATTCACCTAGCTGGCTTCAGAGTTACTTGTCATGATTGTAGATTTCTTTGCTGCTTGCGAGAAAACGGTTGCGTATTGACACCTGATACAAATTTGTCGATCCCCTATGAAAGATCCAGCCAAAAAGATGGGGTTGACTTTTTCTCCTTTAACCTTATTAAAAAATTATGTTTGTCGGGGATTGGCTCCGAAGCGGTTAAGGATGTGTAAGCGGGCAGTTCATTTTGTACGCTGACAAGTGCATTTGTGAGGGAGAACTATGAGAAACATCTTGAATGCCAATAAAGGAAGAAGCCATGACTGCGGTATTACCTTATTAACCGGCGTGGGGATAGGGTTCCTTGTGACCGGAATTATTCTAGGGATGGGACTTAGTGGAGACCTAAGTTTCTCGCAGGGAACCTCTTCTGAAACTAAGAGTGCCGACACCTTGCCTTCCGAAAAGCCATTGCTTTCTGGAGCGCTGCTGTTTGGAGAAGGTAATATCGGGGCCCGCAATAGCACTCTTATTCAAGTTGCCAAAAAAGCCCGTCCGGCGGTCGTCAATATCTCCACAACATTTTCAGGAAAAAATCAAGACTTAAGACAGTCACCGTTCTTTGATGATCCGTTTTTCCGTCGTTTCTTTGGAGAGGAATTTGAAAAAAGATTTCGACCTCAAGATTCGCCTCGTCAACAAGGCGCGGGGTCAGGTGTCATTGTCAGAAAAGATGGGCACATTATTACCAATAATCATGTGGTTGAGTCTGGAGATGAGATTCAGGTGACCCTTTCGGATAAACGGCAGTTTGAGGCGGAAGTGATTGGCGCTGATCCGAAAACCGATTTAGCACTTATCAAAATAGAGGCCGATGATCTACCTGTGTTGCCCTGGGGAGACTCACAGGAGTTGGAAGTTGGCGAAATTGTGATGGCGATTGGCAATCCCTTTGGCTTGAACCAAACGGTTACGATGGGCATTGTCAGCGCCGTGGGGCGAGCCAATGTCGGTATTGTGGATTACGAAGATTTCATTCAGACGGATGCGGCGATTAATCCGGGGAATTCTGGTGGAGCCTTAGTAAATCTACAAGGAGAGTTAGTGGGGATCAATACCGCGATTTTTAGTCGATCTGGAGGCTATATGGGAATTGGGTTTGCCATTCCCAGTCATATGGGCAAAGCTATTCAGACGAGTTTGATCGAGCATGGAAAGGTCGTGCGAGGGTGGCTAGGTGTGTCTATTCAAGATCTTAATGCTGATTTACAAGAGCAGTTTGATGCTCCCGATCAACGCGGAGTGCTCGTGAGCGATGTTGTCGATGATAGCCCTGCGGAAGATGCTGGTCTCAAGCGCGGGGATATTATTCGAAAATATGATTCTCAGGATGTCAAAGATTCGCGACATTTACGATCACTGGTGGCCGAAACCCAACCCAATAGTTCAGTTACGATTCATGTGCTGAGGGATGGAGATGAGCAGAATGTGGACGTGACGATTGCGGAGATGCCCAAAGATCTTGAAACGTTTGCCTCTAGTGGTGAAGCACGAGGAAAGCATGTGTTGAGTGGGATCACGGTTAAGCCGTATTCCTCTGGAGAAAAAGGCGTTGAAGTCACAGAGGTGAAGTCTGGTAGTGCAGCCAGCCGTGCAGGGATTCGTGCAGGCGATTTTATTCGAGAAATCAATCGGCAGTCTGTCAGGGATATCTCAGATTTTCAACGTCTGACCAAAAAGCTTGATGCCGATGATCGTGTCTTGCTGCTCATTCAAAGAGGCGGAAGTACGATCTTCTTATCCATCACGCCGTAACCATTCACGACGACACTCCTGGCTTATGCTGGGAGTGTCGTCGTGTTATCTGCCCTCGTATCGGATTGATCTTAAGGGGACTGTTGCATCACTCACTTTCCAGTTATAAAAAGGCCTTCAGAACCATGGCGACTTCAATGCGATGGGAATGGTCAAAACTGTCCGCTCGCCTGTGCGAAGCCGATTCGGCGACGCCAGGTCCGGCAAGGCCACAACCTTTTTGCGTGGAGCGTACTGGGACGACATGAGCGGAACAATGATGAGAACGACGCTGGCGATTTTTTTCAATATTCCCTTAAGAAGATAATTCTGGCAATATTGAATCAATTGAGATTCCGGAAACCTTTGTGGGCTGGTTTTGTAAGTCACGTCAATGTAAAGTGGCAACATCATCAAGGTATCTTATTATCCTGCACAGGTAGGGAAGATTTGCCTCGAACTTTTCTGGACCAAAAATACTAACGTTGTTTCCTCCAATGCCCTATAAGTCATGGGTCTAAAGATAGATTGCGTAACTTCATGGGAATGCTTGATAAATTAGTGTAGAACTTTCATCAAAATCTCTATGACTAAAGTTGGTAGTGAACGCGTGGGCATCTTTGCTATGAGCCTCGTGCAGAAGTTTGTATTCACGTCATGATGATTTCGATTCTTATTCTTCTTTTTCCTCTCTCATCCGGAATTCTCATTGGTTCATTTGGGAACCGTATCGTCGCTCATGTAGCAAAAATTGGTGTGATCGCCACCATGAGCTCATGTTTGTTTTCTTTGTGGACGCTTTACTATGTGAGTACGGTAGGTGACATACATATCACGTTGTGGCCTTTTGGATCTGAAAACTTTGCCGTCCTGAAGATTGGCATGTTGATTGATCGTTTAACGGCTGTCATGATGGTGTTGATCACGAGTGTCAGCACCGTTATTCATGTGTACTCCGTTCGGTACCTGGAAGGCGATCCTGGCTATGCTCGATTCTTTGCCTTACTGGGTCTCATGACCTTTGTTATTCTTTCGCTGGTTTCTAGCCCGAACCTTCTGATGTTGTTCGTGTTTTGGCAGCTCTTAAGTTGGACCCTTTATCTGATTCTTGCATTTAACTATTCGCATGTCCCCGCCTATCAGAATGCGTTTAAGACCTTTATGGTGCATCGCGTTGGCGATGTCGCCTTTCTTTGTGGGATCTTTGTCACGTACAAATATTTTGGCACCCTTGAGTTCAATGAACTCTTTGAGCGGGCGTCACAACACTCTCATGTGATTTCGCTGCTGCCAGGAAATCTCTTCGACGTCAGCGCCGTCTCGGTCATTACCTTACTGATCTTTGTTGGAGCCATAGCCAAGTCATCCCAGTTTCCTCTTCATGTGTGGTTGCCCGATACTATGGATTCTCCCACTCCTGTCTCAGCCCTTATGCACGCGGGAATCATCAACGCGGGAGGATTTCTTCTCAATCGGCTGGCTCCGCTTTATGCTCTTTCACCCAACACTCTACATATTGTGTTTGTCATTGGCGCGCTGACTGTGCTGTTGGGTGCATCCATGATGCTTGTCCAAAACGACATTAAGAAAACCCTCGGATACTCAACGATGGGTCAAATGGGCTATATGATCATGGAATGCGGGCTGGGAGCTTTTGCGCTTGCCATATTCCACCTCATTGCTCATGGACTCTTTAAAGCCTCTCTGTTTCTCAGCGCCGGCAATGTGATTCATAGCGCTCGTTACGAACCCAAGTTCCCAGCTTCTTCTAGCCATGAACCAACCAGACTGCCTGCCCAAGCGACGTGGGTGACGGGGTTGATTGTGACCTTGATCATGCCCTTTATTATCTTGATGGTGACTCATGATCTGTTGGAGGTTCCACTTGAGGATGCCCACGGGGCAGTCATCTTTCTCTTTTTCAGTTGGGTCACGGCCTCCCAAGCCATTTTCAGCTTGTATCGATTGCATGCCGTGGCTTCGTGGAAAGTGGCTAGCGCAATGATTGCCGCATTATTTCTCATCGGGTTTACGTACTTGTGGGCCGGCGAACTTTTTACCCATTTTCTCTACCCCGAACCGGGCGTGGCCGATGCCTTCTTCGTGGCGGCGGCCTTGAATCCAACGGTATTTGATGTATTCGTGTTGCTTGCCACAGTCTTAATTCTTTTTGGGTGGATTTATGGCTATACCGATGCGAAAGGACAAAAGATCCTGAATCCAGACTGGAGTCAAGCCATTCAACAAAAAATGTATATGTTGCTGAGCAACCGGCTGTATGTGGACCTCATATATATGAAGTGGGGGAACGCACTCTTTCAATGGGCTCAAAAAATTGGGAATCGGTATTAAAGGGAGTGTTGAATAATGAAGATATCAAGGGCCATATTTCGCCAGGAAGCTGTTCACTATCAAGCAGTATCGGGTCTGTTCAAAAAAGTCCGCTCGCCTGTGCGAAGCCGCTTCGGCGAAGCCAGGTCCAGCAAGGCCACAGCCATTTTTACGCGCGGAGCGTACTGGCAGTACGTGAGCATGGAAAAATGGCGAGAACGCCGCTGGCGGTTTTTTTCAACAGGCCCTTAACACAGCATTGGGTTAGATTGAGACTCTCATGACTATAGAAGCTTCTGCCATACTTGCATGTGCAATCATCCTTTCAGGTTTTTGTGCAATCCTTGGACAACATGGTTCAAAGTATAGGTCGACGACACTTATGGAAATGCTTGTTATATCTGGACTCGGGCTTGGAGCGTTGCTGATACCCTCGCCCTTCAATCGATATTGTCTTGTTGGTGTTCTTAGCTTTGCAGCGTATTCTCTCTTTAAGTCTCATTGTCCTGCTTTGCTAAAAACAATTAGTCTCGCTCAGATAGCTCTGGCGATTCTTCTTACCCTGAGTTCGACATTCACGGAAAATTCCTTAGCCCTATACGCTGGACTGTTTCTGACGGTGACACTCCTGCCACTCCTTCCTTTCCATATACCGTTCGCGTTACTCGTGAGTTCTTCTTATGGAGCAGTATCTGGTCTATGGACGACCGTGTTCCTTTCTCTTGGATTGGCTGAGCTCACGGAGCTCCAAACTTTCTTGTCGGAAGGAATGCCAGCCGCGATTTCCTGGTTAGCCTTAGGCAGTGCGCTGTATTCCTCAGTCAAATGCTTGGGGCAAGGCCAAATTCGGTCCTTACTCACGTACGCTGTCATTGCGCAAGTATCCATGTTGTGGGGGATCGCCACGGTTTTCTCTACGTTTTCACAATGGTTAATACCATTTGGATTAACCATTGCCTTGGTCTTAACTGGTCTTTTTCTCATGTATCACTGCATTCAGCAGAGGTTTGGTTCACATGCTCTAGGAACCCTGCCAGGCTTGGCCTTGGTCATGCCGCGACTTGGGGTGTTATTGATTGTTCTGATCAGCATCGCTGTAGCGCTTCCGATTGTTCCAATCTTGTCAGGGTTGCCGGCCTTGCCGACAATGGACGGTCAAGATGTCTCTCTTGTCATCATTTGCGTAATCCTATTTGTTGTGTGGATTTTTGGTAGTTGGTATTTTTCACATTTACTGCATCAAACGGCTTTTGGAAAGGCCAGACCGGATATTCCCTACAGGGATTTGACCCCATGGGAAATCAGCGCTCTTGCCCTACTCATTGCTGGAGCTAGTTATAGTGGATTGTTGTATTAGAGAGTATTGATTGTGGCTGAAGTCAAAGAATTGGTTCAATCAAAAGAGGGCCAGCGAATGGAAATTCGCTCGCTCGTCAAGTTGGCGAGTGAACCCATTTCTCATTTTTGGCCCATGCAAACTTTTATTCACCATAATCCCCTCCACGGATTAGAACATCTACCCTTCGGTGAGGCGATCAATCAAGGGACAAGGTTTCTTGGTGGCAAAGGGTATCTATCCAATCAAGAATACCGGAACTACTGTCAACAAGGTCGCATCTCACAAGACGTTATTGATGAGGTCTTAAAGGAGAAAGCTCAAGATCAACCTGTTGCCATTGGCAATCGAAAAGTATCCCATCTGGAAGCCTTACGCACGATGCTTATTTCTGGAACTGGCTACACAGCATCGGATGTCGCTTCAGCTATGGTGCAGAATGTCCAACGCGATAGTGATATTACTGAGCTTATTAACAAACTCCAAGCGCTGTTCGATTCAAACCCATCCACGTTTTCTTTCAATGATCATGCAGCCACTGAGCAAAAAGAACTTGCGTCGGCCTACACCCTGTCTACCTGGTGCGATCAAACCCTAAGTACTTCGGTTCAAGACCTCATTAATCAAGAGCTCATCAAGTGGTGTGGCGGTTTTCTGGATGAAGGCCATGCTCCCTGGCCTATGCCTTTTCGAGAAAAAACCTTTTATGGTGGATGGAAAGCGTTGGCCCAAGAGGATTGGTCTGGTTCGGTGTTAGGCATTCCAAACTGGCAGTCCAAAATTCAAAATCTTCCAACCCGGCCCGAGGATACCATTGCCGAGAGCCTGGCGACCATGGGGATTCCTCATGAAGTGTGGATTGATTATTTTACTATGCATTTGGCCCAGCTCTCGGGATGGGCGGGGTTTATCAAATGGCGCTCGGAACAGTTGGATTATCCATGGCAGAATGCCAATCGCATCGACCTGGTCAAATACCTCGCGGTTCGCTTGTTTTATGAAAAAGAACTGGTCGGATTCGCTTGCCAAGACACACTTGGTATCCCAGGAACCTATCCTTCGATTCGCTCCTATCTAGAGAGCCACCCTACTGGATATGGACTGTACAAGGAATGGAAACTTACAGGCTTACCGGAAGGAGTTGTAAACGATCTTGATCTTTCGCTTTTCGTGCAACACCCCTTGCGTATTGATGCACTGGATCATAGTGCCGTCCGCATCAGCAAAACATGGCAGTCGATTCGCCGTGAACAAGACATTCATCAAAAGGCCTTAATTGTGGTGCACCTCGCCAAATCCCTTGACGTCTCTGTCGGAGAGTTAGTCGCCAGTTCCAAGGAAGCCTTGGAGGTGTTACTTGAATGGGTGTCAAAATTTCCAGAGTCACAACATGGTCCAATTTGGCTGAAAGCATTTGAACTCTCTTACCTCAAAGGTTTTCTTCCACGTTTTTCTCCGAATCTTGAGAAACTCGAAAAAATTGATGAGTCAGAAGAAGAACCTGCTAAATCACGACCGTTGGCTCAGGGGATTTTCTGCATTGATGTCCGGTCGGAAGGTTTTCGTCGACATTTTGAAGAAGTCGGGGGCAATGAGACCTTTGGGTTCGCCGGATTTTTCGGGGTTCCCCTTTCCTATCAGGCGTTTGGCAGTGAGCAAGAGACCGATCAATGTCCAGTGCTCCTCAAACCCAAACATGTGGTAAAAGAAATTCCACGCGCCTATCAAGGAAAGGCTGCGGAACAATTTCTGGAACGACAACAGTTAGCCAAAACTGGGCACACGCTGTTGCATGATTTAAAAGAGAATGTCATTACTCCCTATGTTATGGTTGAAGCCATTGGCTGGTTTTTCGGGTTCAGGCTCTTTGGCCAAACCTTGAGTCCCTTATGGTTTAAACGGATCACTTCCTGGTTTAAAGAGCGATTTTCCGTTCCTATTGGAACAACGTTGACCGTCGAAAAACTCACACGCCAGGAGGCAGAGGAAATGGTGGCCTCAGAGCACCGTGCGACGATCTATCGCATGCTCATTGAACGATTCGGCAGACAAGGCAATGCTGTTTCACATGACCAAGTCGAACGACTTCGCAAGCAGGCACTGAATCACATAGCCTTTGATCCCAATGAGGACGAGGAATTACTTAGCAAACTCCAGTGGACGGAATCTGAGCATAGGCAATTTATTCAAGGCTTACGAGGCCAATATGGTGTGCATGAACGCGCAGTCACCAATCGAATGCATCGCATTACGCAAACAGGATTTACGACAACCGAGCAGGCACATTTTGTGGAAACTGCGCTTCGGGCTTTAGGTTTTACCAAAATATTTTCCAGATTAATCTTAATCTGTGCCCACGGCAGTGTATCGGACAACAACCCCTATGAATCAGCGTTAGATTGTGGGGCTTGTGGAGGGAACCATGGCGTCTCGAATGCCCGAGCCTTTGCGGCCATGGCCAACAAAGGACAGGTGCGACAAGTTCTGGAACGGAAAGGCATCCATATTCCTCCTGATACCCATTTCCTTCCAGGCCAACATGATACCACCACTGACGAGGTCGAATTGTTTGATCTGGAAGATGTCCCAGCCACGCATCGTAAAGACTTACTGAGATTGCACCATGACTTGGAAGAAGCCACTCGCCGTAATAGTATGGAACGATTAACCCGCTTTCCTGACGAGACAGGCTGCCAGTCTTTAAGTGAAGCTTCTGAGCGAACCATACAGCGCAGCATCGATTGGTCTCAGGTGCGACCCGAATGGGGTCTTTCGCGACATACGGCGTTTATTGTGGGAAGGCGTCTCTTGACGCAGGGCATTAAACTTGAGGGACGAACATTTTTGCACTCATATGATCATTTGCAAGATCAGGAAGGAAAGTATTTAGAAATTATCATGACCGCGCCGATGATCGTTGGCAATTGGATCAACATGGAGCATTATTTTTCCACGGTGGATCCGTTGGTGTATGGCGCTGGCAGTAAGGTTTATCACAATGTGGCTAGCCGTGTGGGGGTGATGTATGGGTCTCAAAGTGATCTCTGTGTTGGACTGCCAGTTCAAACAGTTCTGGATGGGGAGAAGCCCTATCACGAGCCTATGCGATTATTTGTTATTATTGAAGCGCCTCGGGAACGAATCAGCGCGATTATTTCTCGTCATGGTATTCTTAAACGACTCATTGGTAATCAATGGATTAATCTCGTGGCGTTAGATCCGGACATCAAAGATTTCTTTTTTCACCATCCACAGGGGGATTGGCAACTCATTCAATAATGGGAATGTTCAAAAAAGCTTGTCCAGCAAAGCCGCAGTCGTTATGACACCTGGAGCGTACACTTTGTACGTGAACACGGCAAAACGGCGAGAAGGAAGCTGGCAGCTTTTTTCAGCATGCTCATAATCCATCAAGTTGAGGAGGACCAAGCAATCATGAGTAGCATTAAGCTTCATCCAATGAAAGAGATCAAGGTCATTGTAGACGGCGAGCACATAAACTTCGTGACCGAAGTCCTCGATCAAATCAAGGCGAGTGGCTATACCATCTTCAGTAATTTATCTGGAAAAGGCCATAGTGGATTTCATGAAGGGCATTTGATGTTTAATGACACCAGTAGCTTGCAAATGGTTCTGACCGTTGTTCCAGAAGAGAAAGTCGATCCGATTTTGTCGGGCTTAAGGCCCTTCCTGGAACGTCATTCTGGTAGCATATTTGTCATCGATGCATGTGTGCTGAGAAAAGATCACTATGAGTCGGGGAAGTCCTAGGCCAACGGTTATTGCCGTATCTACCGTCTTGAATGTTTACCTAAAACTGCTCCCTCCTGGCTTGAGTCCAACAACTTTTTGGCGGAAGGGTCCCCCCCTTAGGATCTTTTCCTTCTCCCAATTTTTCACTTCTCTTCAGATGGCGACATCATGGAAAGCCGTTCAGCCTCCCCATGATGCCAGGCGATTTGTTCCCGTAGCTCCGAAATTTCCTCACGGTTTGCTTTTATAAGCGCCCTCCACTCTTGCCGTTTGGTTTCTTTCGGATCCAGATACGGCTTCTTATTGATCCGCTCCACCCGTTGCTCCAAGTGGGCCACCTTGGCTTTCAGCCGTACAGCATCTTCGTCAAGCAATTCGGCAGCTTCCCGATGCTCTTCTGCAGACCACTCATTGATAGCCTGCTGAGAGGAAAGGTGGGGAGGCAGCACCTTCTCTTCAGATGGCAGCACACCGCTAAAGCGGTCGGCCTCCCCATGATACCAAGCGATTTGTTCATAAAGCTCCCTAATTTCCGCACGGTATGCTGCCATACGCCCCTTCCAACTTTGTCGTTTGAATCCTTTCGGGTCCAGATGCGGCTTTTTGTTGATCCGCTCCACCCGTTGCTCCAAATGGGCCACCTGGTCTTCCAGCCGTACAGCCTCTTCATGCAACAGGTCAGCAACTTCCCGATGCTCTTCTGCAGACCACTCCTTGGTGGACTGAGAGGAAAGGTGGGGAGGCTGCACCTGTGTTTTGGTCTGCGCGCAACCGAGAGAGAGACTAGCCAAAACGATACCTGCTAGGGCAACCATTCCTCTTTTCATAGTTCAACTCCTTTTGGTAAAAAAGTGATTGGAATTAGACGGGCATCCTTCTTCCTACCCTTTTTGCCTGGGAAGATATACTTCAGTCATTTTATATTATTCAGACCTTTCGGCTCTAGCATTTTGGGAACGTGCCTATAGGATCCTCTTTTTGGTCTATAGTGATCAAATGTGGCTCGTAGATCTATCTTGAGCCAGCTCCTGAAGAAGAGCGTTTGCCTGATTAAGTGTGTCACTTTTCTGGTTAGCTAGCCAAAGGAAATGACCCATTTTTCGACCCGGTTTGGAAGGAATTTTTCCATACAGATGGAGCTGGATGTGAGGATGGGCTAGGAGCTGTTCCCATTCAGGCTCGCCATTCTGCCAGAGATCGCTCAAAAGATTCACCATTACGGCAGGCTGTCAACCATTTGGGAGTCGTAGAAATGTCGAACGTTGAATGGAGCGACTGGGGCAGACCTGAGCGAATCATAGCCGTGCTCGAGGAAATTGGAAAAGTACCATCTTTTCCGATTGAGGAGGTGGCATCACTTGACTTGAGCCAACATGTTCCCAATTGAGCCATGCAGGTTGCTCATAAAATCGGTGACCGTATCTAACGGTTCTCAACGTGCGTCCCGCTCTTCGATGAATAGTCACGAGATGCGTTATATTGGGGAGTGAGCGAGTAAGCAAGCAACACTTAACTGGCACGAGATGCATATATTAAACTGAATAGGATCATGGCAAGAAGACAGCAACAGCAAATCATCACCGTATGAACGCTGCAAAGGAACCATCAAGAATGAGTATGCCAAAAAACAGCAATTTTGATTACGATCTCGTCTGCATCGGTAGCGGCCCGGCTGGGCAACGGGCCGCAATCCAAGCTGCCAAGCTGGGGAAAAAGGTTGCGGTCATCGAAAAAAACCGTGTGATTGGAGGGACTTGTCTAGACACGGGCACCATTCCTAGCAAGACCTTTCGAGAAGCGGTTTTGGCCTTTTCTCGTGGCTCAGGTAGCCGTCCCCAATCAGAAGAGTCAAGCCCAAAGTTAGTTGGAATGCGTCACGGCTCCCAGGTTAATATTATGCGACCTTCCGAGTCGTGGTCATCTCCAAGCGCAGTTCCCGTTTCAGTGCCTCGCGTAACTGCGGCAGATGTTGATAGCCTTTCACTTTGCGCAGTCGTGGCTCGATATCTAACAGCGCAGTGGCCAACCATCGCTGCCGTTGATTTGAGTTCGTCCAGCGATCGACCTTCGCACACCGCTCTTCCACCAAGGCATTGATCGACTCCAGGCAATTCGTCGTTTTGAAGGAGAGGCCGAGGCATGCAAACATGCCCAACCGATGCACGGTCAACGTTTCCTCCAACCCTTCGGCCAAGCTCCGCGCCGCGGATTGGTTCCGAGTCTCGAGTTCCTGCTGCAGGCGACCGAGCGCGGTCTTGGCTTCCGTATACGTTGGACGCTGATACGCGCGTTGAAGCCGTCGTCGCCAGGCCACCTGTTCGCCTTTGGGTAGATGGCGCACAACATTCTCGCGCTTATGCCACTGACAGCGTTGCACTAAGGCGGTCGAGCCCCACGCTTGGCGTACGGCCGCGCGCAACCCTTTGCCGCCATCAATGATCACCAAGAGACCCTGGGAATCGTCGAGGCCCCGTTCCTCCAAGGAGCGGAGGAACGGCGTCAAAACGGTCTCGTTTTCTGTCCCCGTTTCCACAAACCCCAGCACGTGTTTCTCCCCCGTGAGGGTAATCCCCACGGCAATGCCCATCGTCATGTCGGCAAACATCTTGCCATCGAGAAAGACGGCCACTAGATCTAGCTCACGGAGATCACGCTCTTGCAACGCCTTCAGTTGCTTGGCACTCGCCTGCACAAAGGTTCTCGATACGGTCGAACTGGACAGGCCAATCGCGCCGGGGACCGCTTCGGCTGCGGCTTCATAATTCCGACACGAAATGCCATACAGCACTCGCTTGAGGAGCAAGTCATCCAACTGGCCAGTCCCTTGGTAACGATCAATCGTCTGTAATGAGATCTCCCCACCCTGTTGGTGTTGAACACGAGGGATGCGTAGGCGATGCCGTTGCCCCGCCAGCTGTACGCTCCCCGGATTGCTGCCATGACGCCGGCCAGGAAGAGCAGCGGCTTTTCGCGCATAGCGGGCCCCAGCCAAGGCACACACCTCGTTCTCCAAGATCTCGTGCAGATGCATGAGTCCCAAGGGGATCAGGTTCCGAATACATTCCAGCTTACTGTCCACATCAAAGGCTTCATAGTGGTGCGGCCCGAAGACCTGGGCCGTTCCCAACAGTTTCCTCTTCTTGCTTCTGTTCGCAGCGTTCGTAATACTGCTCATGTCGTGGCTCCTTTCATGACGCGCGGACGATGGTTGTTCTTGGTCGAACGCCATCTCAGCACAGTGAAGGGAGCCGCTTCAAATTCCAACTAGACTTAGCACACATTCTTGGGACGCTCTGTTGGGAAAAGCCTTCTGCTTATCCTAGTATACACAAAATAGTTTGAATTAACGCTTTTTCCTTTCAAGAGCAAGTCGTTTTTCTCCGATAAAATCTGATAAAAAAGATCTATCCAGAGTGCCAGTATTGGTAGTAGTTATCATGTCAAAATTAAGGTATTCAATAATATTGAGATGACGGAAAGATTGGGGAAGATTTCTTGCTGAAAAATAAACTTAAAAAATTACTCGTGATGTCTAAGGAGGAAGTCTTATTTCGTATTGCTGAACGACGGCTTGAAAAAAGAGAATATGCCCAGCATCTATCTGGAAAAGATCAGGTCAGTGACGAACACTTTTTTCGAGAATGTTGTGCCCTTCCCTCTCAAAACAATTTGGGTTACGAATTGTTTGATGATTTTTGGGCGGGGAAAAGAGATCGCTTCTTCACCGAAGGTTATGAAAAAGAGTCTCGTGTTGCACTGATTAAAAAACATCTAAACACTCGGGAATGGTTGCTTGAAGCTGACCGCATTTGTGAGGGGCACCTATGTCTTTTGGGGCATGATGTTGTCTTGGCTCAAGCTGGTCAGTGGCACAAGGATCCCATTGAAGGGTGCGAGTGGCCGCGTATTTTTTACAATCAAGTCCACAAAGCCAAGCCCCGCGAAACGGTTGATATTAAGTATGTCTGGGAGATGAATCGCCATCAATACCTGATTATACTTGGTAAAGCGTATTGGATCTCTGGCGATGAAAAATATGCGAAAAAGGTTTATGAAATCATTTCATCTTGGATTTCAGATAACCCGTATAATTTGGGCGTCAATTGGACCAGTTCTCTGGAATTGGCCGTTCGTAGCATCTCATGGATTTGGGCGTATTTTTTATGCCAGGGTTCTAGACATATAGATTCCGCATTCTACCGTATGTTTTTGAAAGCAATTTATGAACATGGTCTTCACATAGAGCACCATCTGTCATATTATTCGAGTCCGTATAATCATTTGATCGGTGAAGCGGCAGGGCTTCACATGATTGGTAGTCTTTTTCCCCAATTAAAATCGAGCCAATCTTGGGAACAACTGGGTTGGTCAATTTTAGAAAAAAATATCGACTTCCAGTTTTTCCCTGATGGTATGTGCGTCGAACAGGCGACATTTTATCATCACTTCACTCTAGGTTTTTATTTGCAAGCTGTGCTACTTCGGAAATACAACAACAAGCCCGTTTCAGAAAAGATCTTGTCTGTAGTTGAAAAAGCTTTGGATGCTTCTATGCATCTCACCCAGCCCAATGGAAGGCTCCCGGCCATCGGAGATATCGACAATGCGCGATCACTGTATTTTTGCACTGAACATTCTTGGGATTTTCGGGGTTTTTTAAGTCTTGGAACTGTATTGTTTAACCGACCTGATTTTAAGCATAACAGTTGCGGGTTTTGTGAAGAATTGCTATGGCTGTGTGATGACCCGTCTCTCGCAAATTTTGAGGCGATGAAAAAATCGCCTCCATTGGAAACGTCGAAATCTTTGTCTAGTAGTGGGTATTATGTGATGAGAACGGCTTGGGATATAGACAGCCACTATCTTTGTTTTGACTGTGGGGTCATGGCGGCAGGTTTGCACGAAGCTGATGTGCCCTCTGCCGCACATGGCCATGCAGATGCGTTGTCTTTTGAACTCTCTGTATTCGGAAAGCCGATTTTGGTTGAAGGAGGTTTTCATACCTATTTTGGTCCGTTAGCCTGGCATCGTCATTTCCGGGAAGAAATGGCCCATAATACGATCAAAATGGGAATACACAAACAGGCCGAATATTGTGGGCGACTGACTTGGAAAACTGTAATCAATCCGAAACTGCAGTACTGGCGACCAGAGGGCAACCTACAGGCCGTTTGTGGTGAGATTGTTTATGACAAGGGAACCTATCATCGGCGAGAAATTCTTTCGGTCGCTTCCAAGTTTTGGGTCTTATCGGATCGAATCCAATGTGCTGGAAAGAATGAGAAGGTGACCGCTTATTTTCATTTTGATACCTCCGTTGCACTTGAAATTGATCGCAGGAAAAAGCAAATTTTCGCCCGTAGCGAAGATGTCGGACTCCTGATTCAGTATTTTGAAGACTACGAAGTGGAAGCTCGGCGAGGGGAAAAAAACATGGGGCCAGAAGGCGGTTGGCAGGCTGAGGGTTATGGATACAAAAAACCGAGCTGGGTTTTATCCTTTGCGATTCCCATATCTAAAAAAACAGGTATTTTCCCACTGTTGTTCCTTCCTTGGAAAGGGGAGAAACCAATCTTTTCTTTCAAAGAGAATGAGTCTCTGCCTTCAAATGCGGAGGATCTTTATCGTAAAGAATTTTCTTTCGATCAACAGGATTACGTCGTTTCATTTCGTGAAAATGACAGCCCCGTCGTGCTGTGTCATGGCGTGGAAGTTTAACAATGAGTCGATTGAAAATCCTAGAAATTGGTCCTTATCCCCCGCCATTTTCCGGTTGGAGTGTGCGCATTAAATATATCAGAGACGCTTTTCGAGAAGAAGGTGACCAGTGCGAAGTTCTGAATCTTGGGAAAAACAGACAGATAAAAAGTCCAGAATATATTGATGTGCAAGGGGGTAGTCACTATATCAGAAGACTATTAGGTTTGCGGTTGAAGGGCTACTTTTTTCACATTCATGTAAACGCCCAAGCGGTTAAAGGTCCGATTCTGGGCCTGATAGCCCATGTAATCTCGCTTTTAACCTTCAGAAGGGCGGCTCTCACTTTTCACGGGGGATTGGAACAACTTTATTACCCGAAACAAAATGGTGGGAAGATGTACCCCGTGATTTGGCTCAATTTTGTTCTGGCGAACATGATTGTCTGCAATGATAAAGCCATTAAAGAAAAAATCGTGGAATATGGTCCTTTGATTAAAGCAATAAAAATCCATCCCATTCCCGCTTTTAGCAAACAATACTTGCGATATGAAACTCGTCCGATGCCAGAAGAAATTGAAGTATTCGCCCAAAAGAAAAAATTTCTTATCGTTTCATATATTATGCTTCGCAACGGTTTTTATATTGAAACATTACTCGAATTTTTAGATGACCTAAATGAAGATATAGGTGTTGTTTTGACGGGAATTGGTGTCATAGAAGATGGCGAAATTTCCGGTCTCTATCAAAAGTTATGCGATTTAGAGGCCAGGGGTTGCATGTTGTTAGCCAAATCTCTGAATCACAACGAATTTTTGAGTCTCTTGGCGAGAGCAGACATATATTTGAGAACCCCAACTTCGGATGGGGTAGCGTCTTCGGTTTTAGAAGCACTTTCTGTGGGTACACAAGTGGTTGCGAGTGAAAATGGTCGGCGTCCTCAGGGTCTTATAACCTATTCCGCGACAGACGCAAAAGATATGCGTAAAAAGGTAGACTATGTGCTTAAAAATCTTAGCACCTTGAACGATGCACTGGTATCGCCCGTGGTGGAAAATACGGTTGAAACCGAAACCAACCTGCTTAAAAAGGTTTTTCTTTAGTGGATAAAACGGTTCCCGCGCCAAAAATCGTATATATTTCCTGGGCTCCATATTGCAGTCGAAGTGATAATACTGCAAGGGAGCTAAGCGGAAAATCTTACATGGTGTATTTCGAATTTTTTGGTAGTAATTATTTTACCATTATTCTGAAATACCTTTTTCAATTAATTCAAACCTTATTAATTTTGTTTAGAGATCGACCCGATGTTGTTTTTGTGATGAACCCTTCTGTTTTTGCTGGGATTCCCGTCTATTTGTATTGTCTGATTTTTCATGCTCGCTATATTATTGATGCTCATACAGGGGCATTCACTGATCCCATGTGGCAAAAAGTCCTATTTTTGCAAAGATTTTTTTGTCAAAAAGCGATTTTGTCTATTATTACAAATAGAGGTATTGCACAGATTCTTGAAGGCTGGGGTGCGAAGTATTTAATTATTCCTGACGTTCCGATCCAATGTGCTATTGCCAGACGTCCAGATTTAAAAGGGGTAAATAATGTCACCTTGGTCAATACGTTTGCACGAGATGAGCCGTTAGCGCAATTTCTTGAAGCGACAAAAAGGCTTCCGAAAGTGGATTTTTTTGTAACAGGAAAAATTGGGAAAAAAACCCGTATTTTTACTAGTCCCAGGCTTCCTAACGTTCATTTTACGGATTTCTTGGCCGATGAAGATTATGCGGGTTTGCTGCAAGCTTCCGATTTGATCGTGGTGTTAACCACGAGGGACCATACCATGCAGCGTGGGGCCTACGAAGCTATTTATTATGGGAAACCGGTTGTCACTTCAGATTGGGATGTTCTGAGGGAAAACTTTCCGTTAGGAGCCGTATTTGTTGATAATTCAGTTTCTGGGATTGCCGAAGGCATTAGCTCTGGGCTGGAAAACTTAGAAAAACTTGATTTGGAGGCAAAAGAACTAAAGAAAACGAAGTTAAGAGTTTTTGAAGGGCATAAAACAGAACTTTTTCAAAAAATATATGAGAGTTGTTGAAAAATTCCCTTCTGAAGAGATCAATTTTCTCGCGTTCCCTCTTAGGGATGGTGCACTCGGGAAAAACGATCAAATTGTCATGAGAATACAAAATTGGAGGAAAAGAACTTGAAAATATCAGTTTTTGGATTGGGATATGTTGGATGTGTATCAGCAGCTTGCCTGGCGAAGGTAGGACACGAAGTCATTGGGGTTGATGTCAATCCGGTAAAGGTCAACTTAATAAACGAGGGGAAAGCCCCGATTGTAGAAAAGGATATCGGTGACATTCTACACAATGCTGTTAAATCAGGACAGTATGACCCAGGAAGACTTGAAGCAACGACGGACACGGTGCACGCCATTTTGGAATCAGAGATATCACTGATTTGTGTTGGCACGCCTAGCAATGAGAATGGCAGCCTGAAACTGGATTACGTGAGGCGATGTGCTAATGATATCGGTTTAGGGATCGCTAAGAAAACAGACTATCATGTTGTGGTTGCCAGAAGTACAATGCTACCGGGAAGCGTGGAAGAGGTCATTTTAAAAGAACTCGAAGAGGCTTCAGGAAAACAGGTTGGTGTCGATTTTGGGCTGGCCATGAATCCGGAGTTTTTGCGTGAAAGCACGTCGGTCTATGATTTTTTTAATCCACCGATGACCGTGATTGGACAATATGACGAAAAAAGCGGGGATCTGCTTGAAAAAATGTACCATTTTTTGGATGCTCCTTTAGAAAAAACTGATATCAAAACGGCCGAAATGATGAAATATGCCTGCAATTGCTTTCATGCTGCAAAAGTGACCTTCGCGAATGAAATTGGGAGCATTTGCAAAACCATCGGAGTCGATAGCCATAAAGTCATGGATATATTCTGTATGGATGACAAGCTGAATCTTTCATCCTACTATTTGAAACCCGGATTTGCTTTTGGTGGATCCTGTTTGCCCAAGGATTTACGGGCTTTGAATTACAAAGCGAAGGCAAACGACGTGGATGTGCCACTGCTCGCATCGATTATGATAAGTAATAAAGTGCAGATCGAACGTGTCATCGACAAAATTGTCCAAATGGGGATTAAAAAGGTGGGTTTTGTCGGGCTCAGCTTCAAGGCCGGGACAGATGATTTGCGCGAATCGCCACTGGTAATCTTGGTCGAAGCACTGATCGGAAAAGGATTTGATATAAAGATCTTTGATCGCAATGTGTCGGTTGCACGTCTTGTGGGAGCGAATAAAGATTACATTGAAAAAGAAATTCCGCATATTTCAAAGCTGATGACGGGGGAGATTAATGAGGTCATTCAGCATTCGAAGTTAATTGTCATTGGCAATAAGGCGGAAGAAGCATCTCATGTACTCAAGCACGCGGCAAATGATACAAAGATTTTTGACTTGGTACGAATATTTGATAGCTTGGATGGACTTTCCAGTACTTACGAAGGGGTTTGCTGGTAAGCAATGAATATTCTGTTTTTGTCACAACGCTTTTTGCTTCCGATGGATACTGGCGGAAAAATTCGTACTGGGAAAATACTGGAGCAATTGTCGAAGAGACACCAGATTACCTTAGTTTCAAATGTTGAATCTCCCAAAGACGATTCTTTCTTGGCCGAGATGGATCGGTTTTGTTCAAGGTTTCTTCCCGTTTTCTGGAAGGAAATACCTAAATATTCCCTTCTTTTTTTTGTGCGATTAATTTTTCAGATGTTTTCCGTTTATCCCGTTTCGGTCCTCAACGACACCTCTCGCAAGTTGCGACGGTGTCTTGAAAACGAATACCACACCGGGAAATATGACCTCGTTATTTGTGATTTTCTTCAGTCTGCACTCAATTTCAAGCATATCGCAGGTACGCCCTCTATTTTATTTCAACACAATGTGGAGTCACAGATTGCCAAGAGACATTATGATCGAGCAGAGGGAATGCTTGCCAAGTTGTTTTGGTGGCTGCAGTGGAGGAAAGTTTTTTTTTCGAAAAAAATAGTTGCAAGCAATTTGATACAGTGATCGCTGTTTCCGAACAGGATCGCGAAAATTTTTGTTTCCTGTACGGATTGGATAATATTGTTACAATCCCGACAGGTGTCGATATTGAGCATTTTTCCCCACAGGATATTTCTACGAAGCCCACAAGCCTTGTCTTTGTCGGATCAATGGATTGGCTTCCGAACGAAGATGCCGTTCTTTATTTTGCAAGTGACATTCTGCCAATTTTAAAAAAAGAACTCTCAGGAATTCACTTGACCGTTGTCGGTAGGAATCCCTCTCCTCGCTTAAAAAAACGACTCAATTTGGTACCTGAAATCCACCTCACCGGCTGGGTAGATGATGTACGGCCCTATATCGCCAAGGCAAGTATTTACATCATCCCTATACGGATTGGCGGTGGAACACGAATGAAGATCTATGAGGCTATGGCCATGGGCAAAGCAATTATTTCGACCTCAATTGGAGCCGAGGGTCTGGCGGTGAAAGATGAGGAAAATATTTTATTGGAAGATAATCCGTTTGAATTTAGTAAAAAAATCATCATGTTGGGAAAAAACCAAAAAATGAGAGCAAAGCTAGGAGAGAAGGCCTCAACATTTGTTAGACAACATTGCTCTTGGCAGCAGGTGGGAAAAGTTTTCGAAGAAATCTGTTATTCGAATACTGGATCCAACCTAAAAAAATTTACTCCTTAACCATTTCCTTTACTGTATCACCAAATTTGAAGGGGCAGCTGGCGGTATTTCCTCATCTACGTTAAAGAATTCATAGGCGCCAACGTCGTACATCCCGGCTCTTGAATTGCCGTCACGGTCGGTTAAGACGCTACCAATAGTTGTTCCTTGATCGATGAGCGTCGCATTACCTGTCAGCCGATAATCACCCTGGGGACTGTTGAGGAAATCACTCACGGGTGCAATCAGATTAGTCGAGTGTTCTGCGGCAGACGGCTTGTTTCCTAGGCAGAACAACCAAAGCCCACTACAGGTAAAGGCGTTGTTACGCCAATCCCAACCATCCGTGCCAGGATAACGTCCGCCGCGACCACGTCCTGAAAATTCCAGGATCGTGTCAATTTGCTCACCAAAAGTTGTGTTCAGAATGACCAGATTAGTCAAATTGTTCTCGGCCCGGATGGCCGTTTCGACGTTGTAAATGACTGCATTACGAATCGTGGTGTTGGCATTCCCTTGTTTTCCTCGTAGCCGAAAGGCGATCTCTGCGTCATAGACGGTGATGCCGTCAAAGATGGCCGTAATCTTTTCTTTCATGTTGAATACGGCCTTATTGCTTATAAAGCTGTCTTGTTTCCAGCCGTGTGCCACAATATTTCGCAGAGTGATCGTTATACGCGGTATTTTGTGTCCGCCCCACTTTGACACTTTTGTATCAATGGCATTTTCCCCTGGGCGCTGGCCAACGCGCCAGCCGTTATTAAAGTTCGAGGCAAGTGGGCTGGTCCAAAAATGCGAATCTTCGATCAGAATATTGTTTGTTAGATTTTTCCGCACTCTTTTTGGATCAGCCTGAAACGAATCACCTGACACGTGATGGACTTCCGTGTTGCGAATCGTCACCCCCTGCGTCCCTGTGACCACGATGCCATGCGCATCCGCTTGATTGCTAAACGAACCGTTGAGGAAATGGTGAATATGGCAATTCTCGATCAGCAAGTTGTCAGCGTTGGCGGCATCGATCCCGTCCTTGGTGCCGTTTTTGATTTCCAAATTACGGAATATGGCGTTCGTCCCCCCGCGAACGCGAACAGCATCGTTGGCTGTCTTTTTATTATCAATCGTCAAATTTTCGACTGTGTAATAATCCCCCCGAATCGTGGCCCGGGAGAGTACGGGAGGATTTCCACTTCCAAATGCACTGATCGTGATGGGTGCACCAGAGGCCCCATCTTCGCTTACCTCGAGGTCGCCGCTAAACGTCTGTCCGCGTTTGAATAACACCGTATCGCCGGGTGAGAGCGAGGCGCTGACTACTTTGGCAATAGTTTGCCAAGCGTTTCCCTGAGATTTCCCAGCGTAGCTATCATTCCCACTTACGGAATCTACATAGTATGTGGTAGCGAGGGCGGTCGACGGGCAAACAAGTAAATTCAGGCAAAAGACCCAAGCGATTTTTTTCAAGTTCGGCATGGCCTGAGTTTCCATACAGCTTCTTTTTAAAACATTATTGTGCTGATTCCTTTCCTGGGCTCAGAGGTTTAGTAAGGTAGTCCGGAAAGCCAAACGGTTTGTTCATGGTGGGCTCCTTCTTGGTTAGATTACCAAGAAGGTGGCACTTACGTGAATCTCATGGTTTTGTTTAATTTCAGGTCACTAGTACCACTCCCCACTTCAAACAGTTATTGTATTAACAAGCTTGATGGTGGAGAGGGGGGAATTAGGTCGGGAGGAGGTGGTCCTGAATTGACCACATTAAAGTTCCCGTCTGGACTGAAGGACACCTTCCAATCTCCAAAACGAACCTCCCGATCAGAAATGCGAGATACGGCAACAGGATTCTGCTCGCTGACATCCATGACGGCCAGGAACTCCAACTGCTCCGTCGGGTTTTGGGGTTGTACGAAGAGATTGCCTATCCCGTTAGCTTTTGCTTTATCGGGATCGGACGAATACCCTGGGGTGTTACCGCCTTTATTAATTCCATACCAGATTTTTTCTGGCGGGGGACTTTTCATTTCATCCCCTAAACCTCCTACCCATGTCATGGTATGGTTACTCGGAGCTACAATGGTGGTTTTCATTCCGGAAATAGTAAAACCATTTCCTTGGAGATTTGGAGGCACAGCAAGGCGCATTGACCACGCTCGTTTGAGGTTCAATGGTACATCGGTGAAATTATACACCACAATAAAATCTCTATTAGTGTCTATAATATGAACAATGGTTTGTCTTGCTTTTTTAACGTTCGGGGCACCTACTAAGTTTGAGTATTCCGTACTTATCCCGCGATAGGTGTTGTTTATGACAATATTGTCGGGGCCGCCAGGGAAATATCCTGGGTTGCTAACAGCATCGTAAGCATTATAGGCACGGCCGGGCGCCATTCCCCAATATGTTGATTGTTGAAACGTTGTTCCCTTTCCATGTTCTGGGTCATAATGCCAATTGTTTGCGTCATAAATCCAAAGCCCTGAATACATTCCCGCTGATTTGTGCTGCTTCAGTGGTTCCGCTGGCACGGCCAGTGGTTCTTGTCCACGGTGTATTGCAAAACTCCCACTGGCTGGTTCAAAACGAGCTGAATCCAAATATCGGGAATATGCAGTTAGGGTGACCGCGTTATCTTCCCAACTTCTTGAACTCACGAACAGATCTGCGCCACGAATGTATTTCGCTGTTGGAAGTCCTAGTTGATGGGGTGATTTGGGGGTGACACGCAAATCGCCAAGGATCAAGCGATAGACTAAGAGATACTGGTCCCTGCCCCATTTATTTACCTGCCATCGTGCTAACGCGGCAGAATCTGCGTCAATATCGCGGTATATACCTGTGATCATTTCAGGCATTGATTTGCCTAACTTGTCTGGATGTTTACTCTTTTCATAGGACCAGAAGAATGGAGCTTTTTGAAAAAAAGGGCTTCGTGCCCACATTGGTTGACCCGTGGCCGTCTCCCATGCCCCCATTGGCAAAAAAGAGTGGAGGAAGAAACCATAATAATTCTCTCCCAACTCCCCGGCGGACCCCGCCTGCGTTCCACCCCCATCATCAAGAGAGATTGAAGCCAACATATCCAGAAACCCCTCGCCTTTTGTGGATCCGTATGGTCCCATGACAAGAGGGTTGTCACTGTATGCAAGCTCTAAGACCTCTTGTGCCCAAATATCGTCAATCCCATCCCCTGCAATCGCCAACGCCAAAATAGGGTAATGCATATCCTGATGTCGTGCCCATACATCGTTCCAATAGAGGGTTTCACCTTTCCGAGGAGGCGTAACAGCAGTCCGATGATCATAGTCAAAATTTGATTTCAGAATACCAAAGATGAGATTTCTTTCTGTACTGGAAAGCAATGGCATGACCCAATCAAACACAAGGACAGGTTCAACCCATTTGCCGGCGATTTGGAAGCCAAGAGGCGTGTTAAATGACCCGGCCAAAAGCCAGTTCTTAGCGGCCGTTCCACGACTAATGTTCCCTTCAAGTTGATACAGTAGCGCGTTCGCTGCGGCATCTCCCCCATCGGCTTTGCTCCTAAGTGTGACTATATCATTGGCATAAATAGGATCAGAAAGTTTTTCACGTATATTCGGTAAATTAGCTTGAGTGAGAAATAATCTCGGATGGGAGGAAATCACATATCGTTGGGAAGCGGGTGGTGGTGGGGTTCGAAACGTCCATTCTTCTCCATTAATGTTGACAGAAGTTGATTCCAGAAGGGATTGTTGTGCATGAATCTTAGAAGGGCTTGTCATTCCCGAAAAAAATAGAAATGCTACAGATCCGATAAGTAGAAAAAAATGAAACCTTCCCTTTTGGTTGATATTTTTCATTTTAGTCCCCTTTTGGGTTCTCATATTAGTCAAAGGTTCTATGTTGATAGAATAGGCCAAGATTTATTTCCTTAATCCACCATAATAGAAAAATAGAATAAAGATTTTTGTTCGTGACATTTTCTCTTGTCGGAAACATTAAAAATTCCTTTAATTGTCAAGGAAAACATCTAACAATTGATGCCACAAAAACATAACGGACAATTTTGTAGCATATCTTATACGGTTCCCTGCTGTAGACCCCATTTCCTAGATAAGACATTTGGGATGATAAGTGAAATCTTCTGCGCTCTATTTCTATCCAAGCTAGCCCGTGGGTGTAAGCGCTTCCCCCTGGAAGCGGGAGCTCCTTGACCCTTGGGGGGGGATGACACTAGCGCATGGAAGTTCGCTTTAGTGGCCATGGCGTGTATCAGCATCAATATCATGTGGTGTGGATCCCCAAGTATCGCTGACGCATCTTGCAGGGGGCGATCAAGATCTTTGTGCAGGAGCATTTACCCGAAATCCAACTCGACCTTACCAATGTGGACGTACAGTCCTGGAGCGTGCAGATTGATCATATTCACCTGGTGATGGGGATGCCGCCGAAATATGGGGTCTCAAATATTGTGGGCCAGATGAAGCCCAATTTTAGCTGGCAACTTCGTTTCTTGATATCCCGAGCTGCAGCAGGGATTTCACTTATCGACCTGTCCAAAATTCGGGGACCACTTCTGACCTGCTTGGGAGTGGTGTTGTGGTCAACCGGGCTCTTTTCATCGACGGTTGGGTTGAATGAGGTGGTGATGTAAGCTTCCCCAAAATAAGGACAAGTCAAAAGTAGAGCTTTCTGGCATTATTCATCCAGGAGGTTCTTATGAAAACGTCTCGATTCAGTGAAACGCAAATTATCACCATCTTGAAGCAGGGCGATGGCGGCATCAAGGTCAAAGATCTCTGTCGAGAGTATGGGATTAGTGATGCCACCTACTACAATTGGAAAGCCAGGTATGGGGGGCTGGAGGCCTCGGATCTCAAACGTCTCAAAGAGACCGAGAGCGAACTGGCCAAACTCAAACGCATGTATGCCGATCTCGCCTTAGAGAATCGAGCGCTGAAGGATGTGCTGGAAAAAAAGTTCTGACGCCGTCCGACAAACGGGCGGCGGTGAACACCATGCAGGAGACCCATAGCGTCTCAGTGGTTCGGAGTTGTGACGCCGTTGACCTTGCCCGTTCAGCCTATTACCGTGCACCAGTTGATTGGCAAGCCCGGGATGCGACAGTCATTGAGGCACTCAATGGCTTGGTTGAGGCCCATCCGCGCTGGGGGGGGGTGGAAATACATTACGCGCTTACAAACTCTCGCGCATCCCTGGAATCACAAACGGATTTATCGCGTCTATCGACAGTTGGGCCTGAATCATCCGCGCCGGACGAAGCGCCGACTGCCAGTTCGCCCCTCCAGCCCGGTGTTTGTTCCAGAGGGCCCGAGCGAGGTGTGGTCCGCCGATTTTATGAGCGATGCCTTGTATCACGGCACGCGGTTTCGCACATTCAATATTCTTGACGACTTCAATCGAGAAGTCCTCGCGATTGAAATTGATACCTCGCTGCGAGCCGAACGAGTCATTCGGATCCTCGAACGCCTGAAGGCAGAACGGGAACTGCCCCACATGATTCGCGTGGATAACGTACTATAAGTGGAAGTCAAGGCCCCATGCAGGCAGACCTCTCCTGTGTACGTTAGTAACAACGACCAAGCCTACGCCTACCTTCCCTGGTGGTCTTCCACTAGAAAATGAGATGCTGTTGACCATAGTGATACAAGGTCCTGCAACAGGCCTTCACGGTACTCAATACAACACGCAGCCCCCGTGGAAGCTCCGAGCATTATCTACGAGGTCACGAGGTGCCTCGACGGCCCAGGCGAACGGAGTGCTCCACGGGGTGAGGCTGGCTCAAAATAGGGCCGGTAGTCGGTGTCATTTTTGATCAGGCCATGAGCGACCCGCGCCATTTTCGCGGCGACGGCCGACAAGGCCTTGCGCTTGCGATCAGAATTGAGCGGATCACTTTGGATCGAACGTGCATATTTTTGGCGAAACGTATTTTCACGCATGCGTACGGCTCCCTGTGCGGCCATCCAAAAGGCATAGCGTAATCGACCATTCCCATGCTTTGATAAACGAGGCCGACTACGGGCTTGCCCAGATTGATACGTACACAGATCGAATCCACAGTATTTGAGGAACTGCCGATAGTGTGGAAAGCGTCGGAGATCTCCGGCTTCGGCGAGGATGGTTAATGCCAAGATCGGCCCGACCCCGGGCAACGTCCGCAGGCGCTGATAATCAGGATGGGGCTGGAGGGTCTGATCGGCTTGAGTCTCAATACTGGTGCGGAGCGTACAGAGGTGTTGATGTTCAGCCAAAATGACGCGGAACATCTGGATGGCTTCAGAGTCCTCCGCTACCGGGAGCCCAATACTGTGCAAGGCCGTGGCATAGAGGTCATCCAGAAAGCCACGCTTGTTGACCTTCCGACCCACCACCGGGCCGGCTTCTTGATAAAAGGTGTCGCGGTCATACCGAGTAATGGCGGCTGGACAGGGGAAGCGATGCAGTAAATGCGTAAACCACTGGGCCCGGGAGTTTGTGAAATAGCGTTCGGCTTCGGGGAAATAGAGCGGGAGATAATGAGTCAGAATGCTATGTTGCACTCGAACCTTTCGTTGGGAAATATGAAAATGGGTCTGCGCCAATTCCTGGAGATCATTGATGGCATGAACCAAGGGGGCGTGATAATGCTGTGAGATTCCGGTCTTGAGCAAATGCAAGAGCACCTGAGCATCTTTGGGATCATTTTTATCCCAGGAATTATAGAGCGCATCGCGGGTGCGGGCCATCGCAAGGGAGGAGAGCAACCGAAGTTCAAACCCGCATTGGTGGAGAAAGTGTCCGAGCGCCCAGTGATAGACGCCCGTGGCCTCAAACCCAATGAGGACTGGAGCTGCTACCCCCTCAAGACGGTGCCGGAGTTGGTCATAGTCGTGACGGGTATTGGCCATCCGCCACCGCTGGCGCGAGCCGTCCGGACATTCCATGAGGACTTCATGATGCTGTTTGGCAATGTCGATGGCGACAAAAGTTCGCCGGGAATGAGTGGTCGAGCAGGTTGCCATAGGATGTCCCTCCTAAGAAAAGTGAATAAGTCACTCTATTCTAGAAGAGATCTGAGCGAATGAGGATCTTGCTTCCACTTATACTACGGCCCAGAATTTCTGTCGCAACAGCTTCATGAGTGGGGGAAGGCCAACCGGGTGCTCATTTACCATATTCAGCCGGGTCGCCCGACGCAGAATGCCTTTATCGAACGCTTCAATCGCACGTATCGGAATGAGGTACTCAATCTCTATATGTTTCAGAGTTTGGAGCAGGTGCGGGAGATCACGGCTCATTGGATGACCATCTACAATGAGCAACGTCCTCATGTTTCACTTCAGGGCGCCGCACCCTGTACGTATGCTCAATCACCGCCCCGAAACTCTATTTATGAACTGTCCACTTGACGGGGAAGCTTACAATATTCGAAGAAAGGCCCCGAACATGGAAGAAGGCCGGAAAATTTGGTTCCATAGCTTTGCCCTTACCTTAGGGCGTGTTAACACTAAATACTAAATGTTGTATACTATGGCCATGGAACTTACCGAGTCGCAGTACAAGCTCATTCAGCCGTTTTTGCCACGGCAACGAGGCAATGTGTCGTTAACGAACTTACACGTCCTCAACGCGATTCTGTATGTGGCGGAGCAGGGGTGCAAGTGGCGTGGGTTGCCCAAGTATTTTGGGAATTGGCATACCATCTACACCCGCATGAATCGGTGGGCCAAGAGTGGGGTCTTGGAGCAAGTCTTTGCCGAGTTGCAACACCGACAGATCATTCAAGTCCGGGTTGAAGTCGTCTCGCTGGATAGTACCGCGGTGAACGTGCACCCCGATGGCACTGGGGCCCGAAAAAAAACGGGCCGCAAGCCATTGGAAAATCCCGCGCCGGGTGGACCACCAAGATTCATCTGGTTGCCGCAGATGCTCAAACGGCGGTGAACTTTTCCTTATCCCCGGGCAACGCTGGGGATGCGCCGGCAGGTCGGAAGCTGCTGAAGCAGACGAAGTTGGCAGCGACGTATGTGATCATGGATCGCGCCTATGAGGGCGATGAAACGCGCCAGCTGGTGCGCGATTTGGATTGTATCCCCGTGGTGCCTCCGAAAAGTAATCGGAAAGAACCCTGGGAATACGACCGAGAGCTGTACAAACAACGGAATGAAGTCGAACGGCTCTTTCGTCGCCTGAAGGGATTTCGCCGGATCTTCTCACGGTTCGACAAACTGGAGGTGGTGTTTACATTTTTTATCTATTTTGCCCTGATCATAGATGCACTCAATAGTGTTAACACGCCCTAGGCTTTCTCGGGGTCTTAGTTGCGGGCGTCTTTACCTCAAGGTTGGTTGCGGATGTCGTCTATTGGCTGCCAGCATTTTCGGCGGCACTCAAAAACCTTCAGGTGATCGAATCAGAAAAAACGACGGAGCTTAGCCCTGGGTGAACAAAAAACAGGTCATGATAATTACCCCCAGCTTTCCCCCGTATGCGGGCGCCGGGGTTTACCGAAATATCCGCTTTATCCGTCATCTTGATCGACTGACTGGGTTGGGATGTTTCCGTTTTGAGCATACGGGAAAACTGTTTACGAGAAAATCATGCACGTGATTCCCTGCTCTTGCAGAAAATTCCCGATACTGTTCACGTTGAACGCACACATGCCACGCGTTTGCTGGAGGCTTTTTTGCGTTTTAGAAATGGCTCAAATGATACACATAATAGCCAATCAAAACAAACCAAGAACCATACTAAAGAAGAAAAAAATCGCAGAAACATATCTCTTTTATCCAAGACTTTAAAGATTGTATTTCCACATGGTTAAGGTTTCCTGATGCGGAAATAGGTTGGGTACCCTGGGCCATATTACGCGGACTGAAGATCTGTAAGCAAAACAAAATACAGGTTCTTTACACCTCTGGCCCACCTCACTCCTGTCATCTTATAGGTTGGTCGCTTCAGAAGCTGATGGGGCTCCCTTGGGTTGCTGATTTTCGAGACCCTTGGACAAGGCAGGGTTGGATTGATGAGGCAACAAAAAAACATGGGTTCATCGATGGAAAATGTACTTGGAATGCCGAGTTGTCATCTCCGCCAACCGTGTCATTCTGAATACACATGAAATGAGAGATGAGTTTTGTACCTTTTACTCCGGTATCCCTTCTGAAAAATTTATATCCATTTATAACGGATTTAGTCCTGAAGATGTTTTTGAGTCTCCAAAGGAACTAGAACCCGGAAAGATTTTTACAGTTACGCATGCTGGGACATTCTATAAAAAAAGAACGCCCTTCGGATTTTTAAGAGCGCTTGGTGCATTAGTTAATGAAAATAAAATTTCACCCGATCAGATTCACGTTCGCCTAATTGGCCAATGTGATCGTGAGCGTATTCAAGAGGAAATTAATTGTCTTGGGTTAACGTCTTGTGTTGATCTCATTCCAAGGGTCAGTCATGAAGAAAGTTTGCGGGCGATAGCTGCCTCGGATTTACTTCTTGTAATTCAACCTGAGACAAGTCTTCAAATTCCTGGAAAAATTTTTGAATATATTATGCTTGAAAAATATATATTGGCCTTGGCTGATGATGGAGCAACATCCAATATTGTGCAAAATTATGAGCTTGGCCTTGTTGCCAAGCCAATGGATATTCATGCTATTAAAAATGCTTTAAATCAGATTTAATGGCTCTACGGTTGACTCCGGTTGAAGGACTTGTGACTATTCAAGTGTGGGGCGCCCAACGTATCCGAAGGACATGCGGGAATTTCGTCAACGCTTCACTACACGGCAGGCTTGTCTTGAATATTTGGTGCAGAGTCGCTGGCCCGATGGGTTTGTTTGTCCCAAGTGCAGGGGGAAGTCGGCCTGGCTCAACTCCAAGCGCTACGTGTTCGAGTGTCGGGCGTGTGGGCGTCAGACTTCGCCGATGGCCGGCACACTCATGCACCGTTCTCACGTGCCCGTCCAGGAGTGGTTCTGGGCTGCGTATCTTGTGACGACTCATACGCCAGGAATCAGTGCCGTTCAGCTTGCACGCCAGCTTGGCCTTTCGAGTGCCACCACAGCTTGGCATATGCTGCATCGGTTGCGTCAAGGAATGGTCAACACAAACCGAAGCCAGCTCTCCGGCTTGATTGAGGCCGATGAGGCAATCCTCGGCGGCTCAGCCAAAGGCAGGCCAGGTCGGGGAGCGACGACAGCCAAGCACAAGAGCTTGATAATCGGGGCCGTGGAGGTTCTCCCCTATACCGACAAAAAAGGGAAACGATCTGAACGGACAGGTCGATTGCGTCTTTCAATCCTGAAGGATGCAGGCGAGCTCAGCATTCGTGGGTTTTTGAGGGCAAATATTGAGGCCAACTCCACACTCCGAACGGATGGGTGGCGCGGGTATTCTGATGCAGCGTTGGTCGGGTACAAGCATCGTGTGCGAATGGTTCGCACCCCGGAGCGAGCGCACAAAGTGGCGCCCCATATCCACCGGGTCTTCAGTAATCTCAAAACGTGGCTCATTGGCACGCATCATGGAGTGGAGCCAAAGTATCTCCAGAGCTATCTTGATGAGTTTGTGTTCCGCTTCAACCGCCGCAAAACGCCGATGGCCGCGTTGCAGACCCTCCTTGGAATCTCAGCGAATAAAGCGCCATTAACTCTTGACGAGCTAGTCCACCGGAGTCAACCATAGAGCCATCAAGTTTCTTATTCAGAAGATTTTTCTCTGACAAGAACATACACTGTTCTGTCATGAGCTCGAATCTTGAGATGATATGGCTGTGGACGAAGCCTGTTTGTCTTCTGTGGCTGAATGGTGCCCTCCCTCAAATTTGGGACTTTTGACTGTGAGGACTGGGTAAGGACTGTGCTGGAGAACTTTGGCCGTAGTGCTGCCTAAGATGATCCGGGACAGACCTTTTCGGGCATGTGTCCCCATAATGACCAAATCGGCTTCCTCCGATGCGCTGGCCTTCATAATAGCCTCCATTGATGGTGTATCGACTAACCTGTAGCGTGCAGTGAGACCTTGATCGATGAGTACGGTGGTTAATTGTTCTAATCGTTGCTCAATTTTTTTTCGGTTGGTTTTGTCTTCCAGGGGATGTGTCAGAGAGAAATCCAAACTATAAGATAGTGGTTCAATGGCATAGACTAAAATTACTGCGGCATCAAACCATTTAGCTACTTGTACTCCATATTCATAGGCATCCATCGAACAATCAGAAAAATCGAGAGGTAAAACAATGTGTTGTGGGCGTACCGCAAGAGTATGAAGGTCTCCAATCTCATCGGGACTTCGATCTGGAACAGATAACACTGGGCAGGGAGCTCCCTGAATAACCCGTTCAGCGATGCTGCCAAAGAAGACACGATTAAAGCCTGTCCATCCGTGCGTGCCAGTGACCACGAGGTCGGCGTGATGCTCTCGAGCGGCCTCACAAATTTGGGCCGAAGCTAAACCGGTTCGCATCTCGATCGCAGTGCGTGAAACATGCGGGCGGCATTTCGTCAGGAGTTTTTGCATATGCTCTTCTGCCACTTTCCGTTGCTCATCTAGGTAACGCTGGGCGATGCCGGCGTCGATGTCCAATCCTGGTTGAAGGGCTAGCCCATGAAATAGAGTCAATCGTGCTTCAAAGACTTTGGCCCACTCTATAGCGTATCGAAAAGCTGGAATTGAGCAGGGAGAAAAATCTGTTGCGAAGAGGATATGGGTTACAATCTTAACCATTGAATCTCTCCGGGCTTGAGTGTGGAAAGTGAATACGAAAAAAGAGGACAGAAATAGCCCGCATTTGTCAGATTTGTTGCTTCCTCCTTTTTATTTCTGATCTTTCACTTATTAGATGTTTCTTATACGGCGTCCACAACTAAGAGCAATATCTCGCCTTTCATATCCTGATGAATAGAGCAGTGGAATTCAAAACGGCCAGGTTGCTCGAGCACTAATCGGAAAGTGACCTCTTGTCCAGGGTCTATGTACGCACCTTCGACTCCTTTCCCGTAGGTAATCACCCCTTGACTCTCTACATGCGTGAGTGTGTTAAAAAACATTAACGATCCAAAGTCATGCCGTACATTATCTAAGTTTTTTATTCGGATAATGGTATCCGTATGAAGTTGAAGCGGCATTTGAGATGTTTGAAAGGTATAGTCTTTTATTGTGACACTCACTTCTTGTTGCGATTGTGCACTGGAAAGTCCGGTGCTTCCCATCAGAACCATTCCCAAAACCACGAGGCCTAATCCTAGAACCGTTTGATTCCAATAGTGCTTCATGTGCGAAATCTCCTATTGAGTCAGGTGGTTAAATGAGAGGCTGGTATCATGCGAGCCTTCAATTTTTTATTATCGAACAATGAGGACAGGACATGCTGCCTGATGCAGGACAGTATGTGAGACGCTCCCTATAAAAAATCTGGCAAGACCCCCTCGGCCATGAGTCCCCATCAAGATCATGTCAGCTTGAGAGGCTTTGGCTTGTTCGAGAATGGCAAAAGCCGGATCACCTATTCCCACTTTGGCCTCGGCTGTATAGCCTATTTTGGCCAGTTTATCTGTGATGGATTTCATGCGGTCTTGTGCCTCTTCAATCGCGTGAGTTTCAAGAAGCTTTGATTGCCCTAAGGTAACGGGCCAGGCGAGTTGAGGTTGAGGCCAGACGGAGAAGACATCAATGGCGACGGTTTTACGAAATGGTTGGAGTGTTAAAAATTGCACGGCGGCATTCGTGTCTTCTTCTCCTTCGATGGGCAAGAGAATTTTTGTTAATCGCGTGAGAGGTTCTTTGAGAATGATGGTCGAGCAGGGAGCATGCATTAAGACTCGATGTGAGGTGCTCCCTAGGATGAGTTCTTTGACTTGGCCTAAGCCTCTCGCGCCAAGAATAATCAGGTGAGACTTGGCGGACTGTGCTGTTTCTAGAATCACATTCACGGGATGGCCTTCTTGATGAACTCTTTGGACCTGAGAAATATCAGGTGGAACCTGTTCTTGCGATTCGGTAAGAATTCGTTCTCCTTCCTCTCGTAATTTTTTTTTCATATTTGACCGAAATTCTGCACGAAGCTCTGGTGTAATCATGGCATAATTCACATCAGGAAGATTTAGTGCGTGAACCAGCACCAATTCGGTCGGAGGTGCGAATTGTGCTAATGCTTGCAAGGCGTACCCCGAATTGATTGAGCCATCAACTGCAGCAATGATCTTCAAATGAATATCCTTTCCTTCGAGCCGTAGGAACTCCACCCATGCATAATACTATAGAACCCTCTGCAAAAGGCAGCGGCATTGAGGCTCGTTGGGGCTCGGCTCGTTTTTTTGCGGTGTGCTTCTGGTCTGGCGTTCCCTTTTGCTTCGTCCTGGCTACCCTATTCGGGTCTTATCGGGGCCCCTCATCGGGGGCTTACCTTCGTTAGGCTGCCGCGAGCAGGGCTCGCCGACAGAAAAATATATTGGACAGCGCACATAACGTCGTGAACGGCGACGCGTTCTTGGCCAAGCCTTTATACCGGAGCTTCCGGTGTCCCCACAGATGCTTGATGACCCGGAAGGGATGTTCCACCTTAGCCCGGATGCCTGAATGTCGGCGATTGCGTTTCTTTTGCGATGAGGACAAGGGATGGTTCCGGGCGCCGCGGTCCGAAAGCCCGTAATAAAAACCACCCTGGCGCGCTTGGCGTTTGTCCGCTTGCTTGGTATACGCGCTGTCGCCAAATAGCGCCTGTTCGTCGCCGTGTTGTAACTCCTCCAACAGCTGACGGTCATGCCCTTTGGCCGTGGTAAATTCCGTCGAATGAATAATGGGCTGTCCTTGCGCTTGGACCCCGATATGCCCTTTGGCTCCGAAGTGCCACTTGTTGTTCTTGCGAGTCGAACTCATCTCGGGATCCCGTTCCTTGCGACTATTGTTCTTGCTCACGGGGGCGGCTAACAAGGTGGCGTCCACAATCGTGCCCGCTTTGAGCACCAGCCCATGCGAATCTAAGTGCGCATTCACGGCAGTCAGAATCTGTTGGGACAGCCCATGTTCTTCCAAGAGATGCCGAAACCGGCAGATGCTGCTCTCATCAGGAATCACGCCTCCGAAACAGTCAAACCCCAGAAAGGTCTGGAAACTCAGGCGGTCATAGAGGGCTTCTTCCATCAGGGGATCACTCAAGTTATGCCACAGTTGGAGAAAATGAATGCGCAGCATCACCCGCAGCTCATGGGGCCGACGCCCGCCGGTGCTCTTATAATGCGGTTGAATGACGTTCTCCAATTGTTGCCACGGCACGACTTGATCCATCTCGTTCAGAAAGCGCTCAATCCGTAATTGCTTCGTTTTCATTGTGTCCCTCATAGTGGTTTGCATGATGAGGGCTATTCTAACTTATTTCAATACTTTTGCAGAGGGTTCTATATTAAAAGATCAGCAAGAGGAGTGCCAGAAAAAAGTACTCCAACTGCATTCTGCAATCTTAAGAAAAAGAGTGGAAAGTGCCAATATCATTTTCTATAAGAGGAATGTATTTTTTCTTGATTTGATCGGAGTCAAGATCATGTTGGTTGCCAATGGTGGCGCAAATTGCTACAGAGAGTAATCTCGATTTGATGCAGAATGCTACAATAGCGAATTCTGGCGGGAATATTTTTTCTATAGTTCGTTGATCGATCTCGGGTGGATCAATGAGGAACGAATAACTATTTTCAGATAAGGAATCTTTTCATGACGCATGATCCTCCTTCAATTTTAGTAGTTGATGATGAACGGGAAATGCGGCAACTATTACAGGATATTTTAGAAGAAGAACAATATCGTGTTATGACCGCCTCAGATGGGGAAGAGGCCCTCGCGCGCTTGAAATCGGAACACTTTCCAGTTGTCGTCACTGATATCCGGATGAAAGGCATGGATGGTTTTGGTCTGTTGGAGCATGTCGTTCAAAAGTACCCTGAATCCAATTTGATCATGATGACAGCGTTTGGTTCGGTTGAGTCAGCCGTCGAGGCGATGAAGCATGGAGCATTCGATTATCTCACGAAACCGGTGAAGGCCGATGAATTATTGGTGACGGTGAGAAAAGCGCTGCGAGAGGCTCTTCTCCGGCAGGAAGTTCAGCAGTTACGACAACAGGTTAGTCGGGAATTTGCGTTTGATCAAATCCTTGGCAAAAGCAAGCCCATGCGAGAAATTTTTGATCTTATTCGCCGTGTGGCGGATTCGCAGACGAATATCCTCATCACAGGAGAGAGTGGAACGGGAAAAGAACTTGTGGCGAAAGCTCTTCACTTTAATAGCCAACGAAAATCAAAGCCCTTTGTTCCCGTCAATTGTGCAGCGATCCCTGAGCAGTTATTAGAAAGTGAACTGTTTGGTCATGTGCGGGGTGCTTTTACAGATGCGAAATTGGACAAGCGTGGGCTCTTTGAGGAAGCGCATGAAGGGACCCTATTTTTGGATGAGGTCAGTGAATTGCCGATGCTGTTACAAGCCAAGTTGCTGCGTGCTGTGCAGGAACGGGAAATCCGACGGGTTGGCGCAACGAAACCGACGGCAATCAATGTTCGTCTCATTGCAGCCACAAATGTCATGTTGGCCGAGGAAGTCATGGCCAAGCGGTTTCGAGAGGATTTGTACTATCGATTGAATGTCATTGAACTGTGTCTTCCGCCGCTTCGAGAGCGTAAGGAAGATATTCCGTTGCTTGTTCACGGCCTGTTGCATAAAAGTGTGACGGCTCAGCATAAACACGTTGAGGGGATCGCCGATTCTGCCCTGGCCAGATTGATTGATTATCAATGGCCGGGGAATGTTCGAGAATTGGAAAATATTGTGGAGCGTGCTGCAACGTTAACTCAGGGACCAAAAATATCGTTAGAGGATTTGCCGCCAAATATTCAGGCGATTCAAGGTGAAGGACCATTTGTTGAAGATGCGGTTGAACGAACCCTGCCTCTCGCACAAGTGGAAACGCATTATATCCGACGGGTGTTAGAGAAAATGGGCGGGAATAAATATCAAACAGCCAAAGTCTTAGGCATTGATCGCAAAACGCTTTATCGTAAGTTGGCGGAAATGGAAGAAGAAAAAAGTGAGAAGTAAGGCGAAAAGAAGTCAAAACACTCCATTCTTGACTCCTTGCCATTCACACCGCACTGATTTCTCTGGGCCAGGCTTTCATTAAATGAGTATGAAGAACAAATCTTCTACGACAAACAAAACCCTAGAGCATGAATTGCAATTGCTTCGCAGAGAGAATGCCCGGCTGCGTGCTGTTCATACAATGCATCAAGGTACACAAGAAAATGTTGAAGCATTAGAGCAGCAATTAGCCAGCATCATTGATTCGGCTATGGATGGGATCATTACCCTTGACCAGGATTTCAATATTGTTCTGTTTAATGCAGCAGCCGAAGAGATTTTTCAATGTTCGGTGTCAGAGGTGCTTGGAAAGCCGCTGGATCACTTGATTCCTGAGCCCATGCGAGAGGCACATCGAGTGCATCTTGCTCGTTTTGCAGAAAGCGGGGAGACCTACCGTCGCATGGGAAAGTATGGAGAAATTTCCGGTTTACGCTATACCGGGGAGGTGTTTCCGTTGGAAGCTTCCATTTCTAAAGTCGATCGACTAGGCAAAAGATGGATGACGGTCATTCTTCGAGATATCTCTCAGCGCGTTAGCGATATGACTAAACAGCGAGGCTTGGAAGTCCAACTTCGAAAAACCGAGCGATTGGCTGAACTGGGGACTCTCGCTTCCGGCATGGCACATGAAATTGGGACTCCTATGAATGTCATTTTAGGGCGAGCTGAATTGTTAATGCGCAAAGCGAAAGATGAATCAACCAGGCGAGGGTTAGAAACGATTGTGATGCAAGTCGAGCGTATTACGAAAATTATGAATCAATTATTGAGCTTTGCTCGAAAACGTCCATCGGCACAACGACCTGTTGACTTGGGGAAAATCGCTGGCGAGGTGTTAGATATGCTGCCCGAAAATTTTCAGAAGAATGATATTCAGGTCATCAAAGACTATTCCTCTGATCTTCCTCACGTGTTAGCGGATCCAGATCATATGAGCCAAGTGCTCTTGAATTTAGTGCTGAATGCCTGTCAGGTCATGCCCGAAGGTGGAACCCTCACACTGACGCTTGGCCGTCGAAACAATGACGTTGAACTTGGGGTGAAAGATACGGGCACTGGGATACCTGATGAGCACATTTCAAAAGTGTTCGACCCGTTTTTTACTACCAAGGCAGTGGGGGAGGGCACAGGGCTTGGGTTAACCGTAGTCCATGGCATTATCCAAGAACATAATGGAAGTATTCGCGTAGAGAATGTTCCTGGACAAGGTGCCGCGTTTACGATTTCCCTTCCTATCTATTCTCCAGAAAATACTCCGAGATCGTGAAGAGTAAGGAGACAGGCGTCAGGAATGGGATAAAAAACCATGGACGAAAGACAAAAAGATAGTACAAGAAGAATAATTGGTCTTTCCCCTCACTTTTCATGTTTCTCATGCTTCTGGTTCGTGTCCTTCTGGTTCGATATGAACAACGACATCTTCAATGGGATCAAACTGTTGACGGAGAAGGGATTCCACGGTGCTCGCGAGCTCATGGGCTTGTTCCACAGACCAGTTGGGCTCCACATGAATGGAAAGATCTACGAACACATGATTTGCCAAGCCACGGGTTCGGATGTTGTGGCAATCTAAAATGCCAGGTAGGGAGATAACGGCGGAGTAAATGTCTTGAGGATCTATTCTGATCTGATCCGTCAAAGATGACAAAACGTCTCTTAGCACGATCATCGCGGTCCCGGCGATGACCCCGGCGATGATAATGGCCACTAGGGGATCAATATACGGATAGCCAGCTTGAATGGCGATGAGTCCCGCAATGACGGACAATGATGTCAGCACATCACTTGCCGTGTGATACGAGTCAGCCATCAGAATATCACTTTTGAATTCCTTCCCTTTTTGGCGTTCCCATTTCGTCACAAAAATATTCATGCTCATGGTGATGAACATGATGGTAAAGCTGATTGTGGTGACCTGAGGGTGTATGTCCATCGTCCAGGATCGGTAGGCTTTCCAAAGAAGATAGAGACACGTCATGACCAGAAGCCCTCCGATGGCTCCTGTCGCCAAAGTCTCAAACTTTTTATGTCCATAGGGATGATCAGCATCAGGCCTGGGCGAGGCTAACCAAATGCCCAACAATCCCACAATATTTGAGAGGCCATCAAAAAATGAGTGCAGTCCATCGGCTTGCATGCCTAGGGATTGAGTGATAACTCCATAGATCCATTTTGCAGATGCCACAAGGACATTCAACAAAAGGACCCACACCAATATCCGGCGAATGTTTTGGAGGCGTGTCATACCATTCCGGTGATGCGCAGTGTGCAGCAAGTCTAAAGAACGGTTATGAAATCAAGTACTGCATTAGAATTAGATAGGAAGAAATCCTTTGCTGTAAGAAGTATACCTGTAAAAGATTGAGAAGAAAGCGAAAAATCAGAAATGCTATTCGAGGGATAAGATTTACAATGAAGAAAACATCTTTTAGACCCAATCAGCAATCAACGCTTGAGGGAAGGATAATTTTATTCCATACTGCAGATAGGCAAAGGTGATTGACAGAAGGAAAGGAAGAGGTTGTTTTTCAAGAAAAAGCTAAGGTAGAAAGAGGCAGAACTGTGGAAATACGTTTCAAAAGATGTATTGGAGTGATAGTGCTCTGGGTTATTCTTGCGCCAAGCGTATATGGAGCACATAAGCATGTGATAAAAGAGGAGCGTAGCTCTTCTAATTGTCAGGGAGCCTATCAAGGTCAAGCGGTTCCGGCTGCGGTGCTTGAACGAGTATTGATTTCACATGCGCGTTGGTTGCAGGATCATGATAATCCTGAGTACGAATCCGCTAATTTGTGTGGTGCGGACTTATCGGGAGCTGACTTTCGCGAGCAAGATCTGAGTGGAGTAAATTTTCAGGGAGCCAACCTTTCGCGTGCCGACTTTACGGCTGCCATTTTAGTTCATGTGAACTTTCGCAAAGCGAATGTGAATGAAGCCTCATTCTATGCCGCAGATTTACGAGGAGCCAACGGGTCCGGGGCACTCTTTCGTCGTGCCAATTTCCGAAAAGCGAATTTGAGTCAAGCCAATTTTTCACGAGCCGATTTGCGTGAAGCGAATTTGGCAGAGGCTCAATTGCGTTTTAGTACGTTGCGGGGGGCCAACTTGGAAGAAGCGTACTTGGTCGGCGCTGATTTAGAAATGGCCAATGGTGAAGAGGCCAACTTGGTGCGTGCGGATTTGCGAGAGGCGAATCTGCACCGGGCGTTGTTGGCTCATGCCAAACTAGTAGAAGCGGATCTGAACAGCAGTCATTTACAAGAAGCTGATTTTCGTTCGGCTGATTTGTCTGCGGCTGACCTGGGTGCCGCCAATATGAATGAGGCCATTTTTGAAGAAGCAGAACTCCGTGAGGCTACGTTGGAGCGAGCGGTGCTCTATCATGCCAATCTCCACAAAGCCAAATGCGCTGGAGCCAACTTTCAAGAAGCGGATTTGTTAGGAGCCAATTTGAGCGAAAGTAATCTCGTGAGAGCGGAGATGGACGAAGCCTTTTTGTCAAAGGCCAATTTACAGAAGGCTAATTTAGAAGGTGCAGATTTGTCATGGGCTAACCTGGTTGAAGCCGATCTTTCGGAAAGTAATCTAGAATTCTCTGTCATGTTCCGAACAAACTTACAAGATGCGATTCTGGATCGGGCCAAATTTTATGGAGCGGATCTACGAGGGGCGAATGTGAAAGGAGCTTCGTTTCATCGAACAGGGTTGCATGGAGTCGCTCTGCGGTATGC
Organism: Nitrospirales bacterium; assembly: GCA_965223635.1. GTDB lineage: Bacteria > Nitrospirota > Nitrospiria > Nitrospirales > UBA8639 > Nitrospira_E. The sequence goes on from OZ245007.1 coordinate 3,492,247, forward strand.
GTATGGATTTTCCCAAGAACAAGTCAATGAAGCCTGCATAGATGTTCGAACACGTTTACCAGATGGTATTACGGTCCCATCGCCCTGTTAGTAATTGTAATGCTTGATCTCGGCCCCTATAAAGGGAGCCGGGATGCCGATAAGAAAGAGTTTCTCTTCCTACCAAAAATCTACTCATATTTTTAGTGGAGTTTGTGCTTTTGAATTCGATATTGGGATTGTTGAAAATAATACAAAATATGAGAGACAACTTTGCTCATGATCACGTCGGATACCAACAGCTTCGGGGCGGTTCAAAAAAGTCCATCCAGCAAGGCCACAGCCATTTTTGCGCGCGGAGCGTACTGGTCTTACGTGAGCACGGAACAATGGCGAGAACGCCGCTGGTGGCTTTTTTTCAACAGCCCCATATTGACTGTCTGTATTTTGGCTTTTCCTCACTTCTGGCGTAATGACCAGAGGCGTTGCATTTCTTTTTCGCCTAATGGGTTAGGGTGTTTGATTCGAAGGCTATTTGCCCATTCGCGGGCGAAGTCTCGTTGAAGGTGCATGTTCAATATTGCGGTGAAGAACATAGCTATAAATGCTCCTAAGCTAGCCAAGGCCATGTCTTTGTGGGCATCCCACACATCGCCTTGGGTCCCTAAATAGGCAATCCCTAAGTCTCCTCCAACGGCTGTTGCCGCCCCCCACTCGATGAGTTCGAATATCATGGATGTGGCCATGATGAAACTCAGGGGCAAAGCATAGCCCCAAAATCCTTGCAAGCCGGCAATTCGCAAATACACTTCTCGCATGGGATAGGCGAGGAAAAGACCATAGGAAAAATGAACAATACGGTCAAAATTGTTCCGTTGCCAACCGAGCAGTTCATTCAGAGTATGCCCTGTGATCGATACCCACCAAGAGTCATACGGAACTTCCGCATACGTATAATGAGCGCCGACTACATGCAGGCACCCAAAGATAAAGAGGAGAGTGTAAGAAACTTTCGAGAGGGGAAATCGTGTGTAGGTGAGGGCAAGAATTGGGACAACAAGAAATACGAGAACATTTTCAAGAAGCCAGTCACTACGATACAGAGGCTCAATGGCGAGAAGCACCCATTCTGCCAGAAACAGCGCCGCGAGGATGGACACGTAATATTTATGAGAATGAATCATGCCAAGCCAATGAATCAGGAATTTCCCTATTTGTAAGGCTACTTGATTGGGTTAGGTAGAACGCAAGACTCTTCTCAAGAAAAATTTTGATGAGATTGACACTCTAATCGATTCTTGTATGGTAGAAATAGGTATGGTCATAAGACCGTAGAAAGACGGCTATGGGTGGAGGAAAGTTGTTGCATTGAATGTTGTGATGAACGTTTATGACGATAAAGGTAACAATGCATAATTGAAGCTGGATTCAGATTGGTAGTGATTTCGGCTTTCCGCAAAACTATTTGCAGCCGATTCTTCCTAAGTCTGACAGGCTCCTAGGGCATAGCCTTTTTACAAGAGGATGAGTGTGATGTTTGCCGTCTATGGGGTCGGTGGTGTACAGGCGCCCTATGAGCCCGGTGGATTCCGAACCCGAAAAGTGTCTAAGGTGTCCAAGGTATCAGGGCTAGAACCTGTTGGATATGAGAATCAGTCATCTGAACAGCAATTCCCTCCAAACCCATCTTTTTCCCATGCTCGTCTCTATGAGCAGGTGCAAGCCCTTTCGCAAGCTACTCCTTCTGCCATAGTGGCTCGGGACATCATGAGCTCCCCGGTGACAACCCTGTCGATAACGGCGTCGCTGGCTGAAGCGTGGGAGATGGTGAAGCAGCAGCGGTTTCGACATATTCCGATTCAGTCTCAGAATGGAACTTTAGTCGGGATCTTATCCGATCGAGACCTTTCTCGTGGGACAGTCGAAACTGCTTTGGGTGGTACGAAGGGTGCCGCTGATTTGGCTGAGGTCACGATTGGAAAATTGGTCAGTCATCCTGTGCTGGTGGCTGCACTCGATGCCACGATATTGGCTATTGCTCGAGTGTTGTTAGAGGAACGAATCGGTGCCATCCCTGTTGTTTCACAAGACAAGGAATTATTGGGCATGATTACTCGTAGCGATATTTTGCGTGTGATTGTCTCGCATCCCAATTTTGAACAATGGGGGTAACAAGAATTGTGATAAGCCGACTGCTACCGTATTAAAATAACAAACTCCATTCAAAGGGGGAATTATGCTCCAACAGGGAGAGAAATTATTTATCGTTCATCGCCGATTGTTTGAAAAAGATACACCTCGATTTTTTATAGGGGAGGTCTAAGTCTATGAAAACGGGATGGCGAAAGTGAACGGCTATACCTTTGCCAAAGATTTTTTTACAGGAAACATCAAGAGAAAGCCTGAACTTCGCACAAAGATTATCTCCCTTGTCTCAGGCAATCTGATCGTCTATCAATTGCCGGTCACGGTTCTTCTGGATTCGTTAGGATTCACTTTTGAGGAACATGGAGGATTGGTACTGAGAGATGAGGAAGGATTTGTGATGGATATTTCGGAAGCGGTGCACAAAGAAGGCTCTGCCCACTAACATGTGACCCCTATTCTGCCTACATTTGAGAAGAACTTACTAAACGTGTCCTGAAACAAGTTTCCCAACTCTCACTAACCCTTCAGTGTCTTAAAAACAGCCCATGTGGTCCGTTTTCAACAAATGGATCGTGGCACGAAGTCTTGAAAGGTGGGTTGACAATTCTGCGTCCCATTTTTCATCATCTTTTCTTTTCATCTGCTATAACAATCCGCGTACAGAACACCTGTAAAATCACGGTCCTTATTCTCCTATGTCGGCTTGTACTATGCTTTTTCCATTCCCATGATCACCCACAGGCGTCTCCGTTCCATCCCTCAATTCACCTCCTTCCTTGGTTTGACCTTGGGCTTTTTGCTTCTTCTAGGAAGTCCTATCTGGGCCCATGAATATTGGTTTGAACGGGAAGGACAGAAGTATGTGTTGTATCGCGGGCATCACTTTGGCGACCATGAAGGGGAATCCCGTGTGCCCTATGACCCTGCGATCATCCGGCACGTTTCCTGTGTGTCCTTTGGCGGGGTTACCCAATCGGTCTCTCCTCCATATCGATACCCCGTTCGGATCCCGGGCTCCTGTGCCAGACTCACAGTGGTGGTGGATTCAGGCTATTGGTCTGCGAACGGAATCGAGACGCTCAATCAGTCTAAAGAAGAGGTTCCGGACGCGCTCAATTCGTGGCGTACTATCGAGAGTACGACGTTACTCAATGCATGGAACAAATTCGAACACCGACCATCCTTACCCCAGGGATTAGAAATCTTTCTCGAAAAAACCCCATTCAAGGCAGAGGAAGGCGAGAAACTCCGCCTTGTGGTCGTGCAAGCGGGGAAACCGCGTCAGGGGGTAACGGTTGCCTATGATGGCAACCCTCGCGGGGAGACCGGTCCGGATGGACGTATCAACATTCGCGTGCGCCATGGCGGCCTTCAAGTCATCACCGGTAGTCTCAAAGAATTGGCCCCCGATCCTCAAAAAGCGGATACCCTCTTCCATAGCACCACCTTGTTGTTTGAATTGCCTGACGCCCCTTGAACCATGGCAGCTCATCCGTCGTTTTTGAACAGTCAATGGATGACTCTTGTCAGCATCCTGGTGTTCTTGGGGACGGAATCTCTACCCACCTATGCGCACCATGGGGTAGCCGGAATTGGAGCAGCCGCCCTGCAAGGCCCTGGTGCGCCGATCGAAGCGGCCACTTCTGCCACCTTACCGGACGGCAAAGGTCTCCTGTACTTCAAACTCGATCATGCGGATTATGGAACCTTCGACTCGAATCCCTCCAACCCCGAGAGTGATTATGCCAATTTCTGGATTGGTGGCCTCGGGTATGGGATCACCCCATGGTTCTCAGCCTATGTATTTGCTCCCTACAATCAAAAGGAGGATGAACCTGGCGGGTTTGATACCAGCGGATTTGCGGATATTTCCCTGTTCGGACAAGTTGGATTCAAATGGGATGAAAGCTTGCGTCTGATTCCGGCGAATGAAAGTCTGGACGACTTCGAAGACTGGCACTTTACCCTGATTGGGGGCTTTACCCTTCCCACCGGAGACGACAATGTGCGAGACGATGATGGCAACATTGACCCAGGAAAATCGACAGGCTTTGGGTCTCCTTCTTACTATACCGGGCTAACCGCAACCAGAGTTGTCGCCGACCGATGGACCGTGAATCTAGAACTGTCACGAACGGCTTTTACCGAAAACCGGTATGCAGATGGGAATCGAACTCGCTTCGGGTCGGAATACCGGGTGAATCCAGCCCTGATCTACCGGGCGTACACCAATCCCCAACACAAAGTCCGGATAGACATTTCCGGAGAGCCCCAATATCTCCATCTGGGAAGAGATCGCACCAATGGCGAGGATGAACGAGCTCCCGGTGGAGATATTGTATACATGCTAGGAGGGGTGCGAGGGTATTGGAGGAATGTCAGTGCGGCCATTGGAGCGAAGGTTCCGATCTGGAAAGATCTCAATGAAGAGGGCGATCAACAGGGTGGAGAGGGGACGGAAAACTATCGATTCCTTTTTACCTTCTCCGTCCTAATCCCATAAAGAACTCCAGCCCACCTAAATATTCTCTGTCCTAATCAATGGAATTGGTGTGTTGGGTCGGAGAAATATACCTAGCATTTCATCAACAAGGCGCACCCCGTCCGGGGTGAGGATTTGGTTTTGATTAATGTTAAGGTTGAAGCAGGTCTAAAGCAGATTTTTCTCTGGTTCTTCACACAGCACGTTCTTGCCATGAAAAGCATTCTCAGAACCAGGCCAACCAGTAGAGTAACATTGACTCTACTTTTTTCTTTGTCAGTGTTTATCCCCACTTTAATTTAGGGAACAAATCTTTTGTTGCCGCATTATTCCCTTTCATTCACTACATAGAGATAGAGGGAGGTTCTGTCAGAAAGGAGGGTCGGGAAAACGAGACTGATTCTCGGTACGTTTTTCTTCAACGACAAATAGAAATAGGGATCAAGTCTGTAATTAAGTATCTTCAGATGCTTCTGCTAGCCTTGAGTCATGGCTCGCCCCCTGCGTATTGTCTATCCTTGTGCCGTGTATAAATTGATGCATCGCGGCGGCGCTTGCCTGACGGTGTTTATGGATTGGGTGTCAGATTAGGTGTCAGGATTAGGTGTCAGGAATCTTTTATCTTTTCTCCCTCACCATTAGCCGGACAGGCAGTGCTTTAGAAGATAGTGTTATTGATGCTGCTCACTCTAGTGTTTTAGCTATCAGATATGCCCTTCACCTTCACTCCCCAACCCTCTTCTAGGCGAGGGGGTTCTGAAATGTCTTCACTGAAAGTTACAATACTGTAGAAGTTTGATTATTAGAAAGGAACGAATTTTTGCTATCATGCGAACAGTGGTAGTTGAACGGTTTTGATCTGGGTGAGTGGGATACTGTGAACATTCTCGTCGTGAATAGTGGAAGTTCATCCCTGAAGTTTTCGGTATATGCCATGGAAGGCTTTTCTCAGCATCGGAAACTGAGACAAGACAAGAGGCTGCTTCATGGAACAATGACCGGGATTGGGGGAACGGCGAAGAGCGTTCTGACCGACCACCAGGGTTCGGTTCAAACATTCTGTCGGTGCATTTCCGATATCCAGTCTGCCATTGCATGGATGTCTGAAATGTTACAAGATTCCCAACAGTCTTTGGTGGTCTGGAAGGACATTGAAGCTGTTGGCCACCGAGTTGTGCATGGAGGTGATACCTTCACCGAAGCTGTGCACATCGATGACGATGTGATCAGCCAGATAGAAGCACTGAATGACTTGGCTCCGTTGCATAATCCGGTTTGTCTAGTAGGCATTCGTTCGTTGCAACAGGTGATGGGCGAAATGGTTCCAATGGTGGCGGTGTTTGATACGGCGTTTCATTCCACATTGCCTGAGTATGCTCGAACCTATGCGCTACCCCTGGAATTAGCTAAAAAAACAGGTATCCGACGATATGGCTTCCATGGTATTGCTCATGCATCGTTAGCACGAGGGTATGCCCAATTCACAGGGCAATCACCGCAAGAATCACGTCTAATCACTCTGCAATTGGGCCATGGCTGTTCGATGGCGGCTATTGATCGGGGAAAATCGATTGAGACCTCCATGGGCTTGACTCCTCTAGAAGGCTTAGTCATGGGAACACGGTCGGGAAATGTCGATCCTGCTGTGGTCTACTATCTGATGAAACACCATGCGATGAACCCGGTAGAAGTTGGACAACTTCTGAATGAACAATCTGGCTTGTTAGGCGTTTCAGGGCGCTCCTCAGATATGAAAGTGTTGCTTCAGGCCGTACACGAGGACCAGGATGAACGAGCGCAATTGGCGATCGACATGTTTTGCTATCGCATACAGCAGTTTCTTGGAGCCTATATGGCTGTCTTGAAGGGAGTAGACGCCATTGTATTTGGCGGAGGGATTGGGGAACATTCATCGCAGGTACGGGAAAAAGTTTGCGCTGGAATGAAATGGTGTGGACTACAATTAGATCCTGCTCGAAATGAACAGGCTGTCAATGTGAAAGCAGGTGAAGCAGCGAAGATAAGCTGTGACGGCTCACGCATTGCAGCTTATGTTGTCCCGACAGATGAAGAAGCGCTGATTGCTCAAGAGGCCTATCGTTGTCTTGAGCAATGGAATGGATAGGAGCAGAGTTTCCTTCTATTATCCTTAACCTTCATACTTTTCCTTCTTCTAGATAGGAGATGAATATGACAACGAATATTTCAGAGCAAGAACTTGTCGATATCGATGCCTACTGGCGGGCGGCCAATTATTTGTCTGTTGGTCAGATCTATCTGCTTGATAATCCGTTATTAACGAAACCGCTCAGACTTGAGCATGTGAAACGACGTTTATTGGGGCATTGGGGCACGACGCCAGGGCTAAATTTTATTTATGTTCATTTGAATCGTCTTATAAAAAAGTATGATCTGAGCATGTTGTATATCGCGGGTCCTGGGCATGGGGGGCCAGGATTGGTTGCGAACACCTATCTCGAGGGAACCTATACGGAAGTGTATCCCAATATTTCACAAGATGTAGAGGGCTTGCGAAAACTGTTTAAGCAGTTTTCATTTCCGGGAGGCGTTCCGAGTCATGTGGCGCCTGAAACTCCGGGGTCGATTCATGAAGGCGGGGAGCTTGGCTATGCGTTATCTCATGCCTTTGGTGCAGTATTCGATAACCCCGATTTAATTGTGGCGTGTGTGGTAGGTGATGGTGAGGCGGAAACCGGGCCATTAGCCACGGCCTGGCATTCCAATAAATTCCTGAATCCCATAAGTGATGGAGCGGTTCTACCTATTCTCCATCTTAATGGGTACAAGATCGCTAATCCAACCCTCCTGGCACGTATTAGCCATGAGGAATTGAACAACTTGTTTTTAGGATACGGCTATCAACCTCATTTTGTGGAAGGGGCAGATCCAGAAGCCATGCATCTCCTCATGGCTCAAACACTAGAGGATGTGGTGAATGACATTCAGGCTATTCAACAGCAAGCCCGAAACGCGGGAGATGCCACACGGCCTCGTTGGCCAATGATCATTTTACGAACGCCGAAGGGTTGGACAGGTCCGCAGGAAGTGGATGGCAAAAAGACTGAAGATTCATGGCGATCCCACCAAGTCCCATTTTCGGATATGGCGACCAACAAGAAACATCTCAAGCTATTAGAAGATTGGTTGAAGAGTTATCATCCTGAAGAGCTGTTTGACAAAGAGGGACAACTCCTTCCACGGTTGGCTGCATTGGCTCCAAAAGGCATTAGACGGATGGGGGCCAATCCTCATACGAACGGTGGCCTGCTTCTGAAAGAGTTGAAGATGCCGGCCTTTCAAGATTATGCCGTGGAGGTCCCTAACCCAGGCACCGTCATGGCTGAGGCTACGCGGGTGATGGGGCAATTTCTTCGAGATGTGATGAAGCGCAACATGGGTAACCGAAACTTTCTGGTATTTGGGCCAGATGAGACAGCTTCGAATCGGTTGAATGCCATATTTGAAATCACCAAGCGACGGTGGATAGCGGAGACTGTTCCAGAGGATGATTATCTCTCAACCGACGGGCGTGTATTGGAAATGCTCAGTGAACATACTTGCCAAGGATGGTTAGAAGGCTATCTTCTGACAGGGCGTCATGGATTTTTCTCGTGCTACGAGGCCTTTATCCATCTTATTGATTCTATGTTCAATCAACATGCGAAATGGTTGAAGGTCACACGTGAAGATATTCCCTGGCGTCGGCCTATTGCGTCGTTGAATTATCTCTTGACGTCCCATGTCTGGCGGCAAGATCACAATGGTTTTTCGCATCAAGACCCTGGCTTTATCGATCACGTGGTGAACAAGAAAGCCGAAGTGATTCGTATTTATTTGCCACCTGATGCGAATAGCTTGTTATTCACGGTCGATAAATGTCTACGCAGTCGAAACCTGGTGAATGTGATCGTTGCGGGAAAACAGCCGGGATTACAGTATCTCAGTATGGATGCGGCCATTAAACATTGTACGGCTGGCATTGGTATCTGGGAATGGGCCAGTAACGACAAAGGGGAAGAGCCGGATGTGGTGATGGCCTGTGCTGGCGATGTGCCAACATTGGAAACATTAGCGGCTGTCGACCTGTTAAGGAAACAAGTGCCTGATCTGAAGGTTCGTGTCGTGAATGTGGTGAACCTGATGAAACTGCAACCGCAGAACGCGCATCCACATGGCCTCTCGGATCAAGAGTTTGATACCTTGTTCACCACGAATAAGCCCATCATCTTTGCCTTTCATGGATATCCCTGGTTGATTCATCGTCTGACCTATCGTCGAACCAACCATAAAAATCTCCATGTCCGGGGATACAAAGAAGAAGGATCGACGACGACGCCGTTCGACATGGTCGTCCTCAATGATCTTGATCGATTTCATCTTGTGGCTGATGTCATCGATCGTGTCCCTCAATTGGGCTATCTGGCTGCGTATGCCAAACAGGCCATTCGTGACAAACGCATTGACCATAAAACGTATATCTCGACATATGGGGATGACATGCCAGAAATCCGTGACTGGAAGTGGTCTCACAAATGAAGAATCGGGATTTGAACCGACCCGATGCTGTTGATTGCTAAGGGCTTCCTGGCGAAATATGGCCTTTGATATCTTCATTATTCAACACTTCCATACCATACGATGACCAAAGCAGGTAAAACATTCTGCTCGCTATGTTCAACTATGGGAGTGTTGAATAATTCAAAACACCAGAGGCAAATTTGCTCATGATAACATGGGATACCAACAGCTACGGGGCGGTTCAAAAAAGTTCATCCAGCAAGGCCGCAGCCATTTTTGCGCGCGGAGCGTACTGGTACTACGTGAGCACGGAAAAATGGCGAGAACGCCGTTGGTGGCTTTTTTCAACAGCCCCACTATGATGAACGTAATGTGCCATAATAGCTCTGTCTTCTTCCTTGTGTGCTTTTTCACTTGGATCTTACCAGGAATGGTAGACGAAGGATGGTCAGGCATGGATCAGGATCATTCACGACAGGTTGAACGGAATAGAATGGTCGATGATCAAATTGTCGGAGAGGGAATTGTTGCTCCAGCTGTGATTGCGGCCATGCGGAGGGTTCCTCGACATCGGTTCATTCCTGACTCTGGATCCGAAGAGGCATACGGTAATTTCCCGCTTCCTATTGGTTATGAACAAACTATCTCCCAACCATATATTGTCGCGTTCATGACGGAAGCTCTGAAGTTACAACCGGGTGAAAAAGTTTTGGAAATAGGGACTGGTTCAGGGTATCAGGCTGCGATCCTGGCCGAGCTCGGAGTAGAAGTATTTACGATTGAAATCGTGGAACCGCTGGCAATGCGTGCTGCAGAAATACTTGCACAATTGGGTTACGAGAATGTGAGAGTACGAATTGGAGATGGCTATCAAGGCTGGCCAGAGGAAAGTCCGTTTGACGCGGTGATCTTGACCGCATCGCCAGATCATATCTCCGAACCGCTCTTGGCGCAGTTGGCAATTGGCGGGCGGCTTATTGCTCCGGTTGGGACGCATTCTCAACATTTGGTTTTGATTCAACGAACCAAAGAGGGGTATGAGTCAAAAAATTTATTGCCCGTACGCTTTGTCCCGATGACTGGTGAAGCTCAACAGGGTTCGGCACAGTGACTATTCTATTATCAGACCTACCTCAGTAGCCCGCTTTGACCGATTCCATCAAACACAAATTGAACGGCTAATGCGCAGAGTAGAACGCCGAATACTCGACTGAATACATGTTGGCCGGAGACTCCCAGTGCTTTCTGAATATAAGTGGCTCCAAACAAGCATAAGAGGGTAATCGCTAAAACGGCTAGAAGTGATCCGAGAACAACGAGTTGGGTGGGCCAATCCCCTTGTGCATTGGCGATGAGTAGGATGACGGCTCCCATTGCTCCAGGACCAGCAATGAGTGGTGTGGCTAACGGAAAGACGGAAATATCTTGCTTTTGCTCAGCCTCATGAGTTTCTGCATCCGTTGTCGTAGTTCCTCCCGAGTCTCTGGCGAATACCATATCAATCCCTATTAATAAAAGTAAGATTCCTCCAGCTGTTCGCAGGGCAGCCAAAGAAATTCCTAGTCGACTGAGCAACCAATCTCCTAAGAAGGCAAAAATTAACAGAATACTGGTGGAAACCACTATCCCGCGGATTGCTAACGCACGTCGATGTTCCGTCGTACGGTTTTGTGTTAAGGCGGCAAACATTACTGCTGCTTCAATAGGACCAATGGTGACAAAGAATGTGGTGAAAGCGACAGCAGCAGTTTCAAGCATTTGTGCGAGGTCTGTCGGTCATGAACAATCAAGAGGTTTTGGGGAAGAAGATTATCAACGGATTCAGGTACTCGTATGCCAACATCTTACCACCAAAATGAGAGGGGAACATTTTTAGTTTTTGTTGTTAATTAATGGTTTTTAGTTTGCCTGCCTGTAGAAAAACACCACAGATTTTTCAGAATGTAATGTACTCCTGTTCCTAAAACGGGGCAAATTCTTGCTTATAGGCTTCTAATATCCAGGTCTGGATTTTGCTAGTCAGATAAAGGCAAATAATCTTTTGGCTAACCACGCTGAAAGAAATTTGTGTCCTCATCATCCTAAGCAAAGTAAGAGGAACCCAGGGATGAAAGAGATCCCGGTGCACCATCAGGGTAAAGAGGAGCCTTGTACCATATTGGTGGTGGATGAAGATGAGGCCATGCGAGCCTTGTTGGTAGATGCCTTGGAGGAGAATGGCTGTCGCGTCATTGAGTCGTCTGATGGAAAGGGGGCTTTGGAATTGCTCCAGACTATGACTCCCAACGTGATAGTGACTGATTTAAAGATCCCTGATGGCGGGTTTTTGTATTTGCGATTATTGAAAGCCGCAGTCACACAAAGTTCGATTGTGGTGATGACGGCCCACGGCGATAGCCAATCTAAGGCGAAGGCGCTGAAATGTGGGGCGAAAGGTTATTTTGAAAAGCCTTTGCATTTGAAGGATTTGAAGGATTGGATTGCTCATCGATGTATGGGAAATCCCTGCGGAAATATTGAAGGATGATAAAACGTTCACAGAGAACAGGGAGGAGAATGGCGTACGATGGCCGGATCGTCTTTGGCGGCGGGACCAGATATTCCCGACGATGTGTTCGAGCGAATTGAGGGAATCAAATTTCTAGCAGAACATGTGAATGAGCCCATTGCTATTCTGAATGCAGAAAAGAAAGTGGTGTATGCGAATTCTTTGGCCGATACCCTCGCCCAATATTGTCCCTTAATTCCTTCCCCTCTTACATCATCTGCTGATTCGCTTGACTCACAACAGCGTTTGTGTGCTCCTTGCCATGCGATCAGACTATGTCATAGAGATGATGATTCCATTTCTTCGTGCTCTTCCGTTGTCAAGAAAGCATCAACCTGTCCATTGCCTCGCTCCGTGCCTATTAATGACTTGTGCGGGGGGAGACCTTTTGCCCTGTTGATGGGGGCGTCTTCTTCGTCTGATGTACTTTCTGAGGTACATGTGAAAGATTCTTCGTCGCCTCAAGAACTTTCTTTGGAGGGGGCTCCCCAGCAAACGATTATTGGTGAAAGTATTCCCATGCAACAATTGTTGCGCATGATTCAATTAGTCGCAGCTAGTGAAGCCACTGTATTGATCCAGGGCGAGAGTGGGACCGGGAAAGAATTGGTTGCTAAAACGATTCATGCCTTGAGTCATCGTAGACAGAGACCCTTTGTCGTTGTTGAATGCAGTTCGTTGCCTGAAACGTTGCTGGAAAGTGAATTGTTCGGTCATGTGCGGGGAGCCTTTACAGGAGCTGTGGCTGACCGGAAGGGACTGTTTGAAGAAGCCGAAGGTGGGACAATTTTTTTAGATGAAATTGCTGATACGACTCCAGCCTTTCAAGCGCGGCTACTTCGGGTCTTACAAGAAGGAGAAATCAAGCCGGTTGGGAGTAATCAATCGATCAAAGTGAACGTGCGCGTGCTCTCAGCCGGAAATACACTTCTTGAAGAGTTAGTGAACATGAAGAAGTTTCGCGCGGATCTGTATTACCGGTTGGCGGTGTTGCCGCTCACGGTTCCTTCCTTGCGGGAACGCAAAGAAGATATTCCTGTATTAGTCGAGCATTTCTTGCAAAAGTCTACCCAAAAACATGGTCGTGCTCCAATGATAGTGAGCCAAGAGGCGCAGTTCATCTTGAGCCAACACCAGTGGCCGGGTAATGTTCGAGAATTAGAAAATATTATTGAGCGTGGAGTAGTGACGTGTCATGCTCAAACTCTGGAACCAAAGGATTTGTTTATTGAGCAAAAAGGAAAATCAGGAAGAAAGGATTTGAATAGCATTGGGAAAGTCGCACGCCTGGAAGCGGAACGAAGACAGATTCTACAGGCCCTTCATGATACCAAGGGAGATAAAACGCGTGCTGCCAGACTTCTAAACATCAGTCGATCAAGTCTCTACAACAAATTACGAGATTGTAATATTTCCTAAATCTACGCCACCTGCCCTAAATTGCCCCACTTCGTGTTGCCGGGTGTTCCATTTTTTAGACGCATAAGCTGCTGAAAAAACGAATGTTTTGATGCGTACATTGGTTAAGGCCACAGACTGTGGAAATTGTGCCTATAACTTTTTCACTAGAGCTCTTTGATAGCAGGTCCTTTAGATGCCCTGGTATTGGTGGTTGTGGCTTTTTGCTCCTCAATGTTGTTGATGGCACCGTTGTTGCTGTTTTTTGATCTAATACTGGGGAGGGAGGTGTGAGGTGGTCCAGCCTCGAGAACGTCGAAACTTTCAAAAGGGCAATGTGGAGCAGGAAGGGGAAAGTTGATAGCTGATGGCCCGCGCTGCTTCTGAGCCGGTTCATTCTTAAAGTGTTCGGCGTCCATGCGCTGCGGCAGTTGGCGCAGCGCACACCTCTTCAGTGCGAAGGAAAATCAGTCAAGGTTTTTTTTGAAGTTGTGATATGTCGTGCCGTTATCCACAAAGCCTACGCTCGTTACATTTGTAATGCCCTCTAGCCTATTACAAGAAAAATTCAATTTCCCCACTTGGAAGACGTGGGAGAAATAGGGAGTTTTTGTAAGTTTAGGGTATTACTCTATCCCCCCTTATAAATTGCTGTGGAAGGATTGTTTTTGTTAAAGGAGTCATCTTGTGATGATGTGCAGATCAGAGGGTTCTTTATAAATCCGATTCGCGATTTTGATGATAGAAGGAATGACTAGGTTGAAAAAGCTTGTCCATTGTATTTCGGAACATGGCATGATGTCATGATACATAATCCCCAGTTAGTGAGGTTTCATCTGCTGGAAAATGGTTTGTGAGTGATGGAATATACGTACTAATTTTAAAAGGAGGTCGCAGGATGAACAGAGGGCGATTCATTGTACTCAGTGGGCTATGTGGGTTGGCCATGTTAGGCGTTATGGGGGGAACGGATGTTGCTCAATCTGCCACAGTAGAAGAACGATTGGAACGATTGGAGCAAAAAACACTCTCTTCGTCTCCAGGAGCGGAACAGGAGACTGGAAATATGGTCTTCTTTCGAGGTGGTGGGGCTTGGGCAACAAGTGATCGGTCCGGGGAGGTCTTTACGGATGCTTTTGGGTTTCAGGGAAATAATAGCGGAGATTCAGGCTATTATGTAGGTGCTGGACTGGACTTAGTCCTTACGAAAGATGTGTGGAATTTATTCCCAGGCGCATGGATATTAGGGGAAATTGGAGTGGAATTCAAACGATTTGATTCCAAGAGGGTCACGCAAGCTGTTCCGTCGACTTGTGGGGTTGCCGGAGTTCCAACTTGTTCGGTAAGGAAAGAGAAAGTTCAAATCAGCATGCTGACTGTGGATGTAGCGCCAAAAATTATGTTTATGGAGGGAAGCCGTTTCCGACCCTGGATTATTCCTGTGGGATTAGATTTCCATGTCATCAGTCCTCCTTCAGATGACACGACAGTTTTGGATATTGGGGTACAGTTTGCTGTTGGTGCCCAATTCCGCGTGTGGAAGGCCATTCATCTGGGTGTGGATGGGCGTTACCATTTAGCTGCAGGACAAACCGATACGACGAATAATTTTGGTACGGCAGGTGCCTATTTAGGTATTGCCTTCTGAGTATACCTATTGAATGGAATACTGAAAATGCCCCCTCCCTTTTCCAGAAAGGGAGGGGGTAAAGTAAGAATCGAAAAAAATGAAAGAGAAATACAGTAAGAATTTGTTATGATTTCACAGCATTGAGGGGGATTTTGAGTTTTAGGAGTCAGGGAAGCTCAGACTTTTCCTTAAGTTCTTTGCGATACCAAAGGAGATTTATTGTGTAATACCCACCTTCTAAGTCTTAGTTCTTCCGGCCAAAAAAAAACACGTTACGAATTTGTTTCATTTCCTCACTCTTCGCATTTCTGCCTTTTCCCTCATCATTATTTAAAATTTTCCAATACAAATATTAGTTGTCTAAGCTTGGGGAATATTGGACCTAGCTTGGCTATCTACATATATTTGTTGTGTTTTTTGAGAATCTATTATCACTATTATCATTGTGGCAGTGTAAAGTTGTTTTTGTCACGGGCATGAGGTTTGTGGTATTTATGTTGCCTGCACCATGGTATTGGTACTGGATGGAGGACTGGACCTGCCTGCGGAATACCCAAACTACCGAATCAAAAGAGAAACAGGAGGAAGCGCAGCGCTCGACTTGTTTCTTACACAAATAAGCCGTTGAACTAATCCAGAAAATCAATAGATTAAACAATCAATATCAGTATTCAATGTAGGGTTTGTTTTTTATTCACTAAACTATCATAGTTATCGTAGTTAAAGGAGGCCGGACTATGCATCAAGGTAAGCGGAGGACGTTATTGACTATTTCCGCGTTCTTGGCACTATTTGGGGGAGCGACCTTCGAGGGAACTTCGTCCATGGCAAGCGCTGAGGATGCTTCGACTGAGCATGTTCATTCTGTTGGAATGTCATCACAATCCCCCGGCTGGGCGGAGCAGCTCAAAGGGCAAACGATTGTGGAAAACTCGATGGAAGGCCGCGCGGAGCGTGCGGCGCTGGTGGAGCAGCAACATCAACGGATGATGGAGCAAATGCAAAAGGATATGGACCACAACGGCGACAATACCGGCGCCTTTAATGGCATGTCGATGATCCATCAATATGGCGGGGGCCCCGGCAATGGGTTGCTGGCCACGACTGCAGGGGCAGAGCCGGTGTCCGGCAAAGGCGGGTTATGTCCCAAGACGGCTCCCGTGCGTGCCTACGACATTTCCGCGATCAATGCCGAAATCACCTTAAATCAATGGCTGGATTATTACCCGGGGTACATGTATGCCCTCACCAAGGATTTGGACAAGATTCGGGCCGAAGAAGCCAGCAATGCTGAGGCCCGGGAGAAGGAGGGCCATCAGGATCCAGGCGGAGTGAAAAATGGGATCCAAGATCAATGGATTCAACCCTTGGTAATTCGAGGCAATCAAGGGGATTGTGTGAAAATCACCCTGCGCAACGCCCTAGAGTTTGGCGAAGAAGTCAGCTTACATATTAATGGGTCAGATATGGTCATGAGTGACACGGGCATGCCGGCCCTCACCACCAATCCGGCGTCCGTCGCGGAAGAAGGCGAAACGATTAGTATGGAATGGTACATCCATCCGGACACGCAAGAAGGTGGCCGGCAATTTCACACCTTCAGCAATGACCGAGAACTCACGGTTATGGGTTTGTTTGGGGTGTTTGTGGTGGAACCGCGCGGGTCCAATTACTATGAACCCTTAGGGACGGGCCCAGCCACCGAAGCCAGTAGTGGGTGGCAAGTCATGATTGACAATGGAGACGGGCCAGACTTCCGGGAATTCGTGCTCATCTATCATGAAGTGGGGGACGAAGCCTTTCGTCCGGTGAACAAACATGGGGACTTCTTACCGCAACGGGATCCCTTAACGGATGCCTATCGGCCGGGGGCCCGGGCGCTCAACTATCGCAGTGAGCCCTTTGGCATCAACAACATGCATGTGCAGCATGAATATTTTGGCTTCGAAGATGAATCGATGGCCTATAGCTCGTATACGTTTGGGGACGCGGCCCCGACGATTCCCCGAAGTTACTTAGGCGATCCCGCCAAGTTCCGCATTGTGCATGGGGGCTCAGAAGTGTTTCATTCCCATCATCCGCATGGGGGCGCCATTCGGTGGCAACGCAGTCCCCGAGCCACGCAAATGCCGGTGTGGAATACGGGCCAAAATGGTCCGGTCAAATATCCAGTCATTCGCACCAAGTCGGATCGAGTCGACGTGGAAGTCATTGGGCCGGCTGAAGCCTTAGACTTGGAAACCGAATGTGGGTCGGGATTGTGCCAATGGTTAGCGGGGGATTTCTTGTTCCACTGCCATGTAGCCCATCACTATGTCGCGGGCATGTGGGGCTACTGGCGGGTGTATAACACCCTGCAGGTCCCCGGAGTGCAAAATGACGTGATGGCGCCATTACGGGAATTGCCCGATCGATTAGATCGTATTCAGAAGCCCGTGACCTCGGATCACTTAGTGGGCAAGACGGTCAATTGGTTTGGGAAGCAGTTTACGATTGTCAAAGACGGCAAGAGTCAGTGGAAAGCCGAGCCAGCGGTGGTCACGATCAAGGACTGGGTAGAAATGCAGCTGACCAATCAAGGCAAACCAGGGCATAAAGATGATGAGCTGGGGCAAATGAAAGCCTATGATGCCACGGTCATTGATTGGGTGTGGGACGGGACCAAGGCCATGAGCGAGAAAGAGCCGACAATTGGGGAGAATCCCAAATACCACCCAGAATGGCAAGGCTATACGCCGGGGGAACGCCGCGCCATATGGTTTGAGCCGACCACCGGCAAGGTGGCCTGGCCGTGGTTGACGCCCCATTTTGGCAAGCGTGTGCCGTTCTCCAATGATCATAATCCCGCCCCGTGGTTGGAAATGATTCGGTTGAATGCAGATGGCACGCGATCGGTGGAGCCAGCCAAACCCGGGGAGAACGGCCCATGGAGTTTGTGCCCGGATCGAGCGGGCTCACAAGATTACAATGTACATTTCATCAAGCTGCCGATTGAATTATCCGCGGCGGAAGGCGAGGAGCCGGCCATCGTGGACCCGAATGGGTTGCTGTATGTGGTGCATGAAGAAGAAGCGGAGGTACGGGCCAACAACGACAAGAAGTTCCCCTTAGTGGTGCGGGCCAATGTGTATGATTGTATTGACTGGATGTTGACGAGTGAGTGGTTAGATGATGATATCACCAACTTTCAGTCGTCCAAGATCAATACGCATTTTCATTTCTTTCAGTTTGACAATCAAGCGTCAGATGGCGTGATTTCGGGGTTTTCGTATGAACAGTCCATGCGGCCATTCACGCAATTTGAGAAGCCGACGAAAAAAGGGTTGCCGATTCCAATGAATGCCAAGGTGACCAAGGCGGCCAAGGCCGGCGACACCACCCTGCAGGTGAGCAATGCTCAACAATATCATGTGGGCATTCCGATCCTCATTGGCGCCGATAATGTGGTCGGGAAAGAAGTGCGGCGTATTGTCAAAATTGATGGTAATACCTTGACCTTTGCGCAACCGTTACGACATGCACATCCGGTAGATGACATCGTCACGGTGGAATATGTGCGGCAACGGTTCTGGGTGGATGCGGATGTAGGCAGTGTGTTCTGGCATGACCATGCCTTTGGCGGGACGACCTGGCCGCATGGGGCGGTCGGCACGATGATCGCCGAGCCGTTCAACTCCACCTGGCATGATCCGGTGACGGGGGAACGGATTCGTACCGGGCCTGTGGCCGATATTCATGCGGTGGAACGGGTGGGCCATGATGTGGCGGGCAGCTTCCGGGAGTTAATGGTGCATATCATGGATACAGTGCCGCACACGGTGAACGTCGTGACGGCCGGCAATCCGCCCGGGCAACCCATTGATGTGGCCCTAGAAGCGGGGCGGACCGTGTCGTTTATCATGCCGCCCAACGACAAGATCAAAATGACCCCGATGCCCTTCTTAAACGGCGGCACCCATACCACAGGGGGGGCCTTAAATTTCCGGGCCGAGCCCTTCGCGCAACGCTTGGCCAACAACCCGGATCCATCGAAGATCTTCAGCAGCCAGGCCCATGGGGATCCCAGTACGGCCATGATTCGGGCGTACCTCGGGGATGCCATAGTCTTCCGGCTGTTGGATGTGACGATGAACGAAAGTAATGTGTTTACCCTATCAGGCCACACGTTCTGGTCTGAACGGTATGCCGCAGAAGCCAATCGCAAGCATTCGCTGCATATTGGGATTGCCGAACGCTATGACTTGGTCGTGCCCGAAGCCGGGGGCCCTCGGCATCAAGCCGGGGACTATATGTTCTTTAATGGGCGCAGCTCCAAGTTCTCGGAAGGCGCCTGGGGGATCATTCGGGTCTTCGATGCACCAGTCAAGGACCTGCAGCCCTTGCCCACCAAAGCCTATGGCAAGCCTGGGATGCCAGCACCCTTACCGGTGTGTCCGAAAGATGCGCCTGTCAAAGCATTTAATGTCGTGGCCATGGATCATCCCGGGATGAGCTTTAATGTGCATGCGCCAGAGGCCATTGAAGTGGACTTTGAGCGGACCATTGAACTGCGCAACCCGGAGGCCAAGATTTACGTCCTCGAGGATGAAGTGCAACAAGTGTCAGCGGATGCGCAACCCATGCCGTTAACGCTACGGGCCAACGTAGGGGATTGCCTCAAAGTCACATTGACGAACAAGTTGAAAGAAGGCCGAGCCTCGTTCTCCGCATTTGGCTTAGCCTTTGACCCCAAAGACTCCCAAGGGGTGAACCTGGGGAACAATGAGGGCGACCAAACGGTAGGCCAGGGCGAATCCCGGACCTATACCTACTATGCCGACCCCTTCAATGGGGAAACACAGACCTTGGTGTGGGACTGGGGCAATGTGTCCACCAATCCGCGCAATGGCTTGTTTGGGGGCATCATCATCGGCCCCAAAGGGTCCACGTATCGGGATCCGAAAACAGGCGAAGATGTGTCGCTGAAGAATAGCTGGCATGCGGATGTGCTCATCGATCGCACCATCCAAGGCAATGAAGGCCGGGCCAACTATCGGGATGTGGCCTTGTACTTCCAGGACGAAGACAACATCATCGGGACCAGCTTTATGCCCTATGTGCAAAATGTGGCCGGGTTAACCGGGGTGAACTACCGGGCCGAACCCTACTTGCACCGGGAAGAAGCGGGCTGTTCGTTAGGACGGATGTTCCAGCCCTGCGAAGTAGACAATCCGCAGGACCCCGTGACGCCCACCATAGAAGCGCATGCGGGCGACAAAGTGCGAATTCATGTCTTTGGAGCCAGCAGTGAGCAAAATGGGATGTTCACGGTGGAAAAACATGAATGGCCGATTGAGCCGTTCTTACCCGGAGCAGATATGATCAGCACGGTAGAGTTCTCGGGCTCGGAAGGACTGGATGTGTTCCTGCCGTCCGCGGGTGGCAAATGGGCCTTGGCGGGCGACTATGTGTGGAGTAATGGCCGGTTACCCTATTCCCAATCAGGGCAATGGGGGTATCTGCGGGTGTTGCCGAGCACGGACCAACGCATTCTGCCATTAGCCGGGTCGGCCGCGTCGAACAAGCAAGCGGCCCTGGACGAGCAGGCGCCGAAGGCGCGAATCATTCCGACGGTTGCCAAGTGATGAGGGCAGCCGCATAGGGCGAGCAAAGCGGGGGAGTCGCAAGGCTTCCCCGCTTTTTTTATACTTTTACCTTTCAATTAGATTTTTCAGATTAGGGAGAAAAATTCTTGTAGCACACTCCAGCAAGATTTGTTTCTCCAATTCTTTCCTACAAAAAAATTTCAAGCTGCCCACCATCAGAACGATCAAAAAAGCTGCCCCTATTATCATCAATTAGCGTTTTTTTGTGTGCAAAATATTGGACTTATAACTCATTGATTAAATGATGTTATTTCATTTCATGGAAATATTCTGTCCACAAACAGAGAAAAATGGCCCTATTTTTGCGGTTGTTTAATTTCTGTCTGGTTTTATTCATATGCCTATGGATACTACCTATTGCCGTTATTTTCCAAAGTTATTGCAATTTGGCATTTATGTTGCGTTTCTTGTTGTCGCCGGCATTGGGTGGGGTGTAATGGACCGGCCTCCGGAATGCCCAACCTCCTGACCTACATTGAGGATATCCAGTGTCGGCACTAATTTTTGATTGAAATGAATAATATTCAAAATTTAGAAAATACATTAGAAAAGCAAAACAGGAGATGTTCATAACAGTGGGTAGCTTGAGTTTTGATTTTTTATTCACCAAATGCCTTAAGTAAAGGAGGCCGGATCATGTATCACGGCAAGCGGGCTGTATTTACGGTTTCGGCATTTTTGGCGCTATTTGGGGGAGCAACCCTATGGGGGGCTCCATCATTTGTGAGCGCTGAAGATGTAAATTCTCAACATGTTCATCCCGTGGGGATGACATCTCAATCATCGGAGTGGGCAGAAAAGCTCAAAGGCCAAACCGTTGTCGAAAACTCAGTCGAGGGACGAGCGGAGCGGGCTGCCAAAGTTGAGCTTCAGCATCAACGTCTCATGGAGCAAATGCAAAAGGAAATGGACCACAAAGGAGCTGATACCGGCACCTTTAATGGGATGTCCATGATGCATCAATATGGTGGCGGAAAAGGAAATGGGTTGCTGATGTCTGACCCTGATGTCCAGCCTGTGTCAAATAAGGGAGGGCGATGTCCGGCAGCAGCTCCGGTCAAGAAATATGACGTTTCCGCAATTAATGTGGAAATTACCTTGAATGCCTGGTTGGATTATTATCCCGGGTACATGTATGTCCTGACTGACAATGTGGACAAGGTTCGAGCTGAGGAAGCCAAGAATGCAGCAGCCAGAGAGGTAGTTGGGCATAGTGACCCGGGTGCAATCATTGCGGGTGTTCAGAATCAGTGGATTCAACCCTTAGTCATTCGTGGCAATCAAGGGGATTGTGTCAAAATTACCTTGCGTAACCAGCTAGAATTTGGCGAAGAAGTCAGTCTTCATATTCATGGTTCTGATATGGTGATGAGCGATACGGGGAAACCTGCTCTCACGACCAACCCAGCTTCGGTAGCTGGTGAAGGCCAAACCGTTAATATGGAATGGTATATTCATCCTGATACGCAAGAAGGTGGTCGCCAATTTCACACCAATGGGAGCAATGATCGTGAGCTCACGGTTATGGGGCTTGCTGGCGCATTCATCGTAGAGCCTCGGGGTTCCAAGTATTGGGAGCCGTTAGGGACAGGTCCGGCCACAGAGGCTACAAGTGGATGGCAGGTGATGATCGAGAATGGGACGGGGCCGGCTTTTCGTGAATTCGTCGTCATTTACCATGAGATTGGTGATGAAGCCTTCCGGCCCGTCAATAAGCATGGGGACTTCCTTCCCCAACGGGATCCATTGACCGATGCGTATCGGCCTGGTGCCCGGGCGCTGAATTATCGAAGCGAACCGTTTGGCATCAACAACATGCATATTCAACATGAGTACTTTGGGTTTGAAGATGAATCCATGGCGTATAGCAGTTACACTTTTGCTGATGCCTCTCCGACTATTCCACGGAGCTATTTAGGCGATCCAGCAAAGTTCCGTATTATTCACGGTGGTTCAGAAGTGTTCCATTCCCACCATCCACATGGGGGATCTATACGCTGGCAGCGCAGCCCTCGGGCCACGCAGATGCCAGTTTGGAGTACCGGACAAAACGGACCGCAAAAATATCCAGTCATCCGGACGAAATCGGATCGGGTTGACGTGGAACTCATTGGCCCAGCAGAAGCGTTGGACATGGAAACCGAGTGTGGTTCCGGTCTGTGCCAATGGCTGGCCGGAGACTTTTTATATCACTGCCACGTTGCCCATCACTATGTGGCGGGCATGTGGGGTTACTGGCGAGTGTACAACACGCTCCAAGTGCCTGGTTTCCAAAATGATGTCATGCCGCCATTGCGCGAACTTCCGGACCGTATGGATCGAATTGCAAAGCCGGTGACTTCAGACAAGTTGGTTGGGAAGACTGTCAATTGGTTTGGAGATCTCTTTAAGATTGTGGCCAGTGGGAAAAGCGACTGGAAGAGTGACCCACCAGTCGTCACAATCAAAGATTGGGTAGAAATGCAGTTGGCGAACCAGGGGAAACCTGGAAATACCGATGACGAAAAAGGCCAGCTTGTTGCCTATGATGCCACGGTGCTGGATTGGGTGTGGGATGGCAATACAGCTATGAGTGAAAAAGAATCCACTCTGGGGAAAAATCCCAAGTACCAACCAGAATGGCAGGGGTATAAACCAGGAGAACGGCGGCCTATTTGGTTTGAGCCAAAAACTGGAAAGGTGGCCTGGCCATGGCTGACCCCGCATTTTGGAAAACGGGTACCCTTCTCCAAGGATCATAATGGAGCGCCATGGCTCGAACCCATCAAGCATGCAGAGGATGGAACGCCCAGCGTCTATCCTGCAGAGCCTGGTGAAAACGGCCGATGGAGTCTTTGTCCAGAGCGTGCTGGTCGTCAAGAATACAATGTTCACTTCATTGAAACTGAGATCACCTTAGCGGATGCTCAGGGGAGTGAGCCGGCGATCGTGGATAAGCATGGGTTGATCTATGTTGTTCATGAAGAGGAAGAGGCCGTACGGGCGAATAACGACCTGAAATATCCTCTGATTTTGCGAGCCAATATTTATGATTGTGTGGATTGGCTCCTCACAAGTGAATGGACGGACGATGATCTCACGAACTTCCAATCATCGAAAATCAATACCCATTTTCACTTCATTCAGTTTGATAACCAAGCCTCGGATGGTGTGATTTCGGGTTTTTCGTATGAGCAGTCCATGCGACCGTTCCATCAGTTTAAGAAAGAAAAAGAGAAAGGTTTGCCGGTTCCAATGAACGCCAAGCTCACCAAGGCGGCTAAGGCCGGTGATAAGACCATTCATATTACGAATGCTAAACAGTATCATGTTGGGATCCCCATCATGGTTGGTGTGGATCAAGTGGGTAAATGGGAAATCGTTCGAATAGCTAAAATCGACGGAAAAACCCTGACCTTTACGCATCCACTGAAACATGACCATGCTGTCGGTGAGATTGCGACAGTGGAATACGTGTGGCAGCGGTTCTGGGCTGATGCAGATGTCGGGACCACGTTCTGGCATGATCATGCCTTTGGTGGAACCACTTGGCCTCATGGGGCGGTGGGAACGATTATCATCGAGCCCTTCGGGTCAACGTGGCATAACGCAAAGACCGGGGAACGTATTCGGACCGGTCCGATTGCGGATATTCACAATACCGAGCGGATTGGTCATGGTGTCGGCGGAAGCTTCCGTGAATACATGCTGCACATTCAAGACACGGTTCCGCATACGGTTAATGTTGTGACTGCTGGGAATCCTCCCGGACAGCCGGTAGAAGTGGCGTTGGAGGCTGGGAGAACGGTGGCCTTCATTATGCCTGCGACTGAACTGATCAAAATGACACCGATGCCGTTCCTCAATGGTGGAACGCATACGACAGGAGGGACGTTCAACTGGAGGGCTGAACCATTTGCCCAACGGTTGGCCAACAATCCGGATACCTCGCAACTCTTTAGCAGTGCGACGCATGGTGATCCATTCACGCCGATGCTTCGTGCATATGTTGGAGATACGATGGTGCTTCGGATGTTAGATGTCACAATGAATGAAAGTAATGTTATGACCCTCGCGGGGCATACGTTCTTGTCAGAGCGGTATGCTGAAGATGCCAATCGGAAGAACTCGCTGCACATTGGTATCGCGGAGCGGTATGACTTGGTTCTGCCAGATGCTGGTGGTCCACGGCGGCAACCTGGGGACTACATCCTCTTCAACGGAAGATTCTCTAAATTTTCTGAAGGATCATGGGGAATCATTCGAGTGCTTGACAAGCCTGTTGACGATCTCCAGCCCTTGCCAAATCAGGCAACGGGTAGTGAGGGGATTCCTGAGGCGCTGCCAGTGTGCCCGGATGATGCTCCAGTGAAAAATTTCAATGTGGTCGCCATTGACTATCCGCAAATGGACTTTAATCCGAATGTGCCTGAAGCCATTGAAGTGGACTTTGAGCGAAAGATTGAAGTCAAAAATCCTGATGCCAAGATTTATGTCTTGGAAGAAGATTTAACGCGGGTGGCCGGTGAGCAACCGATGCCGCTGACGCTGCGGGTCAACGTGGGCGATTGTATGAAAGTGAAGCTCACGAATAAGATGAAAGAAAGTCGGGCCTCGTTCTCGGCCATGGGTATGGCCTTTGATCCAAAGGATTCCTTGGGAGTGAACCTCGGAAACAATCCTGGAGATCAGACTGTGGCCCCAGGCAAGAGTCGGACCTACACCTACTATGCCGATCCCTTCAACGGGGAAATGCAAATGGTGGTGTGGGATTTCGGAAATGTTGCGATGAACGTCAGAAATGGACTGTTCGGAGGAGTGATCATCGGTCCGAAGGGGTCACAGTATCGAGATCCTAAAACCGGAGCCGATATTTCTCTGAAAAATAGTTGGGTAGCTGACGTGATCGTAGATCGGACGATCCCGGGTCAAGAGAATCGGGCCAATTACCGTGATGCGGCCTTGTACTTCCAAGACGAGGACAACATCATGGGGACGGCCTTTATGCCCTATGTGCAGAATGTGGCAGGGCTCACAGGCGTGAACTATCGGACGGAACCCTACCCGTATCGAGAAGAAGCGGGCTGTTCACTGGGTCGGATGTTCCAACCGTGTGAGGTGGATAATCCAAAAGATCCAGTCACGCCAATTATCATGGCTCATTCAGGAGATCCAGTCCGGGTCCATGTCTTCGGTGCCGCAAGTGAGCAGAATGGGATGTTCACCATCGAAGATCATGAATGGCCAATTGAGCCATTCATGGAAGGCGCTGACATGATCAGCACGGTGGAGTTTGCTAGTTCTGAAGGGTTGGATGTGTTCCTGTCCTCGGCTGGTGGCCGTAATGCC
The DNA here is from genome assembly GCA_965223635.1 of Nitrospirales bacterium. Classification (GTDB taxonomy): domain Bacteria; phylum Nitrospirota; class Nitrospiria; order Nitrospirales; family UBA8639; genus Nitrospira_E. Next base: position 3,517,944 of record OZ245007.1, read on the forward strand.
AATAGCGGGGATTATGTCTGGTCCAATGGGCGTCTGAATTATGCCCAGTCAGGCCAATGGGGATACTTCCGAGTATTGCCGCCAAATGATCAACGGATTCAATCACTCCGTGGATCAGCAACGGCAGGAAGTAAATCGGCTGAATTGGAGCAAGTTGAGCCCATTAAGCCTACCCCCACGTCTTTTAAATAACCGAGGGCGGTTAGAAAAACGCGGGGAAGTTCTGAACGGGGGAGTCCTTAATGGGCTCCCCCGTTTTTTTTGATGAAGATGGGGTAATTTTACTTCGGGCAATTCAGGAAAGGATTTGTGTATAATAAATCGAGATGAGATTGAACAATACCCATTGCCTCCATTGCTCCAAAGTGGGACAAGTATGAGTGGAACGATGACGATGTATTTACTGAAAAGACGTTTAGCCATCCCTTTCATGCTAAGCTGTTGTTTGGCTTTGGGAGCTGGAATGATTGGTTGTCAGAATGTCGAAGCTAATTATCAGGAGGGTGTCACGGCGCTGGAAGCAGGCGAATATGAAAAGGCCTTGCAACAGTTTCGTGCTGCTGCTGAAGCCGGGCATGTGGGAGCTCAGGCTGCTCTTGGGGAACTGTATGTGAGTGGAAAGGGAACCGATCGTAATGCGTTGGAAGCTGCGAAGTGGTATCGACTCGCTGCTGAACAAGGACATATGGATGCACAAGTCACGCTGGGATGGATGTTCAATGCAGGCACCGGGGTTCCTCAGAATTTTACTGAAGCTATTAAGTGGTTTCGGTTAGCTGCAGAACAAGGTCATCCTGGTGCGCAAAATAATTTAGGCGTTCTCTATCGTCAAGGGCGAGGAGACCAAAATGATGTGGAGCAAGCTATAGATTGGTTCCAAAAAGCCGCAGACCAGGGGATGGCTCCGGCCCAATATGCGTTAGGGCAAATGTACCTGAATGGTGAAGGTATTGAGCAAAGTGTGGTGAAGGCTGTTGAATGGTATACCCGAGCAGCAACCCAGGGTCTTTTAGAGGCTCAGGCTGACTTAGGGTATTTGTATGCTTCACGGGAAGATAAAGTCCCGCAAGATTTTCTCATTGCCTACAAATGGTTAACATTGGCGGCTAAAAAAGGGGATAGGATCGCTAAAAAGGATCTGGAAAAATTGGAACTGACCATGACCTCTGACCAAATTGAGAAGGCGAAAGAGCTTGTTCGGAAAGAGTCTAGCTGATAAAGACGATTGGATGATCATATAAAGTGGACAACCCCCTGGATAAAGTTATTGATATGTGGAGGAGCTCATGAATTGGAAATTATTTGTCATAGGAGTCATTGGGATAGGGTTGGGACTATTCCTAGAGGCACCAGTTTGGTCCTACGAAGAAATTAAGGTTACGAATGGAGGAGCGATTCAGGGTACGGTGACCATCGAAGGCGGGAAGCCGAGGCCCATGGCCTTCAATTTGGTAACGATTCCAGACCCGGTATTTTGTGGAACAATTTCTACAGGGACGGGATGGCGCATTGTTGACGATTTTATCATTGGGCCCAAGGGGGAATTGAAGGATGTCGTGGTCATGGTCAAGGATGTGACCAAAGGCAAACCATTTTCCTTGCCGAAGGTCAGGATTGAGTCAATTGATTGTGAGTTTCTGCCATTTGTGAACGTCATTAAAGATCGTGATGAAATTGAAGTAGTGAATATGGATCCAGTCGAGCATGATATTCAAGGTTATGAAACGGCCAGAAAGCGTGGCGCACGAGTCCTGTTTAATCGACCGTTACCCATGAATCCTTTTCTTGAGTATGCAGGGTTTTTTGGAAAGAAATATATGGCGGGCGAACCCATGGTGGAACAAATTCATTTGCGAAAAGGGCGGAATGTATTTGTGATGCAATGTGGATTTCATCCCTATATGTTTTCCTGGGGGCTAGTCGCCGAGAATCCGTATTTTTCTATCACCAAAGAAGATGGCAAGTTTATGATTAAGGATATACCACCAGGAGAATACGTCTTGGCGGCCTGGCATCCTGGGGTCAATGAATTTATCGAACAAACGGTGAACGTCAAATCCAAGGGGATGACTTCGGCACAATTCACCTTCCAGTCTCCAAAGGGTCGGCGGAGCGCACATGAAATAGAGCACAATCCCAGGTTTGGGTTGGAGTTATTGGAAGAGGGGCAGGAAATTGTTCCATCGAAACGATTGCAAGTTCCATAGTAGGAGTATGAGTTTTGAGTTGCGATAAGGTGATTGAGACGTATCGACAATATCTGACACGAATCAGAGATCTCTAACGCTAATTAAGTGTGGCCTGAGGTTGTTCCCAAATCTGACGAAAGGAGGGGCGGTTATGAACACGAAATGTCGTATGATCGGATTCCTCGTGAGTTTCGTTTTTGCTTTTGGATCTGTGGGGGCGGCCTTTGCTGCTGACGAGGAAAAGGTCGAGGTAAGCTTTTCACCTGAAGTTGTGGCTGATTATATTCATGCGGTTATTGCAGCGGATCGCGGGTTGTATACCACTCATGTCGTAGATCGATTACAGGAAGAGCGTGTGGTAATTGCCGTTGAAGCATGGAAACAGCGGAAGGCGCTTCCGCTCCCGGCACAAATGTTGTTAATGGCGGGACGGGTTGTTGAAATGGGTGGGTCTGGTCTTCGATATCGCCTAGCAAGTCTCTGGCCTATTTATGAAGAAAATGGCCCAAGTAACGTCTTTGAAGAAGCAGGATTGAAAGTGGTGGCTGAGGATCCTGATGAGGTCTATAGCGGCATTATTACGAGAGGGGATAAACGATTTTTTAAAGCCATCTATGCGGATCGAGCGGTCTCTAAGGCATGCGTGAATTGCCACAATGGGCATATTTTGAGTGGAAAACGAGACTGGAAATTGGGGGATGTGATGGGAGGGATTATCATTTCATTTCCATTGCCCATTGATAAAAAAGAATCCTCTGATCCGGCTGGTTAATCTTAGTGGTATTGTTCTATGAGATTACCTTTCAACTAAGACATTTGTCTCTCACTCTAATCGTTGAGAGATAAATGCCGTAAAGATTTACAAGAAAATCGTAAGAGAATTGAGGCAGTCAAGAGGGCAAGAGCGCCTTTTGGACTGCCTCTTTTTTTGTCTAAATTTGTCTGTGCATGACAAAAGAACACTCAAGATAGATGGTCACTAACGAATTTTGATCCTAAAAATAAGGTGGCTATTTTGACTTTTCGAGAGTTTTTACATTTTAATATCCTTCGCCCAAGATGGAGAGGAAGAAAGATGTTTTTGATCGTTACACCACTGTATAACTATTGTGTGTATATCACTGCCAACATTTTTAACGGAGGTATTCTCATGAGACATATGCTTGTTCTGGTTCTGCTTCTCCCTGTGACCGTTTTTGCTCAAGGTAATTCTGAGATGCCACCCAATATGCCCCCCAGCATGCCTATGGATAGGGAAAAGATGCAAAGGATGCAAGAGATCCAGAAAAATATGCAAAATATGGATATGGGAAAGATGCAGGAGGCCATGGCGTGTATGAAAACGATTGATCGGTCGGCGTTAAAAGGTTTGGACGAGGAAGGGAAGAAAATAGAAGCCGAGCTGAAAGGGCTGTGCAGAAGTGGGAATCGAGATGAAGCTCAGGACAAAGGTATGGAATACGCCAAAGAGATGATGAGCAAACCAGAATTACAGAAAATGCGGGAATGCGGGAAGTTGGCGGCTGGTATGCTGCCAAAAATGGGTTTTGAAGATTTGATGGAAGAGGGGAAAGATCGGCATGTCTGCGATGATTTTTAACTCAACCGGGCCTATGAAGCCCATGTGATAGTGCGCAGCAGACGATGTTGGGTGCGAGAAAGCAGAGATAGTTAAAAATTCATGCCTATCAGGAAAGTGCACAAAACGTGACTGGCGGGGCCAATAAGCACGCCACCACTGCTCGATGAAACAAGCGCGGGACATCATGGCGGCGGTTGAACCGATAGGTAAACTCCCCCAAGTACCGACCCAGATGTTTCGCTCGTACTCCATGATGCGTGCCATTGACCCAAGCTTTCGCATTAGAAATAAATGTATGGACCCAAGGCAGCCACCGTTCACACGCTTCCTTATCTCCAGAGACGACTTGATAATCCACATCAACACCTTGCACATGGCGCAAGCTCGGACTCCCATCAGTATTCACCATGGCACCAGCCCGAACTCCTGTGTTCACGAGTTGTTGCGCCTGCGCTTTGGTTTCTTTTCCGACCAGCACCTTGGCAAACCCGGCTCGACTGCAGGCTCGGCCTTTCGCATCCACCCACGCCTTGGTCTCAATGGCCACCAGCACATCACATTGATTGCCGCTCACCCGACGGCCAAACGTCCCGGCATCCAACTCCAACACGCCATCGCCCACCTGGTAACTCGCATCCCGATGACGCAAGGCGGTGCGAATCTTTTGTAGCATCCCCCAGACGCGGCCATACGACTTCACCCCCAAATGCCGTTGGAGTTCCTGCGCGGACATCCCTCGTTTGCCCTGCATGACATAAAACACCGCCTTCACCCAGAGAAGCAGAGAGGTCTTAGATGCCTCGAAGATGGTCCCTACCCGCAACCGCACTTGTCGAAGACACATTCGGCACGTGCGGACTTCAGGCCGCGTTTGGATGGCATAAAAGGCCTCTGCCTGACAGGTCGGGCATTGAAACTCTTTGCCCTGAAAGCGACTGCGCCACAGCAACCTCCGGGCCTCGGCTTCAGTGGTAATCTCGGAAAAGAACCGCTCAGCGGTAAACGATTCATAAACCATCTCGCACCTCCTCCATGAGGGATAATCGGCAAACAGGAAGCGACGTTATACCACGAAACGATGTCTTGTGCACTTTCCTGATAGGCATGTAAAAATTTATCTGCATTGTAATCATGCCAACATGAGTGCGAGTTTTATAGGTGCCATTCAAGACAGGAATCGGACTTCCGGTTACGGTTCGTGTATCCCACCTGACATATTGATACGCCAAATCAAGGGCTATGCCTTGTTGCACCAAGAAACCGGGATCGCCACCGCGACAAGAGATCAGCCCAAGAAAATTGGCGTGCCCATCACAGGAAAAGCCCAGACCCACAGAATATGTGTGATTGTCTGAGTCGGGGGTGACAGGGTCAAAATTCCTGTCAGGTATTGGGGTTTGTGAGCGAACGTAGCCGGCGCGGACGGCAAGGTCCCAATCGGGGAGAGCGGGTATCTCTAGTCGTGTATACTCAGTTCCGAGGAAAAGCGTGACAGCATTGTCCCATTGTTGAGGTTGACGAATGACGGTCCCGTTCGAAAGAGTCACATCGAAGTTTCGAATGGTTTGCCAGCGAACCAAATGCACATCGACTTCCAGTTTCCATTCGTGTTGGCGATTGCGAATCGGCCATCCAGCAATACCCCATTCATAAATCTCCGGAAACTTAATGCTGGAAGAACTATCTGCGACTAATTGTCCATTTGCCAACAACTGACCGTTGAGGGGCAAAACGGCCTGACTGCGCCACACGAATCCGAGATTCAGCAAGGGGTGTCCCTCGTCATTGCGAAACGGTGTGAGCAAGAGGCTCGCATTGATCCCCGCAGTGGTTCCTGATCCGGTCAACTCTAATCGATCGCCAGGTGACGTGCCGGGAATATTGCCTATGGCAACAGATTGGCGCTCCGCATGGCCTTCCCCAATAAAACTGGCAAAGGTAAAGATATCCACACCGAACCCAAGTGACAGCATGTCATGCACCTTAAACGCCATGGTGGGTTTAATGTCTATCACGGGAAGTTGGGCTTTGGTGATGACACCAGCAAACGGACTAGACGAGGGATAGGTATTAGCAAAGCCAAACAGCGATTCCACGCCTAACCCAACAGCGAATCGACGAAAAAACCCAATATCGTCATCTTGCCAATTCCATGTCACAAAGAGATGGCTTGGTGGTGGCAAACCCACGGCTCCGCCACTCACGCGATTGTTGACCTTGTCACCGGCTGCATTACGAAATGTGACGTTGGGGCTGACAAATGCCGCGCCAAATGAATGTTGCACTCCTCGTAACTGGGTCATCCCAGCAGGGTTATAGTGAATGGCGGAAGGATCATCGGCTTGCGCGATAAAGGCGCCTCCCTGTCCGGCCGCGGAGGCACTTTGAAAGGGGGTGCGAAATCCATCGGCCCGAACAGATGGAGACATGAAGATGAGAGAAAAACCAAAAAGAAAAAATGCGATCCCAAGACGAAAGAAACAGTACTGATTCATAAAACACTCCAATCTCTCATATTCTCTAAACATTTTTCATTTGATTTAAACGAAAAACATCCAGTTTGTGAGTGTTGAATAATGAAGATATCAAGAGCCATATTTCGCCAGGAAGCTGTTTGCTCTCAGCAGTATCGGGTCTGTTCAAAGAAGCCTGCCCTTGCGAAAGCGGGGGTCCGTCCAGACCTGCCCTGAGCGAGTCGACGGCAAGGCCACAGCCATTTTTGCGCGCGGAGCGTACTGGCATTACGTGAGCACGGAAAAATAGCGAGAACGCCGCTGGCGGCTTTTTTCAACAGGTCCACTTTGTATGTCATGCACCCAACTCGGGGATGAGTCATTACAGTCATGAGTGCCTGCTGAATCTTGGACGAAAAGGGATAATGGGTGAGCAGCAGAGGTGAAGGGGGGACACCGAGAGTGGACTGGATAATCTCTTCGCACTGACTCTAATCTGACTAACAGAACTTTTGCGTCTTGCAGCTCTTGGGCCTCAAAGCCTTTAGTGAACCAGTCGTAGATCTTTTTCACTGATTGTTTAGGTTGGTTCACCACGCTTTCTTGGTCTGACACGAATCCTATTTCGATCAACAATCACGAGGGCTTCTAACAAGTCCTCATCTGAAACCTGGCTGAACAGGCGGTCGAGAGCCTGTTGTGTCTCTTCAATAGTTGTTGGCCAGACCCGTAAACGTATGATGCCGCAGTGCTCACCCAAGGGAAAGGAACGCTGATCGGCAAAATCTTCATCGAAGGTGATGATGAGCGCTTGATGGTGTTGTGCCCAGGAATAGATGTCCTCATCAACTTTTCCGGACAGACCCACATCTGAGGTATGGTGAACCATCCATGTTGGTTTAAGATGTCGAAGCCAGGGAACGATCGTACGAGGGACGTTTTGATCAAGAAGGACAACAAATGAATCAGGCACGAGGAATCACTTTTTCTTCGTCGATCACCTGACTGACATAATCTAAGGCGTCCGCCACATTTTCGTGTGTTAGTTCAGGATAGGTTTCCAGAATGCGCTCTACGGTATACCCGCCAGCCATGAGGCCAAGAATATTTTTGACCATGATCCTGGTGCCTCGAATACATGGCTTCCCGCCACATATCCGTGAGTCAACACTAATCTGATCCTCCATAGATTCGCCTCCTTACCTTGTGCTTTACCGCTATTTCTTAGCCTTTTGGTAGGCTAGAGATTTTCAATGAGACGTGTCAAGCATCCCCTCGATGAAACAGCTTTTACTAAAAACGCGTAATGTGGTTCTCGCTCATTGGGAATAAGCAAGGGCAGATAGCGGGTTTTATGAATTCGACGGGGTTATTCCTCCAAGGAGTCCAATACTATTTTGGCTTCTTGCAAATCTCGACTGCCAAAGCCTTCGGTAAACCAGTCGTAGAGGGGGTGCAAGCGAGAAAAGGCTTTCTTCCCATGGCCTTGCTGTTGCCAGAGGCGGGAGAGACTCATCATCGCGCGCAATTCAAAAATTTTGGCATCTTGTTTTTGCGCAATATTGAGAGATTCATGAAAACAGGCTTCGGCATCGTGGGCTGTTTGTTGAGAATTGGATTGGTCAGTCGCCATGAGCAACTCACCTCGTAACCGAATTAACTCTGCCTCGAACCAGTGATTTCCAGTCTCCTGCACAAATTGTAAGCCATCCACAATTGTGGCAAGGCCTGCCTCATACTGCCTCGTATGGAGGCAGACTTCGGCTTTGGCCGCCAAATGAATCGTGAGTTGTCCGCGATGGCCCAATGAGGTGAGCTGTGCCAAGCTTTGGTCGAGAGAAATCAGATCTCCTTCCGCTCCCTGCCCCATCATGATGGTAACCCACTCCCTGATAATCGCCCCTTCTGTGTACCAATGGGGGAAACCTTCATGCTTGCTCATGGCGATGGCCGTCGTGGCAACCTGGAGAGCTTCAGAATATTCTTGATTCATGCGATGAAAGAGTGCCAGTGCAATCTGGGTCGATACTCGATAAACCCCAATGAGGTGATTGTGGTAGGCCATGGCGTGGTGTTGTAGTACCTTACGAGCTTGATCCGGGTACCCACGGGCCCACAAGGCAAATCCCAAGAAACATGGGCTCACGTTTCTTGGATCCTCTCCACATTGCATGAATATGGCGTTGGCCGATTCAGGTAGATCAATCGATAGAGAAAATTCAGCATGTTTCTGTCCTGTGTGAAAATCACCATGGAAAACTGAGGCGACGCCCTTTGCCTCATGGGCAAGGGCGCGTATTGCTGGATCAGGAGAACGTTCAGTGAGCTGAATCAAATGTTCGGCTTGGTCTAAAGCAATCTTGGCCTGCCCCGAACACCCATAATAACGGAGTAGCCCAAAAAGCACAGGAAAGAGTTGGTGGGGGTCGGATGATTGTCGAACAAGCTCCAGGCTGCGTTCAAAAGCCTTTCGGGCTTCTGGCGACCCAAATCCCTCAGAAAAACAATGGGCAAGGCCGAGTGAATATTGCAATCGTAGCTCACGCTGACTGTGGTCTGGCTGCTGAGGGAGAGTATGGAGTATGGCCAGAGCTTTGGTGAGATGGCGGGTGGCTTCATGGGGAGTGTTTCGTTGGAACGCATCTTCTCCAGCCTGCTGGTGATAAAGACTGGCTTGGTTCGGTTCCTGACCTCGTTCAAAATGGAGGGCTAATGCTGGTGCGATTTCTTGGCACCGTGATCCATATGCTTGGACAAGCCGTTCGCCCATTTGGCGATGGAGGGCGACGCGGCGTGCCGGTAGGAGATTTTCATACAGGGTATTTTGATAGAGCGTGTGACAAAACTGATAGGTCATGGTGATGGTCTGGTCTGGCCATGTGCTGAGGCCAATTTCTTGAATGAATTGGCCTGTTTGTGCCAGAGCGTGGCATTGTCGATCAATTTGCTCAGGCTCTATCTCTAAGCCAGCTGAGATAACTGTCGTTGAAAAATTCTTGCCGGCAACACTGGCGACTTCTAATAGGGCACGTGTCTCAGATGTCAGTTGAGCCATCCGCAACATTAGAAAATGTCCGAGGGCTGAGGGGATAGGAAAGGGCTTTGACGGGTCGGTTAACTGCCATGTGTGGTTGGTGTGAACCAGAAGACCTTGGCTCAACAAGTAGTTGACCAGATTCACAATAAACAGTGGGTTTCCGTCTGTCTGTCCATGTATGGTGCGGGCAAGAGAAGCCAATAGATGACGATCATTCTTTTTTTGATCTAAGCGACTACTCAAATAGTGCGTGGTTTGCGTTTCTGTCAAAGGTTGCAAAGCGAGTTCTTGGCAGAGTCCATGAATGTGAAGGTCGTGTTTCACCGCATTCAACGGATGGGTGAATTGGATCAGGTCGGTGGGGCGGTACGTACCAAGGATCAATAACTGTGCGAGGCCTGATTGGCGTGCGAGATAATTCAGTAGTTCAACACTAGAAGGATCCAGCCAATGCAAGTCTTCTAGGCATAACATGAGAGGCTGAGTGGTCGTGAACATTTCTAAGGCGTCCGCTAGTTCCCGCATCATACGGATTGGAGTAGCACCGATGACCTTGGGAAGGAATGCTTGTCGATCGGCAGGTTCCAACAAGCCAGGCAACTGAATGAGCCAGGTGGGAGCATGTTGATGGAGGAGTGCTCTGAGCGTATCTCCACCGGGCTGCCGACATACGCGGCTCAAGGCTTCAAGAAAAGGAAGGTAGGCTTCTCCAGATCCGTATTGTTCAATGCATTGGCCATATCCTATGTTGATACTGGAAGTCATCCCCACTTGCGTCGCGAAGGTATTGGCGAGGCTTGTTTTGCCAATGCCTGGTTCCCCGGTGATAAAGACCAATTGGCGGTGGCCTTGAAGCATTTGTTGTAAGGCTGTTTGCAATTGGGCTAATTCGTCATCTCGTCCAAACAGGTCTGAGGAATCACCAGGAGGCGAAGGGTCATGGTGCTCAGGAGTAAATCCTAAAAACCGGTAGCCATGCCCATGTACGGTTTCAATGAAGGTTGGGTTCTCTGCCTGATCGTTCAAGGCTCGGCGAATCTGCGTCATGCAGGTCTTGAGTACAGCCTCACCCACGGTCGTATCAGGCCACAGTCTCTCTAACAATTCCTGTTTGGTGACGAGTTGTTGCGGGCGCTCGACAAGATAACGTAAGACCACAAAGCTTTTGCGAGTGAGGGGGAGACGTTCCGCCCCCTTCCATAAGGTCTGTTTTGCTGAATCAAGTTGAAACGGCCCGAAAGTTAACGACTGGTCATCAGGAAGCATTCCGTACCACAACTATCTCCAAAAATTACCAAAATTACCAAAAATTTTACAATTTTCCTGGGACGTTTCGTCAACCTTATCAATATAGTGGAGACGTTTGTCAGATTCAATGGCAGATGCCTATAAGACGACAGAATCGGCTGTTTTTGAGAGTCATAGAGGTTGAGGAGATGTCTAACAAGCCTGTGGTGTGTGAAAAGAAAGAATGCTGATCAGGGATAGATCGTTGGAAAACATCAGTCGGAAAAAACAGTGGAGGGTAGTATGAAACAGTGGATGTTGAGTGTGGCCATGTGTTTGGTGATAGGTGGAACGGGAACAGAAGTTGGAGCCGTATCGGTCATGATAGATCTTGATCCTGGGACTCCAGGCATTCAAAGTCACACGACTATCATGGTCGGGGATTCGATAGATGTTGGTGTAGTGGTCACAGATGTGACAAATCTCAATGCCTATGAATTTGACCTTGATTTTAATTCCAGCGTTCTGCATGCGGCAAGTCTCGTGTCAGGCAACTTTCTTCCCTCTATCATTCTTCCGCCACAAATAGCGGAATCGGATGTGGCCGCGCCTGATGTTAACTTTGCCGAGTTCACAATTGGTGCGTTTGGCTCCAGCGGGGATGGAGTGTTGGCTTTGATCATGTTCGATGCCGTAGCCATCGGTTCTTCATCCCTCCTACTCAACGATGTGATCTTGTCTGCACCATTTGGCATACCAATTTCTCCTATCGCTCTTCAGCATGGAACAATCACGGTGACGGATGTGCAACCTGTGCCCTTGCCGGGAACCTTGCTCTTGTTTGGAACAGGGTTGGGAGGCTTGTTCGCAGGGCGGTGGCTGACGCAGAAAGGGAGTGTTGAAAAATGAAGATATCAAGGCCAAAATTTCGCCAGGAAGCTGTTTGCTCTCAGTAGGATAGGGGCTGTTCAAAAAAGTCGTCCAGCAAGGCCACAGCCATTTTTGCGCGCGGAGCGTACTGGCACTACGTGAGTACGGGAAAATGGCGAGAACGCCGCTGGTGGCTTTTTTCAACAGGCCCAGAAGAGTTCATAATGAGGCACATACTCAACGCATAGCGAGGGAGACGAGGATGGTGAATAGCAATATATCAAGGGAATATCATATCGCTACATTGACAGGCATGCGGATGCTCAAATTGATGCTCTGTGTGTTGGCGTTGGCTTGGCCATCGACAGTATTGGCGCTGGCACCTGATCCTGATTTGAATAATGATGGAGTGGTGAATATTCTGGATGCATCTATTGTGGGCAGTTGTTTTGGTGCCGATTTGGCTGTCAATGCTCAATGTCTCTGTGCAGACACGGACGACAGTGGAGTGATTGACATGACCGACGTGACGTTTGTCACCGGTGCGTTTGGGCAATCTGGATTTCCGCTTGGCCCCAATCCTTGTGTGGCATCACAAAATACGCCACCTGTTGCAAATGCCGGTGCCGATCAAACCGTCCTGGTTGGTGAGATGGTGACGCTCGATGGGAGCGGCTCCAGCGATGTAGATGGAGATGGCTTGACCTTCTCGTGGACTGTTCTATCGGAACCATCAGGAAGCTCGGCCGCGTTATCGGATTCAACCGCAGTCACACCCACTTTTTTTGCGAATGCGGCCGGTACCTATGTGGTGCAATTGATCGTCAATGATGGCACGGTGGACAGCGTGGCCGATATCGTGACGGTTTCGACAGATAACTCCCCGCCGGTGGCTGAGGCGGGGCCGAACCAGACGGTGCTGGTGAATGAGACGGTGACGCTGGATGGCAGTGGCTCGAGCGATGTGGACGGCGATCCGTTGAGCTATCAATGGGCGTTGACGAGTGTGCCGGTTGGCAGCACGGTGACGCTGTCGGCTGCGACGGCGGTGATGCCGACGTTGGTTGTGGACCAGCCGGGCACCTATGTGGCGGAACTGATCGTCAATGACGGGACAGTGGACAGTGCCCCGGATACGGTGACGATTTCGACTGACAACTCCCCGCCGGTGGCTGAGGCGGGGCCGAACCAGACGGTGCTGGTGAATGAGACGGTGACGCTGGATGGCAGTGGATCGAGCGATGTAGATGGTGATCCGTTGAGCTATCAATGGGCATTGACGACGGTGCCGGGAGGCAGTTCGGCCACGCTCTCGGATGCCACAGCGGTGTTGCCGACCTTTGTGGTGGATCAACCGGGGACCTACGTAGTGGAACTGATCGTCAATGACGGCACGGTGGACAGTGCGCCGGATACGGCGACCATTACCACTGGCAACTCGCCGCCCGTGGCAGAAGCCGGTCAGAATCAGAACCTTCAAGTTGGAGCTACGGTGCAGTTAGATGGGAGTGGCTCGAGTGATGTAGATAGCGATCCATTGAGCTTCTCTTGGTCACTCACGACGGTGCCGGTGGGGAGTAGTGCTGCGTTGTTGAATACGACGCTTGTCAATCCAACGTTCGTGGCCGATGAGGCTGGCACCTATGTGGCTCAGCTCATCGTGAACGACGGCAATGTGGATAGTGCTCCCGACACTGTGATGATTGTGGTTACCGTTCTTCCTGAAGTGACAATCGAAGCAACGGATGCAACTGCGTCGGAGACCGGACCTGACATCGCGCGGTTTGCCGTCACACGAACGGGTCCGACCACAGATGCCCTAACTGTGTCGTATGGTACGACAGGGTCGGCTAGTCAGGGTGCGGATTACCAAAATCTTTCGGGGACCATAATAATCCCTGCAGGGCAAGCCTCTGCGGATATCGTGGTGACGCCCATTGACGATACCGAGGACGAAGGACCTGAATCTGTTGTGGTCAATCTGACTGCGGATGCCGCCTACTCTATTGGAACGCCTGGTATTGCTAATGCCACGATTGCAGATAATGATGTGGTGGTGGCGATCACTGCTACAGATCCCAATGCCTCAGAGGTCGGATTAGATCCTGGAGAGTTCACCGTCACCCGTAGTGGCGGGGACCTGACTCAACAAGTGCTGGTTCATGTGCAACGTGGAGGGACTGCGATCAACGGAACTGATTATGCAGCCATCGGAGGGTCGACGTTCTTTGTGACGATTCCAGCGAATCAGACTTCGGCAGTGGTGACGATTACCCCATTAGCCGACATCCAACCGGCAGAAGGGGATGAGACCGTGATGTTGACCATCTTGGTCAATGCAGCCTATGCCATCGGAACGCCAGGGTTCGCCACCGTGACGATTTCTGACAATGCAAAGACCATTGGGTTAACACCGCCTAATCTGAATCTGCTGACGCTTGCAACGGATACTCTCACCGTCACGCTGGGCAGTCCTGCAGGTGTTGGTGGCCAAATTGTGAATCTGGCAAGCAGCAATCCGGCCATCGTGACGGTTCCCGCCAGCATCCTTATTCCTGAGGGGGCGCTCTCTAATTCTTTTCAAATCACGGCAGGGAGTACAAACGGGAATGCGACGGTCACAGCTTCTGCTCTAGGCTTTACGAATGGGTTAGCGACAGTGGGGGTGTCTGATCGAGAGATGACCCTCACCCTTGATGGACCGTTAGTGGGTGTTGGGTTAACGCTTGGAGGTACGGTCACTTTGTCCCAGCCGGCACCAGCGGGTGGCGTGACGGTGACGCTCGGTTCGACAAACCCTGCATTTGCCACGGTGGATCCCCCCACGCTCAATATTCCCGAAGGGTCGACAGAGGAAGCCTTCACAATATCAGGAGTCGCGGTTGGAATCGTCGATATCACCGCTGATGCTGTGGGATTCACGCAGGCCAGTGAACAAGTCGAGGTCACGCAAAATTTCATTAGTTTGAATGCACTTACGGTCGCACCAGGGCAAACACTGAGTATGCCAGTGAGTATTCCCAATCCTGCGCCCACGGGTGGTGTCACGGTGAATCTGGTGAGTAGCGATCCGTCCATTGCCACGATTACACCTAGTGTGTTCATTCCCCAGGGTGCGTTCATTCCTGCTGCGAACCCACAAGTCACAGGTCATGTTCTGGGTATGGTAGAGGTGACGGCGTCTGCCACCGCCTTAGCTCCCAATACGAAACCTGTCACCGTGGCCATTGTTTTGGAAATACCAGATCCTATTACTATTTCGGAATCTGATACGGAAGATGTCACTGTGACACTTTCAGTTCCAGCACCGACAGGAGGCTTGACTCTGAATGTGACAGTTGATGATACGGGTGTGGCGACAGTCCCAGCCACGGTCGACGTCTTGGCTGGGCAAACTACGACTCAAATTCCCGTGACTGGGGATGTTGTTGGGAATACCGTCTTGCGGGTGAGCGGAACGGGGATTGCCGAAGTCACCTCAACGGTCAATGTCACCATGCTTCCTCCCATCACTATGGGGAATGCCACCATTGGCGATGATCTTCAAACCAGCCTAACGGGAAATCTTGGTGTTCCTGCGCCCGCAGGGAACCTACAAGTGACGATTACCAGCGATGAGCCTGCTCGGCTTTTGCTGTCCAACAATGCCACGACCCCTGGTAGTGCGAGTATTGTCGTGCAAGTCAATGCTGGCTCGAGCCAGCTTCCACAATTTTTCTTGCAGGCCTTGGATGACTCAGGGACGGTTGAAATTACCGCAACAGCCACTGGTTATGCGCCAGGTACCAGCACAATCACCCTGACGCCGTCCGGCTTCTACTGGTGGTCCGGCGATGTGACGACGACCACCTTCTCGGGGGATAGCAATGTGGTGTTGCGCTTGGGACGCCTGACGCCGGGGAGCTTGACGGTAGGCACCTTACAACCACTGCGGGCCGGGTTCACGGCGGATGTCGCGGTGGCCAGTTCGGACCCGGCCGTGGGCACGCTCACCAGTCCGGTGACGTTTACCGGGGGAGAGTCCCAAGATACCGCCAGCTTTGATCCGTTGACGGGTGGGACGACGACGTTGAGTTTGACCCAACCGGCTGGGTTTGAGGTACCGTCGAATCGCAACCAACAAATTACGGCGACCGTGACGGCGCCAGCTATCACCTTGTCCGATATCATCGTGGGCGATGATCTTCAGACCTTTCCGACCCTTCGTCTGGCCACGGCTCCACCCGTGCCGACGGATATGATCCTCACGGTGCAAAATCCGGCGATTGCCGTCATCTCGACGAATACGACCACGGTGGGGGCAGCGACTCTCACCTATTCCGGAGTGACGGGCACCAATCCGGGCACGCTTGTCGTGCAAGGACTGCAAGAAGGCTCGACGACGGTCATGGTTGAGGCCAGCGGCTATCAAACGCGGACCGCGACGATAACCGTCACTCCGTCGGGCTTTTATTGGTTTTCGGGGGATGTGACAACGACGACCTTCTCCGCGAATAGCAATGTGGTGTTGCGTTTGGCACGCTTGGCGCCGGGGAGCTTGACGGTTGGGCCCAATCAACCACTCCGGGCCGGCTTCACGGCGGATGTGGCCGTGGCCAGTTCGGACCCGGTCGTGGGGACCGTCACCAGTCCGGTGACGTTTACCGGGGGAGAGTCCCAAGATACCGCCAGCTTTGATCCGTTGACGGGCGGGACGACGACGTTGAGTTTGACCCAACCGGCTGGGTTTGAGGTACCGTCGAATCGCAACCAACAAATTACGGCGACCGTGACGGCGCCAGCTATCACCTTGTCCGATATCATCGTGGGCGATGATCTTCAGACCTTTCCGACCCTTCGTCTGGCCACGGCTCCACCCGTGCCGACGGATATGATCCTCACGGTGCAAAATCCGGCGATTGCCGTCATCTCGACGAATACGACCACGGTGGGGGCAGCGACTCTCACCTATTCCGGAGTGACGGGCACCAATCCGGGCACGCTTGTCGTGCAAGGACTGCAAGAAGGCTCGACGACGGTCATGGTTGAGGCCAGCGGCTATCAAACGCGGACCGCGACGATAACCGTCACTCCGTCGGGCTTTTATTGGTTTTCGGGGGATGTGACAACGACGACCTTCTCCGCGAATAGCAATGTGGTGTTGCGTTTGGCACGCTTGGCGCCGGGGAGCTTGACGGTTGGGCCCAATCAACCACTCCGGGCCGGCTTCACGGCGGATGTGGCCGTGACCAGTTCGGACCCGGTGGTGGGAACCATTAGTAGTCCGGTGACGTTTACGGGTGGGGAGAGCCAGGATCGCGCCAGCTTTGATCCGTTGACGGGCGGGACGACGACGTTGAGCCTCACGCAGCCGGCCGGATTTGAAGTGCCGTCGAATGGGAGCCAGCAGATTACGGCGACGGTGACTGCGCCCAATATTAATATTGCCAATGTCACCGTCGGAGAGGACTTACAGCAGTTCGTCAATATTACGCTTCAAAATCCTCCTCCGAGTTCGACAACGGTGACTGTGACAGTGTTGTCGGGTTCGACTGCGACGATCAGTGATAATCCGGCGACGGAAGGTGGAACCAGTCTGACCTTTTCCAATGTGACGAGTACAACTGTCGGAACGATTTACGTGCAGGGACGCAACCTTGGAGGTACGGTCATTGAAGCTCAATCGGCTGGATATAATGATGGGTTATCCAATGTCCAAGTTGTGCCGTCAGGTTTTACCTTCTTTGACAGCGACTTTCATATCGATGCCAATGCTGCGAATCGGAATATTCATGTTCGGTCGTATCGACTGGATCCTGTGACCCTGAATCGTGGACTCCAACAACCGCTTCGTGGCGGGCTCACGGTCGATGTGACGATAACGAGTTCAGATTCATCTGTGGGCGACATCGTGACGAACCCTCACCTCTTTTCCTCCAATACGTCTTCTGTGGTTGGGCAATTCGATCCTTTGACAGCAGGGGTCACAACGTTAACCGTCCAGCCTCCCCCAGGGTTTGACACGCCAAGTGGTGGACACCAGATTACGGCTACGGTTACCGGTCCCTAGTGTATGGTCAGGAGTGGAAGCTCTTTCTGCTCCTGGCTTCCATAGAGAGAGAAAAAAAGGCGAGCGTTTGCTGTATTGAGCGCTTGCCTTCCAATAGAACGCTCGTGCTCCGTCGACTATTTGGGTTATGCCTGAGACAGGAAGAGAAAAAGTCATTAAGGCTCCGCCCCGGCAAAGGCTCAAGCCACAAAATGGAAAGCCAATGCCACGTTTCGTTGGTTCACCGATATGTTCGAGAAGCGTCAATTGCTCAATGACAACGATGTCCGGTTCTATCAGTTGCTGGGCGATCCGTCCTTGTCGGCTCGTGATATTCAAGAACAGGTATGTCAGCACGGATCCTTGCCAACAAGGCTTGATGCCAATCCAGATGCTGCGTTGGTCCACCCGAATGGCAAAGCGTATTTCTTCCGTAAAGACCAGTACCATCGTTTCTCCATTCGGGCCAATCGCACAGATAAGGTTGGCGTAACAGGCCGCGATGGATGGAAGGGGTTGGAGGGGCCTGTGGATGCGGCGTTATTGCACCCGAATGGCAAAGCCTATTTTTTTATGGGCAATATGTATTATCGTTACGATTTCGAAAAGAAAGAGGTCGATAAAATAGGAAAAGTCGGGGTAGACGGTTGGAGAGGGCTAGAAGGGCCAGTGGGTGCTGCACTGGTCCATCCCAATGGCAAAGCCTATTTTTTTAAGAACGGGCAATACTATCGCTATGATTTTGGAAAGAAAAAGATCGACAAAAGCCAGGCAAAGATTGGCGTCGATGGCTGGAAGGGGATTCCGCGAGAGGGGATGAGTGCGTCGCTCCTCCATCCCAACGGCAAGGCATACTTTTTTCGCGGAGACCAGTATTATCGTTATGACTTTGCTAAAGATAAGGTTGACAAGATTGGGCGTCGAGGCTTTGATGGGTGGCCAGGGTTATAGCCGAGATCGTGTCAGGTATGGATGGCCTGGTCTTAGAGGGGGAGGAGAACTCCAAAGCGTGAATGTAGGAAAAGGAGGAGTTGTGAGACATCGTTATCACGTTGCTCTTTTCACATTCGTGTTGTGCTGGATTCTCCCTGCTTCAGCAGCAGTCACGAGTGTGGAATTGATTGGAGAGTGGTGCCTCGTGCAGCAATCGATGCGGGGCCATGGATTTTAAAACCCCACCGCCAAAAGTCATTCGTGACAATTTAAAAGCGAAAGCGGGGCAAATGTATCGCTTTTTAGATGATCGCAAAGTGAAGGCTCTAACCGATAGCCAAATACTTGAGAGGGTGTTTGGTTCTGGGAAGCATTGTTCTGGACGATGGCATTGCCAGTGATGGCAGAACTTGAACCTGATGGAGGAACCTATGAGGCTTGGTAAGCAGTGTTTGTTTGGCTTTTTTATTGCGCTACTAATACATCCAATATCATCAAGCTATGCCCAACCGTCTGGAGCCCTATCTAAGGAGCAGCAAATGCAACAGGCGTTAGATATGATCAAAGGAATGAGCAAGGGGTCGGGACAGGGGAAAGGCATGGATGAGAAGACCCAGAAGCAATTGGAAAACATGTTCAAAGGCATGGGGCAGAAGATGGATAAACGCCAGGCGGCTCAGACCAAAAAAGAACAACAGCAGTTTGATGCCGCGACCGTTGGGCATGGAACTGCCCTTCTACAGATAGGAGGGAAAGACTATCAGCTCACGATGACGACCTGCACATCCTGGGGACCTGAATCTGGGCGGTTTACCATTGAAGCGCGTCAACCTCCTGTGAAGGGAGCCGGAATCTTGAGGATTGGAAGAGGAACTCAGGGTGTAGGGACACTAAATTTTGAAAGCGGGCGAGACGTCTATTATGTTGAAGGCAGTCAGGCCCTCCTCTTGAAGGGTAAGTCGTTGGAGTGGAAGGGAACCGTGCTTGGCCCGCCGAATAACAGCCCACAGCCCCTGACAATACGTCTCACCTGTGGGGAGGAAATGGTTGATTACGCCGCCTCCCCTGAGCTCAAGCAGACGGCCGAGGACAATGTTCTTACGCTTCGACTTGGGAAAGAAGCCTATACCTTTGAGGCAGGGTATTGTTCCGCAGAAGCCAAGAAAGCCAGCAATTTAGTGATGGAGGCAGATGTCACCGCCACGGGGGACTTCCGAGGGCGTCCCGCCGTTATATTGCTTTCTAAAAGCCATCCCGCAGGGTCTGATCGTCAATTTACAAACATGGAGCTGCTTTTGGGCGAGCTTTCTGCTGAGCAGGGTATCCTTCCGTCAGGGGAGGTACAAGAGCAACTCGGAAAACGAGTGGAAGCCTATCAGCGTGAAGCGATGACCGCGGTACAGAAGAAGTATCCCCCGGAAATGTTTAACTCAGTGCCACCCGAAAAATTACCTGAAATTTTTGAGGCCCAAGGTAGAGAGATGGATGCTGTGCAGGCACAGGTGGATGAGATGCGATTCCCCTCTGCGCGCAGTCATGGCACCATCACTATTCAAGAACACACCATCTTCTTTCGGGGGCCAAAGTTTCACACCAATGATGCTAGAAGAGCGCCGGAGTTCCAGGAATTGTCAGGAGACCCGGAACTTGAGATAACCTGTCAGAAGTAGGACGAATGAGGCAAGGCGACACACTCCTGTGGTTTACGAGCCGTCTCCGAGCATCCGCATGGGTATGAATGTGCAGATTATGAAGTTGCTCATTTGGATTGGAATGGTTCTAGGACTTCTGGTGTGTGTCCAGCTTCCCGCATCAGCGACGGAAACCTGGCCTGTCAAAGATTTTCGGGTATTTATGGAAGACCCCAATAATGGGAAAGCGTATCCGAGCGCAGTGTCTTCCTCGGTTAAATCTGAAATAGAACGATGGTTGAAGAGGGTGGCCCAGGAATATGAAAAGATGGGATTTAACCCTCCCCATTATGATCATGTAACTGATATTTCCGATATTCGACAAGCTTTCAAAGTGTATGTGTACCCCTTTGATGGGGAAGAGCCAGCCGCTATGGCCAAGCCTTGTGTCTCCATAGGTCGAGATTTCGCAGGGATCGAGTATGCACGTAATTGGGAATATGACGAAACCTATATGATTGTTGAATCTCGCAAGAACGTTCAAAGCGGAAATCTGACAGATGACGCTTATAAAGACTTGGCGCACGAACTCTTTCACGCTGTTCAGAATACCTATCCCTTATTTTCAGGCGACTGCAACTCTCAGCCAGGTTATTGGATAACCGAGGGCATGGCTGAAGCTGTTGCCGTCGAAATGGCCAGAAAACTCTACCCGAAGAAAAAATTTAAATTATGCCAGGTGGGGGGGATGCGACAATACAACTTAGGCCTATATGTTAAGGATAAGAAGCCTCAAACCGGCCCGCCCTGTCCGACTCGTCGGGATTATATGACTCTCTCGTTTTGGCAGTTTTTGGGGGAATATGCCCATCGGAGATTTATGGGACCATCTGCGAAGAGAGGGTATCTTGCCACGGAGGAATTTGTCCCTCCCGATTATCGGTTTCTCCATAATTTTTTCAGTCAGACCCAAGAAATGGGAACTTCTAGAAAGGAATATGCTTGGTTGGATACCGTACTCAAGCAAAACAAGGGGGATGGAAAACACCAATTTGGCATAACCCTGCACACCGCGTATTCCAGGTTTGCCGGAACTTTTGCCTCGTACTGGAAATATGATAGACGAAAACTATATCGGATCCAAATGCCTCTTCAAAGTACAAACGAACCAGGTCCCAATAGTAATCTTGATCGAGAACCAAAGTGGATGGAATGGATTTTTGGGACGTGTTTTGAGGTGTCCGTCACAAAGGATGCAACCCCCCAACCAGTCAAGCTCCCGATGAGACGGGTGGCCTCTCGTTGCCTTAAAGTCAATTTCAATTTTACTGGACGAGTCGGATTGACCTTTTATGCTTCAGGTTTGAGTAACCCAACCGAGTTGGAAGCACTGGCCATTAGCACGAATGGTGGGAAAAAGATAATTCGCCGTCATCCGGCCGAACAAGTCCCAGACAAGGTTGGCGCATTCCCTAACATCTCTGCCAAAGCCGGTGTCGCTCAGTATTTTATTGTTTCTAATGTGGCGGAGAAAGCTAGTTCGACTGTGATGATTGATCCCTTGATTTCTATTGTGCCAGAAATTGGCACGACTGACATGGCTAAAGAAGAAAAAGACCCAGATGACCCAGACCCATCAGAAAAAGAAGAACGGAAAAATGCCCGACAGTCACGAAGCTGGACGGGGGCGGCTTGGCAAGAAGACAAAAGGCCATGCAGGAGACCTTTTGAAGCTGATCCCTGTGGCGGGACGACGCGACTTCATCTACAATTGGTTTCGGACACCGCACATCTTCTTGGTTCGCTAGCAGAACCATCCATGTCGTGGGAACGAAAGTTTCGGTTGTTTGAGGATGTGGCAGAGGGAGGTGGAGATTCGTTTATGTCAGATTTTTTGAATGACACATATGAAATTCAACAACAGGATGGATGGGAAGTGAAGATTGTGGTGCCTCAAATCCAACCTGGGTTTACGGGGACCATATCCAATGCCCATATTCAGGTAGCCAAAGGAGTTCCTCAGCGAGGCAGCTATAAGGCGTTAGGACCTTGGGTGGGATCTTGTCAAAGGGGCTATCGCTCGGCCACAGGGAAGGTCATGATTGAGGAGTTTTCAAAATATGTGTTGAAAGGAACTTTTTCTGCGCAATTGGTGGATAGCGAAATGCTGAAGCCCTGTCAAACGCCCCCTACTGTCCAGTCTGATGGGGGATCATTCAGCATTACCAAGATCGCCGGGCATCTGAATATCGACGTAGTACCACCCTCTGATGAAGCGATCATCGATCGGACTATCGAGGATGCGAATGAGGTCTTGCCAGGCTTGATTACTGATGACATGAGGGAACATATCAAAGAAAAAGCCAGACAAGAACGGGAAGAGCAGAGACAAGACAACCGGGAACAACCGCCTTCGGAAGATAGTAGAGGTTCGATGCCATGTGATTGCCAATGCCATCTAGAGAAGACCTATTGTGAGGCGAACCCCAACTCATCCTGTTGTCAGTTTTGCGATCCCATTTTTAAACTCTGCAAAGGCCAGAGCCCGACAAACCAGTCGGCGCTCAGTCCGGCTGCTGAAGCTCAAGAAGTTCAGAGCATGCGACAGCGGTTTGAGGCTCATGTCGACTCCATTGCTCCAAGCCCTGCCATCAAACAACAGATGATGAAAGCCTTCGACGATCTCAAGACCATTGACGAGAAAAAACTCTTCATGCTCAGCATCCCCCAATCCAAATGACGGTGTAAATAATAATAGGGGTCAGACTCGAATTATTAAATTCGAGTCTGACCCCTATTAAAAGACTGACCTTCGGTTGCCACGAGTTTTTCATCAGATGGTAATGATTGGGACAGGTTCTCGTAACCTTCTTCTTGTATTGTTGCCCGTGGAATCATCGTTGACTGAACGACTTTGGGCAGTCTTTTATTAAATCGTGCGTAGTCCATGAGGAGAAAGGGGAAGAATTTTTTGTCGGGAGGGAGTGCGACATTATTTACCCAATACTTATGCACAAAATGTGATGGCTAGGAGGAGAGTCCTCCTTGAATTACTACTTTTTACCAATCGAAGGAGATTGACAGATGACACATTCATGGCTGTTTGCCCTTGCAATTTCGGTCGTTCTAATACCAGGTGCGGTCTTGGCTAAAAATAATAAGAAAATTGATTTTACGGATACGTTTCCAATCGCCGAGTGCCAATTTACTCCAATAGGGACGAATCCGTATTTCACCTTGCAAGAAAATCGGGAATTGCATTTCAATAATTGGCAATGTTTTGCTGATGGGGAATGCGACGAATTTGAAGAACTGGTGATTACTGTGACCCCTGAAACGAAGCTCATTGAGTTTGAGCTAGATGGGGAGATGATTGCAGTTAATACTCGTGTCGTGCGAGAAGATGAATCGGCTGATGGGGAATTTGTTGAAGAATCCCATAATTTTTATGCCGAATGTGCTGGTACGCAGGATGTCTATTATTTTGGTGAAGATGTCGTTGTGGCTGACGGGTCTCATCCAGGTCAATGGTTAGCCGGAGAAAATGGTGCCTTGCCTGGCATTATCTTTCCTGGAGGCGCGTTTGTGTTAGGTGCACGGTATTTCCAAGAAATTGCCGAACAAGATGGAGCCCTGGATCGGGCGGAGCATGTAGAAATGGGACTGGAATTGGATCTTCCTGTTGGCACCCTTAACAATTGTGTGAAAGTTGACGAAACTACTCCACTTGCCAAAAAAGAGCTTTCTGAGAAATGGTATTGTCGTAATGTGGGCCTTGTGGGAGATGGGGATCTCAAGCTCATTGAGGTTGTGGAGCCCTGACTCAAGCCAAACAAGGCTGTAATTTTGTCCGCAATGCAGCAGACTTGTTTTTTTAAATGAGTCTGCTGCCACCTTGCTATCTTTCCTCTGTATTTTTTCAATCATTCTTTCCCCTTCTCCTTCAATATTGAGGCTGTTGAATAACTCAATTTTAAGTTACGAAAAGGGCTTCAGAGCAATAGTAACTTCAATTGGATGAGAATGGTCAAAAAAGTCCGTCCAGCAAGGCCGCAGCCATTTTTCGCGCGGAGCGTACTGGCACTACACGAGCACGGAAAAATGGCGAGAACGCCGCTGGCGGATTTTTTCAACATTCTCATTTTGAAAAAGACTTTCTCCGGATTACATTCTTCATCTTAGGACTTCCTAACACGCTGGTATTTATACCTATATTCGAGTCCTATAGTTCGTATCTTTTTGGATAACAACCTGTATCTAAAAAGATAACATTGTTTCGTTTCCTAATTGCGTTGGTGTGTGGAAATGGTTAATTGGCTTTTCAGTGATGTCTGGTGAAAACTCCTAATGTCCTAGGCAGTTGCTAGGAAGGAAGTGAGAACTTCTGGTTGGTATAGTGTTTGCTTGATATTTTTATGAAGAGATCTATTAGTTCTCTTTCGATCTATCATTGTGAAAAATGATGAAAAAATCTAGCAATCTCTTCGAAGGGCTCCATGAATAAAGTGTTGTCACCTAGCACCTCGGCTGCCATCCTGTTGGTTGATGACGAACCGGATGTCATCCTTACTTTACAGGATCTTTTTGAAGCTGAAGGTTACTGCATTGATGTCGCTTCAACGGGAACTGGTGCTTTGGAGCAGGTAGGAAAATATCGTTATGATGCGGTGATTTTAGATATTCAACTTCCTGATATTGATGGGCTGCTTGTTCTTGAGCAGATGGCAAACTTGGTTCCCGGCCTACCCATTATTATCTTGACAGGCTATACGACTCTAGAATCTTCGACCGGACATCTTGAGGAACATGGTGCGTTTGACTATCTCTCTAAACCCATTAACCGTCAAGCTATCAGGACAGCCATTCGTCACGCACTCAAAGCGAAAGTTCTGGCAAAAAAAATCGAACAAGCTCGTCATGCCTTAATGGTGAGCGAACGACGGTTTCAGGCTGTGTTTTATGCGGCCCATGATGCCATTGTTCTGGCGAATCATCAGGGGCGCATTATGTCATGGAATCCAGCAGCGGAAGCGATGTTTGGGTATACAGCAGATGAGATTTTTGGGCAATCGCTTACCGTCATCATGCCCACACGCTATCGTGAAGCTCATGAGCAGGGGATGAAACGATTGCAGACTACTGGTGAGGCTCGGGTCCTCAGGAAAACACTTTCACTGCATGGCTTACGAAAAGATGGCCAAGAGTTTCCTATCGAACTCTCGTTGAACATGTGGAGCGATGACCGAGAACCGTTCTACTCAGGATTTATTCGAGATATTTCCATGCGAGAATCTGTGTCCGTGCTCTAGGCTGAAATGTGATCAGAGGCGGCAGGAATTACATTGGAACTCCTGCTTGTTCTTGAGGGGCTCCTAAGAAACATGAAGTTTGAAAAAGAGCCACATGTGAATTATATGCCGACTTGTCCAATGAACTCTTTGATCAGTCTCATCGGTGTGATGATTGCGCCAAAAAAGAAACGATAAGAGAGACATCCCTTTAGCCAGTCTTTTTAGGTTCTTTCACATCCAGCCAATCACGGAGCCAGTCGCCAAGAAGATTGGCAGCCAGAACGACAGCCATGAGTGTCAGGCCCGGAATTAAAACTAGATGTGGGGCGACGAGCATATAGCGAGTGCCATCACGAATCATGCTTCCCCAGGATGCTTCCGGCGGTTGAACACCTAACCCTAAAAACGATAATCCTGCTTCGGCAATGATGGCGCTGGCAATGCCAAAGCTGGCTTCGATCATCAGAGGGGCAGTGATCAGAGGAAGAAGGTGGCGCCACATGATGCGCCAAGTCGATGCCCCCATGGCTTGAGCGGCTACTACATGGTCCGCATGGGTCAGCGCTAATACTTGTCCTCTAGCGAGGCGCGCATAACCCACCCATCCCACGATGACTAACGCAAA
This sequence comes from Nitrospirales bacterium, assembly GCA_965223635.1. GTDB lineage: Bacteria > Nitrospirota > Nitrospiria > Nitrospirales > UBA8639 > Nitrospira_E. Next base: position 3,543,810 of record OZ245007.1, read on the forward strand.
AACGACATTCTCAATCCCCGGTCCAAGGGCTGCGGCTAAGGCAATTGCCAAAAGTAAACCGGGGAATGCCAGCATGATATCCACGATACGGACGAAGGTTTGGTCGACCCATCCCTTTAGATAGCCACTTGCGACTCCTAGTAATGCACCGAGCAACAGACCGCAGGTCACGACACTAAGAGATACGAAAAACGATGTTCTGGCGCCTATGATAAGACGATCAAAAATAGGTCGGCCGAGTTCATCAAAGCCCAGCCATTGTTCGGGAGTTGGGCTGACAAGAATGTGTGTGAGATTGACCGTGTTTGGTGTTAATGGGAGAAAAGGGCCTAATAATGCGATGATGCCCCAGATACCAATGATGGAGAGTGGGAACCACAGGCGTATCATGAATGGTGGGACCAATTGATGCGAGGATCCAGCCACGCATATAAGAGGTCGGTGATGAGATTGATCAGGACATAGGTCACACTGATGCAGAGGACAGCAGCCTGAACCACAGGGTAATCCCGTTGCTGGATGGCTTCAATCATCAGTAGGCCCACGCCTGGCCAGGCAAATACGGTTTCGGTAATCACTGCGCCACCGAGCAGTCCACCGAGTTGAAGTCCAACAAGGGTTAATACAGGTAGAAAGGCGTTTGGGAGCGCATGAAGGAGAATGGCCTGGAAGGAGGAGAGCCCCTTGGCGCGGGCGGTTCGAAGAAAATCTTCTCCTAAGATTTCTAAGAGGCTACTCCGAATCATGCGTGCCAGAATGGCGGCCATAGCTGTGCCAAGGGTTAACGCCGGGAGGGCCACCGCATTCCACCCCTCTTGTCCACTTACAGGAAACCAACCTAGCCACAGGGCCCCTCCTAAAATTAATAAAGGCCCCATCCAGAAATTCGGGATGGATATCCCAAGTAAGGCGAATCCCATCGCGCTATAGTCGTAGATAGAATGTTGGCGAATGGCCGCTAATAGGCCAAGCGGTAGTGCGATGACACCTGCAACAAGGAAAGCGGCGACACTAAGATGTAAGGTGGCAGGGATACGTTCCAAGAGAAGCTCAGCAATTGGCCGGCCGGAAAATAAGGATTCCCCAAAGTCAGCCTGGACTAGTGCTGTCAGGTAGTTCCACCATTGCACAAAGAGTGAGAGATGCAACCCGAGTCCCTGACGTAAGGCTTCTCGGTCTGCGGTTTGTGCTGATTCTCCTAACATGACATCTACGGGATCCCCAGGGATCATGTGAATCAAAAAAAACACGAGACTAATCACTCCCAGTATTCCAATCAGGGCATTTCCAATTCTTTTTAGAATGAAGTGTGACATGGAAAATACAGCGAAGTCAGAACATCCGTGGGTCCAGGTCCATGCGTGAAGTTACGAAGTCATTTATGGATGTGCATAGTGCGCGACACGTGTTGAGGTATTGGGCAATGATGCCCATTGTACGTGGGTCAGGCCATCGTAGTTGCCATCTGGTTGGAGGGTATAGCCCGAAATCGATTCCGTTGACAGAACAAAAAGATCTTCATACCAGAGCGGCACATAGGGCAGCGTTTCTGAAAGGCGTGCTTGTAAGGCCTGGTATCCTGCCTGTTGTTGTGCGAGATCGGACGTCCTTTCCGCTTCCGCAATGAGCTGATCAGTCGCAGGGTCAATGTAGCGTCCTCTGTTCACACCAAGTGGAGGAACGGCCTGGCTATGAAAGGCTTGTCGGAAAATATCCGGGGTGTGAAGGCCAACCCATGCCAGGCTGTACATCTGAAATCGTCCAGCTTTGATATCTCCATAAAACGTTCCCCAATCGTGACTCTGAATAGAAAGGTCAATACCAACCTGCCTGAGTTGGTCTTGAATGATCGTGGCCAATCGTAATCGAAAAGGGTCTGTCGAAGTTTTATAGGTCAGCATTGGTCGGTGATTGTCATTGAATCCAGCTTGTTGCAAAAGGGCCTTGGCTTTTGGAGGGTCATAGGGATAGTTTTTTACGTCGTTTGTCCCAAGCCAATGGGTTGGTGGAAACAGTGACTGGGCCAATCGGGCACGATTACCCAGCATAGAGTGTATGATTTGTTCACGGTTAATGGCATGAGCGATGGCTTTTCGGACCAGATCTTGACCCACAATTGGGTCTTGGTGATTAAAGCCAAGGTAGGCAAACTTGGATCCTTCACGTTGGTTCAACGAAATGGAAGGTTGGTCAGCGAGATAGGCGACTAATTCGGGTGGAAGATCATTTTGTAGGAGATGAATTTCTCCGGCCAGTAATTTCAGCGTACGTACAGTGGGGTCAGGAATCCTCACAAATTCAATAAGTTGTCCATCTTTTCGGCGTTTCAGAATGAGGCGAGTGTTGTCAGGGCGTTGTTGGAAGAGAAAAGGTCCGCTCCCAATGGGTTGGTTATGGAAAGAATGGTCTGTTGCAATAAGGTTTGCAGGCAGAATACCGATAATAGCATAACTAGGAAAGAGTGGGTCCGGGTGCGTCAAGACGAAGTTGATGGTGGATGGTGAAGGAGTGTGAATGTCTGAGATGTTCTTGAGAAGGCTGCGATGAGGTGAAAACGTTTTAGAGTCGAGTACGGAAAGATATGTCGCTTTGATGTCAGTTGCTGTGATGGGGGCTCCATAAGGAAACGTCGGACGGGGTTCACGGAGGGTAAAGCGATACTGTGTGGGGGAAAGCTGTTCCCAGGTGGCAATCGACGGAATGGGAGTGGCATCTTCGGCAAAATCGACCAATCGGGAATAAAGAAGACGATTGATTCTGGCAGAGGTAGCGTCAGTCGCATACCGTGGATCTAAATTTGTTGGAGCGCTGGCAAGTCCAAAACGAATGGTGTTCTCAGGTATCGATTCTGTACATCCCCAAGCGTGGAAGATGAAAACAAGAAAGAGCCATGCCATTGTTGTTATCTACGTCTGGTTTACTGTGTGATCTTATGATGTAGGAAAGAGAATGGTATGAAGCCGCGAGACACTGTATACATAATCTTACAGGGAAATCAGAGTTGATGAAAGAGGGAAGCTTCTGATGAATAAGAGCCTCATTCATCATGTTCGACAAAAGCCTAAAGGAGAATGCTCATGAGAGGAACCATTACCCTTCCCAATTACGGGAATGCGACGGAAGAATTATCCACAGAAGAAACAGCCAAGCCAAATCTTGCCCCTAAAGGACGGTTACTGCCTGCGCCAACGACGATAGCCGAAACCGGTATACCTGAGGAATTGCTTGTGCAACTCTTGGTTCGCACGTTGTTTACGCAAGGGGAATTGACTGAGCGAACAGCTGGGGAAATCATGAAGTTGCCGCTAGGGGTAATGAAGGAATTATTTACCATTATCCAAAAAGAGAAATACTGTGAAGTGAGAGGCCATGGAGAGTCGCTTGGTGTGTTGCTTCGCTATGTGTTGACAGAAGCCGGCCGTGAACGGGCAAAGGGATATATGGATTTATGCCGCTATGTAGGTCCGGCACCTGTAAGCTTAAAGCAATATGTCGATATGGTAAAAAGTCAGCCGGTAAATGGGTTGACTATTGATCGACGGGCGGTGACGGATGCAACGGAGCACTTGGTCTTAACTGCTGGCACGGTTGATCAGCTTGGAGAAGCGGTCAATTCCGGATGGGCGATTTTTTTATATGGTCCTCCTGGAAACGGGAAAACAGTCATGGCTGAAGCCATTGGGAAAATGCTGGAATCGGTTGGTGGTGGAGAAATCTATATTCCCTACGCTATGGAAGTGGATGGACAGATTATTCAAGTCTATGACCCGATTACTCATATTAAAGTGGACGCGCCGCAAGAAGCTTCTCGGTCGTTAATTGAAACCAAAAAGGAATATGATACACGGTGGGTGTTGTGCAAACGACCGATTGAATTTGCGGGTGGTGAGTTGACGATGGCCACTTTAGATTTGTCTTTTAATCAATCTGCGAAATACTATAAATCTCCTCCTCATATCAAAGCCAATGGAGGCATATTTCTGATTGATGACTTTGGTCGTCAGTTAGTTCGCCCACGGGATCTATTAAACCGATGGATTGTACCTTTAGAAAAACGGGTGGACTATCTGACTTTGCACACGGGAAAAGTTTTTCAACTTCCTTTCGACACCATTGTGTTGTTTGCGACGAATCTTGAGCCAGCCAAATTGGCTGATGAAGCGTTTCTGCGAAGAATCCGCAATAAAATTTACATTGCAGACCCCACTCCTGAGCGTTTTAAGCAGATCTTTGAGGAAGTTTGTAATAAAAAAGGGGTGCCTTGGGATTCTGATGCCATTGACTATCTTCTCACTGAGATATACGAGAAATATCAATTGAATATGCGGAGTTGTCACCCTCGGGATATTTTAGAGCAAATCATTAGTATCGCAAAATTTAATAGTACTCCACCGTGTTTATCGAAAAAATTTATTGACCGAGCTTGCCATACCTATTTCTTTGTCGAGGCTGCCGAATACGATCAAACCTCCAGCTAACCCTGTTTACTCAGTTTTCACTGTATTTTATGATAAGCCTCCCGTTCTGAAAAATGTACGGGAGGCTATTTTTTTGATTTCGTCCATCAAGCCAAGCGCAGATGGTCATGGAGTATGATCCTGCGGGTAGCTGCATGGAATAAATGTGAAAAACGAGAGGAATGAGTATGTCTCATACTACCGCTATTTTGCTCATAAGTTGCAAAGACCAAAAGGGATTGGTCGCAAGGGTGTCAGGATTTATCCATGAATATGGTGGAAACATTCTGGATTCCGATCATCATACTGATCAGGTAACCGGTGACTTTCTCATGCGAACAGTGTTTGATCTGGCTGAGTTTCAACTTCCTCGTTCTGAAATCGGAGAAGCATTTCGGCCATTGGCGAAAATTCATGATATGCAGGTTCAATGGTATTTTACTGATCAAAAACCCAACGTTGGGATTTTGGTGTCGCAATATGACCATTGTTTGGTCGATATTTTACAACGCCATCGGCGTGGCGAATTGGCCATTGAAATTCCTGTGATCATTTCCAATCATCAAACAGCTGCTTGGTGGGCAGAGCTCTTTCATATTCCCTTTCATCACTTCCCTGTTACGCCAGAAACGAAATCTCAACAGGAAGAACAGATTCTTGGAGTGTTGCGTGAGCATAAGATGAACCTTGTCGTTTTAGCTCGGTATATGCAGATTGTCAGTGAGCGGTTTTTGGAGCAGGTCAGGTGCCCGGTTATTAATATCCACCATTCCTTTTTACCTGCTTTTATTGGAGCAAAGCCCTATCATCAAGCGTATGATCGTGGAGTGAAAATTATCGGGGCTACAGCTCACTATGCGACGTCCGAATTGGATGAAGGGCCGATCATCGCGCAAGATGTGGTACGTATTGGCCATCGGGATACAGTGCAAGATCTTATTCGAAAGGGACGAGATTTAGAGGAACTTGTGTTTTCTCGTGCGATCCGTTTACATATTGAACGGCGCGTACTGGTTTATGGGCGAAAAACCGTTGTGTTTGACTAACCTTGTGCATATCGGCTGAAGTCGTCATAAAAATACTGTGTTTTGTTCTTTTTACCTCTTCCTATTTTGTATTGCTAACCCAGGTGCCTAAACGTCCGTTGTCGCTTCCCTAACCTTTCTAGTTCTTTTTTCCTATTTCCCACGAGCATGAGTTGGGAAGCTTTAAATGCGGGTCTGTTAAAAATCCCTCAGTGGCGATCTCGCCATTGTTCTATGCTCACGTCATGCCAGGATGCTCCGCGCAAAAAAATGGTTGTGGTCTGGCTGAACGAACTGTTTTGAACCGACCGAAGATAAGACTTTTGGGGGATTTGTTCCAGCAATTGAGCGAGTCGTGTATGATGTCTATTCACAATCATGAAGAGGTTTGGCTATGTCGTGCTGGTAATACACGATAGTGTGAACGGCGGAAAGATAAAAATTAATGGATGAGTAAGACGTCAGAATTGTCATAGGTTATCTTGAGGAGAATCTATTATGTCTGCAACGGTACTAGTCGTCGACGATGAAAAGGATTTGTTAGAACTTGTTCGGTATCATCTTGAAAAAGATGGTCTTAACTGTTTGGAAGCCAGAGATGGAGAAACTGCACTCCAATTGGCCAGAGAGCGGACGCCTGACCTGGTTGTCCTGGATCTCATGTTGCCAGGTGTCGATGGTTTGGAAGTCTGTCGCAAGCTGCGAAAAGATCACAAGACTGCTTCAATTGCTATTATTATGCTGACCGCAAAAGCAGAAGAAGTTGATCGTATTGTCGGGTTGGAAATGGGCGCGGATGATTATATGGTGAAACCTTTTAGCCCCCGTGAGCTGGTGGCTCGTATGAAAGCCGTCTTGCGACGGGGGCAACCGCAAGATCTCACGACTCTCAAACGAATAGGAACGCTTATGGTTGATGAGGGAAAGCATCAGGTGTCTGTGGGGGGGAGCGTAGTGGAACTGACGGTCAAAGAATTTGACCTCTTGTGTGGCTTGATCAAGGCTAATGGGCGTGTGCTAAATCGCGATCAGATCATGGGAACGGTTTGGGGCTATTCGAATGCCGTCGATATCGAATCGCGCACGGTAGATGTGCATATTCGTAGGCTCCGGGAAAAGTTAGGCGCGGAGCAGAAACGTGTCGTGACCGTGAAAGGCGTTGGGTATCGTTTTGATGCGGAGATGGATTGATGTGTGGCTGTTCATGAATGGAACAACAATGTATGAGTAATGCTCCTCTCGTTCTTGGGGGCTGGATGCTCGTATCCATGGTTGTTGTGGGAGGGGGGGCAGCTTGGGGATGGGCCTGGTGGTTGATCGGGTTGCTGGGGTTTGGCCTGTTCAGCATAGCCTATATGATGACAAGAAAGGCTTGGAATCAGAATCGTGACAATGATGAAAAGATTCGCGCGAGTGTGAATGAGTTACAGCAGATCGTACATGGTTCAGATGGTCGCTCTCCTCTTCCTGTCTCATTTGAGGCTGTCAGTTCTGTGCTTCAACAAACGGTAGTTCAAGCCAAAGTCCGCATGGCTAACCTTGAAGAAGAGCGTGGAAAGATAGTGGCGATTATGGAGAATTTAGTGGAAGGCGTCTTGGCGTTTGATCCTCAGGGACAGGTCATGTTCAGTAATCCCAGCGCATGCCGAATTCTTGGATTAGATGGGCAACAATTAATTGGGCGGTCAGTATGGGAAGTCATTCGCAATGCCCAATTAGCAGAACTCGTCGAACGCAGCCGAGGGCTTGCTCTTCCTGAAAGTCACCGTGTGGAAATGAATCTCCATGCTCCAACGCCGATGGCGGTTGAAGTCTATGGATTGCCGTTTCCTCTGGTTCATGAGAACAACGGCAGTGTGCTCGTATTGCATGATGTCACCGAATTGCGACGTTTAGAACAGGTTCGTGCGGAATTTATTGATAATGTGTCGCATGAGTTGCGAACGCCGCTGGCTGCAATCATCGGATACTTGGAAACGTTGATAGATGAACCCTCGCTGGACACGCCCAATAATCGAAAATTTGTCCATGTGGCACACCAACATGCTGAACGGCTCAGTCGATTAGTGGATGACTTGCGAAGTCTCTCAGAAATCGAATCAGGAAAAGTGGTCTTGAGATGCCAAGCTGTTGGACTAAAAGATATTGTGAATGAGGTCGTTGAGATGTTTCAGTCTCAAGTCCAGAAAAAACAGCTTCGTCTGGATAACCAGATTGATGAGGAGGCTCGAGTCTGGACCGACCGTGACCGCATCATCCAAATCCTGTTGAATCTTGTCGATAATGCCATTAAGTATTCATCAGAGGGAGGGAGTATTGTGTTTCAGATGCAGCAATTGGACACGTCTCTTGTTCTACAAGTGCAAGATACCGGACAGGGGATTCCTTCAACTGATTTGGTGAGGATTACCGAACGCTTTTACCGCGTGGATCGGGCTCGCTCACGAGAAGAAGGGGGGACGGGACTTGGCTTATCTATCGTCAAACATCTGGTGAATCTGCTTAACGGCCAACTTCGTATTCACAGTGAATTGGGGAAAGGCACGACAGTAGAAATAGAGTTGCCAATCTCTACAAATTAATTTTCCATAAGGTTTATCAAGCTTTTTCTCTCGTTCGTCATTTCCGATCTTTTCTGTCGGCAACTCATCTCAGAAGCACAATGATCTACATGAAGCATGACTGAAACGTCCTGTTGGGTTTGTGCTGCATCTCTTTAAGTTTCCTACTTATTTTCTACCCTGTTTTCCGTAAAAACGTTACAGAGTTGTAACCTGATCCCAACGTGCTAGCAACATGTTCTGGATAAGATAGGGTAACTGAGTTGAACTTGTTTTGTAGTTGATCTGTTGATGAATAACTAACAACCTTGGAGGTGGAAAATGATGTCAATTAAGGAAAGGGGGACTGGTAAATGGTTTGTTGACGAATATGAGAAGCAAAACATCTTGCATTTTATTGAAAGTGAAAAATCTGTCACATTAGAAATGATTGTCCAACGATTTCCTTGGATTCGATGGGGCGATCTATTCTCGATGGTGGGAGGGTTCCGGCGAGACGGTTTGATTGCTGTATACCAAGTTGGCTCTCTTTTGGAAATACGAGCGGTAAAACAACCCACCCATATGACTTAGGTTTAGTAGAGTTTTTGAATTTGGCGGCATGTAACACGTTTGTAACATGGCTGTTACATTGGGGAAATCTTAAAAAGATAAAATGCTTCACCTGATTTTATAAAAAGAGAGGAAATGTTCATGAAAGGCACAACAAAAAGAACTGTTAAGCGATTGGGCGCCGTGGTCGTTGGACTATTATTGGGGTGGTCTGGTGGCGGTGTATTTGATTCATCGACGGCTTGGGCGAAAGAGTCGATGGAGGATCCGGCATGGACAACTTACAGCAAAGTGAGTGGCATATCGGGCAATATCAATAGTATTGGCTCTGATACGCTGAATAACTTGATGACACTCTGGGCAGAAGGATTTCGAAAGCAATATCCTAATGTCAAGATTCAGATTGAAGGGAAAGGGTCGAGTACCGCGCCGCCAGCCTTGATCGAAGGCACAGCTCAACTAGGTCCGATGTCACGAAAGATGAAAGGTAAAGAGATTGATAAGTTCGAGGCAAAATTTGGGTATAAGCCGACGCCAGTTCCTGTTGCTGTCGATGCTCTGGCGGTCTATGTCAATAAAGATAATCCAATCGAGGGGATGTCCATGGAAGAAGTCGACTCCGTTTTTTCTAAGACGAGAAGACGTGGACATAGGGTCAATATTGCACAATGGGGGAAAGCTGGGCTGAATGGGCCATGGGAAAAGACCCGGGTGAGTATTTATGGTCGGAATTCAGCTTCAGGCACTTATGGATTTTTCAAGAAAAAGGTTCTGAATAATGGAGATTATAAGGATGAGGTGAAAGAACAGCCTGGCTCTGCTTCCGTTGTGCAAGGTGTGACAGAAGATCGAGGGGGCATTGGCTATAGTGGTATTGGATACAAAACCTCAGGAGTACGGGCTATTCCTTTATCGGCCAAAAGTGGAGAACAGTTTTATGAGCCAACCTTTGAAAATGCCAGTTCTGGAAAGTATCCTTTGGCTCGTTTTCTTTATGTGTATGTGAATAAGGCCCCTGGAAAACCCTTGTCTCCATTGGTCAAAGAATTCTTAACCTTTGTCTATAGCAAAGAAGGGCAACAGGTGGTGATCAAAGATGGGTATTTTCCTTTACCTCAGAATGTTATCAGTAAAAAACTTGGAGATTTTCAATAGAAAGGTTCTCGTGCTTTGTGACGAAGTCCCTTGCATATATTAAGAATAGCGATAATATCATGTCTTCAATGCCCGCAGTCACATTGCTGCGGGCATTGATGTCTTGAATAGCCTCATGCTCATCATATGAGTAGCGCACAATCCAGTATTGATCCAGATGTATCCCTCCCTCGGGCTTCCTTTCTTTCAAGAATTGGAGCGCGCACTATCAGACGATGGACCGATCAAGCGGCCACGGCCATCGTGACCTTTGGGGGTTTAGCGACCATTCTCAGTATTCTTGGTATTTTTATTTATCTTTTTATAGAAGTTGTTCCGTTATTTTATTCGGCTTCAGCAAGAGAAGGATCAAGCATTTCTGTGAATGCTCAGAGCTCTGCAGATGCATTGCCGAGTCAGGTTGGTGTGGGTATTGATGAGTACATGGAAGTTGGCTATGTCATTCACGGGGGGCATATTGCGGTGTTCCATGTAGAATCGGGAAAGCCGATTTCTATTGATACGTCTTTGAATCTAGATGAGGAATCTATTACGGCGGTCGGCCGGTCAGGCGCCCAAGGCAATATCTATGGTCTTGGAACTGCGGATGGTCGAGTGATTCCCTTATCGATCGATTTTCAGGTGAACTTTGTTGATGGGGTCCGGAGTATTCAACCAGAAGTGTCAACCGGATCTCCATTAGCGATTTTTGAGACGTCGAAGCCTATTGAGCGCTTAGCCTATCGCGAAACGAATGATGGTGGTTCGGTTTCTGCTGCCGTGAGTGAATCGGGGGAGATCCAGATTTTGAATATGGTTGAAGAAGAAGGAGGCCTATTTTCTTCTGAAGTAGAGCAAACTCTGAGTCGAGGACAACTCCCATTGGAAGCGACGAGCGTGCCCACGGCCCTACTCTTGGATGGGGAAGGTGAAACGTTGGTTGTGGGAACAACACAAGGCCAACTTTTGTATTGGGACATTACAGCAGTGGAAGCTCCCCGGCTGATGGGGACTTATCAAGCTGCGGCATTTTCAGAAGAAAGTGTCACGGCTCTGTCATATCTGATCGGCGACCGAACCATTGTGGTAGGAACGAGTACAGGAAACGTGTCAGTTTGGATGCCCTTTGTTGACCCCGATAAAGGTGGCGACCCTCGGTTAAGAGAAGTTCGGACATTTTCTCAACATCAGAAAGCTGTCACAACGATATCTCCGTCGCAGCGGGATAAGGGATTTTTGACCGCCGATGCTGGTGGAGAGGTGTTTCTCCATCATTCCACTTCTGGGCAAACATTAGCGAAGATTTCTGGTCAGGAAAGCTCAGTTCAGTCTGTCATGTTTTCCCCAAAGGGTGATGGTGTGATTTTGACGGATCGGTCTGGAAAGGTCATGACCTATGAGATTGAGAATGAACATCCTGAAACGACAATGGCCTCAATTTTTAGGCCGGTTCTCTATGAGGGATACGATCAGCCTCATCATATTTGGCAATCCTCCAGTGGATCTGATGACTTTGAACCGAAATTTGGTTTATGGCCACTTATTTTTGGAACGTTAAAGGGAACGTTTTATGCCATGTTATTGGCAACGCCATTAGCTGTACTTGGGGCTATCTATACAGCGATGTTTATGCATCCTGATCTTCGATCTGTAGTCAAGCCAGTGGTAGAAATTATGGAAGCATTACCGACGGTCGTGTTGGGTTTCTTGGCTGGCCTGTGGTTAGCCCCTTTGCTTGAGAAGATTTTCCCTGCAGTCGTCGGGATGTTTTTGATTATTCCATTGGCCTTAGTCTCGATGTGTCTGCTCTGGCAGGTCCTGCCAGCTTGGGTGAGACGTGGGGCTGGATCGACAACAGAATTTTTGGCCTTTGTGGTGGTCTTGCTAGGATCCCTGTATCTCTCTATTTCTTTCAATACACACATTGAATCGTGGTTGTTTCATGGAGATTACAAAGAATGGCTATCCTCTACATTTGGCGTAGGGTATGACCAACGTAATGCCATGGTCATTGCCTTTGCTATGGGCATGGCGGTCATCCCCACAATTTTTAGTATTTCCGAAGACTCGATTAATAATGTCCCGCGGCAGTTGATTGCTGGTTCATTGGCGTTGGGTGCGACTCCTTGGCAAACTTTGACCAAGTTAGTCATCGTGTCAGCCAGTCCAGGATTATTTTCAGCGTTAATGATCGGCCTGGGCCGGGTCGTTGGCGAGACGATGATTGTGCTCATGGCCACGGGGAACACGCCAGTAATGGATATGAATCTCTTTAATGGGTTTCGTACTTTATCGGCGAACATTGCTGTGGAAATGCCTGAAGCTCCAGAAGGGGGAACATTGTTTCGGTTGCTCTTTTTGGCAGGGCTGATTTTGTTTGCGTTTACTTCTGTAGTGAATACGATCGCTGAAATCATTCGTCAAAGGCTTCGTGCGAAGTATAGTCAGTTCTAACGTACAGATGAAAACATTTCTTCAAAAATTTTGGAATTCGGGGACCCTGTTCATTTGGATATGTGGGGGAGCCGTGGCGACCTCTGTGTTAATGGTCAGTGGGGTGCTCTTCCTCATTATGGTGAATGGGTTAGGGTATTTTTGGCCATCCAATCTCGTAGAGTTCCAACTCACCGATGGCAAGAAAATTTTGGGCGAGGTCAAAGATCGGGAAGTGATTCCCAGTTCTGTATCGGAGCGACTTCCCGAAGGAAATAGTCGGCTCAATTTGAAAATCGGCAATCGCGATCTGTATGGATTGGATTTTCGGTGGATTGATGAAGATCAAATTGTTCGTGACCACATGCCATTAGCGGCGACAGTCTTCGAGCGCCGAGAATGGGGGAATTTCTATGGTTATGTCGAAGAAATCAGGCAAGGGGAATCCGTGCTGGTTTCTGGCGAAGAAAGCTGGAAATCGCTTAATCCTCTCATAGAAAAGGCCAATGCGCTGCACGAAGAGATTGCCTCTATTGAAAAAGATGAGATTGGTGATGTTAATCATGAGATTGAGCAGGCACGTTTGCGTATCAAAGGATTGGAGCTACAAGGAAAGAGTGGATCTTCAGAGATATCCGAGCTGAACGCGGATGTGAGAAAACTTGAATCCCAATATGAACACCATGTTCAGGGTTTGGACGTGCTCCGAGAACAACTACGGGAGTACGCTGTTGTGTTACGAGATGCCAATGGCGAGACAAAGGAACTGCCGATTGGGCAAATTATAGCCGCTCTTCGGCCAAACGAGATGAGTGTGTTTGAAAAAGCACTCACCTACGTGAGAAATTTTTGGAATGTTTTGACTGAGGAGCCTCGTGAAGCCAATACAGAGGGTGGAATTTTCCCCGCTATTTTTGGGACCGTCATGATGGTGTTGATCATGAGTGTGGCTGTTGTGCCCTTTGGTGTGTTAGCCGCGTTCTACCTTCGCGAATATGCTAAGCAAGGCCCTCTGACTCGTGCCGTGCGGATCGCGGTCAATAACCTTGCTGGTGTGCCTTCAATTGTGTTTGGAGTGTTTGGACTCGGTTTCTTTGTCTATGCGGTAGGCGGTACGATTGATACGCTCTTTTATCCTGAAGCCTTTCCGAATCCAACCTTTGGGACTGGCGGGATTTTATGGGCTTCTCTGACCTTAGCCTTGATGACGGTTCCGGTTGTGATTGTGTCGACGGAAGAAGGATTGTCGGCTGTACCCAAAGAATATCGGGAAGGGTCAGTCGCACTTGGTGCCACAAAAATCGAAACGATGCTCCGAGTCATTTTGCCCTCGGCACTCCCCGGAATTCTTACTGGCTTGATCTTGGCAATCTCAAGAGCCACGGGGGAAGTGGCGCCACTCATGTTAACTGGAGTAGTGAAGCTTGCGCCTTCTTTGCCAGTCGATGGTCTGTTCCCTTTTGTCCATCTTGACCGAAAATTTATGCATTTGGGTTTTCATATTTATGATGTAGGATTTCAGTCGCCGAATGTCGAAGCAGCAAAGCCCATGGTGTATGTCACGACGCTGGTGCTGGTTTTGGTTGTAGTTATGTTGAATATTACCGCTATTGCTGTGAGAAACCATATGCGGAAGAAGCTGCGTGGGGCTTCTGTGTAGGGGGTTTTCTACCTGATACCATATATGTCATCTATTCGTTTCATTCTACGGGGGAAATCGATACAATGGAGAACGTTATCCAAAAAACTCACAAGTCCCTGAAGGTCGAGGTTGTTGGGAACCAACCTAGGTCTGCGCCATTAGAACAAGAGTCAATGACAATGGATATATCCGAAGAACAGACGATGCAAGCAAAGTTTTTGGTGCAAGATATGAACTTTTTTTATGGCGACCATCAAGCCTTGTTCAAAATTAATTTGAATATTCCTGTTCATCAGGTGACGGCGTTTATTGGGCCGTCTGGCTGTGGAAAATCGACCTTGCTGCGCTGCCTTAATCGTTTGAATGATCTAGTAGATGGGAGTCGCGTGGTCGGTAGTATTCTTCTGGATGGTCAAGATATCTATGACCCTTCTGTGGATGTCACCGATTTGCGAACTCAAGTTGGCATGGTGTTTCAAAAAGTGAATCCATTTCCGAAATCCATCTGGCAAAACGTGACGTATGGTCCTCAATTGCGTGGCATCAAACGTAAATCCGATCTTGATGATATTGTGGAGAATAGCCTGAAGGGCGCTGGTTTATGGGATGAAGTCAAAGATCGGTTGCACCAAACAGCGTTAGGGTTATCTGGGGGCCAGCAGCAACGCTTATGTATTGCCCGTGCCCTTGCCGTCAATCCGGATGTCCTGTTGATGGATGAACCCTGCTCGGCTCTGGATCCCATTTCCACCGCCAAAGTTGAAGAACTGTTACATTCCCTCAAAGAACAGTTGACGGTCGTGATTGTCACACACAATATGCAACAAGCGGCTCGAGTGTCTGACCTTACTGGGTTTTTCCTTATGGGTGAATTGGTTGAGTTTGATGAAACCAAAAAGATCTTTACGAAACCAAGTGATCATCGAACCGAAGATTATGTCACTGGGCGTTTTGGATAAATTTCACCATGATCGTTGAATATAGAAGGAATACAGACTATGTTGCGGCACTTTGACGAGGAGCTCTCGAGTCTTAAGCAAAAGATCCTACGAATGGGTTCTCTAGTGGAAGATCAAATTCGGCAGGCATTGAATGCTTTAGTTGAGCGTGATGATGCCTTGGCGGAGGAAGTGATATCTAATGATCATCAAGTGAATGCGATGGATGTGGATGTCGATGAGGTTTGCCTAGAAATGCTAGCCTTACAGGCCCCTGCCGCAAGAGATCTTCGTTTTATTACGACGGCCATGAAAATTTCGACTGAATTAGAACGGATGAGTGATTTGGCGGAAAATATTTGTGAACGCGCCATTGAACTGCATGAAGAGCCACAATTGAAGCCCTATATTGATATTCCATTAATGGCTGATCATGCCATAAAAATGGTTGGGGAAGCGTTGGATGCGTTTGTGCGGGGTGATTCGGTGTTGGCGAGAAAAGTTCTGGATGAAGATGATTATATCGATGAACTCAATGAACAAATTTTTCGGGAACTCTTATCTTTCATGATGGAAAATCCTCAAACGATTTCTCGTGCCATTCGCTTGTCCTTTATCTCGAAATATATTGAACGTATAGCGGACCATGCCACTAACATAGCTGAATTGGTCGTCTATATGGTAGAAGGCAAAATCATCCGCCATATGATCTCTCCCTAAATCCTTCTCTGTGCTTAACAAGCTGGCCTTTTCCTAGTCACATATCCAGGATAAGATAAAGCAAACAGAAAAAAATCTTCCTGGATCCCATTAATGAAACCATCAGATTTTCGGAAAAAATATTCGAGCCGTGGTGTATCTGCCAGTGTGACGCCTGATACGGCTATGCACATGCTATCACAGCAGGAAGTGGAGAAATTGCGGGAGACCAGCGAGGGAGGTTTACATGAGTTATTCAGAAATTGTGCCTTGGCAGTTCTGACAAGTGGGAATGATACGGATAATACCAAAGCCTTTTTTGCCCGTTATGTCGATTTTGACATCACTTTAGTGCAACGGGACCGTGGAGTGAAGCTTGAACTCACAAATGCGCCTGCTAGTGCGTTCGTTGATGGGGAAATCATTCAAGGAATTAAAGAACATCTCTTCTCAGTCTTGCGAGATATAATCTACGTCCACAATGAGATTCAGCACAATAAAAAATTTGATTTATCGACATCCTCTGGGATTACCAATGCTGTGTTTCATATCTTACGCAATGCGGAAATTATCCATTCTGTTGAGGATCCTCATCTTGTCGTATGCTGGGGAGGTCATTCAATTGGCGAGCGTGAATACCGATATACGAAAGAAGTGGGGCATCAACTAGGCTTGCGCGGCATGGATATTTGTACGGGCTGTGGACCAGGGGCGATGAAGGGACCTATGAAAGGAGCAGCTCTAGCTCATGCCAAACAACGGATAAAAATTCGACGATATGTGGGTGTGACAGAGCCAGGCATCATCGTGGCAGAAGCCCCAAATCCTATTGTGAACGAATTGGTCATCCTTCCGGACATTGAAAAACGACTTGAAGCTTTTCTTCGTCTCGGACATGGGTTTTTCGTGTTTCCCGGCGGAGCTGGAACGATGGAAGAAATTCTCTACCTGCTAGGCGTCCTGCTTCATCCGGATAATCAAGAGGTGCCCTTTCCCCTTATTTTCACAGGTCCTAAAGGGAGTGTGCCCTATTTTGAAGCTGTGGATACTTTTATTCAGCAGACACTAGGGTCTCATGTTACCAAACGATATCGCATTATTATTGATGATCCGCGCAAGGCGGCCGCTGAAATGACGAAAAACATAGAAAACGTGCGGGAATTCCGAAAACGCACCCGCGATGCTTTTTATTTCAATTGGCACCTCACCATTGACCATGAATTTCAACAACCGTTTGAGCCGACCCATGAATCGATGGCGCAATTAGATCTTCATGCTGACCAACCCATTCACCTCTTGGCCGCGAATTTGCGCCGAGCGTTTTCAGGCATTGTAGCCGGACATATGAAGCCCCACGCCCTCAATGCTATTGAGCAACAGGGGCCCTTTAGCATATATGGGGATCCGGCAATCATGAAATTGATGGACGAATTACTCCAATCATTCATCACCCAACACCGCATGAAAATCGATCAAGAAAATTTCAAAGCCTGCTATCAAATCCTCGCCTAGTCGTTTGTTTATTCTGGGCTAGTTGCCGCCGCTTTTTTCACCTTGCGTCAAACTTCATTCAGTGCATCGTCAAATTCTTCTTGGTTGAGGAAACGTCAAGGGGTGATGATAAAACAAAAACCTATAGTTATTCGAATAATTAATTGTAGCCTTTTATCCTATAAATACCTGAATCTAAGCTATATTTACAGATACTTATTTTTTCAAAGCACTATAGCGTGAATGAGATTAGATCTTTGGAGAGATTTTGCTAGTATGGAAGTCTGCAAATTACCCAATTTGACATTTGGCTTGAAAGAGAAGTGCGATCATTGTGAAAAAACACAGACAAAAAACACGGGCCCTCTTCCTGTATGAAAGAGGGCCCGTACTCAACCCGGCACTTCCTGTGCCGGAAATTATTTGTCTGTTAACCCGTTAACGGCGGAACATCCTCTTGGTGATACTCTTCGAAGAATTAGCTGCCGTAGAGTAGGTCCGTGTGGCTTGTTTTCCTCTTTTGAGGTTTTTCAGATTCTATCAACCTAATGACTTACTTCTATGATGCACACGCTTCACACTCTCTGTTGGAATTCTCTGAAACACATTATAGTCTCGAAGACTTTTTTATGCCGATGGGCAGTTTCAGTGAGACTTCCTTCTCAAGCAACTGGCCGCTACTCTCTTAGATGAGAAGTTCATGCTTGCGCTCGCCACGGGCCTTACTGTTTTGGTGGACTGAGTGTAAGCTTTCCTAAAATCAGGGGAAGACCAACTCAGACTGCTTAGGACTTAATTCCTTTGCCTTGTGAGGTGAACCAATTTTGGACATGGAAGGGAGAGGTATCGGAGGCAGGTTTGACTCGTGTATAGGTGCCAATTGATTCTAGTTGGCGACCTTGCGAGTTGTCTTTCAGGTAGGGTGTTAAAACATTTTCCACTATGCTTTGTCGAAGGCTTGAGTTTTCAATGGGGAAGAGGAGTTCCACGCGTCGGTCGAGATTTCGTGTCATGAGATCTGCGCTTCCGACAAAGAGTTCATCATTTCCCCCATTACGAAAATAAAAACAGCGCGAATGTTCCAGAAAACGTCCGACATGCGACGTGACGGTAATAGTCTCACTGAGTCCGGATATGCCAGGGCGGAGTCCACACATGCCGCGGATAAATAAACCAATCTTCACTCCGGCTTGCGAGGCTCGATAGAGAGCTTGGATACAGGTCTTATCCACCAGCGAATTCATTTTGAAGAGGAGATATCCATCTCCGTGTTCTTGCTGCCGGTCAATTTCACGGTTAATTCGCGTGATGAGTTGCTCTCGAATTCCTCCAGGCGCCACCAGGAGTTTGGCGTAGGTGTCTTTTTTAGAAAACCCTGTAAGGGCATTAAAGAGGTCAGAGACATCTTCTCCCATAACCTTATCACAGGTAAAAAAACTGAAATCAGTATAGATTCGGCTGGTGGTGGGATTATAATTTCCTGTGCCGAGGTGGAGGTACCGGTAGATGCCCTCTGGCTCTCGTCGCACAACCATGCAAACTTTTGCATGGGTTTTCAGTCCTAGGACCCCGTAAACCACATGGACGCCTTCGTCTTCTAATTTTCTGGCCCATTCAATATTGTTTTCTTCATCAAACCGCGCTTTGAGTTCTAGGAGGACGGCCACTTGTTTCCCGTTTTGCCGTGCTTCCATTAAGGCGGCTACGACTGGGGATTTAGATCCTACACGATAAAGGGTTTGTTTAATCGCTAACACATTGGGATCTAAGGCCGCTTGACGAATGAAGTCTACGACCGGTGTAAAGCTGTCGTAGGGATGATGAAGAAAGATATCCTCCTTTTTGATGAGCGCAAATAACGATTCCTTTGATCCGGCTTCTGTCAACATTGCCGGATGAAGGGGAGGGTATTTCAGGTCATTTCGATCAATGTTGGATAATTCCATCAGATTCGATAAGCCCAGACGAAAATCGTAGGTATAGACCTGATAGGGAGCTAACGTGAGGTTGCGAATGAGAATATCTTTAATGAACTCAGGAGTGCGTTGATCAAGTTCTAAGCGCACCACTGATCCGTATTGTCGCAGGTCAATTTGTTCTTCGATCGCTGCCAATAAGTCTCCTGCTTCATCTTCTTCGATCTCAAAGTCAGCATCGCGAGTGATACGGAAGTAATAGGCTGCTTGGACAGCGACCCCTGGAAACAAGAGATCAAGGTTGGCGGAAATGATGTCTTCCAGCCACACAAAATTTGTGGCACCTTGTCCGCCTTCTAACCCTAATTGTTGATCATCGCCAACCTGCTGCTCATCAGGAATTCTGATAAGTCTGGGAAAGAGCGCTGGGACTTTGATGCGGGCGAAGCATTCGCCGCGTTCTGGGTCATTTGCGACCACTGCGAGGTTCAGAGTAAGGTTAGAAATGTGAGGAAAGGGGTGGCTGGGATCAAATGCTAGAGGTGTGAGCGCGGGAAATATTTCTTTTCGAAAATAGCGACGAAGTAGGGAGCGTTGCTTGGGCTTCACCTGTTTATAAGGAAGAATATAAATGCCGTTTTCTGACAGGTTTGGCAATAACTCTCCCTTCCAGCATCGTAAGACTCGCTCAAAACTCTCCAATAACACTTCCCGAATTTTTCCTAATTGTTCCGAGGGGCTTGTTCCATCTAAAGAGGCTTCCAGTACGCCACTAGATAATTGTTCACGGAGACCGGAAATCCGAATCATGAAAAATTCGTCAAGGTTATTAAAAAAAATGGCCAGAAATTTGATTCTCTCTAATAATGGATTGCTGAGATCTTCAGCCTCTTCTAGCACGCGTTTATTGAATTCTAGCCAACTCAACTCTCGATTGAGATACAACTTAGGGTCATCGAGATTCTGAATGATTTGTGTTTCGTCTTGAGTGGGTTGTGTCGGTGTTTCTTGTTGAGTCGGCATGATGGTTCTCTCGGTATCTTTAGGGGTTGCTGTCTCTTAAGTATATCAAATAAATGGTGTTAGCGAAAAAACTCTCATAACCGGGTCATACTATACAATTTTTCATTCACAAACGTGTGAAATTTTCCGTGTTATGAAGTGACCTACCCCCGTTCTTTAGCCATTTGAGTTGTTAGGTTTTCCGAGTAATGGCTCCCTCAAAGACCGCCGCAGGCACCTGGTCGCCGAGTGCGCTGTGGGGCCGTTCGTTATTATACAACCGTCTCCAGTCTTCGATCACCACCCTGGCCTCGACCAACCTCTGGAAGAGTTCGGCATCGAGACATTCCCGACGGAATGTGCCGTTGAAACTTTCGTTACTCCCATTCTGCCAAGGTTTGCCGGGTTCGATTCGACACGGAATAATCTCCTGGTCGTTTAGAACCGCTGGTAGCTTGTGGGCCACGAGTTCTGGGCCATTGGCACTCCGCAGATACCGCGGGCGCCGCTACCGGGCAATGAGTTGTCGCAAGACCTCGATGACTTGGTGGTGGGTCAACGAACGTCCCACGGCAATCGCCAACCAAAACCGCGTGGCTTCATCTTTGACGGTCAGGCAGCGGAAGGGTTCGCCCGGGGCATAGGTATCGTGGACGAAATCCCAACTCCAGACATCGTGTTGGGTCTTGGCTCTGGGCTGGGCGGTACCGCCCGTGCGAATTTTTCTCCGACGCTTGCGGCTTGGAAGCCCCAGCCTCTGTTGCTGCCAGACCCGATGAATCCGCTTGAGATTCACTTGCCAACCGCGGCCTTGGAGAAAACTCCCCGCTAACCGGTAGCCCCAATGAGGATAGCGCTTGCCCACGCCGCGGAGGGCTTGAGCCAACCGAGCATCTCGCTGGATGAGCCGTGAGGTATCGTCTAGGCCGGATCGTGGCGTCGAGCAGAGCCAAGCGGCACGCCCCGTTCGAAGCCCACGAGCACAGGCGACTCGAGCCACTTGCCGCCGGGCCGCGGGCTTACCACTTTTTTGCCTGCAGTTCCTTCATCACTTCGACTTCTAAGTCCCGTTCCGCCAGGACCTTCTTGAGCCGAGCATTTTCCAGTCGTAACGGGCGCAGGTCTCGAACATCTGCCACCTCCATCTGGCCAAACTGCCGTTTCCATCGATAAATGGATGGCTCCGACACGCCGAGCGGCCGAGCGGCATTCTCAATCGTCCCTGCTTCAGCATCTCGAAGAATGCGCACAATTTGTTCTTCGGTGAATCGCTTCTTCTTCATCGAGGTCCTCCTCAGGTTGAGGAAAACCTAACATACCCTTGGTCTAAATTTCGGGGGCACTCCAATCTGTGTAGCATTTCTAAACATTTTTCTTTTGTTGTATACTGGTTCTTCTAAATACAGTTAGTATGAGCGAGCTTAAACTTTTCCTTAAGGGCCAACGTTTCATGGCATCTGATTTAAGTGTTTCTCAACATACGCAGCTCTTAGAGACAGCCATTCAAGCTGCACAAGCTGCTGCCATTCCGATCCAAGCCTATTTTGATCAAGAAAACATTCATATTGATAAAAAAAGTGACGGGTCTCCTGTGACACGAGCGGATCGAGAGGCGGAAGAGGTTATTCGGACACATTTACTCGAAAAATCTGTAGTGGACCCTTTTGATATTTTAGGTGAGGAAGCGGGGCTCAAAGGTTCGGGTACACGCTGGAGATGGATTGTCGATCCAATTGATGGCACGAGATCTTTCGTGCATGGGATTCCACTTTTCGGAACCATCATTGCGTTGTTGGATACGCAGGAAAATGTTCCGGTGATTGGAGTCATCCATCTCCCCATGTTAGGTATAACTTGTGCGGCAGCCAAGGGCCAAGGGACGCGGTATCAAGGCCATATTGTCAGGCTTGACGAAAAACTCGAGTTTGGTGATGCGATTATTGGTGTTGGGGACATCGCACAATTTCGAGACACCAAGCGAGAAGCCGACTTACAAGTGCTTCAGGCCTTGTCAGGATATGTCCGTGCTTACACGGATTGCTTTGGTCATAGTCTGGTGATCAATGGTTCATTGGGAGCCATGTTCGATCCAGGCTTAAATCCCTGGGATATTCTTGCGACACAGGTGTTAATTGAAGAGGCTGGTGGGCGCATAGAGTTGCGTGCGTCTTCTCTCACAAACAAGGTTGATGCGTTATTTGGAAACTGCTCTATTGTCGACACGATCGCTTGTGAAATGGGCTTTTAATGATTTGTCCCTCATCAGTGTTCCTTCAATTCTGCATATACAGTGTTTGCATACTTGTAACATTCACAAAATGCCGTGGAGATATCAGGTGGATACCGTAAATCGTTATTTCTTTCATGGAAGGGGATTTCTCTGCAGGCATGTCGATCGAAAATCTTATCTTATCAAATGCCCCAAATCTCACCTTAGATCGTTGGTCCAAGGGGAAAAAACTTTTCAGAAAAACATAGGCGAATGATGAAACGACTTGCTGTGATTGATATTGGGACCAATTCCATTCATATGGTATTGGCGGAAATCGAAAAAAAATTCTCGTATAAGATTGTGGATCGAATCAAGGAGATGGTTAGACTTGGTGATGGGACCTTTACGTCACATCGTTTATCCACAGATGCCATGGATCGAGGACTGGCGGTCCTGAATCGGTTTTCCTTGTTAGCGAAGAATAAGGGATTCGACACGATTCTTCCTGTCGCGACGAGTGCGGTCCGCGAATCCAAAAATGGGGGGGATTTCATTAGGCTGGTTCGTAAAGAATTGGGCTTAAAGATTCGTGTGATCACTGGGGAAGAAGAAGCTAGGCTCATATATTTAGGTGTGCGGCATAGCATGGATCTGTCTGATGCGCCAGCGATGATTGTGGATATTGGTGGAGGGTCGGTTGAGCTGATGGCCTGTTCTCCGAAACGGTTGAAGTTTGTGCGCAGTCTCAAAATCGGGGCGATTCGACTCAAGGATCAGTATCTCAAGGCGGACCCGCCTGAGAAGAAAATTATTCAACGCATGGAACAAGCTGTCATGCAAGTCATCAAGAAATCGTTGGTAAAAAAGAGGCCAGTTCTCCTGGGTTCGTTGGTGGCTACCTCAGGTATGGCTGGGAACCTAGCTGAAATCATTTATTTGGCGAAAACGGGTCGAGTCCTTTCGAAAATTGATATGGCCGTTATTGACTTGAAGGCTATTAAGGAAGTCGAGCAACTGTTGCGGACAAAAAATGCAGAAGGACGCTTGAAAATTCCAGGGTTAGACCCTCGGCGGGTGGATACGTTGTATCCCGGTGTCATGGTGTTGCGGGTCTTGATGGAATGTATGGGGGTAAAGGAGGCTCGAATGAGCGATAAGGCGATTCGAGAAGGGGTGATCTATGATTTTATCCATCAACATTATGAGGGATTAAAGGCGGAGCAGGAAATTCCTAATGTGCGTCGGCGTCAGGTCTTGTTACTGGCCCGTCGCTATCAATACCCAAAAGTGCATTCGCATCATACAGCTAAATTGGCTTTAAGCCTTTTTGATCAAACGCAATCTATTCATGAGATGAGTGAGGCTGAGCGAGAGTGGTTGGAGTACGCCTCGTTGCTTCATGATATTGGACATCATATCCAAGAAACCCAACATCATAAACATACGTATTACTTAGTGACCCATGCTGATTTGCCTGGATTTTCGATGGATGAAATTCGGATCATAGCCAATATTGCACGCTATCATCGGCGAGGATTGCCAAAATCTGGACATGCAGGGTTTAAGCTACTTAATGCTGCGCAGCGAAAGGTTGTGTTAGGGCTGAGTGCAATCCTTCGAATTGCAGATGGATTAGATCGAACCCATTTTTCTGTGGTGAAATCAGTAAAAGCGCAATTAGTAGGGAAGTCGCTCAGACTTGAAATAGGCTTTAAGCATGATCCGGAATTAGAGCTGTGGACGACAGAACGACGAAAAAAACTTTTTGAGAAAATATTTCGTTGTCAAGTCGAATTCCACCCTAACGCAGTCGAACAAAAAAATGTTGCCTAATCGTTATTGATCAAAATTGGTTGAACCTCTAGAAGTCAAATGGCTTTTTATGGAATACTCTGTCTTCTCATTGCATTTGCAGAGGAGAACCCTATAGGGTTTGCCTTCTCTTTAGCCATTTGGATAATAGTTTCTCCTCTCTACCTCTAAACATAGCCACATATAAATAGTTAGCCGATTCTGCCAAATATTTGGAGAATCCTATTCTGCGAATGCGGGGTTCATCAGAATAATACCTGTTCTTTTTATGGTTTGCGTTAAAGGAGATCAGATATGTGGGGTTTTATGCCTAGCGAAACGGGATTTTTTGATTTATTTCAACAAGCCTCTGAAAATGTAGTAGAAGCAGGACAATGTCTTAAAGACTTAATGAATAACTTTGAGGATTCGGAAACGAAAATCAAACGGATTAAAGAGCTGGAACATAAAGGAGATGGGCTGACTCATGATCTGTTTCATAAGCTGAATAAAACTTTTATTACGCCATTAGACCGTGAGGACATACATGCTCTGGCTAGCGCGTTAGACAATATTCTTGATGAAATTGACGCAGTGGCGATCTTGTTTCGAGTCTTTAAAATAACTCGTCCAACCCCTACGGCTTGTAAGCTGGCGGAAATCCTTCATGAATCAGCTCAAGAAGTTGGAAAAGGGATTGGCATGCTCCTTGAGAAAAATTGGGATATCAAAGATTGTGCGATCCGGGTCAATAGCCTCGAAAATAAAGCTGATGAGGTGAGCCGGGAAGCGATATCCAAACTGTTTGAAGAAGAACCAGACTCCAAAATGGTTATGAAATGGAAAGAAATCTATGAAAATTTTGAAATGGGCACTGATTGTTGTGAAGATGTCGTGAATGTTCTTGAGCGTATTGCCCTGAAGCATGGGTAAGACATTCGTAGTTTTTATGATTATTCACGCCTGGTGATTTTTTCTTTTCACTATCCTCTCTAAGTTCCAGTGACTGATTTTAGTATTTTATTATTTTTAGTCATTGCCTTAGCGCTGCTGTTTGATTTTTCAAACGGATGGCATGATAGTGCCAATGCCGTAGCTACCGTCATCTCCACTCGTGTGCTTAGTCCCCTAACGGCAGTTTTGTTTGCAGGAGTCCTGAATGTCGCTGGTGCTTTCATGTCGACTGCTGTGGCCAAAATGGTTGGGAAAGGGATTATTGATCCTAGTGCTGTCAACGACGTGGTGATAATATCGGCTTTGGGAGGCGCGATTATCTGGAATTTCATTACGTTGAATATGGGCCTCCCGTCCAGTTCATCACATGCCTTGATTGGTGGAATGATAGGTGCTGGATTTATCCATGGCGGTGTGAGTGTCCTAGAGGTTGCAGGATTGGTCAAAGTCTTAAAGGCAATGATCCTTTCACCATTCTTTGGATTTTTAATCGCATTCATATTGATGGTTGCGTTGAGTTGGATGTTTTTTCGAACGCAACGCGGAGTGGCGATGGTGCTCTTCCGTCGCCTTCAATTGATCTCTGCTGGATTTATGGCTCTCAGTCATGGGGCGAATGACGCGCAAAAAGCTATGGGAATTATCACGTTGGCATTATTATCAGCTGGACATATTCCTTCAGCAGAAGTTCCACAATGGGTCATTGTTTCGTGTGCACTTGCTATGGGGTTAGGCACTGCTCTTGGTGGATGGAAAATTATTCGTACGTTGGGAATGGGAATCGCCAAGCTGGAACCTGTCCATGGCTTTGCGGCAGAAACCGGTGCCGCCGCGGTATTGATGGCTACTGCGCACATTGGTCTTCCTGTCAGTACGACCCACACCATTACTTCTTCCGTGATGGGAGTTGGTGCGGTGAACCGGCTTTCAGCTGTTCGATGGGGAGTCACGCGCCGGATTGTTTATGCTTGGTTGTGTACCCTCCCCGGCGCGGCTCTCATTGCCATTCTGTTGTATATGGTGTTAGCTGCTCTGCTATAGTTTTTCCTTGATTCTTTTACCTTTCCTTCGTTTTTCTGAAGTTGAGTCTCTTGTCTGACAGTCCCTCCAAAGAGGAATAGTTTCCTTTCTCTTTCTTGCCTACCCTAATTGTTTACAAATGAGTCGTTAAAAGGGTGGGTGACTTAGTTTTTGTGATCCATCCTTATCGAATACCACGAACAGAGGAGGATGGTATGGAAAATGGACAAGCAATCACGATGCTTCACCCAGCAACTGGAAACCTGGCAGAAGAAGGCTACCAAATGTATTTAGGGCAAAAGTGTCGATTGACGGGCGTGCTGAAAGTGCAGGGTATGATGCGCATTGATGGGTTTGTTGAAGGAGAAGTAGTCGGAAGCGATCTGATTCAAGTGGGAAAAGATGGAAAAATTGAGGCGACAGTGAATGCCAAGCATATTGTAGCCCAAGGGCCGCTGAGTGGAGATATTTCAGCAAAAGAAAAAATTGAATTGCTAGCACCCTCTAAGGTTGATGGGATCATTGAGGCTCCGGTGTTTTTGCTTGAAGAAGGAGTCTTGGTGAATGGCAGTTTGAAAATGGCCTCTGGCCCTTCAACGGTTCAGTAACTTTCTCCAGGTTCCGTTGTTCCTCGTGGTTTCCCCTTGCGCAGCGTCCGAAGCTGCGCAGAGGGAACCCTCCATCAAAAAAGTTTTTACCAATCTCAGCTCTTCCAGAAAAAGAAATCTAACATCCTGCGCCTCTCTTAGAGACATTCTGTTTGAATCGTCCCAAAAGACCTTCGAAGATATCGTTTGTCCCAAATGGGGCTCCTGGGTTTTGGTCATGATTGAGCAGAAAACGAGTTGTCTGTGAGTGTCCCTGTTTTCGTGGGAGACCATTGCACGGCTACGATCCGTATAATAGCTAGCAGCATGAGAATCCCTCCGAGTGTGATCCACTGTGAAACTGGGGCTTCTGAAAACCATTGAGAAATAATTTCCGTCAGCATGACCACCAAAATAGTATCCACAATAAATGTCACCTTCACGCGGCCTTCTGAAAAATACGTTAAGGTCGTCTTGAAGACTTCAACGATGGCTAAAATAATGAGTGTATCGATGATGAGGTGTCGTAGGGCCTGTTCAATAGGATGACTAAATAAGGTTTGGAGATTAATGAAAATTCGAAGGACGCCTCCTGTGAGTCCAATGAGGATGGTCATAATCAGCAGGCTGAGAACGACTTTGATGCCTTTCATCCAAACGTCAGTGAGATCTGCTGCCAAGATTTGAGATAGCCATGGGGGTTGTTCTGGTAAAGATGGTTTGAACAGGTTTGGTGACAGGTGAGAAGAAACATTTTTCATAATCACAACTCATCTCGTGAGACAGGAGATAAAAGGTCTCGAACGGACAACATCCCCAGTACCCGATGTTCGTCACCCACAGCTAGATGCCTAGTGCCTGAAGCTTTCATGATTCCTGCGGCTTCAAAGACAGATTCGGTTTCATCAATACTGACAACTGGAGTGCTCATAATCTGTTTCACCTGCACAAATTCTGCTTGGAGGTGAAAAGCCACGATTTTTCGGACAATATCGCTCTCCGTCACGATGCCAATAATCTCTGAGCCCTGCTTGACTAACAGACTGCCAACCTTTCGGATCCGCATCATGTTTGCCGCTGTTGAGACGGCCTGGGTTGAGTCAATACAGGCTAGTTCTCGAGTCATGAGTTGTTCTACGCGTACCATTCGTCTTTTCCTCCTTGTTATAGTTATTCGTTTGTAGAAATATTACAAGGAGAAAATGACCAATCGATTTCAAACTAATGTCGTTTTTGTTAAATCTTTGGAGAAAAGCTGCGTCATGCAACCCAATTGAGTACAATTTGCTAACCAGAAAAAACAAAGTATTGGGACAGATCATTACAAGGAGGACGTTAATGGTACGAAGTGTTGTTGTTGGAGTTATTGCTGGTCTAATGTGGTCTGTAGTGGCTTGTAGTACTCCTCAATTTCAAACCTTGAAAATTTTTGATGCTCCAGATCGTGTTGTGGCCTTACGAGTGATGCCTGATGCCTATGGAGGCAAAGGGTACGATCATCCCGTCTCATTCACCAGGGAGGAAATGACTCGATTGTTGCAAGGCGTGCGAGTGGAACGAGGTATGTTGGCTTCGACCCAGCATTCGGCATTGAGTGATACGGAAATTCGTCTCTTTGTGCCCCATTTTGTGAAGGCATTAGAAAAAGCCACTAGAGAAGAGATGGTGACATTTTTTGAAACAGCAGAACTGGGGGAAGATCATCAGCTGACGACGTCCGGTGGCTTGTTTGTGGCTGGTGGCAATCTTCATGTTGTCTTGAGCAATTTTTCGGTGAAAACGCCAATTTGGCAGGATAGTGAGAACTACAAGGCCTCATTTCGAAATCGCCCACTTGAACAGATGGAACCGCAGCCCGGTCGTTTAGTCTTCGAGCCACAAAATTTTATGGTGGATGCACCAGAGGGTGAAATTGGTGGTCGCTTGAAGGGGAAACCTTGGCAGGTGGCCATTCGGTATAAGGAATTTTTACGTGCATCGAAATAATTTTTTAGTATTTTGCTCTATAGCCAATTCGTCTGAGTACAAGATAGGAAGGATGTGTTGTCTTCAATCTGATGTCGTCAAGGGAAAATAAAAACTCCATCCGAGAACGGAAACTCGGATGGGGTTTTTGTGGGAAGAGAGGAGGAGTGCCTTTCGTTCCCACTAAATGTAATGTGGGAGTTTAAAACGAAACATCCCACTGGAGACGAATGCGCTGTTCGTGTTGGTTGCCGCCAAGACTGCGAGGTTGGTCTAGTGTAAGCCAGGAACCATCCAGCGTCAGTTTGTTCCTGTGGCCTGCAAAGAACCAATTCAGGACACCTGTAAACTCCTGACGTTTGTCATTCTTTAACGAGACATTGGGGTCTACAAAGGCATACCGGAATCCAATTTCCAATGGCTTTGGAATTGCTGGAATGAGATAATGAGGAAAATATGAAATTTGCGAATAGCTTCCCATAAGATTCGTTTTGTTGTTCCCTTCCGGAAGGGCTGAGTTCTTGACTTGTTTCCAATGGTATTCATGTTGAATAGCCAGTCCTCTCCATTTCATCGCGAATTCTTCTACCATCCCATCAGTACGAAATTGGCCATCCGATGCAGTTGCCGGGCTTGTAAATCCGCTTAAGTTTCCGCATCCACTGGATGACCATCGGGTACATTTTCCAATATTAGTGTAATATCCGAATGCTACGGACGCGGCAGGGTTTTTGTGATATTTAAGGTCGCTTTGTTGCCATTTGAGGTCACGGCCTAAAAAATTCCATTGAAATCGACCCATCCACATCATATTGTCATCATCATTTTTTGCAAGGCCGCGACCACCACCTGAAAATACCCCCGCGTAGTACCATGAATCAGCATAGGTTCCTGGAAACAGATGACCCATCACCAGAGCGCCCTGTTGTCGATCAATAGTAAACACGCGGTTTACAATTGACCGCTCCACAAAAGTTTGTTTGCCAGATGAATCAACCCGTTCTCTATTGTAATTGATTTTCCATTGCCCGACACGCAACTGGAGCCATTTCCACTTACTCAAAGTGATGCGCCAATCGATAAGTCGGGTAGAGGCACTAGGCGAGTTATCGTCGAAATCTCTTCCGGGCTGGAGGTCGACTTCAAAGTAATAGCCAATCCAGGGTCTATAGCCATGACCACCGATTTTCATTCGGACTCGACGCAATTCAAAGGAGCTTTCTTCATTGTCGTTAAATGCTGCCGCGTTTCTGGGGTCTGATCGCTCCGGGTATGTCCATCGTCCTTGGAATCTCCATTGCAGCATGGTTTTAAATAAGCCGTCTCCCGTTTCCATGGTGAATCCTTTTTTCCCCCAGCCCACTTTGACGTCAGAATCATCTTTTTTTTCGCTGGCGGCCATGGCTTCTTCTTTTTCTTTGGCCGCCTGGATGCGAATCCAATCTTCTTTGCTGATCATCCCCTTTTCTCTGAGTACGTCTGAGAGGGTGTCTCCAGCTAAGACATTGCCCGGTAGAAAAAAGGTCAGGCAGGCGAATGTCAGAATCAGTCGAATGACCTTCATGAATACGATCTCCTTTGTGTTAAAAAGATATGTGTTGAATGTGGCAGAATAGAGTTCATAGTTCTTGAAAATCATATTAGAGAATGTGTGTTACGACTATGTTAAGAGCAGGTCAAACTGCCGTAAACTTGAGCACTGAAAAGGGGTTCGTTAAAGAGAAACGGTGAAATATTGAAGATGCCGAGGGCCATATGTGGCCAGGAAGTCGTTAAAGGTTACAAGCTTGGGGTCGGTTCAAAACAAATCGCTCGTCGCGCCAAGTCGCTTTTAGCTTTCGTAGCCTATTGATAAACTTCAGCGGAGTAGGCGCTGGTTTTTTTCAATAGACCCCCAGATAGGTAGAGAAGATTTGAAAAGCAATATGACGAATATAATGTGCATTCGCGAGTCAGGTTTTGGCTTGTTGACTCCAATTTTTGATAAGAACGTGCTGGATACGAAAAGATTTTTAGCCTAGACCTTTTCTTGGAATTCCTTCAATATAGACCGGACATGTCTTAATGTGAGACTAAGGAGAACACCCATGGCGACTGTTGGACAATTAATGACACGTGATCTAAGTTTTATTTCTGCGGATGACAGTATTCAAGAAGCAGCCCGAGCTATGCATGACAAACGCATTGGGTCGTTGTTGGTAAAGGAGAATGAGGAATATATTGGGATTGTGACCGAAACGGATGTGGTGGAAGTTGTGGCAGAAAAGCCAGAAGAAATTTCCCGGTTAACGGTGCAAGGAGTGATGTCAAAGCCCATTATTACCCTGGAACGAACAATGTCTCCTCATTATGCTCGGGATCTCATGGCCGATCGAAAAATTCGACATTTAGGTGTGACAGAGGAGGGTAAGATTGTCGGGGTCATTTCCGTGCGAGATTTACTCGCGTATTTTAAAACTGTCTCAAAAGAAGTCGCGAGTCTCGAAAGTGAAAAATAGATCGAGTATGAGAAATGCAGTCATTGGAAAGCCAGAAAAGAAAGGCCGTTCTTTACTCAATCTTTGTTGCTTCTGCTTTTTGAATAATTTTACTGAGACGCTCTTCTTCTTGCCGAATTCGGGCAATGCGTCGTTCAATCCAGGGGCCGATGGTTTCCCCCTTGGCTTTGACTTGTGTTTCTAATCCAGAAATTTCCTCACGAATCGATTCTCGTTGTGCACGAAGTTCCTCTAGCTGGGCTACCGCATCCGCTTTGTCAAAAATAAGAGTTTCTGCTTTAGTTTCTACGTCTTCTTCGATAGTCGAAGTTGAGGAGAGTTTTGAAGTTGGAAGAACACGTACGGTGCTGTCCAACTGACGTTGGTTCATAAAGTTGGGCGAGACGATTTCGATGCCTGCTTCATGCAATGTTGTCAGTATTTTTGCTCGA
This sequence comes from Nitrospirales bacterium, assembly GCA_965223635.1. Classification (GTDB taxonomy): domain Bacteria; phylum Nitrospirota; class Nitrospiria; order Nitrospirales; family UBA8639; genus Nitrospira_E. The sequence goes on from OZ245007.1 coordinate 3,575,118, forward strand.
AGCTTGGAGCGAGTCGTCAGGAGTTGTTTGACGTCACTTAAGAAGCCAGACACCCGATAATTTACCGAATAGTCACCTAATTCAAGGACATGGACAAAAGGATCCGTCAGCTTGGCGGCCGATGCGGCTTCAAGTAACAACTTTTCAATTGTTTTATGTGAAATGTCATACCCAAGGGAGACTGTCGCAGAGACAATCGTGCCGGATGATCGGATGACCGTAAATGGGTGTGAGACCAAAAATAAATTAGGCAGTGTGGTAAGGTCGCGTGCCTCGGTCTGAATTTCGGTGTGGAACAGTCCTCGTTCCGTGACCCGGCCAAATTGTTCTTCCACACGAAGGAAATCTCCTAGCCGAAAACTTTTCATCCCGCGCAGCATAAATCCTGCCATCGCATTAGACACAAATGTTGTGGATGACAGAGTGATAACGGCTGTGATCAACAAGGCCAGGAGTTGAAAGAGATCTTTATGGGTCTCTTTCTCTAACGGGAGAGTCAGAAGAATCAGAACGATTCCCATGCCCACCAAAAGCAGCATGCCCACTCTGGCCGAAAAACGTGCTTCTTCTTTCACGCCGCCGTTTCTGAGAAAGAAAAACCAATACCCCGCCCAAAGCCCAATACACACAAGAGCCAGCGTGGCGAGAACGGGAAGAAAAAACGGGAGCGTTTCTAGAAATTGATCAAGGAGCGTCATAGACATGTAATCGGAGAGGATAGAGCATTATGCCCGAAATGTTGTAAAGGATAAAGAACAAAATAGTGAGAGAGGTTTGACCTATATTGCGGGCTTCCGGACAATGACGGAGGTGGTGGAATGATACGCCATCCAATGAGTGGGATCTTGGGCAAACCTGACGTAGTGCTGGATATCTTCCGAAGAGCAGAGGCCAGTTTGATAATAAGCCTGTTCTAACACTAACGCTGATTCACCCATGACTTGGGCCATAGGCGAGTTCCCGGGACAAAGATGCATAATGGTTTGTGCGCGAACAATATCGAATCCGGTCTGTTCAAGTTTCTGTGGAAGACTCAGAGCATAGGCAGGGTTTAAGTCTGCATTCACAAACATTTGGCATATCGCTCGATTGACTCGCGCTTGCGGTGTGTCTCGTTCTCGATCCAGTAATGTTGCAGACGTAAAGTCTGGTTCCTCGAAGAGAGCCCATCCTCCTGGTTTGAGCAGTGCGAACATTTTTTGAAGGATGGCACTATCTGACTCATTGTGAATGAGGACATATCTTCCATGAATAAGGTCAAAGGAGTGGGACGACTCAAATTCTAGAAAGGTGGTCTGATGTATCTGGAACGAGGGAGAGGTAAATTCTTGAAGATAGGTCGTGTTTTTGTCCAAACCCACGGCCAGGCCGGAGGTTCCTACGACATTACCCAACCAACGTAAAATTGATCCTGCTCCCGCGCCTAATTCTAAACAATGCCACCCCGGTTGAATTCCTGTTTCCTTCAATAAACCGATGGTGGTTGGATCATTCGCGGCTTCTACTAATTGTAGACGGTGAAATTCTCGTTTTTCAGCATTGTTGTCAAAAATATACGTGTTCATAATGGGGCGCGTGTCTTTCTTTTCCTACTCTGCGAGTGACCGCGATGCGTGGCAGCCAGCAATATAGCCGGTTGACCAGGCCCATTGGAAGTTGAAGCCACCGATCCGCCCGTCGCAATCTAGCATTTCTCCAACCAGATACAGGCCTGGGATTTTTTTCGAGCCCATGGTCGAGGGATTGATTTCTTGTAGTGGAACACCTCCGGTCGTGACTTCTGCAAAATTCCAGCCTCGTGATCCAATACCTGGAAGCGAAAGATTGGTTAACGCCTGTACTAAGGCTTTTCGCGAGTCTTTTGCTAGCAGATTAACTGGTGTATTGGGCATATCTTGGTCCAGAAATTGAGCGAATTGTCTTGCCATACGACTGGGTAAGAGTTCCGCCAAACAGGACTGCATTGTTCGGCGACCTGGCTTTGCTGCTGTCCGAATGAGCCATTTCTCAACTTCCTTATCTGTAGAGTCAGGAAAACAGTTCAGGTGGAGTTGGGCCTGATGCCCTTGTTCCGTAGCCAGAACCAAAAATCGACTGGCATCAAGCACCACCGGTCCACTGATGCCAAAGTGTGTCCACAACAGGCTTCCAGTTCGACGATCAACAATTTTCTCATTCACACGGGTCGTGAGCATAGCTTCATGAGAAATGCCAGATAGGGCAGCATGGAAAAATGTTGGATCTAGCAATAATGGCACGAGTGCTGGATAGGTTGGAGTGACCGAATGGCCAAGCTGTTGGACTATATCCCACCCAGACCCATCTGATCCTGTTTTGGGAAGAGAACGTCCACCAGTTGCCACGATAACTTTTCTTGCTTGAAGGAGCCCTTGGGAATGTTGAATAGAAAATCCTTGTCCATGCTGTATGATGGATTGAACGCGGTGTCGAATCAGAAGCGTCACGGACAATTCTTGGCATCGATTCAGAAGAGCCGTCAGAATAGTTCGGGCCTTATTGCTTGTAGGAAAAACTTTTCCGGTAAGTTCGGTCTGGAGTGAAACGCCAAGCGATTCAAACCAGCGGATCGTGTGTTGTTCATCAAATCGACGGAGGATTCGGTCAATGGATTTGCGGTTTCCATGAAAGTCAGAGGCGGTGACCTTTTGATTGGTCACATTGCAGCGCCCACCACCAGAGACCAGAATCTTGGCTCCAATAGACCTGGCGCTATCCAGGAGGACGATTTTGAGAGATCTATTGGTTTGGGCAGCAAAAATTCCTGCAGCAAGTCCAGCCGCTCCGGCTCCGATGATGACGATATCAGCTGAAGATATCATGAAGATGTGAGGAGAGTATCTAGGACAGTCTAGCTGGACTAAGGTTCTCGTATCTTATGAAATAAGATGACATCGTTATGGAAAAACTCTACATTAGCTTGCCATTGATCAGCTAACCATTCAAACGTGGCATTCGAGAAAAAACACACATGGGTCAGATCATTTTTGTAATGCCATAAAGAAAAGGCGGCCTGATTACGTACGAGTTTCGTCATGAGACCAAGATATCCCCCTGGTTTTAAAAGGGACCATAATTTTGTGAGAATCGTTCCTGGTTGATGTAGATGTTCAACCACTTCAGTGGCCGTAATAAAATCATATCTTTGCTCTAAGGCTGCAGGGTGAGGAGCATAAAAATGGTCGTAAAGCGTGATGTGGTGGCCGACTTCTTCAAACATGACTGAGAGCGTTGGGCCAGGGCCAGAACCAAAATCCAGCCCATGACTGTTGGGCGCTAGGCGATGTTGCAGTTGGTTAAAGAGGCGGTTGAGGAACTGACGATAGCCAGAGTCGGTAGGAGAGTTTTGATGATGGTCATAGGCTGCTTTCTCCTCTGCTTCTGATAAATAGTGAATGGAGGGCACAAAGACTAAATGACAATGCTGACAGATGAAAAAACTTCGTCGTTTGTCACGAAAAAATTCGTCATTGATTTCTTTTTGGCATAGTGGGCATGAGTAAAATCGTTCGGTTGCAGGTGCCATCTGGTTCAAGCCCTCGTGCTATACACGGGTGATAGCAGAGGATAGATAGTTTGAGATACTCGTGAGAGTCCGATAGGTTGAGGGTGATTAGGAATGTGGTTAAATTGAAATGATGAAATCAGGTGGTTAAGCCAGGCTTGCCGAATAGTTTGTTACTTATTCTTGGGTATTTGACCCAATGGTAATACGAAAATGCTTGACTTCAGGTCTTATTTCTTGTTCCCTTCATTGGCACAGTCGATACACAATGGAGACGTTGGATCAAATTCTAAGCGTTTACGCTGTATCTCTTCCTCGCAACGCAAGCAGAGTCCGAATGTGCCTTTTTCGAGTCGTTGAAGACTGGCCTCAATTCGCTGGAGTTGGATAGTTCGGCGTTGCTGTGATTCTTTTGCCATGGCTTGTCCCTGTAGGGCATCCATGCGGGAAACACGTCCAACAGTAGTTTGATCCAGTTCCACGGTTTGCGCCGCTTCCTGACCAGATTGTTCGACGGCTAGAAGGTCAGACCGGAGTTGGAGTAGGGCGTATTTGAAATGCTGGGTATTGAGGTCATTCAACATACGATGGTGTCGCTAGTGTTCCGGAGTTGATGGGATATTTTTTTCAATGTACCCTAGGGAGAACCGGAAAAGCTAATGGGCCGTCTTAGTGAATAACGTACATCCCTTCAAAAAGGAGAAATTATGGAAAAAGTGCTGAAAGGATTGGTAGCATTTCAACAAAATGTGTTTGCCAAAAAGGAAAAATTGTTTACGTCGTTATCGAAGCAGCAGAAGCCCAGTGTGCTATTCGTCACGTGTTCAGATTCACGAATTGATCCGTCGTTGCTTACGCAAACTGATCCTGGGGATCTGTTTATCATTCGTAACGCGGGAAACTTGATTCCCACCTATGGAGCCGCTATCGGCGGGTGCACGGCGACTATTGAATATGGGGTGTCGGTCCTCCAAGTCAAAGACGTGATCATTTGCGGACATACAGATTGTGGTGCCATGAATGGCCTATTACATCCTGAAAAACTTAAAACGCTCCCCGCTGTGAAAGCCTGGCTCCAACATTCCGAGACCACCATACGAATCGTCAAAGATCATTGTGCCCATCTGAAAGGCGAGAAATTATTTGCCGCGGCGATACGAGAAAATGTGCTAGTTCAGCTAGAACATCTCAAAACTCATCCTTCTGTGGCCACCCGGCTTCGTCATGGTGACATACGGCTGCATGGCTGGGTCTATTCCATTGGGACCGGGGAAGTGTGGGCGTATGATGCGGAGAAAAACGATTTTGTGAATCCCGCGAAGCCTAAACGCAAAACGCGATAAAATTAATTCTTTTTCCGATTATACCTGTCTAACTTATGTGTTCCTCAGTCGACACGCTTCAAGGTATTTTGGTCGGTGTGGTGGAAGACGTCAGGTTGATCAGGCCGCTGAAGCTGCGTATCTTCCTTGTAACTAAACTTCCAGGGCTCGTGGATGGTGACAGATAATTCGTAGCGTACGGTCTTCATGTGTTCATCCAAATAAGGATTGGAAAGAATCCCATACACACCTGACTCTGCCTCGGCCGTCATACAAAATTCTTTTGCGTCCGCATCAGACGTCCCCCCGGCATTGACTACAACCCCTCGAGGAACCATGAAACACCGCATCACCTGCTTACGTTCGGCATCCCACAACCAATATCCTACCTCTTCGTGAAAGGGCTGCTCCTGAATCAGCGGCCAGGCAATGGTCGAATAACGCAAACCGTATAAGGTTTGGGCACCATTGACGACCGGCCCCAGCGGTTCAAACGTGAGGCGTTCACGAAAATGAGTTTCCTTTGATCCGTCTTGAGCTGGCGCAATGTCTATGCCTTCGTTACCTTCCCAAATGCCGACTAACGCGCCAAGAGGGCCAAGGTGAGCGACCATTTCTGGATTAGCTGAGGGGTGTTGAGTACTCTCGGTCATTCCAGGACTCCTTTGTTTTGTGATGTGCGAAAGGAAAGTGATTTAAAAGTAACACGATAAAATGTTCCGGCAACACTACCAAAAGAATGGCTTTCTTCCAAATTTCGCAAAATTCATTACGACAGCCAGACCCGGAGTGACTGCATCAAACGAATACTATGAAGCGCGAGACCGGCCAGTTTAGGCACGCTGAGTTGAATAGGTTTGGATTTGAGACACCTGAGGACATGGGTCGCGGCTTGTTCAGGCGTCATCATCATGGGTTTCCATGAGGCTTTTGGCAGCTTGGTGTCCACATAGCCAAAACGAATATTGGTGACATGGATCCCCTGAGACTTCAGCTTGAAGGCCATGGATATGAGATAATTGCTGAATCCGGCCTTTGAGGCTGTGTAGGAAGGTGCATCTCTATTATAAAAATCATCTGCTAAACTGGAGAGGCCAATGAAATGCCCATGGCCTTTTTTGAGCCATGTCGGAAGAAGTGCCGCGAATGTATGGACCATGGCAGTGAAATTCACTTCGATGACATGGGCCTCCTGCGACAGGTCAGGAAGTTTCAGCTTGGAACCGATGGCCGCACAAAAAATGCAACTATCAAATGTCCCGTTTTCTAGGATGAGGCGACATAATCGTTCAGGGTACTCTGGTGCCGAAATATCCTGAATGATATGCTTTGGCCCATCCGGCCCAAGCGGGCTGGGACTTCGAGAGATGCCAACAACCTGATTGCCTTGGGCAATCAACGCCCGTGTGACTGCCGCCCCAATCCCATCAGAATTTCCAATTAATAGTACGTTGTTTGCCATCACAGTTGGTTAGTTGCAAGTAAAACGTGAAATCGAATAATAGCCTCCTCCTTTCTCCCCTTTATAGGATGATGGGCTGAAAATTCGGCCATATGCTCAAGCTCTGACATCCTGCTGTACAAAAAGCTGCAGTAGAGCTGTTTGTCGCGCTTACACTAAGTCTTGAATAATAAAAACAAGAAAGCCGATACTGCTAACATGATGTCTGTTTCAAATATAGCCATTTTCAATATTTGGTTTCCACGTGAAATTGGACATCCTAAGGAATCACTTCCTGAATGGTATGTCATGATCGGTAGTATCGGGATATTGTATCTTATTTCTCTTGTATGCCTATGGAAACTATGGCGAAAGCCGGTGCCGATCTGGAGACGGGTGTTTTGGTCATGTGTTCTGTTAATCCCGTTGTTTGGACCGATCTTTTTTTGGGCGTTCTTTCGTTCCCCGTCAGTGCAGCCAGAAGATCAACGAGCTCGAGAAAGATATTATTAAAGAAACCGCAAGTAAACGTTCGTATGGATCTCCAGATTGAACACCGACGATATGCCTTGATCTTGATGTTTTTGACAGGGCTTTTTGCCTTTCGAATTCTGGCTCAACTCATTCAGTTTTGGCACCCTGTAGAATTTCTGCCGTCGTATGCGGACTGGCACAGCGGAGCGTTGCCCTATGTGTGGTTAGTGGCAGCGCAAGGAGTGATTCTTGGTTTTTGCCTACGCATTGTCTGTGGTGTCAACAATGGAGCGATTATGCCTTCGGCACGCAAAGGCAAGATTCTCCTTTGGTTGGGAAACGTGTATCTGGTTATCATGTGTGTTCGATTGATCGTCGGAGTCACCATCCTTCCTGACCATTATTGGTTCGGTGCGATCGTGCCCACCATTTTTCATGTAGTGTTGGCGTCTTTTGTCATTGTGTATGGTCGATTCCATTGCTTCATGTCTCAAACATTCGTGTCGTTTACTCAAGGGCAAACGTCATGACGCATCTCGTGCGATGTGGGGCCTATCCTTTTGTGCTGGTATTGGGTGTTGCCATACATTACTGGCTCCTTGAGGAAAATTTTGGGGTACATGTTTCCACATATTTTCCTGTTATTGTTGTAGCTGTGATGGTGATGGGGTTGGAATGGACCTTTCCTTATAGGCAGCAATGGTGGGCGAACAAGTCCGAGATTGTGCAAGATGGCATTTTCATGGCGCTTATTCAAGGCCTCCTTCCCAAGTTCTTGATGATTGCCGTAATGTTTGTGTTATCTCCATTTCTTTTTGACAACCATTTGGTCATCGAAGGGTGGTGGCCGACTCATTGGCCCGTCTACCTACAAATGCTGCTCATGATGGTGCTGGCCGATGGGTTGAGGTATTGGTTGCATCGCTGGGCTCATGAATGGAGGACACTCTGGCGATTTCATGCGGTGCACCATTCTCCACATAGATTGTATTGGCTGAATGTGGGGCGATTTCATCCCATCGATAAAGGCTTGCAAATCTTTCTTGATATGCTTCCATTTTTGGTGTTAGGAGTACAAGAAGATGTGCTGGCGTTGTATGTTGTGTGCTATGCCATCAATGGGTTTTTTCAGCATAGCAATATTGATGTGCGTCTGGGATTCTTGAATTATCTCATTAGTGGACCGGAGTTGCATCGGTGGCATCATTCTATGGTGAAAGAGGAGTCTAATCATAATTATGGCAATAATCTAATCATTTGGGATTGGTTGTTTGGGACGTGGTATTTACCTAGCGAAGATGAAGTGCAAGAATTGGGATTGCTTAATCGGACATACCCTTCAACGTTTCTTGAACAGATGACTGTTCCTTTTATTCCTGGGGCCGATAAACGGATAATCACACAATGAGTATTTTGGGAATTGGGCACCAGGCACGAGTGCGTGCCCATATGACGGTAGCCAATCAACGATGGTGGAAGCCGTTCATTAAGCAAACACAGCATCCACAAGCGGTGCAGCAGGCTTTGCTCGAAGAGATTTTAGCCACACAGGCTCACACGGTTTTTGGGGAGAAGCATCGCTTCACTCGTCTCCGCGGCTATCATGAATTTCGATTGGGTGTGCCTATTCATACCTATGAAGACCTTCGTCCGTATTTTCAGGCGCAGGAAGAAACGAAGACCCTTCAGATCAATAACGAGCAACCGGTCAGTTATGCATTGTCGAGTGGGACGACGGGGAAGCCTAAGCACATTCCCATGCTTGCTCGCACGACTCAGATGCTCCGGCATTATCAATGTTTAAGTACCTATGCACAATTTCAGGGGATTCCCAAGATTTTTCAGGGGAAGATGCTGTGTGTGACGGGGCAAGAGGTTGAGGGCTATTTGGAGTCGGGCACAGCCTATGGATCCATGTCCGGGCTGTTGGCAGGAGCTTTGCCTGCGGTGCTGCATGCTCAACAGGTGTTGCCTGAAGCTATACAGGGCATTACCGAGTATCAACAAAAATATCTTTATCTTGCGGCGTGGGCCTTAGCCGAACCAAATCTTTCTGTGGTGGCCACGGCCAATCCCACCACATTTCTTAAACTATTGGAAATAGGGCGGCAGCAATTTCCGCAACTCATCGAAAAAATGGAGTTGCGTCGGAGCAATTCCACTGAAGATGTGGTCTTGTTCCCCCATGTGACGAAGAAACGATTACGATACCTGCAATCGTTTCTGGGCCATGAAGAGCAATTAACCGTGGATGCACTGTGGCCTGGGTTACAGGCCGTTGTGACATGGACGGGAGGAAATTGCGGTGTGCTCATTCCGACTCTCCAAGCCAAGCTCCCGGAAGAAACCGCAATTGTTGAAATGGGGTATCTGTCCAGTGAATGTTTGGGAAGTGTGAATGTAGATGTCCTCTCGAATCAATGTGTCCCGACGTTCTATGGAAACTTCTTTGAATTTGTTGAACAAGCTGATTGGGATGCAGGACAGCCGAATGTCATCTCCCTCGAACAAGTGGAAACAAGCAAACGGTACTATGTCATTGTCACTACCATGAACGGACTCTACAGATATTTCATGAATGATTTGATTGAGGTCACCGGTTGGTTTCATCACACACCTACGATTCGATTTGTTCAAAAAGGGAAAGGGGTGACGAACCTGACGGGAGAAAAGTTGTATGAATTTCATGTGATGGATGCAGTCCACGCCATCCAGATAACGTATCAGACAAGCTTTGATTTTTATGTCATGCTAGCCGATCCACATGAGCGGCAATATACGCTGTATGTGGAGCATCCTCCGCTAGACTTTTTTGTAGGACATAAGATTGAGCAACAAATGGGGAAAGCAAATCTGGAATTTCAAGCCAAGCGTGCAAGCGATCGGTTGCAGCCTCTTCGTGTTGTGTATGTACGAGAAGGGACAGGGGAAGCCTATAAAGCGCATTGTCTTGCATTGGGACAGCGGGATGCGCAATTTAAAGTCTTGAGATTGCAATATGCCAAGGATTGCGTGTTTAATTTTCAGAACTATTTGAGAGAATGATTGAATGCCTTCGGTGGTATTGCGAATGACAACATTAGACATTCCATTTAAACAGGCCTTTGCACATGCGTCTGCCACACGAACATCTACCGAAAGTATCCTGGTGACAGCGAAATCGTCGAATGGAGTCCTTGGTGCGGGGGAGGGATGTCCCAGACAATACGTCACAGGAGAGACGATTCAGAGTGCCCAGACATTTTTCCAGTCTCATCATCAAGAATGGGAACAGTTGCAAGGCATAGAGGATCTTCAGACCTGGATGACTACCAACCGGCACCGTATTGATGAAAGTCCTGCAATCTGGTGTGCCGTTGAACTGGCCTTGTTGGATTTCTGGGGAAAGGAAAGCGGTCAATCGCTTGAGGCTCTTTTGGGTCTTCCAGAATTGTCAGGGCAGTTTCAGTATTCTGCTGTCCTGGGACCCGAGAGTATGTCCACCTTTATCAAACAGGTGGAGCAATTTTCTCAACTTGGCTTTTGTGATTACAAGGTGAAGGTGACAGGAAATCTTGACCAAGATCGTCAGCACATTGAGTTCCTTCAGAATCTTTCTATCAACAACCTCCGCATTCGTTTGGATGCCAACAATTTGTGGAAAACTACATCCGAAGCGGTCTCCTATCTCAAACGTCTTGATCATCCGTTTTTTGCTATCGAAGAACCGTTGCAAGTTGGAGACTATGAGAGTTGTTGGCAGATCAGCAAAGACTTAGGACTCAAGATTATATTAGATGAAAGCTTTTTACGGTTGGAGCAGTTCAATCATCTCCAGGCCGATCCTCAAGCCTGGATCATCAATATTCGCATATCTAAAATGGGCGGAGTCTGGCGATCTTTGAAGATTGCCGAAGAAGCCAAAGCCAGAGATATCCCCATCATTATAGGTGCTCAAGTTGGTGAGACAAGTCTCCTGACGAGAGCTGCGCTTACGATTGCCAACTCCTATCGCGACATTCTTGTGGCACAAGAAGGTGCCTTTGGAACGTATCTGTTAGAACACGACATCATCGATATCCCCTTGATGTTCGGCCAGGGCGGTATGCTTAGACCTCATCATTCCGTCAGTCAACTTGGACTCGGCCTTACTATCGCATGAAAGGTGTTTGTATTAGGGGTCAGACTCGAAATAATTTATTATTTCGAGTCTGACCCCTAATATTAATTGGGGTGCGAGTGTCCTAGTTGTACGTGAATACCGAAAATTGGCGAAAACGTCACTGGTCACCCTTTTAAGGGACTCTTTAGCGAAAATGGCAGACCTGGTTTGCGTCTTTTTCGTAGGTTCTTCGTCTATATAGATGAAAGACAATTCTAAACACGCAACACATAGGAAGATGCGTCATGAGGGCACAATCAGTCATTAATTTTCTAGGGGCCAGTCGGGTCCATATCGGACTGGCGGTAGCAGATTTGGAGCGGTCGCGAACCTTTTACAAAACCCTGTTGGGAGTGACTCCCACCAAAGAGCGGCCTGGCTACATTAAATTTGAGTCTGAAGATCCTTTGATCAATTTAACCTTACATGAAGTTGAGGATGCCGACAGAACAGGCCACCTGACCCGGCACTACGGGATTCAGGTCAAAACCACCCAAGCGGTACAGGAGGCCCAGGCCAGATTTACTCAGGCGGGCGTACCTACACGGGTAGAAGAACACACCACGTGCTGCTATGCTGTCCAGGATAAGGTATGGGCGGCAGACCCGGAAGGCAACCGATGGGAAGTCTTCGTGGTGTTGGAGGCAGATGCGGAGGGTCGGAGGGTAGAAGGGACACAATGTTGTGCACCCAAGAGCGGACAAGCATAGTTTCTCTGCTGGGACGAAAGGGGTAGGGCGAGGGAGTCCAAGCGGTCAGAAAGGACACACGTCATGGGGCTTGTCAAGTTTTCTGTGTATCTGATTGTGAATTAATCTTGTGTTGGCACCCGGTCTCCTAACAAGATCGCGAATTGGTTGAGGGCCCGTTTCCATTCTGGAATCGGCACCCTCCATTTTTTGGCGATACGCTGCATGCCGAGGTAGAGTACTTTCACGATCGCTTCATCCGTTGGAAATGCTCCGCGCTTTTTCAGGACCTTCCGTAATGAGAAATTCAGGGATTCAATGGCATTCGTGGTATAAATGACTTTTCGTATTTCTGGTGGGTAATCAAAGAACACGGTCAACCGTGCCCAGTCCCGTCGCCAACTGGCACTGATGGTGGGATATTTGGCATCCCAGGTCTGGGCAAACGGCTCTAAGGCCTCTTCGGCTTCTTCCAACGTTGAGGTGCCATAGATGGCCCGGAGATCGCGGGCTACGGCACGGCGCTCTTTCCAGACCACATAGCGCAAGGCCTGCCGAACCTTATGGACAATGCAGAGTTGGACTTGCGTCTGGGGAAAGATGGTCTCCAGGGCTTCCGGTAACCCGGCCAGCCCATCGACACAGGCCACGAAGCAATCTTTGACGCCTCGCTGCTTGAGTTCGGTAAAGACGGCCAACCACAATTTCGCGCCTTCGGTTTCACTCACCCAGAGCCCAAGCAGTTCTTTTTCCCCAGCCAGAGTTACCCCCAGGGCCACGTAGACGGCTTTGGTTTTGACGGCCCCTTCATGCCGAGATTTCACAAACAGACAATCAAAATAGAGAATCGGATAGACCGTCTCTAGGGGCCGGCTCTGCCATAACCGCACATCCTCAAGAACGGTATCCGTAATGGTCGAAATCAGCGTGGGCGAGACGGCCGTCCCATAGAGTTCTTCCAGATGGTTTTGAATCTCTCGAGTCGTGAGTCCATGCGCGTATAAGGCCAGGACTTTATCATCAAAGCCTTCCAATCGCCGTTGCCGCTTCGGGATCACTTTTGGTTCAAACGTGCCCGATCGATCCCGTGGAACTTGCAGCTCCACGGGGCCCTGCTCTGTCTCAACCGTTTTGGGGCTTGTACCGTTACGGGTATTGCCCTTCTTGGCCGGATGCCGCGCATGCGGAGGATAGCCCAGATGAGTCGTCAATTCCGCCTGTAAGGCTCGTTCAACCAGGCGTTTCGTTAACCCTTTCAAGAGCCCATGTTCGCCCAGAATCTCTTCGGGGGAGTCACAGTCCTGTAATAAGTCATCTAAGAGCGCATCGGTTTTCGCGTTGAACTTGGTCATCATTCCTCCTTATGAAAGAAAACCAGCATGATAACCAATTACACAGTTCATCTTACAGGCCCACGTCATGACGAACAAGCTGACACCAACAGAACACCTGTGGGAGCAGCTCAGCGGAAAACTACGAAATTTCCTGCTTCAACGGGTTTCGGATCCGGAGGTTGCGGAAGACTTACTCCAGGAAACGTTCCTGCGTGTGCATACCAAGCTCGACGGTATTGTGGACGATCGACGGACAACCGCGTGGGTCTATCAAGTCGCTAGAAATTTGGTGGTCGACCACTACCGCGCCGCGGACCGGAATCTTGCCGACACGATTTTAGAGGAGAGCGTCCCGCCGCTGGATGATTCCACTACGGGAGCCCCTACCAATCTGAACATGCAGGTCGAAGGCTGGCTTAAGCCGATGATCGAGCAGCTTCCGGATGATTACCGTGTCGCTGTGAAACAATATGAATTAGAGGGGAAACCGCAATATGCACTGGCTCAAGACCTGGGCATTTCCCTTTCTGGGGCCAAATCCAGAGTGCAGCGTGGCCGGATCAAATTAAAGGGCCTGTTCCAGGCCTGTTGCTCCTTTGAGCAAGATCGTCGCGGAAACATCATCGGTTATACGCCAAAAACTCCCGTCGCCGGATGCTGCCAACAAGAATTATAGCCATAGTCCGACCTCGTGTACTATAAGGGGTCAGATTCGAATTCGTAAATTCGAGTCTGACCCTATACGATGTTGCTTGCTTGCGATTGCTGTCGTGATGTTGTAACATTGTAATAACTTTTAGAGGTGAGCGATGAAAACATCAATCAAGAAGATTGGCAATTCAAAAGGTGTGATTATTCCTGCTCAGGTCCTTAAACAATGTGGTTTTGACGATGTTGTGTCTTTGGAAGTCAAGGAAGACTCCCTGGTCATTTCTAAAGTCAAAAAGCCGCGTGAAGGTTGGGAGCAGGCATTTATACAAGCTGGAGCTGACCAGGAACTGTTGTTGGGTGATTTCAGTAATGATTTTGATGCGTGCGAATGGACATGGTAAATCAGTTTGATGTGTTTCTGGTTTCTCTCAATCCCACGCTGGGTTCAGAGATCAAAAAGACTCGCCCCTGTTTGATCATTTCTCCTAATGAAATGAACCACACTCTCAGTACTGTGCTCATCGCGCCTATGACGACCACTTTGCGCCATTATCCTTCCCGAGTAACATCTACATTTCAGGGAAAGAAGGGGGATATCGCCTTGGATCAACTGAGGGTCATTGATAAAAATCGTTTAGTGAAAAAACTTGGAACCATTCATTCTTCAACGGCTGATAAAGTGTTACGTGTTTTGCAGGAAATGTTTTCCTAAATAATGTTCGTGTTAGGGGTCAGATTCGAATTCGTAAATTCGAGTCTGACCCCTAATAATATGAAAGTATTTCTTGCCTGAATATTTCTCTCGATGAGATCATAGTTGAGTGATTCCTCCATATCGGATGCCGGTGAGATCAGCCATTTCTCGTTTCCAGGTGGTCAGGTCCTGGGGGGTAAACTGATTCAGGTGAGAGTAGCCGCAGGCTCGGGCCATGACTTGCATGAGTTCCACTGACGCGCCGAAAAAGTTAGCCAGTTGTTTGGCGCTTTGTTCCACATTCACGAGTTTGCGGAGCTCGGGTTTTTGAGTGGCGATGCCGGCGGGACAATTATTGGTGTTGCAAATGCGCGCGCCGACACAGCCAATGGCTTGCATAGCGCTATTGGCGAGGGCGATGCCATCGGCGCCTAAGGCCAGGGCCTTCACAAAATCGCTGGGGACGCGTAGGCCTCCCGTGGCAATTAAGGTCACTCGACCACTTTTCCCTTTCTTGTCTAGATAGGTACGAGCTCGGGCTAGCGCGGGGATCGTAGGGACGCTGATGTGATCTCGAAAGATGAGTGGTGCAGCGCCAGTGCCTCCACCTCGGCCATCAAGAATAATATAGTCGACTCCTGCCTGAAGTGCGAATTCGATATCCAGTTCAATATGGTTGGCACTGAGTTTGAAACCGATCGGGATGCCGCCTGTGACCTCTCGTACTCGATCAGCAAATTTGGCAAAATCTTGTGGGGTTGTGAGGTCGTCAAAGGTGGGTGGCGAGACGGCGGGTTGTCCTTCTGGAATGCCGCGAACTTGAGAAATCTTGCCAATATTTTTGGCTGCAGGGAGGTGGCCGCCCGTGCCTGTTTTGGCGCCTTGTCCACCTTTGAAGTGAAAGGCTTGCACGGTCTTGAGCAGTTCTTCTTGATAGCCAAACTGCGCACTGGCTAATTCATAGAAATATCGGCTATTGGCTTGCTGTTCTTCTGGTAACATACCGCCTTCACCTGAACAAATGCCGGTCCCGGCTAGTTCGGCTCCTTTCGCCATCGCCACCTTGGCTTCTTCCGACAATGCCCCAAAACTCATATCCGAAACAAAGAGAGGAATCTTAAGTTCAAGCGGTTTCTTGGTCTCAGGCCCAATGATGAGATTTGTTCCTACTGGCACATCTTCAAACAAGGGCTTGCGATGTACTTGTGCCACCAATATTTGAATATCATCCCATTTTGGTAATTGCTCTCTCGGGACTCCCATGGCACCCATGGGTCCGTGATGCCCCATCTTACTCAGTCCTTCTTTGGCCAGCTGGTGAATAAAGGCCACATGGGGTTCTTCTGCGGTCGGTTCGGCCTGGGGAGCCGTTTGGCTGGTATCGATGCCGGGGCCTTCTTTCCCAATTTGGTCATTGTTGAATTTTTTATGTGTGCCGTCACAATAGGGGAGATTCTTGGAATGCTTACAGGCACAGAGATAGGCTTCTTCATCCTCATCAGCGGTAAAAGGTTTAGGCGTAAAGGACGTGCCAGCATGTGAGCCATCACAAAACGGTTGCGTCTTAGATCGACCGCAGGTGCAGAAATAATATTCCTCACCTTTTTTCAGATTCACCACATGGGGTCTATTATCCGCGATAATGGGGTTCGACATGAGAGGTTTCCTTCTTGATAATAGGTTGAACAGATGTGATGTCGTGGTACATAGTTGGAGGGCTTGACTATTCGTAGTGGTCTTAACAAAATTTTGCGGAGTCTGTCGACAGCAAAGAAGTACAGGGCTGAGCACATGACAGAAAATTACTGTACTTTTGGTGACGCCTTGGGTAGGTTGTTGGCGATAAGGCTGGGGCTTGAATCCCTCTATCGTGAAGTGATCGGATGAATGACACATCCCCAATCATGGAAGAACGTTTTCGGACGTTGCTCATGGCTCGGTCAGGAGAAGAACGGCTGAAAATGGGATGTTCTATGCATGCGACGGCTAAAGCGCTTGTCCGTGCCGCGATTCTTGAGAAGAATCCAAGCGTCTCTACGGAGCAGATCCGGCGAGAACTTTTCCTTCGTTTTTACCGCCAAGATTTTGACCCTGTCACCCAGCAGCGGATTCTCAAACACATCGTGCAAACCACGACAAACATCTCCTAAAAAATGTAGTGCGGCTCTTTCTCTTCTCTTATTCTAGGAGTCTGTCGGACTTAGGGAATCGAAAGCGAAAAAGTGGATAAGCGAGGGCATTTTTTAGCGATTTCGCCGGACCATAGTGGGACTATGGGTCAAGAACTCGGTGAAAACTGGACCGCTTAGACACTTTTGTAGCCGATTCTTCCTAAGTCCGACAGGCTCCTAGGCATTAGCGTGACTAGCAAGTGGAATCGGGCCATCTGATATTTTTCTTCTATCGACGGGGCTCGTTTTCAAGCCCGCCCCATTCACGCAGAACCTCGCCAGTCATCTGACCTTCTATGCTTTTGAGGTATCCTGTCGCCGCTTGTTCGGCAGTGACGACACCACGACCGGCCTCTGCAGGAGACACGACTGGAGCGGGACTGACGACATTCAGGCGAAGGCCTCGGGGCAGGAGTGGCCCGACCGTGCGCACAAAGGAGTCGATCGCGGCATTAAATGGGCCGGTGGCTGCACTGGCAGGGTTGGAGTAATCACTCAGATACCCACTCGATAGGGTGAACGACGCGTGGTCGTTGGCGTAGGGGGTGCCGATACGAACAAGATTGGTCTGCGCTAAAAACTTTCGTTGAAAGCCATAGGCATAATCTTCGTCCGTTAAATTTTCATACATCTGAAAAACACTGTCGCCGCCCACCGCAGCCACAAGGGCATCAAATTTCCCAATGCGTTCAAACATAGCTGTCACAGATTGAACATCTGTGTAATCGACTTGGACTTCGCCCGTACGCCCTGCTCGAATAATTTCGTGGTTTGGAGAGAGCAGTCGGATAAGTTGACTGCCAATTTTTCCGCTTGCGCCTAACACAATAATCTTCATCATGCTCATCCTTGTATGAAAGGGTTGTGATTCATGGATTGGTATATTACTATAAGTACTAAGTATATCTTGTCAATTAGGCATGTATTTGTAACCTAGTATACTAAAAGGGCATCATGGCAAAACGAACAGTCGATGATGGGCCTTGTCCCATCGAACGTGTGCTTATGGTTTTTGGAGGGAAATGGAAACCTTCCATCCTGTTTCACCTAGAATCCAGGGGGACCTTGCGATTTAACGAGTTGCGGAGGGCGATTCCTGGTGTCACCCAGCGAATGCTGACGAATCAGCTTCGGGAGCTAGAACGGGATGGGTTAGTCAATCGTGAGTTTTTTCCAGAAGTTCCTGCCCGCGTGGAATATTCTCTGACGAAGTTAGGAGAGTCCGTGGGGCCGGTCGGGCAGGCGATCGATCGCTGGGGCCAGCAACGTATGGGAGACGTTCATAAGGCTCAGCAACGATATGATCGGATAAAGAATTGAGACAGAAAAGAAGACGAGCAGGAGGAGTTTTCAGTGGCTCAGGCCAAATGGCCATATGTTACGGAAGGCCGATCTTTAAATAAAATCAAATGGCTCTACGGTTGACTCCGGTTGAAGGACTTGTGACTATTCAAGTGTGGGGCGCCCAACGTATCCGAAGGACATGCGGGAATTTCGTCAACGCTTCACTACACGGCAGGCTTGTCTTGAATATTTGGTGCAGAGTCGCTGGCCCGATGGGTTTGTTTGTCCCAAGTGCAGGGGGAAGTCGGCCTGGCTCAACTCCAAGCGCTACGTGTTCGAGTGTCGGGCGTGTGGGCGTCAGACTTCGCCGATGGCCGGCACACTCATGCACCGTTCTCACGTGCCCGTCCAGGAGTGGTTCTGGGCTGCGTATCTTGTGACGACTCATACGCCAGGAATCAGTGCCGTTCAGCTTGCACGCCAGCTTGGCCTTTCGAGTGCCACCACAGCTTGGCATATGCTGCATCGGTTGCGTCAAGGAATGGTCAACACAAACCGAAGCCAGCTCTCCGGCTTGATTGAGGCCGATGAGGCAATCCTCGGCGGCTCAGCCAAAGGCAGGCCAGGTCGGGGAGCGACGACAGCCAAGCACAAGAGCTTGATAATCGGGGCCGTGGAGGTTCTCCCCTATACCGACAAAAAAGGGAAACGATCTGAACGGACAGGTCGATTGCGTCTTTCAATCCTGAAGGATGCAGGCGAGCTCAGCATTCGTGGGTTTTTGAGGGCAAATATTGAGGCCAACTCCACACTCCGAACGGATGGGTGGCGCGGGTATTCTGATGCAGCGTTGGTCGGGTACAAGCATCGTGTGCGAATGGTTCGCACCCCGGAGCGAGCGCACAAAGTGGCGCCCCATATCCACCGGGTCTTCAGTAATCTCAAAACGTGGCTCATTGGCACGCATCATGGAGTGGAGCCAAAGTATCTCCAGAGCTATCTTGATGAGTTTGTGTTCCGCTTCAACCGCCGCAAAACGCCGATGGCCGCGTTGCAGACCCTCCTTGGAATCTCAGCGAATAAAGCGCCATTAACTCTTGACGAGCTAGTCCACCGGAGTCAACCATAGAGCCATCTAAAATCATTCGGTAAGTCCCCAAAAGTTATGATTATTGTTTCACGATAATGGGTGTCCTCTCTTGCCATTTTGAAATACCCGATAAGGTCTTTAATCTCTCTCACTTTCAGAGTTTCGCCATTGAGGAGGAAAAGTCAGCGGCATAACATCAACTACGCGGTTCTAGTTTAACCTTTCCAGACCCCAGACCTATGAAGTCCAACTACATTGTTAGTGCAGAATGTGTCAATGCCCGTTCTCGACCTCATGCACTCATTCGCCAATGGCATGGTATTGGACCTCCGTTGTCAGGCTAGGCGACAATTTGGTCCTATAATTATCGTTAGGGCATCTCTAAAAACCCCTGACACGCGGACGCGGATTTGCGATACTTCTGCCAAGGAGGATTTTGTATGTCGACACCCCACCAACTCAGCTTTTTTGATCTGGCCGCTCGCTACCAGGCTCTCAGTCAACACGGTGATCCCTTAGACACCCTCGCGTTCCATGTGCCCTGGGAAACCTTTCGCCCAGCGCTTGAAACCGTGCTCCATCATTCGAAGCGGGCAAAGGGAGGCCGGCCGCCCTTTGATGCGGTCCTCATGTTCAAAATCCTTGTCATTCAAAGCCTCTATAATCTGTCAGACGACCAAACCGAATATCAGATCCGTGACCGGCTGTCCTTCATGCGGTTCTTGGGACTGGATTTGGATCAACGCATTCCCGATGCCAAGACGATCTGGCTGTTTCGTGAAACCCTGACACAAGCGGAGGTGGTGGAAACTTTGTTTGACCAATTTGCAACCTACTTGGCCAAACACGGGTTACAGCCGCGAAGCGGCCAATTGATTGATGCCTCGTTTGTGCCCGTCCCCAAACAACGCAATTCCCGTGAGGAGAACGCGACCATCAAAGCGGGGGACTGCCCCATCGAGTGGGACGAGCAACCCAACAAGCGTCGACAGAAAGACACGGAAGCGCGTTGGACGAAAAAGAATGGAACGAGTCACTATGGGTATAAGAACCATGTGAACGTAGATAAAAAGCACAAGCTGATTCGCCAGTATGCAGTGACCGATGCAGCCGTACACGACAGTCAGGTGCTTGAGGACGTCTTGCTCCCCGCCGAAGCAGGCCGCGACATTTGGGCGGACTCGGCCTATCGGTCAGAGGAAATCGAAACGCAGCTCAAGGCCAAGCGTCTGCGCTCCAAAATTCACGACAAAGGGTATCGCAACAAGGCTTTGACCGCTCAACAGCACACTCGCAATCGCGGACGCTCGCGGATTCGCGCCAGAGTGGAACATGTATTTGGCCATCAGGTCACGGCGATGGGTGGGAAACTGATTCGTACGATTGGGCTCCTGCGAGCCAGGGCCAAGATCGGACTGAAGAATTTGACGTACAACTTCCAGCGGTTCCTGATTCTCACGCGGCCTCGAAAGACGCAAAGTGCGTAAGAGAGCGGGAAGGCGGCGAGCCCCGGCCGCCAAACACCTCTCGGATACCTGCTTGCCCTTCAGCCAAACCCATTTCAAAAACTTCTCTCCCAGCAACGGAGACGATTGAGTCCAAAAATAGGGGTTTTTAGAGGTGCCCGTTAGGTAGTGAGGGGAATTTGGGACGTCTGTTTCGTGTAGTCATTGCATTATTTCCGCTTGCACTCGTTCCGGTTTTCGTGCGGCTGATCGCAACTGGAAAACTCGACTTCGGTGGGGGAGAAAAGGATCTTGTGTGGGTGGTACCCTGGTTGCTCTGGTCGCTGATCTTTACGGTGAGCTCCTTTATTCTCTGGTATCGTGGGTGGTCACTTTGGCGTTCAATTTGGCGCTCTGCAGTTTTTGGTCTCGGAGGTGTCGTACTTGCTGCATTAATCCTTGCAACTGTGGGGCAACTCGGAGTGGGCAGTCGCTTTTAGATCGGTTAGTGGTTCGTCACCTAGCTAGCCCCTGCAAGATATGGGGTACCATAAAATGCCAGAATCGAGAAATTGTATCTCCACTGCTGAGCTTCAGTGTTAGAACAAAAAAATTAATGACCGCTCTTGGCCCAGGCTGTGTGAAAACTCGGAATCTTCTGAATTTAGGGGGTCTCTGACCCCTTCCACGGACAGAGATCATGGAATACAGGCGATCCTCGGAGGAAAAATTTTTAGGTCCAAATTTAATATGGAGTTTTCACACCAGAACGCACATGATAAAAGCAGGAAAATGCCAATGAACATCGAGATAAAGCCTGTAGTTCAAGAAGACTATCTTGATCTTTCAATCATGGTCGGGGAACTTCTCAACGAGATCATGACTGAAATAAATAACAATGCTTTTAACTATGATCAAACTAAAACGCTAAAAAGAGCTAAAGACTTGATTTCAAGAGACAAGTATTGGGTATATGTTGCTAAAGATACTAGATTAGGCGCGAACGTTGGTTTCATATCTATATACGAAAGTTATGCACTTTATGCTGAAGGAGCCTATGGAACCATACCAGAGTTATACGTGCGTCCAAGCTCTAGATCAAAAGGAATAGGCAAACAGCTATTAGAAGAGGCGAGTCGATTTGCCGTCAATAAAGATTGGAAAAGACTAGAAGTCACAACGCCACCCCTGCCTGAATTTGAAAGAACGCTAAACTTTTATTTGTCAAATGAATTTGAAGTATCGGGTGGGAAAAAATTAAAAATGGATATAAATAATTAGCATTTATACAGTGAACGTCGTATGTCCGCTTATGGTTGTGAGTTCAACCGGTCGCTGCAACACAGGCCTGAAATTTCTCTGCTGGTGTTTTGTAGTCTAACGTTTTTCTCGGGTGTTCGTTCAACCGCCGCGCCACTTTGTTGAGCTGGGCTTGGGTATACCTCGATAAATCGATGCCTTTTGGCAAGTACTGCCTGAGCAGCCGGTTCGTATTTTCATTGGATTCCCGTTGCCACGGGCTCTTGGGGTCACAAAAGTACACCGCAATATCGGTCGCGAGGGTGAAGTCACGATGATTGGCCATCTCCGTGCCTCGATCCCAGGTCAAGGATTGGTACAGCTCGGTCGGTAATTGTTGAGCATGCTTTGTGAGGGCCGCCGCCACGGTTTCCGCATTTTTCTGTTCGATTTTGACCAACATCACATACCGTGTCTGGCGTTCGACTAAGGTCGCAATATAGCTGTTGTGGGTGCCGGCAATAAGGTCGCCTTCCCAATGCCCGAGGACCCCACGATCTTTGACGGAAGCAGGCCGATCCTTAATCGAGACGGCATTCGTGATGGTCCCCAGTCCTTGTCCCTTCAGACTCGCATGCTTCGATCGGTGAATGGCTCGTTGGGTTCGAAGACAGGCCTGCAGCTCCTTCTTCAAGACGCCTCTGGCCTGAATATACAGGCTGCGATAGATGGTTTCGTGGGACACGCGGGCTGCTTCTCGTTCAGGATGGTGTCGCTTCAACCACCCAGCGATTTGTTGGGGGGACCACTGCTGTTGCAGCTTAGCCGCAACGCCCTTCGCTAAGGAGCGATGCTGAGCCAGCTTACACTGTTTGGGCCGGTGTGCTCGATCCCAGGTTGCGTGGTCTGCCGCCGCGGCTCGATAGCCATCATAGCCCCCATTGCGATGAAGTTCACGGCTAAGCGTAGAGGGCGAGCGCTTCAACCGACGAGCGATACAGCGCATAGACTGCTGGCCAGCTATCCCACGGGAAATCTCTTCGCGTTCCGACAGGCTCCGAGCGAATCGTGACCGTGTTCTCGTGGGAGGGCGAATCCCTCCGCTCGGTTGAAGAAGAGCATAAATCGAAGAGGACTCTCGCTCAAAGAGGCGGCCAATTGATCGCATGGATTCGCCACGCTGCCAGTGAGCCCAAATGTCGGCTCGTTGTTCGGCACTAAAATTGATGCGGGTTCGGTGTTTCATCGTCACACTCCATCGCCATAGGGTAGGATAAAGTGTAGCATTGATCAATTGAACTCACAGTCGAGGCTGTGTGAAAACACTGCCGCCGCCTGATGGTGGAGGTGAGTCAAGCCCAAAGTTAGTTGGAATGCGTCACGGCTCCCAGGTTAATATTATGCGACCTTCCGAGTCGTGGTCATCTCCAAGCGCAGTTCCCGTTTCAGTGCCTCGCGTAACTGCGGCAGATGTTGATAGCCTTTCACTTTGCGCAGTCGTGGCTCGATATCTAACAGCGCAGTGGCCAACCATCGCTGCCGTTGATTTGAGTTCGTCCAGCGATCGACCTTCGCACACCGCTCTTCCACCAAGGCATTGATCGACTCCAGGCAATTCGTCGTTTTGAAGGAGAGGCCGAGGCATGCAAACATGCCCAACCGATGCACGGTCAACGTTTCCTCCAACCCTTCGGCCAAGCTCCGCGCCGCGGATTGGTTCCGAGTCTCGAGTTCCTGCTGCAGGCGACCGAGCGCGGTCTTGGCTTCCGTATACGTTGGACGCTGATACGCGCGTTGAAGCCGTCGTCGCCAGGCCACCTGTTCGCCTTTGGGTAGATGGCGCACAACATTCTCGCGCTTATGCCACTGACAGCGTTGCACTAAGGCGGTCGAGCCCCACGCTTGGCGTACGGCCGCGCGCAACCCTTTGCCGCCATCAATGATCACCAAGAGACCCTGGGAATCGTCGAGGCCCCGTTCCTCCAAGGAGCGGAGGAACGGCGTCAAAACGGTCTCGTTTTCTGTCCCCGTTTCCACAAACCCCAGCACGTGTTTCTCCCCCGTGAGGGTAATCCCCACGGCAATGCCCATCGTCATGTCGGCAAACATCTTGCCATCGAGAAAGACGGCCACTAGATCTAGCTCACGGAGATCACGCTCTTGCAACGCCTTCAGTTGCTTGGCACTCGCCTGCACAAAGGTTCTCGATACGGTCGAACTGGACAGGCCAATCGCGCCGGGGACCGCTTCGGCTGCGGCTTCATAATTCCGACACGAAATGCCATACAGCACTCGCTTGAGGAGCAAGTCATCCAACTGGCCAGTCCCTTGGTAACGATCAATCGTCTGTAATGAGATCTCCCCACCCTGTTGGTGTTGAACACGAGGGATGCGTAGGCGATGCCGTTGCCCCGCCAGCTGTACGCTCCCCGGATTGCTGCCATGACGCCGGCCAGGAAGATCAGCGGCTTTTCGCGCATAGCGGGCCCCAGCCAAGGCACACACCTCGTTCTCCAAGATCTCGTGCAGATGCATGAGTCCCAAGGGGATCAGGTTCCGAATACATTCCAGCTTACTGTCCACATCAAAGGCTTCATAGTGGTGCGGCCCGAAGACCTGGGCCGTTCCCAACAGTTTCCTCTTCTTGCTTCTGTTCGCAGCGTTCGTAATACTGCTCATGTCGTGGCTCCTTTCATGACGCGCGGACGATGGTTGTTCTTGGTCGAACGCCATCTCAGCACAGTGAAGGGAGCCGCTTCAAATTCCAACTAGACTTAGCACACATTCTTGGAGGTCGACTTCAAGCGCAGCATGATCCGCGATTAATTAGCCATGAAGGCGATAACTTCTTTCAGTAAGGATACCTAGCTACATCTGAAAACTTGATAGGCTTACAAACGATTTCAGAAGGCAATTTCTTCGTATTCACACAGACTAGGCCCCAAGCGGACAAAGTTTTAAATATTTCATGAATAAGAAAAAGAAAACTCCACTAGCCCTTTCAATATCTATTTCTCCGGGAACAGGTGACACAAAAACAATTCACCTAGATCATCCGTGGGCAGCACCAATTCGGAAAGCGCTCAATTCAGGCGGTCCATCAGGAACCTGGCAGTATGTCTACACAATTGATTTAGAAGATGTTCCACGAATGCTTGGTAGTTTTGTCTATACCACTGGCGATCGAATGCTTTTCTGCCCAGGTTTTGAAACGTGGATACTACCTATGGAGATGGTAGTGAAGAAGAAAATAAAAAACGTGTCCATGTAAGTCATGTGACTCTAGAACCCAGGAAAGAGGATGGCAGTTGGTCCACTCATGTTGCGACCTTCGATGAGAGTGGCGAAGGGCCAAGGGGGTTAAAACAAAACTCCCATGAGGAAAATGGGTGTATGTTTGCATGGTTTTCACTAATCTTGCCAAATTACGATGTACTACAAGTGCTTCCGCAAAAAATAGTACTACCTCATGAGGCACCTATGTCGAATCAACCAGATTGGTCCAAACGAACACTTGGAAATTACAAGGGGCCTCCGACAAATATTCAGTTTGCTACAACTCCTGATGGTCCAAGCTATTTTCAGTTCGATGTTTGGGCGTCAGATCACTGTGAATTCGAAAACCTCGAAGTTAGTGGAATGAACTATCTAGAGGCGCTACCCGAGGAATCAGACAATACCAAAACCTGGAAGGGGCGGACCAACATTAATCTCGTATCAGGAAAATGTGGGATTAGCATAATAGCTTCGACAAAATCTGGACATGCTGATTATCCCTGTATCTTATTGCCACAACTATCAAAGGGCAGTGCTCTTTTTATTTAAATTTGGTCGATAAATATGGTCCAGAAAAATCCGATTGTTAAATGCCCGCTTTTAGCCGAGAGCTCCTGTTCACAGGTGTGGAATGAACTCAAGCGTTTCGACGGGCGCAACCCGACCTACAGCGGACATTTCTGATTTGCTGGCAATCTTGCAACAATAAGCTTTGCCTTACTGTGTTCTTTGCCAGTGTTTCCCTTCCATTCACATTAAGACGCCATCTTCGGGTTCTATGGGAGAGGGTATTGACGTTTCACCGAGCTGCTGCCTCAGGTCAATCTCGATATTACGGCATATGGCATTCATGGGGACATCCTCGTGTTTCCCATCAAAGGGATCTTCTGTGCGATGTCCCATTCGTTCGATGACGGTGAACATCGTCGCGAGTAAGAGGTACACAGGAATCGTTTCCCACCCAAGGTGGGTGACCAGTGAAAAGGGTAGGAGGAGGAGAAACATCCAGACAAACATTTTGGTGAAAAATCCATATTGACGTGGCAAGGGGGTGTTTTTGATACGTTCACAGGTTCCCTGTGCATCGTACAATATCTTGATTGAGTTCATCAGTCCCATCACGTAGGCTCGTGGTTCAATCCATCCGGCTTGAGCAAGTTCGGCCAATCGTTGAGATTGCCGATGATTGATTTGGGTGGCCTTGTTTCTTTGATTCTCCAACTGTTGCCATTCATGGTCTGGTAATAACGGAGCAAGGTCGTTCCATGTGTTATTGCTCTGTAGTTGCAACCGTAAGGCATGGAGATATGCCAACTGTCGATAGATCACTTCTTGATGGACGTGTTGGAGGTCTGACTCTACAGCCGCAGCGTCTGGCAGAGGATGGATATATGCCAGCACTTGCGAGGCAAAGTTTCTAGATGTATTTGTAAGTTGGCCCCATGCCTTCCTGGCTTCCCAAAACCGTTCATAGGCTGAATTATTTCGAAATCCTAGTACGATGGCGACGGCTGTGCCAAAGACACTGATGCCGGTGAATGGAAACGCCAATTGTTCGAAAAAGAATGCTAAATGGAGAATGCAGACGAAAGAGACATACACCGTAAAGAACAACAGAGTCCACCCATCGATTTTCAAAAACCACTTGAGCGGAATTGTTTGACGAACAATCATAAATTGCGTATCTGATTGTTAGAGAGCGTCGTCGCTTCGACTGAGTGCATACGCCACTTATTGAAAGAACATGCGATTAGGTTTTGACGGTGGATGAAGGGCTTTTGGAAGCTTGTGGAGCGATAAACTCTTTCTGCTCCTGATCATACACCCAGACTTCCCCACTGTGGAGGCAATAAACCCATCCATGTAAATTGAGTGCCCCACGCCGAAGCCTAGACGCGATTGTGGGATGCGTTCGCAGATGATCAAGTTGGACCAAGACGTTTTCTTTAATTGTGGTCGAAAATCGGTTATCGGTGTTCAAGTCCGCAAAATTCTCTTCCACAACCTTGCGGGTTGATTCAGCATGAATCAACCAATGTTTGACCGCCGGAAGACTCTCCAGTTCTTTAGGCTCTGCTAGAGCCTTCATGGCTCCGCAATCTGAATGCCCACATACCACGATATCTGACACATTCAGGACCGCAACCCCATATTCAATTGTGGCTGTGATGCCTCCAAATTGCGAACCGTAAGGAGGTACTAAGTTGCCAGCATTTCGAATGATAAACAAGTCACCTGGCTCAGAGTTAGTCAGTAAGGTGGGGTCGATTCGGGAATCCGAACAGGTAATAAACAGCACCCTGGGGTTTTGTCCCTTCGATAAGCGTGTAAACAGTTCATGTTTCTTGGGAAATGTTTCTTCACGAAATTTGATGAGTCCTTGTATCAATCTATTCATGGTTTCTGATCACCTCGGCTCTAGCGTGTGTTTGGTTTGAGGATTGTGAGGTTCTGATTGGAAACTGTCAATGTGATGGGTGCTGGTTATGGTCATGTGCACGAGTGGTTTCCTAGAACATAGTGTTTGTATGTGCTGCCGTGTCTGGAATGATTTGCATAACATCCCAATGCTCTACGATTTTTCCGTGATCGTCAAAGCGGAAGATATCCATGCTCGCATAGTCCTGGTCTCCTGGCCATTCCTGATAACAATGCAGCACCACATAATTCCCTTCTGCCAGCGCGCGCTTCACATGAACTCGTTTGCCAGGATAGTCTTTTGCACTTTGCTCAAAAAATGTAATGAAGGCCTCTTTTCCATCACCGACAAGGGGATTATGTTGAATATAGACATCTCCGACAAACTTCTCAATCGCTTCAGCCGGTTTCCCTTTGTTAAACATCAATTCATAAAAGCTCACGGCACTTTTTTTGTTCTGTTCCAGTTGATTATTCATCGACTCGATCCTCCACTGATATCCAAGGGTTACCACATGTAAAAACTGGATTTTTTCCCGATAATGGTTAGTTCTTCGTACGCTTTGCATGGCCCTCCGGCTTGCCCATAGCACACATGCAACGGGAGTAAGTGCTCTTCCCTGGGGTGGCAGTACCTTGCTCCAGGGGCATGACTCCAATGAAGGAGTTTTTCCATTCTTGTCTCTTCACCTATCTTTCTACTGGAACAGACCTCGATTAACCAATCTTCAAACGCCTCATTTTGCCCATCTTTCATGTTTGGAGCACTGGATTGAAAGGCTTTCATATTGTGGAATGAAAAACCGGAGCCGATGATCAATGCATCGTTGAGGTCTAGCTGGGACAACGCTTTACCAATCTGAATATGTTGCATGGGATCCAATGTGTTCACCAGAGAGACCTGCACACACGGGATGTCAGCCAATGGATACATTAGCTTCAATGGCACATACAGGCCATGATCAAACCCTCGCTGATCATCAAGCTTGGCTGGTATTCCATTGGCCTCTAGTGTTTTGTGTATGTGTTGTGCCAGCTTCGGTGCGCCTGGTGCCGGATATTGAATTTCGTACGCTTCATCAGGAAATCCATAGTAGTCGTAGATGATTGGAGGTCGAGCTCCATGGATGATGGTCACAATATCCTCTTCCCAATGCGCGCTGATCACGATCATGGCAGATGGCGTTTTTATATTCTTTGCGATAGCTATGAGGCTCTCCACCATTTCCTGATGGTCTTCATCGCCGAGAAGTGGGAGGGGACCTCCACCATGTGATAAGTACAGTGCAGACAGGTTATTAGGGATATTCATGCCGGAAGACTTTCTAGCTCCGTAGTTAACACGTTATAGCGTAGCGGCTGAAGCGGCAGATCCATAAAATATCTTATCACTATGACAGCTTCCTAACTCTCTCTGCCAGCACCTGGCAAGTGTTAGTCTAACGAGTTGTAGGCTTGGGAGACTGCATAGCTGTCTTCAAACCAATTCCAGCTTTTCACTTTACCGCCTTCAATACGAACACGTACGGCCCAGCTGAATGTTCCCGTATTCACCCCGGACTTTGTGGTTATCCCACTCATGGTACCCACAAACATCGCTTGATCGGCTTTGACAAAGCTGAAGTCAGTGGTCCAACTAGTAATTTTCAATCCTGAACCAAAGGCCGGTAGAAAGATATTCAATACAGTGTCTCTACCTTCCCAGTTGCCGATCCAGGGTATGTTCGTGTCACCTTCATTGTGCCAGACAAAATCATCACTCATAAGGGCTCGCAACTTGTCTTTATCTCCAGCTCCAGCTGCATCAAGAAAGGATTGTGCAATCGCCAGAGTTGCATTGGTTGATTCCTGGGCTCTCGGGACAGCCGTGGGAATCATGACAAGCACACCCAGTAGTGTGACTAGGAGAGCCCCTAACAACTTAGGGTAGGCTGGCTTCATGAATATCTCCTAGAAATTCCCAAACTTGCCATTGGTATTTTTCCATTCATCTTTGGGGATGATTGTTTCGATCACATCCCAGTGCTCCACTATTTTGCCCTCTTGCACCCGGAAAAGGTCGTAGAAAGACGTAGGCTGATTCGCAAAGGTCCCTTCACTGATACTGAGTACAAAATTGCCTTCCCCCAGCACTTTGTGAATGGTTGTGTAGGCCATGGTAATGTCTTGTTTGGCCATCGCTTCGAGCGCTTGGCTAAGTCCAGATAGACCATCAGCGATTGCCGTGTTGTGTTGGATGTAATTGTTCCCATCAATATAATTGCCGATCTTGTCCATTTCTCCTTTGGCCAGGATGGTTTGGATGAATGACTGCACCAAGGCCTTGTTTGACTGGGTCTTATCAAGGTCTTGGATCGTGGTTGGTCCATCAAGTTGGGTATGGCCACTTGGGTTGGGCGCGGTCGCCTTCTCAGTCAGGTTGTCCCAATGTTCGACAATCAACCCGTCTTCAAACCTGAACACATCAAACCCAATTTTGGGACCAAAGAAGTTGTAGTCGGTGTGGGTAAACACATAGTCCCCATCCTGAAATGATCTCACCACGTTCACTTTGGCGCTTCCTTTAGGCAGTGCTTGCAAAACTGCTCCGAATCCAGCAAGACCGTCACCCACTGATAAGTTGTGTTGCGTGTAACGCGTAGGGTGCACATAACTCACTGCCGTTTGGTCGCCGGTTTGGATGCTGTTGAGCAGGGCAACGGCTTTTTCTTTATTTGAAAGATTCATGGCGTTCTCCATATTCCTAAGGTTAGATGTGCAGGCTGTCCCAGATAGAACAGCAAGGACGAGTGATGACAGAATGATGTTCTTCATCAATGGCTCCCTCCTTTACTATGTGGATGAATGGAAGATAGCCGTTCCCTGAAAAGAAGAACAGATCAATCCTTTCCAAAAAAAGGTCAATCTCTAACCTTTGAAACTGTCCTTGAATTGATTTGGGGTGACCAAGGCATGCTTTTTGAAGTACTTGACAAAATTACTGACCTCTTCAAAGCCAAGCGCATAGGCAAGTTGCGATACTTGGATGTTCTCGATGGCCAGCCTTCTTTTCGCTTCAAGGATCGTATGTGCATCAATGAGTTGTTTGGGTGTTTGCCGAGTGGCTTGCTTGCTGAGATGATTGAGGGTTTTATAGGTCATGCCCATCATGTCGGCATATGCGGTCGCGTCCTTGGTTGAGGCAAAGTTGTCTTCAAGCAAGGATAAGAACTGCCAAAATTGTTGTCGGTGTGATTCGCTTAGCTCATGTGTGGACGAATGAGACCTTTCGCGACGCAATTTGAGCATTAACGAGGTAAACAGCAGTTGAAAGATGAGGTGATCGCCGTGCTCCTTGCCCGACACTTTTTTCATTTCTGAGAGTAAGGCTTCACAACTCTCTTTGAGTAGATGGTCGACAGTGAGCACAGGGGGAGATGCCGGATTGAAGCCGGATATCAGTGTCGGCATTCTGATACTGATTTGGATCGAGTCGACAAACTCCTGTGTAAAGAGAATCATGAACCCCTGTGGTTGATTGTCGAGATCAAAGGCATGCACCTGGTGTCTGTTGATAAAAATAAAGCTACCTGGTTGGAAGGGATGGTGGTTGAAATCGATAAAGTGAGTGCCGACACCTTCAGTAATGTAGATTAAATGGTGGAACTTCACGCGGTGAGGAGCGAATGGATCGACAGGCAGGTTAGGCGCTCGCTTATACAGAGAAGCTAACTCAAGGAGTTCGACTCCCTCACTTATTGCTTCTTGTGGCTCAAATTCAATTGTCGGTATTTTCACAAATGATACTCGTCACTGATGGATAGGATCTCTCGTGCAATGTCAGTACTGCTTAACATCGTGAGTTATTTTCGAAGTCATCCCAAACACGAAGCACTTCTCCGCTCATGATGCCACGAATGCTTTGACTATTGCCTGCCGCCGATTGCTTTGCTGTCATGAGGAGCCTTTGGTGAATGTATAGGGTCGCCTTTTGCTTCACCGCTTCATCCACAATAGCTTTCAGCCCATTTTCAAGCTTTGCAACTGCTGCTGTGCTATACGGTACGGGCGTAGATGGTGCCAGACAGATATTCAGCCGAATTGTAGCATACGAACTCTTGTCCTTTTGAATGAGTTGGAAATGCTCTGCTTGACGGTGGCTTAAAATTTCGATATATCTGGATATATGGATATTGAAAAGAGCACGTTTGTCTTTGACGCATTATCCCAGGAGACACGTCTGCGAGCCTTTCGCTTGCTGGTCCAAGCGGGAGCAGGTGGTCTTCCAGCTGGAGCCATAAGCGAAGAACTCGGCATACCCCAGAATACGCTTTCCTTTCACCTCAACCATCTCTCACATGCGGGTATTGTGAGATCACGCAGGGAAGGGCGATACATTATGTACTTTGCCGATTTTGAACTGATGGGAGAGTTAATCAGTTTTTTGGTGAAGGACTGTTGCAGTAGAGAAGTGGCCAATATCCGTCGGGATAAAAAAAAGGGCTGTTCTATTATTGAACTTGTCGATTGTTGCAAACCAAAGAGGGTCTGTTGAAAAAAGCCGCCGCCTACTCCGCCGGAGTAACTCGATAGGCTACGAAGGCCGGGAGCGGCGTTCCCTGCCTTCGCCGGAGCGGCTTCGCGCAGGCAGGTCGCCATTTTCCCATGCTCACGTAGTGCCAGTACGCTCCGCGCGCAAAAATGGCTGAGGCCTTGCTGGACGACTTTTTTGACAGACCCGAGGCTGCTGATAGCAAACAGCTTCCTGGCGAAATATGGCCCTTGCTATCTTCATTATTCAACACTCCCTTAAAATATATTCCAGTTCAGACCCAGCAGTAGTTTTTTTCTGCCCTCTCTCCATAGCGATGCCG
This sequence comes from Nitrospirales bacterium, assembly GCA_965223635.1. Classification (GTDB taxonomy): domain Bacteria; phylum Nitrospirota; class Nitrospiria; order Nitrospirales; family UBA8639; genus Nitrospira_E. Next base: position 3,607,163 of record OZ245007.1, read on the forward strand.
TTCATCGAGTTCGACAATCTGCGCTGTTGGATGCTTGAATGACTCCAGAGTTTCCCCAAACGTTTTCACCCACTGATAGTCGGCTACATGACTAACCCCCAAGATCCGACCAATCGATCGAAAGCCCAAGCCTTCTAAGTAGAGGGTCACCGCCAAGCGGCGCTGAGCCGATGGGGCCGTATCGGACTTATGGGCCACGGTAAAAAAAGTACTGACACGATTTGCACTTGTAGCGTTGGCGTCCACTTTTGATTTTGTAGGCACTCGCACATCGAGGGCAATTCAACCTAAAGACGGCGGTTGAGCGCGAAAAAGCTGTGCAAGCAATTGATGTACATAGGAAATGTTAAATTGGCGTGGTCACCTTGTGGGTGATGAGCGAATTGTAAATGTTCTAGGTGCGTCAAGGGGGTGTGCAGACTTTCGTGATCCAACTGCTGTTTTTAGGTTCAACCTCGTTGCCTCTCTGGAAAAAGTTTGACGCCAAGCTTAATTTATATATTTTACATTAACAATGCCAAATCGTCATTGACCGAGACGATATGAACACGTTTCAACTAGGACGATGATGAAACAGAAAAACGAGAAGTGCTGACTTACTACTCCAATCTAGCCATCATTCCGAAACAGGTCCTATAACGGGATTTGCGTCTTCAGTATGCATGATTTGTAGGATTACACGTATGCCTCGAATCTACTAACTGACAACAACAGTCTTGATCCGTAATTTCCATACTTGTCCTCCTTTCGGCTACTTGGCAATTGTGATGGAGGGTTTCGGGACTTGGGCAACGTCGACTACGGTCATTTGAAACAGTTGGCTCAAAATTTCAAAGGCTTCCAAATTCCATTGGGATTCTTTGCCGATGGAATACACGCGGTCATTGAATTCAACTGTGAATGCCGCTTCATCTTGTAGGTGAGCAGATTCAACGATTTCGAGAGTCTTCGCAGGATTCCGTACCACCTCCCCTGTCCTCGAATCCTTCTCAACATCAAATTCAGGTTCTTCCGAAATTCCTCGACCAAGAAATTCCAGAACACCCTTAAAACTTCGAAGTTTGATCCATCCCTGGAAAGGATAATTTCCCCCTGGAAAATCTGGACGGATATCCACGAGGATAAAGTTGCGAGGAAATGTTTGAGCTTTTCGATGCAGTGCAACCCGCTCTTCGTTAGATAATACGCCAGGATCATAATTTGCGATCATAAGCCGACCCATGGTTTTTTTGTTGAGAAACGCCTTTTCACGCTGTCTCACATTTTCCCATCGATATCCGCTTTCAAACGCCACGGAAATTTCTTTTGCCGAAATTCTTTGGTCCAGGGGCATTGGCCAAGGTTCGTCAAAATCTACATATCCCACATCAAGGAACCCCAATTCATCCAGGGCTGCAAGGTGAAGAATTCGTCGCCGAAACTCTCTATAGCCTTCAACATCACGAGGTAAATTGTTGGACCAAATCCTCTGGCCATGTTCCTCGATCACAATGGCTTGGGCCATCATTCGCAGTACGACCGCAGGTCCCACGCCTTGATGAATGAGAAATTCAAACTTTGATTCATCCATAGGGGTCAAGAGACGTTTAGTAAATTCCTCTCCTTGCACTGGAGTAATAAAGATCGTTGGACTCTCCGCAATTGATGCGGCCAAATTGACATTATAGAAATTGGCTTGATCTCCTTCTGTGGGATCCGTAAATAATTGAGCCCCCAAACCTGCCGTAGAGCGAAAGTCAAACGACGCGGCAATATTTTGAACCGTAGTGAAATGAATGGGGATGTTTTGGCTGGCTCGGGCAATGTTCAAGAGCAGCATGTTGGCTTCGACAATATGAACTTTCTCGTCATACTGCATAACAGCACGTTCCAAGGCGAGAGGAGACAGGCAGCCTGACAGGCTCATCATTCCGAACAAGCCTATTGTCCAAAAGGGTACGGCACCTCTTTTCCTAGCCAAAGAAATCATTTGTACAGCCATTTCGCTATAGATCGCGTATAGGGCGGCATGATCACGTAAGTCATCAACCACACCATCACGGTAGCCACTAAGAGCTTACTGAGAAAAATAGAGGAAAAAATCGGGACGGTGTTTAGAATGGGACTCAGCACAATAGGGATAACTAAGGTCATGGGATAGATGACGGAAAGGGTCGCCAAATACTGTTTGTAGCGAACGGGCACGTTCTGCTTGGCCTCCAAAGGGGTAAACCAAAAATCAATGCCTGTTTTTATTTCATAGTGATCACCCTGTTCCAACACAGGGGCAATTTTGTCGATGTAGTGTTTTCTCTCATCCGATTCCACCCAATTCTGTAGACTCTCATAGGAATTAAACCGGATGATGACTGTATAGGTATTGTGCGTTTTTGTTGGGCGAATGATATTGGAACCCAAATGACCTTCATATTTCTTGCAGGCGGCTCCAATTTCTTTCACCCATGCCTCATATTCCACTTCTTTCCCCGTCAGTATTTTGTGGGTGATGATGAAGGTGACGATTTGGTTAGGATCTACGGACATGTAGGATTCCTTTTACTTTGACACCTTGGTTGGTAAAGGAATGGTGCCTGGATCATGACGAGGCTCGAACTTTAATTGCCTTGTTTCGTCCAATAACTCCCAAAATATTTCACGGGGGACCGATTGGGTTTTATACTTTGGCAATACACCTAATCTCAATCATAAGCTCGGGGAAGGCCAAACGCTGGGTTTGGACCCAGGTGCTTGCCACCACGGGATCGCCAGAAAAAACCTCCTGCCGGCACTTAACCCCAGCAGCAAAGGCTGAATCCATATCGGTCACGAAGACCATCTCATCTACAACGTTGTCGATCGTCGCCTCATACTGTGAGAGTACCTTTTTGATGTTTGCGTAGGTTTGGCGCATCTGCACCTCCATATCTCCTACACCAACGAAATTACCCTTATCGTCATGGCTCACTTGTCCGGAGAGATAGATGGTATCCCCAACCTTGACCGCCTGAGCATAACCGGCCTGTTTCTCTCAGGGCATACCAAGACTTTTTGCCTCTTTGCTGATCCCCATATGGCCTCCTTTCGCTTCACACATTAAAGATTGACCCGATTGATGTTATATGCTGCATAGTGATGCGGTGCAGTATACAAAATTTGCGTCTACTACCCCGCTATCTCACTCTGCCGTGCACACTATCCATGGTGCATTTTTGTGAAAATGGCCATTCGGTTCCATGCGTTAATCAGCACTATTTGCATGATGATTTGTGCTACTCCATTCTCGCCTAGCAGTTCTACGGCATGATCATAGGTTTCCTGAGTCAAACCCTGATTGGCCATCAGGATTATTTCATCGGTTAAGACCAATACCGCTCGTTCTTGATCTGTAAAGTGCGGTGATTCGCTCCATGCCAACAGTGCCTAGATTCTCTGCTCAGTTTCCCCTTGTTTTCTTGCCGTGGTTGTATGCATTTTGAGGCAATAGGCACATCCATTAATTTGTGACGCTCGAATTTTAATCAGCTCTTTGAGTGTGGCATGCAACGCGACCGAGTTTAAATTTTTTCGAGACCAAACATGGCTTGATACGCTTTTGGCTCAAGTGTGCTTATGTCAATTCGGGCATCCACTTCTTAAACTCCTTTAGTATTTTTGATCGTGTAGGTAGAAAGATGGCCATAAGGGCCCCACTTCACAATTGACTGTAAAACCTCCCAAGATCATGAAACCTGCTTGTCGGTATAGTTTTGGGTATACGATGGGTCGACGAGTTTACCCCCAATAAATATGCTGCCATAACCGAACCGAAGAACTCGACTAATGCCATGGCACCGGCCGTCCAGGTGAAGGTGGCATGGTGCTCAGTGGGTGTCCCAGGCAAATGGGCAATATTGTCTGGAGAAATCATGACAAAGTGATGATACGCCCCAAAGAGTAAAGCACCGGTCATGGAAATAAATAATATCCACAATCCAAGAACTGATAGTCGAGTCCAGACAAAAATTGCCGCTGCGATTGGTGCTGCTTTGATGATGACAAGCACAAATAATAATTTGAGCTCTGGTAAACCAATACCGAGTTCTCCGTGCGCACTCCCGTGCAGGAATACGATACCGAAATGCAGCAAAACAGAAATACCTACGACAATGGCTTGAACGGTCTTGTTCAAGAAAGCTCTTCCCCTAGCTAGAATTAGACGGCAGATGGGCTGGGCGGCCTCCACATATACCAAGTTGGAGCCCCAATCAGCTGCTGTTCATCACGAACCTCGAAGCCAAATTTTTCATAAAACTTCACATTCTTAGGGTGGTCTGTCTCCAGGTAGCCTGCCGCTGCCTCTCGATCGAGTTGTTCGATGTAGCAATCCATGAGTGCCGACCCCAGGCCCAGGCTTTGCGCATCAGGGGATATACCGATTGGGCCGAGATGTAGGTGCGGTTCCATGGGGTCCAAGCGAGCCCAAGTCTCAAACCATTCAACGACACGCGGAACTGAATGGCCAAGCGGCTTAAAAATTGTATTACTGGCGCCTTACACCTGCTCGGGTGGCGGAAGGCAAGATGGGGAGCTCTTAAAATGCATATACCCCTGCACCTGACCATCTTTTAAAACAACGAATGCCTGAGAAGTAAAAAAATGTTTGAGCCCAATCTTAAAAAACAGGCAGTTCTGGTCATGTTCTTGCTCACCGAATACCGCTAGATGCAACGGATTGGTTACAAAGGCGCTGGCAAGAACATCAACCGCAGAGTCAAACTGGCTGGGACTGTATGGAGTGACGATAGAAGATTTCATATTGTCCTTTCTGTTTTGTAACGATCAGATTTATCTACAAAAACTTGGCAGCATTTTTTTTAAAGTGCCCTCTCATGTTCGCGGGATGGGTGTTCCAGGAAAGCGATGGCTTTCTTTTCACTGGTCACCACGCGACATTGGTATCCTGCATTTTGCATGACAACTTCTCTCTAACAGCGTTTAAGGTAGTGGGGACAGTAAACAAATCGGGGCATTGAGATGCCGTTCTTATCCTCCATGTTATTGTCTTGACTCCTTCCAATAACTCCCAAAATACTTCACGGGAGACCAATCTGGTTTGATAGGGGGAAGTTTAGGCATCAGGGTTGTATATTCTTGCGCTCCCCAGACAATCTTGCCATCAACCACCGTTAACACGGATTCAATCTTTTTGATGTCGTCTACCTGGACCTTCATATAATCGGCTGACAACACGGCAAGGTCTGCATATTGTCCTTCTGCGATACGGCCCTTGACCTTTTCTTCATGAGAGAACCATGCACTGCCAATGGTATAGAGTCGTAAGGCCTCCTCTCGTGTGAGAAGATTATCAGGACCGTACAGCTGGGCTCCGCTGGCTGTTTTCCCCGTCACTAACCAATGCAGACCGACCCATGGGTTAAAACTTGATCCTCGGGTGCCGTCCGTGCCCATGCCCACAGGCACTCCCTTGTCCAAGAGCATACGAATAGCAGGAGTGTGAGACGCAGCTTCAGCCCCGTATCGATCTAAAAAGTCGTCGCCTAAGAAGACCATGCGGTCTTGAATGGCGACCCCGCCGCCAAGAGCAAGGATGCGATCAATATTCGCCTCTTTCAGAGTCTCAGCATGTTCGATTGACCACCGAAGACCATTAAACGGGGATTTCCTATTTACGCCCTCCAAAACATCTAAAATCTTAGAAATGGATTCGTCATAGGTGGCATGGAGTCGGAAGGGCCAGCGGTTTTTGACCAACAGGGTGACCACCTTGTGTAATTCCTGAGCCATGCCGGGCTTGAGTTCCGGTCGAGGTGACATAAAATTCTCAAAGTCCGCCGCATCCCATACCAAGTATTCCCCACCACCCTCGATAACATACCCATCTTCCCGCAAAGGATCGGTGTTGGTATTCGGTGGAACCATTTTGACCCACTTTTGAAAATCGGAATATTCTTTCCCTGGATTTTGCGCAAAAAGGAAATACGAAACACGCAGTGGAAATTTAGCTTGCTTAGCGAGTTGCTCAGCAGTTTTGTAATTGATGGGATAATGCTGCCCTCCGCCTCCCACATCGATGACGCTGGTTAACCCAAAACGGGCTAATTGGTAAAACAAGTGAATCGTGGAATTGATTTGTTCATCAGGGGATAGCGCGGGTAAGGCCGCAATGGACTTATAGAGTAGCGCTGGGTGAGGATCAGCAATCAGCAGTCCAGTGGGTTTCCCATCTGGTCCCAATTCCAACTGCGATCCAGGAGGAAGCTTTGTATGTTCGGTAAATCCAATGGCTTCCAAGCCCGCCTGATTGACGACGGCCCGGCTGTAAAAGTATTGAATGTAAACTGGTGTATTTGGCGCTGCCTTTGTAAGTTCCTCTGGTGTAGGCAACCGCTTTTCTTGAAATTGGTGTGGCGTCCACCCTCCAATCACTCGAATCCATTGGCCTTTGGGAGTCCGAAGGGCTTGTTGGCGAATCATCTCCAGACCCTCAGCTAATGTCGGCACACCATCCCAACGTAGAATGGCATTAAACGCTAGTCCCCCTCGAATATAATGGGAATGGGAGTCGTTCAGCCCTGGGATCATACGACGACCCCGCGCATTAATGACTTGAGTCGTTTCCCCACGCATAGCCAGCACTTCCTCGTCTGTTCCGACTTTGACAAACCGACCGTTCTGAATCGCCACCGCGGTTGCTGATGGATGGTCAGCATCCAGAGTTGTGATTTGGCTATTGTGGATAATTAAGGAGACGCTTCCTTCGGTTTTTGATTTAGTCCTAGGAGTCCGAGAGTCAGAACCCTCAAGCGTGCTACAGGCCGTACTCATAGACCACGCCATTACGACAAGAATTCTCCACACCCATCGTGTGAGGACTCTATATCTCCGCATAGGCTCAAACTGGTTTGTCTGTGGTTGAGAAGCTGCCGTTCCGTCTGTTCGTGAACTATTGCGTCTAGATGATATCGACATGAGAATACCTTCTGTTGTGTCTATGAAATGAAACAACCTCGTGTTGTTTGCCGTCTGTCCTAATCACTAGGACTTCATCAGGCCCACTATCAGAGTTTCGAGTGGGTACCATCACAAATTGGTGGATTTTTTGTGTGCTTGCAGCCGCAAAAGGCCACTTGCTTTTTCTAAGTAATGTCAACTTCCATAGGAGTAAACTCGGTCCCTTCATGCGAACCATCACAAAATGGTGGATTCTGTGAGCGGCCGCATTTACACCAATAGTGCTTCCCAGGTTCAACTTCCATCACATAAGGCGAACGTTGAGCAATGATTGGCTCTGCCATTGAATTTCTCCTTGTGTTATTCAGATTGTTGACGTTGCTTTCTTTAGCGACATTCCTGGCAAAAGATAGATGTGCGGGCAGTCCCGCATGATTGTTATTGCGCCGATAGCGCCTTAAAGACAGCAGGAATATTGACTCCAGTATGGACCCAATCCCACAGTGCGTACCCCTTGAAATTTGGCATAGAGATGGAGTGTTGTGCTTGCTCTAGGGAAAAACCATTTGATTGGGCCGTTTGCACCTTATTATCCAAGGTTTCTAAGTACTGTATGGTGAAATCGATTTCTTCGGGTGTCATCACTCGTCCATGTCCAGGGATGACCTTCGCGTCCTCAGGCAAAAACGCTCGGACTTTCTTCATTGTGGATAATGACTCACGATGGCCTCCCTCTAGAAGCCAGGGAAGGGCAGGAGCCGGTGCCACGAGAGGATTGCCTGTCCAAAACACCTTATCGTCCGGCACCCACACAAATAGGTCTCCGGGAGTTTGTGCAAACCCCCAGTGCATGATGTGCACTTCTTTGTTTCCAAGGTCGATGAATACGTGGTCGTCAACTAAAATATCTGCTGTTCTCCCAACTACTTCTTCAATGCCAACGTTGGCTCCAAAGTTTTGAATCATAAAGGCCTTGTCACCCTTTAAAATTTCAGGATTGCCAATATACGCCTTGGTTTTGGGGTGATGGATAATGGAGACATCGGACGGAAACGCATAATTTCCATAGCTATGATCTCCGTGATAACTGGTATTCACGACATAGCGAATGGGTTTCTCTGTGACTTGTTTCACCAACTCCATCACTTGATTCGCCAGTGCCTTGTTGATCATCGATTCAACAACCAGCACGCTGTGCTCCCCTATGACAAACCCACCTGAAGTCGCCACAGGATATCCTTTTGTGTTGGCTTCAGCGGCGCCTTTCGGAATAAGGGCGTACACCCCCTGACCAACTTGCTGCCGCTCCAAGATTACACTTGCCGGATCCCAGACAACGCCGGCTCCCGCTGTTGACCCTAGTGAGCTTATGAGAAGAAAAATGAAAGCTATAGCAACTTCACCTGTTCTCGTTATGAAGGCTGTTCGGTTATCACCATGTGGTTTCATCATGTTTTGTCTCCTTTAGTGAGATGTCGTTTCTTGTGTTCTTGTGTGATCAAATACGAACCCATATCTGCTTAGAAATTCAAAGAACCGTTGAAGGCCTTACCCTTGATAAAGCGGGTATTCGACCTTAGCTGGTACCTCGATTATGGCGAGGCGAAGTGAGTCGTTCGCATGCGATCGAATCAAGACTGATTCGTTATCCTTTGCATGGACAACGGCAAAGTACCTGGCGGCAAGATCATGTTTGCCTAAATGGTTTTCATCGATTAACCGACCCTTACCATTGATGACGACAATAGCTAAGGAGTAATTTGCCGGAACATCGCGCTGGTAATAATGGTTCGGCGGAATGACAACATCTTGCATGATGGCTTCCGCCTGGATCGATACTGGCGCCCCATGACCAATGACGTGTTTCACCGTCACTCCGTCACAGATTTCGGTGGGAAAGTCTTCATTCCGAAATTCATGATAGGTCGGTGTTTGATGTATAGTTTTCTTCATGTCCGGTTGGAACCAGATTTGAAAGAATTCATTATGATCAGCAACCGTTTCTTCTTCATGGGACACACCTGATCCCGTTTGCATCACCTGGGCGCCTCCAACTTTCACTCGACTTCGATTGCCCAACGTATCGTAATGGCCGATTTCCCCTTTGAGGGCATAACTCATGATTTCAAACGCTTGATGTGGATGGAGCCCAATTTTCCCGTAACCTTTGGCGGTGGCCCAGGCCCAGTAAAATAGGGGACCCGTATGGGGGACACTGGGACCTTCGCCAGGAAATGCTAAAGGTTTGGTTTCTGTGATTCTGCCGCCATCAAACTCTCCAACTCCCTGAATTTCCGGAGGATAAACTCTGATATCCAATGGTTTCTCTGTTTGAATCATGGTGTGCTTCCTTTCGTGTATCATGTACCGTTGGCCATTGCCTCTAAGGAGAGCATGGACTATGCCAAGCTTGGATAGAAGGTGTAACATATTGAAATATATAAGTAATTCACATAACACTGTTATTGAGTATGACTGCGCAAATCCGTTAATTACGAATTTGAATAGAAATAACTACTCAAAACCGTATATAATGACTGTAGTCGTTGATTGGCAGAGTCGTGAAATCTGAGAACAGCGTCGTGGGTAAAAAATTTGATACGAATCAGACTTTAGCACTGGCTGAATTCACCATTGAACACTCTGGTGATGCCATTCTCTTTCACGATTGTCATGGGGGGATTTTAAAGGTCAATGCGGCGGCGTGCCGACTGCTCGGCTACGAAGAACAAGAATTTGTCAGCCTCACGATTCAGGACATCAATCCTGATTCCAACAAGAATCGTTGGCAGAACTTTTGGAAAGAACTGAAGCGCTCCAGAACCCTCTCCTTCGAAGGCTGCCATCGCTCCAAGAGTGGCACGCGGATTCCGACAGATGTCACGGTCAATTTCTTAGAATTCGATCAACGGGAATATGCAGTGGGTTTTGTCCGCGATATTACAATCAGAAAAAAAATCGAAGAAGAAAAAGCCAAGGCTTTTGAAGAAATCTGTCGATTGCGCGAACAACTTGCTTTGGAGAATGAGTATCTTCATGAAGAAGTGCTGGAACTGCAAGCGTTCGGCCCAATAATTGGGAAAAGCTTAGCGCTTCAAAATATTGTACAACAAATTTCCATGGTTGCTCCCACCGATGCCAATGTGTTGATTGTCGGTGAATCCGGAACAGGCAAGGAACTGCTTGCCCATGAAATTCACAAACGGAGCCCACGGTCTTCTCGCCCGTTGATACGAGTCAATTGCGCTTCCATACCACGGGAACTCTATGAAAGCGAGTTTTTCGGGCATGTCAAAGGAGCCTTTACCGGCGCCTTCAAAGATCGAGTGGGCCGGTTTGAATTGGCCAACGGCGGCACCATTTTTTTAGATGAAGTGGGAGAAATTCCATTGGATTTGCAAAGTAAATTACTTCGTGTCCTGCAGGAAAGCACGTTCGAACGTGTGGGAGATGAAAAAACCCAACAAACGGATGTTCGAGTCATCGCAGCAACCAATCGTCGCTTAAAACAAGAGGTTGAACAGGGGAACTTTCGTGAAGACCTTTTTTATCGATTAAATGTTTTCCCCGTAGAAGTGCCCCCCTTAAGAGAAAGAAAAGAAGATATTCCGATCTTGGCTCATCATTTTTTACAATCAGCCCAAGGTAAATTTCATCGCATGGGGACTCAATTGACCAAAGCCAATATCATGGCGCTGGAGAGTTATGACTGGCCTGGGAATATTCGAGAACTGCAAAATGTGATTGAGCGTGCGGTGATCATTGCATCGGGGAATAGGTTGGTGTTTGATTTACCTAAAAGTCCTAAAGGTGGGAAATCCTCTACGCCTATTTCGTTTGCTCAAGCTCCTGAAAAAGTTTTAACTTTTGATGAAATAAAAAAACTGGAACACCAAAACATTCTCAATGCCCTGAAGAATACTAATTGGAAAATTTTTGGAAAAGATGGCGCCGCGGAGTTACTTGGAATCCCTCCAACGACCCTCACAACAAGAATCCAACGAATGGGCCTAAAGAAGCCAAGAGTGTGATATATTTTCCTCCTGCTGGCCTCTATCGAAGTCCAATTCTTCTGTACATTTTCTCAGGGGTTGGCTAGGATGGTGCCCCATCAGGAAATCTCTAAATTTTCCATTATGAAAAAGAACATTACGGTTTTTGTGTCTTATGCCAGGGCCAATCGAGATCTGGCGACACGATTTTTGAAGAAATTCAAAGAACAGGCTGCTCCGTCAAGACACTATTCATATTCCTTTTGGCGGGATGCTGATATTCTTGTGGGAGAAAAATGGCATGAGGCCATTCAGAGGGCGTTGGACCAATGTGATGTTGGTTTTGTGTTGATTAGTCCAGCGTTCTTGGGATCGCAATACATTCAAGACCATGAACTACCAAAATTCCTAAAAGCCGGAGGAAAATCAGTGGTTCCAGTGTTGCTGCAACCCATTGATGTCGATCGACATGATCTCAAAGGTTTGCACCGCACGCAGATCTTTCGACTGGATCGCCCGCGCTTCGCTTCCGCGAAGGCTTATGGCGAATGTTCGGGAGCGCAGCGTGATCAATTTGCGCTGGAACTTTTTCGCCAAGTCGAAGCACGTTTAGATAAAGTTGGGCCTAAACGTAGTTAGGGCGGGCAGACAGGTTATGACTGCATCTGTTAATCAAGTAGCAAGTTGCTGGGCCAGTTTATTCTTGTCCTAAGTGCCAATAATGATTGAAGAAAACTTTGATATCTCCCTTGTAGCGGCGATGGCCTTACGGGAAAAACAAATTCAGCAGAACTACCGGCCTATTATCGCTGTTCATAAGTGGTTTGCTCGTCGTCCAGGCACTCTTTTTCGTTCCCTGCTCTTATCAGAATTTACCAAAGGTCCTTTACGTGAACGTTATTTTGAAGCCAATAATTTAAACGGCATCCGAATTGGTGATCCGTTTATGGGAGGAGGCATACCGTTGTTAGAAGCCAATCGCCTTGGCTGCGAAGTCGTTGGGTATGATATTAACCCTATGGCATATTGGATTGTTCGGCAGGAGATTGAATGCCTAGATTTGCAGGCCTATCATCATGCTGCCAGCAAGCTCACTTCATGGCTTAAGCAGGAAATAGGGGAATTCTACCAGACCAGGTGCCTTCTGTGCGGGACGAAAGATGCCCATGTTAAGTACTTTCTATGGGTAAAAATCTTGAAATGCAAAGAATGCCATAAAGATTTCGACCTTTTTTCTGGATACCTGCTGTCGGAAGATCGGCGGCATCCACAAAACGTTTTTATATGTCCGGGATGTGGGGAGCTAAATCAGGCTATAGATAGGCAAAGCCCAGGAAATTGCCACTCATGTAGGTCACGGCTTTTGCTTTCTGGCCCAGCCAAGCGCAATCGCTGTAACTGCTCACATTGCGGAGTAGCCAATAGCTACCAGACGTCACACGATGGACCTCCCAGACATCGCATGTTCGCCATCGAATATTTTTGCTCTCCATGTAAAAGTGCGCATCGAGGTCGGTTTTTCAAAAAACCTGACAAAAATGACTTGGCAAAGCTTGTGGAGGTTGAAGATAGGTGGAGTAGAATCAAGCCAACTTTTGTCCCCAAAGATCGGATTCCCCCAGGAGACGAAACGGATAGACTGCATAGATGGGGTTATCAGTATTATCGAGAGATGTTTAATACGCGACAACTGTTTGGTCTGGAGCTTAGTTGTCGGGCCATTGCGGAGCTGAAAGATGAAAGAGTGCGGAACGCTCTGGCCACGAATTTATCCGATCTTCTGCGCTATCAAAACATGCTTTGTCGCTATGACACAATGGCTCTTAAGTCTTTAGATATTTTTTCGGTCCACGGCTTTCCTGTGGGCCTTATACAATGCGAATCTAATCTTCTTGGCATTACCAACGGTAGCTCAGGAACGGTTATTGGCAGTGGGGGCTGGATGAACATCATTGGAAAATTTTCCAAGGCAAAAGCCTACTGTGATGAACCATTTGAGATTCAGTATGAGGGGAAAAGGGATGTTCAGGTGCCTATTGTGGGTGAGTGGATTGGAGATCGGAGAGTTGGGTCACGAAAATCTGAAAAACGTCGAGTGCGTTTGATGTGTAAAAGCGCCACTCTTTCTCGCGTTCCCCCAGGGTCATTGGATGCGGTTTTGACTGATCCGCCCTACTTCGGAAATGTTCAATATGCCGAACTAATGGATTTTTGTTATGTGTGGTTGCGTCAGTTGGTGGGGTCAACAACCAAAGCTTTTCATTCTCACTCAACCAGAAATGCAAATGAGTTGACGGGTAATATGACTATGGATCGAGGGCTACCTCATTTTACCGAGGGATTGTCAAAGGTATTTACCCAAATGGCGAAAGCTCTAAAGCCTGGGTCCCCCTTAGCGTTTACTTACCATCACAACACATTAGAGGCGTATTACCCTATTGCTATTGCGATCTTGGATTCGAGGCTCACTTGCTCAGCTTCTATCCCATGCCCCGCAGAAATGGGGGCATCTATCCATATCAACGGGACTGGTTCATCCATTATTGATACTGTTTTTGTGTGCCGTACACATGGAAAATTGCCGGGCCGGTGGATCGTCAATTCGGCAAAAGGAATTGCTGGTCTTGTTCGTGAAGATATCGCTAAACTTCGCACGGGGAACGTCACGCCAACGCGTGGAGATATTCGATGCATAATCTTTGGACATCTTATAAGAATGGCAGTTTGGAATCTAAGGAAATCATGGGATCGTACAAGGTCCATCAAGGATAGAATTTCAGCAGTTGCTAGCCAGTCAATGAAGCCCGGTGGACTAGAAGCTATTGAGCAATGTCTTGGCCCTACCCTCCTAGGCGCGCCACGATTTCAAAATGCCACAGCACGGGAGGGGGAGGCCGTATATAGGGTGCGCCGCAATGAAGTTTCCTTTTGAAGTTCCATTTGAACAGTATCAAGCCAATCCTGATGAATTTGTCTCGGCAGTTTTCTCCTGCCTAGAATCAGAATTCCTCATTTTGCCCAAAGGCGAAGGTTTCATTGGATACTCCGTCTTCGAAACAGGCTATGAGGCGTTAAAGAAAAACACGGGCGGTTTCAGCAAAATAACACCGATTACCATGCTTCGGGCGATACGCGAGGTGCCAATTTCCCTAATCGTCGTGAGGTCGATGCTTGGCTTCACACCGCCAGAATGGGCGTATGTCGCTACTCAGCGCACCGGGATTGAAATCAGCCAGAGTTTTGTTCGCACATTAGATCGAAAGATTCGTATGGCCCCCCTCCGACCTCTAGCGAAGGGTAGTGCCACGCAAAAACGAGTTGAAGCTCTTATCGAAACTGCCTGCCAACTTCTTCACGAAGGCGCGCTTCAAGTTGAATCGGATAAGATTCACCGATTAGATAAAGCAGATACCCAAACTGGCCCGAATGCAATCTGCACAATGGCAGGGCTAGGTGTTCCCTATGCCATGCTTCTTTACGAACGCTTTCTTGGAAGACCTTTTGCCGGACATCGAGACTCAGTATCAGAACTGATTGGTGATACCATGGAGTCGGCCATAGAGGACGTTTTAAGCAAAGCTAGCATTAGTTATCGAAAAACCAAACGAGCGGAACGTATTCCCGGATTTGACCAAACGCCTGACTTCATCATTCCAAGTGAATTCAATCCGCAAGTGGTAATCGAAGCAAAAATTACCGAAGACGATGGAACAGCCCGCGACAAAATAACTCGGGTTCAACATCTTGGGCACCTGAGCACAGTCGGACAGCGATCCGACCAACCCAAATATGAAGTTATTGCTTGCATTGGTGGGCGAGGTTTCGGTGTGCGAAGAGAGGATATGAAAAAGTTGCTTAATGCCACAAAAGGCAAAGTCTTTACTTTAAAGACCTTGAATAGGCTCGTTAAGTTCAGCCGTTTGAAGGAATTTCAATCAAATTGAGTCCTGTCTTTTCATCTCATAGGTGCTAGGAGCTGTGCCATCTGAAGGGGTTGCAGCGCACACAGATTTTTAGATTAGATCGCCCGCGTTTCGCCTCGCCGAAGGCCTATGGAGAATGCTCTGGCGCCCAGCGCCAGCAATTTACCTTGGAACTCTTTCGCCAAGTCGAAGCAAGGTTAGACAGGGGTATAAGAAATTAAACGCATAGAAGGATTTGTTTTTTCTGTCATCCCCGCAGGTAGTCAGCGGGGATCCATCTTGGAATGTGTGATGGTAAAGATGGATTCCCGATAACAGATGTCGGGAATGACATAGATGAGGATAGATTCCAGGCAAAAGTTTGTGGGTATGACAGATTATTTGGGAAAGCCACGCTTATCTAAACTCTATGACTGAACCGACTATCATCTGTCCAAGTTGCAAAGCTGAGGTCAAACTGACGGAATCTTTAGCCGCTCCCCTGCTTGAAGCCACCAAACGTGAGTTTGAACATCGGCTTGTGCAAAAAGAAGCCGAATCGGCTAAGCGGGAATCGGCTATTCGTGAGCGCGAAGTGGCGCTGGTGAAATCTCAAGAGGCTCTTGATGCACAAGTGGCTGAGAAGCTAAAGGTAGAACGCACGCGGATTGTCGCTGAGGAGTCAAAGAAAGCGAAGCTGGCGTTAACCCATGACCTTGAACAGAAATCAAAAGATCTCCTTGAATTGCAGGGACTACTGAAGCAGCGGGATGATAAATTAGCTGACGCTCAGAAAACACAGGCTGATTTGCTTCGCAAACAACGTGAGTTGGATGATGCCAAACGTGAACTTGATCTTACGGTGGAGAAACGTGTTCAGGAAGGTCTTACTGTGACACGAGAACAAGCCAAGAAAGAAGCCGATGAAGCTGCGAAGTTGAAGCTCATGGAAGCTGAGCAAACAATTCTGGCCATGCAAAAACAAGTAGAAGAACTCAAACGCAAGGCTGAACAGGGTTCTCAACAACTGCAAGGCGAAGTGCAAGAACTGGAACTGGAACAACTCCTATCTACAAAATTCCCCATGGACTACATTCAGCCGGTTCCGAAGGGGGAACATGGAGGAGATGTTCTGCATCGCGTCACCAGTGTGTACGGGCAACCTTGCGGCACAATACTTTGGGAGTCAAAGCGTACGAAACATTGGAGTGATGGCTGGCTCGTGAAATTACGGGAGGATCAGCGCCAAGCGAAGGCCGAATTGGCAGTAATAATCAGTCAGGCCCTTCCCAGTGATGTTGAGACTTTTGATCTTATTGATAGTGTCTGGGTTGCGCATCCTAAAGCGGCGCTTCCCGTGGCCATGGCCTTGCGGCACAGTCTGATGGAAGTGGCGTCTGCCAAACAGGCGACTGAAGGCCAACAGACGAAAATGGAGATGGTCTATGACTACTTGATGGGACCAAGATTTCGTCAGCGAGTGCAGGCTATTGTGGAAGCCTTTAGTACGATGCAAGAAGATCTGGATAAAGAACGAAAAGTTATCATGAAGCAATGGGCCAAACGGGAAGAGCAAATTGGCCGAGTGATGCAGGGCACTGTGGGGATGTACGGAGACCTCCAGGGAATCGCAGGTAAAACCCTCCAAGAAATCGAAGGGTTGGAGCTTAAAGCGTTAGATGCGCCTGAGGATGAGGGGAAACTATTTTGAAATTGTTTTTTTATTGTGAAGTAGTAGAAAGATGAAGCGCCCGAATAAAATTCCTGAGCCCATGAGTCAATCGCTATCTATACCTAATAGCGAATTTGCTTCAGGCGGAGAGCTCTCTCCTCATTTGCTTGCCGTTGTTACGGGAGGAGCGGGGTTTATTGGTCGGCATTTGGTGAGCTTGCTATTGGACCGTGGCTATCGGGTGCGGGTCATAGATCTTCAAGAACCCGAAAATTTAGATGAACGGGTCGAATATTTCCAGGGTTCAATTGTAGACCACACTCTATTGCAAACTGTGATGAAGGGTGCCGAGCATGTTTTTCATCTGGCAGCCAATCCGAACTTATGGGCAGCAGATAAAGATGAATTTCACCATGTGAATTTCATGGGCACGCGGGCTGTACTTGAAGCCGCCAGACATGCTGGCGTTCAACGCATCGTGCATACTTCTACTGAATCAATATTAAAGGGACAACAGGAAGATACTGGAACCCCCGTTAATGAAGGAGTGGTGCGAACGATAGAAGATATGCCGGGTCCCTACTGCCAGTCTAAGTTTTTAGCCGAACAGGAAGCGTTGGCTGCCGCGCGGGGAGGGCTGCCGGTCGTTATCGTGAACCCTACCTTGCCTATTGGTCCTGGTGATTACTTGATCACGCCGCCGACCAAAATGCTCTTGGATTTTGTAAATGGAGAAAACCCGGCCTACCTGGATTTTGAAATGAACATGATTGATGTGCGGGATGCCGCCTTGGGCCATATTTTGGCGGCTGAACGGGGGCGTGTGGGAGAGCGATATATTTTAGGAGGAGAGAATTTGAGGCTCTCTCACGTTTTGAACATTCTTCACGACTTGACGGGCTTGAAGATGCCGCGATTGCGGATTCCTTATTTTATCGCCTTAGGGGTTGCAGCAGTCTCGGAAATGATTGCCGACCGTATCACTCACAAACCGCCAAAAGCTTCGCTCACGGGAGTTCGAGTTGCGGGAGCTTCTATGGTGTTTGATTGTTCCAAAGCGGTAAAGGAATTGGGGCTTCCCCAAAGTTCCGTGCGCAAGGCTATCGCCGAAGGACTTCTCTTTTTGTGCGCTCAGGGTAAAATTCGCCAAGCAGAACTTCAAGCACGCTTGGAACCCTTGCGATCAGCCTATCGCGCCTAACGGGCACGACTGTCTTCAATGGCTCTTTTTTAGAGGGCTCTTTCCTAAGTAGGAATCACAAAATTGTAGTGCCCAACTAGGCCATCTTTTATCTTTCCTGATGCATCGAGTACATAGTCGACAATCACACGTTCTTGTTCTTCTGGGTTGAGTCCGGCATCCAGGATCACCACATCATCCGGCAATAATTCCTGATTGAGGGCGTTATTGGGAATGTGATCTCCTCGAAAGTAGAGCTGCGTGACGAAGGGTGGAGCTTTTGGAGAAATGATTTTAAAATGCAGGTGTGATGGTCGATAGAGACCGGCCTGAAGATCGATGGGATAAAATCCAGGAACAATTGTTTTAAACCAATATTCTCCTTCCTGGTTCGTGACAGCCTTTCCCCAATATTGAAAATGATTGTCATGGGAGCGATGAATAGTCTCTCCAGTTTTCGGGTGAGGGAAGCTGTACATGCCGTCGTCACCTCTATGGTTGTATCGGCCTGAAGCCGATGCGCTCCACATGATGAGGACGGTTTTGGGGATAGGCTGACCGGTTTTGACATCAAGCACCTGGCCGCGGAGATACACCATCTGTCCCAGTGCGGTTCCCTTGCGGCCTTTGACAACTGTTAGGTCTTGATCGTTGGCTTGACTGATGGGGAGGTTTGGAGCCGTGTTCTCTCGAATGGCATCCACTTCATCTCCGTCATCAGGAAAAAACGGCCCCAAGCCTTGTCTGGGAGTTGTTTTAGCAAAGAGGGCGGCTACACTGGTGTGAGTGAATGGTCCACTGAGGATGAATCCGAGTACCCCCGCACTTTGAGTTAACATGGTTCGTCGGGATATGTTATCAGATGAAGGTGACATCTGTGCTCCTTTTTTCAGGACAGGCTCCAATCTTTTGTGATGGTATCATAATGGGTATTTCTGAGTCGCTGAGAAACACTAGAAGAGTGACCCCTATCCTTGTTCCTGTCGTAGGTTCTCTGACGGGAGTTTCGCCTATCATTTTTGCCTATGGCTGTCACTCTCATTTCTGATCCTAAAAAAAAGCTGTGGTTCATTGTTGCGTTTTTTGCAGCGCTGTTTCTCCTTGTTGAGTTCACGGGACTACGGGCTCAGCTTTCTCCCGAAGCCATCCGTGCGTTATTCGTGGAGCATACCTTGGTGGGCCTGGTGCTGTTCTGTGTGGCGTTCAGTGTCGGTAATCTCTTGTATGTACCTGGTTGGGTGTTTCTGGTGGGGGCGGTTTTTGCGCTCGGAAAAGAATGGGGTGGGTTGGCGACGTTCATAGCCGGTCTGTGCTCGTCAACCGTGAGCTTTTATCTTATTCGTTATTTTGGCGGGACGGCGCTTCGTAGTTTAAACCATCGTTGGGCAGATAAATTATTCGAGCATTTGGATAAACGCCCTATTGCGTCTGTGGCGGCGTTGCGGTTGTTGTTTCAAACGCTTCCAGCGCTTACCTATGCGTTGGCTTTGGCAAATATTCGGTTCCGTCATTATTTTGTTGGGACTTTTCTTGGTTTGCCGATCCCTATTGCTCTCTACTGCTATTTTTTTGACATTGTATTTCAATATGTACGGTAGAGCACATGAATGTCTACGACTCGATTTCGGCCTCATGACTATCAATGACATATTGTGGACATTGGGTTGAATCTGTTCCCAGTTGGCGACATTGGTAGGGAGGAATGTCCTTTTTGAGACGACGGAGAAGACTGCGGAATTTCATGTCTGGAGGGACGACACACTTCCATACATGCATGCCTGTTTCTGGTTCCTCGAAATGCATGGTCATTTGAAACCCAGGTCTTTCCATAAAATACGCTGAGAGGAATTCGGTAATGCCCTGAACGACCCAAGGGTGTTCCTTGAGGTAGCGATAACTCACTCGAAGTTCTGCCTGATGTGTCACGACGATCAAGACCAAACGATAAAAATGGTATGCACTGAAGTATTCTATAGAACCCTCTGCAAAAGTATTGAAATAAGTTAGAATAGCCCTCATCATGCAAACCACTATGAGGGACACAATGAAAACGAAGCAATTACGGATTGAGCGCTTTCTGAACGAGATGGATCAAGTCGTGCCGTGGCAACAATTGGAGAACGTCATTCAACCGCATTATAAGAGCACCGGCGGGCGTCGGCCCCATGAGCTGCGGGTGATGCTGCGCATTCATTTTCTCCAACTGTGGCATAACTTGAGTGATCCCCTGATGGAAGAAGCCCTCTATGACCGCCTGAGTTTCCAGACCTTTCTGGGGTTTGACTGTTTCGGAGGCGTGATTCCTGATGAGAGCAGCATCTGCCGGTTTCGGCATCTCTTGGAAGAACATGGGCTGTCCCAACAGATTCTGACTGCCGTGAATGCGCACTTAGATTCGCATGGGCTGGTGCTCAAAGCGGGCACGATTGTGGACGCCACCTTGTTAGCCGCCCCCGTGAGCAAGAACAATAGTCGCAAGGAACGGGATCCCGAGATGAGTTCGACTCGCAAGAACAACAAGTGGCACTTCGGAGCCAAAGGGCATATCGGGGTCCAAGCGCAAGGACAGCCCATTATTCATTCGACGGAATTTACCACGGCCAAAGGGCATGACCGTCAGCTGTTGGAGGAGTTACAACACGGCGACGAGCAGGCGCTATTTGGCGACAGCGCGTATACCAAGCAAGCGGACAAACGCCAAGCGCGCCAGGGTGGTTTTTATTACGGGCTTTCGGACCGCGGCGCCCGGAACCATCCCTTGTCCTCATCGCAAAAGAAACGCAATCGCCGACATTCAGGCATCCGGGCTAAGGTGGAACATCCCTTCCGGGTCATCAAGCATCTGTGGGGACACCGGAAGCTCCGGTATAAAGGCTTGGCCAAGAACGCGTCGCCGTTCACGACGTTATGTGCGCTGTCCAATATATTTTTCTGTCGGCGAGCCCTGCTCGCGGCAGCCTAACGAAGGTAAGCCCCCGATGAGGGGCCCCGATAAGACCCGAATAGGGTAGCCAGGACGAAGCAAAAGGGAACGCCAGACCAGAAGCACACCGCAAAAAAACGAGCCGAGCCCCAACGAGCCTCAATGCAGCTGCCTTTTGCAGAGGGTTCTATAGTTATTCGAATAATTAATTGTAGCCTTTTATCCTATAAATAACTGAATCTACGCTATATTTACAGATACTTATTTTTTCAAAGCACTATAGCAGAAAAAAGTGATGCCGCGCTCTCAATCATTGAACATCATTGAGAGCACGGCATCGTTTGAGAAAACAGACTAAATTGTCTAGGTCTTGGGTTATGAGACCCCTTTAGTGGTGGCCCTTCCCTTTCTTTCCTTTTTTCCCCTTCTTTCCATGGTCATCGTCGTCGTCGTCGTCATCATCATGGTCGTCATTCTGATCGTCGTCATCATCATGATTTTCCCCATGGCCGCGTTTGTGCTTTTTCCCGTGCTTGCCTTTTTTCCCCTTCTTTCCATGACCGTCACGATATTTTTCCATTTTTCTTTGGCGTTTTTCGCGAGCCTTTTTAAACTTTTCTTGTTGTTCTGGCGAAAGTTGTGCTTCGACTTGAGCCATGGCGTTCTGGCGTACTTCTTTCATTTGATTATGAAGCGCTTCCATCTTTTGATGTTTGTCTTCCAAAATAGGGAGGATAGCCGCGCGCTGCTCATCGGTAAGAGATAACTTTTTCGTCAGCTTGTCGAGTTTTTCAGCTGGAGTATGTCGGTGGTGGCTCTTTCCTCCACCTGCCATGACAGGAGAGGCCAACAATCCAATTGCTGCTACGAACATTAAGGTGTACAGGACGCAGGGTATAGCAAGACCCCCCTTGTAATACTTTCGTACAGAATGCGTTGAACAAGTCATTCATACCTCCTCATGTGAAATCAACAATGTGGATAGTGGGTAGAGACTGTCAGAGCTGTAGCAAGTAGTGTTATAGACTTCTGAATGTTCTCTATAGAAGCCCTTTTTGGTCATAATTTATGATATCAAGAAACGGGGAGCGGTCAACTTCACAGTCCTGCCAGGCAATTTTTGCCGAGGCGTGGAAGACATTATTTTTGTCTGTTGGATGCTGAGAGGTTGTTTCGCCTCTATTCACGGGGCTATTGAAGTGTTTTCGTATTTCCTAGGCAGGACCCTATACGTCTTGGTATACTAGCTGTTTTCTAATAACCCCCTCCTATAATTCTTCATTCACTGCTCCCTATAGGTTTGCCCACGTGTGTTGTGAGGCAACTGGTTTTTTTATTAGGGGGATCTCGCAGAGACGCATGTTTCCAGGGGAGCACTCTTTTATTTTCATGTTTTTTATTTGAAAGGATGGTGGCAAATGGACAGTCAGTCATTAACAGAAGAGGAGTTATTTTTATTAGCCAGTACTCCGGCAATGATTGGAACGGCCATGGCCTTTTCTGAAAAAAGCGGTGTGTTTGGCACGATGAAGGAAGTCTGGGCCAGTATGAAATCCCAAGCGTCTGCGCCAAAGGATTATCCCAATAATCAGTTGATTCAATCGATTCTGCCGAGATTGGAGTCACGCGAAGAGGTGATTGAAAAAGCCAAGCAATACCAAGAAATGGCGAAGGCACGATTAGAAGAAAAAGGTATCAAAACGCAAGAGCAGCTTCGTGAGCAGTTAATCAAGGATTGTGGTGAAGTGAATGCGCTCTTAGCCAATAAGGTCAATGCCCAAGAAGCTCAAGATTATAAAACCTGGGTGATGAAGGTTGCGGAAAATGTCGCGAAGGCAGCCAAAGAAGGTGGTTTTCTGGGATTTGGCGGAGAGCAAATAAGTGAGGGGGAGAAAGTGTTAGCGCAGGATGTGGCGCGGGCCTTGGGTACGTCGACCTCTCTTGCATAGCCAAAGAGACTGGTGAAAAAGTCACCAACGGCGTTCCTACAGAAACCCACGGCAGTTGGCGCTTTGACAATGGCACGGTAATTTTCCGTTGTGGTGAGAGGGGTGGCAGTCCAGGGTAAGTTCAGTATTGGCAGGGATTGGGCGGAGTGCATAAAACTCCGCCCGTTCTCCTATAATTCTCAGAAATGTATTTGGCGTGCAAGAATGATTGATAAAGCGAAAGCCAGCCATTTCTTGTGATGCATCGATCGCTTTGCTGTCGTTGACTTCAACAATGGCGATCCATCTTTGAGCTTTGGCTTGTCGCCGCGCTTCTTTTTGGGTAATAAGTTTTCCAGTAAATTCTCCAATCTTTTGCCGTGTTCGAAGGGATACCTTCGTAAAAAGTCCTTGGCCCTCGATCGGACTCGCTTTGACTGACATGGGCACGGGCCAATGCTGCCTCACCGACGCTCGTTTGTTATTCTTGGGCATTGACCGTGGAAGTGGGGTTATTTAATCCCAATGACCATGGAGTCTGGTCCAATCAGATGTTCAACTCTGGTTTCACGAAATCCCGCTTCCTTGAGCCAGGCGGAACAGTCAGCTCCGGTATAGTCAAACCCACCAGGTAATTCAATCAGCATATTCAAGCTCATGAGGAGTCCAAACGCGTTTTCGCGTCGGTCATCATCAATCAATGATTCAAATACAATTAAGGCCCCATCTTTTGGCAGCGCATCATAGGCTTTTCCAATAAGAAGTTTTTTCTCTTCAAGATTCCAGTCATGGAGAATATGTCCCATGGTCAGTACATCCGCTTTGGGTAAGGGATCTTTGAAAAAATCTCCGGGAATAAATTGGAGGCGATTACTGAGGCCAAAGGACTGAATATATTCTTCAAAGATTGGTCCTGTTGGTGGAAGGTCAAACCCGCTGCCTTTGATATGCTCGTGTGCCAACGCGATTTGCACCGCGAGCCCACCTTGTGCTGAACCAATGTCACAAAATGTTTGATATTGCGACCAGGGAAATTGTTGGGCAATGGTTTTGTTGCCTCCCATACTGATTCCCGTCATAGATTGGAGGAATGCTTTAAGTTTATCCGGATCAGCATACAGGGTTTCAAAAAAATTGCCGCCTTCTTTAGCTTCATTTTGGGGGAGGCCTGTCTTGAGTCCTTCCGTCAACGATCCCCAATAGCGATAGAGTCGAGCGTTAGCCATGTCTAGAAATCCGCCAATATAGGATGGCTTCGCTTTATCTAGAAATAGATCGGTTTCGGGTGAATTGGTGTATAGCCCATTGTTTCGTTGGAGCATGCCTAATGCCACGAGGGCGTCAAAAAAATCGCGGGCACTTCGTGGGTGCAAGCCTAAGCGGGTTTGTAAGCTATCGGCATCTAATGGTTGACGGGCCAATTCAGTAAAAACCTCTAACTCAACAGCGCTGAGTAGTGTTTTTGAACCCCAGAAAGCCATGCCGAGCTGCATGATGGGTTCTGGTGATAAGGCGGTAGTCATCGTTATCCTCCTAAAAGGTGTGTGTGAGGTTTCAAATGGTTAATCTCCACCTTGAAACGCATCTTCTTCGTATTCTTGCACTACATCTTCGGTTTCAATTCCTAAGCCACCTTGAAATGACTTTCGAATAGCCAGGATTTGATGATGGCTAGGCGTTCCTTGAATGTCTTGGCCAAATTGTTCGAGAAAGCGATTGCAGGTATCAAGGCCATGCTGAAAGTATCGAGTCAGTGGTCCTTCAGTCACCTGCTGCCAGGTGATATAAATTAAAAACTCTTGAAACCATTTAGCTTGAGGAAGCTGTTCTCCAAGTTGTTGGAGGGTTTCATAGGCTTGTTTTGCGTCTTGGCCTTGGTCTGTGGAAAATGTTTCTTCGGCTTCAAGGATATCTGGTTCAAAGTCTCCCAGTTCTCCCAGTTGTTCCGCTTGCTGAAGGGCTTGGTGGGCGGCTATGGCTGGATCAAAATTCATAATGGTTCCTCGTCGTAGGTTTGGAGTTGTGTATCGTCTGTGATAAGGCAGGACATCCCATGGTTATTTTGAACTGGCCTTCTTTATGCCGTGGGAAACGAGGGTGTATTGTAAATAGGTTCCCAGGGCTTCCATAACATTGTTTATAAGATCTGCTCCTGTTTGGCTTGACGTATTAAGATGTTGATTTGTTTCTGCCCATTCAACGGCCAGTGGAAGAGGTAGTAGGCGAACTGGCTTCTTGTTCATGTTCGCCCAGAGGAGGCTTAGGACTGTGCCGGCTCTTAGTGGAATATGTAGTTCTTCAATAGGATTGTGATCCATGTCTTGGCACCATTCGGCGGGTGAGGTGACGAGGTGTCCCCTGCATCCAGCGGGTCTATGATCATAAATAGAGCAGACTTCGTTTTCCAGAAAAATACAGGGAAGGCGTTGGGCATAGTAGGTGCGGTTAAGGATATCAAGATCGTGGTCTGTTATTTGGTGCGGGGAATCAATCAAATCTTGAAGCCCATGGAGTAGCCCTGCCTTCTCCAATTGCTGTTTCGTTGTGGCCAAGTTGTGTTTGATCCGGTTTTGGTGTTCTTGTGGAAGATCGTTAATCGTTTCTACGAGAGTAAAAGCTTCAGGTGGTGAAACGGGAATCATTGGACGGCAGCAGGCAGCACAACCCTTTTGGCATGAAATTGTTTTTCCTGCCCGAGTCGTTTTCGTAATTTCTAATTCTTGGGCCTGATCGCCTAATGAGCGTACGAGGGGAACAATCTTTGAAATAGGAATGAAATCAGTAGGAATATCTATATGTGTTTGAAGGTCTCCGGATGTGGTCGTGATGTTTACGTTTAAGCGTTCAGTCGGAGAAAGCATAATGTTATGGTTATTTCCCATAGAGAGAGTGGTGAGGTGTTTGATGAAAGACGATGACCATGATTGAAAGAAAAATCTTAAAAGGCGCAGCCTAGTTTTAATGACGGGTGATGTCAATGGAGTATCTATTCAGAGTTCTGATAACAATGAACCACTGCCAAAGGACCAGCCTAAGATGAAGCCTCCTCAATCAGTAAACGCTGGCCAGCAAAGCTGGGAAGAGTTTTGCTATGTACGCTTGGATTATGTCCGAGCACTTGGAGAGGTGGTCGAGCAGGGTTTTATTCGGCGGGATTCGCCACATCCAGCATTTTGTGGGTGTGTTGATTGGCATTCTAGTGTTCATGGCGCTTATGCCTTGTTAGCGGCGGCACGTTTGACTGGGAAAAGTTGTTGGGCTGAAACGGTCAAGGCAGGCCTGAACTCAAAGTGTTTGGATGCGGAACTGGTTTCACTCAGGCAAGAAGAGCTTGCCCATGAAATGCCCTATGGGTTTTCTTGGCTGTTGTCCCTGGCGATAGAAAAAGAGCAAAGGTGGGGAGAAAAGGATTTGCAGCCCTTAGCTATAGAAATAGCATCACGCTTAGAACAATGGATGTTTTCTTTGTCGGCAGGCGAGGTGATTCGTCATTTCAAGCAGAGGGAATATGGCAATTTAGCATGGGCCTTACTGAATTTGTGGAATTGGAGCCAATGGACGTCTAACCAGGTTATGCTCGATAAAATTCTTCACTTTACGCGGATGTGGGTAGTCTGGCTTGATGAGACGTTGCCTCCCTCATATGACAATGTGACAGATGAGTTTTTTGCAGCGTCACTTCAACGAACCAGAGCCATTCTCACCATTCTTCCTCAAGGAGAATCCCAAGTTTGGTTGAACGCGTTTTATTCAAATAAATTTTACCTGACTCCTTTGAAGCGGGCTGACACTTCACATTCTGCAGGCCTGAATTTCAGCCGTGCTTGGACATTCTGGACTCTGTACATCTGTACTGGGGATGTAGGCTATAGAAATCTCTACGTCGACCATATTGTCACTCACATGCAGCTACCTGAATACTGGCGCGATGACTATCAGAAACATGCCCACTGGGTACCTCAATTCGGCATCTATGCTCTCGTGTTAAGTGTGGATCATTCTGGTTGATGTGATGTAAGACTTCCATCCGAAAGCGTGAAAGGCTTTGAGTGAGGAGGGATATCGAGTCGCAGATTTTCTGAATATATTTTTTCCTTATGATCGAAGAGGATGAGAGGGAAAAGGTCTGCGTCTTGTTCCTTATTCTTGATTTGCGGGTACTGAGGTTGATTGAGTATGAATGGCTGTTGTCGGCGCTTTGGTTTTCTCCAAATGACTAATGGATTGGGCAAGCTTTAACATACCTGCTGATACTTCTTGAATGTCATGGTGCAGCGCTTCCACAGTCTCGGGGCTGAACGATTGGGACAACGTCATGACCCTAGCTGAAATAGCTTGAACGTCATTCTGGAGTGCTTCGACTGTCTGGGCGTGATTTTTTTCAGACTGTTTTACTCGTTGTTCTAAGGCCTGTAAGTGTTCCGTGAATGTAGGGTCAGCAGAAGGAGTTTGAGTCAACTGTTCATACCGTTGTTCGAGTGATGTGACAATCTCTCGAAGATTATCTCTTGAATTATTCTTTAATACAGCGCGCATTCCCACCGATATTTCCTGAATATCTTCATGGAGCCTCTTCACCGTTTCAGCGTAATGTTTTTCAGATTGTTCAACACGTTGCTCCAAGGCGTTGACGTGTTCCGTGAGAGCCGGATTTTGTGAGGGCGTTTCATTTAATTGTTGGTAGCGTTCTTCAAGTGATAAGACAAGAGCTTGAAGATTTTCTGTTTCTTGAGCCTGCAAGCCGTCTTGTTGAGCTATGGATATTGTCTGAATGTCATTGCGGAGGGTTTTCAGGGTTTCGTCATGGTGTTTCTCGTACTGTTCAAGACGATGCTCTAAGGCCTGAAGTTGTTCGGTGAGAACTGTGTTGGTGCCAGAGGATTGCGCTAATTCCTGATATTGTTGTTGGAGTGAAGTGACACGATCTTGGAGGTTGTTAGATTCTTCTGCCTTTAATGCAGTTTTCAACGCCAAAGTGTCCGAAGTGAGAGTATCTCGCACTTGATTAATATATACATGGAGCTGATTGAGCCGTTTCTGTATCTCAAGAAAATTTTTAGTTTTATGCGCGACTTGATCAAGAGTCTGCTGCTGATTTTTTAATTGAGTGGCTAAGGTTTCTTCTTTCTTTGCCGCCCTGTTTTTTTCTGCGGTCAGGTCCACCTTCAATTCACTCATGACCCCCTTAAACCCAATCAACGAGTCTTGGAATTCGGTTAACAGCTTTTCGTATTGGCGATTATTCTGGTCGATTTGATCCGCTAAGGCAGTGGCTTGTTCTCCGTAGATTTCGACTCGAGCCTTGGTCTGTTCCACATTTTCTGCAAGATTTTTTATCGCCGAAGATACTGTTGTCTGATTGGTAGCTGTTGCACCTTCCCATGCCCCAACTTGATGCTGCAAAGCCTGGATTGCGGCATTCATAGGAATGAGATTTTTGTCCTGGAACTCACGTAGGGCTTGTTTAACTTCTCCTCGTAGAGACAATAATCCACCAACTTGTTTCTGCTGATCATCCAATAAGGTCTTGGTGGTGGAAATAGCCTCCTCTACCTCTTCAAGACTTGGCGGTGGAGGGGGTGGCGTGGAAATTTCCGCTGCTATGGGTTGTTCTGTATTTGAGGTATTCTGTAAGCCCATAAGGTCTGATAGAGATGTACAGCCGGAGAGTTCAAAGGCTCCAAGAAAGCAAGCGAGAATGACCCATGAGGGCTGGCGGAAAGGAAAGTATGTCAGACGAATCATGGTGTCTTCTCCTGTTGCGGTTGACTGTTCTCAGGTAAAGGTAGTTGAAAAGATTTAAGAAGGGCAGGAAGGTGGCGTTTAGCGACAAACATAAAGGCTCGTCGATTCATGTCATAACAAAATTCATCTTCATCCTCACAGATAGGGTCCGTTTCACCAAACGAAATGGGCTGCATGGTTTCTGGTTTGATTCCAATATCCTTAAGGTATTTCAAGACGGCCTGTGCGCGTTTGTAGCCCAGCGCCTGATTGTAGGCCTCTGTCCCCAGAGTATCAGTATGGCCTTCAATGGTTAATTCCCCATGTAACGACGTGCGCAACCAATTGCCGGCTTCTTGTAAAGTTTGTTCCGCCTCCGGAGTTAACTCCCAGGAGTCGAAGGGAAAAAGAACGAGCGGAAGATAGTGGCCATCGGGTCGTGACCGTTTTCCCAACCCTACAGGAGACAGGGTTGGCTGCTGAGGTTTCGCAATCTCTGGAAGTGATTCCTCCCTCACTTCTTCCGCAGCTACAACTTGAAATTCATCAGAATCTGGACCTCCCGTTTGGATCTCGAGGGGAGGAACTTCTGTACTGCCATTGCCAATGAGACTCGACAGACTTTCACAACCATTGAGTAAACAGCCTAAAGCAATAAACAAGAGCATTGGTCTCTTCATCACATAATCCTTTTAATGGGTTTCATGCATAATCTGGTATTTGAACTACCACGTACCTTGTGATCCCTTACCCGTAACGGGCAAAAGAGTTGTGAAATGGTTCAACTGAAGGTTAAAAGATTATACCCAAAAATTTCATTCATGTTATGGAGGGAACGATTGCTATGAACATGTAAGGTGTTATGGGGGGAATTTCTCAGTATTTTAATATATTTCAATGCTCGACTGAAAATACCTATCGAGCAAATTCACGTCAATATACCCCATTTGATGTACGTGATTTTACTAGGGGGTATGATGGCCAATGTTCTACCGGCGAACTTTTTGACTTGAGAGAGGACTCTTGATTTTCATTAGGGCAGAAATGGGGGAGATGAGGTGACGTTGGATGCCTAATAATTGAGTGCCCATTCCCATGGCCAAGCCGAGGAGTTGGGGGAGATGAAGAATGGGCAAGTTGATGGAGGTGTCATGGTGTTTGCCTGCTTGGACTTGCATGCCGTCTAAGTTGAGGTGACAGAGGGGACAAGGGGTGACCATAATATCGGCGCCATTGGATTTGGCATCTTGGGTGTGAGTCGCGACCATAGAGAGAGAATTGATCTTATTGATGGTGAGAATGGGAAACCCGCAACATCGGGTTTTACCAGGAAAGTCCACGACCTCGGCTCCCAATATTTCAATCATCCGTTCCAATGACTTGCCACGGTTAGGGTGGTCATCAAAGCCTAGTGCATCGGTCGGGCGTTGGATATAACATCCGTAAAACGGAGCGGCTCGAAGACCAGTCAATGGCTTGGTGATGTGCTTTTGAAGAACTTCCTCACCAACGTCTTCTAATAAAATCCACAGAAAATGTTTAATGGTTGTGGTGCCGCGATAGGTCAGTCCTTGTTCACTTAGGATCTGGTTAATTTCTTCAAGGTAGTCGGATTGGGTTTGTAGGCGATGATTGGCCTGGCTCATGACGCCTTGGCAGGTGCTGCAAATGGTCATAATAGGCAAGCCTTGCTGTTCAGCCAGCGCAAACGTTCGTGCATTCAGCACATCGCCTAATTTCTCATCTTTTTCTTGCAGAACTCCTGCGCCGGTACAGGAGGCCGTCGTCATTTCATCCAGGTCAATACCTAGCTTGGGATAGACCTGCATAACTGATTGATAGAGTTCAGGGCAGGCGCCCTTGGAGACGCAGCCTGGGAAGAAAGCGTATTTCATACTTTTTCCTTCATGAACGTCTGGTTGGGGGGCTCATTACTCATTTTTGATGACTCTACCTCACCGTAGTCCTCTCCTTACAAAGGAGAGGAAATTTTTTATGATTTCTTTCGCATCCGTTGAAAGATTCGTTGAATATGTTGAATGCCGGAGATCGGGCGATGGAATGGGCCCGACATGGGGATTTTGCCTTTTAATGCAGATTGGATGACCATGGGAATCATTTCCAGTAACCGTCCTAGATACCTGAGGCCAAATGTTCTGAGTGCCAACATAGGTTCGTCCAGAATTCCTTTATGTTTGATAATATCGGTAAAGACTTCTGCATGGCGTGAACCACAGGTTGATGGCACCTTGTCTTCTAAGCCTTTGGATCGTAATGTCATGATACGGTCCATAGGGCCAACACCTTTTGGGCAGACTTGAATACATTCCATACAGCGTGTGCAATCCCACATGCCTCCAGGTTGATTGAGTGCCTCTAAACGCTTGGTTCTCATGGTGTCACGGGGATCGGCAACAAATCGATACGCTTTTGCCAGCGCAGCAGGCCCGACAAATGTGTGATCAACCTCCAAGACCGTGCAATCGGAGACGCAGACACCACACATGATGCAACTCATAACACCTGCCAAATGATTCATGGATTCAGGCGGTGCATGGTATTCGGCAGGTGGAGGTGGTGTAGAAGGTTGGAGCCACGGTTGGATTTGCCGAATCTTTTCCCAAAACGGCGCCATGTCGGGGACTAAATCTTTAATCACCGGCATATTATTCATGGGTTCAACCTGAATCGTGCCATCTGAGGGTGCGACAGACATGACTTTAGTTTTACAGGCTAGTGTGGTATGGCCGTTAATCCGCATTCCGCAAGAGCCACAGATTGCCCCGCGACAGGAGCAGCGAAGTGTCAGGGAGTCGTCAAGCGTTTCCCGTACTTTGATCAGTCCGTCCAAGACGGAATCAGATGGATCTAGTTCAAGTTCGAAATTTTCAAAGAATGCTAATGGTTGTGGGTGTTCAGGATTATACCGGCGGATGCGAAGTGTCGTATGCATAAGTCGGGGAGTCAATCGTGAATGTAGGACCTTAATTCATTGTACCAAAAATAGGGAAGAAAAATTGAAATCCTCTTACTAAAACATACGTTAACGAAGCCTCATGATTGTTCATCGATTCCAGTGGGTAGATCAACAAAGCTGAGACCCGTGGAGAACTGTGTTTCTGTCATTCCCGACATCTTTTAATCGGGAATCCAGGTTCTGTTTTTTTCGGATGGATCCCCGCTAAACGCTGCGGGGATGACACCCAGGTTCTGAACCCCTCGCACACAACTTTGGAGAGTGAGGCTTCGTTCACGTTGGTGTGAGTAATGGGAAGTCTTTTGTTAATACAGACGAGTCTGTGGTTGCCATTGAGTGATCGTCACAGGAAGGAACTTGACGTGGGGACCTTCATGGGATTGCTGGTAGAGCAAGATGTGTTGCAACCATTCTTGGTCATCACGATCCAAGTAATCTGTACGGAAATGGGCTCCACGACTTTCTGTGCGCGTCAAGGCTCCTGCAATAATGGTTTCAGCACAATCTAACATGAATCCCAATTCGAGCGCGGCAAGGATGCCAGTGTTAAATATCTGTCCTTTGTCTTGAACCGTGATATTTTGCCATTGGGCCTTCAAGCTTTGGATCTGTTGACGTGCGGTTTCTAGGCCTTCGTGGTCTCGAAATACGGACACATAGCGATTCATGGTGGTCCCCATTTCCAAGCGAATCGCAGCCGCACGCTCGCCAGGGCCTTGACGAGCCAAGAGGCCTGAAACTATGAGTTGATCTGCTTCCATGATGTGTTCCGAAAGGACAGGTGAAGGAATTGTGCGAGCATACTCAGCGGCACATTCTCCAGCTCGACGACCAAAGACGATGGTATCGAGCAGAGAATTTGCGCCAAGCCGATTGCCTCCATGAAGGCTGACACACGCTGTCTCCCCTGCCGCAAACAGTCCTGGAAGCCCGGTCCAGGCTCCATGAATATCCCAGCATCGCCCATGGGTATCCGTTTTAATTCCTCCCATCTGATAATGCATGCCGGGACGAATGGGTAAGGGCTCTTCGGCCAGATCAATATTGGCGAAGGTTTTGGCCTCTGCATAAATTTGCCCAAGACGCTCTTGAAGAAATGATCGCCCCAAATGGCGGCAATCCAATAAGACGCAATCATTGATCCCTCGGCCTTCATTAATTTCAATTTGTTCTGCACGGGAGACGACATCCCGGGAGGCCAATTCCAACATGGTTGGAGCATAGCGCTCCATAAAGCGGTCCCCATCTTTATTCAGAAGATACGCGCCCTCGCCTCTGGCGGCTTCGGTTATGAGCAATCCTTTGCCTTTGAGTGTCGTGGGATGATACTGCACCATCTCCATATCCATTAAAGGTGCGCCAGCGCGGTAGGCCAGGGCCATGCCATCGCCTGTGCAAATCATGGCATTGGTGCTGGGTTCATATACACGGCCTAACCCGCCTGAGGCCATAATGATGGTTTTGGCTCGAAAGAGTGCAAATTGACCCGTGCGAATTTCAAAAGCCACCAATCCTGCACAATGTCCATGATCATCTTTGACTAATGACGTCACAAACCATTCTTCATAGACGGGAATGTTGGCCTGCATCAGTTGTTCATAGAGGACGTGGAGCATGGCTTGTCCCGTGAAATCTGATACAAAAAATGTTCGAGCCTTTTTTTGTCCGCCAAAACGGCGCGTTCCCAATCGACCTTCTTCATTCCGGTTAAATATGACTCCCATATGTTCGAGAGCAATAATGTCTTGTCCGGCCTCTTGTGCAAGAACTTCAACGGCGTCTTGATCGCCTAAGTAATCACTGCCTTTTACGGTTTCAAAAGCATGGTCTTCCCATTTATCGCCTCGGTCTGTCAGAGCCGCGTTGATACCGCCCTGCGCAGCGTTGGAGTGACTGCGAACAGGGTGGACTTTAGTCAGGATAGCCACGGACACCCCCTTCTGGTGAGCGGAAAGGGCGGCACGCATACCAGCGAGACCAGCTCCAACAACCAGCACATCATAAATAAGGGGAGCGGTCATATTGCAGGGCAATCGATATTGGCAGAAAGCAAGGTTTTACAATGTTGAGGTTTAGTGATGCTGGAGAATGAGTAAGGGGTTAGGAATGAGGAGTAAGGAATGGAAGCAGAAACAATATTCTTCGGTTTCATCCATTTTCTTAACTCTTTACCACGTACTTCTTACGCCGCACTATTTACTTTTCACTTCTTCCTTGGGCTCTTTCTTCAACTGGTGTGTAAGGAAGGCGGTGGGGTCCGTCATAAATCTGGTCTGGGCGGAAGAGATGATTCTCTTGATACTGCTCAAAACAATGAGCCAGCCATCCTGCCACTCGGGCCATGGCAAAAATTGGGGTAAAGAGATCGGTTTCAATTCCCATGCGATGATAAATGATACCTGAATAAAAATCTACATTGGGACGTATGCCTTTTGATCCCACTCGGGCTTCCATATATTTTTCGACGGCCCTCGCCAATTCATAGAGAGAGGAGGTCCCGCAGGGAACATCCAATTGTTGGGCGAACGTCTGCAGGACAATCGCACGTGGGTCTTTCACTTTGTATATTCGATGGCCAAAGCCCATAATTTTTTCTTTATTCGACAGCTTTGCATCAACATAGTTAGAAATATGGTTCTCTGAATGGATCTCCTCTAACATACGAATCACAGCTTCATTTGCGCCACCATGAAGGGGACCTTTCAAGGTTCCAATGGCTGATGAGATGACCGTAAAGGGATCGGCCAGAGTGGAGGCAGTCACCATGCCGCTAAATGTTGAAGCGTTCATCGTGTGCTCGGCATGTAAAATCAAACACACATCGAATATCTTTGCGAGGGCTGGCTCTGGAACCTGTTCCGTTAACATGTACAGAAAATTTGCGGCATATGAGAGATCATCGCGGGGTTGGATTGAAACATCTCCTCGCCGTAGCCGGGCAAAAGCTGCGACTATGGTAGGAAGTTTGGCAATCAGTCGTACAGCGGTGAGATAACGATTGGCTTCTTCACGTACATCGTCAACAGGATAAAACATGCCCAGGGCGGCAACCGCGGCTTGCAGTGCATCCATGGGATGCCCGTGTTCCGGGAGCGATTTCAAGAGTTCAATAATGCGGTACTTTATGCGACGGTGAAGAAAAATATCTTTGGTAAAAGTCTCTAACTCCTGTTTGGTTGGAAGCCTCTTAAAAAGTAGAAGAAACGTGGTCTCCAGAAAGGAACTGTGTTCGGCCAAATTTTCAATTTGAATGCCGCAGTATTCTAATATTCCCGCTTCACCATCAACGAAACTAATAGAAGATTTGGCTGCAGGAATTCCAGCTAACCCAGGGAAGAAATCACGCATGTTTTCCGATTCCTCCGTTCAGGGGATTGGTGTTGTTGCATGAGGAAAGACTAGAGCCCTTTCTAATCAATGCTCCCAATACTATAACGAATCTATGGATGATTGAGGTTCTTCAAACATTCTCTTTCTCTTCAAAATAGGATTTATGATTGGAATTTTCCCTAGTATTTTTCACCAGGTTTTGCACGATTTTTCCTACAATGATTTCGTGCATCATGTAGGTGGTGCCCTGCATATTTTTTAGTCAATTTCATGTCCAACGTTGAAGCAATCTTGTGCAACTTATTGGATTTATGTCGAAAATTTTCAATGCATACGATAGGGAATAACCTTTGCAATAAATTAAAAGTTAATTAATTGTGAAAGTCCATATTTCCACGTTCTTAATGAAGCCTCAAATACAGAGGAGGTATGCCATGAAACAGTTCATTTATATTTGTGCCTGGGTGTTCATTATGAGTTGCCAAGGGATGACGCTAACTTTCGCCGGGGATGTCGAAATGGGTAGCGCCCTTTTGCTGAGCCAAAAAGGGATTCAATCACAATCAGCAGCATCGGGAGAGATATCCGCGAAATTCCAAAACATTGAAGGGACTCTCAAGGAAATTCAAGGAAATGTCTATGTAGTTCAAGAGGAAGGTACCAATGAGTCGATTCGAGTAGAAATCGGTCGAGCCACGGCATTCCCCAATGGGCAGAAGGAACCCGGACAATTGCTTCAAGCATTAATCTCGACTAGCAATGGCCATGCGTTGATTATTCGATAGCTAGAATGCGGGAGGGTCGAGCTTTTCAGGACGTTCACTTTGTCACTTGGGGGAGATAGGGTGGGAATCTTGAAGTGTTCGGTCCTCCGCTATTCTTTAGAGATTCTCCGAATGTAAGAAGGACAAAATTCTAATGAAATGTAACACATGTTCTCATGAATGTACCATGGTTGATTTTTCGACACTTCGAAATCTCTGTGAGCATTTATACTTAGATTCGCTTGCAAGGAAACAACGTCTTCCATTGATGTCTAGGGAGTTTCCATTTCTTGAAAGTGAAGATGTTCATGGGGAACTCGTAAAGTTCGAACAGTAAGGAGGGTCACTGGTCCAGAGAGTTAAAAGACTGTTGTTCTGCATGATAAGAGCTTCGGACCATAGGCCCCGATTCCACATGAGCAAATCCGAGAGCTAACGCTGCTACTTTGAATTGTTCAAATTCTTCAGGGGTGTAGTATCGTTCAACCGGTGCATGCTCTAGGGTGGGACGAAGATATTGTCCCAGTGTAAGCATCTTACAGCCTACTGATCGAAGATCTTGTATTACCTTCAGAACTTCCTTATCTGTTTCTCCTAAACCAACTATCAACCCCGATTTTGTTCGAGCACCCATTTCTTGAGCCCATTGAAGGACTTTGAGGGATCGGGCATATTTCCCTTGCGGTCGAATGGATGGAAAGAGACGGGGAACTGTTTCAATATTGTGATTCAGAATATCCGGATGTTCATTGATGACGGTCGATACGTCTTTTTGTTGACCTTGAAAGTCAGGGATAAGAATTTCCACAGTGCAGTTTGGAGTAAATCGATGAATCTGTCGAAGAGTTTCTGCAAAAACCTCTGCTCCCCCATCTGCGAGGTCATCGCGATTGACAGATGTGATGACCGCATGACGAAGATTGAGAGTTTTTATGGCCTCAGCAATTCGTTGAGACTCTGACTTATCAATTGCCGATGGGCGCCCAGTTTTTACTGAGCAATAGTGACAGCGTCGTGTACAGATATCACCAAGAATTAAAAATGTGGCAGTTCGGTTATTCCAACATTCCCATAGATTTGGGCAGCGAGCTTCCTCACAGATGGTATTCAGACGGTGGGTATCTACCAACTGACGGAGTTCGCGGTAATGCGCCCCGGATTGAAGTCGAACATGAAACCATGGTGGCAACCGGAGGCTTGAGCGTGAATCTGGGTGAGGGTTTTTTGCCGAAGTGACTGTATCTGTAGGTATAAAATCTATTGTCATTTTGAGGATTTGAGATTAAGAGGCCGCTAAAATGATTGTGAATAGGTAATGTACCTAGCAAACGGTGAATGACTGAGGAAAGGATAGCATGTTTGGAATGCCGTGCCTATCATGAAAGGGAGATAGGGGGGAATTGCTCACTGACTATGATGGGAGAGTTGGCTGAATCAGATTAAGCAACCAGAGGAGAAAAGTGGTTTGCCCAATCAATGGCATCCAGATAAAAATCGCGAATAGTAGATGGTTCAAGCCGAAGTGGCTTGAGTTCCATCCAGTGGCCAGATTCATAAGCTTTGACGGATGAGAGGACTAAGCCCATTTCCCCTTCTCCAAAAATCA
Organism: Nitrospirales bacterium; assembly: GCA_965223635.1. Lineage (GTDB taxonomy): Bacteria > Nitrospirota > Nitrospiria > Nitrospirales > UBA8639 > Nitrospira_E. Next base: position 3,644,091 of record OZ245007.1, read on the forward strand.
ATGCATTAGCAATATCGTCAGGTAAGGGAAGTTTTTCGAGAATGCCTTCCATGGGGGAATTATACAAGGCCTCTAAGACTGAAAGCAGACCCATGGTAAAGAATTTTTCTGGTGCAACTGCCCCCAAGCGGTCTCCTAACCGCTCACACATTTTTGCCCGAACTAACGCAATGACTAAAATTTCATGGGCCTGGGTCTGTCCGCTGGCCATAATGATGAGCGTGGCCCAGGTTCGAATGCGGTCTATGCCCACCATACATGCTGCATGATCGATTGAATCGACTCGCTTTGGTAAACCCACATACGCAGAATTGACGTATCGTAGGACTTTGTAGCTGAGAGAGAGATCGTTGCGGATATGTTCGACTAATCCTTTAAATGGAATGTGAGGGTCCTGAATTTTCCCTAACAATTCTAAAAGAGCAACCCTATTAGCTGGAATTTCTCGCCCACGAATCACATCTGGTCGAAAAAAGAAATATCCCTGAAAGTAAAAAAACCCCAATTTTTTGCAAATTTCATAGGTCTCGACGGTTTCCACTTTCTCGGCCAGAAGGCGGACTCGAGACTCTCCGAGATGGGACACTTCGCGTTGGAGTTGGGTTTCCGTTTTTCCCAAGACATCAATTTTGACAATATCCGCAAACTCCAGAAAAAGGTGAGACCGGTCATCGTAGACAAAATCGTCGAGAGCGATGGTATAGCCTTGTTTGGAGAGTGCTTCAAGAGCTTCAAGAACTTGAGGACTTGGTTCCACGTTTTCAAGAATTTCCAGGACCACACGATTTTTCGGGAGTGCTTCACAATAATTTTCCATGAGAAATTGTTTGGGAATGTTGAGAAAGGCCAAATGAGACCCCACAACATGTTCCAGCCCAATATCCAAATAGGTATTAAGAAGAACGGTAGCCGTGGCCACACTCTCGTCCGTAAAGATGGCCTGGCCAATTTCACAATTGCGGTAAAGTACTTCGTAGCCAATGGTCTTTAATGTGGGACCAAGGATCGGCTGACGTCCGACAAACACATCTCCATATTGAGCTAGCTCGCTATTCATAGAATTTTTCGTACATTCATTTGGTCGTTTTCTAGACGCATAGGTTTATCTTGGAAAAGAAGACAATCCAGTATGCATTTTCGGCTGAAGCTACTGAACAGTTGAGAGTTTCACAAAAATAGGAAAAAAGCATGCAACCGTATACTTAGAAAGCAAATGAGATAAGAGTTATAGCGGTCTTGATATTCGTGACAGCCTTTGTGCTGAGGCCAGTAAAATCACGATGAAAATGTTTGTTTCTTATAGATTTTGATATTTTTTGTTCGTTGTTATACAAGAAGAACTCTTATACTCAGATAATTCAGATTTTGAAAAAGAGAAAAATACAATACAGGCTAGTTGCAATCTGGAAGGGAGGTTTTCCTATGCGAGAAGAAGGGAAGTGCAGAAAGCCTTTAAAATTTTGGAAGAAGTGAGGAGGAGAAATAATCTCTATGCACGTAGTCTGGTGAGCCATTTAGCCCAGGAGAGATTCATCCAGTATTTTAGTAAAAGTCAAGGCGCTTATAGGGGAACTAAAGAAATACCCTTGATATTCGTCGCACTTCAACGAGGCTAGCATATCGAGTTGTTCCTGGTTCTCTACCCCTTCGCCTACGACTTTTAACCCAAATTCATGAGCCAAATAAATGATGGCGGATACCAAAGCTTTGTCTTTCGGATTGTCCGTGATGCCAGTCATGAATGCACGATCAATTTTTAATTCATGGAGAGGAAGATGTTTTAAATAACTTAATGAGGAGTACCCAGTTCCGAAATCATCCATGGAGATTTTCACACCTAGCAGAATAAGCTGGTTCAAAGTCTCCACGGCCTGTTGGATATTTTCCATGATGAGACTTTCCGTCAGCTCAAGAGTTAGATACGATTGGTCAAAATTATAGGATGTGAGTGTATCACGTACAATTTCCACGAGATTGCCAGTATGAAATTGCTTGGCAGAGAGATTGACGGAAACATTGATCCACTTCCCTTCCTCTTGCCAGCATGTTAGTTGAGCGCAGGCTTCTTTGAGCACCCATTCTCCAAGCTGCAAAATCATGCCACTTTGTTCCGCCAGGGGAATAAAGTCATCTGGTGGCAGAATTTCCCCATTTGGATGTTCCCATCGAACAACGGCTTCGACTCCTTGTATGTGGCCACTCTTCACATCGATTTGCGGTTGATAATGCAACAGGAGTTGCTCCGCTTCAATAGCATGACGTAAGGCTGCTTCCAGTTGAAGGTACTCCTGACTTTTCCTATTCATTTCGACTGAATAAAATTGATAATCTCCTTGTTCCTTCGTATTGGCTTGGGCGCTGGCACCCACTGCACATTGGACTAAATTTTCGACGGTATTGGCGTCGCCGGGATAACTGGCAATTCCGATATGAGGGGCGATGGTAACCTCAGTGCCATCGGCATCAAACGGAAAGCTCATAATCCCGATGATTCGAGAGGCGATTTTTGTGGCATTTTCAGGGTGAATCATATGAGGACAAACTACGGAGAATTCATCGCCACCCACATGAAACAGACAGGTCAATTCTTCGTCTTCTTCTATCCCACGTCCGACGATATCTGTCCCACGAACACAGGCTTGAATGCGATCGGCGATTTGCTTGATGACCTGATCCCCTACCTGGGGGCCAAAGGTGTTGTGCACGCGTTTAAACTGAGGAAGGCTGATATGCAACATGACAAGGTTATGATCGTGACATTCAGCTTCCTGGAGGAACCAGGCAAGTCGGTCGAGGAATAAACTCCGATTTGGTAACTGTGTCAAGGCGTCATAGTAGGCAAGCTGATTTTGATAAGCCTTGGCCGCAAGCGTATTGCGTACTCGCAATATTAATTCACTGGGATCTACCGGCTTAGCTAAAAAATCTGTAGCTCCATGATCAAGGGCTTCCAATTTTGTTTCAGCATCGGATGACGACGTGAGAATAATCACAGGCAAATGGCAGAGTACCGAATGGTTTCTGATAAATTGTAAAATTTCAAAGCCGCTGACCTCAGGCATGATCAGATCCAGGAGAAGGATGTCTGGACGGAGGTCTTCCAGTTTGGGCATGGCCTGAGACGACTCCTCGATTTGAACAAAACGTTGATAACCTGCCTCCTCTAGAAATGTTTGCATGACATCCATAGTAGTGGTTTCATCATCAACCATCATGATCACGGCTTGATGAAGCACAGAGGAATCGCTCCCTAATTCATAGAGGAGTCCTTTAGTGAGAGATAATTCATTGGGATCTGAAAATTCAGTGGCAGGCTTTATGATACTGTTGGCATCCATGTCAATTTAAGCTGGTATGCTTTACTCCAATATGAAACGTCCTATGGCCAAGTGTTTGTGGGTGTCTTGCCAGTCAGGGACCAGGTGCCGGGAAGTTTATGTCTTGATACACATGATCTCATAGTGTTTTTCGGCACTTTACAGTTGAATCATGAGTGATAGAGAGGTTTTTCCCTTATTTTTTGCTGGGAACTGGCAAAAGACTGTGTTTTAGTGGGACTGAGTAGGACGATTGGAGAAGGCAGGTTGATCATCGATGATGATTCGTGAGGCGAGTCTTTGCAAGTGCTGGAGGAGGGGCTCAATTCTTAATGCGTCCATGGCTTTGGCGGCCGTTTCTAGCTCACTGGCTGGTTCAAAGAACACATCGAACCCGACAGTCCCGCCCGCGCCTTTCAACCAATGTGCTAATTTAGCCAAGCCTTCAAAGTCGTGCTCTGCATAAGCCGCTTCCATGGCTTGTAGTTGCTTGTCCAAGCGATCGGTAAATCGGGCAATCACACGAGAGAATTTGGGGTTGCTGTGCTCTAGTCTCGATACAATGGGTGATGTATCGGATACTAGAAATTCTGGTTCTTGGAAAGGTTCCGAATGGGCTTGTTTGGTAATAGCATCATTGGTTGGTGATGCATTGAGGAGTTCGGCTAGCCTGGGGATAAAGTGATTAAGATCGATAGGTTTGGTGATATAGTCTGTATAGCCTGCATCTAGAAGTTCTTGCTCGAATCCTTTCATGGCATTGGCTGTTAAAGCAAAAATCGGTACGGTAGAGCCACGGTCACGTAACATCCGTGTGGCTGTTAATCCGTCTATTTCTGGCATTTGAATATCCATAAGGATGAGATCGTAATGAGCTGTGGAGGCCATCTCCACGGCGATGCGACCATTCGCGGCTTCGTCAATTCTCAAGTCATAGTCTTCCAATACCACTCTGACAAACTCCCGATTTTCTGCCCCATCATCAACAACTAATATTCGCGCTGAAGGGAAGACCCAATTCCTATGTTCCTGCATTGCGGAATACGTACTAATTTCCAGGGCCTGTTTGGCGGGTACCCATGCTACATCAGTTGGCGTACGTGTTTCTAAAGTCACTTTGAAGACACTCCCCTCCTCCGGTTGACTTTCCAGTGTGATATCTCCACCTAATGCACGTGCGAATTTGCGGCTAATGGTCAAGCCTAGGCCTGTTCCCCCAAATTTTCTGGTCACTGAAACATCCGCCTGCATAAAATCTTCAAAAATACGTTCCATCGCCTCCGAACTCATTCCTATACCTGTATCCGCGACATCAATATGGAATCGAATGACTTGGTCCTCAAGCTGTTTGGCATAGGCCGTCACAGTGACGCCACCAGCTTCTGTGAATTTCACGGCGTTTCCCACAAGATTAGTGACAATCTGCCGAGTGCGCCCAGGGTCACCGGTAATGATTGTCGGTACCTCATCAAGTATCTGCAAATCTAAGGTAATGCCTTTTTCTTTAGCTTGAATTCCCAGGACTTGGACCACCTCAAAAATAACGGAATAGGGATTGAACGGGACCTGTTCAACCTCTAAGCGGCCTGATTCAATTTTGGAAAGATCCAGAATGTCATTGATGAGTTCTAATAAATGTTTGCCACTGGAATGGATGATTTCCAAGTGGTGACGGGTTTCCTCAGAGTCTCGTCCGAAGCCTCGTTTCAGGAGTTCTGTGAACCCTAAAATGGCATTCATTGGTGTGCGAATTTCATGACTCATGTTGGCCAAAAATGCACTCTTAGCTTGATTGGCTGCTTCAGCGGCCTCTTTTGATTTGAGTAACTCGATTTCTGCTTCTTCTAATTGTGTGACGTCATCAAAGCTTGCAAGGACTCCAACATGTCTTCCACCCGTGCCAAGGATAGGCGAACAATTGATCATAAACGTCACATGCTCACCATGTGGAAGTGTTAAGCGAAGTCGCTGATTCTTTTGAATCTCGCCCGCCTCTAAAGCCTGATGCCACGGGAGGGCATGTGGAGGTATCGCTTGTCCTTCTGAATCAGCCCAAGGAAATTCTTCTACATTTCGTCCCAGTAGGGCTTCAGGAGATATCCCCATAATATCGGTAAAGGCCCGATTCGCTAACATGATCTGTTCTCTGTGGTCCAGAACCAAGAGACCTTCCGCCATGGTATCCAATGCTGACCGCACTCGTTCGGGAACAGCTTGCGAGGGATCAAGTTGCTTCAACATTTTTCCCAAATACATGTAGAACCCTACGAAACTGGCAAGGGCAACATAGAGCAATAATTGCATATTGGAACCAGCAATCATTCCGAGCCAACTATTGTTGTCTATGGGATTGAACCGTAATTCCACTTGGCCCCATTCGGTTTCTCCTTCCCAAATTGCGATGGCAACTTGCGTAGAAGTGGAAACATCTGCATCCTTCATATTCCAATTCTTCTGGTGCTCACCATTAGTTATGACAAGGTCTCCTGTCCTAGTTCGTAAAGCAGCCGAGAGCAGATCTTCATTTCGTTCAACCACTAATTGCAAAATCCCATCTAACCGGTCGAAGTCTTTTTGGGTGAGTAATATTGAACTATTGGCGGCAATGGACTCAGCCAATGCGGTTCGTCCATCGCGCACTGCACCTGTTCGATCTGGGATAAACCCTAATAAACTGGCTGTCAGAAGAATACTGACCACTAGACAGACTTGACCAATAGCCAGGCGAGATTTTGTGGAAAGAATCGTCATGGCTAAGACTGCCGAGGCCAGCGAGATTGTCGTATGGTTCCAGTCTTCATTTCTGGAGGTATGGGTGTGGCCTTGTTGGGTTTTTCAAACATGGTCTCAAGCGAATCATCTTCTGATTGGTTTCTCTTGTTTTTCTTCCTCGCTGGAGCGTCCAACACTAATAAGGGATTCACAAATTGCCAGGCAGGCACAGTGGATAACAGGGCTGTGAGTAGGACGCCACTTCGTAGGAGCCAGACTACGTATCCCACGGAGAGTCCGGTCGAGGCTGCAATGCTCGAAACCATATAGATTTTTTCAGTTTCGGTAATTGTACTTAATGTTTCACGAGCTTGATCCAGACCATTGAGAAGTCCAGAAGAGGGATTTAGCAAGGATTGTATTTCACTTTTGAAATCTATGGTCTCAAATTCTTTTTGTAGAAGAGTGAAGAGTTTGTTTGCGGCATTTCCGAGAGTGTTCTTGTTGTTGATCGATTGGAGAGCTAACAGATTATCTCCCCGGGATATATTAAACGACTCTGAATCCTTTCGTTCTTCTGATATGGAGTTAGAGCCACTGCTGGGACGAAATCTCTGTGACCCAGTCACAAAAAACCCTCCACCTCCTGATGATTCTTCCCGTTTGTCTCCTTCGTCAGGCGGCGGTGGAGGTTCAGGCGATGGGTCTGGAGGGGGCGGGGGAACAACAACTGGGATATCGGTGACAGTGACGGCAATTGCTTGTGTATCGGTAGCGGTGCCGTCGGAGGCCTGTACGATTACATCATAGACATTGTCACCTCCCACATCGCTGGGTGTCTGGATGTTGGGAGCATTGTCAAACGTAAGCATACCTGTTGCTGTATCTATGCTAAACAATGCCGCGTCAGCACCGCCGATAATACTATAGGTCAGGGGTGTGCTCTCGGCATCAGTGGCGGTGACAATAGTCACCAAGGTCTGGTCGGTGAGGACACTGACGCTCGCGTTTGGCCCACCCCCATCAGAGATGATAATGGGAGCATCATTTTGTGGAGTGACTGTTATGTTGACCGTTGTCGTATTTGATGTGACTCCCGACAAGTCATTAATCGCGTAGGTAAAGCTGTCCGTGGGTATTTCTGAGCCATTATGAGTGTATTCCACTGTCCCATCTGTATTGATTTGAGTAATTGTGCCGTTGGTGGGGCCAGCGACGATCGTGATGCTGGTGAGATCCAGTCCGTCGTCGGCATCGGTGTCGTTGCTGGCTAGATTCAAGATTGTGGTCGAACCTTCGCCTACCGTAAAGGCATCAGGAGCAGCTGTAGGCGGGGTATTCATAGCCATGACATGAATCGTGCCACGTGCGGCGGTGCTATCGGCCGAACCGTCGTTCACTGTGACATCCACAAATCGGTCTCCGCTTGTGGGCGTATTCGTATCAGTATGCTGGTATCGAATAGATGTGATCAGCGTTTCCACTTGGGCTTCGGTCAAAACGCCTAGACCTTGCCTGGTAATCGTGACAGTTGCGGTTCCAGCATTGGTTGTAATGACGACATGATAGTTCCCATCTGCAGTATCCTGTCCGGTAACCGCAGTGCTCAGGGCAAAAGTATCGCCGCCGATTATGAGTGTTTCAGCATTGCCATCCTGGAGTCCAGTGATGGTTAGTAGGACATTGGCGAAGGTGTCGCTGTCTAGGTCAATCAGACTTGCGTCGCTGTCAGCAATGGCCGTGGGTCCGTCTCCCTCGGTAAACGTAAATTGGTAGTTGTTCCCAACGGCCCCGGAACTGTTATCGGCATCCAAGTCGAGGGTGGGCAGATTGTTTACGGAGTTAATGGTGATGGTAATGGATCCTGTCGTGTCTAAAGCGCTACCGCTGCCTTGGACGCCGGTATTCCCGTCGTTGAAGGTGAAATCGATTTGGACGTTGGCTGGCGGATTGCTGCTGGCGTTGGCATAGGTCAGGCGGTTTAAGAGTTGATCGACCAAGGTTGAGGTGGCATTCCCGTTAAATGTGATGACCAGCGTCCCGCCACTATTGGTGGTGGCGGTCCCGATGGTGGTGCCGCCTAACATAATGGAGCTGCCTTCCGTGAGCGATCCCGTGACGCCCGATGCGCTGAAGCGGTCATCCGCATTGGCGCCGCCATTGCGCGCAAGCGTCAAGGTGGCACCGTTATAGTTGTTGGTGGCATCCAATTCAGGGTCGGCAATGGTGGCGTTGGCGTCTAGGATCACGGCTACGCCGCCTTCGGTAAAGACGGGTGTGGCATCAAGGCCGCTAAACGATGGGAAATCATTGACGGGGTTCACGTTGATCATGGTGCGGGCGGTCGTGCTGCTTAATGCGCCATCGCTGACTTGCACGTCAATCAGCCGGTTGCCATCAGTGGGCGTGCTCGTATTGGTATGTTGGTACTGAATAGCTTTGACCAACGTTTCGGTTTGAGTCAGAGTCCAGGTGCCTCCTCCGGCTTTCGTGATGGTGACGTTAGCGGTTCCAGCTCCGGTGGTGATGACGACATGGTAAAGCCCACCAGAGGTATTCTGTCCGGCCACAGCCGTGGCTAGAGCAAAGGTACTTCCATCCAGCTCCAGGATTTCTGTGTTGCCGTCCAGAAGCCCACTGATTGTCAATGTCACGGATGTAAAGGCTGTGCTGTCAGGATCGGACAGCATGGCATCCGTATCGGCAATGGATACCAAGCTTCCGCCTTCCGTGAACGTGAGTTGATAATCGATGCCGGTGGCGCCCGAACTGTCATTGGCGTCCAGGTCCAATATCGGGGCATTGGATGCCACGAATTCGTAAGAGCCGATATCCACGGTGGCGTCGCGGGTTGTGCCGCGCTGGTCTACAGCAGGCGCGCCTGTGGAGTTCCCTGCGTTAATGGCCGGGCTGCCGGTCAACAACGCATGCGTGAGCGTGGCTCCGCCATTGTTGGCCAACACGCTCAACAATGGATCCACGTTGTTCTGGTCCGAGGGATCGCCTAGCAGGGCTGTGCCGTCACTGTCGATGTTGTTGCCCAGCGAGGTCAGGGCTGCATTGGCATTACCTCCGGCATGATTTGCCAAAATGGTGTTTTTCAGACTGATTGATCCACTGCCGCCTAGGTTAATGCCATCACTACCGGCATTCCAGGCAATCGTAGAGTTGGTGAGGGTCGTCGCGCCCCGGTTAAAAATGGCTCCGCCGGTTCCCACCGCAGTGTTGCCGCTGACCGTGGTATTTAGCACTGTGGTGGTTGATCCGCCCTGTAGGGCCAATCCACCGCCCGAGTTCGCGCTGTTGTTCACAATGGTCACGCGATCCATGATTGCTGTGCCCAAAACGATTACCCCGCCGCCGTTGCCTGTGGTGGTATTGTCCCGCACAATGGCGTCTTGTAGCGTCAGCGTGTTGCTTGGGCCGACCCAGAGTCCTCCACCTCCCAACAGACCTGTTTCTCCGTTCTGAACGGTGAGCCTGGAGATGGTGGCAGTGTTACTGTGGATGGCGAAGATCCGATCTGGCGTGCCGGAAAGCCCAGAGGCATCGATGATTGTAGTGGTGGCCGAATCTCCAACAATGGTGACATCTTGCTGAATGTCTAAGTCACCGACAGTGGTATCTGGCGCAAGTTCGTCGCTGACACCAATTGAGAGCGTGTAGGTGCCGGCGCCAAGGACAATCGTGTCTCCGCCTGAACCGGCATTGGCTTGCAGAATGGCTTCGCGTAGCGACGTGACGCCATCGCCGGCATCAACGACATCGGCAAAGGTCGTCACGTTGATGGTAGCCAGTTTGCCCATCCACTCCTCTTGCGTGGCGCTATGGATCACGACTTGCGAGTCAATCGTTCCGGTTTGATATTCCAGATCCCAGTTAGCGCCGTACTGCACGCTGCCAGTGTCGTCGGTACTGGTGGCCAGGTCGGCGCCAGTGAGTTTGGCCAATAACCTGGCGGCAGCACTTCCCGCATCGCCTTGTCCAAAGTTGCAGCCGTAGATAAGAAGGTCTGCGTCTTCCGTTAAGGCTTGATGAATCGTGGCTAGCTCATCGGCGTAGGCATCTTGCATGGATGCGAGGTTGAGTGTTCCCGTCCCGAGATAGAGTTCGCCTTGATTGCCATGAGAAATGACATGAACTGCATCGATGTCGGTCCGATCTTTCAAGATTTCAGCCATTTGCTCGATGCCGTCCTGCGTGGGATCCAGCAACACGGCTTCGATGTTGGGATCGATACCTTGCAGCAACGTCTGATAGTCTTTGATAACCGTATCGATGAAGACAATTTCCTGTCTGCTAGAGGGTGTGGTCACCCCAGATAATGCGAAAGGCAGATCAAGGGCATCGGTCAAGGGATCCGAATGCCCACCGGTTTCTGTCGTCTTGCTGTGTTCCTGTACATCCCGACCTTGCACACCTTGGTCCTGAACTACTTCCGCTCCGGTGAGAATGGCGGCTCCGTCAAACATAATTCTTGGCTCGAGAGGCAGAAGTAAACCAATGCCTTGAAACGGTTGGAGTCGGTAGGGATGTTTCTTTCTGTGTGAGGCACCTTGATTGAGTCCTTGCCCCAGAATCGCGCGCATGCTTTTTGTCAGAAACAGTTGTATCCAATTCTTGTATGGCGTAGAGGTATTAAGGTGGTATGGAGATGTATCCTTCTTGCTGTGGGTAATTCTTGTTATATCCACTAATCCCCCGAACATAGTATTCCTCCATCTTTCCTTTCGGGAATTTCGAAGACGATCTGGAAAGTATTTTTAATGATTTCTTGTTGCCATTGGTCGTTGTGTGAGGTTAATCACACTTAGAACAGGTTGTTCAAGTGACATGAAGGAAGAGAAAAAAGAATAAGAGAGAGTATTCAATATCAAGGAAAAATTAACCGAAAGATTGAACGGGAATCTTGAACACAAGAGCAAGGTCTACGAGTTGAAGCAATTTGAATCTGTGTCTACAGGAAGAATACGTCTCATGACTAGGGGCCCTTTTTAAGGTAGTGGCATCATAAATGGGCATGTGGCTCAGTTTGGGTTTGGCGTGTGGAAAGAGCAAGAACAATCCCGAAGAAAAAAGTGAGCTGTTGGGAAAAGCAACAAAGTTGACAATGATATCAAAACATATAAACCGTTGGATTTTTCTGTTGGGAGTCTGTCTCCTCGGTATGGCTGCAGGGTGTGCGATTATTCCTGAACCGATGACTCCCGAGGAACTTGAGCAACGAGTCCGAGAAGATCTTCAGAATTTACATGAGTATCAGGAGCCTGTTTCTCGTCCGATTACCTTGTATGACGCCATGGCTCGCGCGTTGAAGTTTAATCTGGAAGCTCGAGTGCAAGGATTGAAGGAAATGGTGGCTCATCGGCAATTGGATCTTGCACATTATGACATGTTGCCAAAATTGGTTGCGGATGCGGGATATAGTGGACGCTCGAATTTTGCCGGCGCACGGAGTCGGTCGTTGTTGTCTGGGCAGACGTCTTTAGAGCCTTCAACATCATCGGATAAAAATTTGTTTTCGGCGAATTTAACATTAAGTTGGGATGTGTTGGATTTTGGCTTGTCCTATGTGCGGGCGCAGCAGGCTTCAAATGATGTGCTGATTGCGGAAGAAGATAAACGTCGTATTGCCAATCGTGTGATTCAAGAAGTGCGCTCAGCCTTTTGGAAAGCGGTTGGGGCTGAACGGGCTCTGGGACGACTCTCGTTCTTAGATGATTGGGTCACACAGGCCATACATGAAACTCGGGTTATTCGTGCCAAGGCACTCGAGACACCCCTGACCTCACTTCAATATGAACGAGAACTCTTACAGGCACAACAAGAAATCCAACAATTGTATCAAGAGCTTTCTGTGGCCAGAATTCAACTTGGGGAATTGATGAATTTACAGCCTGGAGAACCGTATGAACTCGTGAAGCCGAAACATACCCCTCCAGTCTCAAAAATCCAGGACAATCTTGAGGAGTTGGAACAGCAAGCCCTCCTCAATCGTCCCGAGCTTCGAACTGTTGACTATCAAAGACGCATTAACGCCGAAGAAACCAAGGTCGCTATTTTGGAATTATTGCCAAGTCTCAATGTCTACCTTGGGGAAAACTACGATAGTAATTCGTTTCTGTTTAATAATTATTGGCTGAGTTACGGAGCAAAAATCAGTTGGAATCTCATGAATGTCTTTAGGCATCCGACTCGGTTGCAAGTGATTGATGCTCAGGAGGAAGTTCTGCATGCACAAAGCTTGGCTCTCACGATGACAATTATGACTCAAGTTCATGTGGCTGTGGCTCAATACAAAGCTGCCTTAAGCGAGGTCAACATTGCCAAACGGTATTTTGCCACACAAGTCCAAATTGCCGACCATGTTCAGCAGTCTTGGTCCTTGAACCGTCTGAGTGAACATCGTGTGATTCGAGAAAAGGTTCAGGGGTTGTTAGCTGAGCTGCGGCATGAAATGGCCTTAGCCAAACTGGAGATGGCGTATGCCAATCTTTTAGCAGCAATAGGGGAAGATCCTTTTCCCGTGAATTTATCCGATGATGATTTGGAGGAATTGGCTAATGCGTTGGAACAACGCTGGGAATGGTTAGAACAGCATGCCATGGTCTCACATGCGCAATTGAAACAATCAGAAGGAGTGGTACAGCCATGATACGAAAAGCCTCTATGCTCGGGATGTGTGTCGTGAGTTTTTTGCTCATCAGTGGAGTCATGAGTTTTGCGAAGAAAAGTGGTATTCAGTCAGCTGATCTAAACGCCGTTCGAGGAGTGGTCAAGCCCACTCAAGAGGCGGTGATTTCTAGTGAATTGCAGGCACGAGTCAAACGAATCCCATTTCGAGATGGACAGCGGTTTAAAAAAGGCAATTTATTGGTTGAATTTGATTGTGCAAAATATTGGGCGGAATTATCAGCGGCGAAAGCGGAACTGGAAGCCCGAGAAAAAACAGCAGTCAATAATGAGCAGTTGGCCGAATTACATGGCATTGGGCAGTTGGAAGTTGATATCTCGCAAGCTGAAGTGAAGCAAGCAAAAGCGGCTGTAAGGAGTGCGAATTTAGCCGTCCGCCATTGTCGAATTACTGCACCATTTTCGGGACGAGTAGTGAAGACATTAGTCCATCCGTACGAAAGTGTGAATCCTTATGACGAAGTCATGAGTGTGTTAAATGATCAGAACTTCGAAATTGAACTCATTTTACCTTCCACCTCTCTGCGGTGGGTGGCAAAGAAAAGTCCATTTAAATTTTTCATTGATGAAACCCAAGAAGTGTATGCTGCTAAGGTTGTCGATATTGGCGCTCGTGTGGATCCTGTCAGCCAGACCATTCGTATTTTTGGCCAATTTAGCAAACAGCCAAAGCATGTGTTAGCCGGTATGAGTGGAAGCGCCAGATTTACTGATCGCAAGATCGTCTCTCGGGACAAAAAAGCAGCGTTCAAACCCAGTACATCGCCCAGCCCTTCAGCAAAAACAGCCAAAAAATAGGATGCTTTTACATTATGTACAGGTTTGACCATTTCCAGCATATACTGTTGTCCGTATTCAACGTATGAGTCAAAATTTTCAAGGTAAAAGCCAGACTTCCGTCGGCGCGGAGGTGATGGAGCCTCCAGCACCCACTCAAACTTCACCAGCGTCACCACGTGGCCAATCTTCGGCACCACCGACTAAGGGCTCTGACATTGATCCTCAATTGCTTTTGGCCCTTCTGCAATTAGAAAGCCAGGTTCGTACAGCGCAAACTGTCAAGGAACTGTGTTTTCTCTTAGCCAATGAAACGCGCCGTCTTATTGGATTTCGTCAGGCTTGTGTATTTTCCTTTGGCACGAATTTGCGCACGGCATGTCAAGTTGAAGTCGTGTCTAGTGTGGCGGTCGTGGATCGAAAATCGCCTATGGTGCAATGGATTGAGGAGGTTGTGTCCGACCTCTGGGAGAGGCAGGCTTTGCAAGCCCCATGTCATTTGAATGTAGAGCTATGTGCCAAACATCTTCAAGCGGATTGGAGACGATTTGCCTTTCCACATGTCCTGTGGTGTCCCCTTATTTGGAATAGCCAAGAAGTGATGGGAGGGGTCTGGCTGGCACGGGAACGTCCCTGGCAAGAAGGGGAAATTCAATTGATTCGGCGGTTTGCGGAAACGGCAGCCCATGCTTGGAATGCGTTAGGAAAAACGAAAACCTTGATGAAAAGCTGGACTGTATCGAAACGATGGTTATGGGTCGGTTTTGCCTGTCTTGTGGGAGTAATGTGTGTGCCGATTCGGTTATCAACCTTGGCCCCGGTTGAAGTGGTGGCTCGTGAACCAGCTGTAGTGACGGCTCCACTCGATGGGGTTATTGCAGAGATTCTGATCGAACCAAACACTGTAGTAGCAGAAGGTCAGGCTCTGTATCGATTTGAAGATACGAAATTTCGTAATGATTATGAAGTGGCCGAGAAAAACTTAGCAGTGGGTTTTATGGAATATCGAAAAATGACTCAGAGCGCATTTTTTGATGATGAAACTAGCGCAGGATTGCCTGTACAGGCTTCTGAAGTTCAGTTGAAAGAAGCTGAACGGGATTATGCCTGGGAAATTTTACAGCAGGTGGAAGTAAAAGCCCCACGGGGAGGAATTGTTTTGTTCAATGACAAATCCGATTGGATTGGCAAACCTGTGGTAATTGGGGAACGGATTATGGAAGTAGCGAATCCTGAAGAATATGAATTAAAAATTGATTTGCCTGTTGAAGATGCGATTGTTTTGCAGGAAGGGGCAGAAGTCGAAGTCTTTTTGAATGCGAATCCCTTGGAAGCGATCCCAGCCAGTTTGACACATGCCAGTTATCATGCCGAAGTGTTGCCTGATAATGTATTGGCCTATCGAGTGAAAGCCAAAGTTACTGAGCCGCCAGAGTCTATCCGCATTGGTTGGCAGGGTACTGCCAAGATTTATGGTGAGCGTGTGTCCCTCTTTTTCTATTTGTTCCGAAGACCGTTGTCCGTCTTTCGCCAGACGATAGGCTGGTAATGTCTCCGGCAACTCCACAAGAAGATATCGCGCTTCCTCCGTTACGTGATGACCTGCAAATTTTGTCTGGTACACCCACCGCTGAAGGGGTGCCGACTTGGAATATTTTAGACCCTGTTCGGCATCAATATTTCCAAATAGGTTGGGCGGCCTTTCAGTTACTTTCGCAATGGCATTTGGGGTCAGCACAAAAGCTCATTGAGGTGGTCTCGGGTTCCACGACAGCCAAAGTCACACAACGAGATGTCACGGAACTGCTGCAGTTTCTCTATCGGCACAACCTCACCATTGAGGCGCCCATGGGGGGGAGCAAAGGCCTGTACGCCCAAGCTGAGCAAAGCAAGCAACATTGGCTCTTAAAACTTCTCCACAGTTATCTCTTTTTTAGAATTCCATTATTCAATCCTGACCGATTTCTGCAACGAACGTTACCTATCGTCGCTCCCCTCTATACAAAAACCGCATTGACCGTAATCGTGCTTCTAGGAATAGTAGGATGCGTGGGGATTGTGCGGCAATGGGAATCATTTGCGAATACATTTCTGTATTTCTTTTCTCTGCAAGGGATGACGGCCTATATGCTGGGTTTGTTGGGGATTAAGATATTGCATGAATTAGGACATGCCTATACGGCCGCTCGTTATGGGTGTCGAGTCCAAACGATGGGTGTGGGATTCCTTATTATGGTACCGGTACTCTATACGGATACCACAGATTCCTGGAAACTGACATCCCGTTGGCAACGTGCTGCGATAGCTGCAGCTGGGACAGTTGTTGAGTTGGGTGTTGCCATGCTTGCCACGTTTGCATGGCATCTGTGCCCAGAAGGAGTCACAAAAAGTGTGCTCTTTGTGTTGGCTACCACAAGCTGGATCATGGGTCTGTTCATCAATCTGAATCCATTACTTCGTTTTGATGGATATTATGTATTGTCGGATTGGTTGGGGGTCCCTAATCTTCAATCACGCGCCTTTGCATTTGGGCAATGGAAGTTGCGGGAATGGTTATTTGGTTGGGGGGATGTGCCTCCTGAAGAATTGCCGAAGCGGCGTCAGCGAGTGATGATAGGCTATGCATGGGCAACGTGGGTGTATCGGGCATTCATGTTTTTGGGTATTGCGGTGTTGGTCTATTATTTCTTTTTCAAGGTCTTGGGGATTATCTTGTTTTTAGTGGAAATCGGATGGTTTCTGGTGTGGCCGGTCTATCAGGAAGTACAGGTGTGGTGGAACCGCCGTGACGAGGTCATGCAATCCTGGCGCGGACGAGTGGTGGGCGTCCTGCTGATTGGGATGTTGTTGTTAGGATTCGTTCCCTTAGATCGGATGGTCACCATTCCCGCAGTATTAGAGGCAAAAGAACGGGCGACAATATTCTCTCCAGTCCCGGCAAAGATTGTGAAAGTCAATGTGCGTGCAGGAGATTACGTGGAAAAGGACGAGCCCCTGCTCATATTGAAATCCCCAAAATTTGATCAAGAAATCCAACGTCTTGAGCAACGTATTGCGAGCTTAAAGGTGCGGCTGCAACGTGAGGCTGGGTACCAAGAAGACCGAGATGATCATCAAGTTTTAGGAGAAAGGCTGCAAGGGGAACAGAAAGAATTAAAAGGATTGCTTAAGGTTCGTGATCAGTTAACCTTGCGGGCTCCATTTTCGGGCCGTATCACGGATATGGCCTCCTCTCTTCATGAAGGTCGGTGGGTTAAAGCGGAGTTGCCGCTTGCCCATCTCATTAAACCTCAAGACATGGTGGTTCAGGCCTATGCTACGGAAGAGCAGCAGCTTCGATTAACTTCAAAGAGTGAAGGGTGGTTTTATCCTGATGATCCTTTCCGAATGCCCCGGCGCGGCCGAGTGCAGGCTCTGCGACAGGTGGATGAGTCGAATTTTGCCTTGGTGTATTTGGCTTCGTTGTATTCAGGTCCGATTCCGGTTCGACAAGATGAGCAAGGGACTATCAAGCCCGAGGCTTCAATCTATCGTGTGACATTAGAGATAGCCGACCAAAAAGACGAATGGAATCAAGCCGTGCGCGGAATGGTTCAAGTCCAAGGGGAATACCGAAGTGTCGTCCGACAACTCTGGGAACATGGCGCTGCGGTCTTCATCCGCGAAAGCGGCATGTGATGCGGTGCAAGTTTATGGAAATGGACAGAAAAAAGTCAGACTCTCCTTTGCGTGCAATGAGAGACATTTTCTCGTCATACCTCACATCTAGCAGCGAAAATTTCTCATTCATCGGCCTTACCGGAGGTTCTCTCGGGTTCCTTGGTTACAACTGTCGTTGAGCACCGATTTTCTTGAAAAGAGTCATTAACCCTATGCTGGCTAAGGTGGAAGCTGGCATGAAGCAATTCATTCGTTGATAGTAATTTCATTTCATAGGAAAAAATCAAAGTATTCTCTTCTACACAAATCCTAGCAATTTCTCCTCACCTGACATAATTGACATTAACAATCATTATTCCTCAAGCAACGTAGAAAAACCCTTTCTAATTCACATAATTTGGTTATCCGCAATATCCAATAAGGAGGAGTGGCACTACCTTCTTCGGACGAGTGTAACCTCGAGAGGAGAGCGAGGTTCGAGTTGTCGTAAGAAAGTTGCAGGTGATCCTGAATTGACTATGAAACTATGTAAAGGCACCTCTGAAAATTCGAATTTCAAAAATTTATACTCAATGTTTTCAATGAGTTATAAGGCCGGTTGTTATGAAAACGTAGGTTTTTAGAGGTGCCCTTAAGAAAAAAGTTGCGCAAATCAGCAAAGATGGATGCCTTCGAAAAGAAGAACAGTTGGAAGAGATCAAGATGCCGAGTCGAATTGACACGTTGCTCGTACTTGAGGAGCGAATCATGTTTGACTGCGTGCCCCTAGCTAATGGTGCGGAAGTAGTACAAGATCAGGTCGCACAAGATCAACCTACTCCGGAGGAAGACCCGTCAGCACCCGATGTTAAGGCAGAAGCAAATACATCCTTAAACCTAATTGACCAACAGCATTGCCCCCCTGTCGGCTTTGTCGAGTGTTATTACGCCTTCCGACCGCAATGAAATTGTCTTCATTGGTACGCGCGTTGAAGGTTTCCAAACCCTTATAGAAGGCATCGATCCGAATGCTGAAGTCATTCTCCTAGATTCTACCCGTAACGGAATCGAACTGATCGCCGAAATTCTTGGCAATCGGTTGGATATCAATGTCCATCCCTCTCATCGCGGAGGGAAATGAAGCGGAACTACATCTGGGTGTCACCTTCATCACGCAAGAGGCGATCAGCGGTCGTTACGCGGATGTCTTTGCACTGATTGGTAGAAGTTTATCTGCCGAGGCTGACCTCTTGGTCTATGGTTGCAATTTTGGGAAGGGAGAAGATGGTGCCCAGGCCATCGAGTCTTTAGCCAATATGACGGGCGCTAATCTTGCCGTCAGTTCCGATCGAACGGGGCATAGTATGGAATATGGCAATTGGGAGAAATACTTTTCCTTAGTTACAAGTACGACCAATTCAACACAAACTCCTATAAACAGCAGTTTTGAAAAATGAAGTAAGTCAAAAACAGCCAAATTTTTGTCAAGGGATTTGTGAATTACCCGACAAAGGAAGAGGGGATTCCCCCTCTATTGAGGGTAGTGTGCATTTTTTGCTTAAGCCACGAAATCGTAGAAGAAATTTTGATTGTGTAGGAACCGTTCAATGAACAAGATGTTCTGCAAGCCCGCTATCATGGACGCCGTTAAAGAGAAAAAACTCAATACCACTGCGTCCAAGTCAAGCGCCTCAAAAAAGAAAAAGATACCACAGACGGAAGAGGTTGAACCTTCTAGTGGGATTGGAATGTTAGTGGCCCTGGAACCGCGCATCATGTTTGACGGGGCGGCGTTGGCAACTGGGGCAGAAGTACTGCAAGACACGACCACGCAAGATTCTACTGCCATTCCCGGTATTGACGGAGACACGTCCATCGATTCAACCACCGAGACTCCTGGAGATGCGCTCTGGTCTTCTGGACTGTCGCTCGCCGCGCCTTCTGATCGCAAAGAAATTGTCTTCATTGATACCGGCGTGGACGACTACCAAACGCTCATGGAAGGCATCGACCCCAATGCTGAAGTGATTTTGTTGGATTCCACACGTGATGGTGTGGAACAAATCGCAGAAATTCTTGGCGAACGCACCGACATTGATGCGGTGCATGTTATCTCCCATGGAGATTCTGGTGAATTACAATTGGGGACAGGGGTACTGAATATCACGTCCATGCAAGGGGAATATGCCGATGAATTGGCCATTATTAATCAGGCCTTAACCGAGGAAGCTGATTTCCTGATTTATGGGTGTAATTTCGGAGAGGGCGAATCTGGCGTTGAAGCGTCGACATTGTTAGCCGAACTGACCGGGGCTGATATTGCCGCTAGTAGTGATTTAACAGGTGCCGAAGCTCTGGGTGGCGATTGGGAACTCGAAGTGCAGACTGGGACGATTGAGAGTGACGTTATCGTTGATCAACAGGCCCAAGAAAGCTTTGCCGGAGTCCTCGATATTACGACAGGGCTGGTGGGTCATTGGACATTTGATGCGGGTGCCACTGATTCCAGTGGTAACAGTTATGACGGGACCTTAACCGGTGATGCGTCAATTGATACCACTGATGCCACAGATATTGTTGGAGAAGGTAAACTTGCGCTCGACGGGACGGGTGATTATGTCAATCTAGATACACATATTTCTGGATTCAGCGGGCTGACAGAGGGGACTATCTCGGCTTGGGTCAAAATGACGGACACTGGAGAAAGTACGATATTTGGTCTTTCGGATAAGGATGAAGCTACTGAGTTAATCAAATTTGGCATCGAAGGAGGGCAGCTAAAATGGCTGAACCTTAATCCTGCCTTTGATGATGTCATTGTCTATAGTACGGCTACGGTAAATGATGGTGCCTGGCATCATGTCGCTGTCACCGTCAATTCTAGCGGGAACACCTTGTATATCGATGGAGCGGTAGCAAGTGTGAGCTATTCCAGTGGGAGTTCTTCGACTACTGCATTTTTTGATGATATTACCAATATTGATGCCCTGGATATCGGACGTTCAGTGCGTGGTGGTGTCGCGGAGGCAGAGTATGACGGGCTGACCGATGACGTGCGTGTGTATAATCGAGCGCTGTCCGCGGCCGATATTGCTGAACTGGCCACTCTTGAGTCGAGTCCGGGTAGTGCCATTTGGAGTGCCAGTGGAGATGGCACCCCCAATGTAAACGACTGGGACGGCACAAGTTTTGGGACGACAACGGATTCAGCGGACCTGACATTCCAATTGCGGATCGTTGAAGCCGCAGAGGCCCCCACTCGAGATGAGAAAATTGTCATTGGTGTGGATGCCACCATTGGTCAACTCAAAGGCGAAATATGGGATGGTTCGACATGGACGGCGCTCCCCTTTTCCATGGGGTTCAGCGCAGACAATACAGCTCAGAGTTTTGATGTCGTGTATGAAAGCCAGAGTGGTGACGCTATGGTGGTGTGGAACAACGGTGCGGGTGGAACAGCGAGTGTCTCATACCGTATCTGGGACGGAAGTACCTGGTCTGCTGAGCAAACGATTACGGCTCCCGATGCCGGTGTGGCCACGCAGTTGCGCTTGGCGGCCAATCCAACCAGCGATGAGGTGGTGTTGATTGTCAGTGATGATAATACAGACGAGTGGGCAGCCGTGTGGGATGGCTCGGGCTGGGGGAATACGGTTGTCCTGGATACTGTGACGACGAGTGATCGCAATGAGATTTCCGTGGTGTTCGAGAGTCAGTCCGGGCACGCCATGGTGGTCTACGACGGAGTCAATAATTACAACGACCTGACGTATCGGACCTGGGACGGTACCACTTGGAGCGGGCAGCAAACGCTCACATTACCTAACACTGGGGCGGAAACCGATGTGAAGTTCACGACCCTGGCTTCTGATCCCACTAGCGACCGTATTGCCCTCGGGGTTGTGAGCGGCGGAACACAGAATCACGCGGTGTTCGCGGTGTGGGATGGCTCTGCGTGGGGCGATACGCTGATGGCAACCACCAGTGGGTGGTCAGGTAACTCGCTCAATGCGGCTGTGGCCTTCGAAAGTCAGTCCGGCGATTTGCTTGTGACATATGGTGAGGTTGCGACCACTCCTCGCTATCAGACGTGGTCAAGTAGTGGAGGGTGGTCTGGCGAGATGAGTCTTCCGGATATTGGAGCCTATGCACAAGTGATGGAGCTCACTTCGGACCCACTGACCAATAGCATCATGTTGGGAGTGCAGGATAGTGACAGTGACTTGCACTATCTCCGTTGGAATGGAGAAGCCTGGGGAATGGACAACGAAGTGTCAACCAATACCGGTGAGACGGTCCTCCGGCCTTTCACATTTGTCTTCGATGCGGCAGCACCCAATGCTGCACCGGTAAACACAGTGCCGGGAGCACAGGCGGTTGCAGAGGATACAACATTGGCCATCAGTAGCATCTCGGTGAATGATACAAATGGAAACCTCTCTACGGTCCAACTTTCGGTTACCAATGGCACGCTCAATGTGACCCTCAGTGGTAGTGCCACCATTAGTATGGGAGCTAATGGCACGAATACGTTGACGCTCTCCGGCAGCCAAGCGGATATCAACGCGACTTTGGCCACCCTCACTTATCAGGGTACGTTGAATTATGTTGGAGCCGATACGCTGACGGTTCTGAGCACGGACAGTAACGGTGCAACCGATTCCGACAATGTGGCAATCACCGTCGGGATGTTCGTGGATACGACGTCGGATGTGTCAGATGGGGATACTTCTTCCACGGCGGCCCTTCTGGCCAATATGGGTGCTGATGGCAAGATTTCACTCCGTGAAGCCATTGAAGCAACTAACAATACCACCGGCATCGATACCATCTCGTTTGCTATCACGGGGACAGGGGTGCATACGATTAATCTGGCTGGGTCGGCCTTGCCCACGTTGACCGATGCCGTCATCATTGATGCGACGACGGATGATAGTTTTGCCGCCAATAGTGATGCCCCGGCCATCATTTTGGATGGCGGCAGTCTTGTTGGACAGTTTAATGACGGGTTCCGGCTCTCCAATACTGCGGATGGGAGTACGATTAAAGGGTTTGTGATTCGGGACTTCTCTAGTAATGCCATTCACATTAATGCGGGGTCTGATAATAACACCATCAGTGGTAATTATTTGGGACAATTCAACGCCGATGGCACCGATGCCGGGGCATCAGAAAATATTGGCAATGCCGTGATTTATATAGAAGGGGGCAGCAACATGATTGGGGGCGTCACGGCCGCTGATCGGAATGTGATTGCCGGCGGCGATGATGGCATCCTCTTATCCACGAGCACGGCCACCAACAATACCATCATAGGGAATTATATCGGCACTGATGCCACAGGAATGGCGGTTATCGGCAACGTTTATGACGGCATTCGCATCCAAAGTGACGCACATACTAACACCATTGGAGGAGCCACAATCGGGCATAGCAATATTATTTCGGGCAATAACCAAGATGGCATTCAGATCACCACTGATGGCAACACGGTTCAAAATAACTACATCGGCGTCGCGGCAGATGGCACCACAGCGTTAGGCAATTTGGGCAGTGGGATTTACCTGAGTGGGACGGCGTCCAATAACATCATTGGGGGTATCGGTGTCGGAAATGTCGTCGGCGCCAATAGTCTTGCCGGCATTGAGTTAGATGGAACTGGCACGGGGAATATTCTTCAGGGTAACTTTATCGGTACTGATGCGACCGGCACGGTCGACCTCGGCAATCAACAAAACGGCGTGCTGTTTGAAAATGGGATATCCTCGACGCTCATTGGGGGGACCGCAACGGGTGAAGGAAACATAATTGCCTTTAACGGGAAAGGCGGCTCCTTTACAGCTGGCATCCTGGGATTAAATGCAACGTCAACGGACAATGCCATTCTGGGGAACTCGATTTACTCCAATGTCGGTGTGGGGATAGATCTGGCCACCACCTCCGCGGATGACGTCACGCTCAACGACAGTGGCGATAGCGACGCCGGGGCTAACAATCTGCAGAACTTTCCCGTTCTGACATCGGCCACGACGACCGGGACGCAGGTTACCATCGCAGGCAGCATCAACACGGAAGTCAATAGCTACTATCGAATTGAGTTCTTTGCCAGCACAACACAAGATGGGAGTGGATATGGGGAGGCGGAGACCTATTTGGGGTTTGTGAATGTGGCCACAGACGGCAGTGGCAATGCCACGATTAGTACTACACTCTCGGCGAGCGTTGCGTCTGGCGCATATATCACCGCCACCGCCACAAAGAGTAATGCGACGTACGATTCGTTTACCGACACATCTGAGTTTGCCCAAAATATTACCGCTGTCAGCAATGCGGCTCCCACTATTACCAGTAATGGGGGAGGCACGACGGCCAGTATTAATGTGGAAGAGAACCAAACGGCAGTGACGACCGTCACGGCGAGCGATGCAGACCTCGATACCCTCACCTATTCCATTACAGGAGGGCTCGATGCCGCCAAATTCAGCATAGACAGTTCAACGGGGGCGCTTGTGTTTGTGACAGCTCCCGATTATGAAATGCCCTCTGATAGTAACGGCGATAATGTCTATGTGGTGATGGTACAAGTGTCGGATGGCAATGGCGGTACCGATACACAAACCATCAATGTGACGGTGACTGATGTAGCCAATACGCTCACGGTGACCACGACCGTTGATAATGCTGATAGTGGCATCACCGACGGGAATTCCAGCCACACGATTGAATGGCTGAACGCCAATATGGGTGGCGATGGCGCGATTTCGTTTCGAGAAGCCATCATTGCTGCAAATAACACATCAGGTCTTGATACAATTGCGTTCAATTTGGCACTGAATGATGCCAATCATGTCTATTATCAAGATGATGGCCTTGCTAATTCATTGAGTACGATTGTGTCAACGACATTGGATGATGCCAGCATTACCGACTTTGATGCGGACTATGTCGGCGGGGCAAGCCAAGGGTTCTCCTGGTGGCGCATGCAGCCCACCTCCGAGCTTCCTGCCATTACGGATGCCGTGATTATCGATGGCTCGACACAAGCGGGATGGATGGCTGGCCAACCGGTCATCGAGATTAACGGGTCGTTGGCGGGCACCGGTACGTATCTTGATGGATTGACGCTCAATTCAAGCACGGGCAGTACGATCCGCGGATTGGTTATCAATCAGTTTGACTGGGCGGGCATTCAGGTCAACGGGACAGGCGGGCATACGATTGTCGGCAACTTTATCGGGACCGATGTCACGGGCACGGTGGATTTAGGGAATCGGATCAATGGCATTGAGATTAACTCGGCCGATAATAATGTGATTGGCGGGACGACGCTGGCCGATCGCAATATTATATCAGGGAATAATCAAGGGGAAATCACGTTAGGTACTTCTAGCACCGGGAATATCGTTCAGGGCAATTATTTGGGGCTGGATGTGACCGGCAGTGCGCGGCTGGGTGGCTCCTATGGGTTGCGTATTTATGGCGATAGCAATCAAATTGGGGGAACTGGTGCAGGAGAGGGCAATGTGATTGCGGGAGTACGCATTGAGTCCGGTGGGCAAAGCAATGTTTTTGAAGGCAACTATGTGGGCACCGATGCGGCTGGGGCGAGTGCGATTGGAGGCGTGGGCTATGGGTTCACTGTCTACGGTTCGAATAATGTCATTGGGGGAACAGCGGCTGGAGCGGGGAACGTCATTTCTGGGAACTCTACCGCTGGTGTGTATCTGACAGGTACGTCTGCGACAGGAAACCTGGTACAAGGCAATTTGATTGGGACAGATGTGAATGGAACAGCAGCTCTTGGAAATGGCGATGGTGTCCGTATTCGTAGTGGAGCCTCAAATAATACCATTGGCGGAACGACGGCTGGGGCACGCAATACTATCTCTGGGAATACCAGTGACGGCATTGAAATCTCAGGAGCGACCACTACGGGCAACGTGATACAGGGCAACTATATTGGCACAGATGTGACGGGCACGCTGGATTTGGGCAATGCGGGTCATGGAATTCGGATCGAAAGCGGAGCGAGTACCAATACGATTGGGGGAACGACGGCTGCCACGCGCAATGTGATTGCTGGCAATGACTTGGATGGTATCTATATCCACGGCACTGGCACTTCCGGCAATGTTGTGCAAGGCAACTATATTGGTCTAGATGCCACTGGTACGACGGCGATAGGGAATGGAGATGATGGCGTCTGGGTGGGCACAGGTGCCACGGGGACGACCATTGGCGGAACGACGGCTGGCGCTGGGAATGTCATTTCGGGAAACATCGATGTCGGCATTGTAATCTCGGGCACGGGAACGAGTGGGACGGTGGTCCAAGGCAATTATATTGGGACCAATGCGGCGGGAACTGGAGCTGTGGCCAATGGGGATGATGGGATATGGATTGGCGGGGGTGCGACCAATTCCACGATTGGTGGGACCACAGCTGGTGCTCGCAACATTATTTCAGGAAATACCATGGATGGTGTGCAGATTCATGATGTAGGGACGAGTAATAATGTTGTCCAAGGCAATTACATCGGGACGGATGTCACAGGGAATGTGGCCCTGGCTAATGGCGATACCGGCGTATCGATTAGTGGTGGAGCTACAGGTAATACGATTGGGGGGACAACGAGTGCACATCGAAATGTCATCTCTGGGAATACTGCGGAGGGCGTGCACATCACCGGGTCCGGAACTGACAGTAATACGGTGTCGGGGAACTATATTGGGGTTGATTCAACTGGGGTTGCGGCACTCGGTAATGGAATAGATGGGGTCCGGATTAGCGCCAGTGCGTCTTCAAATACGATTGGCGGGACCACGGCTGGGGAACGCAACATTATTTCCGGCAATGCTGATGATGGGATTCACGTCAGTGGGACTGGCAATATTATCCAGGGCAATTATATTGGCACGGACGTGGCGGGCACCGCGGACTTGGGAAATACAGGGCATGGCATAAATCTACAGAGTGCCACGAACACGTTGATTGGGGGCTCCACCGTCAGTGCGCGGAATGTCATTGTCGGCAATAACGCCGGGATACGGGATCAGAACACAACGGGCACCATCATCCAAGGCAATTACATTGGTGTGGATGCGACGGGCACGGCTGCGCTTGGGAACTCATTTGGGATTTCAGCCTGGAGTTCAAGCAATGGCATTATCGGCGGCTCGGGTGCTAATGAAGGCAATCTGATCGGTGGCAATACCATTCAAGGCATCCTGCTGTATTCATCTTCGGGTTATACGGTGCAAGGCAACTATATTGGGACCGATGCCACGGGCACGCTGGATTTAGGGAATGGGCAACATGGGATTACCTTCTCGAGTACGTCGACGAATCATCTGATTGGTGGGACGGGAGTAGGCGAAGGCAATGTGATTGCTTTTAGCGGAGGCGATGGAATTAACGTGCCGAGCTCAGGAAGTAATATTTCCATATTAGGAAATCAGATCTATACCAATACCGAGTTAGGCATTGACCTCGGCGGTGGCACGGAAGACGGGTTTGGTGTCACAGCCAATGATGCGGGTGATGCGGATACCGGAGCCAATAATCTGCAGAATTATCCCGTGTTGACGACCGTTACCACAACTGGATCAGAAATGACAGTGACCGGTTCCTTGAACGGAACCGCGAACACGACCTTCCGCATTGAATTCTTTGCGAGTTCCGCGGCGGATGGCAGCAACTATGGGGAAGCCGAGCGGTATTTGGGGTTTGCCACGGTCACGACCGATGGGACCGGGAACGCTACGATTAACAGTACACTCACCGTGACGGTGGCTGTAGGAGAGTTTTTGACAGCCACGGCGACGGTTGATTTGGGTGGTGGGAACTATGGCAACACGTCGGAATTTGGCCAAAATGTGACCGCGACTTCTAACACCGCCCCAGTCAATACAGTCCCAGGGGCTCAAACCGTCGACGAAGATACCTCGTTGGCCATCAGTGGTGTTTCAATCAACGATACAGATGGCAACCTGTCGACCGTCCAACTCTCTGTGACTAATGGTACCTTGAATGTCACCCTGTCAGGGGCAGCTACGATTTCTGCAGGGGCCACCGGAAGTTCGACTCTAACTCTCTCCGGTTCCCAAACCGATATCAATGCCACCCTGGCCAGTCTCACGTACCAAGGCAATTTGAACTTCAATGGTAATGATACGCTAACTGTGATCAGCACCGACACGAATAGCGCCAGCGATACGGATACAGTCGCTATCACCGTGAATGCGATCAATGACGCACCCACGATCACGGGTCTTGATGGTGATACCTTGGCCTATACGGAAGGCGATGGAGCGGTGGTGATTGATCAAACCACAACGGCGGCAGTGACGGATGTTGACTCCACCAACTTCGATACGGGCACGTTGACCGTCTCGTTCCAAGCCGGCAGCGACAGCGCTGAGGACGTGCTGGCCATTCGCGATCAAGGGGCGGGGCCAACGAACATTACCGTTTCGGGCAGCACCGTCAGCTACGGGGGCACGCAGATCGGGACATTCACAGGGGGCAGTGGCGGCACCGACCTGGTCATCACCTTGGATGCCGACGCCGATGCGACGGCCGTCAGTGCCTTGATCCAGAACATCACGTACGAGAACACCGATACAGACAATCCGACAACAGGGGCGCGGACGGTGCGCTATGTGCTCACGGATGGCGACGGAGGCACGAGCGCCAATTACGATACGACGGTGACGGTAGCCGGTGCCAATGATCAGGCCGTTGTGGATCTCAATGGGGTTGATGGAGGCGGGAATAATTTTGCCACGACCTTTACGGAAGGATCCGGGGCGGTCAATGTGACGGATACTGATGCCACTATTAGTGATGTGGATCACACCACGTATGACACTCTGGGCATTAATTTATCAGGATTTGTGGATGGTGGGAGCGAACAGATTACGGTTGCCGGGTATACTTTTACCTATGGTACTGCCGAAACGGTGGTCCAAACAGTTGGTGTGACTGATTTCGAAATCGATTTTGACGGGAGTGGTTTTTCTATCCAGCGCGATATTAGTGGCGAAATGCCCGAGGCCGACTTGCAAACCCTCCTTCGTGGCATCACGTA
This sequence comes from Nitrospirales bacterium, assembly GCA_965223635.1. GTDB lineage: Bacteria > Nitrospirota > Nitrospiria > Nitrospirales > UBA8639 > Nitrospira_E. Next base: position 3,672,318 of record OZ245007.1, read on the forward strand.
CGAAAATCTTTCAGAGAACCCGACGGTCGGGAACCGTACTCTCGATTTTATTCCCCAAGACGGTGACGCCTTGGTTGGACTGACCTCGACCAGTACCATCACCGTAGCCGCGACAAATGATGCCCCGGTCGTTACCAATTTAGGCGGAGATGCGCTGGCCTATACGGAAGGCGATGGAGCGGTGGTGATTGATCAGACCATAACGGCGGCAGTGACGGATGTTGACTCCTCCAACTTCGATACGGGCACGTTGACCGTCTCGTTCCAAGCGGGTAGCGACAGTGCCGAAGACGTGCTGAGCATCCGCGATCAAGGGGCGGGGCCAACGAACATTACCGTCTTGGGCAGTACCGTCAGCTACGGCGGCACGCAAATTGGGACGTTTACGGGGGGCAGCGGGGGCACCGACCTGGTCATCACCTTGGATGCGGACGCGGATGCGACAGCGGTCAGTGCCTTGATCCAAAACATCACGTACGAGAATACTGACACGGACAATCCGACCACGGGGGCGCGGACGGTGCGATATGTGTTGACGGATGGCGACGGCGGCACCAGTGCGAACTACTACGATACCACGGTGACGGTCAGTACCAGCTTTGCCTTTACCGGGGGCAACCTGATCAGCACGACGGACGTGGACGGCAACCTGGCCAGCACGCAGCTGACGGTGAGCAACGGGACGCTCAATGTGACCTTGAGCGGCAGTGCGACGATCAGTGCGGGGGCCAATGGCAGCGGAAGATACCAGCTTTGCCATCAATTACCCGGCCAGGCAACCTGATCAGCACGACGGACGTGGACGGCAACCTGGCCAGCACGCAGCTGACGGTGAGCAACGGGACGCTCAATGTGACCTTGAGCGGCAGTGCGACGATCAGTGCGGGGGCCAATGGCAGCGCGACGCTGACCCTCAGCGGCAGCGAGACGGACATCAATGCCACCCTGGCCAGCCTGACCTACCAAGGGACCCTCAACTACACGGGGGCGGACACGCTGGTGGTGGTGAGCACCGATAGCGCAGGCACGCCCTTAAGTGACACGGACAATGTGAGCATCACCGTGGATCCGGTCAACGACGCGCCGGTGAACACGGTGCCGGCGAGCGTCACGGCGACGGAAGATACCAGCTTTGCCTTTACCGGGGGCAACCTGATCAGCACGACGGACGTGGACGGCAACCTGGCCAGCACGCAGCTGACGGTGAGCAACGGGACGCTCAATGTGACCTTGAGCGGCAGTGCGACGATCAGTGCGGGGGCCAATGGCAGCGCGACGCTGACCCTCAGCGGCAGCGAGACGGACATCAATGCCACCCTGGCCAGCCTGACCTACCAAGGGACCCTCAACTACACGGGGGCGGACACGCTGGTGGTGGTGAGCACCGATAGCGCAGGCACGCCCTTAAGTGACACGGACAATGTGAGCATCACCGTGGATCCGGTCAACGACGCGCCGGTGAACACGGTGCCGGCGAGCGTCACGGCGACGGAAGATACCAGCTTTGCCTTTACCGGGGGCAACCTGATCAGCACGACGGACGTGGACGGCAACCTGGCCAGCACGCAGCTGACGGTGAGCAACGGGACGCTCAATGTGACCTTGAGCGGCAGTGCGACGATCAGTGCGGGGGCCAATGGCAGCGCGACGCTGACCCTCAGCGGCAGCGAGACGGACATCAATGCCACCCTGGCCAGCCTGACCTACCAAGGGACCCTCAACTACACGGGGGCGGACACGCTGGTGGTGGTGAGCACCGATAGCGCAGGCACGCCCTTAAGTGACACGGACAATGTGAGCATCACCGTGGATCCGGTCAACGACGCGCCGGTGAACACGGTGCCGGCGAGCGTCACGGCGACGGAAGATACCAGCTTTGCCTTTACCGGGGGCAACCTGATCAGCACGACGGACGTGGACGGCAACCTGGCCAGCACGCAGCTGACGGTGAGCAACGGGACGCTCAATGTGACCTTGAGCGGCAGTGCGACGATCAGTGCGGGGGCCAATGGCAGCGCGACGCTGACCCTCAGCGGCAGCGAGACGGACATCAATGCCACCCTGGCCAGCCTGACCTACCAAGGGACCCTCAACTACACGGGGGCGGACACGCTGGTGGTGGTGAGCACCGATAGCGCAGGCACGCCCTTAAGTGACACGGACAATGTGAGCATCACCGTGGATCCGGTCAACGACGCGCCGGTGAACACGGTGCCGGCGAGCGTCACGGCGACGGAAGATACCAGCTTTGCCTTTACCGGGGGCAACCTGATCAGCACGACGGACGTGGACGGCAACCTGGCCAGCACGCAGCTGACGGTGAGCAACGGGACGCTCAATGTGACCTTGAGCGGCAGTGCGACGATCAGTGCGGGGGCCAATGGCAGCGCGACGCTGACCCTCAGCGGCAGCGAGACGGACATCAATGCCACCCTGGCCAGCCTGACCTACCAAGGGACCCTCAACTACACGGGGGCGGACACGCTGGTGGTGGTGAGCACCGATAGCGCAGGCACGCCCTTAAGTGACACGGACAATGTGAGCATCACCGTGGATCCGGTCAACGACGCGCCGGTGAACACGGTGCCGGCGAGCGTCACGGCGACGGAAGATACCAGCTTTGCCTTTACCGGGGGCAACCTGATCAGCACGACGGACGTGGACGGCAACCTGGCCAGCACGCAGCTGACGGTGAGCAACGGGACGCTCAATGTGACCTTGAGCGGCAGTGCGACGATCAGTGCGGGGGCCAATGGCAGCGCGACGCTGACCCTCAGCGGCAGCGAGACGGACATCAATGCCACCCTGGCCAGCCTGACCTACCAAGGGACCCTCAACTACACGGGGGCGGACACGCTGGTGGTGGTGAGCACCGATAGCGCAGGCACGCCCTTAAGTGACACGGACAATGTGAGCATCACCGTGGATCCGGTCAACGACGCGCCGACTGCCAATATCGACAGTTATACGACGGCCGAGGATACGCCCCTGGTGACCACCCTAGGGACCGGAGTCCTCGCCAATGATACCGATATCGATGGTGATAGCTTGACGGTCAACACAACGCCCCTTGTTGATGTCACCCATGGGACGCTCGTTCTGAATGCCGATGGCAGTTTTACCTATACGCCTACGAGCGGGTATTTTGGGGTGGATGCCTTTACCTACGAAATCACCGATGGCCATGGCGGCAGTGCCCAGGCGACGGTCACCATAACGGTGGTGAGTGTGAATGATGCCCCCGTCCTCACTAGTCATGGTGGAGCCGGGAGTGCCACTCTGTCTATGACAGAAAATCTGACCGGGGTCACGACGCTAACCGCCACGGATGCCGATGGGGATCCGTTGACCTATAGCATTGTCGGCGGAGCCGATGCGGCCCGGTTTGCCATCGATGCCACCTCGGGGGCATTGCGGTTTACTGCTCCTCCCGATTTTGAGACTCCGACGGATGGAGGCGGCGACAATGTCTATGACGTCCTGGTCCAAGTCAGTGATGGGCACGGGGGCACGGCCACCCAGACGCTGGCCGTCTCCGTGACAGATGTGTTTGAGGGGACGGCTCCTCCCCCGCCACCGGATCCCACTCCCGAACCAACGCCGGAGCCCACCCCGGAACCTGAGCCGGAGCCCCAGCCGGAGCCCACCCCCGAACCTGATCTCGATTCCCAGACCCCCGCGTCTCCTCCCGGAGGCCCAGGCAGGGAAGGAGAGGGCAACCCCGAGGGCGCCTATGTGGGGCTAGGGGGGCGTAGACCGGAGGCACAGGCCCACGAGGGTCGTGGACGCGACGTGGTGGATGTGTTGAATCTGCCGCCGTTGTTGCGGCCGGCGGGCTGGGCGACGACCTCTGAGCAGCTACGGTCCTACTATGCGGATCCCGTGGATATGACCAAAACAGAACTGCCAGCGGAATTCCTTCAGCAATTGGATACATTTTCCGATGAATTAGAAAGCACCATCGATGAACACGCAAGTGCTCGCTCCATGTTCGTGGACATGGTGAAGAGTACGGGGCTGGCGCTCTCAACCGGGGTGGTCGCATGGATGGTGCGAGGGGGGACCTTGCTAACGGGGCTTATGGCCGCGGCGCTCCCCGCCTGGCGGCAGTTTGATCCGATTCCGATTCTCGGGATGGACAAAAAGGATCAAAAAGATTGGACCCGCCGAGTGAAGGAAGCGGCCAAGATGGAAGCCCGGGAACATCACGGGTTAGATCAGATATTGCACGAAACTAAACAAGAGGCTCCAGTTCCCAGGTCTGAGAACAGGTCATCGGTAGAGCCGCCAACGACACCCCCATCATGAAACGTCCCACTCCACTGCTTTGGATTAGTTTTGGTCTGGTTTCCCTTACCCTCAGTATCCTCTTGATGACTGACCTGGCCGTGGATTTGGTTCCCGATCAAGCCGTTGAAATTTTTGAATATCGCCAAAAATATAGCGAAGCGCTTGCCGTTCAATATTCTCTTTTGGCGGAAAACGGGGATAGTCGCGCTATTCAAGAAGCCTTTGATCTGTTAGTGGAACGCAATGATGACATTGTGTCTGCTGCGGTTGTATTGGGTGAAGGAGAAATGTTGGCCTTTGCTGGGCCGCATCTAGAGGTCTGGGAACAGCCACCGGGTGATTCTTCCACTCCCGATCATATCCAAGTTCCAATTTTCAACGGATCAGAACGCTGGGGAACTGTTCAATTACGGTTCCGTACGCTTGAGGGTAAAGGGTGGAGAGAATGGCTTCAGGATCCGTGGACTCGGTTTTTGGGAATGGTGGTGTGCTCAACGTTTCTTGGTTACTTTCTGTATATGAGGCGAACCCTTCGGCAGCTTGATCCCAGTGCAGTGGTGCCATTGCGGGTCAAGGCGGCTTTTGACGTGCTCACTGAAAGCGTGGTGCTACTCAATAATCAAGGAGAAATTGTGTTGGCGAACCGTGCCTTTGGGAAGGTGGTGGCTCAAGACCCCAGCGAGATCCAGGGGAAGCGGTTAGATGAATTTTCCTGGACCTCGGTTCCACCGGCGCCTCCTTTGACTCAATTACCTTGGGTCACCGCCAGGCAGGATAAGTGTTTGGAGTTGGACGTGCCCATCATGCTTCCCGGCCCTGACGGAAAACTATTGAAATTTCGAGTCAATTGCACCCCAATTCTCAATGACCAAGAACACACCCAAGGCATGTTGGTCTCCCTTGATGATGTCACAAAGTTAGAAGAAACCATTCGCGCGTTAGAGTCTTCTAAAGCAGAGTTAGAAACGTTGGCCATGCGAGATCCGTTAACGGGGTGTTTTAATCGCCGAGCGTTGTTTGAAGCCTTCGAAGACCTCTGTAGTCTGGGCCTCTCCAATCGGACAGATGTTGGTTGTGTCATGACCGATATTGATCATTTCAAATCGTTCAATGATCGGTTTGGACATGCTGTTGGCGATCAGGTTATTCAAGTCGTGGGGAATATTCTCTCAACGACGATACGCCCCACTGATATTCTAGGCCGCTATGGGGGAGAGGAATTTTGTATTTTGTTGCCCGATGAAGGTCCAGAGGGAACGGCGATGGCGGCTGAACGCCTGCGACATGCGATTGAGACTCAAGCCAGCCAAGCTATACGCACCACCGAAGGCACGAAAATTACGATGAGTTTTGGGATTTCCTGTTTATCGTTAGGGGCTACTGATGGGCTAGAGTTAGTGGATCAAGCTGATAAAGCACTTTATGCGGCCAAGCAAGGTGGGAGAAATCAGGTGGGGCAGTGGACGTTAACCGGTCCAGTAGCGGGAGAATTATGTCCAGAAGAGCTGGTTGGTTTTAAATCGTAATCATCGAGTGTTGATAGAATGGGGCCAATTCCATGAGGCATTCTCGCATCAGAAAATGAATCAAGCCTGTGGCTTCATGGCTTGATGTAATGTATCAGTGATCCACAATTTAAAGAAACGTTGGGCCGACTGGTGATAGTCTTGAAGTTTAGGAGAAACGTCCGATAGGATAAATTGTCCGTCAACAAAGAAGTCATGATCAATCAGATATCCCATTTCTTGAACGGGTTGTGCGATCGGCACCAACCCATGGCGAATGCAGACTAAATCTTTTCCTCCATTTAAGCCCATGAGTACTTCACCATGAGTGGCCTTCATTTCGCCGGCCGTCCCGGCCCATGCTAAGTCTCCAGTCCATTTGGCTTGAAGAACCTGATCCCATTCTTTATCCCTTATTCCTAAGGCTGATTTGCGTATGATGTTGCGAAATCGTAATCCCACACGCAATAAAAATTGAGGCCGATATTCTTCTTCCAATGCCACCAGGGCTCCTTGGAGGTGACGTTCAAAATCTTTCCACCCTTCGTATTTTCGAGATACCAGCGTGAGCGCGCCTTTGCTGAGTACTAATTGCCAGCGTTGATCAGGGCTTATGAAGTTATACGCTGTTTTATCTTGTGTCAGTGAAAACATGGGGAACAAATCTTTGACTTTTTCCTGGAATCCAACTGGAGGGGCTGCTGATATCTTTAAGTTTTGAGGGAAGGTTAATTGGCAGGTGACATCCACCAACGGTGTATTGAGGTAGCTGACTGTAGGGGTTGTTGTTTGTGCCATGAAAGTATAATCCTTCCTTACGTTTAGGCTGGTCAGGAATTATGACGGATCTGCGTATTCGTGTTATTGATCGTTGGTTTGGCGATCTTAAGAAAAATTTTTGTGTGAAGGTTTTGAAGGGGTTTATGCCACACGAGACTGAGCTTCTTCCATGAGATCTAACATGGAGGAGAGTTGCTTGCCCGCTTCCAACAAGCAAACTTTGATCGCTTCTTCATCAAGTCCAGTGAGGTTCCATGATTCTGGGGCGACCAATGTTTCCCAATTACCCTGCCCATTTGGTGATTGGAATCCTTCGGTTAGAGCACTTGCAATATTGAGTAATGCTGCCTCGAATTGATAATCTGGTGTTTCATTGGGATGGTTTTGATGGCGGATAGCCTCACCTAAATTTTGAGGTAAGTCCCAGGCGTCAACCAGTGCCTTCCCCACTTCGGTATAATCGAACCCAATTAAATTTTTCTCGGCTATATGGATAGGCTCTCCTGTTTTGGCTGATATTTTCATGGCTTCTTCCGCTTGTTCTGGAAGGTGTTGATATATGAGCAAATGTCCAAGGTCACGAAGCAATCCTTCCACAAACATGCGTTCACTATCGACCAAAAAACATTTTCTGGCTAATTCTCTGGCTGCCAACCCGCTAAAAAAACTGTTCGCCCAAAAAATATTCATATTCATAACTTGCTGTGATAACCCTGAAAATGCCTTTGTCACGGATATGGCTAGGACGAGGTCATGTAACGGTTGCATACCCAAAATTCCTACTGCCCGAGAGATCGTTTCCACTTTTCGAGGCATGCCATAGAATGCGCTATTCACGAGTTTCAAGACAATGGCCGTCATGCCAGGATCGATACTAATTGCGGCAGAGAGATCGGCCATCGTAGATTTTGGATCATCGATCACCTTTTTAACTTGGATATAGATATCAGGTAGCGATACCAGGGATGCGCACTGTTCGACGAGTTCTTTCGCACTGTTCATAACCGACCTTCTTGGCAAATGTTGAGTGGATTGGGGTACTTGTGTTGCTAGTCTTTTCGGTTATTTGATGTGGGATCTTGACACATTGAGGGTAAAAGCGCGGAAAGTTCAAAAATGCATATATTTCCTGAAAATAGTATGCAGCTTTTGTAGGAATTCCCCTACAAATATGGATACAAATAGGTGCTATTGAGGGTTTGCTGAGTTAGGGCTTGTTGGATCATTTTCTTGGGAATGTATTTTGTGAATGCGGTTTTTCCCCCAGGTGATAAGCCCAAAAGAGAGTAATAAGGCAATTGGCACAAAAATACCTGAGACAAGGGTATAGTGAGGAAGCCAGCCGAGTTCATACAAGGCTTTAAACACATAATGGGCTAGGCCACTGAGGTAGTAGGCGATGACAATGACGGAGAGACCTTCGACGGTTTGTTGCAAAATGGCTTGAGATTTTGTTGTTTGGTCAACGCTTGCTAACAACTTCATATTTTGATCTTGCTGGGCTAAGTTTTGTTCTTGCAGGACGAGTTCGACTTTTGTACGAAGGACGGCAATGGTGCCTTCAAAATCTTGTTCTAAGGCGTGAATTCGAGCAACCAACTGTTGATAGCCATCGGCGACCCCTGTAATTTTCCAGTGAATATAATCAGTGAGGGTTCGATAGCCCGGGAGAGCATGCTCTTGGAGGGCGGCCGTATTGCTGTGAACGATCCGGTCGTAGGGGACCGAGGCGGAAAGGCGAAAGCGCATAGCGTCCGCTAATCGTCCTACTTCCAAAAAGTCGTGGGTCAGGCCTTCAAGCCATTGTTGTATGCGGGCATGTTTGGCATCCTTGAGTTCTTGCGTGATAACACTTCGTTGATACAGGTGGCGCTGCTCATAGATTTGGACTTGATCCACTGATCGTGAAAAAGCCTTATACGGTAAAAGAATGAGATGGGTATAGTTTTCCAATGAAATGAGAATGTCGATGAGGCGCGGAAGTTTCGGAAGAAGTCTGGAGGAATCTGGTGCCCAGATCAGATAGCGTTCGCGTCCATGTTCATCGGGAGTAAAGCTTGTCGCTACGGAGATATTTTCTTCTAACACTTGGCTGGCATAGATTTGCGGACCGGGCAAGAATGTGGCGAGGGCTTCTTGATCATAGGCTTGTCCTGGGGTCACCACAATATCCAGCGCATTGATTTCCAATCCCAATGGTGAAAAAGGGAAGACATAACGTGGATACGTGAGTGGCCCAAATCCTAATGGGGTATTGGTGTCTTTTGGGATATGCCAAATCTGATAACTGTAATATTCGGTATGCGCTTCCCATTTAGCGATTAATCGATCGCCATTGGGTGCCGAGGTGACTCCGAATCCCGCCTTTTCATCTAGAACAGTCTGCGCCGGTTCTATGCCTAAGCATGTGAGGAGTTGCTGGAATTCTTTTCGGCTTTGCGGACGCTCGATTGCCGGATTTGCCATTCGTCGTGCGGTGTGATGGATATGCGCTGGAGCGTTCAGCCAGCCTTCTAAGTATTGCTCTTGAGTCTTGTGAAGATGGTGGAGGATGCCTTTTTCCTGTGCGGTAGGTTTGAGACTCATGAGAAGGCCATCAATGCTAAGTGAGTGTGGTTTTGGTCAAGGAATAGATTGGATTAGCTTCCTTGTGGTTCTACCCTAGTTTGTCATGCGGTCGCAAGAGTTGTGGCCTAAAAGGATTTTGAAGAGACACACGAGATGTTTAGGCCGATTCGATTTGAAATCCTTGCGGGGGGGCATTGAGTGTTTGATATTGAATCCAATCCAGTATTCGATTTTCAGCCCAAAACGGATCTTCATGCAATTGAGGGCGTTGAAAAAACCCGCAATGTCCTCCATATCTAGGGGTAAGCAATTGGATGAAACGGTTGACTTTCAGACAAGGGTGATCAAAGATGGTAAAGGGAATAAAGGGGTCGTCTTGTGCTGTGATGATTAAGGTCGGGATGTGAATGGCGTCCAACACCTTTTCTGCGGCTGTTTTTTCATAGTAATCTTCCGCATTAGGAAAACCACCATCCGGAGCGGTATAGACATTGTCGAATTCCCACATGGTTTGTATTTCTGGAAGTTTTTTTAAGTTCCATTTTCCTGGGAAGAGTTTGTCCTTGCGTTTCAGTTTGGCTTTGAGACTTCGTAAAAAATACTGGTGATAGATCCAATTGGCTGGTCGTTGGAGCGCACGCACGCATAAGGCAGGTTGAATATTTGGACTCACGACCGCGATGCCACGGAGTGAAGGAAGCGTGCTTTGAATTTCTCCTGCTAATTTCAGAGAAAGATTTCCTCCCATGGAATATCCTATTACCCAAATATCTCGACATCTATCTTGCTCCGTAATTTCCCGGATAATCTGCTGGTAATCTTGGCTTAAGCCGTTATGATAGAGCGTGGGTGTGAGGTGTTCTGAACCACCGCAATTGCGCTGATTGATGCGTATGCTATTCCATCCTTTTTCCCATACTTTATAGGCAAGGCCTCTCATGTAGTGTGATTCGGTACAACCTTCTAAACCATGGATCATCAAGACAGTAGGTTTCCCCAGGGGGAATGGTTGCCAATGGCATTTGGTTAGAAGAGAGGTCTCTGGAGTAACCTGAAATGTCCGATAGTGAGTGGCGAGATTAGGAGGTGGTGTTCCTCGTGACCACCAACGGGGGATGAGCGTCATCCGATGAGGACCACGTAGCGCTGGATGAGGGAGAAAGGGTGGGACGTTCAAAGCAGGCCGATTGTGTGGAGATTGTGGAACACAAGCATTGCTCATGAAGGATTATTGATCATGAAGGGGGATACCAAAAAGTATTTGGACAAGACAAGAAGTGTCTTGTTCTGACAGATATGACTCCTGAAAAAAGCAGTCAAACACAAGCATTCTTTGCACCCTTTTCATTGACAGGTAATTCATGATTTCGGTACAGGAGCGACAGAGAAACAATTTTTGGAATGCCTGATCATTCTTAGAGACCGTTGCTGGTTGGGTTGTTGTTGGAAAGAATAGGACGGTTGGGGAGAACCAGTGTGAAAAACCCAAAGTCTTCTGGTGGACGAGAATCCTTTTTGATTTTTATGGTAGTGGGTTGTGGAATTTTGGCAACCTTGTCTTTAAATCCAGCGACGAAGGTCGAGACTCCGGATAAGGAGAGCTCGATCTTACGTAAGGCTACCCCGTCGCAAGTTGGTCCTTCCAAGAAAAAAGATAAACCGGTCTCTCTCTTAGATGTGCCATTATCGACGGGGAATGAGCCGATTGATGAACTATTTGTGCAATCAGGCTGTGCCGTTTGTCATATCATTCCAGGTATTGGACCAGCGAAAGGCCGCCAGGGCCCGAAATTAATTTTGGGAACTAATGGTCCCAAACGATTAGCAGACCCCAATTATCAAGGAACTGCAGAAAGCATTCGTGAATATATTCATGAATCAATTCTGAGCCCGGGTACTTATATTGTTCCAGGCTATTTGGATCGGGTCATGCCTCGCTGGTATGGCAAACGGCTGAATGCGAAGGCATTGGACCGCATTGCCAATTACTTAGAAAAAATAGAGGAATGAAATGATGATATTTTGCTAAGGCCAAGCAGTGAGTGGGAAAGTTTAAGGATGGAAACGAAATCCAAACAATAAGCCAATGTTAAAATTATCGCTATTTCGGCGGTTGTCCAAATCAATGTCCTGAAAAGTAAACAGTAGTGTGCTGGCTAATGAAACGGTTCGGCTGATATGGAATGCTGCGGTGGCTCCAAATGGAAAAATATAGCTGACGTCATCGTCCTCTCTTCTTCCGCGTTCATAATCAGCATAGACAAAGCCTAATCCACCAAATGGAATGAGGGAAACTGACCCAAATGGGATATGGTACCGTGCCATTCCGGCAAGGGAAAGTTGGGTTAAGTCCCCGCCCGGCGAGATTAAGAGTTGGGGGCCGACTGAAAACTCGGAATCTAAATAATAATCGCCTTGAAACCCCAACGTAAAAACTGTGTCATCGACAGTATCGGCAAGAAAGCCAATGTCCGTCCCAAATCCCCACGGGTTTTCTGCGAATGCGCGGTTACTCAACCATCCCAAGAAAAAAAGCACAACTAATATTGCCAGCAAGGTTTTTATCCATTTGTCAATCACGAGTCCTGGTACTCCTTCCATTTCATTCTTTAGATCCTTATCAAAGTGCTTGATTGAGTATGCAGACATCCTAACGGAAGATACATCGACCAAGCAAAGAAGGGAACTTCATGGGGTACTTAGGAAGGCAAAACCCAACATTCACCTATGAGCAGGTGCATTGAGATATAATCTGAGGCATATCGATGGAGGAAATAACTTCAGTGTTATTCCCTCATTAAAGGGGTTAATTCAGTTACTCTTTTAACCCTACAGCTTCGGTGACAGCATCCCCTGTTTTTTCTGCCGCATCGCTGATGGCCTCTCCGGTACTTTCGGTTGCGTCTTGAATTGCCTCTCCGGTACTTTCCAAGGCGTCTGACATGACCTCACCAGCGTCTTCCGCAGCTTCCGTAATCGTCTCTCCAGTATTTTCCAGCGCATCACTGACCGTGCTGGTAGTATCTTCAACTGCATCATCAATGGCTTTTCCAGCTCTTTCGGCCGGCCCATCTGATTCTCCACATCCTGCACCAAGGAGTCCTACAATACAGACTAAGAACATGTGCGTGCGCATTGCCGAAAGGAATTTCATAGGTCAAACCTCCTGTTAAAAGATCACAAAACTGCTGGTGCCCATCCTGGAGTTTAATTGCTTTAAGGGGAGACTCATGCCTAGAACTAGGGTTCCTGGCGTTGGTGCACAATACAATCCACTTTTAGATCAACAACTAACAGTATTGTAGCCTAATTTGAAATAAGAGCAATGCCTATTTATTCAACGTCGAATGGAGAATGATATGTGCATGAAAAAAAGGGGCAGTCTATTGACCTTTTATTAGCCATTAGTGGCGAAGAAAATACGAAGTATTGCGTTGGGAATGCCAGAGAAAGACATTGGTCGGGAAAGTCGAGGATCTAAGAATTTTGCTCCTGAAAGAGAATTATCTGTCTTTTTGCCTTAACTTTTTTTTCAACTTGTCGATAAGACTCAGTACATTCTTTTTCGACCATCTATCGGAATCCACAATTTTAAGAAGCTGAGGGTATTATGGCCAAACCGGTTGGAAAGCTGAGAAGAATTAACTTAAATGAAGTCTGGGCCAATGAAGTGGATGGGTTTGCCTCATGGTTACAGCAAGATGAGATTTTGGAAATGTTGGGAGAAGCTCTGGAAGTGACCTTAAAGCCTGCTGGCGGAGACATTCCATTGGATACTTTAGAGGGGGCGGTCTTGGCTAAGGATGCGAAGCGTGGCCATTATGTCATTGTCTTGGGCCATTTAGATGGGCTTAGCCATGAGGCCTTTGGGAAGCTGATTATGTATGCAGCAGGTTTGGAGGCCAAGGCTATTGTTTGTGTCGGACAGGAAGTCACTGCGGAAATTCGGCAGAGCTTAGATTGGCTTAATATGGTTTCCCGTGATGATGTCAATTTTTATGCAACCGAATTAGAATTGTGGCGTATTGATGATTCAGTACCTGCTCCAAATTTCAACGTGGTGTGCCAGCCCAACATGTGGGCCAGACAATTGAAAATGGGGCAAGACGATGGGGAATCAACGGGTGGGGCAAAGGCAAAAGATGTTCCTGAGCCAAAGGCGAAGAAGGAAGATGCCTCTAAGCCTTCAAAAGAAAAAGCCGGAGCGTCTCAAGGGAAAGCTGGCTCCAAAGATGGCACTTCTGTCCGTCAAAATTTTGTCTATACCAAAACGTTTTCGTGAGGAATCTAAATCTAGGTTACGTACAGTGTTTGGTGCTCGATATTCTTTTTATGCGAATTTCTTCCTCTTCGATGTTGGGTGATGATCATTAAAGATTAACTGCCATAGTGTTTTATGGCAAAGTTAAGCTACCTCTTCCATTCGGTCAGTGATAATTTCGATTTTAATCCGCCTTCCTTGACTTCCTGTAACCTGTGGGCTGTTTCGGTTTTTTCTAGACAGTCTGTGGGGCATTCGGTATCCTAGGATCCGATATTTTCTTATGCCACTTTCCGAACACCATCCTTCAGTCGATTTCATTCGAGCCTTAATTGCTAGCGACCAAGAGACCAGGCGATTTAAGCAACGGGTGCGTACACGGTTCCCTCCTGAACCAAATGGGCATTTGCACATCGGTCATGCCAAGTCTATTTGTTTGAACTTTGGTATTGCTCGAGAATTTGGTGGCCTGTGTAATTTACGGTTAGATGATACGAATCCCACGAAAGAACATATGGATTATGTCCAATCGATTCAAGAAGATGTTCAATGGCTTGGCTTTGATTGGGGGGAGCGTCTGTATTATGCCTCGGATTATTTCGAGTCGTTTTATGAATATGCTGTCAAACTCATTCGAAAAAACAAAGCGTATGTGGATAGCGCGACGGCCGAAGAAATTCGAGAATGGCGTGGCACGTTAACGGAAGGTGGTCAAGAAAGCCCTGATCGCCATCGTAGTGTTAACGAGAACCTTGACTTATTTTCTAGAATGCGTGAAGGGGAATTTGGTGATGGAGCCTATGTGCTGCGTGCCAAAATTGATATGGCTTCCCCTAATATGAATTTACGAGACCCCACCCTCTATCGTATCCGGAAAGTGTGCCACTATCGGACAAGTGATACTTGGAGTCTCTACCCAACGTATGACTTTGCTCATCCCTTGTCAGATGCGCTGGAAGGTATTACGCATTCCTTGTGTACCTTAGAATTTGAGGATCATCGGCCTCTGTATGACTGGGTGTTGCGTGAATGCGAAGTGGCCTGCCACTCACAACAGATTGAATTTGCGCGTTTGAATCTAGCCCATACAGTCATGAGTAAGCGAAAACTTCTACAATTAGTGGAAGAGAAGCATGTGCAAGGTTGGGATGATCCACGTATGCCTACGATCAAAGGGTTGCGCCGTCGAGGGTATACTCCAACTGCCATACGAAATTTTTGTGAACGAGTTGGTGTGGCGAAGCGAGATAGTGTGATCGAAATGGGATTGTTAGAGCATGCTGTTCGGGAGGATTTGAATCGTTCTGCTCCTCGAGTGATGGTGGTGCTTCATCCTTTGAAATTGATTATTGAAAATTATCCAGAAGGACAGAGGGAAGATCTTGAGGCGGTCAATAATCCTGAGGATGAGAGCCAAGGGACTCGGAGTCTGCCATTTTCACGTGAACTCTATATAGAAGCGGACGATTTTTTTGAAGAGCCACCAAAGAAGTTCTTTCGTCTGTCACCTGGAAAAGAGGTTCGTCTCCGATATGCCTATATTATTCGTTGCGTGGGGATCGAAAAGAACGAACGTACTGGAGAAATTCTGGCTATTCGCTGTACCTTTGACCCCGATACCAAACGTGGTGGTCCTGCGGCAGGGCGAAAAGTGAAGGGAACCATTCATTGGGTTTCGGCCCAACATGGGCTACCTGCGGAAGTTCGTTTGTACGAACCCCTATTATGCGATTTGCCCTCCAATGTTGCTGGACAAGCTTCAGAGCTTCAATCGGTGATGAATCCCCGTTCTTTACAAGTTCTTTCAACATGTTGGGCAGAATCGAGTCTGAAGGATGCAGAAGTTGGCAGTCGATTTCAGTTTGAGCGGCAAGGCTATTTCTGTATGGATCCTGATTCCAATGACCAAACTCTTGTATTTAATCGAACGGTTTCTCTTCGTGATTCATGGGCAAAAATTCAAAAAAAGTAATAAGATATACACTATCCTGCCCATGAAGATGGGTATTTATGTAAAGACTTGTCAGGTTTCTGCCGATAGATTCTTTTGATGGCAGGACTCAAAACTCCATTGGTTGGAGGATCTTCCACATGTTAGGGAAAGCCTGTTTTGTCGTTGCGATAGTCTTTTTAGCCTGTTGCGTGGCTGTACTTTCTTGGTTTGGCTGGGTTCATGGGATATCATGGTCACAGCGAAGAACGAGTTTCCCTTCCCACATGTAAGTCCTTTTGGTTGTGTTGCCCTGCCGGTTTCATGCATTTCATTCTTAATGGTTTTTGAATATTTGATTTTCCCTCCTATGGGCTTTCAGACATGAGCGTGATTCGTCTGAGTGGTTTGTGGAGGACAAGGTGTTTCGTTGGTTTTTTTGTTTGGCGCAAAAGTTTTCATTAATGGAAAATGGTGAGTTATGCGAGGAAATGATTGTTCTGTTCAAGGTATGAATACCCAACAAACCTATACAGGGGAAGAGTCTAATTGGACTGATGAAAAGACCTACCCAGAGCCAGAGAGCCTGAATGATACGTTTTGGCGATGGGAATTTCTGCGGCGCCGAGCGGATTATCGGGAAGATTGGGAAAAGTATTATCAATCGACCTATGAGTTTGACGTGGCCTGTGCCAACGATCCCAAGTTTCCTACACGGTATCGAAAAAAAGTCGTCACTCCTGATCACCCTGCCTTTAAAGCACGGATGCCAAATTCACTGGAAAAATATCATTTAAGTGGCCTTCCCAACCCTGCGATTGCCAAGCCCTGGATGTTGTCCTTTGATTCAAATCATGGGCGGATTTATTTCGGACAAGGTCCGGACTGGCTGGGTGGTGGCGAAGAAATCAGCTTGTGTTTATCTGAATGGCGTGTGGCAGCGGTTTTCGATCTTAAAAAACCTCTTTTGCCTCAATTGGATAAGGTGAAAGTCGATCTTTTGGAATGGCAAGAGCATCAAGTTGGGCGAAATCTTGATCGTCGCAAATCTCGTGATGAATGGCCTTTGTACCTACGTGTGTTAGATGCGGTAGATCAAGGAGTCCCCTTTCGAGAGATTGGACGGCAGGCCCTCAATATTCAGGAGGATGATGTGGCTGAAGCTCGTATTGCCCAGTTGTACAAGCAAGCCTGTCAAATCTCTCTTCATTTTCCAGCGTAGGAAGATTCTTGCTTAAGGATTTGATTGAAACAATAACTCACAAGTTGCTATGCCTTGATGGCGATTCAGGCGTGGTGCGTAGGGAGATTGGAAACCACTTATGAGTCAATTAATTGATGCACTCAATAGGCTTCAATCGTTAAAAGATGAAGCCGCACCCGTCACTCCTAATCCGTCGATGGCGGTGAATCCCATTGCACCATCTTCTCCTCCTCCTAGCGTTGGAACATCCCCTGCAGCGGTTGAGAGTAAAGGCTCTAGGAGAACGCCTGTGAAGGAAGATCCTCCTTTGTTTAATATGGCTGCAAAAGATTGGTTAGGAATCCTGCAACATGATTACCTGGGAAATTTTGTGCGAGAAGGGGGTGGGGCTATTAAGGTTGCGGTCTTTCCTGATCAGGATTGTCTCCAAGGTTGTCAACAAGCTTTGGATGGTATGGCCAATTCCGAAGCGTATATTTTTGCGAAAGTGGATGCTCGATTTACCAAAGTTCATATGGTGGAACGACTGTTTCACAAGATTGCAAAGCAGATTGATTGGGATGACCTTGCTTATCGGTTTGTCCTTTGTTTGCTAGAAGAGCATGGGTATAAAATTCCTGCCAACCGCAATGAGTTTTCGTTGCGGCAAGTTGCTACGTTGAATGAGCGGAAAGAGCCGATGCTACGGCGTGATGTGCAAACGTGGTTGGAAAAGTCTATTGAAGGGGATCTTGGGCTCTGCAGGGAATTTCGTATGGCCATGATTCGTCTCTGTTTGGCGCAATTTGATGCGGGAGACTCCGATCGGGTCTTGGCCACTTCGATAAAGGAATGGCTATGTGGAGATCTTCGCTTGGTATCTGGCGTGAAAAAAGCACTGATCTATCAAAAGGTGGCGCGGCATAATGCGCGGCATATGTTGACGTCACTCACTCGATGGTTGCGATTAACAGGAAAAGGGGGACTGATTCTGTCGCTTGATATTTCCCGCTACTTTGTGAAACGTCAGGAGGTTTCAGCTGATGGGTCGCTGACCTTTACTCCTTCGGCCACGATGGATCTCTTTGAATTGTTGCGTCAGTTTTTGGATTCTGCAGATGAAATTGAAGGGTTGCTCATGGTGGTATTAGCTCCTGAAGCATTCCTGACCGATACGCGACGAGGCGTTGATCGATATGAAGCCTTAAAATTACGGGTATGGGACGATATCCGTCCGAAGCATCGACAAAATCCATTGACCTCTCTGGTTCGAATTCAAGGGCAGCAGTCTGGTGAAAATAGATCGATGGCGCTGCCTCCACCGTTACTGCAAGGGCATAGTACGGTTCCTGATGTCGAAGCTCGGCGTGCAATTGAAGGCTTGCGAGCTGGTGTGCCGAATAAACATGTCGTAACTGCCCTAGGATGTTTGCAACCGGAAGTGGAAGGGCGATTTCGTCGAATGATGGAAGCGACTCAACAAAATATTACGACAGGGCCCTGTCCACGTGGGATGGTGCTTGAGGGTGCGTTTGGAAGCGGAAAGTCTCACATCCTTGAATATTTGCAACATTTGGCGTTGGATGCCAATTTTATTTGTAGTCGGATTGTCATTAGTAAAGAAACGCCTTTGTACCATCCGGTTCGTCTCTTTTATTCAGCTATTGAGTCAGCAGTCGTGCCTAATAAGCAGGGGGAAGTCTTTGCGGAAATTGCGGGGGAATGTGACGTATGGACGCCTCGCTATAAGGAGTTGGTCGCTTGGGTTAACAATCCCGGTAACAATGTCGATTCTCGGTTTGCCGCCACTTTATTGCTATATGAGCGGATGAGTTCTGATATGGAATTAGGTCATCGTATGGCCAGATTTTGGACTGGTGATCCCATTGGAGTTGGTGAGTTAAAAAAATATCTGCAAGAGGCGGGTTTTGGTGGACAGTATGTCTTTGGTCGAGTTTCCGCGAGTGAGTTGGCATTGCAACGGTTCCAATTTGCCGCCCGTTTAATGCAGGCTGCTGGATATGCGGGATGGATATTACTTATTGATGAAGCTGAATTGATCGGCCGGTATTCTGTAACCCAACGGGCGAAGTCGTATGCGGAAGTTGCTAGGCTTATGAATATGATTGATGGACAAATGCTCCCTGGTCTTGGAACGGTGATGGCGTTAACCACTGATTTTCGTGAAGAGATTTTAGAGAAAAAAGGCGATAATACGAAACTGTTGTCCAAGCTTCGAAGTAAGCAAACTGAGGCTGATAGAATCTTGGCAGATAAAGCTGAAAAAGGAATGGAATTACTTCAAACACAGCGCATCCCGTTAGGATATCCCTCAACCGAGACTATTCAGGAAGTCTATGGCACTATTCGTGGCCTCCATCTCAAAGGGCATGGATGGCATATGTGGGAAAATGCCTCCAAGGATTTACCTACCATGGTGGGTGGAACCAGCATGCGGAAATATGTGAAAAGTTGGGTGACGGAATGGGATTTCCTGCGTCTCTACCCTGGAGAAGAATGTGAAATTGAAACATCTTCCTGGAAGCCGTCCTTTGAAGAATCTCAAGATAAACCTGAAAACGTAGTGGCTGAAGCGAACGAATCTGAATCGTCTAACGATGCATCTGGAGGAGCCTCGATTACTGCAGAAGAGCGGGCAGCCTTAGCGCCTACTGCAGATGAACCAGTTCCTCTGTCATCTGTGTCACCTACCTCATAACTCCTTGTATCGTGTGCAAGAACATTTCTACAGGATTGTCAACAATGGGCTGTAAGAGCTGTCCATCATTTAGTTATGATTCCTACAAAACTCTACATGCCTATCAGGAAAGTGCACAAAACGTGACTGGCGGGGCCAATAAGCACGCCACCACTGCTCGATGAAACAAGCGCGGGACATCATGGCGGCGGTTGAACCGATAGGTAAACTCCCCCAAGTACCGACCCAGATGTTTCGCTCGTACTCCATGATGCGTGCCATTGACCCAAGCTTTCGCATTAGAAATAAATGTATGGACCCAAGGCAGCCACCGTTCACACGCTTCCTTATCTCCAGAGACGACTTGATAATCCACATCAACACCTTGCACATGGCGCAAGCTCGGACTCCCATCAGTATTCACCATGGCACCAGCCCGAACTCCTGTGTTCACGAGTTGTTGCGCCTGCGCTTTGGTTTCTTTTCCGACCAGCACCTTGGCAAACCCGGCTCGACTGCAGGCTCGGCCTTTCGCATCCACCCACGCCTTGGTCTCAATGGCCACCAGCACATCACATTGATTGCCGCTCACCCGACGGCCAAACGTCCCGGCATCCAACTCCAACACGCCATCGCCCACCTGGTAACTCGCATCCCGATGACGCAAGGCGGTGCGAATCTTTTGTAGCATCCCCCAGACGCGGCCATACGACTTCACCCCCAAATGCCGTTGGAGTTCCTGCGCGGACATCCCTCGTTTGCCCTGCATGACATAAAACACCGCCTTCACCCAGAGAAGCAGAGAGGTCTTAGATGCCTCGAAGATGGTCCCTACCCGCAACCGCACTTGTCGAAGACACATTCGGCACGTGCGGACTTCAGGCCGCGTTTGGATGGCATAAAAGGCCTCTGCCTGACAGGTCGGGCATTGAAACTCTTTGCCCTGAAAGCGACTGCGCCACAGCAACCTCCGGGCCTCGGCTTCAGTGGTAATCTCGGAAAAGAACCGCTCAGCGGTAAACGATTCATAAACCATCTCGCACCTCCTCCATGAGGGATAATCGGCAAACAGGAAGCGACGTTATACCACGAAACGATGTCTTGTGCACTTTCCTGATAGGCATGAAACTCTAACTTTCCACTGAGATCCTTCCAAACTTCTTCTTTCTTAAGGGTGACAAGGTTGAGAGGAATGTGAGACCAACCTGCTCGTTAAAAATGCTATAGTCTTTGAATAGGTTGTCTCATATATTTCCACTCCCCCTTCGTTCTAAGGAGTATCGAAGCATCGCGTGTTTCGTTTCCTGGTAAATTTCTAGCTCTTTCAACACACGTGTCCTATTCTATTTCTTCTTCCCCTCTGGCAGTTATTTTTCGTATGTGGTGGCCCTTAGCAGGCAGTTGGGTCCTCATGGGAGTGGAATTGTTGTTGGTGGCAGCCACTTTGTCGCGTCTGCCAAATCCGGAAATTCAATTAGCAGCCTATGGTGGAATCGTTTTTCCACTCTCTCTTGTCATTGAAGCGCCAGTTATTATGATATTGGTGGCGTCTACTGCCTTATGCAAAGACTGGCAGGCGTACCGTCTCATTCGAAATTTTATTCTAACGTTAGGCGGGGCCCTCACTCTACTTCACTTTTCCCTTGCCTTTACTCCCATGTTTGGAGTGGTGGTGGAAGTCATTTTAGGAACACCCCAGAGTATTTGGGAGCCTGCGAGAACGGGTTTGCAAATCATGACTCCATGGGCGATGGCCATTGCTGTGCGAAGGTTTTATCAAGGAATGATAATTCGAAATGGACGGACGCGTCTCGTCGGTATGGGAACCGCTCTTCGGTTAGGTGTGAGTGGAGCAGTCTTACTCGCGGGACTCTTAATACAAGAGGCATCGGGTATTATTGTGGCGACGGTAGCACTTTCGTCTGGAGTCTTGGTGGAGGCAGGATTTATGTTTTGGTGTATTCGCCCAATTGTGCAGGATCTCTATGAACATCAAAATCCGCAAGAAAACGGGCTGACGCTTTCGCGTCTCATAACATTTTATTGGCCCTTAGCCTTCACTCCTCTAATTACCTTAGCGACCCTCCCTTTATTGAGTGCCGCGATTAGCCGTATGCCAAGAGCTTTGGAATCATTAGCGGTATGGCCTGTATTAAGTGGACTCACGTTTGTGTTTCGTAGTGTGGGCATTGCAATTCAAGAAGTCGTTGTCACGTTTTCAGATCGACCGCACTTTTTCTATCCATTACAACAATTTGTATGGTTGGTGTCTTTTGGGGCATGCGGATGTTTGTTGTTGATTGCGGCCACTCCTCTTTCGACTGTGTGGTTTGGATCTGTTGCAGCCCTGAGCCCAGAGCTGGCAGGGCTTGCGAAAACGGCACTGTGGTTGGCTGTCCTGTTACCGGCCCTGAGTCCTTGGGAAAGTTATTTTCAAGGATTGCTGGTCTATCAAGGGTTTACCTCATGTATTACACAGGCTGTTAGTCTCTATCTTGTAGGGATTTCTTTGATATTAGGTCTGGGGATTTTGTATGGACAAATAACAGGCTTGTATGTGGGGCTAGGCGCTGTTTTGGGTGGGGTAGGGGTACAAATGGTCTGGCTTTGGAAGCAAAGTTATTCTCGTTATTACGCAGACAAAATTTCCGGGGCTATTTCATAATCAGGCGGGTCAGGAGTCATGAAAGGGACGAGAATAAATATAAGTATAAATTCTTATATGAAGTAGGTGCTTATGCATGAATTTGCCTTCAAATTGTATGGAAATTCATCCAGGTCCCACACCGATTTAATCTAATTAATATTTTATAACATATTGAATAAATGCATAAATTTCTTGTTTCTATATTCACAAGATGCTGGGAATATACCTTGCTTCAATTGAATGGTCTGATGAGAAAAGTTTTAGTCATAGAAAACGATGTCCTTGTTCGAGATTCCGTCGCACTTTCCTTGGAGTCTGCAGGGTACATCGTGATGGATGCGGCCACCTGGCAAGAGGGTGTGCAGGGGCATCAAAAATTTGATCCATCTCTCATTATTTCAGATGTTGTGTCCTTAGAAAATGAAGGGGAGAAGTGGCGGCGGCAAATGAGCCTGCAATCCGCTAGTATTCCCTTAATCACTCTCACGGGTACGCTGTCTCATTCTCAGTCACAATCAAGTAAGACAGGACGGCTTAGGCCTGAATCTGATCATACCCTACAAAAGCCTTTCACAGTTGATGAACTATTGGCAACCGTGGAAAACGCTTTACTTGAAAGGGTTTCTTAAAACCTTCTACGCATATCTCTTCCCGCTTTTTTCTCAATGTATTTTCTACAGTTGAATATAATCCCAATCCTGGCATTCTGTTCGTACGCTCTTGAGTGGTGAGGGTTTAGTCGCTGGGAGGTTCGAAATGGCCGGGAGGGCGGGAACCCCATGGAAGGGTTGTGGCCCGGATTTGTTTTGCCAGGCTTTGAAGATTGACCTGCGCGGCACGGATGAGTTTCGGGTCTCCATGATGAACTAAATTAGTCAGTAACACAAATAATTCAGGGTGGTCACGGCGAACTTGGATCATGCGTTCAAAAAGCGGATCGATGGCATGATCCTCTGGAAGTTCAGGTTCTTCTTCATCAGCATCATTCCATACGCGTTGGATGGCGAGTGGATCATGGTGGAGCCATGATGTAGGAATGTCTAGGTGTTTGGCGATGATGTGTAAGTCAGAAAGTGGCGGGTCTGCGCTTCTGTTTTGTATGGACTTGAGGTACTTGAGTTCGAGTCCGGTTTGGTCTGCTAAATGAGTTAGAGTCAGTTTCCTATATTGATACCATTCTCGAAGATAAAGTATGTCTGACATGACAGGATCATAGCCAACCGATTTAGGCAAGTCTACCTCCCTTCTCATTGTCACTGGCAACTTGGACGTCGTCATATAAGTTCCGGTAAAGTTCGTCAATGGGCAATATATTCCGAGTAATCATGGGTCTTATTTTCTTTGGAATGCTTTTTCCGCCTCCAAGTATGGCCTTTGTGAAGCCGAGTCAGGTCGTGGTTTTGGTGAATAGGAAAAGCCCTGAAAGCCAGGAGTTGGCTACTTATTACATGGAGCGTCGCAAGATTCCATCAGCGAATCGAATCGACCTTGACCTGCCATTATCTGATTCGATTAGTCGTCAGGTGTATGAACAGAATGTGCTCACACCTGTGCGTGAAGGCTTCAGACAAAAGGGGTTGGTTAATCAAATCAAAGTGTTGGTGACCATGTATGGGGTGCCCTTGCGAGTGCAGGCTCCCAAGCGCACGGTAGAAGAAGATGACTGGATTGCTGATGCTCGCGGATGGAAACAATCGGCTATGGGTCTTCTTCGTGAGGAGGAAGAGAATGTTCGAAAATACCAGTACGTTGCGACGCAAATTCCTCAAACCACCGGAGATAGAATTTTCCCAATGGAAAAAATTGCCAAAGATTTTTCTACATCTCAGATGCATATCTGGCGGAAGCAATTCATCACCTTACTCAATGAACGGTCCCAGGAGATGGCAAAACAGCCAGAAGAGGGCAAACTGGAATCATGGGACGCCTCTCAGAAGAAAATTATCCGACGGGTTTTGGGAAAAGTTGGTGTGAAAGCTGAACATCAGCCTATCTTGCGTTATGAAATGGCAGTTCAACAGATGCTTGCTGGTCTGATGCATCAACCCTCTCAGGCCAATCGTACCAAAGCGTATGCGGTAGTACAAGAAGCTTATGGTTTATGGGGAATTCTGGTATTTGCTCAGTGGGAAATTGTGCGGTATGGGCAGAAGGATGCTAGTGCTAGTCTAGATAGCGAGTTGAGCTTTTTATGGTGGGATCCAGAAACCTACCCGCTTGCCGGACGTCTGCCTAACCCATTTTATCTTGGGTATAGTGGTAAGGTGAAGGATTGGCCGCTTCCGCTTCTTATGGTGAGTCGAATTGATGCTCCAACTGCTGGCCATGCGCGGGGTCTGATTGATCAAACGCTTGCTACAGAATCTAATAGTCTCAAAGGATCGGTATATGTCGATGCACGGGGGATGAAAAAAGGGAAGCCGTTTTCTTACGGATTTTATGACGCCGACTTACAAGACTTTGCTAAGCACTTCAGTCGTGGTTCGAACTACCCGGTTATCTTAGAAAGTACAGAAGCGCGGTTGAGTCAACCGGGACAAGCTCCGGATGTAGCGCTCTATGTCGGATGGTATCGGCTCAGGCATTACGAAGATGTCTTTACGTTTAAGCCAGGGGCGATTGGGTATCATATTGCATCAGGAGAAGCCGTGAGTATCCATAACTCCAAAGAGCAGGGCTGGTGCAAAAATGCCTTGGAGCGAGGGATAACGGTAACATTAGGTCCGGTAGGTGAACCCTATTTGGACGCCTTCCCCTTGCCCACGGAATTTTTTGGTCTTCTGTACTCGGGGAAGTACTCCTTAGTTGAGGCCTATTACCTTTCCACGCGCTATCTCAGTTGGAAAATGGTGCTCTTTGGCGATCCCTTGTATCGTCCCTGGTTGAAGCCGGTTCCTGGTCAAGCGCAGGTTTCGAAAATATTATTGCATAATCGCTCGTTTCCAATTTCTCCGGCAGAACGCAACTTTCCGTCTCCGAATAATGCAAATGATCCCTCAAAATTTCCGGGGAAATATATTTCGTTCGATTCGAGGCTGTTGAGTCAGTAATTTTCGAAGATGGATCAGGCGTGATCTTACCTGGTAAACCAAAAGTGGAGGCTATGATGAAGTCTGTATCCAGTGTATCTACATATTGGATCTATTCCAGTCCCATCGGGAGGTTGTTATTACAGCATGATGGAAAAGGTCTGTCTGGCCTCCAGTTTCAGGACGGGGCTCATCCACTCGCAATAGACGATAATTGGAAGAAACGTCGTAGTCCGTTTTTAGCAGTGATCACACAATTAGACGATTATTTCTCTGGCCGGTTACAAAAATTTTCCATTCCTTTGTCGTTACATGGGACCGCGTTTCAGTTGTCTGTTTGGCGGGCTCTTCGGACCATTCCCTATGGACAGACTGTTTCGTATGGAATCATCGCCAAAAAAATCGGCAATCCTCAAGCTTCACGCGCTGTTGGGGCAGCAAATGGACAGAACCCTGTTTCAATCATCGTGCCCTGTCATCGAATAATTGGCGCCAATGGCAAGTTGGTTGGCTATGGCGGTGGATTGCCTATCAAGAAGTCATTACTGGAGTTAGAGCAAAATGCTGCCAATTCTATTAGAGGTATACGAACCAGTGTAACCAATGGCCTATGATCGTCTATTTTGGTAGAGAGATGAAAGCTGATGAGGTGTGTGGATGCTTGGGGATGATGCCAAAATGGGCTGGGCTTGGGTTTTGCCGCGAATTATTTGCATAGTGATGGAGCGTTTCTTTGATCACAGGAAATGCTAGCTGGTCCCAGGGTATGTCCTGAATATGCATCAGTTGCACCTCAAGACTTTCTTCTCCAGGCCCAAAGTCGAGGTCTTGCAGGACTGCACGGTAAACGATGTAGACTTGATTTACATAGGGTAAACTAAACAGAGCAAATAAAGACTGAATCTCAATTTTAGCGTTGGCCTCTTCCAGCGTTTCTCGTGCCGCCGCTTCTTCTGTACTTTCTCCCAATTCCATAAAGCCAGCCGGAAACGTCCAGAAGCCCAAACGGGGTTCGATGGCCCGTCGGCATAAAAGAATCTGATCTTTCCATTCCGGAATACATCCAGCCACCATTTTGGGATTTTGATAATGAATGGCCTGACAGGCTGGGCAGACCGCGCGCAACAGGGTTTCCCCTTGAGGGATTTTTTGCTCGACGCGCTCCCCGCATTGACTGCAAAAATTTATGGGCGGAACCGTTGAACAGGAATTTGTTGATGGAAGATCAGTCATGGCTCTCTTCTTTTCATTATAATACTCAGTATTCTTCCTATTTCAAATAATGACAAGAGGTCTTTATCTTAGCGTGCTTGGTTGTGAGTCGCTATGTTTCCTCGTTTTTGATTGAGGTTCGGCGCAATCCTTTGGTAAGGTTGGACGCCGTTTTTCACGGCGTCAATTTTTCATTCTTCAACGCGTGAGCCAGTAAAGGGGTAATCTGGCATGAGTGTGAACGATAAACAAGTGATTTTTTCCTTGATAGGGGTTGGAAAAATCCATCCACCCAAGAAACATGTGCTGAAAGATATTTATCTCTCATTCTACTATGGCGCCAAAATTGGGGTGTTGGGGTTAAATGGTTCAGGGAAAAGCACGTTGCTTCGAATTATTGGAGGAGTAGATGCGAACTATGTGGGTGAAATCACGTTTTCCAAAGGGTATTCTGTTGGATTGTTTGAGCAAGAGCCGTATCTTGAAGTAGGAAAGACCGTCAAAGAAGTCGTCGAAGAAGGGCGTGCAGAAGTTGTGCAACTTTTGCGTGCTTATGAAGATATCAGTCAGCGATTTGCAGAGGAGATGACTCCGGAAGAGATGGAAGCGCTGATCGAACGTCAGGGGAAATTACAGGAGCAGATTGAAGCCGTGAATGGTTGGGAATTGGAACATCAACTAGACGTGGCTATGGATGCGTTACGCTGTCCGCCAAAAGATGCTCTGGTTGATGATTTGTCTGGAGGTGAACGGCGACGCGTGGCCCTGTGTCGGCTCCTGATTCAAGAGCCGGATATTTTATTGCTGGATGAGCCCACGAATCATTTAGATGCTGAAACGGTGCAATGGTTAGAACAGCATCTTCAGCAATATAAAGGTACTGTGATTGCCGTGACCCATGATCGATATTTCCTTGATAATGTGGCTGGGTGGATTTTGGAATTGGACCGTGGTCAGGGAATGCCGTTTCAAGGGAATTATTCTTCTTGGTTAGAACAAAAGAAGGATCGTTTAGCCAAGGAAGAAAAATCTGAATCCAAGCGACAAAAGACCCTTGAGCGGGAACTGGAATGGATTCGGATGTCGCCCAAAGGTCGGCAGGCCAAGGGTAAAGCGCGCATGACGAGGTATGAGCAATTAGTGGGGGAAGAGCAAGCAAAACAGGTAGATGATTTAGAAATTTATATTCCGTCTGGTCCTCGGTTGGGTGACGTTGTGGTGGAAGTGGAAAATCTTGCTAAAAGTTTTGGTGAAAATTTGTTATTTGATCAGTTGTCATTTTCATTGCCAAAAGGTGGAATTGTTGGAGTCATTGGCCCAAATGGCGCAGGTAAATCCACATTGTTTAGGATGATTGCTGGACAGGTGGCGCCAGACTCTGGAACCTTAAAGCTCGGAGACACCGTTAAGCTGGGCTATGTTGATCAGAATCGAACGATCGATGATTTGTTGAATGTATGGGAATGTATTTCAGATGGAAACGAGACAATCACATTAGGAAAAGTCGAAGTGAATTCCCGAGGCTATGTTTCCCGATTTAATTTTTCTGGGTCTGATCAACAGAAAAAGGTAAAAGATCTTTCAGGTGGCGAACGCAATCGTGTTCATTTGGCTCGGATGCTGAAGGAAGGTGGAAATGTCTTATTGCTTGATGAGCCGACGAATGACTTGGATGTGAATACCTTGCGGGCACTTGAGGAAGGCTTGGAACATTTTGGGGGATGTACGGTAGTGAGTAGCCATGACCGATGGTTTTTAGATCGTATTGCCACTCATATATTGGCTTTCGAAGGAAATAGCCAGGTCGTGTGGTTTGAAGGAAACTATTCCGACTATGAAGCGAATCGGAAAAAACGACTGGGTAAAGCGGCTGAACGTCCACATCAAATTCGTTATCGAAAATTAACGAAATCCTAATGTCTATGTTGAAAAACCCTCTCCATCATTAAGTCCCATGTTTATCGCTATGTTCATTCTTCCAAAGATTCTATGACACCCTCGCCTGAAGTGCCCCAGTCCAACAAGGCTAGCTCGGTGATGATTGCCAGGATCGTTGGAATCTTGTGTGTCGCTGGAGGCTTTGTTTTAGGTATACAGGGGCTGGAGCAACCTGGTTCTGCTCTTCTCCCCACGGCCTTAGGAATGATTGTGGTGGGTTTAATTGCTCAGGTCTTTGCCTTGTTTAGATCATGGTACTTGTATTATCAAAGGAACACATAAGATTTGGTCTGCCATCAATGCAAATTGTGGGAGGGAGATTGGTTAGATATTCGATTCTCCTAGTTGCCATGGGTATGAGCTGTCTTATGGTGAGCTGTGCTCCATGGCGGGATACCTATTTAGATGATGGGGTTGGCATGTTGACCCAATCTGCGGTGCGGGACAAGTTGGGGAAACCCCACATTATTGAGGATCCTTTGCTGTCTGATGAGACAACCTGGAAATATCGCTATACCCTGACTGAGGGTGACTTAGATCCTTGGGGCGTCAAAACTTTCGGGAAGGAAGCTGGAACCCTGTTGAGTGGCCCCGAAGGGGTCTTGCGGGAAAAAGTCTATTGCTATGTGTATATTTTGAACTTTGATAAAGAGTCCGTGCTTCGTCAGTGGAATCGTGACTTGTGCAAGGTTCCAACCCGTCAGAATCCTTTTGAGCAAAGGCTATCAGAGTAAGGGAGAGAAGTTCCTATTTTTTTGTGGATAATTGATAGAGGTGCAACTCTGCTTTCAATAGATTCTCTTGTTCTTAAGGTTCTACAGTATGACTATTTTCAAAAGTGGTGCTTTTCTTCAACAATGCTTTTCGGTGCATCCTCTCACTCTTATCGTGAAATTAGTCACACCGCCTGCCCTTGTGGGGGTTGTGTGTACTAATTGTCGGATGAAGCATAGGTTAACCGTTAAACAGGGTATGCCAAAAGAAAAGGACAACACAGAAGCTGCTGATAAAGGAATGGAAGCCTTTCAGCAGTGTTCTCAGATGCATGCTGAAGAGATACGTATTTCAGAAGTAGATGTGATGAAGAACCTTGTGGAATTTCGATGCCATCCTTGCCATCGAATCTTTCGTTTTGACTTGAGAATGATTGAAACGCAGCAATCTTGAAGCAGCGACAATCTTTGTCGCTTAGGGTAGAGGGGCCGAGGTTTGAGTAGAAACGTGTGAGAAGGTGGTGGCCGCCTCAGATGAATCTGAAGCGGCCGTTTCTGAAAGAAAGGTATGTTAGCGGTTTGGCTGCGGTGTATAGCGTAAGTACGGTTTCACTACGCGATGGCCTTTTGGAAAGAGACTGGGGATATCTGCATCAGTGACGGCAGGCGTAATAATACAGTCTTCTCCGTCTTTCCAGTTTGCTGGCGTGGCTACTTTGTATTTGGCAGTGAGTTGTAGCGAATCCACCACTCGCAAAATTTCTTGAAAATTCCGGCCTGTGGAGGCGGGATAGGTGAGCATCAATTTGACTTTTTTATCAGGTCCAATGATGAAGACTGAGCGAACCGTCATGTTATCCAAGGCATTCGGGTGAATCATGTCATAGAGGTTCGCGACTGTCTTTTCAGGGTCGGCAATAATGGGGTAACTCACAGTACAATTTTGGGTTTCATTAATATCGTTGACCCAGCCTTTGTGGGAATCAATGGGGTCAACGCTGACAGCTAACACTTTGACATTTCGTTGTTTGAACTCATCAGTGATTTTGGCCATTGTGCCCAGCTCTGTTGTGCAGACAGGGGTAAAGTCTTTTGGATGGGAAAAAAGAATGCCCCATCCATCGCCAAGCCACTCATGAAAATTGATGGTGCCTGCTGTGGTTTCTGCTGTAAAATTTGGTGCTTCATCGCCAAGACGTAATGCCATAATGCCCCTCTTTTCTGTTATGAAAATTGTGAATAAATATATCTGGGTTTGAACCACCCATGACGCATAATCATTGCTCAGGAAGAGATATCAATAAGTGCCTTTTGAGTTTGTGGAATACTCCAAAGTCTAAGGTAGTTTCTGTGAGATGGTCAATATTAGAGATGAGGCAATATGTTTTCGAGGAATAGATGAGAGTTCTTTTTCGTAAACCTTATCAACATGGAGGGATAGGACGGTATGGCGGAATCTTCATTGCAAGTCTCAGTGATCATGGGCAGTAAGTCTGATTGGGAGACCATGAAATTAACAAGTGAAACGTTGACCAAACTTGATATTAAGCATGAATGCAAAGTGCTTTCAGCTCATCGGGCTCCAGATGCGTTAGTTGAATATCTTGGGCAGGCTGAAACGCGGGGCACTCAAGTGTTTATCGCTGGCGCTGGGGGCGCTGCTCATTTAGGCGGAGTGATTGCTGCAAAAACTCAATTTCCAGTTTTGGGCGTGCCTATGCAATCAAAGTCCTTGGGAGGACTTGATTCGCTCCTATCAATTGTACAAATGCCAAAAGGCATTCCGGTTGGCTCATTGGCGATTGGTAGTGCAGGTGCGATTAATGCTGCCTTATTAGCTGCAGCTATTTTGGCGCTAGCTGACCCTGCTTTGGCAAAACGATTGGGCGCCTATCGTGAAGCGCAGACCCAGGCGGTACTAGCCGATCAGCTATAACTGGAATGTTGAAAAGTCCACCTAATAGCTTATTGCACTTTTTGAATCGATAGCCGGAAAACTCTAGTACTTCGGATCCATCTTCGGACTGAACGGCCCGCAGGGTTTCGCACATGCCAGCCAAGCTTCCGAAAATGCTCTCTCATAGCAGAGACCTAGATCGAGGCGGTTGCAAACGATGGCACGACTTGAGCTCACAAGACCTTGAAGCGTGGAAATGTTTAAACAATGTTGTTTCAGACTGGCTGTAAGATCTGTTTAACAGGCTTTACGTTAATCTTTTTCGCTAGCCTCTCTACTTGAGCCGCATCGTACTGAAACTGAACACGCATCCATCCCTCTGGCGTACTGCCAAAGGCTTTGGATAGGCGGATGGCCATATCCCAAGATAAGGAGGCATGCTCATTCACCAAATTGTTGAGGGCCGACCGAGATACTCCAAGGAGTTTCGCTCCTTCGGTTACCGTTAAACCAAAGGGTTCCAAACAATCAATACGTACAAGCTTTCCCGGATGGGCTGGATTTTTCATCTTCAATCCCTTCATCTTATCGTCCTTTCCTAATGATAATCTTCAAAATCCACATCTCGTGCATGGCCATTTTCAAAACGGAAGGTAATCCGCCAGTTAGCACGAACAGTCACACTCCACATGCCTTTTCGGTTCCCTTTCAATTCATGCAAATGATAGGAGTGTATATCCATTTCCTGAATTGTCTCAGACGCGGATAGCTTTGTCAGGATCGTCTCAATCCGATCAACCATGTCTTGCGGCAATCGGCTGGCGTCGCCTTGTAAAAACAAGCGTTTTAGTCCACGATGCTTAAAGTTCAGAATCACACTGATAGTGTATCGTGACGAGCGTCACGAATCAAGCTGCCAAACGACCCAATAGAATGCGGTAGGCATAAAGCCTTAGCACTATTAAGCCGACAACAAGGATGTATTGTCAGTCATTACCTACAGCCATTGGACCAACCTAAGAATCGAGTGCTGCAATGAGTAACTGCAGCGAGGGGAATAGTACTCACGAGAGTACCAGGGCAGGAGAACCTCAAATATCTCTCGAGATTTGGAAAAAGGTTGTAGATGTCCAGATGCACTTCAATGACCTTTGCCTCAGGCTTAGAAGTATTGCCATTTCTATCCTTGGGGTCTTGCTTAGTGCATCCGCAATCGCACTGAAATTTGGGGGAAAGATAACAATCTGCAATGCCTCTGTTCATAATCAGCAATATTCCTCCTTATATCTACATGTATCTGGTTTGCCTTCTTTGTTATGGATAGGTACTGGTATCACGAACTTTTAAAAGGCGCTGTATGGCATGGACGTACTATAGAACCCTCTGCAAAAGTCACCTGCATTGAGGCTCTTTGGCGCGCGGCTCGTTTTTTAACATGTTCTTCTGGTCGTGCGTTCCCTTTTGCTGAGTCCTTGCTGCCCTATTCGGGTCTTGTCAGTGCCCCTCATGGGAAGCTTGCCTTCGTTAGGCCTCCGCGAGCAGGGCTCGCCGGCAGAAAAATATGTTGGACAGCGCACATAACGTCGTGAACTGCGACGCGTTTTTGGCTAGGCCTTTATCCCGCAGCTTCTGGTGCCCCCACAGATGCTTGATGACCCGGAAGGGATGCTCCACCTTCGCTCGGATGCCTGAATGTCGGCGATTACGTTTCTTTTGCGATGAGGAGAAGGGATGCTGGCGGTACCCGCGGTCCGAAAGCCCCTAATAAAAGCCGTCCTGCCGAGCGTGGCGTTTGTCCGCTTGCGTGGTATACGCGCTGTCGCCAAATAGCGCCTGTTCTTCCCCGTGTTGCAACGCCTCCAACAGCTGACGGTCATGCCCTTTGGCCGTGGTAAATTCCGTCGAATGAATAATGGGCTGTCCTTGCGCTTGCCCCCCGATATGCCCTTTCGCCCCGAAGTGCCATGTGTTGTTCTTGCGGGTTGAACTCATCTCCGGATCCCGTTCCTTGCGCCGGTTCTTCTTGCTCACCGGGGCGGCCACCAAGGTGGCGTCCACGATCGTCCCCGCTTTCAGCACCAACCCATGCGAGTCTAAGTGCGCATTCACGGCGTCCGAGATCTGTTGGGACAGCCCATGCGCTTCCAAAAGATGGCGAAACCGGCAGATGCTACTCTCATCAGGAATCACGCCTCCGAAACAGTCCAACCCCAGAAAAGTCTGGAAACTCAGGCGGTCATAGAGGGCTTCTTCCATCAAGGGATCCCTCAAGTTATGCCACAATTGGAGAAAATGAATGCGCAGCATCACCCGCGGCTCGTGCGGAGGACGCCCGCCAGTGCTCTTATCATGTGGCTGAATGCCCGTTTCTAATTGTTTCCACGGCACGACCTGATCCATCTCGGTCAGAAAGCGCTCAATGCGTAACGGCTTCGTTTTCATCTTATACCTCATCGTGGTTTGCATGAGCCCGA
Organism: Nitrospirales bacterium; assembly: GCA_965223635.1. Lineage (GTDB taxonomy): Bacteria > Nitrospirota > Nitrospiria > Nitrospirales > UBA8639 > Nitrospira_E. Next base: position 3,705,443 of record OZ245007.1, read on the forward strand.
TTCTACATTATTCCGTTACTTTTGCAGAGGGTTCTATAGATATCTGAATGAAGTTCATTCTCCATAGCTGTTATGGCCTACATGAGAATTGGGTCGATTGGCTTGCTAATCCTCGTTGCCTGCGGCGGGGATTCCTGATTTCTTAGCTTCTTCTTTTTCTGGTGAGAGTAATGCAAATCGAGGGATGCTTTTTCCTTCTACTTCGACTTTCTCATAGAACATGTCTAAGGGTCTGACCCACAATCCACATTCACCATAGAGGGCTCGGTAGACCACCAACTGTTCTTCGGTCTCTGAATGTGTAGCAATACCGATGACTTGATAGGTATTTCCTTTGTAATGACGATATGTGCCTGGTTTGATCATAAGAATTTCCTTGAAGAAAAAAGCTGGCTAGGGCCACATTCAGGGCATATTGTCGATGGCCTTCACTGTTGTGAGTGTTGTTGTCGATAAGAATGTAGTGCAATGCTGGCCGCAACTGTGGCGTTTAATGGAATAGAAGGATGAACTTGCGCGATCCTTAATTGCTGTGAATAGGGCAATGACGGTATGCCCATACCTTCTTCGCCAATCAGCAGGCGTATATTTTGAGGCCAAGTAAGGGTGGCGATATCTTCCCCTTGCATGTCCAGTGGGATAATCCATTGTAAGGCGTTCGGTTGGTGTAATTCCGAGACCGAACACCCATACGTGAGTGATTGAAGAAAGACGGATCCGCTGCTGGCCCGAATGACCTTGGGATGGAAAGGGTGAACAGCTTCGCGTAGAAGTATGACTTTGCTGACCCCAAAGGCTAAACAGGAACGAAGGAGGGCTCCTAAATTACCTGGATCGCTGATTGGGCAGAGTATTTCCAATCCTTTTGGTGGTTGGGTGAGATCGTAGATGGGGATGGAGGGATATTTGCAGATAAGCAGAGGAGCTTTGGTCCCAAAGACATCTAATTCATCGAAAAGTGTTTTGGAAAGTAGAAAACTGGACTCATGAGACAAACAATTATCAAGAGGTTTGTAAGATGGAGGGACGAGTATTTCACAGATGGCTCCCTCTGCCTGCTGTGTCATCATTTTTCGGATTTTCTCTCCGGAGACCAAACACTGTTGATGAGTTTTAACACCATGAGAATCTAGCAAAGAGATCCATCGTTTAAATCGATTATTTTGGCGACTCGTAATGGTCTGCACGGTAGTCATGAGAATTGGAAAAACAAATGGCAGAAGAAATACTTGTTAAGAGAGGTGACGTTGAAAGGCTTTTGCGTTTTCACTGCCAGGTGGATCACCACCCTCACCTCGTCCCTCAAATGAGATGGAATGTTAAAGGACCTCAGTTAACATTACAATCGGATAGTACCCAACCCTGAAAATAGAGTGCTTCAGAGGCTTAATCTTAGCAAACCTGGCTCAAGAGACATATAGAAATAGCCGATAACTGAAGCAAACAGCTGTTTCTTGCGCCCATTCGTTCGCATAAGGTCGTCAAGACGTATCACTAAATTACACGCTCCAATATCCCAACCCTGGTTTCTGAAAGAGGAGAAAGATATGTTTGGTTCTTGGTCGGGTGGAAAATCGGATCAGAAGAATGAAAAAACGAAGAGTTCCTCCAACTCAAGTGTTGCTAATGGAGCAGGGGCAACAGAAGAGTTTGATAAAGCAATAGAGTCCTTGGCTAGGGTGCTGCGATGTCTTGGCCGGCATTCGTTTGAGTTGGAACAGCAAACAGAAGAAGATATTGAAAAAGAATTTGAACGTTGGGCGATGCATATATTGGTAGGGGCATCTCTTCACGACGAAGACTCCGAGTCAGAAGATGGTACTCTACGTCGTGACTGGGGCGAACTCACAAAATTTGTGAACAGGCATCGACAACAGGAAAAAAATTATGTCGACCGTAACCTTCAAGATGTAAGAAATGTGTTATGGGAGTTTACCAGTACGGTCGGGCGAGCGATTATCGAAGATAAAGAATCAGACCAGCAGGTGGATAGCTACCTTGGACAATTGCGAGCGGCAACGGAAGCAGGATCATTTAATGAGGTGAAGGAAGCCTTGTTGGCTGTTGTTCAAGGGATGAATGCCGTTGTCGATGAACGAAAAAGACGACATCAGGAACGAATTCAACAACTTGGTGAAAAATTGCGAGTTGTTGAACAAGAATTAGGGAGTGCGCGAAAGGAAATGAACTTGGATCCTCTCACGAGATTGTATAATCGTGGAGCTTTAGATCTTCAACTTGAACGCACGGCGAGTGTGAGTTTTTTCTCTGAAAGTCCAGCTTGTGTGTTTATGGTAGATATTGATCATTTTAAACAAATTAATGATACTCATGGCCATCCTGCAGGAGATGCGGTCATTCAGCAGCTTGCAGATCGTCTGGTGTCGACGTTTCCAAGAAAGACGGATTTCGTGGCGCGATATGGAGGGGAAGAGTTCTGTATTTTATTGCCGGGGGCTAGTCTTGAAGTCTGTCAACGTCTGGGTGATCGATTATTGGAAGCCGTACGTCGAGAACCGTTTCATTATCAAGAATTGAGTATTCCTGCAACGGTGTCGGTTGGAATGGCCGAACTGATGCCTGGAGAAACGGTATCTATGTGGTTGGAACGGGCGGATCGTGCGCTATATCGTGCGAAAGAAGGCGGTCGGAATCAGGCCTGTGCCGAGCTTGAGATGGCCGGGGCGTCGGCAGAAAATTGATTGAGAGGTTAACAGTATTCGAAACGAGGTATTACGCTGTTGGCTCTTGGATTGGAGTCCTCAGCTGTTCGCGGGCTACATGGTAGATCCTTGTGATTTCTTCAACATTCCCAAGTCGTGTATGGAAGAAGCTGGCGATTTGGGGAATGCCTTCCATGATTTGATCTAAAATCGGTCCCCAATCTTCTGATTGAATCGTCAATCGACTTGGGCTTTTTTCAGTGACCATGTGAATGGCCTGGTCAATATTGGGGTTCATCCACATATCTGCGATCAGATTGGATACGGACACTACATCGACCAATGCTTGTAAGTCTGGTGGGGTTTCAAATAACTCTGGTGAGTGGCTATAGAGGATGGCCACTTGAAATTCTTCTGGAAGTTCCCATTGTTGAGCTAGCCAGGCTCCGACTTGAGCATGATCGACGCCCAGATGTTCGAGTTCCAGTTGATTTAAATCAGCATGGGCCAGAGGAATCTGTTTCTGTATAGTTTGCATTTCCTCGCCAGCGACTTCAGTTAAGGCCAAAATGCCAATATCTTGCAAAAGTGCCGCAAGAAACATAAGTTCGGAGTCAGGATGGGCGAAGTGTTTCCCAATTGCGCGAGCTGCTGTGCTGGCGAAAATCGAACGTTTCCAAAATTGGACATGATCAATGGCAGAATCTGAAGAGCCTTTCATATCCTTGATCAGGCGATAAAAACAGAAGGACAATGCAAGATTTGAAATAATGGTAAAACCCAGTAAATTGACTCCTTGCAACACACTTGTCACCTTATGACGCGATCCACCATACATAGCGGAATTGGCCATAAATAAGATTTGTGCTGCCATTCCAGGGTCTTGAGAAATCAATTCAGCCAGAGCTGACGCATCCGTTTCTTCATCTTGGCACATCTTCATGATTTTAGAGGCCAATGGTGACAAGATGGGGAGGGATTTGCAGTCCTTGATTCTTTCAAAAATTGTGATTGTTTCTTCGTGTTCTTCGACATCAAGGGGAAGTGACAGTTGCATAGACATGTCCTTGGTAAAAGGGAATCATCATTATCAGTCGAAATTTACGTTCTTGTTTTTTTTATTGATTCTGTTCCCTGTTTCGGTTGGAACTTTGCTCAGCTTAAGAAGAAGCTTGATGGTTCCGTGAACAAAAGGGAACTAAGTTGAAGTATTGAAGAAAAACATGTACTCGAGTCCGAGTCGAAAAGTAAGAGGCGGGGCGGGAAATCCACGAAAGTCTTCATACGAGGCATTTGTGATATTTTCTAGAGCAGCATACCAGCGCCAGTTTGGGGTAGGAACATAGGTGATCGTGGTGTCGGCTTTGGTATAGCCTCCCACGAGAGCTGTTTGGGTGGGTATTTGGAAATCCATTCGTGAACTGACAATGGTCACCCGGCTGCTTAGGCTGAGGTTGGGAAACAGTTGAACGGTCAATCCTAATCCACCTCGCCATTTGGGTCGATTTCTTAAGAGGTCTCCAGTTCCGGTGGAGCGGGTGGTTAAATAAGTCAGATTACCCTGGAATGAGACAGAGGCGTGAGGAGAGAGTCCCAAAGAAAATTCCCAGCCCTTTGTCCTGGCTGACTTGAGATTTGTCAGTTGAAAGATCCCTTGGTCCAAAAGATCCGGATCTAAATCGATGAGTCCACGAAAGCGATTCTGAAAATACGTGATTGAGGCCGTGATTTCTTGACGAGGTGTGGCATACTCCAGGCCGATGTCCCAGCCCGTGTTGGTTTCTGGTTTCAAGTTAGGGTTACCAATAAGCGGATTGCCTAGGCTGGCTAGTCCCGGCAACTTAAAGCCTTTGCCGTAGGCGCCACGAACATGCAGTAACGGAAGCAATGCATATCGTGCACTCATTCGGGGGCTTACTTGCGGTTGCGATTGTTTGGTGAGGTCTAGGCGCGCGCCGGTGTTGAGCGTGAATGTTTCCCAAGGAGTCGTGGTGAGTTCGACAAAACTCCCCCCAAATGTCCTGTTCAGAGAAAAATCCAATGGTTCATCAGCAGGACCTCCCAACGAACTCAAGTCTTGTGTGCCGTTACGGTGTCCTCTTTCGTGCGTGAGTTGCCCGCCAAAGGAGAATGTCCAATGCGGTGTCATTGTCCAGGTTTCAATCAGGCGGCCCTGATAACGCAGATAGTCGGTGGTAAAGCGGGTTGGAGGAATTTGGAACAGAGAAGGGGAAGAGAGAACGCCCGGGCTATCTACATCTTGAGAACGTTTGGACAGGCTGAAAAAGAGCTGATGGTCCCAAGAGTCAGGAATGGACAGAGAAGTCGTCAAACCCGTTAAGAATGAGTGAGTGCCGCGCTTCTCCGTTTCCTGTAACAGCGCAAAAGTGGGGCCGCCACTGCCTTCAGGAAAACTTTTCACTGAAGTATCCGTATAACTGCCGGTGAGACGAACATTCCAATGAGGTTCGGAATCCAAGTCGAAGTTCCAAACGATGGCATGTTGAGAAAACGCGTCTTTCTCAACTTGTTCGCCATTGCGGGAATGGGATGCTGACAGGTTTGCAGATACGGGACCGAAAATGCCTTGGCCTTGGATTACGCCTCTGCGTGAATCAAATCGTCCGCCTTCAAATAGGACGCGACCTTTTGTCCGTTCCGAATCTAGGTCTGTCACGAGATTGACCGCACCGGCCATGGCCTCAGAGCCATAGAAGGCGGAGAGTGGCCCACGAACAATTTCAACGCGCGAGATTTGGTCAATCGGAATTGTTGAAAGGTCTACCGAACCACCGCGTTGGTCAGTGGCATCATTGAGGGGGATGCCATCTACCATGATTAAGGTGAAATTTGGATCGGCACCTCGAAGATAGATCGAACTGATTCCCCCACGGCTACCCATTTCATCTAAATGTAGGCCAGGAACCTGCTGGAGCATACTGTTAAGACGATTGGGTTGAAGGGACGACAACTTGTTCTGATCGATGAGTTCATGACTTTGTGTCGTAGGGTCAAGTCGAGTAGGATGTGCGGACCCGGTCACAAAGATCGGGTCAAGTGTGGGAATCGTTGAATCATCGGCATGAACGAATGATATGTTACCTAGATTGACCCCCAGAGCTACCATGCAGAAATAGATGATGAGGGAGGCAGGCTTATCGTACAAGGACATCACGATGTTGTTTGATGTGTTGCAGGTAAACAGACGGCTGTGAGATTGTACTGAATGTGTATCCTAATCTGTAATCTCTCGATTCATTCCTGAGTAATTTCTCTTTTCATTAGTACCCAGTTATGTCTCAACAAGAATTTGGTTCTAAAGCAGTGAGCGCTTCTTCTATGCCTCCAGGTGTCTTTCATCTCGTGGCGAATGAGGGGGCCGAACGGTTTAGCTACTATGGGATGCGGGCAATTCTGGTGGTGTTCATGACCAGTCTGCTCATGAACAGCCACGGAGAGCTTGAGCCAATGGGTGAGGCGGAGGCAAAGACGTATTTTCATCTTTTTGCTTCAGCCGTGTACTTCTTTCCGTTTGCCGGAGCGTTGTTAGCAGATGTGTGGTGGGGGAAATACCGCACAATTTTTTTCTTGTCTCTTGTCTATTGTGCCGGACACGTGGCCTTGTCTCTGGATCATACTCGATTGGGTCTCTTGATTGGGCTGACACTCATTGCTATTGGCTCCGGAGGAATTAAGCCCTGTGTGTCAGCGCTGCTTGGGGATCAATTTGATTCAAACAATCAACAACTGCTTCCTAAAGCCTTTTCCTGGTTTTATTTTGCCATCAATGTTGGAGCGTTCTGTTCAATGATGGTTACGCCCATATTACTCGATCGGTATGGGCCAGGGCTGGCTTTTGGTGTTCCGGGAATTCTGATGTTCGTGGCCACATTTATTTTCTGGATGGGCCGGCGACGGTATACCCTCATTCCGCCAGATAGCATCGGGGTTCTTCAAGAGTTAAAAAGTCCTGCGGCTTGGCAAGCTATTCTCAAATTATCAGGCATCTATATCTTTGTCGCATTTTTTTGGTCTCTCTACGATCAAACATCTTCTGCTTGGGTCTTGCAAGCGCAACATATGGATCGCCAGTGGATGGGCATCGAATGGTTGCCGACTCAAATTCAAGCCATCAACCCGATTCTGATTTTGTTGTTTATTCCTCTCTTTGTGTACGGGATCTATCCCTTGCTGGGGCGCTGCATGGAATTATCGGCTTTGCGAAAAATCTCCATAGGGTTTTTTGTGACGGTAGGCGCGTTTATGGTTTCGGCATATATTGAACAACTCATCGCCCAGGGGCAGACACCGAGCATTGCCTGGCAATTATTGGCTTTTGTCATCATTACGGCGGCTGAAGTGATGGTCTCCATTACCTGCCTGGAGTTTTCCTATACGCAAGCTCCCCTAAAACTCAAGTCACTGATCATGGGACTGTTCTTGCTCTCTGTATCTCTCGGAAACGGCTTTACTGCCTTAGTGAATTATTGGATTCAAAATCCGGACGGTAGCGTGGTGCTTGCTGGGCCTTCCTATTATTGGTTTTTTGCTGGTGTGATGTTTGTCGTGGCCTGTCTGTTCCTTTTTGTGGTGGGAAGGTATCAGGAAACCACCTACCTTCACGATTCAGAATGTGAAGCGTGAGGCGATAGGCGAGAAGGGTGTGCAGATTAGGCTTCTTGCCGAAGGTAGAGAATCTGGTTGACACGAAAGGCTTGGTCGTAATCGCCGGGGTGTATGTATTGTGAGTGAAAACAGCGGCCATCAAACATCATTAAGCGATTGGGTTTCATCTCGATAAGTTGTAGTAACTCCCAATAGGGGTTCCCATCATTTATATAGCGATTGTCCAGGCAGGCAAAGAGCGGATTGAAAATCATACTATTTTGAAAGTTTTCATAGCCTTCTGGGCTTGCTAGAAATTCATCACTTAATTCCAGTCGATCCGCTAACTGCCTAATTGATTCATCCGGCATGATCGGAACTCTTTCGAGTTCGGTAGGCTGATGACGATAGAGCCCTGTCCCGCCTTTACAGAACCCTTCGGGGTTGAGATACACCATTGCCGTCACATCTTGATCAATATGGGGTTGCCGTTGGCCAACATTTAAGCGGAAATCCTGCATTTTGATGCCTTGAAAGACGACCGGCTGCGGTGAAAAAAACGGCAAAAGGCTGGCACCCCATAACTGGCTCAAGTGGTCAATCAAGGGTTGAGTGTCCATGTTGAGCGTGGCCCGGACGCCTGGGAAATTTCCCACGATTTCAAACCGGTCCGTATAGGGGAGGTCCAACGCAGCTTGCAAAATCTCTTCAGGATGTAGGTAGAAATGATCAACGATCATGACCTTGCTCTGTCCACGTCCGACTCTGAGTACCGATGGCGTGGAATTCGGATTCACGGCAAAGAGATCTGGGCGGAGAGTTTTAGACATCGAGTCCCTTTTAGCCAATATGTGCAGTAAAATAGGATGAGAATTCCGAAACATGGTGCGCTGGATAAGGAGAAAGAGTCAAGTATGATGAATGAATTAGACAGGAAGCGGTGTAGAAACGTTTTCCTGAAACCCTTGCCCCTTAGGGGAGAGGAAGGGCAAGGGGAAAGGCCATCAATGATGTACAGATGTGCGATGAAGATAAGAAAGGTTTTGCCAATATATAAAGAAAACCGTTTGGCCGTTTCCCCAGGCTGTCATTCCCGACATTGTTTATCGGGAATCTATCTTGGTTTTTGTCCTTGTTAGGGTGGAAACAGTTGATGGACTTATTTGCAGGGGCTACCAAAAAACAATATCTAGTCGAACTTTGTAGCGGGTTTCGCCCTGGCAGGCGACCTACTTTCCTTTCGGGGAAAGTAGGCAAAGCCATCGACGTCCAGTTCGGCTATATTTGATGAGCCTGATGCAAGATGGGGAGCGGGCCAACTCGCGAAACTTGCCCTGAGTAATAGCGAAGGACTCAGACAAGGTCCGCAGGAGACTAAGTGCGTCCGACCCTGGAGCCGAACCGCAGGCGACGAGAAGGGATCCTGATTTAGTGAGTTACTCTGTATAGCTATTAGCGCTGAGGTTCTCGTGGTTGTTCAGCACATCGAATCAATGCAATTAATACTCTAGATAACTTGTAAACGGAGGTGAGTCTGATGACTGCTCCCTATCGAAAAATTTTAGAGACCGTTCGGACGGCTTTCCCTAAACCAATTTCTGATCGTGTGCATGATTCCTATTTTGTCCATAGTGTCATGCGGGCAATTGATGCGGTCGATACGATGAAAAGTGAGCGGCCTATTTTGGGTGAACGCAAGCCTCTGGATTATGGGGTGGCGAAGCAGAGTCGTCTGGCCGAAGAGGGGAAGACAGTGGAAGAGGTGACTCAGGAACTGGTGGAATATTGTGAAGGCCTGACCCTATGGGGCCATCCTCGCACACAACAGAATGTTGTGCCGCCAGTGACGATTTCTTCTCTCATCGGAGTGTTGTTGTCATCGCTGTATAACCCCAATTTGGCATGGGATGAATATAGTCATCGCGTAGCTTTGGCGGAGGTAGAAGTGGTGACCATGTTGGCAGCACTTCTGGGCTATGATCCTGAACAAGCGGGTGGTGTGTTTACCTTTGGTGGAACCGGTACCACGTTGTATGGGATGAAAATCGGTTTAGAAAAGGCACTGCCAGGGTCTTTAGAGCATGGTATTCGTGAAGGTGCCGTGATGTTTGCCAGTGATGGGAGTCACTATTGCCGGTACAACATCGCGGGGTGGTTGGGTTTAGGAGCTAAGAATCTAGTGACAATTCCTACTACAGGCCATAATGCAATGGATGTGGCTGCGCTTCGCACGCAAGGCACGCAAGCACTCAAGGCTGGTCGAAAAATTTCCGGTATCATTGTCACGCTCGGAACAACGGATGCCTTTGGTTTGGATGATCTTCGAGCTATTACGAAGCTGCGGAATGAATGGGTCAAAGAATTTGATTTACCGTATGTGCCACACATTCATGCCGATGCGGTGATTGGATGGGCCTGGTCGGTGTTCACGGACTATTCTTTTGAAGACAATCCGCTGGGGTTTCGTCCTCGAACCCTACGTGCGTTAGCAGGAGCTTGTCACCATATCCGAAATCTGGCTTCTGCCGATTCCATTGGGATTGATTTTCACAAACCCGGTTTTACACCGTACATTTCCAGTTTACTGTTGGCAAAAAATGAAGAGGATCTTATGCGGCTGCAACGACCGCAAGAGCAAATGCCCTATCTGTATCAATTTGGTGAACATCGTCCAGGGATGTATACGTTAGAAACCTCCCGAGCGGGGACAGGTACATTGGCTGCCCTTGCTAATTTACGACTCTTTGGGAAGAAAGGTCTGCGTGCCATTATTGGTCATATTGTGGAAATGGCGCAGCTCTTGAGTGAACATTTAGAAAGTCATGCCTATACAAGTGTGCTGAACCGCGATAACTTTGGACCGGTGACGCTCTTTCGCGCCTATCCTGACGAAGTGAATACATTTGAGATCAAAGACAAGGAAATTCATGATCCGGCCTTTCGAGATACGCTTCTCAAGCATAACGAATACAATCGGAAAATATATGACTTTGTGCATGAAGAAGGGATGGCGGGGCGTGGGGTGATGTTGTCGCTCACGGATTGCTATCGCAAGACGGACTATGGCGAACCGATTGTCGCGTTAAAGTCATTTATTCTTTCGCCCTTTGTGGATAAAGAGAATGTAGAAATGGTGGTGAAAAAGGTGCTGGAAGCTCGTGAGCTTCTGGCTTCCAAAAAAGAAAAAAGTTGAAGCAGTAGGAAGAAAAGAATTGCAGAAATATACGGTTACATTGCCGAGGTTCGGCGCGGTAGCCGATCCACTTTTGTTGGGAAAAGTGGAAAAACCATAGACGCTCAATTTGGTTGCACAAATATGGGTCGGACCCAGGGTTAGACGCGTAACAACTCCTTGCCACCTGAGGGGCTTTAGATGATGATGGCGCATGGAGGTTCGCCTAGTGCTCATGGGGCCTATCAGCATCAATATCATGTGGTGTGGTTTCCCAAGTATCGTGGACGCATTTTGCGGGGGCACTCAACATCTTTGTCCAGGAGCAGGTACCTCAAATTCAACAGTTTCATTCCGATGTAGAGGTTCAGCAATGGAGTGTCCAGATTGACCATATTCACATGGTGCTGGTGATACCTCCGAAATATGCCGTATCGAGTATTGTGGGGAAGATGAAAGCCAATTTGAGTCAACAACTGCGACGGCGGTATCCCGAACTGAAGCGGACGTACTGGGGGGCAGTGCTGTGGTCTCCGGGATTTTTCTCTTCGACCGTGGGGTTGAATGAGGCTGTCATCCGGCGGTACGTGGAGCATCAAGAGCGAGTGGACAAAGGGCAGATTTAACTCGAATTTGAATTTTAAGTGCCGCGCGGCGTGAGCCCGTGGGTATCTACGTGTGCCTGGCATGACGCACAGGCCGCCGTTTCCGACGGAAGTCGGGAACAGAATGGTCCGCCGTGACCGGACGGAAGGACGACGCCAACAAGGCAAGGGCATCACCAGAAATGGAATGTCTGGAGGAAGCATGAGGCAGAACCCGTGTACGTAGCGAACAGCGAACCGGCTAGATGGTGTTGGGGAGGAGGTCGAGCCGACGTGACTAGGCGAGGCCTAATAGCCGGCGCACTGACCTGACATGAAGCCGGACGGGATATGGGGAGGTGGTGTGTCTTACCCAGGGAAGCCCTCCTGCCCGGTCGTGGCTGGTTGCCAGCGACGACCGCAAGCCGACTTGATGAGGAGATCCCAAAGCAAGGAGGGGCAGAGGGTGGCAGATCGACGGATAGTACTCACGACTCAGGGCCGATGAAACCTGGTAACAGTGTGGAGGAAAATACCCTGACGATCAGACCGAATGGATCAACAGACGAAAAAGAAAAAAAAGTCAGTCGGGTGCGGTCTGGCTATCTCGAACGCGTTCTCGAGATAGGGGAAGCCGTTGACGAAAGGTGACAGTGATCGCATCGCGGAGTCGACACAGTGTGGCGTGGAAGGACCAGAAATCACGATGGGGACGCTGAAGCTCGGAAGAGATACCAAGATGGGATACATCAAGGTCATCAGGCACCCGGTCCAGGTCAGAAGGCCCCAAGCCGCCCGGCCATTCGTGGTGTGAACGGAGATCACGGAGAACGTGAGATGAAGGAACGAGACGTGCTGGTGAAGGTCTATGAACCGGGACGACTGCACAGGGCATGGCAACAGGTTAGGAAAAATGCCGGCGCAGCGGGGATCGACCAGATGACGGTAGACGACTTTGCGCAACGGGAGGACCCCCTCCTGTCGCGGATTCATGCCATGCTCAAGGCAGGGCACTACCGCTTCCAACCAGCCAGACGAGTGCTGATTCCGAAAGCCGGGACAGCCAAGATGAGGAAGTTAGGGATTCCGGTGATCATGGATCGGATCGTAGGGACCAGTATGCACAGCGTATTGGAAGAGCTCTTCGATCCGGACTTCACGGCCTCCAACTTCGGCTTCCGCAGGGGAAGAAGCCAGCATCAGGCCATACGGCATCTACAGGGGCTGGTGAAAGAAGGGAAAGAGTGGGCGGTCGCGGTTGATCTGCAAGCGTTCTTTGATGAAATCCCTCATGGGCTCATCCTGAAACTGATCCGCCGCAAGGTGGCGGATGAGCTGTTCGTGACCCTGATCGCGAGACTGCTCAAAGCCGGGGTCATCGTGAAGGGGGAATGGGAACAGACGACCAAAGGGTGCCCACAAGGCTCGCCGCTCTCCCCTATGCTCTCCAACATCGTCTTGAATGAACTGGATCACACACTGGAGGAGCGCCACCTGGGGTATGCTCGCTGGGCGGATGACTTGGTGATCGTGGGGCGATCAGAAAGAGCGGCTCAGCGGGTGATGAAGGGGACGATCCGGTATCTGGAGGAAGAACTGGGGCTGACGGTGAATCAGGAGAAAAGTCGGGTGACCCCGATCAAGGATCTGACCTTTCTGGGGTTTCAACTCCTGATGGGGAGGATCCGAGTCAGCACCACGGCCCGACTCCGATTCAAAGACCGAGTCCGAGACCTGACTCGACGGAACAACCCGTTGTCGATGGCCCAGGTGATCCAGGAGCTCAACCGCTATGTACAAGGCTGGGTGGTCTATTTCGGAATACAGGAATTCAAATATCTGTTCCGCGACCTCGATGCGTGGATTCGAAGCCGACTGAGGTCGACGCAGCTCAAGAAATGGAAGCACCCACAAACATTCCAACGGATCATGATCCAAGCAGGGTGTGATCCTCATGAAGCGCACCGTGTCTGGCGCAAGATGAACCGATGGCAATCGGTGATGAGACGACCCGTGCGGTTTGTGATGAACCTGAACTGGTTCAGGGAACGGGGGTTGGTCTTCTTGCATGACTGGACAAGCACGTTCTCCCGAACCTGATGGGTTCGGTGACTGATCGAAGAGCGGTACACCTGGCCGGTACGTCCCGTTCTGTTGGGAGGGGGTAGCTTACGGGCTACCTCCTACCAGATTTGTGACAATCGGGTTCCTTCGGATCTCTGGGTTCAATTAACCTGGCTGAAAGGGCCTTTGACGTCGGATAGTCAAGAAACGCTTGCTCTTCTCACAAGAGGCCTGTTGCCGTTCGTCGGTCGGGAGATTGAGTTTCTGCCTGCTCCACTACCCAGTAACGTAATAGCTGTACGTGTTCTGGGAGTTATTCAGTATCTTCTCACTCATGGTCCTATTTTAAAAGATGGAGATACCCTTGGTATTTCAAATGATGAATCCATCCGTATTATTTATGGAGACGAGGGGCAACGCCCAGGCATTCCCGTAATGGCCCTACAACTAGAAAGACTTGATTCCAAAGCTTCGAGATTTGCCTAAGAATTTTTTCTTGGGTATCTCACCATTAATCACCGTCTAGAATCCGGCCTAGTCCACCCAGGACACTGCCTTCACCGGTGGCTCTTCCGCCATGGGAAGGCGCATTTTCAAAAATGCGGTCGGCTAACCGAGAGAACGGAAGACTTTGCACCCAGACCGTACCATGGCCGCTTAGGGTAGCTAGGAAGAGCCCTTCCCCTCCAAAGAACATACTTTTTAACCCTTTCACCATTTCAATGCTATAAGTAATATTATATAAGTATTAAAATTAACATGACAGTCAGCTCGAGTCCTCGAGCTCCCAGGTGCTGGGAGAACGGAGCGAGGCAGATGACACAGGCGCAAAAGATCATTAACACGAAAGAGGGCTTACTGGAGTTCGGGAAGCAATTGGGCAATGTCTCGAAGGCCTGTCAGATTATGGTGGACAGTCGAGACAGTTTTTAGCGGTTAAGAAGAATTGTATGAGACGGGGGCGAAGCCACTCTGGCAGAGCTTTCCCGGCGAAAGCCCCTGCTGAAGAATCGGGTGCCCGCGGCGGTGGAAGAGATCTTGGTGCGTTTGTCCCTCGAGCGGCCGGCTTGGGGCCACGTGCGGATGGTCAATGCATTGAAGAAGGCGTGTCATGTATGGACGCTCCAGAGAATGCAAGGGGTCGTAGTCGACAATAGCGCATGAGGATTGCTGTCATGTATCCGGCCTGTTCACGCGATCTTCTGACCACCGGCCTTGATGGAATCCACCTCTCAGAAGGGCAGAGGAGAAATGCCCAGTCAAATTATCGAGCTGTGGGCTCGGACAAGCCCTCGGGTTGAATCTCTCCAGGGCCTGAACTCAGAGGAGAGTTTGGTTCTCGTCAGAAGTTTTATTATTAGGGTGCTGGAGTTTCTGCTGTCTGTTGAATATCTAAGATTTTGACATCAAAAAAAAGTTTTTCCCCTGCCAACGGGTGGTTATAGTCCAGCATGACCACTTGTTCTTTTACTTCCGATACTCGAGCCTGTACCATGCGTCCTTGCGCATCTTTTCCTCGTAATTGAGCTCCCACTTTTCGTGCTTCTTCAGGTATTTTATCAATGGGCACTTCTTGGATAGCTTGTGGATTAACTTGGCCATACCCCTGCTCAGGCTCGATGGTGACCTGTTTGCTTTCGCCAATTTGCATGCCGTCCAAGGCTGTTTCTAAGCCTGGAATAATTTGATGGGAACCTTGTACGAATTTAAGAGGTTGTCCGCCCACATTTGTGTCCAAGACTTTTTTGTCTTCTAGTGTCAATGTATATTCCATTGATATGGTCTTCCCGTCTGAAATACTTGTCGTTGATGTGCCTTGTTGAGACTCTGCAAATACGATGGCATGAGAATGTATTAGGACAACTAGGGCACAACACATAACTCTAGTAAAGAGTGGTAAGGTCATGAGACGAATCCTCCGCAAAAATAGATAGAAAGGAGTTGCTGGAATGGGTGGCGCGAAGTTACGGGGGGACCAAGAGCCGAGCGGTTCCATGCAAACGGTGAATGAGTACTAGGAATATATCAAATTTGCCAGAGAGTGACTAGGTGCTACGTAATTCGTTGCACCCCAAGGGATGCGCTATGCTACTCTTACAGGTGCCCTTTGTGTTCAAAAGTACTAGGAAAACGGGGAAATTAGAATTGTTGGAAGAGTGGGATTAGCCTTTTTATGGAATCCAATGAAAAAATTATAAAGGCTAAACAGAACATGGCGCAGCATCGCCGAGAATTTTCCTGCCGAGAAGTCGATGGGCGTCAAGATGAGCGTCTTCCGGAAGGGCAACATCTGGTAAATAATTTTCCGGTCTTAGATTTAGGCTATAAGCCGACCATTGACTTAGCGGAATGGACCCTAAGCATTGATGGGTTAGTCTCTCATCCGGTCACCTGGACCTGGGAAGATTTTCAAGCACAGCCTGTTTCTGAAGTGCATGCTGATTTTCATTGTGTGACGACCTGGAGCATGCTGGATAATGACTGGAAGGGAGTAAAGTTTCAAGATGTCCTAAAGTTGGTCAAACCCTTACCAACTGCCAAGTTTATCCTCTTTGAATCCTATGATGATTACACGACTAATTTGCCATTGGACGTGTGTGATGATGATGATGTGTTATTGACAACACATTGGAGGGGCCAGCCGCTGAGTAAAGAGCATGGTGGCCCGGTGCGGATGATTGTGCCCAAACGCTATGCTTGGAAAGGGGCGAAGTGGATAAAAAAAGTGACCTTCTTAGATCGTGACCAAAAGGGTTTTTGGGAGGTACGAGGATATTCCAACACGGCCCTGCCATGGGAAAATGATCGATACGCCTAGGTGGTGTCACATTTGCTGTTGTCCGTGTTTTGAGAATGCCTTCTCTTTTTGGGGAGGTGAGGCTTGCTTGCCACAAATCTTCATACATGGGTAGGATTATTGAATGGAGAGAGATTGATGTACCCTGAGCTAGGATGGTGCTGAATGCGAATGTGTGATTGGATCTGGTCTTCGGTGCGACCTGTTGCCGTCCTGATGATGGTCTGGTCGTCGTCCGTAACTCTAACGTTTGCCCAAGATTTAGCTTCTTTTGAACAGCATGTGATACAGCATACATTAAAAAATGGGTGGACGTTTCTTTTGGTTGAACGCCCAGTAGCTCCTGTGTTTTCTTTTATCACAAGGGTCAACGTTGGATCAGCTCAGGAAGGGGCTGGCGAAACTGGGTTAGCACATATGTTTGAACATATGGCGTTTAAGGGAACTCCACGAATAGGGACCAAAAATTACGAAGAGGAAAAAAAAGCATTGGTTGCTTTGGAAGAAGCCTATCAAACCTATCAACGGGAAAAGCTTTCCCGAAAGGCCGATCCCAAAAGAGTCAAGGGCCTATTTGATGTATTTAAACAACGACAAAAAGAAGCCTCTCAATATGTCGTGAAAAATGAATTTGGCGATATTATTGAGCGTGAAGGCGGTGTGGCCTTGAATGCCTTTACTGGCGCTGATGTGACTGGCTATTTCTATTCCTTGCCTGCAAACAAAATTGAGCTCTTTGCGTATTTAGAGTCTGAGCGGTTCTTGCAACCGGTCTTTCGAGAATTTTATGAAGAGCGGGATGTGGTGATGGAAGAGCGTCGTTTACGAACGGAGAGTCAACCATTTGGACGTCTGCTGGAACAATTTGTCTCCACAGCATTTATGGCCCATCCTTACCATCATCCTATTATTGGGTATGCCAGTGATATCCAATCCTACACCATAACTGATGCGAAAGAGTTCTATGAAGAACAGTATGTGCCCTCTAATATGGTCACTGCGATTGTTGGAGATATTCAGGCCAAACAGGTTATTCCACTTCTAGAAAAATATTTTGGAAGAATTCCGGCTGGTTCTCCTCCACCAGCCATTCGTACAGTCGAACCACCTTCCATAACCGAAAAAATTGTCATCTTACAGGATCCTTCACAGCCATTGTATTTAGAGGGGTATCACAAGCCAGCTGCAACTCATGTTGATCAGCCGGTCTATGATGCGATTGATGATATTTTGACCAATGGACGAACGTCTCGATTGTTTCGTTCGCTCGTGCGGGATAAACAGATTGCTGTCTCAGTAGGCGCATATGGTGCCTATCCTGGTGATAAATATCCTCACATATGGTTAGCCTATGGTGTACCTGGACGTGGGATATCTAATCAAACGGTGCAACAAGCGCTTCGTGAAGAATTTGACAAGCTGAAAACGGAGGATGTCTCTGATGAGGAGCTTATGCGATTTCGAACACGAGCCAAAGCGGGTCTTTTGCGTGCGCTCAATAATAATCTAGGGTTAGCGATGCATATGACGGATTATCACATGTTATTTGGTGATTGGCGTGAACTCTTTCGCTATATTTCGCGCTTTGATCGTGTGACGAAAGAAGATATTCGGCGTGTGGCGAAAGCCTTGTTTCAGCCCACGAATCGCGTTGTGGGGATGATTGAAACGGTGCCGCCTTCTGGTCGAGCTCTGTCGACTTCAACTTCGGCCGGGGAGGGGCAATCATGATCTTGAGGATGTTGTTCCGTCGATTCAGAAATCACCTAGTCTTCTCCTTCAGTTGTTTCGTGTCTTTTGTGGTTTTGACGGTGGTGAGCCCCATTCATGCCCAAGTCAAGCAGGTTGAAGAATTGCACTATCCTCCATTGCCTGAGCTCGTTATTCCAGAACCTAAGCGAGTTGTGTTGGAGAATGGAATGATTGTGCTCTTGATGGAAGATCATGAATTGCCATTGGTCAGTCTTTCTGCCTTTATTCGAACCGGATCACGTTTAGAGCCCCGCGATAAAGTTGGGTTGGCATCCCTCACCGGGACGGTCATGCGGACAGGTGGTACGACGAAGTTATCTGGCGATGCCTTAGATGAATTTCTTGAAGGAAAAGCCGCGGTGATTGAATCTGCCATTGGCGAAACGGCGGGAAGGGCATCAATGAGTTGTTTGAAGGAAGATTTCCCAGCCGTGTTAAAGGTATTTGGTGATGTTTTGCGGACTCCAACATTCGCTTCTGAAAAACTTAAGATTGCCAAAAATCAAGTCATGGCCAGTATAGCTAGGCAAAATGATGATCCAGGCGGCATTGTCTCACGAGAATTTAAGAAATTGGTCTATGGTACGGACTCGCCCTATACGTGGGTTCCCACCTATTCATCTATTATGTCGATTACCCAAAAAGATGTGATGAGTTGGCATCAAACCTATATTCACCCTAATCGCATCATTTTAGGTCTTGTGGGGGATTTTCAGGCAGATCAGGTAGTGGTTTTACTGAACACCGTGTTTGGAGATTGGCCACAGGGACCTGAGGTCAAGGATCCTGAGGCCTTTATTCAAAAGCAAAATGCTCCAGGGGTCTTTTATGTTGAAAAAAATGATATGACTCAAGCCAAGATTGCCATGGGACATCATGGAATTCGGCGGGACCATCCGGATTATTATCCATTAGTGATCGTGAACCAAATTCTTTCTGGATCATTTGGGGCACGACTGTTTTCCAATATTCGGTCTAAGCAGGGTTTGGCGTATGATGTTCATGGTGGAGTGGGTCTTCAGTGGGATCATCCTGGAATGGCGATTCTCTCGATGTCGACCAAAACCCAAACGACGGCAAAAGGTATTGATGCCTTGATCGCAGAATCTAAGAAAATGGTTTCGGAGCCGCCTACGGAAGATGAAGTTGCCAATGCCAAAACCAGCATTCTGAATTCCTTTGTCTTTTCAGTGGATTCGCCTGCAAAGGTATTAGGAAAATATTTGACGTATGAATACTATGGGTATCCTTCTACATGGCTGAAGACCTTTAGGGATGGCATCGAACACGTGACGGTGGCACAGGTACGAGCCGCGGCTAAACGCCACCTGCGCCCAGAAGATTTTTCGATTCTAGTCGTTGGCCCGCGAGAAGGAACGAAGCCGGCCTTAACGCGGTATAAGAGCATTCACGAGTTAGATATTCGTATCCCCGATCCACCAAAGGGAGCATAAAAAGGCGCCCCATTCCCCTCAATGTGGGTATTCATGTATTCTTTTATTATTATGAGGCACATTATGACACACGTATTCCTAAAATGCGCATTCCGAGGGTCTGTGATGTGGGTGTTATTGGCAATGGTGATATTAGCTGGATGCGAAACCAATCCCTACACAGGACGTTCTCAATTTTTGATGGTGTCGGCAGACCAAATGAATCAAATGGGAGCTGCGCAATATGGTGAAGTTCTCAAAGACCCCAAAGTAGTCATTTCTAAGGATCCTCGTGAAATCGAACCTGTTAAACGTGTTGCCAAACGTATTATTGAAGCGGCTAAGCGATCAAAATATGCTGAAGCTGCCAATGCCTTTGAATGGGAAGTAACCGTTATCAAAGATGATAACACCAAAAATGCATGGGCTATGCCTGGAGGTAAGATTGCCGTCTACACGGGAATTTTCCCAATGGCTAAAGATGAGGCAGGGTTAGCGGCTATTATGGGGCATGAAGTGATTCATGCTCTTGCCCAGCATGGAGGAGAGAGAATGAGCCACGGGGTTATTGCTCAAGCAGGTTTAACGGTCAGCAATATAGGCCTCGCAATTCTGGGTGTTGATCCCGCTCTCAATCAGTTAGCCATGGCAGCGTTAGGTGCTGGAACTCAAGGATTGGTGCTTTTGCCTTTCAGTCGAAAACATGAATCAGAAGCGGATTATGTGGGTGTTCTTCTGGCTGCTGATGCCGGGTATGACCCACGAGAGGCTATCCATATTTGGGAACGCATGGCGGCGGCATCTGAGGGGGCTCCACCAGAATTTATGTCCACTCACCCGTCTCATGAAACACGAATTGGTGATCTCCAGGGTTGGATGCCTGAGGCGATGGATATCTACCAACGTGCACCGAAAGCAGTTTCAACTCAATTACCCAAGATTACTCCGTCTCCACCCTCTTCTGCCGAATCAAGATAGGGCGGAATGCGTTTTTATTAACGTCTGACAACTCTGGAGTACTTCCTCCTAGTTTTTATGCGAACCTTTTAGAGGGTAGTCCCCTCTTGTGTGCGCTGTTTCGACTGATGCCTGTCAACATTTTTCCGTATCTGATTGTCTCCTTATTCTTGATGGGGTGCGGGCAGAGCGAAACGGTCGTCGAAATTGGCCTTCATCCTACTAAAGCCAATATTTTGTATATTGCCACTAACGACTACATCTATAAAACGCGTGATGGCGGCGTGCATTGGGAGAATATGTCCACAGGGATGACCCATTCACGTGTTATTGCCTTGGCCATCGATCCCTTGTTTCCGGCAAATATTTTGGCCGGGACAAAAGGTGATGCTGTGTATAAAAGTTATGATGGCGGACAACGATGGGTTTCTCGGCGCACGGGCCTCCATGAAGTTACCATCTCATCGGTGGTCCATGAATTGGTCTTTGCTCCTGGGTCGAGTAGTCATGTATTTGCCGCGACATCCTTGGGTGTCTTTGAATCCAATGATGGGGGTGAGACATGGGTGAAGCGAATGGAAGGGATGAAAGAAGTCTTGATGGTTATTTCCTTAGCGATTGATCCGCATCAACCTCAAACCTTATATGCGGGGACGAGTGGAGGGGTATATAAGTCTGTAAATGGTGCAAAAACCTGGTATAAGGTCAACACTGGATTGGTGGACCCAGAGGTCTTGAAATCTTCTCGCTCCTTAGGTGTGACTCGGATAAAGGTTGATCCATTTAATCCCGATAGAGTGTATGTTGCCTCCTTGGTTGGATTGTATCAGACTGCCAATGGGGCGAAGTCCTGGAAACGTATTGGAGAATCATTGCCCGACCATATGTTGAGCGAGTTAATTCTAGATCCTCAGCAGGCTGGAGTCTTGTACGCAGGACATCGAAAAGGTGTTTCCCGAAGCGAGGATGGTGGGGAAACATGGGAAACCCGCAATGAAGGGCTTGAGAATATTAATATTCGTGCGTTGGCGATAAGTGCATTGGATTCGCAGGTGCTTTTTGCTGGGACCAATGGAAAGGGTCTTTTCCGTACCCTCGATAGCGGGCTGTCTTGGCAACATGTTCCAGTAACTGTTGATAACCAGGTGTCCTAAAAGAATGAAGATTTGAAATGGTAGAGGTGAGGTAATTAAGATTAGCCTCCGGCTTGAAGATTTTTTTGTCTTGCATAGAAAAAATGTTTATGATCTGGCTTCATTCATAGAAAGGGTGGCGTTGTGGCATTTTGGGATTCAAAACAAGGTCGAACACGTGCGGACGCGGTGTGTTCTTTTTGCGGAAAGGCCAAAGCTGGGGCGACAAATCTCATACAATCCCCGGCCAAACAATTATGCATGGAGTGCAATGCCCCTGGTTCTGTCTTAATTTGTGCTGATTGTGTTCAACAATGCTCTAAATTTTTGGCCGGGAATCCTGGTGACGGCCCGCCACCTTTAGATTTGCCTTCGGGGCCGCTACCCACGCCGCCAGAATTGAAGGCCATTCTGGATCAATATGTTATAGGGCAAGATCGAGCAAAAAAAATTCTTTCCGTGTCTGTTCACAATCATTACAAACGAGTATTTTCTGGAAAAGAAGTTCCGGATGTCGAGTTGGAAAAAGGGAATGTGATGCTGATTGGTCCCACAGGGACCGGCAAAACTTTGTTAGCTAAGACATTAGCCAAGATACTACAAGTGCCTTTTGCCATTGCCGATGCCACAACCGTGACCGAAGCGGGATATGTAGGTGAAGATGTTGAAAACGTCGTGTTGAAATTATTACAGGCCTGTGATTTTAATATTGCTCGGGCTCAAGTGGGAATTATTTATATTGATGAAGTTGATAAAATTAGTCGGAAATCTGAAAGTGCGTCTATTACACGAGATGTTTCCGGGGAAGGGGTTCAACAAGCCCTTTTGAAACTTGTAGAAGGTACGCTTTGCAATGTTCCACCAAAGGGTGGCCGCAAGCATCCCGAGCAGGAATTTCTCCGCGTGGATACCAGCAATATTCTCTTTATTTGCGGTGGAGCGTTTGTGGGTGTGGAAGATATCATTGCTCAACGGACCAATCAAAAACGTGTAGGATTTGGTGCAGGTTCATCGCACAAACATGCTGATGATTCTGCCAAACTTATGAGCCAGCTTCGTCCTGAAGATTTATTAAAATATGGCTTAATCCCTGAATTTGTGGGGCGGTTTCCCATCTTAGCTTCGCTCAATGATCTTTGTGTGGAAGATTTAGTCAGGGTATTGCAAGAACCCAAAAATGCATTATTAAAACAATATCAAGCACTCTTTCAATTAGATGAGGTGGACTTAGAGTTTACGCCGCAAGCGATCCAAGCCATTGCCACGAGAGCCTCGACAATGAAAACAGGTGCCCGTGGCCTTCGAGCCACGTTAGAGGATGTCATGTTGGATTTGATGTATGATGTTCCGGCTTTGAAGCATGTTAGACAGGTTGTAATTACCGAAAAAGTGATAGAAGGGGAAGGTGTGCCTGAATTGATCTATGAGAGAAAAGGCGCCTGATTCCTTTGTGTTGCATTATTTGTGAATCTAGCTTATGCTACCAGTGAAAGATGTTCATCACGAAGTTCTGGGCCGCGTGATGAATGGATCAGGTGAAGTGGCCCTTCACTAATGATGTTGTTTTGCCCCTGTATCCATAGGGAATCTGAGTTGGAAGTTAGTCCTAAGTCGCCTCCTGTTCCGCGTTCTCGGGCCGTTCCTTCCCTTCTCATCTCTTCAATTCATGCAGAACAATATCCCTTTTAGAAGGAGGGACCCCAATGGGTTCAAAGATCTATGTAGGTGGTTTGCCTTATGCAACAACTGAACAGGAACTTTCTGACCTGTTCGCACAGCATGGGACGGTGCAATCAGCCAAGGTGATTACCGACAAGTACACAGGCCAATCCCGCGGGTTTGGTTTTGTGGAAATGGGCTCAGAGGATGAGGCCAAGGCAGCCATTGGCGCGTTGAATGAGACTGAGTTAGGCGGCAGGACCCTGACGGTTAATGAAGCCAAGCCTCAAGCACCACGTACCGGAGGCTACGATGGAAATCGTGGTGGCGGTGGCCGAGGTGGTCGTGGCGGTGGAGATCGCTGGTAATAGACTCATTAGAGCAGACCGTGCTTCTGAGCGGGGAATCTGGCAACAGATTCCCCGCTTTTTTTGTAAAACTTGGGTAAGCAACCAAAAACAATGTATAGAATGGGAAATGGTAAAAAAAGACATCTAAACTACGTTCTCGCCATTTGGCCGTGATCACGAATTGGAAATATATTTCGCACGACAAAGGCTCTATGGCATTGCTGGCTGACTTTTTTTAACTATTCCCATTGTCTACCAAATGAAAAGTTTCTAGGTCTATTGGTTCTTTGATACGTTGTGAGTAGGCGCATTTGAACAGAATGGAATAAGGAATCATGAGCGACCATCATCCTTCAGCTTCGCAATCGTCTTCAAAACCATCTCACCCTTCTCCGAGACAAACTTATACAACAATGGATGTTCCTCCACTGGAACTCATTGATCAATGTTTAGCCTCACTTCCTGAAGGTGATGAGCGAATTGCTCTGTTGTATCAACTGCGACATCGATTGATTGAATTGACGACGGCTACACAACAGCATGTAGCTGAACGAACGAAAATGCAGGCGGTTAATAAATATCCCCGTAGTCTTGCCACGGGGGTATTTATGTGTGCCTGGCATGACGCACAGGCCGCCGTTTCCGACGGAAGTCGGGAACAGAATGGTCCGCCGTGACCGGACGGAAGGACGACGCCAACAAGGCAAGGGCATCACCAGAAATGGAATGTCTGGAGGAAGCATGAGGCAGAACCCGTGTACGTAGCGAACAGCGAACCGGCTAGATGGTGTTGGGGAGGAGGTCGAGCCGACGTGACTAGGCGAGGCCTAATAGCCGGCGCACTGACCTGACATGAAGCCGGACGGGATATGGGGAGGTGGTGTGTCTTACCCAGGGAAGCCCTCCTGCCCGGTCGTGGCTGGTTGCCAGCGACGACCGCAAGCCGACTTGATGAGGAGATCCCAAAGCAAGGAGGGGCAGAGGGTGGCAGATCGACGGATAGTACTCACGACTCAGGGCCGATGAAACCTGGTAACAGTGTGGAGGAAAATACCCTGACGATCAGACCGAATGGATCAACAGACGAAAAAGAAAAAAAAGTCAGTCGGGTGCGGTCTGGCTATCTCGAACGCGTTCTCGAGATAGGGGAAGCCGTTGACGAAAGGTGACAGTGATCGCATCGCGGAGTCGACACAGTGTGGCGTGGAAGGACCAGAAATCACGATGGGGACGCTGAAGCTCGGAAGAGATACCAAGATGGGATACATCAAGGTCATCAGGCACCCGGTCCAGGTCAGAAGGCCCCAAGCCGCCCGGCCATTCGTGGTGTGAACGGAGATCACGGAGAACGTGAGATGAAGGAACGAGACGTGCTGGTGAAGGTCTATGAACCGGGACGACTGCACAGGGCATGGCAACAGGTTAGGAAAAATGCCGGCGCAGCGGGGATCGACCAGATGACGGTAGACGACTTTGCGCAACGGGAGGACCCCCTCCTGTCGCGGATTCATGCCATGCTCAAGGCAGGGCACTACCGCTTCCAACCAGCCAGACGAGTGCTGATTCCGAAAGCCGGGACAGCCAAGATGAGGAAGTTAGGGATTCCGGTGATCATGGATCGGATCGTAGGGACCAGTATGCACAGCGTATTGGAAGAGCTCTTCGATCCGGACTTCACGGCCTCCAACTTCGGCTTCCGCAGGGGAAGAAGCCAGCATCAGGCCATACGGCATCTACAGGGGCTGGTGAAAGAAGGGAAAGAGTGGGCGGTCGCGGTTGATCTGCAAGCGTTCTTTGATGAAATCCCTCATGGGCTCATCCTGAAACTGATCCGCCGCAAGGTGGCGGATGAGCTGTTCGTGACCCTGATCGCGAGACTGCTCAAAGCCGGGGTCATCGTGAAGGGGGAATGGGAACAGACGACCAAAGGGTGCCCACAAGGCTCGCCGCTCTCCCCTATGCTCTCCAACATCGTCTTGAATGAACTGGATCACACACTGGAGGAGCGCCACCTGGGGTATGCTCGCTGGGCGGATGACTTGGTGATCGTGGGGCGATCAGAAAGAGCGGCTCAGCGGGTGATGAAGGGGACGATCCGGTATCTGGAGGAAGAACTGGGGCTGACGGTGAATCAGGAGAAAAGTCGGGTGACCCCGATCAAGGATCTGACCTTTCTGGGGTTTCAACTCCTGATGGGGAGGATCCGAGTCAGCACCACGGCCCGACTCCGATTCAAAGACCGAGTCCGAGACCTGACTCGACGGAACAACCCGTTGTCGATGGCCCAGGTGATCCAGGAGCTCAACCGCTATGTACAAGGCTGGGTGGTCTATTTCGGAATACAGGAATTCAAATATCTGTTCCGCGACCTCGATGCGTGGATTCGAAGCCGACTGAGGTCGACGCAGCTCAAGAAATGGAAGCACCCACAAACATTCCAACGGATCATGATCCAAGCAGGGTGTGATCCTCATGAAGCGCACCGTGTCTGGCGCAAGATGAACCGATGGCAATCGGTGATGAGACGACCCGTGCGGTTTGTGATGAACCTGAACTGGTTCAGGGAACGGGGGTTGGTCTTCTTGCATGACTGGACAAGCACGTTCTCCCGAACCTGATGGGTTCGGTGACTGATCGAAGAGCGGTACACCTGGCCGGTACGTCCCGTTCTGTTGGGAGGGGGTAGCTTACGGGCTACCTCCTACCAGATTTGTGAGAGGCAAGTTTTCTGTTAGATAACATGTCTGCCAATATGGAAAGTTTTCCTGTAGCTCTATATTCGTGCATTACCCAACCCGTTTCTTTTTCTATTTTGCTACTCAGAAGAGGTTCGGCATTTTGTTAATACCACATCAGGCGAATTTCTGAGAAGAATCGGTTGTCCTGCAAGATCTCTGTTCTATCTCACATTTTGCAATTGGTCGGTCTGACAACTCCACGAAAGTCCACAGTTTTGACATGACCACATCTTCCCTACTGGTGTGTGAATGGTATTTCAAAATTGGAATTATGGTTTTTCGATAGAATTTATCTTGGTCCTTAGGCTTTTTTCTTGATCTTTAAATGTTTATGATAGTCAAACTGTGGTGTTAACGAGGAAAAATGCTTAAATATGGACATCATGAATAGGAATTTCAAAAAGCAAGGGGTCTCTATGAATCATTGGTATCAGGCGGTCATTGTTGGTATGGGTTGTGTTCTGTTAATCGCATTGGCCTTTGTGGGGCAAGTTGGTGCTACTTTGAGTTTGCAATCCTCTATTAGCTTGACGGAAACATATACGGATAATTTATTTTTTCGAGATAATGATAGGGAAGATGATTTTGGAACCTTGTTTGGTCCGGACTTGACGCTTCTCTTTGAAAATCCGGATATTGTGATTGGGGCGACCTATACTGGTCGGATGTCTTTATACGTAAACAATTCTGATGCGAACCGATATAACCAGAATGCCAATATTATTTTGGACCTCCCTTTTTTGACGAAGCAGTATCGAGGTTTGATGGTGAGTATTGATGAAACGATGAATTTTACCCCACAGTTGGATGCTTTTTATTTTTCAGAGGCAGAGAATGCCTCGACATTACAGGGAGCCAATCCTGTCTTAAGTGGGACTGGTGGGGCCGGAGGGGGCTCAGGCACTCCAGGCAGTGGGACGGCTTCCGGTGGTGCAGGTAGCATAGGAGGAGCGGGTAGTGGAAGTGTGGGGAGCATTGGTGGGACAGGTGGGACGCAGGGAATATTCACAAGCCGAGCGAGTGCGTTTTATAACCGCGCTGGAGTGAGGCTTGGTTATGATTGGAGCCCTAGGCTGAATACCTCCCTGGGGTACACGAATCAGTATCGACATTTTTTTTCCAGTGGGTTTCAAGATTCTTTGACCCATACAGGAACATTTTCTGTGCCATACCGAACGACTGAATTCACAACCGTTACTCCAAGTTATTCGTATCGACAAACAGATTTTCTTGGGAAATCGACTCAAAACACATCTGCTGATCGTATTATCGTCCATACGGCGCAGGTTGGTCTTACTCATGCATTCACTTCCTCGTTATCTGCTTCGGTTTCCGGTGGCGTGGCTTTTGTGAAGCAACAAGGTGCAACCGAACAGGTTCCTGTGGCTGGTGGAGGGACGCAGGAGCGACAAGTTGACAGTAAGTTTAGAAGAGGTTTTATCGGGTCTGCGAATCTTACTAAAACGTTTCAACGTGGGTCTCTTGGATTGTCAGCGCAGCAAACTGTTGGAAGTGGAGGAGGCTTGGCTTCTCAGGCAACTCGCACTCGAAGTGTCACTGGCAGAGGCAATTATGCCTTGACGGCTCGGATGAATGCGTTTGCCTCAGCCGGTTGGGCAGAAAATGATTCTATTGGTGGGATTGCCTTTGATACTACCACCTACCGTGTGCAGACCGGGTTAGGTTATTCCTTTACTCAATGGCTCTTTGGGAATTTGAGCTATTCGCGAATTGATCAACGTTCTAGAGGGACGGTTGCCACTGATGTTGTGGTCAATCAAGTCTTTCTCAATATTACAGCTGTCGCCGATCCCTGGTTTTTAGTGCGGTAACCAGTCTCAGGTAAAGACTTTTGGTCCGTGAAGAAGTCTTTTCTCTTTCGGTTTTCCTTCGTTTTCCTATGTCATCTGTCTTTTTTGAGATGGAAACTCTTGCAGTGATGAGGTTTCCATTAATCAATGTTACGGGCCTAGGTATGTGTAGCGACGGGTTCAAAAGTTAATGACGTTTTGAGTTGATGTCGTCAGAATGGGGAGGTTGTTTAGAATTCCCCACTTTTCTAGTTGAAGGGAAGTTGACCATCGACATATCTATGTTTGGCTATCAAAGCCAGCGCAGAAGACCAAGTGGCGTAAGCCCGTGGGTAGCTACTGCTCCATGGTACTTTGCAGGGACTATCGCAATTATTGAGGTAGGAAGTTTGAAAGACTGAGTTTTCAAGTGTGTAAGGTTTCACGAAAATTCGATGAGCGGCGCCGCGTTAATTATTGAAGGAAAGGGAACTTTTTGGATTCTGATTTGAAACAGTTGATAAGGGAGAAGGAGTCCTGGTCGACACTCAAGGCATTCCTTCAAAGCGCGGGGACTGCATCGTTTCAGACTCGGGATGTTGACCTGCTGTATCGAACTCTTCAGAAATTCCGCGCTGAGGCGGATATCCGCGTAGCCTACCTTGGTAATTTCACGCTTGATCCTCTTCCTCGTTATGTGGCAACCGCGAGTGCTCTGCAGAGTATTCTCGTGTCTGATTATCTTGGGCCCTATAATCAATATATTCAAGAAGTGCTTAATCCAGATAGTGCCTTAGCAAAATTTCATCCCAGTCTAATTTTTTTAACCCTCTCCATGAGGCAACTTTCACCGAAAATCTTTTCAGAATTTATGAGCTTAAGTTTGCCGCAGCGCCAAGAGGAATTAGAGCGTCTTGTTGCCCATATACATGATTGTACAGACGTTGTGAAAGAGAAGACTGATGCCACGCTCTTAATCTCCAATTTCCCAACCCCACTATTTCGTCAGGCGGGGATTGCAGATACCCAGCTAGATTTTGGAGAAGTTGAGTTTTATCGCCAATTGAATCTAGACCTGATTCGAACCTTCAGAGTAGACCCTCGGGTGTATATTTTTGACCTTGATTACATTCTGTCCTATCGGGGGAAGATGAGAGCGTTTGATTCTAAGATGTACTATCTCGCAAAAATCGAATGGGATGAACAGAGTTTTCCGGTCATTGCAGATGAAATTGTACGATATATTTTGGCAATCAAGGGAAAGACCAAAAAGTGTTTGGTGGTGGATCTGGACAATACTCTATGGGGTGGAGTAGTTGGTGAAGAAGGGGTAGGAGGAATCAGAATTGGCCACGGAGATCCAGAAGGAGAAGCTTTTTTTGAATTTCAACAGGTAATTCGTTCACTGAAGGAGCGGGGCATATTGTTAGCGGTCTGCAGTAAGAATAATTTTGGTGATGCCATGGAAGTATTTGAATCTCGAGCAGATATGCCCCTATGCGTTGAAGATTTTTCCGCTATGCGGATCAATTGGGAAACCAAATGCCAAAATATTGCGAGCATTGCGGCAGAGCTTAATATTAGTGAAGATAGCCTTGTCTTTATCGATGACAATCCAGTGGAATGTGAGCTGGTTCGCCAAATGATGCCTCATGTGCACACCATACATCTTCCCAAAGATCCTTCCCAGTATACTCAGGTGCTTGGGCAGGTATTTCATTTTGAAAAATTAATCCTAACAGAAGAAGATCGGACTAAAACTCTCCAGTATCATCAGAATACGAAACGACAAGAGTATCAACGTGAACTCGGAGATGTGACCGAGTTTTTGGAAGGATTGGGGACGACACTCACTGTGCGTTTGGCCACTCGTGAACATCTAGGACGGATCCACCAACTTTTTTCTAAAACCAATCAATTTAATCTCACCACGAAACGGTATGGACTTGTTGAAATAGAAGCATTTATTAATGATGATGCCTGGTGGCTATACGTGGTTGAGGTGACGGACAATTTTGGAGCCTTAGGAATGGTTGGCGTATTTCTGCTTAATGCTGATGGCGAGACCATTGTTATCGATAGTTTCTTGTTGAGTTGTCGGGTCATGGGACGTGGCATTGAAACTGCTATGATGAACCAAATTAAGAAAAACTTTCTGCTGAATGAGAATTATCAAGAGATTCGAGCAGAACTCAAGCCAACAAAGAAAAATATCCCTGTTGGGAAATTTTACGACCAACAAGGTTTTGCACAGGTTGAATTGTTAGATAATGGTGTAAAGCAGTATCAACTCTCCCGTAACAAAGTTAAGATTATTGACTGTCCAGGGATTCAACTATTGGAGGTCGGATGATTAATGAACAACTCAATAAAATACTGGCAGATATTCTTGATCTTGAAAATGAGCAAATCTCGGATGATCTCACGCCCGATACAGCCGAAAACTGGGATTCCATGAATCACTTACGGCTAGTGACGGCCATTGAACAAGAATTTTCGATTTCCCTTTCTATGGAGGAGATTCAATCCATACAGAATGTTTCAAAGCTCAGAGACATCGTTAAACATCACCTAAAGATCCCGTGAATTACCAGGAAGATCATTTGAGAAATTTGATCTCGCCAGGTTTTTTATCATGGTGGCCTCTCTTCCGAGGTTGATTGATACTTTCAATAGCACCGTTCAAATCTCCAACAACACTATTTTTGAGCTATACATATAGGTAATTGGGACGAAACGTAACCAAAATAGATTTTGAGGAACCGTTTAAACAGATTCTCAGTTCGGTGATTAAAGCGATACTCGATTTTTGAAGCTCATTCGGGCGATCGCGAAAAAGAGGATGGTCATGATCCGAGACGGCGAAACACACTATCACTTCGTTTACGTGAGTGATCTCATTCAAGGGATATTGTTGCCTGCTCGCACACCACAAGGCCTCGGCGAGGCTTTCATAATTGGAAGTGCCAAGAGTTTTAGCCTCAACGAATTCAGTGAGATGATCGCCGGTTTAACTGGTGGAAAATATTCATGTTTTAAGGTACCTTATCACTTTGTCTATCTAGCTACGATAAGTTGTGAGAGTCTATTTCGGCTGTTCAACGCTGAATCACCCTTACATCGTCGCCGGCTTGCCTTTGTCGCAAAGTCTCGCTTTATCACAATTACTAAGGCCAAGTGCATCCTGCACTACGAAACAAAATTAGCTTGAAGGAAGGTCTGGCGAACATGATCCAGTGGTTTCACAAGGAAGGACTCCTTTGATGAGACATTGGCTGCGCGAAAACACTCAGCAGGAGCTGGACCAATGGATCTAGGCAAAGTGGCCAGAAGATACTTAATACCACCAATAGTGATCAGCGTGTATTTATTTGTACGACGAAAGTGCCAGGTAAGTTTCAGATCTGAAATCGAACTGACAAAAAACTTGGTGATAGGTGAGCATGTTGAAATTTCTTCTTACTGTCGCTTGAAGAGCAATGACGGACCATTGGAAATCGGCGCGCGTACTGCGATTAGTCCATTCTCTTGTTTAGCGTCGGGGTCGAGTGGGCTATACATTGGCGAAGACTGTATGATCGGACCAGCCGCTACAATTGTCGCAAGCAACCACGTTTACACCAATATAGAAAAAACAATGCGCAGCCAAGGATTCAAGTCAACTGGTATCCGCATCGGTAATAATGTGCATATTACATCTGGCGTCGTTATACTTGATGGTGCTGAAATCGGAGATGGCTCGATTATAACACCGAATTCTGTCGTCTCTTCGAAGCTGCCTGCAAACGTCATCGCGTCTGGAAATCCTGCCAAAGTGATATTCACGAGAAGATAAATGAAGCGGATCAACATCTTTTTCGCACCATGTTGGGTTTTGCTACTGGTAGCCACCTCCAATGCTTTTGCGGAATTGTACCGTGAAATACCTCTCGAGTCCGAAGCAGCATACTGTGACGCTAAAAAGGGTTCGGTAGGCCACCTATTTCATTTGACTACACCGAAGGGCGACTGCCTGATTCACTCATTCTGCACTTCAGAACAAAATCCACGACATCTGTTGAGAATTCCTACCCACCATAAAGGTCATTATGTGGCGGTCAACGATGAGAGGCAGAAGATCGAATTCGAGATCGACGCTCCACCAGATTGGGGATTTCCACAACTCGATCCAGCTTACCCCTACCGCTTTGTACTCTCGAACGGATTGAGTTTTCATCCACTCGGCACAACCGCCTACGGGCTGTTAGGTCTAAAAAATACCCAACAGATTCTCTCGACCATCGATCAGTTGCATACATTAGGCATCAATCGAATTCGATTTCTAGTACAGGGAAAGCTGATCGACGGCGAATTTGGCGCTCATTACGACTCACAGTGGAATGGCCACGTCCAGCCATTTGAAGTTGACCAGAGCTGGGTGAATCGTTTGTTCGGTGGGCAGCAATACACAGGCATGAACGAAACGCACTGGCAGCGAATCGAGCGCATACTCAACCACATGGCCAAACACCGTATGTTTGGTAGCTTGATAATGACGATTGATCGCGGCCAAAAGTTTTTTCCCGCTGCGTATTCGGACAAAGAACAGAATTACTATGCCTACGTAGCTGCCAGACTTGGGGCCTATCCAAACGTCATGTTTGATCTTGGGAACGAACACAATGAATACCGGGAAGTACCTGAGTGGTCTCGTAGAACTGCCAAACATATGCAACAAATAAACGGCGCTGGACCGCTAATCAGTGCGCACGCGTACGAGCAGTTCCTGTACCAGCAAGACGCAGATCTTAGGTGGGTAGGATGGCAGAACCTGCAGGATTACGGCACTCCCTTAGAACTCTACAGCATGGTTCTCAGTCACAGAGAAGCGTTTCCCCGTCCAATCATCAACGAAGAATTTGGCTATGAAACTGGCAACGATCCAACGCTCACCGCGCAGGCAATTAGGAAGAAGACTTGGGCATTATTGTTTGCCGGTGCCTACCCGACGTATGGCGCGAAACGTTGCGGTGACTTTGTTCGTGGCACGGTGACAGCCGGGTGCAGCGAATTGTTACTGCAGGGTGCGTTTACGCATGCGAAACATTTCCTCGAACGCATAGACATTGCGATGTTGGCACCAATTCACCGAATATCGAGTGCAGATCCCCTTATGTTGGCTGATGATGATGTTCTCCTGGCGTATGATTGGCGAACCGTTGTACAGCTGCCGTACGCGGAAGTTGCAAGTCGTTTTCAGCAAGGCTTCTGCGTAACCAGATTTGACACCATCGATGGACGGTGGACAGAACTCCCCTCGCCTGATCCTTCAAATGAAACTCTGACTTTTCGCGTAACAGACTCTGTGTTGGTGATTCGAGCTAGCCATTGTCTATTAGATCCTTGATCAGTGTCTTCAACCTGTATGATCACGTTTCGTTGTGAGGTAATAGATAAATATTCGGAGAGTGGACGAATCGATCTGGAGAAACTATGCGAAAACAACTACTGAGTGTCTTGCGTTTTCTCGGGCTAAATCGGATCGCCGGTGCAACATACTACCGGTTTCTGCACGGGTTTTCCCCTGCAGGGAGCGCCTTGCCAGATGCGGTCAAGCAGTGTTTTGAGAGAATTCGTGACCATCCAGAGCTCTCTCGAGGTGACTACTGCGAGTTTGGTGTATTCAAAGGGTACACCTTTCTGCACGCGCAAAATCTCGCAATTGAATTTGGTTTCGAGCAGATGCGGTTTTTCGGTTTTGACTCGTTTGAAGGGTTGCCGAAGCCTGAAGAGGGAGATGTGGTCAGTGATGGGCCACAACCATTTCACGAGGGTCAGTATGCCTGTTCACTCGACTACGTGGTCGACAAACTAAATACCAACGGTGTTGATTGGAACCGTACGTTTCTCACAAAAGGCTACTTTGACGAAAGCTTAGCCTCGGCCACCGTCCTCAACCACAACATCAAGGAAATCGCAATCGCGTTGGTAGATTGCGATTTGTACAGTTCGACTGTCGATGTTCTCAATTTTCTCGAATCACGGCTTAGATCAGGATCCTTGGTTATCATGGACGATTGGAAAAGTTATGGAGAGGCGAAAAATGTTGGTCAGCCGAGAGCTTTTTCGGAATTGATGGAGCGCAGGCCTGATTTCAGATTTGAACACATATTCGACTACGGTTCGTATGGACGTGTATTTTGTCTGAAGATCGCACCCTAATACGATAAAATTTCAATGTTTTTCTGTTCCCCAATCAACAAAGTAGATCATCCTTGACCTCACGCGTGAGTGACAGCATATGCATCCGAGGGATCTTGTCTTTTTGCCCAATCGATCGCCAGAGGCCTGAGCGCGCATTCCATCAACGGAAAAGGGGGCGGGACTTATTTTGTGTAACTTGGAGATAAATCAATGGCCGATATCGCGGCCGCCGGATTTGGCAAGTCCACTTTCGTATGGGAGCACAACGGCTTTGGTCACGGTCGCGCAGGCCGAGCTTAGTGACCTGGTCAAGCTATTTAGGACACCCCAGTTAAGCCACGTTTTTCATGTTTAGCAATTGGCGCTCAAAGTTATTTGGACTGATGTAGCCCAGATATGAATGCAACCGGGATCGGTTATAAAACATGGCGATGTAATTCAACACATCTTGTTGGGCTTCATCACGCGTTTGGTAGCTGAACTACTGAATCCGTTCTTGTTTCAAAGACCCAAAGAAACTCTCAACAACGGCATTATCCCAACAATTCCCCCGACGGCTCATACTGCCTTGAAGCCCGTGGGTTTTGAGCAAGCGCCGAAACGCCTTGCTGGCATACTGTGGCCCCCGATCCGAATGATGGATTAAGCCGGCTTGTGACCGCCGTTGCCAGATCGCCATGGTCAAGGCATCACACACCAGCTGGGCTTTCATGTGTGAGCCCATGCTCCATCCCACGATTTTCCTGGAACACAAATCTATCACCACCGTCAGATAGCCCCACCCTTCCTGGGTCCAGATGTACGTCACATCAGAGGCGTAGACCTGGT
Organism: Nitrospirales bacterium; assembly: GCA_965223635.1. Taxonomy (GTDB): domain Bacteria; phylum Nitrospirota; class Nitrospiria; order Nitrospirales; family UBA8639; genus Nitrospira_E. Next base: position 3,740,151 of record OZ245007.1, read on the forward strand.
CGATTAGGGGCACAGCAAATTGACGGTGAACCAAGTTCTCAAATACCGGTTGCTTGTGCTGACTGTTCGTCGTGAGTCAAGCCCAAAGTTAGTTGGAATGCGTCACGGCTCCCAGGTTAATATTATGCGACCTTCCGAGTCGTGGTCATCTCCAAGCGCAGTTCCCGTTTCAGTGCCTCGCGTAACTGCGGCAGATGTTGATAGCCTTTCACTTTGCGCAGTCGTGGCTCGATATCTAACAGCGCAGTGGCCAACCATCGCTGCCGTTGATTTGAGTTCGTCCAGCGATCGACCTTCGCACACCGCTCTTCCACCAAGGCATTGATCGACTCCAGGCAATTCGTCGTTTTGAAGGAGAGGCCGAGGCATGCAAACATGCCCAACCGATGCACGGTCAACGTTTCCTCCAACCCTTCGGCCAAGCTCCGCGCCGCGGATTGGTTCCGAGTCTCGAGTTCCTGCTGCAGGCGACCGAGCGCGGTCTTGGCTTCCGTATACGTTGGACGCTGATACGCGCGTTGAAGCCGTCGTCGCCAGGCCACCTGTTCGCCTTTGGGTAGATGGCGCACAACATTCTCGCGCTTATGCCACTGACAGCGTTGCACTAAGGCGGTCGAGCCCCACGCTTGGCGTACGGCCGCGCGCAACCCTTTGCCGCCATCAATGATCACCAAGAGACCCTGGGAATCGTCGAGGCCCCGTTCCTCCAAGGAGCGGAGGAACGGCGTCAAAACGGTCTCGTTTTCTGTCCCCGTTTCCACAAACCCCAGCACGTGTTTCTCCCCCGTGAGGGTAATCCCCACGGCAATGCCCATCGTCATGTCGGCAAACATCTTGCCATCGAGAAAGACGGCCACTAGATCTAGCTCACGGAGATCACGCTCTTGCAACGCCTTCAGTTGCTTGGCACTCGCCTGCACAAAGGTTCTCGATACGGTCGAACTGGACAGGCCAATCGCGCCGGGGACCGCTTCGGCTGCGGCTTCATAATTCCGACACGAAATGCCATACAGCACTCGCTTGAGGAGCAAGTCATCCAACTGGCCAGTCCCTTGGTAACGATCAATCGTCTGTAATGAGATCTCCCCACCCTGTTGGTGTTGAACACGAGGGATGCGTAGGCGATGCCGTTGCCCCGCCAGCTGTACGCTCCCCGGATTGCTGCCATGACGCCGGCCAGGAAGATCAGCGGCTTTTCGCGCATAGCGGGCCCCAGCCAAGGCACACACCTCGTTCTCCAAGATCTCGTGCAGATGCATGAGTCCCAAGGGGATCAGGTTCCGAATACATTCCAGCTTACTGTCCACATCAAAGGCTTCATAGTGGTGCGGCCCGAAGACCTGGGCCGTTCCCAACAGTTTCCTCTTCTTGCTTCTGTTCGCAGCGTTCGTAATACTGCTCATGTCGTGGCTCCTTTCATGACGCGCGGACGATGGTTGTTCTTGGTCGAACGCCATCTCAGCACAGTGAAGGGAGCCGCTTCAAATTCCAACTAGACTTAGCACACATTCGTTTAAAGAATTACGGGCGATGTGGAAAAGGAAAGTAATCGTATTATGTATCTCCTTTTAATCGATGTAATCGGTTTTTTTGTATTTCAATCCATAAAGATTTGTCACGGGTGACATGAACGGCTCCTGGTTTCTGGCCTTTGGCTTTCTTAACGAATTTTCTCAATGTATAAATCACTTCGCCTTTCCCACTCTTTCGCAAATCACTAAACCAGAGGGACAACGTTGCTGCATCTTTTAAAGTGTCGTGTGGGATGGTCTTCCCTTTTTCTAACTTTACAATAACGTGTGAGCCAGGCGTTCCACGGGCATGGAGCCAAAGGTCATCCGGTTTGCCAACTTTAAAGGTAAGGTGATCATTGTCTTTTGCGGTTTTGCCCACCAAAATGGATATGCCATCTGCTGAGGTATACGTGCGGTAGCCCTGGGCGGGCGCTGAGTGTACTTTCTGGGGGTGAGATGCGCGTACGAAATTCTTTTTTGGTGTGGCTGATGCCTTGCTTGAAAAGGCAGAGATGATATTCCCTTGTGCTATTTGTATCAGTTGTTGCTCCAATTTTTCTATTTGTTGTTCTTGTTTTGTTAATCGGGGGATAAGGTGTTCTTGTGCTCCCAGATATTTCTGATACTTTCGGAAATAATCTTCCATGTTTCGAACCGGATCTTTCGCAGGATCTAGAGGAAGAGTCAATGTCGGTAATGCCGGGTCAAAGTAATCAATGAGGGTGGCTGTTGGTTGGCCTTTTTGTAATTCATGGAGATTGCTCTTCATCAATTCACCATATCGACCATATTCACGATAGCGTTCGGCTTTTTTAAAATCTTCTTGTAAAGCATGAAATTTTCTTTTGGCAGCTTTCAAGGATTTTTTGGCATGGGCTAGTTGTTGGTCCTGAAGTTTTTGTGCACTATCTTGCCGTTCTTTGTGATCATAGGAGGTTTCTAACGACGCTGAGATAGGATAGATTGCAGCGAATGTGTTATTTGTTGCCGGAAACTGCGGGTTTGCTCTGGTGCTCCATAAAGATACGCGGTTCTCTGATAAGGGTGAAGAAGTCGTAGGTGGAATAAACTTCTCGCCGACTTTGCAACGACTTGGTTTTAAAGACGTGAGGAGTCGGGATTCCTTATCAAGAAGTAAAATATTTGTTCTATTACCTATTAACGCAATGACCAATTGATAGATTGTCTTAACTTTTCGTATGGTGAAATACACGAGGCGATCGTTAGGTTGTTGCGTGATTTCCTCAATGCATCCGCCTTCCAGATGTGCGCGGAGAAATTGGCAAAAAGGCGGAGGGGTGGATGGGTTAGAGTATTTTTTTGATATTAAATGCAATCTTGCCCATTGGGAATCTACGCACAGATAAAGGATGATACTGGTACCAGGGGATCTAACCTCTAATGTGATGCTCAAGTCTTGTGGTTGGTGAATTTTTTGAATCCAGCCCCCGATGACGACGGCTTGAATTTCCCCTAAGATGCTTTCAATATCCGTGCAGTTCAATGCCATGGCTGCTCAACTTTTTAACCTATCAAAAGCTAAGGAAAAGATATAGAAATTAATACAAAGAGTTGGGAAGCGTTTCGTTGTCAATTCCTGGCTACCTTGGATGTATTTCAGACTTCTGTCTCGGAGCGAGGCGAAGTGCGGCGCTTCTCGAAAGTACGAGGGCCGATATGGTTGACCTAGAAATGTGTTTCCTAGGTATCCATTATCTAGAAGGCGTCTTGCCCACGAGATAGGCGATCCATGCCAGGTCTGCGTCACCCTTTTCTGTGCGGTGATAGATTTGTGTTCCTTCTTGCGTTTCAGGGTCTGTACCTTCCCATAAAACATGAATGTCTTGAAATCCTGCCTCATTCATAAGTTCCGTGACCTCAGGGATCGTCCACAATCGCCAATCGTAAACAAAGGCGTTGCGAATCTCACTCTCATCGCTGAAGGAGAAATGAATCCGAGTGGTATAGCGATGGGTGAAGGGATCGAACGTGTCTTGATCCCAGATGAAAATAAAATCGCCAATCTCTGAGTCTCCAGAGTTTTCGATTTCCCTTGCTTCTTCTTGAAGAACCTGACTTTCACTCCCTCCCCAAATATCCATGATTAACAGTCCACCTGGCTGAAGGGATTCTTTTGCATTTGTTAAGTATTGCAGTAGGGTAGGGCGGTCATGAAACACCATATAGGAAAAATTTAAGGCTGCAATCATTTGCATACGTGGTTCATGTACATCCAAAACATTGGCATTGACCAATGAGAGACGTTGTTGTTCATCTGGAGACAGGTGAGACACATTATGCTTCATGCCCCAATTAAGAGTTGGCCAATCAAGATCTACCCCAAGCGCCTGGTTCTTTGCATGTTGGCTGACAAAATGCGAGGAAAGATAAGCAGTTCCGCAAAAATCTTCGCGAAATTGCCGAAGGGTTTTGCCGGTATAGTCTTTGAAATAGTCGGATAAAAACTCCATATCATTGTCGGGACTCTGTACGCTCTTTTGATACAAGTCATGCGGGTCAGCCAAATCAGCAATAGGTAGACTTTTGGTCAAATTTTGTTTTTTTATTGACATTCAATCCTCGTCTTTTGTGGAAATGGTTAAGTCAAAACAGACGGTATGCTAGCCTAATACGCGCTCTGAGGACAAATACAAAAAGAATAATCAATAAAGAATTTTAAGGGTAAATTTGCACAGTATTTTGTTCAGAAGTTTTGATTTCTTCCTCGCGCTCCAATGAGGATATGCGAAGGGAGATTGATCAGTTATTTTAGAAAGGTGGTGGTGTGGGGCAATGAACATAAAAAATGGGGATTATTTGGTTTGTCATTGTTCTATTTACTTGTGATTCATTTGTAGCTCTTGCGATATGAGAAGAAATCACGAAATAATTTCGCAGTTCTGGTTGGATGTTTGTCACTTTGACCAAAGTATTATCTTGCCCACAAAATAGAGTGTGTATTAAATGTCCTTTCCGGTATAAAAGTTATTCCTTCGGCCATAGGATTTGCAATTTGTTGAGCAAAGACAATCTCTTTCGATGTCAAGGGGAGCAATATAAGTGGCCGTAGAGTTTTCAGTAGTCATTGCCCTTTAGTAGAAACAAAGTAGAGTGTGGATGTATCTCAATCCGTGTAGTGGGGGGCACGGCGGTTCTGGTTGCTCATAGTCTTGGCTAAACGGATATTGCTGCATCTAGATCTATGCCGAAAATCATTTCAATTTAACAATAATGTTGGAAAATAGAAAAGCGGGATACATTGGGGCATTTCTTTTTATGAAACGCCCCAACTGTATTTCATTAAATATGAATATCAGTAGACGAATTTATCCACCTGCACCAATCAAAATGGCGATGGCTTTTTCGTTAAATCCGCATTCTGGATGCCCGAAAGCATGTGAGGCATCATAGATAATCCCATCTTTGCCATTTGGTCCAATCCCTCCCGGTACATTGTCGAGGCTTAAGGCTTGTCGGACACGCCAAGCAACGTTGTGATCAGCACATGAGGTATCACCACTTGCGCCGAGACCTCCAATAATTTTCCCGCCTTTATACAAAGCTAAACCGCCTCCAAACACGTTGACGCCACCAATTTTTTCTCCAACCATATGATCCTGATGAGTGCCATTATGTTTAGAATTTCCTCCATATGCAGCCTTTGTGTCGACAGGATTGCTATGCTGCAAGCCAAACAAGCTTCCACCAGGTTGAACGGCTGCCCATAAATTTGCCGTCGAAAGAGCAATTTCTACTCCCCCAGACCCGGTTTCCCGGCTAAGACCTCTTGCTGTATTGGCTTTTTGTGCCGAAATCACACGACTTAAGCCCCATTGATCAACACGATCAGTTCCAGATTTGGCTATGGCACAAACTGTTCCATCGGCATCCACAATAGTAGCCCACATATGATTATCCAAACCTCCATTACTTGGACCGCCACTGGCATTAACATTAGCTTGAAGCGCGGCAGTTAATGCTGCATGATCGGGTAGATCACCACAACCTGCCCAAGCCGTTGTAGGCATCGCGAAAATACAGCATCCAGCTAGCAAGATTTTCCAGACATTTTTCTTCAAAAACAATGTACGTAACATGCTCACTCCTTTCAGAAAGGTGATAGAAAAAGGAACAGATGGTTAGATAAGAATTTGCTTCACAGTTTTCTAGAGTAATAATCAATGTTTCAAATGAAAGCAAGGGGTGAGGAAAACAATAGATCGAATATGTTTGCATTATTTAAACATTATTTTTAGAATCACTTTGTATAATTTTATAGTAGGGATCTGTTCCCCTATTGATAGGTGAGTATAAATTGTTGATTCTATTAGATTGAAAATCGTGTACAAAGGGGGCATCGTTATGAAAAAGAAAATTTTGGTCCTCCTATCACTACTAGGAATAACCATTTGGGTAAGCCCAATTATTCCGATATATGCGGAAGAGGTGGCAGGAGTTTTTCCTCAATCTAATTTTTTAGAGGAAGGGAAAAAGCTTTTTGCTTCCGGGAATTTTGAACAGGCTCTAGTTCAGTGGCAAAAAGCCAAAAAAAATCAAAATGAAAGACATGAGGATGGTTCGGATTTTGTGCTGGATATGCTACAGGGTGAGGCATATCGACGGCTTGGACAATATCAAGAGGCCTCAAAGTACTTCAATAATGTTCTAGAAGAGGGGAGAAAAACCAATGATTCTATACGAGTGACACAATCTTTAGAAAAGCTGGGAACGATGGCATTTGAGCTAGGAAAACGTAGAAAAGCCTTAGATCTGTTACGAAAGGGCTTGCAGTTAGCCCGAGAAGAGGGGCATTTATCGTTGGTAGCTGGGTTATTAAATGCTATTGGAAATGTCTGGAACTCCTTAAATAAAAATAATGCGGCATTGGGTGCTTACACAGAAGCTGCTGGGTTAGCCGAAAAAACAGGCAATTTAGAGTTGGAATTAATTGCCTTAATTAATTCGGCAAAAGCTGCTAGTCAGGAAGGATTACTAGAAAATAGCGAAGCGCGGTTAGATTTGGCGTTAGAAAAAATTGCTTCCCTTCGAGATGGATATGGAAAAGTGAATGGGTTACTTACAGTAGGGATTCTCTTTGGTGAACTTGATTTACCAAAGAAAATTATAACTGGAGGAATGTCACCGGCGATTAAGTACATGGATCCAAGCAGCCAGAGAGGCAATCGAGGCGTGGAAATAATCCCTGGTTCTGGTCCTCAAGAGTTAGCAGAAATGCATGTTGTTCCCAAATATAATTTCACATTACCATTGGAACAGCAGACTGAGTCAGGACCGCGAAAAAGTCGAAGATTACGTGCTTTTGAAACACTTCAACAAGCTCAAGGTATTGCCCATACCATTGGGGATCGTCGTGGAGAATCCTATGCTTTAGGGCATTTAGGGCATTTATATGAGCGGAATGGGCAATACCAGGAAGCATTACATGTCACTCGGCAAGCTGTGGCATTGAGCCAAAAAGCGGTAGCGACGGAAGCTCTCTTTCAATGGCATTGGCAAACGGCAAGAATTCTCAGGGAACAAGGAGAGCGGAATGGTGCTAGGCAAGCCTACCAACGAGCAATTGCTTCGCTTCAACCTATCCGTAATGAAGTATCAATAGCCTACCAAGCTAAAGGTGCCGCATTTCGCGACGGGGTAGGACAAATGTATTTTGAATTAGCAGATTTATTACTAAAAGAGGCAAAAGTTGTTTCCAGCGAAGAATTAGGATCTAAGTATTTGAGGGAAGCGCGAAATACCATTGAAGGATTTAAAACAGCGGAACTACAGGATTATTTTCAAGAAAATTGCGTGGAGCCTTCTCAAACGCTCACGGAAACTTTAAGAACGACGTCACCAAAAACGGCTATTCTTTATCCAATTCTTTTGAAAGACCGGATTGAGCTTATTGCAAATTTGCCCACCGGGCTTAGGCAATATACTGTGGAAATCAGTGAGCAGGATGTGACAAAAGTTGCAAGGCAATTTAGACGTGAGTTGCAGGAATTTGAGAGCCAACGATTTAAACAAAGTGCTCGCCAACTCAATACCTGGTTGATTGAGCCTTTAGAGCAGGACTTAAAAGAAGAAGATGTCCAAACGCTCGTCTTCGTGCCAGATGGAGCTTTACGGTCCATTCCAATTGCCGCCCTAAATGATGGCAAACAATATTTAATTGAAAAGTATGCCATGGCTGTTACGCCTGGGGTGACCATGACTGACCCCAAACCCTTAAATCGCGAAGGTATTAATGTTCTGTCTCTGGGGATTACAGAATCTGTGCAAGGGTTCGCTGCACTTCCTTCTGTGGGAAGAGAGCTAGACACAATTCGAAAAATATTTAAAGGGAAGCAGCTACTCAATAAGAATTTTGTCGTAAAGAACATGCAAGAACAACTAGAAAATAAAGACTACAATATTGTGCATATTGCCTCACATGGATTGGTCGAAAGTAATGTAGAAGATACGTTTGTGCTAGCCTATGATGAAAAAATTACCATGAATCGGCTGGCTGAGCTGGTGGGCCTTTTCCGATTTAGAAAGGCCCCCTTAGAATTGCTGACCCTCAGTGCCTGTCAGACGGCGGCAGGAGATGATCGTGCAGCCTTGGGTTTGGCAGGAGTGGCAGTGAAGGCTGGAGCCCGTAGTGCGTTGGCGACCTTGTGGTTTATCGATGATGTCGTAGCTTCGGATTTGGTTGGAGAATTTTACAAACAACTCAAAGATTCAACGTTATCGAAAGCCAAAGCCCTGCAACTAGCGCAAATGAAAATATTAGAAAACCCTGCCTACCAACATCCTAATTTTTGGTCGCCGTTTTTGCTTATCAATAATTGGCTATAGAAGTGTTGAGGTAATCAAGGTTCTGAGTAAGACTCTTGTGATTTGTATAAGATAATTAATGCCAGCTAAGATTATTTAACCCCAAAGGGTTTGTCTGGTTCGTCCTTGAATTCAAGTAGCAAGTGCAATTTTGTGCTCCAGCAGCGGGACGAAGTGGTTGTGAAAGAGTTGGTTCGGGGTTTGGTATCCTCGAGTTTTCCGTGGACGGTTATTCAGATTGTCGACCGCGGCTTGCACTTGTTGCCACGAGATCTTCCGAAAATCTGTGCCTTTCGGAAAAAACTGGCGCAACAGTCCGTTCGTGTTTTCATTGATGCCGCGCTCCCATGAGGAATAGGGATGTGCGAAGTAGGTGCGGGCCTCAAGGGCAGTCGCGAGCACCTCATGTTTCACAAACTCAGAGCCATAGTATAAGTGGAAGCAAGATCCTCATTCGCTCAGATCTCTTCTAGAATAGAGTGACTTATTCACTTTTCTTAGGAGGGACATCCTATGGCAACCTGCTCGACCACTCATTCCCGGCGAACTTTTGTCGCCATCGACATTGCCAAACAGCATCATGAAGTCCTCATGGAATGTCCGGACGGCTCGCGCCAGCGGTGGCGGATGGCCAATACCCGTCACGACTATGACCAACTCCGGCACCGTCTTGAGGGGGTAGCAGCTCCAGTCCTCATTGGGTTTGAGGCCACGGGCGTCTATCACTGGGCGCTCGGACACTTTCTCCACCAATGCGGGTTTGAACTTCGGTTGCTCTCCTCCCTTGCGATGGCCCGCACCCGCGATGCGCTCTATAATTCCTGGGATAAAAATGATCCCAAAGATGCTCAGGTGCTCTTGCATTTGCTCAAGACCGGAATCTCACAGCATTATCACGCCCCCTTGGTTCATGCCATCAATGATCTCCAGGAATTGGCGCAGACCCATTTTCATATTTCCCAACGAAAGGTTCGAGTGCAACATAGCATTCTGACTCATTATCTCCCGCTCTATTTCCCCGAAGCCGAACGCTATTTCACAAACTCCCGGGCCCAGTGGTTTACGCATTTACTGCATCGCTTCCCCTGTCCAGCCGCCATTACTCGGTATGACCGCGACACCTTTTATCAAGAAGCCGGCCCGGTGGTGGGTCGGAAGGTCAACAAGCGTGGCTTTCTGGATGACCTCTATGCCACGGCCTTGCACAGTATTGGGCTCCCGGTAGCGGAGGACTCTGAAGCCATCCAGATGTTCCGCGTCATTTTGGCTGAACATCAACACCTCTGTACGCTCCGCACCAGTATTGAGACTCAAGCCGATCAGACCCTCCAGCCCCATCCTGATTATCAGCGCCTGCGGACGTTGCCCGGGGTCGGGCCGATCTTGGCATTAACCATCCTCGCCGAAGCCGGAGATCTCCGACGCTTTCCACACTATCGGCAGTTCCTCAAATACTGTGGATTCGATCTGTGTACGTATCAATCTGGGCAAGCCCGTAGTCGGCCTCGTTTATCAAAGCATGGGAATGGTCGATTACGCTATGCCTTTTGGATGGCCGCACAGGGAGCCGTACGCATGCGTGAAAATACGTTTCGCCAAAAATATGCACGTTCGATCCAAAGTGATCCGCTCAATTCTGATCGCAAGCGCAAGGCCTTGTCGGCCGTCGCCGCGAAAATGGCGCGGGTCGCTCATGGCCTGATCAAAAATGACACCGACTACCGGCCCTATTTTGAGCCAGCCTCACCCCGTGGAGCACTCCGTTCGCCTGGGCCGTCGAGGCACCTCGTGACCTCGTAGATAATGCTCGGAGCTTCCACGGGGGCTGCGTGTTGGATTGAGTACCGTGAAGGCCTGTTGCAGGACCTTGTATCACTATGGTCAACAGCATCTCATTTTCTAGTGGAAGACCACCAGGGAGGGTAGGCGTAGGCTTGGTCGTTGTTACTAACGTACACAGGAGAGGTCTGCCTGCATGGGGCCTTGACTTCCACTTATAGTACGTTATCCACGCGAATCATGTGGGGCAGTTCCCGTTCTGCCTTCAGGCGTTCGAGGATCCGAATGACTCGTTCGGCTCGCAGCGAGGTATCAATTTCAATCGCGAGGACTTCTCGATTGAAGTCGTCAAGAATATTGAATGTGCGAAACCGCGTGCCGTGATACAAGGCATCGCTCATAAAATCGGCGGACCACACCTCGCTCGGGCCCTCTGGAACAAACACCGGGCTGGAGGGGCGAACTGGCAGTCGGCGCTTCGTCCGGCGCGGATGATTCAGGCCCAACTGTCGATAGACGCGATAAATCCGTTTGTGATTCCAGGGATGCGCGAGAGTTTGTAAGCGCGTAATGTATTTCCACCCCCCCCAGCGCGGATGGGCTTCCACTAACACATTTAGGGCGTCAATCACTTCCTGATCATGGAGAGGCCAATAGAGGTGGTCCTAGGAATTCGGACAGGGTGTTACGCTACAATTTGTGACCAAAGGAGGGGAGTTATAATCGAAAGTAGTGCATGGAGTGAGTTGAAAAGACGCGGCGTCTCGAGTTGAAATGGTTGTTCTCACACATCCACCTTCAACTACAAAGGAGAGACGCCACGATGGAGCAGCGTAGCAAAGCCGAGGGAGAAGATCGAGACAGTAGGGATTCACTCACAGACTTGATTCGGACGGGAGCTCAACAGCTTATTGCCCAGGCGCTGAAAGTGGAGGTGGCTGACCTCTTGGCCACCTATGCGGACCAGCAAGATGAGCAGGGGCATGCGCGGGTGGTCCTTAGTGGGCATCAGCCAGCACGAGAGATTCAAACGGGGATTGGGCCTGTGACGGTGCAGGTGCCGAAGGTGCGGAGCCGCCACGGGAAGCCGGTCAGGTTTCATTCGGCGTTGGTGCCCCCGTACGTACGGAAAACGGCCAGTCTGGAAGCGGCCATCCCGTGGCTGTACTTGAAGGGTATCTCCACGGGCGAGATGCAGCCAGCGCTGGAGGCCCTGGTGGGGCCCGAGGCCAAAGGGTTATCCGCGAGTACGGTCGCGCGGCTCAAGCAAACCTGGCGAGAGGATTATGCCACCTGGCGACAACGGCGGCTCGATGCTGACGAGTGGGTCTCTATCTGGGTCGATGGTATCTATAGTGGATTGCGAGCTGAGCACCAGCGCTTGTGTGCGTTGGTCGTGATCGGGATGAATGCCCACGGGGAGAAGCAGCTCTTGGCGATGGACGATGGGATCCGCGAGTCGACCCAGAGTTGGCGGGAAGTCCTCTTGCACCTGAAAGCTAGAGGGCTACATGCGCCCGCGTTGGCGATTGGGGATGGCGCTCTCGGCTTCTGGGCCGCGTTGGAGGAAATTTTTCCCGAGACGCGTCACCAACGGTGTTGGTGTCACAAGACACAGAATGTCTTAAATACGTTGCCGAAAAGTCTGCACCCGAAGGCCAAGCAGGCCTTGCACGAAATCTGGCAGTCCGCTACCAAAGGGGATGCAGAGAAAGCCATGGACGTCTTCCTCGACACCTATGAACTTAAATATCCGAAGGCCACGGCCTGCTTGCAGAAAGATCGAGAGGAACTGCTGATGTTCTATGCGTTTCCTGCAGCCCATTGGCCAAGTCTCCGCACCACGAATCCCATCGAATCGACGTTTGGGACGATTCGCCATCGGACGGCCCGTACGAAAGGTTGTCTCACGCGAGATGGCCTGTTGCACATGATGTTTAAGTTAGGCCAGTGTGCGGAGAAGACCTGGCGACGAATGCGAGGGGTCAAGGAATTGCCCAAAGTCGTCGCGGGCATTTCATTTATTGATGGAATCGAAGAACGAACCACGGACCCAGTCGCCGCGTGAACAATTTTCTCAGACACTACATTTGACAATAGCTCAAAGGAGGGTCATAGATTATGAGTCGAACCCGTAAGAATCATCCGGCGAATTTCAAGGCGAAGGTGGCGTTGTCCGCGCTCCGCGAGGATGCGCCAATCTCGGAGCTGGCCGTCAAATATGGCGTCCATGCCACGGTCATTCACCGCTGGAAACGTGAAGCCCTTGTCTCTATGGAGGCGGGCTTTTCAGGGAAACTCGAGAAGAGACACACCGATCAAGAAGCGCACACCCATGAGCTGCACGCTAAAATTGGCCAACTGAGTGTGGAACGGGATTTTTTAGTCAATGCCTCCACCAGATTGGGGTTCGGAGGCGACAAGAAATGATCGAGCCCTCTCATAAGCAATTGAGCATCATGACGCAGTGTCAGTTACTCTCCATCAGCCGTTCGGGCTGGTATTATCAACCCAAAGGGGAATCTCCGCTGAACCTCACTCTGATGCGGTTGATTGATGAGCAATTTTTAGCCACGCCTTATTACGGGAGCCGTCAGATGGCGCGCTGGTTGCGCCGACAGGGGCATAACGTCGGGCGGCACCGGGTGCGACGGTTAATGGCGTTGATGGGTTTACATGCGATTTATCAAGAACCACGGATGAGTCAGCCGCACCCACACCATCGGATTTATCCGTATCTGTTGCGGAAGCTGGCGATCACCCGAGCGAATCAGGTGTGGTGTACAGACATCACCTATATTCCGATCAAGCGCGGGTTCCTCTATCTGGTGGCGATTATGGATTGGCACAGTCGCAAAGGAGTCAAGCCCAAAGTTAGTTGGAATGCGTCACGGCTCCCAGGTTAATATTATGCGACCTTCCGAGTCGTGGTCATCTCCAAGCGCAGTTCCCGTTTCAGTGCCTCGCGTAACTGCGGCAGATGTTGATAGCCTTTCACTTTGCGCAGTCGTGGCTCGATATCTAACAGCGCAGTGGCCAACCATCGCTGCCGTTGATTTGAGTTCGTCCAGCGATCGACCTTCGCACACCGCTCTTCCACCAAGGCATTGATCGACTCCAGGCAATTCGTCGTTTTGAAGGAGAGGCCGAGGCATGCAAACATGCCCAACCGATGCACGGTCAACGTTTCCTCCAACCCTTCGGCCAAGCTCCGCGCCGCGGATTGGTTCCGAGTCTCGAGTTCCTGCTGCAGGCGACCGAGCGCGGTCTTGGCTTCCGTATACGTTGGACGCTGATACGCGCGTTGAAGCCGTCGTCGCCAGGCCACCTGTTCGCCTTTGGGTAGATGGCGCACAACATTCTCGCGCTTATGCCACTGACAGCGTTGCACTAAGGCGGTCGAGCCCCACGCTTGGCGTACGGCCGCGCGCAACCCTTTGCCGCCATCAATGATCACCAAGAGACCCTGGGAATCGTCGAGGCCCCGTTCCTCCAAGGAGCGGAGGAACGGCGTCAAAACGGTCTCGTTTTCTGTCCCCGTTTCCACAAACCCCAGCACGTGTTTCTCCCCCGTGAGGGTAATCCCCACGGCAATGCCCATCGTCATGTCGGCAAACATCTTGCCATCGAGAAAGACGGCCACTAGATCTAGCTCACGGAGATCACGCTCTTGCAACGCCTTCAGTTGCTTGGCACTCGCCTGCACAAAGGTTCTCGATACGGTCGAACTGGACAGGCCAATCGCGCCGGGGACCGCTTCGGCTGCGGCTTCATAATTCCGACACGAAATGCCATACAGCACTCGCTTGAGGAGCAAGTCATCCAACTGGCCAGTCCCTTGGTAACGATCAATCGTCTGTAATGAGATCTCCCCACCCTGTTGGTGTTGAACACGAGGGATGCGTAGGCGATGCCGTTGCCCCGCCAGCTGTACGCTCCCCGGATTGCTGCCATGACGCCGGCCAGGAAGATCAGCGGCTTTTCGCGCATAGCGGGCCCCAGCCAAGGCACACACCTCGTTCTCCAAGATCTCGTGCAGATGCATGAGTCCCAAGGGGATCAGGTTCCGAATACATTCCAGCTTACTGTCCACATCAAAGGCTTCATAGTGGTGCGGCCCGAAGACCTGGGCCGTTCCCAACAGTTTCCTCTTCTTGCTTCTGTTCGCAGCGTTCGTAATACTGCTCATGTCGTGGCTCCTTTCATGACGCGCGGACGATGGTTGTTCTTGGTCGAACGCCATCTCAGCACAGTGAAGGGAGCCGCTTCAAATTCCAACTAGACTTAGCACACATTCTCGCAAAGTCCTCTCCTGGCGCTTGTCCAATACGATGGAGCCGTCGTTCTGTATTGCAGCCCTGGAGGAGGCGTTGGCGCGCTATGGCGTGCCAGATATCTTCAACACCGATCAGGGCGCACAGTTTACGTCGTGTGAGTTTCTTGCTGTGCTGCAAGACCATGAGATCAAGATTTCGATGGACGGCAAAGGCCGATGGATGGATAATGTCTTTATTGAACGACTATGGCGCAGTTTAAAACATGAATGTGTCTACTTGCATGCGTTTGAGACTGGGAGCCAGGCTCGCCAGCAAATTGGGACGTGGGTGAGTCATTACAATCAATCACGGCCTCATTCGACGTTCGATGGCCACACACCCGATGAGGTCTATAATCGCTTGCACCTTCAGAAGCCCGTCCCCGAAGAGAAGAAACACGCGGCATAACATCAACCAATGAATTGTAGCTTAACTTCGCCGCAAACCTGTCCAAGGAAGTGGGACCACCTCTAATCCCGTCGAGCTTGGTAATACGCCGACCGAGGAAACGTGACAGTCGCACACCCTCGAACAATGGAGAGGCCATGGACCTCGTGCATGGTGTGCACCGCCTCCCGTTTCTCCGCCGGCGTTAGAGCTTTTTTTTGATCAGATCCTTCAGCGCGCGATTTTCTAAGGCCAGATCCGCATACATCCGTTTAAGCTTCGAGAGCTCGCTCTCAGTCTCCTTCAGTCGCTTGAGGTCCGAGGCTTCTAAGCCGCCGTACTTGGCCTTCCAGTTATAGTACGTGGCATCACTCATCGAGCTATTGTCAAATGTAGTGTCTGAGCGGTTGCTCACGCGGCGACCGAGTCCGTGGTTACTTGTTCAATCCCATCAATAAATGGGATGCCCGCAACGACTTTGGGCAACTCCTTGAATCCTCGTAATCGCCTCCAGGTTTTCTCTGCACACTGGCCTAGCTTGAACATCATGTGTAACATGCCATCCCGCGTGAGACAGCCCTTTGTCCGTGCCGTCCGATGCCGAATCGTCCCAAACGTCGATTCAATGGGATTCGTGGTCCGCAGACTCGGCCAATGGGCGGCGGGAAAGGCATAGAACAGCAAGAGCTCCTCCCGATCTTTTTCCAAACAGGCCGTCGCTTTGGGATACTTCAAGGCATAGGTCTTCAGAAAACGATCGAACGCCTGTTCTGCGTTCCCCTTGGTCTCGGCGCGCCAGATCTCTTGTAAGGCCTGTTTGGCTTTGGGTTGGACACTTGTGGGGAGTGCATTCAAGACATTCTGCGTCTTATGACACCAACAGCGCTGGTGGCGCGTCCCAGGAAAAACTTCTTCCAGCGCCGCCCAGAAGCCCAGGGCGCCATCGCCAATCGCCAAGGCCGGAGCGGTGAGCCCTCGGGCTTGCAGATTCAACAACACTTCGCGCCAGCTTTGGGTAGATTCGCGAATCCCATCTTCCATGGCCAACAGCTGTTTCTCCCCGTGGGCATTCATGCCAATCACGACTAAGGCGCACAAGCGCTGTGTCTCAGCTCGTAAGCCACTATAGATGCCATCCACCCAGATATACACCCACTGGTCCGTATCCAGCCGCCGGTGCCGCCAACTGGCATATTCCTCCCGCCAGACTTGCTTGAGGCGAGCCACGGTGCTGGCGGACAGCCCTTTAGCCTCGGGGCCGACGAGCGCTTCCAGAGCTGGCTGCATTTCGCCGGTGGAAATGCCTTTCAAGTATAACCAGGGGAGAGCCGCTTCCAAGCTGGCCGTCTTGCGCACATATGGCGGCACTAGCGCCGACCGAAAGGTCACTGGGGCGCCCTGGCGACTCCGCACTTTGGGCACCTGTACCGTCACTGGGCCAATCCCCGTTTGAATGGCTCGTGGCGGATGATGGCCACTGAGGACGACCCTGGCATGTCCCTGCTCATCTCGTTGGTCTGCATAGGTGGCCAAGAGTTCGGCTACCTCCACTTTCAGTGCCTGGGCAATGAGCTGTTGGGCTCCCGTCCGAATCAAGTCCGTCAGCGAATCTTTCGTGTCTCGATCTTCCTGCTCTGTTTTGGTACGCTCTTGCATCGTGGCGTCTCCTTCTTTTGTGGTTGTGTGTGGATGTCTCACAACACCCATTTCAACCCGAGACGCCGCGTCTTTTCAACTCACTCCATGCACTACTTTCTAATATAACTCTCACTCATCCCATGTTCCCGACACAGATCTTTAACTTTGATTCCCGCATCGGCTTGTTTCAAGATGGCGACAATTTGCGTTTCGCTGAATCGACTCGTTTTCATGAGAACCTCCTGGGTACATTCTGCCAGAAAGCTCTACTTTTAACATGTCCTCTTTTTAGGGAAGCTTACAAAACCCATCTGGGTTCTTAAGAGGTAAGTCTTTGTGAATGACAGACAGAGGTGGACAGGGCGCATCCTGATTGATGCCCTTGAGTCTAATTTGGCTTCAATTTGGTGAAAGTGGTTCAGGTGCCGTATTTGAGTCAGGGAGAGAAGAGGCAATAATCAGGTAGATCTTAAAAGCTTTGTACTTCAAGCTAGTTTTCCATGTACGCAAGGCATGGTACCCAATTCTGTAAGGCTCATTCTTCCCCTCTTGATCAGCATGAACGAGCTGATTATTTACGTAAAAGCCCATACTGCCTTGCTGATCAAAGACATAGGTCAGAAGTTGCCATTCATGGGAACGTACCCGATTGGAAAAATACTTTTCAGATAAGAGATTGAATCCCGGATCTTTACGAAAACGAACCCGCCAAGTTCGTATATCGCTAGACGGATCATGAGAGAGATACGTTACGATATAATTTGGAAAACTATGATATTCTGAATAATCTCCTGTGCGTTGATGGGTTGTTTCAATAAGGATTTCTTGCTCATTTTTTAAGATTGACCCATAGAAAAAAGCGTTAATATTATTCTTCCCCTCTGGATGTTGCACCTCGTATTCGATAATTGAGGGCCCACGGACCAGCGTTTTATTCCACATGGTGCCCATAGAATTCCGCGCATCCCAGTGCAAGATATTATCTCGTACTTCAACTTTTCCCTGGCTTTCCATTTCCACCACCCAATTGTCTAGGTCAGCGAAATTTTCTTCAGTAAGAAGTCGTACCATATAGGACTTGTCTCCAATGGTTTTTAGTTTAAGAGGAGACTCAGCGAGGGCGAAGGTATGGGGATCCCCAAAAAGGCTAACCACAAGACACAATGTCATTAGGCTTACCCTCAGTACGTGCACACGCAGGGCAGCTATACTCGCAGGAAGATGCTTTTTGGGGAAGAGCTTCCTGGAACAGTTCGACGAAAGCCGGTGTAAAATCTTCCCTTGCTTAATAATTGGTGCAGATCGCATGTTGGTTTTCTGGTTGTAGCCGTGGCGGTTCTCGGGATCTCGTACTACGATGAAGGACTACTCTATGCTCATTAGCTTGTCAGATTTTGATTTCTCGCTTTTTAACTTGGCCTATGCCACCCCGGAAATGTACACCTAGAATTTTATCACTTTTCCGTTAGGGCTTACTATTCCTAAGATCGAATCCAACTAGAATATGACGATTTGTCACCGAAAGAACTGGTGGTATGGCCATAACCTTAAAGTTCACTATAGGGGAGTGTTGAATAATGAAGATTTCAACAGCTCAAAATTCTCGAGAACGAGTTGGAGATCAACAGCCACGGGTCGGTTCAAAAAAGTCCGTCCAGCAAGGCCACAGCGGTTTTTGCGGGCGGAGCATACTGGCATTATGTGAGCACGGAAAAATCGCGAGAACGCCGCTGGCGGCTTTTTTCAACAGACCCTATATGTAAATTTTTGCAAGTTGCCTAGTCATTTATGTTCTGGTGTTTTTGCAGACCATGAATATTTGGGTTAATCGACTATAGAATTCTTCTAACTGTATTGGGGATTTAAATGAATGGGTTCGAGGAAGACTTTCTTGACTGTTTGAGCCGTTGTGTCACAAAGAACATTAGAGGAAGATTATGAATCTTTAACATACCTCTAAACCTAGGAACTGCAAGTAACCTTCCATTTTATTCATGAAGGAACCTGATTTGATTTTTTGTAAAATGCTATGAATATTTTTCATGAGGGAATAAGTAATTATCAGTGAACAAATGAAGTTTATGCTGCTACCTGATTTTCCGTGTTTCGCAATTAGACTCGTCTTAAGTTGGAATATTATGAAGTCTGATAGGAAGGGCATAGAGGTGCGTATTTGGCCAGAGAGAGGGTGACGTTAAAAGCCTAGATGGGTGAACTCTTTTTTCTCCATCTTGATCTTCAAACGGGATTAGGCTGAGAATGCAAGTATATCGGCGAGCGATCCCCTGAAGATGATTGGAAACGATAAGACGGTAAGAATGTGAAGAAACGGCCAACAGCAGAATCGGACGAAAACCTGAGTTTATTCAAATTTAAAGCTGAGCATTTTTCCTTGGATCCTGTTTTATTGCCGCCTCGGTTTCCCATCGTCTAGCAGCTTGTCCCCCTGCTATCTCGAAAATATTTCCCGAAATCGTACCTTTGCACGGTAGGCATTATTTTCCCAATATCCTGGAGTTTTCCATTTTTTTAGAAGGTTATCCACATTCCAAATGACCTTCATTGCCGGGCTAAAATCATGAACCGTTTCAATCGAAGTTTCATATTCGTAGTTTTTTAACATGTCACATGCGACTTGTTCAAAGACTCGATTTTGTGCTTCCGAGAATTTTAATTTCCATTTATAGGAATTATTCGCGTTTATATCATGACAAATATTGTCATCAATGTATTTTTTCAGTTGTCCGTCTTCGTCTGTGATATCCAAGAATTTAATCAACTTGTGGAATACTTTTGCAGGTTCAGCTAGTAAGTCTTCATATCTGAACTCGATAAAACGATCTGGTGGGAGGCCTCCAAGGAAATCCTGTACAAGTAAGATCGTATCTCGCCAATTAACCGCAGTTTTGTAGGAATTTTTTTCACCGAAATATCGACCAAATGCAGATAATGCAACGTCTCGACCATCGCGAACGACATGGATGTACTGAGCGTCGGGATAGAGTTGATGTAACACGGGTAAATCGTATACATATTCCGGAGTTTTGTCTCCCCATCGATCCATCTTCTTATGCGTTTTGAGTAAGTCAAATATTGAATCTAATACTCCGCGGTAGCTTTTTTCATTAATATTTTCAAGAATTTCATCCAAATTGGTAGTGAATCCAAACTTTTTTACCCGCTCGAACCAGCGTTCTCGAAGAATATCTGAGGCAAGTCGAGTTAAATTTGAATTGTCAGAAAGGTCACCGTATTTGCCCAATCTGTTAAAGAACCGGATGATGAATTGACTTTCAGTACCAAAGCAAACTTTCAAATACTTATCGAGTAGAGCCGCAGAAATGCTTGTTCCAGAATTGCCGTGGCCGATTAAAAAAACGGGTGATGATTTTGTGTGAACGACCTTCATCTAATTTTTATTTTACTCCTTTTTTTAAATTCTGCCGTTAGATATTGGTTGGGCTTGGCCACGTTGAAGAAAAAAGGCCTGTCTCGTTTACATCTTTCCCCTTCGGACATTGAACAGAACCTGATACTGCTAACTAATCAGGCCAAATCAAAAGAAAATTGAAATAAGGTAGATAGCAGTCCTGGGAGGACCTTATCCCAAGACTCGGACGACATTTTACTAATGTATCACTCCATTGGACTAATCTAGTATTCAGCGCAGAATCGCCTCTCTATTTTATCAAAATTATTATACAAGGCAGCCATTTTATTGCAATGCTCTCGATGCCGACGAGGGACGAGTTATATTTAAAAGTTGGGGATGATCTGAAAGCGAAAGGCGGCGTATCCTGGTGATAAGCACATCACCACCCTTTCAAGCAAAAGGAGGATACGCCATGAACCAGCGTAACGTTGTAGAGCAGACGAATCAAGATGAGTATACGGAGGATCCCTTGACGGCGGTGCTGCGGAAGGGGGCACGGGAGCGGCTGACTCAAGCGGTGGAGGAGGAAGCCCAAGCGTTTCTCGCTGCCCATGCGACTCTCCGCGATGACGAGGGGCATCAGATGATTGTGCTGAATGGGCACTTACCCGAACGCACGATTCAAACGGGCATTGGGGGCATCCCGGTTCGAGGCCGGCGAGTCCGAGATCAACGAAAGATTCCGAAGGCCGATCGCATTGCGTTTACCTCGACGATCCTGCCGCGCTATCTTCGGCGGAGCAAGAGCCTCGAGGAGTTGATTCCGTGGCTCTATTTGAAGGGGATTTCGACCGGCGATTTCTCCGAGGCCTTACGAGCTCTTGTCGGCAGTCCTGCCGGGCTCTCGGCGGCCACGGTCTGTCGGTTAAAGACGGGCTGGCAGCAGGAGTGGGCAACCTGGCAGCAGCGTGATCTGACGGGAAAACGGTATGTCTACTTCTGGGTCGATGGGCTCCACCTGAATGTGCGGATGGAGGACTCGCCCTGCCTTTTGGTCGTGATTGGAGCCACTGCCGACGGGCACAAAGAGCTGGTCGCCGTCGAGGATGGGGGGCGGGAGAGCGAGCAGTCTTGGAAGGACCTCCTCCTCAATCTGCACCACCGCGGCTTAACGATCGGGCCAGACTTGGCGACGAGCGACGGGGCCTTGGGATTCTGGAAAGCCCTGCCTCAAGTCTATGCTTCGACCAAGGGGCAACGCTGTTGGGTGCATAAGACCGTGAACGTGTTGAACAAACTCCCGAAGAGTCTGCAGGCGAAAGCGAAGGCCGGGCTTCACGAGATCTGGATGGCCCCCACGAAGGCCCAGGCGGACAAGGCCTTTGATGGATTGCTCCAGACCTATGAGGCGAAATATCCCAAAGTCGCGGAGTGTTTACAGAAGGATCGCGAGGCCCTGCTGGCCTTCTATCAGTTTCCCGCCGAACATTGGCAGCATATTCGAACGACCAATCCGATTGAGTCGACCTTTGCCACGGTGCGCTTACGCACGGCGAAAACACGCGGCTGTCTGTCTCGAGCCACCGCGTTAACCATGGCGTTCCAATTAGTGCGTGGTGCGGAGAAAACCTGGCGACGGTTGCGGGGCTATCAGCGGCTCGCACAAATGATTGCGGGCGTCATATTTGTCGATGGAGAAGTCGAGACCAGGAAGGCCGCCTAAAAACGTCATCCCCAAGATTTGACAATAACTCACGAGGGACTCGCTAATAAGCCAAGCCTTTATAGTAAATCTCTTCCGATACACTCTTGGATGAAAGCGATGATGTCGGTAGTTGACTATGGGATTTTTTTTGCTGCCTACTCTTCCATATCAGAGTGTACTTGACAGCTCCATCTGATAGATTACACTGACCGGAATTGAATTGCTGGAAACTGCCATCCAACCGGGTTTCTCATAAGATCTGGATTCTCTTTTTGAGGGAATCTAATGATTGTGCATTTCATTGCCGATTGGATTAAAGACAAAGCGAGGAAGTATATTCCATGAGCCTTGAGGGTGAATAAGGCGGTTTTTTAGAGAAAGAGACTATGGAGATGGGTAAAATTTGCAGCTATTTGTTATTAACTCTTGGTCCTGGCACTGTTGTTGGTGATAGTGCTTGGATGATAGTAGTGGAGTGGCCATCATGGCGAGTAGTCGAAAAATTTCAACGTAAACACACAGTATACGAAACAACTCATAAAGGATTTGCGGGTGCAAGTTTGTTTCAGAATCAACTTATTGTATCCACAGAGGCTGAAATTTTAACCTGTACTCTAGCACCGATTGTCGTCCAGGACGTTTTTTCAGACAGCTACCTAAATGATGTTCATCATGTTGCCGCAACTGAGGATAAGGTCGTGGTTGTGAATACGGGATTAGACTGTCTTGAGATATACAATCGAAGTTGGCAGCTTCAAAATACCCTCTCTCTAATCCCAAGTTATAGGTTCAATCCAGCGTATTTGTGGAAATTATTTCTAAGTATCATAAAAAAATCTCAGACAAGACGGAGCGGACAACAACTTTATCAACATCTAGATACCCGGGCGGTTTTTCCCAACTTTAGGAAATGGTTGTCTCCATTGGGGCTTCGTCAGATTTCAAAGGATCTTCGACATTTTGATTCTAGGCCCCACTTCCTGCATCCTAATCATGTTACGATACATAATTCAGAATATTGGGTAACTTTGTTGATGCCAGGACAGATTCTAAGGGTTCCTGATGGAAAGGTATTGGCGCGAGGATTGGGGAGGCCTCATGATGGAATTTGTGTCGACGAAGAATTTTTTGTCACGGACTGCTTGAACTCCCGATTTCTGAAGTTTGATATTCGTAATGAAATTCCATATGAAAGGAAACTCGAAACTAAGATTTCACCTTCTCATGGAGGAGGTTTTTTGCGAGGTCTAGCAATTATTAAAGATAATGTATTTTTAGGTTTATCCGCACTTCGTGGAGCAAAAAGTTATTCAAAAGGACGGGTCCTAAGGGTAGGTCGGAGTTCCGGTGACCTACTTGAAGAATGGTCAATTCCAGGTGAATTTGGAAACAATATCTTTTCCATAGTAGATGTTTCAGAATACTATGGATGAGCGCCAACCGGACGAGGGACAAACCCAATAAAATTAAACTCATCTTAAATTGAACTGTGGCAAAAAATAATAAAATTCTGCTCTAAGCGTTCTTGAGCTTGGTGTTGGTCTTTTATTTTTTAACTTTCGATTCTAAAAGAATTCATTGAAGAATCCTTCCTAGGCTGCAGTCCGGAATTTTTCTCGTGCATCGAACGCTTTTTTTTGAGGGTTTGCGCTACTCCAATCACACACTAAATCTTGGGATAACTGTCTTTTGGTACGGTGTGGTTCAAGCTTTCTCTTAATTAAAGACTAAGGTAATGCTAAGGTAGGCCTATGTGTGGAATTAGTGGAATTTTAAGTCTGAAAAAAGAAGAGAAAATAACTCCGCAGATGATTGCTCCAATGTGCGATGTCATGCGCCATCGTGGTCCGGATGATGAGGGCATTCATTGTCAGGGGCCTATTGGCCTTGGGATGCGACGCTTACAGGTTATTGATCTTGATTCAGGACGGCAGCCAATTTTTAATGAGGATGGGGCTATCTGTGTTGTGTTTAATGGTGAGATATACAATTATAGAACGTTAAGGGAAGGACTGATAAAAAAAGGACATTCCTTTAAGACTCAAAGTGATACCGAAGTGCTTGTCCACCTTTATGAAGAGGAAGGGGAAGATTTTCTCCGTTCTCTGAATGGCATGTTTGCCATTGCGCTTTGGGATCAAAACCAGGAAAAACTGATACTGGCCAGAGACCGTTTTGGCGAGAAGCCACTTCATTACTTATGTTCTAATAAAAGACTTACTTTTTCTTCTGAGTTAAAGTCAATTTTAGTCACGCTGCCTGATCTTCCTCGACTTCATTCAGAGGCAGTCTATCAATACTTTCTTTCAAATTATATCCCTGCCCCCTTAACCATTTACCATGGCATAAAAAAACTCTTTCCAGGGCATTACCTCCGAATTCTGAAAGGGGAAATTTCCGAAATCAAATATTGGGACTTTACCTATGAACCCGATTACACGATGAGTGAGTCCTATATTTCAGAGAGGATATACGATTTGCTTGAAGATTCAGTTCGGCTTCGTCTCGTCAGTGATGTCCCACTCGGTGCATTTCTGAGTGGTGGGATTGATTCTTCAGTGGTTGTTGGGTTGATGAGTGGCTTAATGGATCAGCCCGTTCAAACATTTTCTATTGGTTTTAAAGAGGAAAATTATAATGAATCGTCGTTTGCTCTTGAGGTTTCGCGCGCCTTCGGGACAGAACACAAGGAGCAGATCGTTGAAGCTTCGGCTATTGGTTTGATCAATGATCTCGTGTGGTACTTTGATGAACCATTTGGTGATTCAACGGCAATACCAAACTATTTGCTCTCGAAAATGACACGGGAGAATGTGACAGTTGCTCTTTCCGGTGATGGTGGAGATGAACTTTTTGCGGGATATAATCGATATTTTAGAATGGACGAGAGGAAAAAATGGAACCTTCTTCCTCGCCCGTTTCGAAAACAGTTAGCAGCCACAGGGAGAATCCTGCCAAAGCACACACGAGGAAAGGCTTTTCTTCAGAGCCTGGGCATCGAGGATTATCCGTTTTTTTGTCTTGGTTCTGCTCCGACTCAACTGGAAGGCCTCCTTTCAGAAGAATTTAAAACAGAAATCAGAGAGCTCAATCCCTATCGTTTTTCTGAAATGTACTGCCTGAATGCGAGCGGAAGGGAATATATTTCGCCCTTCATGTATTTCGATACAAAGGTCTACTTGCCTGACGATATCTTGGTCAAGGTTGACCGGATGAGTATGGCTCACTCTCTTGAAACCCGGATTCCATTTCTCGATCATCGGTTGGTTGAATTTGTGGCAACAATTCCTGAAAATCTTAAGCGACGGAAAACAATATGGGGGAAAATAGGGAAATATATCCTTAAAAAGACATTTAACACGCTTCTTCCAGAGGTCATTCAAAAAAGGCCAAAACATGGGTTTACTCTTCCCGTCGATCTCTGGTTTCGTGACGAATTACGAGAAATGGCTTTGGATGTCCTTTCGGAGAGTCAAATCAAACGGATTGGAATTTTAAACCCTAAAGCCGTTTCTCAGATGTTAAATGAGCATCTTCAGGGAAAGGCAAGCCATACGGAAACATTATGGTCAAGTTTTGTATTTGTATTGTGGTATCAAAATTGGATTGAAATGAAACAAGTGGATGAATCAAATCCTTTTTGCTCCGTTGGTTTGGGACGACTGTTACCGAAATGACTCTTGTTTAGAAGGGGGAGGAGTATTCAGTGCTGCTTTTCAAAAATGATTTTGCTGAGTGAGTGTTAAATGAGAAAAATCAAAGGCCAGATTGCCCTTGTGGTTAAATCTTTTTCTTACCGAATGGGTATCGATGCGATGAAGCGCCGTTTCCTGCCATCATCTGTTCCTGTAATTCTCCGGTACCATTCAGTTTGTTCTGACAACAACTTGATCAGCGCAGGCATTCGGCTTACCCCTGAGGCTTTTAAAGAACAGGTGGCTTATTTTGCTAAGTATTTCAATGTGGTGAAGATGACATACCTACTTGACTGCCTTCAAAGCCGAGAGGCCTTTCCAAAAAATACGCTCGTGCTAACATTTGATGATGGGTATGCCGATAATCTTGATGCCGCAAAGGTCCTCAACAATTACGGACTCACTGGTCTTTTTTATATTACGGCCGGATGTATTGAATCTGACGAACCTTTTTGGGTGGCTGAAGTTCGGCACTTGATCGAAAATACCAAAAAAAATGAAATGACACTGCCTCTTCCCGAAGGAGAATGCTGCATGGCGCTTTCCAGTACAAGTGAGCGGGAGCAGGCCATAAAAAAAATGACCCGTTTGTTGAAATCTGTCCCTATGGAAGTGAGAGAAAATATCCGAAAATCTTTTAGGCTTAAACTGAATGACGGTCCGCCTTTTCCCAAGGATTTAATGTTGAATTGGTCTCAATTAAAAGAAATGGTACATATGGGTATGGAAATTGGAGGACATTCGATGACCCATCCCAACCTGCCCAGTGCCACAAAAGATGAGGTTGAAGCGGAAGTTAGAGGATGTAAGTCCCTCTTAGAAGCGCGACTAAATACCGAAATCATTCATTTCGCATATCCGAATGGTGGGGCTCTTGCCCACTTTGATGATAAATCAAAGGCTTTGCTGCGGGAGACAGGGTATCAATCCGCCACAACTTCACTGCCCGGGAACCCTGGTTTTGAGAGTGATTTTTTTGAATTACGCCGAATGCGTTCAACACAAACTCTTTCTGAAATGCTCTGGGATATTTAATCCAGGAAATAAGGGATAGGCACCTCGGGAAGGGAACCCCTTTTTTAAAGGCAGATTAATGTCGTTAACTGCAATTGCAT
The DNA here is from genome assembly GCA_965223635.1 of Nitrospirales bacterium. Classification (GTDB taxonomy): domain Bacteria; phylum Nitrospirota; class Nitrospiria; order Nitrospirales; family UBA8639; genus Nitrospira_E. Next base: position 3,766,495 of record OZ245007.1, read on the forward strand.
GGCTCATTGTCTATGTGGGTGGTTCCCTGATGGCGTTTGTCCACCCCATCTATGGCTTACTTGCCTATTTCTTCACGTATTATCAAACTCCGCAATTTAGGTGGTGGGGAGGAGCTTTACCTGACCTGCGTTGGTCTCTGATGATCTCGCTGGTGTGGGGGGTAGGGTGTTTAGTCTCACAGCGGGGGCTTCCTGCTTTAAGAATCAAAACACATCCTCAAACAATTTGGCTGGTGCTTTTGATTGTCAATGCCTTTTTCATCTCTATGACGACGGCTGTTTGGGCAGAAAGATCTTGGACTCATACTTTCAACCTTTTAACCTTTGGTATCTTGTACGCCCTAATTATTTTTACCATTCGAACAAAAGAGCATTTTAACTACGCTCTATATATGCATATATTTGGGGTCTTCACATGGGGTTGGACAGCATTTACGGATCCTAAAAGAATTGCTGGTCGCTTATATGGCATTGGTGGACCAAATTCTAAACATGACAATGGCGCAGCCTCAATCTTCCTCGCCATTCTTCCCTTGGCCGCCTCGACGTTCTTTCCAGGAAAATTTTTGGTGAAATTGGCTTGCAGCGGAGCAGCAGTTTTTGCCTTAAATGCGTTTATTCTTTGCAACAGCCGAGGTGGTATGTTGGGTTTAGTAATCGAAGGGGTGTTGGCTATTACATTGGCAAAAGGTCCGATACGGAAATATGTGTTCTTTGCGATGACCGCAGGTGCCATCCTGTTTTTTGCTTTGTTAGATCCACAATTTATTGAACGCCAATTTATCGGCACAGAGCAGTATGGGAAAGATAGATCTGCTACTGCCCGTATTGAAACATGGAAAGGGGCTATTAATCTTGCTCTTGATTATCCGATTGGCGCTGGAGGAGGAGGATTTACGTATTTAAGCCCAAAGTATATACCTGAGATTGTCGGGGCGCATAAAGGAGAACTCAGAAGCAGCCATAGTACTTACTTTCAGGTATTGACCGATTTTGGCATACAAGGCCTCATCTTTTTTTTGGGTTTTATTCTCAGTACTTATTACGAGTTGTATGGTATTCAACGAAATGCTTCCAACACAGAAGAAGGCCGGAAAATTTGGTTACATAGTATTGCGCTTACCCTAGGTTTTAGTGGAGTTTTAATTGCAGGAATCTTTACTTCCAGATTTATTGCTGAAGTCCTCTATTGGTTGCCAGCATTTTCGGCAGCGCTCAAAAACCTTCAGGTGATCGAATTAGAACAAGCGGAGCAAGTCGTAGAATATGCTCCTTTGCGATGACCAAGTCAGGTATGGTCATTTCCCAAACATTCCTTCCAAGCTGGATCGGACTGACTTTTCCTCTCCTAGAGGTGAACAATGATTCTGTATAACTGTAATGTGCACAGTTCGAAGAGGCATCAGTACTTTTTTTGCTGCATCTTACAGCTAGTGCTTTATTCATGGATTGAGGATGTTCTGTTCATGTGCGGAGGGATGTTAATGCAGAATTGAGGAATAAATATATTGGTGAATAGAAATTGATATGAAATGATGTCAGTATTTATGTTGCAAAGACACTTGCCTATCCAATTTTTTAGTCATCTCCTGACAGAGCTTTTCAATTCTAGGGTCAATGCGAACGGGAGGGTTTTTATTAACGGAATTCGCATGGATGCCATTCACATACTTGGTTGAAAATGGACAACGGCAATATTCAAACATTTGAGAAAAATATTTGGCTGGTTCAGATACCATTTCCTCATATCGATAGATACGTACCCTCTGATTTTCCGATAACCCCAGATCGAAGAAAAAGCTATGTCGTAAGAACCACATCAATGCATAGGCCGATTCCTGAGTCATATTAGAATTATATAGAGCTCGAACCAACTCTATTTTGTCTTTCGGTAATTCATCTCCCCACCAGCCAGAATTGGATGGATCCTTGACGATGGCTTCGATACGTATCAACATATTATTCCACCGTCGTACGCTAGAATTTACGCTGTCATTATAATTGCGATACAGCCAAATAATTTTTAATTCCGGAATTTTTTCCAAATAACGTTTTGCGTATTGGTTCTCATGAAGTGGTTTGCATACAACGACGCACGCCTTGCTTTGCTGGACAATTTTTCGAATGGTATCGATGTCTTTTAGCATGTGTTCATGGAACATGCGCTCATCCACCTGTTGAAAAATATCTGCATACGCCGATCGATCGAACACATCCATCACCATCGAAGATCCTGATCGGGCGCATCCCATGATGAATACAGGTCTCGTCATATCTGCGGGCCTAATCGATTGAATTACCCAATTCTGAACGCGTCGACTCAAGTTGCCCGATTTCTTCTTGAATTTTCCTAAACGATTCATGGGATTCTAGGGAACTTAATAGAGAACTTTTTCTTCAGAATAGGCCGTAAACTTTTCTGAAGGTTCATACATGCGCCTTGGATGAAGTAGTAGGTGAACTAACCAAGGGAGATTGGACAATACAGCCTCAAATTCTATTTGAGTGGCATTTTCACCGTTCAAAAATCGTCTTAATGCCAACGGTGGGGTTTTTACAAAATTTGGCCCGTTTCGAACTGTAGTCGCACTGCGAACACCAACGTTTTGTAACGGATCCCATGTTTGCTTTGACCAAAAACCAGCAGGATAGCAGTAATCGACCGCTTCCGTTGCCGTTGCTGCTTCGATTAAGGTTCGGCATTGTCTTGTATCTTTTTCCAAGGATTCCAAAATCTTTGTCGCACGTTTATGCTCATGGGAGTGCAATTGCATTGAAAATCCTTTTTTTGCTAATTCCTTCACTTCGTTGGGTGTCAGCGGATGCCAGATTCGACGTTTCATCAAATCGTCGAAATCGATATCCAGTTCTCTGGAAAATTGTTTGCAAAATTCCAGCTTAGCATCAGAACCGCTGGGTAAGCTATGAAGGCTGGATAATGCTTGTTTGGCAAGAGTGGCCTTATCCTTTTCACTCTCGAGTGCAAATTTCCCTTTCATTCCATGCATTGACAGGGAAACACGGTTTCGCTTCGTCGAAAGCACCGTATCCCGAACAATGAGGGGTAGAAATGGTGTGTTTGTGGTTAAGTTCTGACTCACGAGATAGACGGTCGCGGTCATCCCAAATTCCTCTAAAATCGGTGCAGCGGCGGCACTGAAATTATAAAAACCATCATCAAAGGTCAATACAATCTGTCGTGGTTTTATTCGTCCATTCTTACATTGCTTGATTGCCTCTTCTAGCGAAATGACTGTGTACGTTTTCCGTATAAATTCTAATCGTTTACGAAACGTCTCAGGAGAGATGAATAAACTGCGAAAACGCAGATGTTCATCTTCCAGACTGACGCCATGCCAACCTATAATAACGAAACTGTTGCGAGTCAGCCAACGTGATAATGAAAAAAGGCCAAGTGCGCGGGCAAGTTTAAGTATGATTAATTTTATCGTCTTCTGAACCGACATTTGCTATTACCGATGCTATGTGATGTATTCGGACTACTCTAGAATAATGTATATCATTGGTGTCCTGCTCAAAAAAACCAAGTTCTGTGTTCTTGCTTGTTTTTTAAAAGAAGATTCATACAACCAATTCAAGTCGATAACACCTTATACTCGGTCAAATTTCCGATCCAGTAAAGGCTATTTGGATATTATGGCTCCATTTAACAAGACAGTAGTGATTATACAAATAATGACTACTGCATGAATCGATGAAGTTGTCTTTGTCCTGCTTAAGAAATAAACTGTAGGAAAAGAGCAGATTCTAATAGGATTAGTTAAATCCCAGTTCAATATGATTGCTAAGGCTGAAGTATTCAGTTTTCCGGCCAGATTGTGGACAAAATAGGCAAGCCTCGCTGAAGTGGAAACGACTGATTCAAGATGAAGAGCCTGCGCAATGAATCAATCCTCATTGGTAGGCATTTTCTGCCTATTGTATATCCCTAAATAAATTGGACTTAGGGTTTGTCGAGGGATTTACCAACAAGATCTGGCCTGGTAACGATGTGTCCGCATGTGCGGGAAGAAAGTTCCTTTATGTGAAAAACATCAACTGCAGGCTTTTGGAGATCAATATGGCCCCAAAAGGCCTTCCCGTATTTCTCTGAAAGGGAAAAGGATGGAATCCTTGGTGGTAAATAGGAATAGAAAATCTCGTCATTTTATTAGACAACCGAGTCCTTCTATATATGAATGAAATGGGAAATAATTTTTCTATCTTTAACGTTACTGGCACATCCCCAAAAATCTACAGCCATTTAAAACTCTTTTACCCTTGAAGGTACTTTTGAATCATTTATTCGTTCTCAAGGTTTAATACTTTACCATCTAGGTATTCATCCAGTCGATTCTTGCCATGCTTATAATTGGACCTGACAAAAACTGGATTTGGAGGTAAACGCTATAAAACCCTCATCAGAAAAATTATCCCGTACCGTCAAAAAAAGTGCGGGTTGGACATTATTGGGCCGCGTGCTGATTTTTCTCTTTAATCTGGGAGGAACCATTGTCCTGGCTCGTTTGCTTGAACCAGAGGACTTCGGGGTCTTTGGTGTTGGTCTTCTCTTTGTAGGGCTTGCAACTCGATTTGGCAATATAGGTTTCAGTACGGCTTTGATCCAGAGAGAGGAAATTGAGGATGCCCATGTCTCTTCACTTTTTGTCATAAATTTTTGTTTGTTTTCTACAACGGCCGTCCTTCTCATGTTGGCCTCACCTTCCGTTGGGCGCTATTTTGATAGTCCTCTCAGTGGGGAGGTGCTGTTTGTGTTGTCTGGCGTCTTTTTTTTAAACCCCTTTTCTTCTGTGGCGCGCGCGCTTCTTGTTCGAGGAATGCAATTTAAAGCCATGACACTTGCACAGACATTACAGGGTTTTGTAGGGGTGCTCTCATCTATCGGTTTTGCGTGGAGTGGTTTCGGAGTGTGGAGCCTTGTTTATAGTGAATATATTAGAGTATCTCTGAGTCTGATGGTTGTGATGTTCTACGCGCAATGGCGGCCATGCTTTTCATATCATCATTCGGCCATGAAGGATCTATTGGGTTTTGGTATTGGAATGTTTTTCAAACGTCTCTTGACTTACAGTACTGAAAAGGCTGATTTTTTCATCATTGGTAAACAACTTGGAGTTGCCCCACTAGGTTTTTATGATAAAGCCCACGGCCTTATGAATATGACTATTAAGGAGCTTGGGAATAGGATGGAGCCAGTCCTCTTTAGGGCGTTTTCAATAATTCAGAATGATCAAGGACGAATATTGGCCGCGTACAATAAAGTATCCCTAACCTTTTCTCTCCTTAGTTATCCCATTTTTTTTGGACTTGCTTCTGTGGCTCCCCCGTTGGTTTATTTACTTTTCGGGGAGAAATGGATGCCAAGTGTCATTCCTTTACAGATCTTGTGTTTTTCCGGTCCCTTTCGCCTTCAGCTCAAGGTTGTCACTATTGTGATGAATGCCATGGGTAAGGTAAAGGTCGAAATATGGCTTCGTGCTTTTGCTTTGATCTTACTGATAATCGGATGTGTGGTGGGAAGTGAATGGGGTATCATCGGAGTTGCTACAGCGATCACCATTGTAATTGCCATGTTATCAGTGGCTGTGACTATTTATTTTAGCCAGCTTACGCAATTGAGCTTTTTTGTTCTTATGGGCTCACAGGGAGCACCCTTTGTTGCTTCAACCTTTATGTATGCCATGGTGTTGTTAGTCCAAAGCTGGTTTTTGGGAGAAGGCGTTTTTTCACTTTTGAATCTTATCTTATCTGTAACAATAGGGGTGTTTGCCTATGCCGCGGCCATAATTATATTACGTCCACCAGCTGTTTTAGGTTTGATTAAGGAAATTAGTGGGGATCTTAAACCGGTCTTCCAGAAATTCAAGCGGTCACTGTGAAAAAGAAGCCTGACGAAAAAATTCATATTGCCTTTCTTGTCCATACGTATGGTTTTGGTGGATTGGAAAATATGGTGACCAATCTTGTGAATCATCTTGATCCGAATCGCTTTAAATCGACCATTATCAGTTTTGCTCCCCTAAAGCCGCTCAATAACAGAGTGGATCTCAATTGTGTACGAGTCCTCTCCCTTAATAAGAAGGGGGGAAACAATCCGGTATTGATTTTTAAAATCTGGCGAATGCTCAAGAAAATAGGCGTAGATATTGTGCAAACACACAATTGGGGGACAGCGTTAGAAGGCATTCTCGGAGCAAAGCTTGCCGGAATTTCGGGTATCGTTCATGCGGAACGTGGGACGATTGAAGATAAAGAGCGCAATAAAGGGCTTCAACGGTTTTTGTGGGGTTTTGCCGACCAAGTGCTCTCGGTTTCTGAGGCCCATCGGAAAAAGGTGGCAAGTATTATTGGATTTCCGCATGAGCAGATCAAAGGGATTGTGAATGGGGTGGATACCGAGCGTTTTTTCCCAAATCCTGGAATAAAAGGAGAAATACGAAAAAAACTAGGTCTAAAAAAAAGCAGTCTTTGCATTGGTACGGTTGGAAGCTTGAGGCCCGTCAAAAACCAATCGCTTCTCATTAAGGCTTGCAGCGCAATTTTGCCCCATTTTGATCAAGTTGAAGTTCTGCTGGTCGGTGAAGGGCCTCTGGAGTCGCAACTTAAACAAGAAGTACAAATATTGGGACTTTCAGAAAATATCCATTTTGCTGGAGGGCAATCGAATATTCCAGAGATCCTCAATGCGCTTGATATTTTTGTTCTGCCATCGCTAAGTGAAGGTATGCCAAATGTAGTCCTTGAGGCAATGGCATGTGGTATACCGACTATTGCGACAGCTGTTGGTGGTGCGCCAGAGGTAATTGAGGGTGGCAAGAATGGGATACTGATTGCGTCTGAGGATGAGCGGCAGTTAACTCGGATCTTAAAAGAACTGATACTGAATCATGAAAAAAGGCAAACGCTTGGAATTGAAGGAAGACGAAGGGTGCTAACGAATTTTAGCCTAAATAATATGGTTTCAGAATATCAAATGCTTTATGAATCCCTGCTTCAGAAGCCGAACCCGTAAGGTTTTCAAAAAGGCTAAAAAAATAGTTTTTAAGTATTGTCTTCAATCAACATAAGGTCCGATGACCTATAGCACAAGCCTTTTTTTCTTTAGCTGAACCACGCTTCATTTGCAAAGCTTCTTTGTGGAGAGTACTTGGGACGGAGTCAAGCCCAAAGTTAGTTGGAATGCGTCACGGCTCCCAGGTTAATATTATGCGACCTTCCGAGTCGTGGTCATCTCCAAGCGCAGTTCCCGTTTCAGTGCCTCGCGTAACTGCGGCAGATGTTGATAGCCTTTCACTTTGCGCAGTCGTGGCTCGATATCTAACAGCGCAGTGGCCAACCATCGCTGCCGTTGATTTGAGTTCGTCCAGCGATCGACCTTCGCACACCGCTCTTCCACCAAGGCATTGATCGACTCCAGGCAATTCGTCGTTTTGAAGGAGAGGCCGAGGCATGCAAACATGCCCAACCGATGCACGGTCAACGTTTCCTCCAACCCTTCGGCCAAGCTCCGCGCCGCGGATTGGTTCCGAGTCTCGAGTTCCTGCTGCAGGCGACCGAGCGCGGTCTTGGCTTCCGTATACGTTGGACGCTGATACGCGCGTTGAAGCCGTCGTCGCCAGGCCACCTGTTCGCCTTTGGGTAGATGGCGCACAACATTCTCGCGCTTATGCCACTGACAGCGTTGCACTAAGGCGGTCGAGCCCCACGCTTGGCGTACGGCCGCGCGCAACCCTTTGCCGCCATCAATGATCACCAAGAGACCCTGGGAATCGTCGAGGCCCCGTTCCTCCAAGGAGCGGAGGAACGGCGTCAAAACGGTCTCGTTTTCTGTCCCCGTTTCCACAAACCCCAGCACGTGTTTCTCCCCCGTGAGGGTAATCCCCACGGCAATGCCCATCGTCATGTCGGCAAACATCTTGCCATCGAGAAAGACGGCCACTAGATCTAGCTCACGGAGATCACGCTCTTGCAACGCCTTCAGTTGCTTGGCACTCGCCTGCACAAAGGTTCTCGATACGGTCGAACTGGACAGGCCAATCGCGCCGGGGACCGCTTCGGCTGCGGCTTCATAATTCCGACACGAAATGCCATACAGCACTCGCTTGAGGAGCAAGTCATCCAACTGGCCAGTCCCTTGGTAACGATCAATCGTCTGTAATGAGATCTCCCCACCCTGTTGGTGTTGAACACGAGGGATGCGTAGGCGATGCCGTTGCCCCGCCAGCTGTACGCTCCCCGGATTGCTGCCATGACGCCGGCCAGGAAGAGCAGCGGCTTTTCGCGCATAGCGGGCCCCAGCCAAGGCACACACCTCGTTCTCCAAGATCTCGTGCAGATGCATGAGTCCCAAGGGGATCAGGTTCCGAATACATTCCAGCTTACTGTCCACATCAAAGGCTTCATAGTGGTGCGGCCCGAAGACCTGGGCCGTTCCCAACAGTTTCCTCTTCTTGCTTCTGTTCGCAGCGTTCGTAATACTGCTCATGTCGTGGCTCCTTTCATGACGCGCGGACGATGGTTGTTCTTGGTCGAACGCCATCTCAGCACAGTGAAGGGAGCCGCTTCAAATTCCAACTAGACTTAGCACACATTCAATCAGAACGAGTTCCAACTGATCGTCCGTCGGCCAGCCTTCTTCTTTCCCGTGTCATAGAAGTCATACAACATGAGGGGAAAGTACTAGAGGGTCAACTATTGAGAAATGACGTGGAGATGATCCGAGGGGATGCATCCTTTCGCAGTCCCCACACTCTTGGCATCGTAGATGAGTTCACAAGTCAACAAATTACTTCTGACAAGTTTCTTATAGCTGTCGGTACCATTCCCACTCCCCCTCCAGGAGTCCCGACTGATGGAACCATGATTATCAATAGTGATGGAGTCTTGAGTCTTAAACGACTACCAAAATCAATGACCGTGGTAGGGGCAGGAGTCATTGGGATGGAATATGCATCTATGTTTGCTGAGTTAGGTGTGGAAGTGACTGTCGTTGATAGCCGGGAATGCCCTCTGGAGTTTATTGATGCAGAAATTGTAGATGAATTGATACATCAGATGCGTAACAAGAATATGGCATTTCGCTTAAGTGAAAGCGTCCAGCAGTTTGAAATTTCTTCCGGCCCTCGAACACGCGCCGTTGTCCAGCTCGGCTCAGGTAAGCGACTGCTCTAGGACTTAGTGCTCTACTCCATTGGGCGGTTAGGAGCCACAAAAACGCTGAATTTGAAAGCTGTCGATCTAGAAGCTGATGGACGAGGACGTTTGGCGGTCAATGACCATTTTCAAACAACGGTACCGTATATTTATGCAGCTGGCGATGTGATTGGATACCCAAGTTTAGCGGCCACTTCTTCTGAGCAGGGACGATTAGCGGCTTGTTATGCGTTTGATTGTCCTGCCCATCCGATGGTCGAGCATTTCCCCATTGGGATCTATTCAATTCCTGAACTCTCCATGGTCGGAAAAACTGAGCAAGACTTAACTCAAAGCAAAGTGCCTTATGAGGTAGGAATTGCTCGATACAGGGAGATTGCCCGTGGCGCGATCATGGGTGACCATACCGGACTGTTTAAGATGTTATTCCATCGGGATGATTACCGACTGTTGGGGGTGCATGCGATTGGCACAGGAGCCACTGAACTCATTCATGTGGGTCAAGCTGTGATGGGTTTAGGTGGAGGATTAGACTATTTTATAAAGACGGTTTTCAACTATCCCACTTTGGCAGAATGTTATCAAGTCACCTGCCTCACTGCCAATGTCTTTCGTGCCTTTAAGCGCCGTCACTAAGGAGCCACTCACCGTCTCTAAGGTTGCATTCGTCACGTCTCCTACACCCTTAATCGCTTCAATGAGGCCGTCCTTGGCTTTTGCAATGAATGATGTTTGGTCTGACATAAAAAACCTCCCTTATAGTTATCGATGATTGCATACTGAAGGATGAAATGACGAAAAGAACTTTTAATAAGAATGATATGTGCTTCTTAATCTGTCCTTACATCGTCTCACGTTTGTTGGATTGCGGGATTCAAAATATTAAACTGTTCCTTTATTTTTCAAGATCCAACTCAATGTCCATTACTTACTCGATGGGGGCGGTTTGTCTTTTTCGTCTTTTGGTAAAGGAAGAGTGATAATATTCTTTAACATGTCGATGGGGACTTGGGCTAATCCTTTGATGCCTCCAGTGAACGAATCCATTGGTAAATAGGTTACTTCAGGCTTGTTCCGCGGCCCTTTCACTTCGAACAGGGCTGTCAGGAATCCCTTTCGCTCGCCTTGCATGAGTGAGCCAAAGAGTGGGATCTCTTTCAGTAGATTGGAATAAGCTCCGAACGGACTCACGGCAATCATGCTTTCCAGGTTTTCTGTGGGAAGGTCGTAGCTGCCGGCAGCTGTGAGTTTGATGACGGGGCTCTTTAGGGCCAGATTGTCAGTTGTGAGAAGCCCTTGCTGAATAGAAAAGTCTCCTGTGAGATCATCATAGGGAAGCCCTTCCTCCAAAAGATTCACTTTACCCATTAAGAGGCTTGGAACGTTCAAGATCCCCAGAATTTTTGACAGCACCGGGCCAGTTTGAATTAAGCCATTTTTCAATTGAACATGACCTTTTCCTGTTAATGAACGTTGCATATGTTCTGGACTATCCAGGTCCATCAGTAGTGAAGAGGTCAATGATGTTTTCCCAGTCAATTGTGATGATGAACCAGATTGAGTAACGAAAAGGCTTTCGATAGGAATTTCATTTAGGGCGACCTTTCCTTTCCCTTTCTGGTTTTTCTGTGCCCACTGGATCGAAGCGGATTGGAGGTTTTCGTTTGTATTTGATTTTGTATCTTGCGCCGTACGGTTGCTTCCTTCTACTGATCCTTTCATTGCCCACGTTCTCCAATCCCAACTCCTTCCCTCTAACCCCCACTTGAGACCCAAACTGGTCAGGCGAAGGTTGCCATTGCCAAGGATGACCTCGGGAGGTAAAAGGGCTCCTGTTCCGCTTTCAGTTTGCAAGAACCCTCGAATGGATGGGGGGTCAGACCATGCTAGTAGGCCTTGGGCTTCGAGCGTATAAGGGGGGAGAGATAATGTGCCCTTAGCCATGCGGACGGACTGGTTATCTTTGATCATGCCTTTAGTGTTGAGAGTGGCGGGGATTCCTGCAGGCTTCTGCACAATACCTTTGACAGTCAAGGCTATGGGAGTGAAATCAATATGGGTCTGATACTTGATTCGCTCCATAGATCCCGCTAGCGATATCGTGGCATCAATGGGGCCATCTAGGGTCGAGAACGTTTCACGAAAGACAGGGGAAAGGGTCTGAAGGTTCTTTGAAGTGAGTCGACTGGATATCGAGAGATTATTCGATTGAGAGTCTCTGGCAAATGACCATTGTCCCTTAATCTTTACAGGACTTTCGCCCAGTTGCCCATTGAAATCTTGAATGCGTAGGCCTTGGTTACTAAAAGATACACGGCCATTGAGTTTTTGTAGTGCCAACCCATCTGAGGTGGGAAAAAGATGAATGTCATCTAGTAATAATTTGGTCGTCAAAATTTGCAGTTGAGAGGGCTTGGCCAGAGAACCTTGGATGTGTGTCGAGAACTGAAGGTTTCCTTGAGCATCCTGATACGAGGACAATGGTTGAATGATTGGTGCGCCGCGTGGATCACGTTGTAAGGCCTGGAAGATGTCATGAGCGTCTAATAAGCCTTTGCCATAGAGGTCTAGCCAGATATTAGAATCTTTCCCTTCTAGCGTGGCTTCTTTGATAAATAGCTGAGAAGCTGCCATGTTCCCTTGCGCACCGACGATTCGAACCAGATTGGATTCAAAGGCAATCCCGCCAGAGAGGTCTGTCACGGGAGGGTGGTTTGGATCAACCAAGACTTGGCCGTTGGTGACTCGGAACACTCCCTCGGGCATGAGGGAGTTGGCTTCATCGTTTTTCCACGTTATTGAACCGGTGCGAAGTTCTATCTCTCCATCAATTTGTCGTTCGGCCAGGGTGGATGTCAGAGAAGCGGGGAGCCAGGCATCAGGCAGAATAGCCGAAAAATGTTGAATGGAGATAGGTGTGGATGATCCTGAAACCGTGAGGGTTGGTGGTATCGTCTGATTTGAGGCAAATTCTAACTTCCCACTCAGCTTCCAGTCTTTTTCGGAAATCTGAAAGTTGGGAATCCGAAGATCAAGCGCATTAGTTTTTTGAAGTGTGAGTGCTGCATTAGGAATAGAGATGTCTAGAGGTGCGATGTTTCCATGGACTTGTGCGAATTGAATGATAGACGGTGAAATTGTCACGGCCCCTGAAATATTGGTTATCCGGGGTTGCCCTTTCGCCAGAAGGTACTGACCGTCTTCGACGCGAATGGTTCCATTGCCACGCCATGAACCATTGTCTGACAAAGGAATCTGAAAAGATCCTTGCTTAAGTTGTACGTTTCCCCTGATTTGATGGTCATGAAAAATGTTTGTCACGGTTTCAGGTATCCATTCAGATGGGAGAAGATTGGAGAGTTGTTCAAGCGCGAGAGGTGAGGATGACCCTGAGATGTCTAATTGTGGCGAATCCTGAAACAAATCAGCCAGCATGCCCTGGCCTGATAATGTCCAATCGTTTAAGGAAATCTCAAACTCTGGAACCGTCAATTGATCAGTGTCTCTCTCAACCATATATGAAAATTTTCCCTGGATATTGGCCACGGTATGAAGTGGTGGTTTTATGACTTGCCCGTTGATAAATTGGACGAATCGGCCAAGATTAAGATTAGCTGCATGAATATGGCCTTGAATTTCTATAGGAGGAATAGGGGACTGTTCTGCTTGTGATGCGGGTACGTCGTGTTCTTCCAGTACTGTCACTCTTCCGTTTAGGGTAAGTGTTGATGAATGCTTTGGATCTGGAATCTGTGTGGATAGTTGAAGGAGCGAAGGTCCATCTGCTGTTGCCTGTGTAATGGTGAGGTCTATCGTCTCCCAATCCAATGTCTGTGTTGTTTGGTCTACAAATTTGGTGAGAAGATGGAGTTGCCCGTTACGAATGGCCAATTCTTGTATGGCCGGCAAGGGTTCTGTGCTGGCTTCTTCGGATGCTGTGAGTAAGGACAGATCTATCATCACATCGGGTTCGTCGAGCGTGATATGATTGATCCTGAAATTTTTCTGCCACAACGATTGCCATCCAATGCTTACTTGCAAGTGCTTGGCCTGGAAAGCCACATGCCTTACGTCCTGTGTTTCAAATGCAACTCCTTTTGCGTCAATGGACGGAGACGGAAAGAGATTAAGGTTGAGGGATTCAATTTGAAGAGGTCCGCCTAGCATCTCTTCAAGTTGGGACATCAGTGATGTTTTTATCCACTCTGTGTCGGATAAGACTGTAAGTGTGAAGATCGCGATTCCCAACACTAAGAACCCACAGGTTACACTGATCCAGACAATACGAGGAAGCCAGAGAGAGACTGGGGTTGTGTGTGGTTGCTTCAAAATGTTGGCTGTGCTCTCTTTGCAAAAGAGCCAAATGAGGGTAAAAAACTCAAAGGTTAGGGTACGTCTTCTGTTTCGTCATTTTGGCGTTTGGAAATGGGATTCGGATTTTCAAGTGGGCCAACTAAATCTGTTCGGTGATAATCAATGAAGAATGATAGTGACCTGCCGCAACTTGCGAACCTCGTCAACCTCCATTGTGCCAAATTGGTGCTGCTAGGGATAGATAGAGTGTTCAGAAACCTCATGTTGTCGCGCCGTGGGTTCGATGGTCGTTGCTTCAGCCGCGCGTAAGATTCGTGCAATTTGTTCTTTCGTGAACCGTTTCTTCTTCATGTTAGTCCTCCTCAGATTGAGGAAAATCTATCATACCGCTGGTCTAATTTTCGGGATACACTCCACCCCAAGCCAACTTTTTCTATTCCAGCTATAATACAAGCATTGGTTTTCGCTGTTGGGTATAAAACATATCGATACTACATACGTCTTCAGTTTTATCGTTCTCAAACCATTGAGTTATTTGACCTAACCCTATCCTAGGTTAATACTGAAATTAACATCATTATTAAAGAAGAGAATAAAGTGGGGAAAATGCATGGAAGATCCTAAGCCGATTGTATCATTGACGGGAAAGACGGAATTCATTCGGATGCTGCGCTATAAGAACGAAAACCAAGTAGGTGTGTTGGCTCAATTTATGGCTGCTATTGCCAGCGAAGGTGGAAGTGTCGGAGATGTGAAAACGCGGAAGCTTGGAAAATTTTATATTTGGCGTGATGTCACCATTATTGCCAACGACCGGGAACACTTTGCGCAGATTCTTAAAGCTATTCGAGCATTACAACAGACCACGGTCGAACAAATTATCGATGAAGTGCTTGAGCGGCATCAGGGTGGAAAGATTACCATGGAATTACACACGAAGATTGATACGGTCAATGATATGCGAGCAGTGTACACCCCAGGTGTGGCGGATGTGTGTCGGCTTATTCAGAAAGATCCCAGTGAAGCCTACAATTACACTTGGATCCACAAAACTGTTGCCCTTTTAACCAATGGAAGTCGCACTCTGGGGTTAGGAAACATTGGTCCCGTTCCTGCCATGCCAGTGATGGAAGGCAAAGCCGCTCTGTTTAAGAAATTCACGAGCTATAACATGATTCCGATCCCAATCAATACCACAAACCCGCAAGAATTTATCGAGACCGCCATTCGAATCTCTCCAGGATTCGGGGCGATTCATTTAGAGGATATATCGGCCCCTGAGTGCTTTCAAATCGAAGAAGCGTTGGTGAAACACCTGAATATTCCCGTCATGCATGATGATCAAGATGGTACTGCGGTCGTGTGTTTAGCGGCTGTCATCAATGCTTGTCGGATTGTCAAAGGTGATTTGACAAAAGTCCAGATTGGGCAAGTGGGCCTTGGTGCGGCTGGAAGTGCTATTGCCCGGCTCATCATGGCCTATACGAAACGCAGGGTGTGGTGTTGCGATAAGAATCCCGCTGCGGTCAATCGACTTGATGAGTTGCGCCAGAACAGTGCCACTTTAGAAGAAATTATGGATCATTGTGACGTCGTGATTTCCACTACTGGCGTTGAAGGTCTAATTCATCCGTCTCTGGTGAAGCAGCAACAGATTATCCTGGCATTGACCAATCCTGTACCAGAAATCACTGAGGAAGAAGCGTTAAATGCAGGAGCGGCTTTCTACTCTGATGGTCGTTACGTCAATAATTTATTAGCCTATCCCGGCATCTTCAAAGGGGCGCTAGAAACTCGCGCAACCGGTGTCAATGATTCTATGCTCCTTGCTGCGGTTATGGCCATTGTCGAGGCGACTCCTCAAGGTGAAATTGTTCCCAGTCCTTTGGATCCTACGGTTCATAAGGCTGTGACGAAAGCCGTTGCTAAAGCTGCTATGAAAACTGGGATTGCCCAAAAAGAATTAGACGATGAATATTTCGATGTGGAGGAAAAATCCTAGGCGTCAGATCAAATATGGTTGGTATGTTTAGCCATCTATGAACAGATGTAGGAGGAGCCGTTTGGGTCATAATCGAATGAGCATTAGATGGGTATTGCTTTCATCGGGAATGCAGCTTTTCTATTTCTACTGATTTTTTCTGCTTGTTTTCTTCACTTTGACGATAGGCCAGATAATATTTGTATATATTGGCCACATAGCGAACAGGCTCTCTTCCGACATACCTGAGGGCCACTTGTTCCATGTGGGAAAACCAGACATAGGGATTGAGTTTTAATTTTTTGGCACGTTGTTGGAGGGATTTCAATTTACTGGGTCCCATGTTATAGGCCGCAAGAGAAAAATGGATTTGCTCCTGCGGTGTATATTGTTTATGGGAAAAATAGTGCTGACGTAAATACGCCAAATATTTTACCCCCGCATGCACATTGTTCTCAGGTTGGTGAATATTCCGAATCTTAATCGGGGGGTTGTGTGCCGTAGAAGGCAGGATTTGCATGAGACCGACAGCCCCCCGAGAGCTTTTCTTGGTGTGATCCAATCGAGATTCTTGATAGGCCTGTGCAGCTAAAAGCTTCCAGTCAAATTGAAAAGTCTTTCCATATTTTTTGAACAGGCTGAGGTATAAGTCTAATTTTCGTTTTTCCCCTTTGCTTAATGGATTGGTGATCCATTCTTGGTTTTTGTAGTACCGTTTAAACAAGATATTTCCCAGCAGTGTGCCCTTCTTATTCTTCTTCAGAAAAACATTTAAACTTTTTCGCAACTGAGGATTGTTCAGTCGAGTGGCCCAGGCAATCTTTCCTCCCTTATGAATTTCTAGATTAGGCCGTAGTTCAATGTTAGGGAGGGGAGAAGCCCAGAGTTCGGCCAGATGCTTGTCGGCAACCATATGTTCGATGACCCCACTATTCGTGAGTTCGAGAAGATCTTCGGTTGTAAGATGGGCCCCAATTGTCGGGAATTGAATGGGTTTCAACTTTTTTCGACGAAAGCGTTGGTTAATAGCTTGCATATGTGCCTTATAGCTGGTGCCCTTTGCCAAATAAATTGCCTTCCCTTGAAGATCTTGAAGCGAACGTAATCTTTTGGCTTGTGTGTTTGCCACGATGATTTCTTTCACGTTTGGGACGTAGGGTGTTGTAAACGTGACATGTTTTTGTCGTTCGGGTGTAATGGTCAATCCGCTTGCGGCAATATCTCCTTTGCCCTGTGTTAAACCAGCTAGCAGTTGGTCAAAGGGAACAGGAATGTAGACAATTTGTGTGTGTAATTGTCCTTTCTTGATTCCTTTATTCAACCACTGAGCATAGGCTTGGAGAAGATCATACTCGAAGCCATGTGGCTGTCCTTTCACAATAAAAAAATTTGTTTTGCTGTAGGTCACTAAGGCTCGAATCACATGGCGGCGTTTCATAGCCGGAAGGTCGCCAAGAAACACCTCTTGGATGTCGTGGTTTGGGTTGAGAGAGTTCTTGGCAAAGGCATTGGAAGAGGTGGAAAACATGACACACGTCATCCAGATAAGTAGCGCGACCCTTAGTAGGTTGGGATATAGAAAGAACTTCGCGAAATTGCTGTGTTTCATGTGGTGCTCATTTGGGGTACATGAATGTTGGTTTCATTTTGTCGGAACTTCTTCATAATAACTAGAGTAAGAATGGAGGTCCATATTTATGGAGAAAGTGAGTTGATTTGTTTGATGTAGGAGGTAGTCAGATGAGTTTGCCTTAACACACTCGGGAGAAGCTTTAGGCGGATTGCGATTGCGAGGAAGAGGGTGATGAAGTCGAATAGCCCGAAGTTCGGAAAAATGCTTGGGCGACCATGTTTGAGATTTGATCGAATTGTTCCAAGACTTGTGCGAGGAAAGCAGATAAGCCAGTGGAGTAGACCTCTTCCAAACTGCCGAATTCCAGGTCAGCGGCTAATGCTCCGGCTAACCGAATGGACTGGCGCGTTTCGGATCGGCGGGTACTGCCAGCAAGGAGTTCAATGAGTTCACTGGCTTGGGTAGTGGTAAAACGCACTGAACGGGGAAAGCGGTTATGAAAAAGGAGAAACCGCACGATTTTTTTGGGAACCAATTGTGCAGAATAAAACTTTCGATAGGCCTCGAACGCACTGGCTGATTTTAAGGCTGCTAGACATTGATGATATTCCGAAATTCTTCTGGGTTCGGTTGTCGGATCGCTGAGCACTGGGATATCCAGAAGACGGGCTGTCCGGCTACCCCGTTCAATATTCTTTCCCAAACGATAAAAATTCCACCCTTCATCACGCACCATGGTTCCACCCATGACTCCATCGAAGGTGTAGCACGTATTCCGTACATGTCGAAGTAGATCATGGGTGTCGGCCCATAAATCAATTTCTGTTTTGCCTTTCAGGCTAAAGTAAAAATCATTCATGAAATGCCACACTTCGCTGGATAACTGATCTTGAATGCCTCTGGCGTTGTTCCGTGCTGCCGCAATAAGATTTGTGAGTGAATCTGGATTGTCTCGGCAGAGGGTGACAAATTCAATGACCGTTTTGGTCAGAACTTCTTTGTAGAGGGTTTGGTAGGTTTCAAGTTCACCCGTATCCTCCAGATAGCGGGTCCAAATATTGGCTTGATCTTCTCCTGTGCCGATTTCGGTCAACAGATGATAATGCACATTCACGAATCGAGCAGTATATTCCGCCCGTTCGATGTAGCGACCAATCCAAAAAAAAGATTCTGCTGTTCGGCTTAACATGCGTTATTCATCACGATACAGCACCCACGTATCTTTACTTCCGCCACCCTGGGAGGAGTTCACGACTAAGGAACCTTCCTTGAGTGCGACACGGGTTAGACCGCCGAGAGAAAGAGTAATCTCTTCTCCCCACAGGACGAAGGGGCGCAGGTCGATATGTCGCCCCATTAAGTTGAGCGTGTCTTCTCCATCGATGACGCATGGATGGTGGGATAATGTCACGACTGGTTGGGCAATATAACTACGAGGATTGGCCAGAATTTTTTTTCGAAATTCCTCTTGTTGTGATTTGGTAGAACTAGGACCCATCAGCATGCCGTATCCACCGGATTCTGCTACCGCTTTCACGACTAACTCTCCGAGATGTTCCAGCACATACTGACGGTCTTCTGGAATTTCACACAAGTAGGTAGGCACATTCTGTAGTATCGGCTGTTCACTCAAATAATAGTCAATCATTTTTGGGACAAAGGTATACACGGCTTTATCGTCAGCGATGCCATTTCCGATCCCATTTGCTAAGGCGACGTTGCCGGCATGATAGGCGCGGACAAGGCCGGGGACACCAAGGACAGAATCTTTGCGAAAAATTTCCGGGTCTAGAAAGGCATCGTCTACACGCCGATAAATGACATCGACTTGATCAAGTCCCTGCGTGGTTTTCATATACACCTTGTCGGATTCCACAACCAGGTCACGGCCTTCTACCATTTGGATGCCCATTTGTAACGATAAAAAGCTATGTTCAAAGTAAGCCGAGTTGAACACGCCTGGAGTCAAGAGCACAACAGTGGGGTTTTCTTTACTGAGTGGGGCCAAGCCTTTCAGGTTTTCAAGTAGCTGGGTAGGGTAGTGATCGACGGGACGGACTTGCATGTCGGCGAAGAGATTAGGAAATAATTGTTTCATGACCAGACGGTTTTCTAAAACATAGGAAATTCCTGACGGAGTTCGAAGATTGTCTTCAAGGACGAAATACTGACCTTCATGGTTTCGTACTAAATCGATGCCTGAGACATGGATGAACACTCCTTTCGGAGGACAGAATCCTACCAAGTCTTTTTGAAACTGATCAGAGCTTTCAATGAGTTCTCGCGGGACAATCTTATCTTGAAGAATTCGTTGTTCTCCGTATAGGTCCACCAGAAACATGTTTAAGGCGCGAACCCGTTGTTGAATGCCCTTCTCGATAATTTGCCATTCAGAATTCGGAATGATCCGAGGCAACAGATCAAACGGAAAAATTTTTTCGGTTTGTTGCGGATCCCCATAGACGGTAAAGGTAATACCCTGTCGCAAGAAAGCTTGATCGGCCTGTTTTCGTTTTAATGCCAGGTCTTTCAGGGGAAAGTTGCCCAACCGTTCGACGAGACGCTGGTAATGTGGACGGGGAATACCTGAGGATTGAAAAATTTCATCGAATCCAGATTTCATCTGGTATCGATCAAACAGGGATTTCACGAATTCATCCTTTGAAATCTGGCAACCATGGCCTACTATCCCGTGACGAATGTGTTCAATTGAAAAGGTTGGCAATATAGCATAGCTGTCTAACAAAATGACAATTTCTAGCAAGAGGAAACGATGAATCATCGCTCATAGCAATTGATTTCGTACTTTTATCACAAGCCCATTCGCAAAGCTATTGAGGGAATGCTATGATTGCAATGCGCGTTGTATGACTGCTACGCAATTCTAAATTAGTCTTTCTTCCTATATCAGCTCGAGTAAATATCTATGGCGCTCCACGTCGCACTGAATCATCAGACGCATTATCGTTACGACCGCCTGGTACAAATGTCTCCCCATGTCATTCGTCTACGACCGGCCCCCCATAGTCGAACGCCTGTTTTGAGCTATGCTCTCACCATTGAGCCCAAAGGGTACTTTCTTAATTGGCAACAAGATCCTCATGGTAATTATCTGGCACGGCTTGTTTTTCCCGAAAAGGTTCGAGAATTTTATGTTGAGGTAGATTTAGTGGCCGACATGGTCATCTATAATCCTTTCGACTTTTTTCTTGAGCCGGAAGCTGAAACACTACCCTTTGAATATGAACGATTGGTCAAGCAGGATCTTCTTCCTTATTTAGAGGTGGAACAGGCTGGGCCACGCCTACAAGAATGGTTGAGGAACTTCAAAGCTCCCAGTGGTGATCCCACTATTCCCTTCCTGATGAATTTAAATGGGCAATTGCAGCGACAAATCGACTATGTGGTTCGAATGGAACCCGGAGTCCATACTCCCGAAGAAACGTTAGAGATTGGCCGTGGGTCTTGTCGCGATACCGGATGGCTCCTGGTTCAGATCTTACGGCATTTGGGGATTGCCAGCCGTTTCGTTTCTGGGTATTTGATTCAATTGGTCGCTGACGTGAAATCGCTCGATGGACCTGTGGGAACAGATCGGGACTTTACGGATTTACATGCATGGGTTGAGGCCTATCTTCCTGGGGCTGGGTGGGTTGGGTTTGATCCCACGTCTGGGCTGCTGGCTGGGGAGGGCCATATCCCGTTGGCATGTACGCCTCACCCGCTAACAGCGGCGCCGATTAGCGGTGTCATCGATGAATGTGAAACGGAGTTTTCTCATGACATGACCGTGACGCGGATTGTTGAGTCGCCACGGGTGACGAAGCCGTATACTGAAGAACAGTGGAAGGCCATCGATCAATTTGGTCATCGGCTGGATGCCGAGTTGTCGGCTCATGATGTTCGAGTCACGATTGGCGGTGAGCCTACTTTTGTGTCGCTTGACTATCCAGATTCTCCGGAATGGAATACTGAAGCCGTCGGTCCGACCAAACAACAATTTGCGGCCAAGCTCATCAAACGTCTACGTGATCGTTTTGCCCATGGAGCTCTTTTACATTTTGGGCAAGGGAAGTGGTATCCCGGCGAACAATTGCCTCGATGGGCCTTTGGTCTCTATTGGCGAGAAGCGGGAGCCCCTGTTTGGGAGCAAGACCACCTGATTCCTGAAGATTCTCCAAAGGTGGAAGCATCGCATGAACAGGCTCAACGATTTATTGAGGGTATTGCTCGGCGCGTCGACGTGGGTTGTGAAACGATTTATCCGGTCTACGAAGATCCTTGGCATTTTATTGGGCAAGAACGCAAGTTGCCAGAACAACTTGATCCCGCTACGAATAATCTGGATGATCCCATGGCGCGAGCTCGAATGGCCAAAGCGTTTGAGAAAGGGTTGGGGACTCCAGCAGGATTTGTATTGCCCTTGCAACGATGGAATGCTCGTGATGGCCAGCGGCGGTGGATGAGTGAGCCTTGGTCGACCCGCACTAAGCACTTGTTTCTGGTGCCAGGTGATTCTCCGGTTGGATTTCGATTGCCCCTGCCTTCCCTGCCCGTGTTAGCGCCTGGCGAATACCCGTATATTATTCCAGCTGATCCTTTCGAGGAACGCGCTCCTCTTCTTGAGCCAGATCCCGGCCGACAGCCATTTCTTCGAAGACAGGCAGGGCAGGAGCGCCAAGAGGATCAGCCTCAACTGATCCATGGACAAGTCACAGGGGCGGGTGCGAAAGGGGCCGTTCGTGCGGCGTTGGCTGTTGAAGCACGAAACGGGCATCTGTGGGTTTTTATGCCTCCGGTCGAATCGGTTGAAGACTATCTTGATTTAGTTGCAGCCATTCAAGACACGGCAGCGGAATTGAATCAACCAATTCATTTGGAAGGGTACACGCCGCCCTATGATCCCCGCATCAATGTGTTGAAAGTTACTCCAGATCCTGGTGTCTTGGAAGTCAATATCCATCCTGCCTCCAGTTGGACGGACATGGTGGCTATTACAACAGGTATCTATGAAGAAGCCCGATGCTGTCGATTGGGAACAGAGAAATTCATGTTAGACGGACGCCACACTGGGACCGGTGGTGGAAATCATATGGTTGTGGGAGGGAAAACTCCTGCTGACAGTCCGTTTTTACGAAGGCCAGATCTATTACGAAGCCTTGTGGCTTTTTGGCAGCGACATCCTTCTCTTTCGTATGTTTTTTCTGGGCTTTTCATTGGTCCAACCAGTCAGGCTCCACGCATCGATGAAGCCAGACATGATTCGCTCTATGAATTAGAACTTGGATTTACACAAGTTCCGCTCCCGAATGCTGATCATCCTCCACCGCCCTGGCTGGTGGACCGAATCTTTCGAAATTTGCTCATCGATGTGAGCGGCAACACTCATCGTACGGAGATTTGTATCGATAAACTTTATTCTCCTGATGGCCCGACTGGCCGCCTCGGCCTGGTAGAATTTCGGGCGTTTGAAATGCCGCCCCATGAGCGGATGAGTCTGGCGCAACAGGTGCTCCTTCTCGCATTTATTGCACGTTTCTGGAAGACTCCCGATTTGGGTATGTTGGTCAGGTGGGGGACGCAACTGCACGATCGTTTTATGTTGCCTCATTTTTTGGAACAAGATCTTGATGATGTGATTGAAGATATGAATCGAGCAGGGTACGAGATTCAAAAAGAATGGTTTGTCCCTCATCTAGAATTCCGATTTCCTCTGTATGGTGCTATTCATCATCAGGATCTGATGATGGAAGTGCGGCAAGCGCTTGAGCCCTGGCATGTGATGGGAGAGGAAGGCGCCCCTGGCGGGACGGTTCGCTATGTCGATTCGTCTGTGGAGCGGCTACAAGTAAAGCTTTCTGGCTTGACCAATACTCGCTATGTGGTAGCCTGCAATGGAAAGCGTGTGCCATTGATTCCAACGGGACGGCAGGGCGAAGCCGTAGGTGGAGTGCGGTACCGTGCCTGGCAGCCTCCTAATAGTTTGCATCCTCACATTGGTGTGGATGCTCCACTCATCTTCGATATTTACGACCGCTGGTCCAAACGGGCAGTCGCGGGCTGTACGTATCATGTTGCGCATCAAGGTGGAAGAAATTTTGAGGAATTCCCCGTCAATGCCTATGAGGCAGAAAGCCGACGATTGGCACGGTTTATCCCTTTTGGACATACCGCTGGGCCGTATGTAGAACCTGCTGATACTTCTCGTCCAGAATTCCCTTGTACGTGTGATCTTCGATGGCTCGTCTAACATCTAGAAATTGTTATGCTTGATGACTTTAACGTGGTGACCAACTCAGTCATTTTTTGAGAAACATCGTTATTGGATTCTTGATGTCGTTCCCATCCCCTGAAACACCTCATTCTTTTTCAAGTTCTCCGTTTCTCTATCCTCCTCAAGCCGATACATTTGATGAGTTGATCGCTCAGGATGGATCAGTACGTGCCCATTGGGAAGATTTCCTGAAAGATTTTTCGAGTCTGAATGCTGCTGAAAAACAATTGGCCCAGGAAACGGCTCAACGACTGTTGAAATCTGGCGGTGTGACTCACAAGGTTGCTCAGGATGGTCCGGATTCAGATCGACCTTGGCAGTTGGATTTATTGCCCCTTCTTATTGATCAAGAAGAATGGCAACAGTTGGAAGCTGGACTTATCCAACGCGCCCGCTTATTGAATCATATTCTGTGTGATTTATATGGTCCGCAACAGTTATTGAAAAATGGCATCTTGCCTCCAGCCGTGGTCTTTGGCAATCCGCAGTTTCTTCAGCCATGTCGAGAGGTTCAGGTTCAAAACGGGACATATTTGCATTTTTTAGCTTTTGATGTGGCTCGCGCACCTGACGGGAAATGGTGGGTGCTGAGGGATCGCACAGAGGCACCAACCGGAGTAGGGTTTGCGGTGGAGAACCGTACTATTGTCTCGCGAGCATTGCCAGATTTTTTTGACGATATGCATGTGCAACGGCTTGCTCCATTTTTTCGATCGTTTAGCCAAAACTTTTTAGCCTATTCTCAGCGGGATGATCCTTTAGTTGTGGTCTTGTCTCCTGGTCCACAGAATGCGGCATATTTCGAACATGCCTATTTATCCAGGTATTTAGGCTATCCAGTCGTGGAAGGGTCGGATATGACGGTTCGGGATGACCGGCTCTTTTTAAAAACCGTGGATGGGTTGAAACCTGTTGATCTCGTCCTGCGGCGTATTTATTCAGATTTGTGTGATCCGCTTGAACTTGCAACCGATTCCGCTTTAGGTATTCCCGGTTTGCTGCAATCCATTCGAGCAGGACATGTCACGATGGGAAATGCGTTGGGGAGCGGACTCGTAGATAGCGAGGTGTTACTCAGTTTTCTGCCGTCACTCTGTCAGTTCTTTTTTAGTGAAGGGCTCAAGATTCCAAGTGTGGCCACGTGGTGGTGTGGACAAACGAATGAACGAGCCTACGTGTTAGAGAACATGCAGCAGCTCATGATTCGTCGGGTGCTCACGCCGAAGCGCAATCTCTCTCAACGACGTCTTTCTTCGTTTGGACCAGATTTAACTGCCCAGGATGTCCGCGACCTTTCTCAGGCGATTACGAGATGGGGCTATGAATATGTTGGACGGGAAATTGTCTCTCCTTCGACCACTCCATTTTGGGGGACAGAGGATCAATTACAACCCGTACCGATGACTCTGCGCCTTTATCTCACCGCAACAAAAGATGGCTATTCAGTGATGCCGGGGGGGCTGGCCCGAGTGTCAGTACAATCTGATCCTCGTGGGCATTGGCACGAGCCCGGAGATTTCAGCAAAGACACCTGGGTGAAGGGAGATCGTATTTTTGATAGCCACCTCATGGATGCTTCTGCGCAGCCTCCTGTGCTTCTTCGACGAGGCGGGCGGGATCTTCCCAGTAGAACGGCTGATAATCTTTTTTGGCTGGGACGGTATATCGAACGGGCAGAAGGAGCGATCCGTCTTTTGCGCAGCTTGTTTTCTCGAACAAGCGGGGAAGCAGGCTTGAGTGATGAACCAGACACACTTTCTCGTTTAGTGGCGTTGTTGGTCATGCAAAAGCATTTGTCTCCTAGCCGCGCCAAACGCGCCGTTGAAGGGGGAGCCGATATGGTAGAGGCGGAGCTCAAGACCATTTTGTTTGATCCAGATTCGCCAGACGGTCTCGCGGTCATTCTGCAAAATGTTCGCCGTACGGCGGAGCTGGTGCGGCATCGCTTGTCGCAAGACACCTGGAATATTTTGGTTGAGCTCACAGGAGTCCCGAAAGAATGGGCTCGGACCAAGGGCCAAAGTATTGATGATGCCATTCGACTGCTTAGCCGAATGATCCAATATTTAGCGGCGGTGAATGGGATGGTGATGGAGAACATGACGCGTAGTTATGCGTGGCGTTTTTTAGAAATGGGCAGACGTTTAGAACGCGTGCGGCATCTTTCCAAGCTCATTCGACATCTCGCCATTCGAGGAAATCCCGAAGTCACGGGAAGTCTCAATTTGCTTCTTGAGTTAGCGGACAGTTCTCTAACCTATCGCACCCGTTATAAAGCGGAAGCCAAACTTGCCGCCGTGCTTGATTTACTTCTCGCGGATGAGACCAATCCGCGTTCTGTGATTTTTCAAATCCTCATATTTGATGAGCATATGGGGGCTCTGCCATATGAAGAAGCGTCTGCCTCACTGAATCCGGCCCAAAAAATTATTACCCGCATTTGTACAGATATTCGATTAACGGACATGATTCAAGTTTCAGAATTTACAAAGAATACAAAAGTAAGGGCGAACCTAGTACGGGTGTTGAAACAATTGGATCAAGGCGTCCATCAACTGTCTGATCTCGTGGCCCATACCTATTTTAGTCATTCCTTGGCGCAACGAATATCTGGTCCGCAATGGCTAGAAGAAGAGTGTTGAATAATGAAGATAGCAAGGGGCATATTTCACCAGGAAGCCCTTGGCGATCAACAGCGTCAGGGCTGTTCAAAAAAGTTCGTTCAGCAAGGCCGCAGCCATTTTTGTGCGCGGAGCGTACTGGTACTACGTGAGCACGGAAAAATGGCGAGAACGCCGCTGACGGCTTTTTTCAACAGACCCTGAGGGGATTCCGTGATGTATCAGGTTACCCATCGCACAACGTTCACCTATACCCAGCCGGTGGCTATTTCACATCATGTCTTGCGGTTAGCGTTACGGTCCCATCCCCGGCAACATTGTCTGCGATCAGCTATCGATATTGAGCCTGCGCCATCTGTGCGTTCTAATAGAACAGATTATTTTGGTAATCCCCTCACGCACTTGACGATTCAAACACCGCATTCTGCGCTCGTTGTGGAAGCCCAAACCCTTGTTGATGTTGTGAAGCCCAACTTGATACATTTGGATCAAAGTCTTCCATGGGATCAGGTTATTCAACAGCTCCAGGGTTCGACGGATGCGGTGGAATTAGATGCACAGCAATATTTGTATGATTCTCCTTATGTGACTCTTGATGATGCCACCTATGATTTTGTCTGTGATTGTTTTCCTCCAGGCCGCCCTGTGTTGGCTGGAGTGATGGATTTGACGAGTAGAATTTTTCGAGATTTTACGTATGAAGGGGGAGTGACTGATGTTTCCACACCCGTTCAGGATGTGTTGATCTCTCGAAAAGGTGTCTGTCAAGATTTTGCGCATCTGGAAATTGCCGCATTGCGGAGTTTGGGTTTGCCCGCACGGTATATCAGCGGCTATCTGTTAACGCATCCTCCCGAGGGACAAGAGAAACTAATTGGAGCCGATGCTTCTCATGCCTGGCTCTCGGTGTGGTGTCCTGATGTCGGCTGGGTGGATTTTGATCCTACCAATAATTGTATTCCTCGTGATGAACATATCACCGTAGCTTGGGGTCGTGACTATGGAGATGTCAGTCCCATCAATGGCTTTATGGTAGGTGGCGGACAGCATACGCCTACCGTGTCGGTTGATGTATTACCAGTAAGTCTTCCTTCCATTGTCTAATTGCCGTTGATGTAACCCAAATAATAATCTGTAGGGCTGTTGAAAAAAACCACCAGCGGCGTTCTCGCCAGTTTTCCGTGCTCACGTACAGTAGGTACGCTCCGCTCGCAAAACTGGCTGCGGCCTTGCTGGATGAACTTTTTGAACCGCCCCGAAGCTCGTGATATCTGACGTTACGATGAGCCAATATGCCCTTTGATATCGTCATTATTCAACAGGTCCTCTGTCGTTCTCTATTCATTATGTTGAGACACTACTTGGAAGCGGTGTGTCGAATGAGCGGACATGAAGGTCTCTTTGTGGAAAGGGAATTTCGACGTGATGGTTTCGGAATTTCTTGACGATTGCGCAATGAATATCTGATTGAATGCGGCGGCGGCCTTGAGGGGTGTCGACCCAGGCCCATAGGCGCATGTTCCAGGATGAATCCCCAAATCCGAGATGATAGACTTCGGGCTTTGGATGCTCCAGGGCCTCAGGATGCTCTTTTGCGGCTTCCCTCAAACATTCAATCACCGTGTCTAATTCTGAATTGTACGAGACTCCCACATCAATCTCCATTCGCGTTTTTGGGTCTCCATGTGACCAATTGATGACTGTGGAGGAGATAAATTCAGAATTGGGAACCACGATCGCAATGTTGTTGAGGGAGCGAATCGTGGTTGAACGAATATTGATTTCGGTGACATCCCCTTCGGTGTCTCCCACCGTGATGCGGTCTCCAACTTGAATATGTTGTTCAAAGAGCAACATGAGGCCGGCGATAAAATTTGATGTCAAGTTCTGGAGTCCAAACCCAATGCCCACTGATAAGAATCCAAAGATGACTGCGAGACTGCTTAGATCAATGCCAATGACTTGAAAGGCAATGATGGTTCCGATAAACAGGATCGTATATTGAAAAATTCTGGTTAGGGTATATTGTGTCGATAAGGGCATATTGAAGCGTGTCAATAATTGATTTTGGAGAAATCGCCGAAGCAGTGTGTTGAGGAGGATAAAGACTCCCATGATAATGAAAAAAAAACAGAAGAGAAGAAAGTGTGATGGGTGTTTGATTTACCGTAAATAATGGATAGGTGAAAAATTAGTGAATTCTCAACCAAGTTGCGTCAGACATACGTTGCTCCTTTCATATTGTGATAAACAGGCAGTTCTACTTGTGACTTACAGGAAGTGGTTTGATCAAGTGAATGTCACGATAAGCATGCTGGGCTTTGGGTACCACAATAAATCTCGATGAGCATAGATGCAAGCAGGGTATTCCTTTTAATAACCTGATGATCACCGAAAGGCTGATGATGGATACAGAATCAGGACTCGTGTTTGCCTGTACGCTTAATGGGGACGGTGGAGCGCATGCCCTGACGTGGGAAGACGTCAAGTCTTGGTCTAATGAGCAAGGTCCTTTATGGGTTCATCTTGATCGAGTCGGGACGGACAGTCAGCAGTGGTTGAAACAGGGGAGCGGCCTTGATCCTCTCGTCGCTGAGGCGCTTTTGGAAGAAGAGACCCGTCCACGTATTATGGTGCTTGACGATAGTCTGTTTCTTACGCTTCGTGGGGTGAATCTCAACCCAGGAGAAAATCCTGAAGATATGATTTCGATTCGACTCTATATTGATGCGAATCGTATCGTGTCAGTGCGCCATCGTCCATTGATGACGATTCGAGATATTCGTACAACCCTTGATGCTAATAAAAGTCCCAAAAATTCTGGTGATTGCTTAACGGTTTTGACGGACCGGCGCATGGTGTGAATGGCGCCTGTTGTTGGTCAACTAGATGAAAACATTGATGAGACAGAAGAATAGATCATTGGTGAGGCGAGCTATCAGCTTCGTAGTCAACTTGGGATGCTTCGTCGTCAAGTCATTTCACTTCGCCAGTATATTTCACCTCAACGGGACGTCATGGCGCAACTCCCTCTTACTCAACTGAGTTGGCTGACGCCACTGCATCGCTCAAGAATTCGCGAAGTCGCAGATCATTGCATTCGTTATGTCGAAGATCTCGATGCTGCGCGTGATCGCACGGGGGTTATGCAAGAAGAGCTAACTGGAAAATTGTCCGAGCAGATGAATAAGACGATGTATATCCTGACGGTCTGTGCAGGAATTTTTCTTCCTGCGACCTTTATCACCGGTCTTCTAGGAATTAATGTTGGTGGTATTCCCGTGTCTGAAGATCCTTGGGCCTTTATGATTGTTTGCGCGTTGCTAACGTTATTAGTGGCGCTACTTCTCGGTCTTTTCCGTTGGTTGAAATGGCTCTAGCAATGGCGCAATAGGGTCGTGTCTTCCAGCAAGAATTCTTATCTGTCAGGCCGTGATAAGGAAAATCGCAGCAGGTTCTTGATTGGGGTCGAGGCGAATAATGTATTCGTTTCCCACGACCTCATGCCGATAGTCTTGTATGAGTTCATGCATGTGATAGGTGGTGATTTTCGTTAAGTTCAGATCTTCGAGAGGAATGGTGAGGTGGGCTTCTTGTGTGTGATAAGGGTCCATATTTACAGCACAGAGAAGGATGTTGGTTTTGTCCGGTGTCATTTTTCCATAGAACAGAATGTGCTCATTGTTGCATTCGTAAAATTGTAAATTCGTAAAAGACTGTAAGGCTGGATTGTCCCGTCGGATCTGGTTGATGCGCGTGATATAGTCTCGAATGTTTCCGGAGCGGTCCCAGTCCCAATGCCGGATTTCATATTTTTCGGAATCCTGATATTCCTCAGTTCCCGGAATAGCGTCGTTTTCACAGAGTTCATAGCTATTATACATGCCATAGGCGGGTGACAAGGTAGCCGCGAGAAAGAAGCGGAACTTGAATGCTGGACGTCCGGCTTCCTGGAGGACTGGTGGGAGAATGTCAGGTGTATTGGGGAAGAAATTTGGTCGAAAATATTCTTTCATTTCGCTCTGCGTGAGTTCGGTGAGATACTCCGTCATTTCCTCTTTCGTGTTCCGCCACGTGAAATAGGTATAGGATTGCGTAAATCCGGCTTTCGCCAGCATCCGCATCATTTTGGGTTTGGTGAAGGCTTCTGCGAGAAATATGACGTCAGGATGATCCTGTTGAATTTCTCCAATGAGCCATTCCCAAAAGATGACGGGTTTTGTGTGAGGGTTGTCGACTCGAAAAATTTTGACGTCATGTTGAATCCAAAAGAGAAACACACGTTTCATTTCGTGCCAGATCTCTTGCCAGGCCTTTGAATAAAAATCAAAGCCATAAATATCTTCATATTTTTTGGGAGGATTTTCGGCATATTTGATGGTACCGTCAGGACGTTGTTTGAACCACTCCGGATGCTGTGTGACGTAAGGATGATCCGGCGTCGCATTAATGGCAAAATCTAAGGCGATTTCCATTCCATGCTGATGAACGGCTTTGCTCAATTGGTCGAAATCGTCCAGAGTGCCAAGTGTGGGTTCAACGGCATCATGGCCGCCATGACGACTGCCAATTGCCCATGGGCTTCCGGGTTCACCTGGTTGAGCGGTGAGACTGTTATTCCGACCTTTCCGATTGGTCTCGCCGATAGGATGAATAGGGGTAAGATAGAGGACGTCGAAGCCCATGTCCCGAATAGCGGGAAGGCGTGCTTCACAGTCTTTAAAGGTGCCTCCTTGGCCTTCAGCCGTTCCTTCCGATCGTGGAAAAATTTCATACCAGGCCCCGTGCCGGGCCCGCTCTCGATCGACAACGACGACTAATTCCCGTGGGTAGGTTGACCACGCTGCCCGTTGTTCATGCAGATCCATGAGTGTTAGGAGCTCGGTATCAAGTGCGATAACAATTTGCGCGTCTTGGTTTGAGGCACCTTTCCATTTTTCTAACCAGCCTTTGAGTGCGGCTTTATTGGTCCCTTTCGTATGACGAATGGCGTCAGTGAGTTGTGCTTGGCCTTCTAATAATTCGCTAGAGAGGTCTACGATCACGCCATGTTTTTTGGTGAGTTCGGCTCGCCAGGTTTCATAGCTTTTGATGTAGGCCCCAACGGTATAGAGATAGCGTGTATTTTCTGAAAGAAGGAAGGATCCAGCCCAGCGATCATTGTCGACATGATACATGAGCGTTTCCTGCCATTGCTTGCTGCCCTGAATCTTATAGCGAAGAATGCCTGCGATCGTATCATGGCCTTCTTTGAATATATCGGCGGTGACTTCCATGGTTTCTCCAACGATGCGTTTAATGGGGTAACGTCCGCCATCGAGTTCAGGTTCGACATGTTCAATAATGATCGTTTGTAAGGTTTTGGGGAGTTTAGACATGATTGACTCCGTGGTAACTCAGTGAGAATAAACGGCCCGTGAGTGGAACACGTTCGATCTTATACCGTTGATTGGATTAGGTTGCTTCTAAAATCTGAAGTATGCCCTCCAAGGGAATTGGCACCCAATCAGGACGGTTATTCAATTCATAACTCAATTCATACAAGGCTTTTTGTAAGATATAGCCATCGAGTAAGAGCTGAATATCTTCCATCGAAGGTGGCAGGATAATCCCGATTTCCTGAATAGATAGATAGGCCTTGAGGAAGCTGACACTGACCCAGATCTGCCAAAAGCGAGACCATGGGGCAAGAAGGATCGCATCTTCCGGACGGACACCGGCAACGAGTCCGATCGATGAGGCTTGGGCGGCATAATGAAATGAGCGCAGCATGCCAGCCACATCCCTTAATGGCGAGTCCTTGAGTTTTCGAACATTTAATGGTCTGGCCGGCTCGCCTTCAAAATCGATAATGATAAAATCTTTTCCAGTATACAGCACTTGTCCCAGATGGTAGTCCCCATGGCAGCGGATTCGTGCGCCTTTCAGCTTATGATCGCGAATAGTCAACAGGCGTTTTCGGAGCTGGCCTTCTCCGGCTAGGACTTGTTTGGCTAAAGCGTGAGTAGGCTCAGGTAAATTTTTTAAATGGTTGCGCAAGAGCGGGAGAGTCAGAGTCGCCGTTCCTAGCATACTTTGGTAGAGCCCTCGACGATAAAAATCAGTAAATGGTTCGGGAGCAAATGCGTGTTCTTCTTGCGAAGCAGAAGCTAATGCCGCATGGAGTTCTCCTGTCCTTAACCCTAACAACCGTGCTTCTTCCAGATACGGCCCAATTCGGTCATGAGCTTCTGCCGGGAGGTCTTCATTTACCAGCGATAGCAACGGTTTGTTGGGGATGGATGACGTTTCGAGAGCATGCGGGTGGGTGAGCGCCTCTTCACAATACCGGCTCATTTCATCCAAGGTATATTGCCAGGTATCACCTTCGTTTTGTACAAATTGCTGTAAGATTCCTACAGTCAGTAGCTCTCCATTGTCTCTTTGATATTCGATCGCGCCAGCCAATGGCGCTGTATGGGGGAACGGCTTCTGACTTAAAAAGCGACCAATTTCTAAATCGGGATTCACTCCGACTTCTACCCGTCGATATAGCTTTAACAAAAATTGATCGCCAAATAGGATAGAGGTATTACTTTGTTCTCCTCGCATTAAGGTTGGAGTGAGTTGAGTGCCCTCTGTTTGGAGATGCCGACGAAAGGCTTTCTGAGTTTGCATGACGAGATCTCCGCGAGGTCCGTTTATGCGTCGACTTCGGGATAAACCCTTCAAGAGTGTCTGTTGAAATTCTTGTTCCCATGTGGCATCGATGAGTAATCCTTCGTGTTCCACGTCTTTCTGTTTAATTCGAATTTGAGCAATGGTTGCAGGGGAATCCCATAGGTTTGCGCATTGTTCAACGGGAATATATTGCAAGGGTAAGAGATAGCTTTCCGGCTCACCCTCTGCGTAATCCACGTGAATGAGGGCTAAGATCGCCTGGGGATCTTCCGGAGGAATGGGAATGACTTCAGTGACTTCTGCGGTGTGTATCCTCCGAGCCTTTCCACCGAACCACCGTTGGCTTTGTAGGTGGCGGGGCAAAATTTTTTCGAGTTTGGCTTTTTCTCGTTTATGAATGAGATGGTCCCAATCCTTTGAAATGGTGATGGAGGGAAGGGCAGATTCAGGTTGAACTGTGGGGAGAGCAACTTCAGCCGGGGATGATTCTAAAGAAAACCAATAGAATGTATGGCCTCCAAGCGTGAGTAAGTATGGAAGATCTCCAATAGGAGGGAATTTACTTTGTCCAAACAGTGTGAGGGGTTGTCGGCCCTTGAATTCTGAGAGATCCAGTTCAACCCATTGGGCATGACGCGATAAATTTGCAGCAACCAAAATTATTTCGTCTTGAAACCGACGAAGAAAAACAAGGACTTTACGGTTGTCGGGATGGAGAAATTCAATAGTTCCCCGGCCAAATACTTTATACGATTTACGTAATGAGATAATACGCTTCATCCACCAAAGCAATGACTGGGCATTGTTTTGCTGAAGGTCTACATTGACAGCTTCGTAGTGATATTCCGGGTCAATCACGATGGGAAGGTAGAGTTTCTGAGGGTTGCCGTAGGAAAATCCAGCATTGCGATCCGCGCTCCATTGCATGGGAGTCCGGACACCGTTGCGATCACCTAAATAAAAATTGTCTCCCATGCCTATTTCCTCGCCATAATAAATGACGGGGGTGCCGGGCATAGAAAAGAGCAGGCTGTAGATGAGTTCAATTTTCTTTCGGTCATTACCTAAGAGTGGGGCGAGGCGACGACGAATTCCTAAGTTGATACGGGCTTGGTGGTCATGTGCGAAGACGCGGTACATGTAGTCACGTTCTTCATCGGTGACCATTTCTAACGTCAGTTCGTCGTGATTTCGTAAGAATAGGCCCCATTGGCAGGTATCCGGAATGTCTGGAGTCTGGTCGAGAATATCGATGATGGGGAAACGATCTTCCATTTGTATGGACATAAACATGCGCGGCATGAGGGGAAAATGAAAATTCATGTGACATTCGTCACCATCACCAAAATAAGCTGCCGCATCTTCGGGCCATTGGTTGGCTTCAGCTAAAAACATGCGATGATCAAAATGCTTCTCGACATGGGTGCGAAGAGTTTTTAGGAAGGCATGAGTCTCAGGAAGATTTTCGCAGTTCGTTCCCTCACGTTCATACAGATAGGGCACGGCATCTAACCTTAACCCATCAACACCGATCTCCAGCCAAAAGTCTAAGACGTTAAAGAGAGCTTTTTGAACATCGGGGTTGTCAAAATTCAGATCTGGCTGATGGGAGAAAAAGCGATGCCAATAATACGCTTTTGCGATTGGATCCCAGGACCAGTTAGAGGTTTCGGTATCTTTGAAAATGATGCGAGTATCGGCATAGTCCTCGGCGGTGTCGCTCCAGACATACCAATTTCGCCATTTGCTGCCTGGCGAGGCTTTTCGTGCGCGTTGAAACCAAGGGTGTTGGTCAGAGGTGTGATTGACGACTAGCTCGGTAATGACGCGTAACCCGCGGCGATGTGCTTCACGTACGAAGGCTTGAAAGTCACGGCGGGTGCCATAGTTTGGATGAATGTTGGTGTAATCTGAAATGTCATACCCATCGTCTCGGAGGGGTGAAGAGCAAAAGGGAAGGAGCCAAATCGCGGTAATGCCTAAATCCTGTAAGTAATCTAATTTTTTGGTGAGACCTTTGAAATCTCCAATGCCATCGGCATTACTGTCGAAAAACGCACGTACGTGGAGTTCATAAATAATGGCATCTTTGTACCAAAGAGGGTCTTGGTCAAGTTGGTCATGTATCATGGAAAAGGTCTTGGGTCAGCGCCTGCTGAGAAGATCAAAATTAGAGGTCTTGTGTTGTGGAGCATCCGTGTGTCTTAAATGGCTATCAATCATATGAGACTTGGACAGTTGGTGATTGATTCAACGGGGGAATATGGGCTTAGTTCACCATTTATGGCTGAAAAGGCGAAGTCTTGAGGGCACAATTTGGTCTCAGGGATTCGCTCCCACAGTAAGGCTGAGATTCTGGTTCATGGCTCAATGTTTGAGCCAAAGTGTTCTTTTGAAAAAGCAATTCGATCTTCTACCGTTTTGAGGTTAAGGCCATATTGTTCGACTAATTGAAGGCGTGTTAAGAGGCCGGTACGATTAGCAATTTGAATGTTGAGGCCTGGCCGTGCGTTCAGTTCAAGTATCAGTGGCCCTTTATCTTTATCTAAGATTAGATCCACGCCTTGATATCCTAACCCGGTCAATTCATAGCAACGGGCTGCCAAATTCAATAGCTTTTCCCATTCTGGAATTTGAACGCCTGCAATGGGGTATTGGGTGTCAGGGTGTTCAGTGACAATTTCATTCAGCCATACTCCACTCAATGTTTTTCCAGAGTCCAAGTTGATGCCTACGCCAATGGCTCCTTGGTGTAAATTGGCCTTTCCTTCAGACATTCGGGTTGGGAGTCTAACCATGGCCATGACGGGTACTCCTAAAAAAACAATAATTCGGATATCTGGGATACCTTGAAAACTAATGGCTGCAAAAATAGGGTCAAATTTGACACGATATTCAATTAAGACTTTGTCTGGGTGCCCTCCCAGGCTATACAGACCACTCAGCGCATTTGATACATGATGATCAAGGTCTTCTTGAGTGATGAGTTGTCCGTTTACTTTTCGGTAGCGGTCATGATGGCGTCCTGAAATTACCAGAATTCCGTCCCCTCCGCTTCCTTGTGCAGGTTTGATTACGAAATCTTGATGCGGCTTCAGCTTGGTCCGAAGCTTTCGAATTTGATGTTCAATTTCTATGACTCCGTATAGCGGGGGGACGGCCATTCCGGCCGCTTGGGCTAGGGTTTTTGTAGTGAGTTTATCATCCACAAGAGGGAAGAGGTGTCGTGGATTGTGCCAAAGAGTATATTCGGTATTACGACGGTTGAGGCTGAGTACGCCGGCTTGGGTAAGTTTTCTCACAGTGGCAAACATGTCAAGATTTATTCACACATTAAGATGGCGCCAAGGCTTTAAATCGGAGCAATTCCAAAAGTCGAAATCCTGAATAACGTCCTAAGAGCAATGTTCCAGCTAAAAGAACCAACAAGAGTTCAGGAAAGACAAATAGAAGATGCTCGACATAGGGGATAGTCATTGTCAGATAGGTTAGCACGGCAACGAGAAGACTCCCAATGCCTTGTTGCAGTGATTCACTGGCCCCTCGTTCTTCCCACACAATGCACATCCGTTCAATTGTCATGGTAATGATGACCATAGGGAATAATGCCACGGACAAGCCACGGTCAAATCCTAGTTGATAACTAAGAATGCTTAAAAAGGCCATTAAGATGACAACCACAATGAGGACGGATGCTAATCGAGGAACCAGCAAGAGCTTAAGTTGTTCCAAATAGAATCGAACGGCGAGGCCAAGACTTACGATGAGAGTAAATAAAATGATGCCCCAAATAAGCTGGGTTTCTCTGAAGGCCAACCCTATAAGAATTGGCATAAATGTGCCAAATGTTTTTATGCCGATAATGTTGCGTAACACGAGCAATACAAGTGCCCCGAGGGGTACTATGAGTAAAACTCGATAGACGGCTTGGGTTTGAAGAGGGAGCGTAAATAAAGAAAAATCTAATAGCTTGGGCATGGCTAATTTTGTCGAAAGTAAAGCCGCTTGAATGGCTTCTTCATAATTTGGAGAGACAGAGACAGTATATTCCAATTTTTTACTTCCACTCGATTCCAAAAAAGGATAGGTGCCATGCCACCATTCTACATAGTCTTGTGGAATTTCTGGAGTGCCAGAGATGGGATCAAACGATCGCCACATTTTTCTATCGTACACTTGAATCCAGGTCACCCAGGTGACAGTGCGTGGTTCGTCCGGAATCCGAATGCCATGGACTACTCGTGCAGGGAGCCTGGACGCTTTGAGCACTTCAACGACGGTATTTAATTTCGTTTCCAATGTCGGATTTTCCCCGATTAACGCGGATAAGGTTTCATTGGGACCTGGGTTATGGATTCGTTTGATTAACTCCTGGACAAATGTTTCAGTGTCAGCCGATTTGGTGATGAGTTCCTTTCCCAGGGCCTGTGCGGCTTGGAGCAATGGGGGTTCAAGCATGGGTTTTGTCAATGGGGATGTTTTTGGTTTACCTGGCTTGTATCCAGAAGCCATGCGACGAATCACTGCGCGATAATAGAGCGATTGTTTCCCGTTGGCTTTCCGAATGGACCAAATGGCCCGGCGATTTCCCTCTTCGGGTGTGGTGGTATTTAAGCCGTACCCTTGAGAAATGAAACTTTCATCTAAGATGACATACTCGGGGGTATTTCGTGGAATATAAATTCCCAATTTAATGGGTTTACCGTGTGCTGTGAAACTTGCATGAACCTCCAAATTCCAGAGTAATGAAGAGGTATCGGGAACGAGAGGGAACTGTAATACAATGATCTTATAGGCAAAGAGTCCGAATCCACTTAGGACTAAAAAAACAGCAAGAAGATAGAGATGGCGTTTATTCAAAGGAGCTTATTGCAGTGGGCAGGAGGGTTCTTGACTAAAGCTCAGAGATGAATCAACAAGAGCTGTGCTCTTAAGAAAGCTTCGACCAATGAGCATTGGGAATTTAAACCGGCTACGGTCAGTGAGGTTGACGGGCACTTCTTGTTTATAGATAGAGCCCACGCAGAGATCGAATAAGACCACGGCTCGTTTTTGGCTGGGTGCCCCTTTTCGTTTAATGCGAGTCATACGCAGGACGGGACGTTCAAGTCTAATTGCCTCGTTTTTTTTCAGTGGAATGGAAAAACGAATCCATTTCTCTTTACCCTTCCTAAATTCCTTTTGATTGATGGCATTAAGAGATGAATTATCTGCACCAGTATCAATTTTGGCGGGAAGGGAAAGGTTTTCAGGGAGGATTTGCACTGTCTCAATCCATCCCAGGATGTGTTGTTCCGCGGTATATGCGGAGGTTGCCCATATGCCTTGAACACTCCAGATGAGGATGAGCACGGTAAAAGCTTGTGGAATGGATTGCCGTGCCAACTGAGTCCCTAGTATTTTCTTAAAAAAGGTGTAGTTGAGTTGTTGCATAGTCGAACGTGTTTTTCTCCGGTGATTGTGTTCAAAGGTGCATTCCAACTGATGTTCAGTTTTTTTATTATCAAAGTCTAGCAGTTCGATTCAACTGCCCACATTTCTCGTGGTATGGCTGGCCTGAAACACGCATATGACAAGAGTGATCATAATCCATGATAATAGCAAGTTTTTTACTTAAGAGGTATACCGTTTTCACGATGAACTTCAAAGAAGATTGCCGATGTTAAGTAGTAGAGTTAAAGGCTCGAAAAAGCTATGGAAGGCAATTACGTCTCTCATAGCGTATTTGTGGATATTTATCATGCGACGGTGTATCGAGAGGCTCAATCTGTCTTGCCGGATTTTTCTTTAGAGATTGTTCGTGGTTGTTCAACGGTTATTCTTGCCAAAATGGATCTGGAAAATCGAGGTTGATGAAGATTTTTTATGAGCCTTGTACGCGGTTCTTGGAAAGCGTGGATCTTTTTGCCTATTCGGTCAGGAAAATTGGAATATTTGAGACCTTTGACGTTAGCTTGGTGTAATATCTGCGAATTTACATCATGATTATTGGGAAATGACTTCAGAGGGAGAGGTGCTATTGTCTACATTTTCTCTAGTGTTGATCTCGATGATCATCAAGCTAGAAGTCATTTTCAGCGAACGCAGAGTTATGCCATGATGAAATGCTTGGAGGTGGATTCTCTTTTCGATTAACCATTTTCCCACATGTCGACTGGAGAGCAACGTCGTATGTTGCTTGCGCGTGCATTAGTCCATGAACCTTCAGTTCTTCTTTGAGATGTACCTACGAGTGGGTTGGATCTGTCGGCCTATTTTCAGTACTTGGAAATCCTTTGAGAGTTCATTCGTGAATGGAAAGCGGTGATTTTGATCACGCATCACATCCATGAAATCCTGCCGGAAATTGAACGGGTAGTCCTGATGAAAGATGGTCGTATTCAGGATGATAATCCCAAACGCGAAGTTTTTAATGAACAGAGTCTTTCCGCTCTATTTGGAACGTACCGCATCGTCATTGCTGGTTTCTCGTGGTCCTGGCCTAGCTTGTTCAAAGAAAAGCACTCTTTATTTTCTTAGCCAAGAGAGAGTCATGCTTGACGGGTTCTTATTATTTTGTGTGTTGGATGTATGGCGTGTGCTCTTACCGTTAGGACTGTCTATTCTTTGTGTCGGAACATTTCTGCTTCAACATTTGGTTCCAAACACACAGGAAGCTGGTCTTGGTCAATTTCTCTGTTTGTTAAGCTATCGCGTTACGACGGTATTTGTTGTGATCTCTATTCTTGTGGGTATTCTGGTTCCCTGGCTATTGGGCTATGTGCTTCCTGAAAGACATTTAGCTGAGGGGCCATGGAGTTATGAAGAGATGTGTAGCTATGTGGTGGGGTTAGGGGTCCTGTGGCGTCTTCAACGCCAGGTTTGTCGTCAGGAGGTGCCGAGTGTTCTGCTCATGACCTGTCCCATGATTCTTTTCGCGGCAGTTGGTTTCTTCTGGATTGGGCGCTGGGATGTTATGGCAAATGGAGGCCAAGTCTTGGGTGGGTGGTGGCTAGGAAGTTTTGGGCAATGGGAGTGGTCGCGACTTATTCCCAAGAGTTTTCATCTCCTTTTTTCAGCAATCGTGACAGGGGGAATGCTTGTGGCCGGAATAGGTTTGCTCGGAATCCTTACTTCAAGATCTAGCAAGGGAGTACATGCTCTGAATCCCCTTGATCGCTCCTCTGGTCTGGTTCGCTATGGAGTTGGGTGGATATTATTTGGGGTGGTCCCACAAATGCTGATTGGCCCATGGTTATTTCTTCTCTTACAGAAATACCCTCAATTGGTATTGACTGAGGGGGTGAGCTTGACGTCCCTTGTCTTTTTTGTGAGTCTGACTGCTGCATTGATGGCCCTGGTTTTATTGAATGCCTCATTTATGGCTCCGTATGTACGGGGGTTGGTCTGGGGTGGATTGGGCAATGTAGCTCTCACATTAAGTTTGATGGGTATCGTTCGCTATGAAACATTTGCCTCCACTTTGTTATCGCATAATATTCCATCTGGTATAAGTATGTTGTCAGGATGGCATATCTTGTCGGTGTTTGCGTTACTCATGTTGTTGGGAGCAATCTTGTATCGTTGGTGTGTATGGCCCGCCACCTTGATTTTTAACGCAAATTGGCCGACAGCACAATTAGACAACAACGGAGGAGAGCATTAAGGTATGGACATGCATATATCAAAAGTTCTACGACATCATAACCCCGCAATCAGTTTTGAGTTTTTCCCTCCGAAAACTCAAAAAGCATCTGAAGAGCTTTTTACTTCCATTTCAGCGTTAATGCCGTTAAAGCCGGCATACGTGAGTGTGACTTATGGGGCAGGAGGGACAACCCGTGAACGGACTCATGATTTGGTAGTCAAGCTGCAACGGGAAACTGATTTAACCATTATTTCTCATTTAACCTGTGTGGGTTCTGTGCAGGAGGAAATTTATCAAATATTAGCCAAATACCAAGAGAATGGCATTCATAATATAATGGCGTTGCGTGGAGATCCGCCTCAAGGTTCTACTCAAGTTGATATTCCCAAAGATGGATTCCCGTTTGCCGCTGATTTAGTCGGGTTTATTAAACGGAATTTCCCAACAATGGGTGTGGGGGTTGCAGGGTTTCCGGAAGGGCATCCGGGCACACCCAATCGTTTAATTGAAATGGATCATTTAAAGCGAAAAGTTGATGCGGGAGCCGACTATATTTGTACGCAACTGTTTTTTGATAATCGGGACTTTTATGATTTTTGTGAACGTTGCGAGGTCGTAGGGATTACAGTGCCAATTATTGCGGGAATTATGCCGATTGGTTCTCGAAAGGGCATGTCGCGTATGTCGGAGTTGGCCTTGGGTGCAAGATTCCCGGCCAAGCTTTTGAAGGCCATGGACCGAGCTGAAAATGATAAAGCTGCTGAGCATGTTGGTATTCATTGGGCGACTGAACAGGTGAGAGATTTAATCGATAACAAGGTCAAAGGCATCCATTTTTATACTCTGAATAAATCCAAAGCCACCCTTAAAATTTATGAATCTCTCGGTGTGCAAAGTTCGGAGGCGTTACAGCAAACTGGTCGGTGATTGCTACACTTATCCATCCGAGCTTCCTGCCTTCAACGCTTTCCGTTATTCCACAAGTTGGTGGATTATTTTGTCATTTTCTAAGAAATCGTAGTGCAATGTCTTCGGGGTGATCCTATTTGGCAAGAAGAAATAATTTGTGTTTTCTTCTGCGATAGATCTTGGGTATGATATGGGTTCGCAAGGAGGATTGTTATGAGTCGTAATGTCGGCTTTCAGGGCACATTAAATTTAGATGGGCGTTTGTGTTTGGTCATTGGTGGAGATGAAGAAGCTGCCGAAAAAGTGACTCGTCTTTTGGAAGCGGGTGCGAAAGTAACGGTAGTCCATCCCACGCTTCATGTGGATTTGCGAAAGCTCACGGCTTCGGGAAAGATTATCCACCGTGGACGTAGCTTTCGTTCGACAGATACACAAGACGTTGTGTTGATCTTGAACGTGTTGAAAGATGATGTGGCTTTAGCCAAATCCTTAAATGAATTAGCCAAAACTGAAAAGTTTTTAGTTTGGTCTATTGACCAAAGAGACTATTCTACTCTTTTTATGCCGGCTTTAGTGAAGCGTGGTCCTTTGCGTATGGCCATTAGCACCGGTGGAACGGCCCCAACCTTAGCTCGGACCCTTCGTGAAAGTCTGGAGATGGTGTTTGATGAAGAGTTTGATCAATTTTTAGATTGGCTCGGAGCTTTACGCGAAGAGTTACAGAAAACCGAATCCAATGATAAGCGGCGAAGAGAGCGCTTGCTGGAAGCGGTGGATGGTTTTGCCTTGGAGGCCACCTTACAGTATCCCAAGTCCTGGAAGTTGTCTGAAGAACCAGAATTGGAGCCGGTAGGCAAGGAGAATGGCTGATGGTCTTGTTGGAATTTAGCATGTCTCCGCTAGGCAAGGGAGAAAGTGTAAGTAAATATGTTTCGCGTTCCCTAGACATTATTGATAAAAGTGGAGTTGATTATCGATTGAATCCCATGGGCACTGTATTAGAAGGGGAATGGGATGATGTGATCGATGTGGTTACGCAATGCTACGAACGTATGAAAAAAGATTGTCCACGAATTTCTTGTGTGATGAAAGTCGATTATCGAAAAGACCACAAAGGCCGCTTATCTGGAAAAGTGGCAAGCGTGGAAAAACAACTAAATCGAAAATTAAAAACCTCCTCCTAAGTTGCCATGCTTTTCACTGATTCTTGGGTTTTACTGGTAAAGTGTCCTATGTTTTTCCTGCTCAACTGCCGTCTTTAGGTTCAATGAGGTCATTCAAAATATCCTTCTCCCTTTACGGGATAACGGTAAAGGCTTCTAACGATTATAAGATTTGCTGGATCATAAGAGAACTTCTACATCCCCCTCTTATGGCACCACATCAAAGGGCTCCGACGAGGAGGTTGGCACTGGCACTTCCGTGAACATTGTGAGCGTTGCTTCGCAGACCTCCCGGGCATCTAATACTTGAATATCCACTTGCGGTAAGGACGAGGAGGAGCCGTTGGTCCGTTCGGTCACCGAGAGGACGTCAAAGGCTACGGTCCCCTGATTATCCCCTTTCAGACTGCCTTCTAGCGGATCATAGTTCATACTGATGTCACTCTTATACACGACGGCACAGACCCGACTCCCTTCCAATTGCTTGAGTCCGGTCGCGCGTAACGGGGTCACATTGGGAATCTCATCTAATAACGCTTCCGGATCACCACCACTCCCTAAGCCCGAGCCCACATTATGAGGAGATGAGATACTGGGATTGCCCACATAATTGCGCAACCCATCGCTCGTAGGCCCGGCAGTCCCCCAGGAACCGGGAATGGTCTTCAGCGCAAACCAGCCTTCATCGCCCACCTCCCCGGTATAGACGGTAAACGTTTGCCCGATGTTATCTGCAAAGACCGGGAGCTGCGTCCGCACCCCTTTATCCGCATTCCCTTCGTTCACGTTCTCGGAGGAAAAGAAGTTCGGCGCTTGATCCTTGCCCAAGCTATCTTCATCAATGACCAGCACGCCGGCATCCGGCACTCCCACCACGACTAGGACATTATCTGCATCCGTGGCCTCACCATCCGAGACGGTCATACGTAGCACATAGGCCCCGAGCACATCGGGGATGACCCACCAATTCAACCGTATAAAAAGTCTGGGCAAGAACCGTCTGAGGGTCTTCGACCTTTTGCAAGAATGAATTAAAGAATTCCGTGTTCAGTCGAATCGTGACTGTGTGGCGGAGCGAGTCTGGGATTT
The DNA here is from genome assembly GCA_965223635.1 of Nitrospirales bacterium. Taxonomy (GTDB): domain Bacteria; phylum Nitrospirota; class Nitrospiria; order Nitrospirales; family UBA8639; genus Nitrospira_E. Next base: position 3,809,880 of record OZ245007.1, read on the forward strand.
CTGTAAACGTACTGACAGTCGTCGCAAAGCTTTGCTCCAGTTGCGCGATGTTTTGTGTGGTATTGAACGTGGGATCGGCCGCAATAAATCCTCCACCCATATCCAACTCCACCCAATAATGTTCCCGTGTTTCGGTGAGTAGCTGTGGGGCATTCGTTGGATCGGCTCTCGGCACATCAGGTGTGGGGCAGCCCACTACTCGCGTGGGATTGTGAAACATGGACAGAATGAGGTCTTGTGCTAAAGGGTCGGTGATGGTCCCTTGAGCATATTGCGCCGGAATGCCAGAAGCACGAAGCAGTGCAATCAATAAACTAGCTTGGTCTAGCGCATTCCCGGCATTACTCCACAGGGTACCTCGGGAACCACGCAACGAGCCACGATAAGATTCATAGCTAATTTCATCCCGCACAAAGTTAAAGATGGCTTGGGCTTTTTCTTGCGGCGTCGTGGCACCTGCCGTCAATTCCGTGGCTTTGTCGATAATAAAATGATCTGTTGTATTCGCATCCGGCGTCGAATCCAATGGCCCTGGTGGCGGTTCTTGCGCATGGGCTTCACTGATAAACAGACTGCCCAATAGATGCCCCAACTGCTCTAACCAATTTTCTTCACCCTGCTCATGCTTTTCGTTTTCTCTTTTCGATTGTCCCTTCCGCCTGCCAGGGAGAAGGTTAAGATGAGGGTTGAAATTCTCAACAGAAGCTGACGACTCACTTGTTACATGCAAACCTTCTTGTTTTCCATTAGAGGAAGAAGAAAGCGGGAAGAGTGCATCCTTTTGAAGCCCCATTGGACCATCGTCTGGTACCCTACAACTGGTGGCCTCCTCTTGCTGAGTTTTTACACGACTCTCCAATTCCTGTAAGAGCTCCAGATCTTTGATTTTCTGTTGCGCGGCCTCGATAAGCTTGGAAACTTGAGTCCCCGTCGAGGGCTTTAAGATGTCTTGGGATGGAAGGCTTGAAATCAATGGTCGAGGCGTCAGCGCTGGTAGATGGGGGACCAATGAGACTGGCGATGGAACGAACGTACCGTGCCGCGATTTGGGTGGCGCAAACCCCAAGGCCATGGGGGTGATACTGGTACTGAAAAAAACCCCTGCCACCACTAAACATAGGTTTTTAAACCACGTTGATTCTGGCCACCTCATAATATTCTCCCACCAAATTTTGAATTGAACACATACTCAATTTTCAAAAATTTTTGCTTGATATTGAGGTCCTTAGAGAAGTTCACATAGCAAATTTTCCACATTCAAATTCGTTACCCGAGTTATATTAGAAAGTAGTGCATGGAGTGAGTTGAAAAGACGCGGCGTCTCGGGTTGAAATGGGTGTTGTGAGACATCCACACACAACCACAAAAGAAGGAGACGCCACGATGCAAGAGCGTACCAAAACAGAGCAGGAAGATCGAGACACGAAAGATTCGCTGACGGACTTGATTCGGACGGGAGCCCAACAGCTCATTGCCCAGGCACTGAAAGTGGAGGTAGCCGAACTCTTGGCCACCTATGCAGACCAACGAGATGAGCAGGGACATGCCAGGGTCGTCCTCAGTGGCCATCATCCGCCACGAGCCATTCAAACGGGGATTGGCCCAGTGACGGTACAGGTGCCCAAAGTGCGGAGTCGCCAGGGCGCCCCAGTGACCTTTCGGTCGGCGCTAGTGCCGCCATATGTGCGCAAGACGGCCAGCTTGGAAGCGGCTCTCCCCTGGTTATACTTGAAAGGCATTTCCACCGGCGAAATGCAGCCAGCTCTGGAAGCGCTCGTCGGCCCCGAGGCTAAAGGGCTGTCCGCCAGCACCGTGGCTCGCCTCAAGCAAGTCTGGCGGGAGGAATATGCCAGTTGGCGGCACCGGCGGCTGGATACGGACCAGTGGGTGTATATCTGGGTGGATGGCATCTATAGTGGCTTACGAGCTGAGACACAGCGCTTGTGCGCCTTAGTCGTGATTGGCATGAATGCCCACGGGGAGAAACAGCTGTTGGCCATGGAAGATGGGATTCGCGAATCTACCCAAAGCTGGCGCGAAGTGTTGTTGAATCTGCAAGCCCGAGGGCTCACCGCTCCGGCCTTGGCGATTGGCGATGGCGCCCTGGGCTTCTGGGCGGCGCTGGAAGAAGTTTTTCCTGGGACGCGCCACCAGCGCTGTTGGTGTCATAAGACGCAGAATGTCTTGAATGCACTCCCCACAAGTGTCCAACCCAAAGCCAAACAGGCCTTACAAGAGATCTGGCGCGCCGAGACCAAGGGGAACGCAGAACAGGCGTTCGATCGTTTTCTGAAGACCTATGCCTTGAAGTATCCCAAAGCGACGGCCTGTTTGGAAAAAGATCGGGAGGAGCTCTTGCTGTTCTATGCCTTTCCCGCCGCCCATTGGCCGAGTCTGCGGACCACGAATCCCATTGAATCGACGTTTGGGACGATTCGGCATCGGACGGCACGGACAAAGGGCTGTCTCACGCGGGATGGCATGTTACACATGATGTTCAAGCTAGGCCAGTGTGCAGAGAAAACCTGGAGGCGATTACGAGGATTCAAGGAGTTGCCCAAAGTCGTTGCGGGCATCCCATTTATTGATGGGATTGAACAAGTAACCACGGACTCGGTCGCCGCGTGAGCAACCGCTCAGACACTACATTTGACAATAGCTCTCGTTACCCATGTTTTTCCCATAAAGGTGGTTATCGGAACAGATTCAGTGAATAAAATCAATCCTATTCGTCCGAGACTGTGCATGGATAAAAATTACTTATGAAAACAATGATTTATTTAAGTCAACATTTCTGTGAAGGCCAATGAGGAGAAAGGTAGGATGGGAAATAGATAGAATCTATATCTCATTACAGTAGGTACGAATTTTTAGGTTACGTTAGAACACTAATTTTTTAAAAACGTTTGCGACTGCTGAGATGGAAATTTTCAGAAGACGTTTATAGAAAGAGAAAAGTTAGTAATCCTCATGAACAAGTATTTGGGCTTTTGTTCGATTTTTCCATACGCTCTTAAATTTCTTGGATATTCTGTGGCACGGGGAATATCGAAAAACGAGGGGAATTACTAAATATGAAGAAATTTCCCTTGGGGCAAACCTGTACAAGTCTGAAAATCTTACTGCTCCCCGAAGTAGCCCTGACTACTTGATATCATCGTAAGGAATTTTCCAGATGAGAGACCGACCTTTAAACCTACACAGTTAATATTAGTCGGCAGGAAATGGGAGAATCGAAAGAAACCAAGGAAAGAGCCAAATATACGTCAATGGCCAGGCGATTAGTATGAAGATTGCCGGATACAGTAGACCAACCCAATAGGGTTGAGTCCCTTCTGGATCCGCATCTGGAGCTTTGGGGTAATAATGTGTTCGGTAAATGCCCACTCCAGTTCCAATTATAGCTCCTAGGGGACCTCCAAATATTATTCCATTAATAAGAAACCCAAGTATCCAGCAATGAATAATTACCAGATCCATAATTTGGCTTGAGGCAAACGGTTGGTCCATGATCACTAGTAGTAGATACAAACCTCCAATATACATCATGTCTTTCTTTCTTAGACGGCCCCAAAAACCGTAGTCTACAAAAACCATGAGGACTGCAAATAATAAAAAAGAAAGCCCTTCTTCTATTGAGGCTGGCAGGATGTTTAAACTGTCTTGAGGAGCAAGGCTACGTTGAACAAATCCTTGTGAGCCAAGAAGTGCCCCTGCCAAAAACCCCCATTTCATGAAATGTTTAATTGGAGTATACAATGGAGCTAAGGTGAAGTGAGTTTGGGCATACTCTTGTAGCGTTTCCCACTCTCGTTCATGAAAGGCCTCTTGCTTCAAAAGCCCTTCTCCCCATTCATGTATTGGTCGAACCAATGTGTCTTTTGTAATTTTGCCTTCAAAAATAGCGGCACGTACCTCCGCGCGAGAATTGAAAACTGGTGTGCTACTATCTGGTAATTGGACTTGAATTTGTTGCTCAAAGATCAATGGAAACTTCTTTCCTTGTGATGGGGAATATTCAAGTTCTCCACGCTCGGCTAAAACTCGTTGAATGGCTTCTATTGTTTCAGGAGAAAACGATTCTTGCTGATTCTGTGCCTCGGCCAACATGTTCTTAAGCTGCTCGGTGCTTTTTGGGGACATCCATCCGATCACCTCTTGGACGAAATCCTCGTTCAGCGCCTGAGGATCAATGGTAATGGATTGCGGTTTGTTCATAGTTATGAAGTTGGATTAGTGTAAGGAACCACGAATGTTCTTTGAACTTGTTATTTCCTTTGGTCTTGTTTGGAAAAACTCAATTTTAAAGATTTTTTAAGGAGCCATTAGGCACTTCTATCCACTTATCGGTAATATGGAACAATAATTTAGGACAAATGAATTAAATTATAATTCTTTGTCTTTGCTACAAATTTCATTTGATCATTTATTTGGTAGTCATAGCGCAAGAAAATCTCTGCTCAAAAACCAATGAAAGTGTACGCATAAACTATGAACTACCAAATTTACTACTGGATAGTGCTCACTGGTATCAGAAATTTCTTAGGTTTGTTATTGCTAATCCCGAAGATCAACACATGAAACGAAATGACTCTGTATCATCAACAACTGTAACGCACCAATTGATAACAATAGCTTGTATTCATACTTTCCTAGTAGTGGAGTCAACGTTTATCCTTTACTATTATTTGCGCCCTACTATTCAAACTCTCATTCTCGCTACCATTCTGATTGAAGGTGGAGGCCTATGGGGCGCCTTTGTAACCTGGCTTTTCTTCTCAAAGACGTACTCTCCGAATAACTGGAAGAATTTGTACCCACATCTTCCTTTTTCGAGTCTACTGCTTATTCTCCCCATTCTAGGGGTACAACTTACCTCTTCGGTCCCTCCTTGGATTAAACATGAAACTATTTTACTACTGGGATCCCCCTTTCTCACATATTTCATTTTTTATACTGTCTTGGCCTATCAAGTAAGAAAAGAAAACACCAAAAATTCGAATCTCGCTTCATGAGCAAAATTCCTAGATTAGGTTTGCCCATCCAGCATCCTCAATCCCCTATAGCAAGATCCCTTCCGCATGAGCCTTGTTCAATGAAGCTCTAGAAGTGTGGCTATTTAAGCCCACAGTCATATCAAATTTGATGTTTTCCCAAAAACGTCTCGCTCAGGACACCCATCAAAAGAGAGAAGTGAAAAGTGTGGGGCATTCTTACAAGCTTGGCCTGCGGCCCCGCCCAATGCGCCAGCGAGCCCAGACTGATTAGCTGAAGCAAAGTCCAGCGGCTTTTTCCAGCTTGGAGAGCAGCGAAAAGTGTGGGGCACTTGGTGTGAGGTTGTGTCTGCCCCCCCCTAATAGGCGATGCTCCAAGCGGTGAACGGCTTGGGAGATCGTCTTGTGACTCTGTATACCCTCAAAATTGCTCTCCGAGGCATCAGCCCCATGATCTGGCGGCGGCTTCGCCTCCCGGGCTCCACACATATTGCTGACTTCCACCAAGCGATTCAACTGAGCATGGGCTGGGAGAATGACTATTTGCATTGTTTTCATATCTATGGCAAAGACTACGGCATCGCCTATGAAGGTTGTGTCGCAAATAGGAAAGGGAGACGAACAACAACCCCTCAACCCATTTGACTACGCAGCCAGTGAATAAAACATTTGGGCGAATGTCTGCTCCTGGCTCACGTGGATGTTCATCTGCCCTTTCTTGATCATGGCCATGACTTCAATCCCGGCTAAGGTGCGTTGCGCGGCGTCGAAGTTCTTGAAGCCGAGCATCGGTCGCGTCACTCGTTTGATCCGTCGATGATCTTGCTCCACGATGTTATTCAAGTATTTACATTGGCGCATCTTGATCCGTGTATTGTTGTCTCGGTTGACCTGTTTGAGCCCAGCAGTGTTCGCGCCGCTCTGGTCAATATTCACGAGGCTCGGCTTCCCATTCTGCGTGATGGCTTTCTTCAAAAAGCGCCGTGCGGCTTGCCGATCGCGTGTCATAGAAAGAAGAAAGTCGATGGTCTGGCCGTGTTTATCAACCGCGCGATAATAATAGGTCCAGTAGCCTTTGACTTTGATGTAGGTCTCGTCCATTCGCCAGCGTGTCCCCACGCGTTTCTTCTTCTGGCGAAAGGCCGTGTCCAGTTGAGGGGAATACTGCAGCACCCAGCGATTGATGGTGGAGTGGTCGACCGAAAATCCTCGTTCGGCCATCATCTCTTCAATATCCCGATAACTGAGCGCATACGCAAGATACCAGCGAAGGCTTTGAAGGATCATGTCTCGGTGAAAATGGCGCCCCTTAAAGGAGATGGTGCTCATCGGGTTTTGACAACTTAACTTCCTGCAGACACAATGAAACGGATTCGCGCACTCTACTTAGGCGCATACCGATTCCTTTCAAATTCCAAACGACTGCGTGCGCCACAGCCGATGATGCACCGCCTGCATGAGGTGGCGGCCAAGGCGAAAGAGATTCTGGGTGAGTCCATGGAGCGTGAGAAATCGTTGAGCCTGTGTCGATGAAGCGAAGCCGCGCATGTGATATTCTTGTTGCCGCGTGGGTTGATGCGAGACTTCCACACGGTTATTGGCGTAGACCGTATTGATATGCTCCACGTCGGGCATCACCTCTCGATGCGCGGCGTCATAACTCCGAAGTTTATCCGTGTAGAGCCAGCGGGGTTCGCCGCCTTGCCCCTTGATCAAGCGGCGAAAGAAGCGGCCCGCGGCCTTTTTGTTGCGGCGTCGTTGCACCAGAATATCGATGGTATCCCCATCTTGATCGACGGCGCGCCACAGATACTGCTTGAGGCCGTGGATGGTGATGACGGCTTCATCCAAATGCCAGACATCACCCAATTTTCCTTGGCGTGTCTTGAGTCGTCGGGCATAGGCGGGGCCAAACTTCAGACACCAGCGCCGGATTGATTCGTAGGTGACGATGATGCCACGTTCAGCCAAGAGTTCTTCGACTTCACGGAAACTGAGACAGAAGCGATGATAGAGCCACACCGCATGACTGATAATTTCAGAGGGAAACCGATGACGTTGGTAGCTGATGGGTTTCGTGTTCGTGCCGGACAGTCTGCCAAAGAGAAGTTAACGTGTCAAAACCGATGACGTTGGTAGCTGACGGGTTTGGCGTTCATGTCAGCGAGTGTGACAAATCCAAGTTTAATTGACAATGCCCGATTGAAGGGATCCTAGTCGGCTGGAATATAAGTTCGATTGGCTTTTCCTCCAATTCCACAGAGGACTTCATAGGGGATTGTATTGAGCCAGTTGGCATAATCTTGCGCGGTAATTTCTTTTTTTCCTTGCTTACCTAAGAGCACCACTTCCTCCCCAATCGTCGTGTTTGGAATGTCGGTCACATCCACCATCATCATATCCATGCAGATTTTTCCAATGATTGGCGAAGCAATCCCTTGTATAAGAACATGGCCGATGCCGGTGAGATGGCGGGGGAAGCCATGCGTATAGCCTACTGGTAATACGGCGATACGTGACAATCTCCTTGTGCGAAAAAGGGCATTATAACCCACGACTTCTCCTGGTTCTAAGGAACGGAGATGGGCAATATAGGTGGTGGCTTGCATGACTGGCTGAAGTTGAAGGGGAGGCGGTGCGTTCGTTGGCCCCGGAGCATAGCCATAGAGCATGATGCCTGGTCTGACCATTCCAAGGTGGGAAGTTGCATGAAACAGAATACCAGCACTATTGGCCATATGATGAATTGGAATGAGATTTCTGTCTTTATTGGTTTCCGAGAGAAACATGTGGAATTGGTGGATTTGTTGATTGGTCAGGCTTGGGTCAGGATTGTCGGCGTCGGCAAAATGCGTTAAGAGGCCTTCAATCCTTGCCGGAGAAGTTGTGGCTGGTGTTAGAGAGTTTAGTAATGAGAGCGCATCTTTCGCGTCGAATCCTAATCGATGCAGGCCTGTGTCAATTTTGAGGTGGATGGGAAATGATGGTGTTTCTGGTGGAAGGAGGGCCAGTAATTGATGGTAGATGTCAGGGCGTGATATCACCGGAGTTAAATCATAGGCAATGACATCTTTGAGATGATCTTCCAAGAGTGGCCCCATGATAAGAATGGGGGAGTGAATGTCATTGTTTCGTAGGAGAATGCCTTCAGAGACTGATGCGACGCCGAATCCAAAAATGTCTAAGGGCGCCAATGTCTGTGCAACGTGGATGGCCCCGTGCCCATAGGCATCAGCTTTGATGATAGGAAGAATTTTGGTACTGGAAGGGACGAATTGTCGAATGCGTTGGAAGTTGCTTTTTAGAATTCCGAGATGAATGTTAACCGTGAGAGGTGCACGGGGAACCGCTAATGTTGAAGATGGGAAAGATGTCAAGTCAGTCACAAGTGGAGCCTCAGACCGTGAGTATTTCCTCCTCTTTTTTCTTGATGAGCTCATCGACGGTTCGGATGAATTTGTCGGTGAGCTTTTGATTTTCATTTTCTAAATGACGTAAGTCATCTTCCGTAATGGCGCTTTCTTTTTCCCGCCGTTTCAATTCATCATTTCCATCACGACGAAATCCTCTAATTTGGATTTTCGTTTCTTCTCCATATTTTTTGCTGAGCTTCACGAGATCTTTTCTGCGTTCTTCGCTGAGGGGAGGAACGGGAAGCCGAATAAGTTTGCCGTCATTTGAAGGAGTCAGCCCAAGCTCAGAACTCAAAATGGCACGCTCAATTTCTCCAATGTGGGAAGCATCCCAGGGTTGAATGGTGATCAGGCGGCTTTCGGGAATACCCAGGTTAGCGACTTGTTTAAGAGGTGTGGGAGTTCCGTAGTAATCAATCTTAATATGATCAAGTAATCCCAAAGATGCACGTCCTGTCCGCAGACCGGCAAATTCTCTTTTGAGGTGTTCAATGGCACCGTCCATCTGTTTGTTCACCTTTTGAATGGTAGGGTCATTCATGGTCGTTCCTTTTATTCATTGAGACTAGCCTGTTTTGAGACGATGGTGCCGATGGGATTGCCTTCTAATATTTTCCGAACATTGCCGGGTGAGGTCAAATTAAACACGATGATGGGGAGATTATTATCCATGCAGAGTGTAATGGCGGTGCCATCCATCACTTTGAGGTTTTTATTGAGGACCGATAAAAATGGCAATTCCGTAAAACGTTTAGCCGTGGGAGTGGTCACTGGATCAGCATCATAAATGCCGTCTACTTTGGTGCCTTTCATGATCACATCGGCTCCAATTTCCATAGCACGGAGGGCTGCTGCCGTGTCAGTCGTAAAGTACGGGTTGCCTGTCCCGGCTGCGAAAATGACGACTCGTTTTTTTTCGAGATGACGAATGGCTCGGCGGCGAATGTATCCTTCCGCTAATTGGCGCATTTCTATTGCGGAAAGGACACGCGTGGGAATATCAAGTTTTTCTAGGGCATTTTGGAGGGCAAGAGCATTGAGCATGGTAGCCAGCATGCCCATGTAATCAGCTGAGGCGCGTTCCATCCCGGAAGCGCTTGCGGCTAACCCCCGAAAAATATTTCCGCCTCCAATGACAATCGCGATTTCCACATCCATTGTCATAACATCAGCAATTTCACTTGCCAGTGTGTCTAAAATGGATGGTTGGATGCCATAATCTTGATCGCCGGCTAACATTTCTCCGCTTATTTTTAAGAGGACTCGCCGGTATTTTAGAGACATTAGTCTTGGCCAAGTTGGTAGCGAGTGAAACGGCTTATTGAGATGTTTTCGCCTAACTTGGCAATTTTTTGCGAGACCAAATCTTGAATGGTGACTTTGGGATCTTTAATGAAACCTTGTTCCATCAAGCATTGTTCCTGGTAAAATTTTTCCAATTTGCCATTGACAATTTTTTCCCAGGCTGCTTCGGGTTTTCCTGATTCTTTCACTTGCGCTAAATAGATATTCTTTTCCCGTTGAATTAGGTCATCTGGCATGTCTTCTCGTTTCACAAAGGCAGGCTGCGAGGCGGCAATTTGTAATGCTAATTCTTTGACAAAGGCTTGAAATTCTTCGTTGCGGGCCACGAAATCTGTTTCACAATTCACTTCTAAAAGGACCCCAATTTTTGATCCGGCATGGATATAGGAGGAAATGAGGCCTTCTTTGGTTTCACGGCCGGCTTTTTTTTGGGCGGCAGCGAGACCTTTTTGGCGCAAGAAATCAATGGCTTTTTCAATGTCACTTCCTGTTTCTTGCAAGGCTTTTTGGCAATCAAGAATTCCGGCCCCGGTTTTTCCTCGCAATTCTTTCACCAAGGCGCTCAAGCTAGACATACGCGTACTCTCCTACTCAAATAATGTGAATGGATGTGTGAACGATGACTCTATCAACCCTAGACAGGTTGTGTGGTTTCGGAGGCCACAACTTCAGAAGGTCCCGATCCTGGGGTTTCAGGAAGAGCGCCCTCACCATTGGCTGATGCTTCTTGGCGTTTTTGACGTAATTCGGTCCCTTCAATACAAGCATCTGCGATTTGCGCCGTAAATAACTTGAGGGAACGAATCGCATCGTCGTTGCCAGGAATAGGAAAATCGACGCCTTCTGGGTCGCAATTTGTGTCTACGAGGGCAATGACAGGGATCCCTAAGCGATTGGCCTCTTTTACCGTGATGTGCTGAATTCTGGTGTCCAAAATATAAATGCAGCCTGGGATGTCCTTCATGCCTTTAATGCCGCTTAAATATTTTTCTAACTTGGCTTGTTCCTTTTTCATTTTTACCACTTCTTTTTTCTTGTGGCGTTCATAGGTTCCATCAGTTTCAGCCGCTTCCAACTTTTTGAGTTGGGCAATGCTGCGACGAAGGGTTTGGAAATTGGTGAGCATCCCTCCTAACCATCGTTGGTTGACGAAAAACATCCCGCAACGATTAGCTTCTTCTTCAACAATGCTCATGGCCTGCCGTTTGGTCCCGACAAAGAGCACTGATTCTCCTGCGGCGACAGTGTCCCGTGTGAATTCATAGGCTTTCTGGAAACATTGTAATGTGATTTGTAAGTCAATGATATAGATGCCATTTTTCTCGCCAAAAATATAGCGTTTCATCTTTGGGTTCCAGCGATTCGTCTGATGTCCAAAGTGAACCCCAGCTTCCAATAACGATTTAATCGTGACCATAGCGGACCTTCCCACCCCCTTTCAGGAAAAAATGTATTAACACCAAGCTGTATATTTTGTTGGAACGTGTAACGACGATTGTTGGCTCAAATGGGACCGGCAGGAGACAATGAGGCAAGATTGTCTAGTCAGGCAGGTTATTCCAAGTGAAGAGTCATTCATGTAGTCTACGTAAATTTCTTTGATACACCTAAACCAAGCAATGCTATCATACGGTTTGAGACTAATTCAAGCGCACATGGGGTGCGTCTTATCCTTTAAAAGAGCCCACTGTGAATAGTTCTTATCCATAAAAACTCAAGTGAAAAAAGGAAATACTTCTTTTGACTCTATGAGACCTCGAAGCTATAGTCAATGCCGCTTTTCCCTTTTTTTCTGATACAGGAGTGCATGAAATGGTTGAGATTCCTTTAAAACTTTACGTGCAAAGTTTATTGAAATTGGCCAATGAGTCTGCACGTGCAATGGCCTGTTTATCTTCTCAAAAGAAAAACCGGGCCTTACAAGCGGTGGCGGATACTTTGGTTGCTCAATCAGCAGCTATTCTTGGGGCTAATGAACGAGATTTAGAGCTGATTTCAAAAGAAGGGGACAAGCAAGTACATCGGGAAGCCTTCGAGCGAATTCGCCTTACTGAAGAGAATATTGAAGAAATGGTTGAACGTTTGCTGGATTTTATCCACCAGCCTGATCCCATTGGAGAAATGAGCCAGGCTTGGATGACTCCAGATGGTTTACAGGTTCATACGGTTCGTTCGCCTATTGGGGTGTTAGGTGTGATTTCTGACATGGGTCCCATCATGACCGTGGAATCATTTGGCATGTGTCTCAAAACGAACAATGTCTGTGTCTATCGTGGTGGCGTGGAATGGTTACAGACGAATGAAGCCATATTCCAGTGTTTTAAAGAGGCGGCGGTCAAGGAGGGAGTACCCGAAGGAGGCTTAGTTTTCCTAGATCGGGGAGCGCCAGAGGCGGCTTTGGAGGTGGCCCGACAAACGAAATATGTTCAAGCGGTGATTCCTCGAGGGCGAGCAAGTTTGCGCAATGGGATTGTTGAGCATGCGCGAGTTCCCGTGATTGGGTTTGATGGGGGATTGTGCCATGTATACGTTGATAAAAATGCGGATATTCCGTTAGCACAAACGATTGTAGTAAATGCCAAAGTTCAATCACCCACTGAGTCGAATGCTATGGATACCGTTCTGGTTCATCGGGACGTTTCTCGGCATCTCTTGCCAGGGTTAACGCGTCGTCTACTTCAGGAGTATCGTGTCGTATTATATGGGTGTCCTAAAACTGTTTCCATGTTGGGCGTTCTAGAAATGACCGGTCATTTAGGGATTAAGGAGGCGGTGGAAGCCGATTGGGGTAAAAAGTTTCAGTCTTTGACGATGAATATCAAAGTTGTACAGGATCGGCAGGAAGCTCTTGATCATATTGCTAAATATGCTCCTGGACATACGGATACCATTGTGACTCGTGACTATGATTTTGCTATGCAATTTGTCCGAGAAGTCGATTCCAGTGCGGTATTTATTAATGCTTCTACAAGGCTCCACGGAGGGGAACAATTTGGGCTAGGCCCTGACCTTGGAACGAATAGCCGGCGTTTGCATTCGCGTGGTCCCTTGACCTTGGCCAAGCTGACGATGGAAAAATTCTTGGTTCTTGGGACAGGACAACTCCAACAGCCTCACCCCATTCCCCAGGAATATCAAGATGCCATGATGTTATCCTCGAAGTTTTAATACATATTGTAAGGCGTCCTAATCGAATTTCTTTGAGCCGTGTTATCGTATGATGGAGACCAGGCAAACCAGGAATTAGCAGGAATTCTCACTGCCTATTTGCAGTCATGGGGGCTACGGGAATTCCAGGACGAGGCAACGTACTATGCCTGGCAGCAGGCAACATTGCCACAGACAGACTTGCAGGTATTGCAAGCTTTGATTGAACAGCGTCATGGAGGTCAGAATACGCTGGCCGATATTCAGTTTTATGATTGGCTAGCTAAGCCTTCCCTTCTGCCTGTTATCTATTCTCAACGTTTTGATTATTTTCGACAAATCGGATTGCTCCTCTCTCCTCGGCTTTCTTCAACCAGACATATCTTGGACTTTGGTTGTGGCGTGGGGATTTTGTCCTGTTTTTTTGCGAAACAATATCCAGATGCACAATTTGTGGGAATTGACCGGTCTGCTGGGTCCATTGAAATAGCGCAGGCTGAGGCAAAGAAACGATCGCTTGCGAATATACAGTTTCGGGTTTGTCAGGAAAGGGATGTGTCGTCTGGTGACCTGTATGACTGTGTCTTGTCGACCCATGTGCTCTTTCAATCGGAATATGAGCCGGGTCTGCCTAGTCGAAATTGGCAAACCTTTGAGCGTGAAAATATTCAATCACGTCAAGAAGAACTTGAATGGCAGACTGGGCTCGATAGGCGGCTGGAGGCGATCCTTAATGTCTTGTCTCCTGGAGGACGATTGTTTTGTTTTGAAAAAACATGGAACCTTGGTCGGCGAATATTTTTTCAGCGGGCTTTGAATGCGAGAAAGCTGTTCCCTATTCGTGTTCCTCTTGCGTGTGCTTATACCGAATTAGGTGAATCGAAAGTGGATGGACCATTGTATGAAGTCTCCAGAAACATGGATTTCGAGCCTGTTATCTGGAGTGAGGTTCCCTATTTTATTGAAGGGGAGACGATGTATCGTTGCGTGGGAGAACGGGCTGAGTGTATGGGTAAAGAATTGACTGCGGGACAGCAATTAGAGACAGTCTCTGGGAAGCTTACGAGTTATGGATCATGGAGTCTTCGGATTGGTGTGTGGGAGGATGTGTTTGCTTGGGGGTTGTGTGTAACCGATTCAGGTTTCCGTGGTTTATTGCTTGGAAGTGTCCAGGAGAAAGATTTAGTTTTTCAGATATTTGAAAGAGTCCGTTTGTTGACGGATAGAAAATTTGAAGATTTTCTAAAAAAGGAGTGGGGAGATTTAGATGATATGACAGGAGATCTCTCTCCTCCGGGATATGAGAACCACGCGTCTTCTGCTACAGAAATCTATGAAAAACTCCCTCAAAAAATTATTCAAGAGGAATCAACGTTTACGGAGGAACAGGGAAAAGAGATGCATATTGAGATAGGAATGACTCACCGTCTTCTCTACCTTTACTGGGCCAATACGTTTGATCAACGGCAGCTTGTTATAACGGATAGGACGGGAGCAAAGATGTTACAGGAATATTACCAAGAGTCTATTTTGGCAGCCCAGAGACCCTCTTAAATCCTCCGTTTTACTTCCCTTTCTACTACATTTCCTGGGAAACAAGAAGCTGAAATGGGCGCTGCTGTGATTGAGCATAGCAGACGACTGTGGCATAGGTTTGTTGTTGGAGGTTTGAGGAAAGATCTTCCCATGTGGAAGGGAGTCCAATGGTCAAAATTTTGCCATTGTCATAAATACTCGTTACGCGTCCCATCTTGAGATAGTCCATGAGTTGCTCTCCAGCAAGTTGTCCCGAACATGTGTATTCTGATGTTGGGGTGTCGATAGATTGAGGGACTGGGAACTTAATTGAGACAGTTCCGGCCCATAGAAATACGCCTAAGACTAAAAACAGAGCAAGTCGCATAACACCTCCATTAGTAGAGAAAGTGTGGAGGTTTCAGATGGAAATCTACAATACCTAAAATGGATTGATAGAAAACTTTTAAAATTCATATAGTTATGTGTATAACTTGCCGCGAAATTTTGTGTCTGAAGGAATGCCTGCTAGGGAATGGTGAAGTTCAAGACAAGACAGAGGCTGTTTTCATTGAAAGAAAGATCTTTAAGATAAGGCCAGTCATATCCGACAAGTGAAGCGATATGAAAAACTCATTGCCTGCAGCTTTTTATGCAATTCCTTTAATTGACTGAGGAAGCCAAGGTGCTAGGGCTGAATGAGGTGGGGTAGAGAGGGGTTTGCGGAATCTACCATTTGAAAAAAATGTCTTTATTGGTGAATTTATTAGATGTGTGAAAAAAAATTAAGAAATGCCAAAGTGTTTCTAGGAAAGGGAATTCTGAATGGCGGGTGAACCAATTGCATTATGGGTATTAAGCGGAACCTGTTTGTTGCATTGGGGTACCGTTTTTGTCTTGATTCGTAGAGTGCGGGAAACGGAAAAACCTTTGGCATGGAACCTATTGGGTTTAGCTGTTCTCGTTCTCGCTATGCAGCAGACGTATGGACTCTACTTGCAGTTTGTAGGTATGGCTCCACCTCAGTTGAGTCTCATTCAGGAAGTTCTCGGGTTTGTGGTTGCTGGATTCATGTTGGGCGGTATTGTGATGTTGGCCCCCATCCTAAAAATTCTGCAACGTAATAAGGAACTACTAGAAGTGATAGATGAACGGAATGTCATCATCTGTCAATTCCATGAACGGATTGCTCGAACTCTACGGCAAGTTCAAATAGCCATGGAAGTCGGAAAACCCACCAATCATATCATTGAACAAATTGCCGAGATGTCTAAAACACTGGAAGTTTTTTTGGATGATCTGAAAGCGGGGGTTTTACTTGGTAACAAATTTGAAGTTGCGCTCAAGACTCTTATCGAAGATGTCACGAAGGAGGGATCGATCCAATTTGACGTGCACGTTGACCCCTTAATCGAAGACTCGCTCTCTTATGATCAGGGTGCTGAGCTAATGCATATCCTACGGGAAGCTCTTCAAAATTGCGTAAAATACTCTGAGGCGAAGAAAGCGAAGGTTGCTGTCAAAGTTTCAGAAACTCAGATGATCTTAGAAGTGTCGGATAATGGAAAGGGATTTGAATTTGATCTTGTGGGTGCTCAGGGCCATGGTCTTGGCAAGATGGCGCTTCGAGCCAAAGAAATTGGAGCCCGGTTAAAAGTCCATAGTCAACCAAATAAAGGCACCACAATCCTCATCGAATTACCTCGTGAGGAAGAGGCTTCTCATAGTACAGCTTCGACAACTGCTTCTAACCCTTCTGGGTGGTCTGCAAAAAAAACTTCCGTCAGTTGAAGGAATATTCAAAGAAGGTGGTGCCTGATTAACAGGGTTTCTACCTCGATTAAATAATTCTCCGACATTTGGAAATGGAGAGAGAATTAGACAGGTGAAAAATTAGTTTTATGGATAAGTTGGAGCCGGTTATGGGAGGGACAAAGAATGGTGGCGGTGGAGGGTCTCGAACCCCCGGCCCGCGGCTTATGAGTCCGCTGCTCTACCACCTGAGCTACACCGCCATTCTTGAATTTTTATTGTGTTGAAAGTTTTTCCTTAAAGAACCAAGAGAAATCTATACCATAGGTTGAGAACATCCGACAATTCCTTTTCTCAAAACGATGAATTTTCTTTCGTCATTCTTAAACATCAGGACCTTGTAAATTCTTATGACTGATACCGCTGAACCAATGCTGAAACAATCTGTGTTGGTTGGCAGACAGGCCATATTTGATCGTCAGGGAGAGGTCTTTGGGTACGAGTTGCTCTACCGGGATGGGACTGGAAATAGTGCGAATGTTATGGATGGCGATGAGGCAACAGCACGGGTTATGGTGAATACCTTTTTAGAATTAGGGCTCGATCATATTGCTGGAAACGCACAGGCCTTTATCAATCTTACAGCAAATTTTTTCATGAGGAAGCATTATGAATTTCTTCCTCCCAAAAATGTGGTTCTAGAGGTCTTAGAAACGATTGACCCTACACCTTCTGTCCTAGAGGCACTCAAACAGGCGAAACAACTTGGCTATTATATTGCTTTAGATGATTTTGTCTTACGAGATTCTCACCGCCCCCTATTACAGTATGCTGATTTTGTTAAAGTTGATGTATTGGCGTTAAGTGAAGCTGAGCTTCCTGAGCAAGTCTCCATGTTTCAGGAATACCCTGTGCAGTTACTTGCTGAAAAAGTCGAAGATTTAGCAATGCATCATCAATGCTTGGCTTTAGGGTTTGAGTATTTTCAAGGCTATTATTTTTGTAAGCCGCAGATCATGGAAGGCGTGAGTCTTTCAGGCAACCGTATGGCGATTGTGTTACTCCTTGCAAAGCTTCAAAATCCTTCTCTGGAAATTCAAGAGCTTGAAGATTTAGTCAAGAACGATGTTGCCCTCAGTGTCAAACTTCTTCGATACGTGAACTCTGCATCAGTGGGTTTGCCTCGATCGGTCCATTCCATTTCTCAAGCCATCACTATGGTTGGGACAGATCGTATGCGACAATGGGCTTCCCTGCTGGTGTTATCACAAATGGGTGATAAGCCTACAGAACTTATGCGAGTGTCTCTTATTCGTGCGCGTATGTGTGAAGCTCTCTGCCCTCTGTTTGGAGCATCTTCAAGCCAAGGATTTACCGTAGGAATGTTTTCAATCTTAGATGCATATTTTGATTGCGAAATGAAACAGTTATTAGCAGAACTTCCACTTGCTGAGGAGATTCTTGATGCCTTGTTGAAGCAGGAGGGACAGCTAGGACAAGTCTTGAATGCGGTTCTTGCCTATGAACAAGGGGAATGGGATCAAGAAACTATCGAAATCGTAGAACCGCACATATTGCAATCTGTTTACTGGCAGAGTATTGAATGGGCTAACGGGATAATAGAGACGATTAAACCAAGAAAGGAAAGTGCCTAACGATAAGGAATTGGTAGTCATAGAAGAGCTTTTCTTATGTTCTTCGCTTATCGTCTTGCTCCCCCATAAAGGAATTAATAACCCCCAAGCCCATCTCACCAAGTTCTACTGGTTTTTCTTCTTCCTCTGTGGCAATTTGATCGTCTGCTTGTTTTGGAATGGTTTTGGCTGAGAGCTCGTCTTCCAGAGCTTCGTCAGAAAGGTCCATATCATTCAGTAAGGCATGCAATCTCTGAAATGCCAGAATAGAACGTGCATGTGAGGCCCAAGAGCCGGAGAATTCGGTATCATTGACCTTTGTAATGCTGGTCCAAAACTTCGATTCCTCTGGTTCAGACATCATGCCGGTGACAAAGGCCTCTAATTTTTCCATTAATACTTCTTCCGTTTTTTCCAAACCATCATATTCAACTAAAGACCGTTCGATCGGGCGTTTGGCCAATGTGTGAAGTGTTTCTTGCCACAAGTCCAAAGGTTGAGTTATTCCGTTTGATGGAGAGGAAGAGGCCTGATGCTCTTGTAATTTAGTGAGAAATTGTTCCAAAGCCTTCACTTTCCTTCCAGCCAGACTTCCTAATGGGATCCCCCAGACGTGCGCAATTTCGTGATCTCGCATAGGGGAGATGCCTGCGGTTATGAATTCCTGTTGAGCAATTTTAAAGCGTCGGCGAAAAATGGCTCTTCTTCGCAATAAGGCTTGAAACTCAAGGAGCAGACGCTGCTTCTGATATTCTTTTTGAGAAATGGTTTCGTCCTCCTGCTCCCATGCTCGATCTAATTTGCGAAGTTCTTGACGCAGAAGAACAGACGGGGCTTGGCTTCTTGCAACCTTCAGCATTTCTTCATCGTTTGGAAAATCATCGAGGAATTTACGCTCAGCTATGCGAACTTTTCTATCCAGCAGTGCGAGGATATTTTTAAGAAATTCCACATGCATACCAGGACGTTCACGTTTTTGCCGGTAATAACCTTTATATTGATTAGCGCGTGCGGTCACATTTTGAACAGCTTCTAACGAAATCGTTTTCCCTTGTGGTTGCTTCCCCGCTAAAAAGCGTGAGTCGGGTTGATCCGTCGCCATATAATCAATTTCTTCTTGAGTCACATCCATATATTGCAATAAGAGGAGCTGTATCATGGCTCGGCTTTGTACTGGAAGGCCCTTCAATGCACTTTCTATATGGTCTAATTCAATGCGAAGAGACATGAAACATTCCTAGGTTAAAATAGAAGTGTCACGACGATGTATTCTCTTCATTCAGGGATTCTAAATAGGTGGCAGCATATTCTCGAAGTTGTTGAACGGTGCCACTAGCATAGAGCTCTCTTGGGACAGGAACTTTCACTAATTCGTCGACATTAGCTCCTCGTTCTGCAGCCCAATCTTCATCAACATAGAGAGTGACCGCTCCATCGGGTTCTCGGCGGACGAATAAAATATTTTCTTCTTCTTCTTCCATACGTATAGGTGCTCTCAAAAACTAACAGTAAATCATAGGGTTGTGATAGCACACCATTTGAAGAGGTGTCAAAATCAAAAGATCACAGCTAGTTGACCTGGGTTATGCAATCCTTAGCAATAACCCAAAAGTAGACAAAAACATTGCCGGAAAATCATGAGAATAGATATTTGCTTTTCCCCCAAAAGACAAAAAAATACACTGGCTAAGGAATCTTTGGCCAGTGTATTGTCCAGAAGTGATGGAGGGTTTTAGCTCATAACTAATACAATCATTATCCTCCAAGTGTTTCGACGACTTCCTTTAAGCTTTTCATAATACAGGTGAAGATCGGAACGTCTCGTTTAACATATCGGCTTCCTTCTGAACCGCGTAATTCCATAACTAAGTCCAGGAAATCCTGAGGAGAGTCAGTTTCAAAGGCCACCACAAATTCCTGGTCATCCAATCCAAAAGAATAGGTCGTGTTGAGTTTGACTGATGGGTATTTATGCCCAATTTCAATATGTTCATCCATCATACCTTGTCGTGCAGCTTTGGTGAGCAAATACCATTCTCGTGTTTTTTCAAATGGATAGACAAAGATGTATTTTGCACGGCCTGGGGAGATTTTCAATCTACGGCTTTCTTGTCCTTCATGGACATGATTGTCGACATAAATTGACCGTTTTGTCATAGAAAGGTATGAATAGGGATTGGTAAGATATTGTCCCAAGCCGGTCGCCAGGAGTTTTGAGCTCATTTCTTGGAACATTTCTAAATCATAAGTAATGCGCCAGAGCATAAAGTCACAATCGCCACGGATACCTGTTGTTGTGTAGGGAACCACAATGACTTTGCCTGTATATTCTTCAGCAACTCGGATAAACTCTTGTTTCCCCCGGTCTCGTTCTTCTTTTGGAAGGCGCCGCCATAATGGATCAACTTTATAAAAACTGAAATTCACAAATTGTTGTTGGGCAGCCTGTTCGGCACCGGCCATAGTGGCACCTCCGTGGATAAGAAAAACCTGAGTATTTTTAACGACTTAAAAAATAAAACTGAAGGTATTACCATCGGTACTGTAATCTTGTCAATGAGCATATGTTCTAGCCTGTAATTATGGGGAAAATATGAAGCACATTGCAAAGGATCAATATTGTTGTGTGAATAGCACAGAGGGCCAATGCTAGCGGTGAAGATGAAATGTGAGGTGGCAGATATGAAGATGGTTCTCTATTTCAGTGTGCTGTTTGGGCTGATATTTTACACTTGCCTCAATTCTTTCGCTCTGGTTCAAAATCCAACCAAAGCTCAAGTCGACCAAGCCATAAAAAGAGGAATTGATTTTGCGGAAGAGCATCGTCCACCAAATGAACTTTATTGGCATTTTGGCTCGACAAAAAATTTTGAACCCTATGGTTTTTTAGTGAGTGAGCTCAGTGGGTTGGCTGTCATGGCGAGTCACTATGGGTTACGAGGGGAAGAGCCGACAGAACAGGATATTGAGCGAGTACTGACGGAGGATGCCTTGCAAGTCGTCGTGACGGTCTTTGGACCATCTTCAGAGTTTGCAAAAGACTCTTATCTCCTCATGAGACAGGAGCAGGCTATTGTGAAACCGACTCGCATTCGGTTTGATGCGCGAGCACACAAAGCAGGGCTAGATCAAGGAATGCCTGTGTACCGAGCAAAAATTGTGGCTATTTTCCCCTATGAAACCTTAAGGTTGGAATCACTAGCAACCCTATTAGTTTTTCCAGGCAGCGGTGGCGAAATTCGTTTCGAATTAGATTTGTCCTCGATTCCGTAAATTCATCATAGGATTTCTAAAAGGCAGTCTTTGGGAACATGAAACCATTTCGCGCTGAAATTTTGGCAATTGGTTCGGAATTACTCCATGGAGGACGAGTTGATAGTAATTCCATTTTTATTGCTGAGCTGTTAGCTAACTGTGGAATTCGGGTCGCGAAAAAACAGGCCCTTAGCGATGAATTGCGTGATATTCAGTCGGCTCTCCGTTTATCTTGTAAACAAGCGGATGTCGTGATTCTGACTGGAGGGCTTGGATCGACCGTTGACGATCGTTCCCGGCAAGCGGTGGCTAAGACATTTAGGCGTTCCCTGGTTGTTCGTCGAAAAGCGATGGAGATCCTCAAAAGGCAAATTCAGGGAAGAGGGCGCTCAGTAACCGCTTTACTGGCCAGACAGGCCTTGGTGCCTTCAGGGGCAACAATTTTGGACAATCTAGTTGGGACCGCGCCAGGGTTCTATGTGCAAGAAGGCAAGGCCCATGTGTTTGTCATTCCTGGAGTACCTCGTGAAGCTCGAGAAATGATGGCCCGTGAGGTCCAACCTATTTTGAAAAAAAAGCTGAAGGCAACAGTCGCTCTGTGGTCCCATGCCTTCAATACGATAGGGTCTCCTGAAACAGATATCCAACAGCGAATTGCTCCATTATTCGAACGGTCTCCAGGCATAGATTTGAGTTTGTTAGCATCTACAAAGGGTGTGAGAGTTACACTTAGTAGCTGGCGGCCCATTCACCCAGAATTGTCTGGATCAAAAAACCCCCAAGATTTTCCCGAAGGAGGTCGCCTCATTCAGCAGGTTCGGGAAGCGTTAGTGCCCTGGGTTTTTTCTGAAGGTGAAGAGACTATGGAACAAGTCGTAGGGCGGTTACTGGCTTCCAAGAAAGTGACAGTAGGATTGGCCGAATCTTGTACCGGTGGTCTTATTGCGCATCGTCTGACAGAAGTGCCGGGGAGTTCAACCTACTTGGATCGTGGGGTCGTGACCTATAGCAATGCAGCTAAACAATCATTGCTAGGGGTGTCTGACAAACTCTTACGGAAATATGGAGCCGTGAGTGGTCAAGTGGCTGAAGCCATGGCCAAAGGGATTCGGGCAAAAAGCCGTGTTGATCTTGGGGTAAGCGTAACGGGAATTGCAGGTCCCGGTGGGGGATCCGTTAGAAAGCCAGTCGGTCTGGTCTATATGGCGATTGATGGCCCTAAAGGTTGCCAATCGCAACGTTTTCAGTTTGGAGGAAACCGTACGGAAATTAAATTTCGTACTTCTCAAGCCGCCCTCAATATGATTCGGTGTTATTGTGTTGGATGAAATCTTTGCAAATGGCTCGATGGAAGAGGTGCTGTGCCATCCACGAGTTCGTCATGCCCGCGAAGGCGGGCATCCAGGAGCCTACAAATAACCCTGGATTCCCGTATTCACGGGAATGACAACAACGCGAGAAATATCTTGAAGGTTCGCAACCTACAGACTTCCTGATGAAAGTGCGAAGATGATCCGGGCTTTTGTTGCAGTAGAGCTTTCGTCTGATATTCGAGAAAAACTTTCTGCTCTCCAAGGACAACTTAAGAAAGTATTGCCGCCGATGAATTGGGTGCGCCCTGAATCAATTCATCTGACTTTAAAGTTTTTGGGCTGGATTGATTCTTCACGAGTCTCTCAGCTCTTGTCTGCTCTGGAGCTTATTGGATATAGGCAGAACAGGTTTTCACTGGAGATTCAACGTCTGGGGGTTTTTCCTTCTATCAAACGTCCTCGCATACTCTGGGTTGGGGTAACAGGACAGACGCACATCTTACAACAGTTAGTCTTAGAAATTGAGGCTACGTTGGAGTCTCTCGGGTTTCCGCCTGAAGATAAATCCTGTCATCCCCATCTCACGCTCGCCCGGGTTAAACATGACAATGCATTGGTTGGGTCGGCATTGGTGGAAAACAAGGTTTTGGAAGTGGGGCGAGCGATTGCCCCAATGTCTGTTGACCAATTTATTCTCTTTCAAAGCGATCTTCATGCCTCTGGTGCAGTCTATAGCCCACTTGGAACAGTGAAGTTCGTAGGAGATTCTGCAGAACAGCAGGGTAACGGTTGAAGAAAAGGATTTACCTGTTTGGGTGCGTCGGGTAAGATAGTCAGACTCTATTTTTCATTGATATTGAACCAAAGGAACATTGATGGCTGATCGTACTACGTCCCACAAAGAGAGTCCCAAAGACGGAAAGAAACAAGCATTGGATCTGGCTTTGACCCAAATTGAAAAACAATTTGGCAAAGGGGCTATCATGAAATTGGGAGGAGCTGAACTCCCAACTGATATTCCAGCGATTTCAACTGGCTCTTTAACTCTAGATATGGCATTAGGTATTGGGGGCTTACCCAGGGGGAGAGTCATTGAAATCTATGGGCCAGAGTCGTCGGGAAAAACTACCTTGTGTTTGTATGCCATTGCTGAAGCTCAAAAAGCTGGAGGGGCAGCTGCGTTTATTGATGCTGAACATGCCTTGGATATTGCCTATGCGAAAAAACTTGGTGTACAGACAGACGATTTGCTCATTGCGCAGCCGGATACGGGAGAACAGGCGTTGGAAATTGCCGAAACTCTTGTACGAAGCGGAGCTTTAGATATTATTGTGGTGGACTCTGTGGCAGCGTTAGTGCCTAGAGCTGAAATTGAAGGCGAGATGGGTGATTCACATATGGGCTTGCAGGCTCGCTTAATGTCACAAGCCTTACGCAAATTGACTGGCGCGATTTCCAAATCACAAGCTTCGTTGATCTTCATTAACCAGATTCGGATGAAAATCGGAGTTATGTTTGGCAATCCGGAAACTACGACAGGTGGCAATGCCCTCAAATTTTATTCTTCAGTCCGTTTAGACATTCGCCGAATTGAAGCAATCAAGGAAGGCCAGGATGTGATGGGTAGCCGCGTACGTGTCAAAGTCGTGAAAAACAAAATGGCTCCGCCTTTTAAACAAGCGGAATTTGATGTCATGTTTGCACAAGGAATTTCTAAAGTGGGGGAGCTCGTTGATCTTGGTGTGGATCGTCGACTCATTGATAAGGCCGGTGCTTGGTATTCCTATAAAGAAGAACGATTGGGACAGGGGCGTGAAGCCGTGAAAACTTTCCTGAAAAATAATCCAGATATTGCCCAGACAATTGAGGCACAAATTCGAGAAAGTTATGGCTTAGTGCCAAAGCCGCCACTTGAAAAGGCCGCAACGGCTTCTTTTTCCGATTCGAAAAAAACTGGAGGAAAAAAACCGTAAGCAGGAATCTTCGATCATTGTCACCCACTCTACAATTGAACGCGCTGGACTTTTTATGATTGCCACGTCCTTTGAACTACGACAGGCCTTCCTCGACTATTTCGTGAGCCGAGAACATATGGCTGTGCCGAGTGCCCCACTTATTCCCCAAGCAGATCCCACGCTCCTCTTCACCAATGCCGGGATGAATCAATTTAAGAGGATTTTTTTAGGTGAAGACGCTAGTCCATATTCCAGGGCGGTTTCCATTCAAAAGTGTATGAGGGCGGGTGGTAAACATAACGATTTGGAAAATGTGGGCTTTACCCGTCGGCATCATACATTTTTTGAAATGTTGGGAAACTTTTCTTTTGGCGATTACTTCAAGAAAGAAGCCATTGCGTTTGGTTGGGAATTTCTTACCAAAGTCGCAGAACTTCCTGCTCATCGTTTATGGGTCACCGTCTTTCGTGATGATCAAGAAGCCTATGATCTGTGGCACAAAGATATGGGAGTATCAGAAAATCGACTGACTCGGTTGGATGAAAAGGATAATTTTTGGCAGATGGGTGATACCGGTCCCTGTGGCCCCTGTTCGGAAATTTTGATTGATCAAGGTGAGACTTTTGGATGTGGACGGTCTGCTTGTGCAGTGGGATGTGATTGCGACCGATATTTGGAGATTTGGAATTTGGTCTTTATGCAGTACGATCGGGATTTGTCTGGCGTATTAAATCCCCTTCCCAAACCCAGTATTGATACGGGAATGGGCTTAGAACGCCTGGCTGCCGTGACTCAGGGGGTGTCCTCCAATTATGACAGTGATCTCTTTCGACCGCTCTTAGAAACTATTGCTAAGGGTACAGGTCGGGAATACGGACATGTCCCCGCAGCAGACCGCTCTATGAGAGTGATTGCCGATCATGTCCGAGCCATGACCTTTCTGATCACTGATGGTGTGCTGCCATCGAATGAAGGGCGTGGCTATGTTCTGCGGCGAATTATGCGTCGAGCTGCTCGACATGGTCGACTCCTTGGTATGGAGTGTGAGTTTTTATTCGAGTTAGTGCCAACGGTGGTGACACAAATGGGAGCCACCTACCCAGAGTTGCGTCAAATGGCCGATAC
Source organism: Nitrospirales bacterium (assembly GCA_965223635.1). Classification (GTDB taxonomy): domain Bacteria; phylum Nitrospirota; class Nitrospiria; order Nitrospirales; family UBA8639; genus Nitrospira_E. The sequence goes on from OZ245007.1 coordinate 3,835,288, forward strand.
GGTAGTTGAGGTCGTGCAAGGGGAAGAAGGACGGTTTATCGAGACGTTAGAGCAGGCCTCACCTTTACTTAATCAAATCTTACAAGAAGCAAAGCAGCAGGGAAAAATGCAGGTTCCTGGAGAGGCCATCTTTAAGCTTTATGATACTTATGGGTTCCCTTTGGATTTGGTCGAAGATGCGGCTAAGGAAGAAGGTCTAACATTGGATCATGCTGGTTATCAGCAGGCTTTAGAGGAACAGAGGGAGCGGGCACGAAAGACAGCCAAGTTTACACAAACAATCTCACGTGCTGACCTCGTCAAAGTTATTGAACAATTTCCGGTGACACAATTTGTGGGCTATGGACAACATCAGGTGCAAAGTAACTTGTTAGCCATGGTCAAAGGTGAAGAGCTTGTTTCCGAATCGCAACAGGGTGATGAGGTCGAGTTTCTTCTGGATACCACTCCATTTTATCCAGAAGGAGGCGGGCAAGTTGGTGATCATGGGACGCTAGTGGGGCCCGCAGCCAGGATACGTATTCATGATACGACGAAAGTAGCCAGGGGATGGTTTTTACATAAAGGGCAAGTGACGGAAGGTTGTGTACGGACGGGAGATCATGTGACGGCTACGGTCAATAGTGGGTTGAGAGCGGATGCTGCACGGAATCACACTGCCACCCATTTGATGCATGCCGCCTTGCGGGAAATTCTTGGCCCGCATGTTAAACAACATGGTTCCTTGGTTGCACCAAACCGCTTGCGATTTGATTTTTCTCATTTTAAGGGATTGAGCTCTCGGCAAATTGAGGATATTGAAAACGCGGTGAATGAACAAATCCGCCAGAATACAGCCGTGCAATCTGAAGAAATGGGGATACAAGATGCCTTAGGGCGAGGTGCCTTAGCGTTCTTTGGTGATAAATATGGGGATCAAGTGCGGGTTGTGGAGATTGGTGATTTTAGTAAAGAATTATGCGGAGGAACTCATTGTCAGCAGACGGGCGATGTTGGCTTTTTTCGTTTGATATCCGAGGGAGGCGTGGCTGCTGGGGTGCGTCGAATAGAAGCCTTAACAGGTCAAGGGGCTCTCCAATATGAACAAAAACGTGATGGTGAGTGGAGAGAAATCGCTAGTTTATTAAAGACTAGCCCGCAGGAAGTGCTAGAAAAGACCAAAAAATTGTTGTTGAATCTAAAAGAGACTGAACGGAGTCTTGAACAAGCCAGGCAAAAGGCACTAGATCACCAGGGTCTGGGACAGGAAAATTCAATCCGTGAGGTGCATGGTGTGCCTGTGCTTGTGCAACGGATTGATGGTCTCAATATGCAGGAACTAAGGGCCTTTTCTGACAAACTGCGAAATAAAGTTGCAACAGGGCTGTTAGTGCTGGGCTCAGTTTTGGATGGTAAAGTTGCTCTGCTAGTCATCGTGGGAAAAGCGCTGACCAAGCAATTACCTGCAGGTAATGTGGTGAAACATCTTGCTCAATTCGTGGGTGGATCTGGTGGTGGACGACCAGATATGGCTCAAGCTGGGGGGAATCAGCCAGAACACCTGGATAAGGCGTTAGAGCAAGTCTATGATTATGTGTCAGCCCAACTTAGTTCGTGATGGATGCGATAAGTTGTATGTAGTTATTTTTTGGTCAAAATTCCCTCATGCTGAACCGACAAGGTTCTCATAGAATCTAAGGAGGGTCCAGTGAGGTTGTTCAAAAAGTTGGTCTTAGCTGGGCTGTTGGCTGGGATCGTGAGCCTCCTGGGTATCTTAGTATTTTTAGAACTCAATCGACCCCTCAGTCAGTCACAGACCTTCCAAATTATTGCTATTCCCCCCGGGACAGGATTCACTCAAGTTTCTCACCTTCTTCGTCAAAAAGGGCTCATTGAGCCTGAATGGTTTTTCCAGGTCTTGGGCCGTGTCCAACGGCTTGATCGAAAAATTATTCCTGGTGAATATCAATTACATGCAGGCATGCGTCCTACCGAGCTGTTGGACAAATTAGTTCGTGGGGAGGTCCATCAATATTCGGTGACCATTCCGGAAGGCTATAACGTGGTGCAAATTGCGGATATTTTGGATCAAAAGGGGTTGGCTGACAAACAGGAGATTCTTCGTTTAAACAAAGACCAGGCTTTTATTGCGAGTCTGGATATCAAAGCCCCCTCGCTAGAAGGCTATTTGTTTCCCGATACCTATCGATTTGCGCGCTATACTCCGCCGGAATCTATTATTCGAACATTTGTGAGTCGTTTTCATGAAATCGTGACACCGGACATTCGAGCCCAAGCCCAGTCAATGGGCATGACACTTCAAGAGGTGCTGACTCTGGCTTCAGTGGTTGAAAAAGAAACTGGTTTGGCAACGGAACGAGCACTTGTGTCGGGTGTCTTTCATAATCGCCTTCGAAAAAATATCCCCCTTCAAAGTGATCCTACAGTGATTTACGCGTTGGAATATTTTGATGGCAATATTCGCAAAGCTGATCTGTCAGTCGATAGTCCGTATAACACCTACAGAGTCCGAGGTCTTCCCCCAGGCCCCATTGCGAATCCCGGGCTTGCTTCCATTCAGGCCGCTCTTCATCCAACTCCCAGTGATTTTGTGTATTTTGTCTCACGAAATGATGGGAGTCACCAATTCTCAACGACCTTGGCGGAACACAATAAAGCCGTAGATAAATATCAACGTCGGCCTCGGCCTAGAAAATCGTCGTAAATATCTTTTCCATTTGTTCCCCTGATGACCATTGCAGAAAATCTTCAGCGATTGGGTGTGACGTTACCTCCAGCCCCGAGACCGGTGGGTTCCTATGTCCCAGCCTGCCAGTCTGGAGACTTGGTATTTGTCAGTGGTGTGCTGCCCTTTGAAGACGGAAAAATTCTTCGGCCGGGGAAATTGGGAAGAGACTTATCGGTTGCCGAAGGAAAAGCGAATGCCCGCATCGCCATCATTAATGCGATGGCTATTCTGCAACAAGAGCTTGGCGATTTATCTTGTATCGTTCGTGTGGTGAGGCTTACTGGCCATGTGGCGTCAGCTGAAGGGTTTGGGGACCAACCCGCTGTGCTTAATGGCGCGTCAGATTTTCTTGTAGAGGTTTTTGGTGAGAAGGGTCGCCACGCTCGTTTAGCACTCGGAGCATATGAATTGCCACTCCATGCCCCCATCGAGCTAGAGCTCATCGTTCAAGCCTCTTCACAATAGGCAAATAGAAATAAGTCGGTTCAATATCGCGCGGAGTAGGCAAAGATGTAAAATGCTTACCTTAATCCTCCCATTACAAAGGGGAGGAATATACAAAAGAACTATCGTGAAAACACTGATACTAATTTCATGGCCCTATATCTTTTCACTGGGCTTGCCAACTTTGTCTCTGCAGAAGAAGCCGGTCTCTCTGTCGACAAACATCCCACCATTCAAGTGCTTGTCCAAACCTTCACTTAGAAAACTCGGGGGAGGTTTCTCTATTGATGAAGCTAGCAAACAGGATGGTGTTCGTATCCAAGATCATTGTATGGATAACTCCCAACATGTCTATCAAGAAGCAGCGTTGCAGGACTGTAGGCTTTGCAATCCACTGGTTACACATGGCAATTGATATTTTTCAACAGTCAAATTCAAGATAGATAATTCGTGGAATGTTGTGCTACAAATAATTATTCATGCGCTCACGATTGGTCACTGATCTATTCATTATTCAGACGGAGTATTTTTATGCCACTTACCCACCACCCATTGGTCAAAGAGTTTCCTGAACATCATGATCGTATTCATGAATTAAAAATTTCTGATGGACATTTTCAACGCCTGATGAATGACTATGAAGAACTTGATAAGGAGATTTTTCGGGCCGAAAGTGATGAAGAGCCTACGGATGATACCCATCTCAAGGAATTGAGTGTGCGACGGGTGCAATTAAAAGATCAAATCTACGCCTTGCTTCAGCAAGCCTGATATTTTAAATCATTGAGATGCTACGTTATGCCTTTCCGTTGTTATTTCAGAAATGGGTAGCTTTATTTCTAACAAACATCCCCTTGTCTTCGACAACTTTTGCCAGGCGTTAGTTCGGTAGGGTTGATTTCAGGCTCTTCTCTGTTGCTTCAGTAACTTCACTCCAGATTCTGAGAAGTCTTCGTTCTACGGGATTAGTCAGCCGTTCCCTTCAGTCCAAAAGCGTGGGCCTATGTGCGTGGTTGAAACAAGGCCAAGCGGCTCATCAGAGCATCCATTCCTCTATTGTGGGGCTGTTGAAAAAAGCCACCAGCGGCGTTCTCGCTATTTTTCCGTGCTCTCACGTACAGAACGTACGCTCCGTGCGCAAAAATGGCTGCGGCCTTGCTGGATGGCTTTTTTGAACCGCCCCGCGGCATTTGGTATCCGGAGTAACCCTGGGAAAATTTGCCTCTTGAATTATGTATTATTCAACACTCCCATTGTGTACAACAGGTATCGGTTTGTATAGAACAAAAGAACATGAGTCACGTTTTCAGACGTTTGTTGTGACAAACGTTAGACGCTATTGTTCTTGGGATAATCAAAGTCCAATAACTCTCCCTTGGCCCGCCCAATCTTCGACCAGGTGTTGGTCTGAAACTTCAAGACTGCCATGCCACAGGTTGGGACATTCTGGATCTGACTTTCACTAAGGGCATTAATCAATTCGGTAAATGTAGGGTTATGTCCAACCAGCATGACGCAATCAATGCCATCATCCAGTTCATGAATAATCAATATGACATCCTTTGGCTCTGCCCCGTATAAACGTTCATCAATAGCCAAATCAGATATGGGGTAGCCAATTGCCTCGGCCAAAATGGTTGCAGTTGTCGCAGCTCGGACGGCTGAACTGGATATGATCGTTGCTGGGTGGGGTTTTCTCTTTAGTAACCGTTTTCCCATTTGAGGGGCATCCCGCTCTCCTCGATCGTTAAGAGGTCGATCATGATCGGAGAGATTGGCATTGTTCCAGGAAGATTTTGCATGACGAACTAGATACAGTGTTTTCATGGTGGTGCCTCAAAAATTAAAGAAGGTGTTCGTTTCGAATACTTACTTATATCATGAATTATATATTCTGGGCTTCGCCCCCGAACGGCAATGCCTTTTTGCCGAACAAAAGGCGCGTCCTCAGAGATGAAGGAACCAATTCGGGTTCGGCTGCTGGAACGAACCCAGTAAGTTTAACTTGAAAATTCCCTGTTAGCTTGCTACGGGGTCATCCTTCTTTGGTTTTTTTTAGGTGGCCATCAAGTATCAGGTCCCGATGGTCTTTGAAACGACAGCTTAACCTCGTGTCCAATTTTGTGGGGGAGGATCAGGACCTAATTCCTGTCTTAAATGGACAGAATTATTGGTAAATTGACGGCCAAAAAGTGGGCTTGATATAGTCGATTGTCCACCTTTACTGTTTGGTCCCACCTCGGTTGTTGGTACCCCCAGATTAGGTTGGTCTCTCCGGTGTGATTGGTTTTAGGAAAGCAGATTTATCTATTACATTTTTTATTATTATAAGGTTGTTGGCACTATGACACAGATTTCTCGTCTTTCACTGGTGAGTGCATTAGTTCTTTTCGTCGCCTTGTTAAGTTCGGTTGCACAGGCAGAAGTTTTTCCTACGGAAGGCCCACCCGGTACAACAGTCACCATAAGTGGGGATGGATTTGGGGATTTTAAGAATACCCAAGTTAACCGTGTGGAGTTTCAAGGTGTGCCTGCTCTGATCCAATCCTGGGAACCAGACTTTATTCTAGTCAAAGTTCCGCTGAAAGCTACCTCTGGTCCTGTGATTGTCATGAATGGAGAAGCCAAATACGAAACTGGGATCTTTACACTTCAGTCAGTGAAAATCACGAACGTGACTCCTTCGAAAGTTGAGGCAGGATCATTAGTGACAATTGAGGGAGAAAATTTTGGAAATACAGCCGGCTCACGTGACCCCAATACGATGTTTGGTGTGAACCAAGTGTTAATTAATGGAATTCGCGCGGAAGTGCGACGGTGGCGACCCAATAAGATTGAAGTGCAGATTCCAGCGAATGCCAAGACGGGCAATGTCGAAGTTCGTTTAGCTTCAAGTGATCCATTAGCCGATGGTTCCTGCTGCGCGCCGGTTGAATATGTGGTGAGCAATGCGATGCCACTGACTGTGATTCCTCCTATTGCATATGATCCGCAATATGGCCCCATTGGAAGCAAGGTGGTGCTATCGGGACAAAATTTTGGAGCGACGGCACCGAAGGACGGGCGCATTTCCTTTGGAGGAAAACCTGCGGCCATTGCGCAATGGACTGATCGTACGATAGTGGTTCATGTGCCATTAAATGCGGAGTCTGGCACATTGATATTGCACCGTGATGGTCAGGATCGAACTATTGGCAATTTTGATGTGGTGGCGACTGAGGTTGGGGAATACTTCCCCAAGAAGGGGCCTATTGGAACCTTGGTTATTATTCGTGGAAAAAATTTTGGCATTCATTCCGAGGGTGGCGATACGGCCTATGCTTTTGACTTTGAAGCTGCCAATAATGGGGTGGAAATTGGTGGTGTGCCAGCTGTGATTCATCGATGGTTAGATGACCAAATTGACGTTTGGGTTCCCTTTAGTGCGAAAAGTGGTCCAGTTGTCGTGAAGCGTGGGGGTGGCATTCCCAATGCTGATGGCACCTGTTGTGAACGCAGGGAGATCGTGAAATATACGGCTGGGGATTTTACTGTCGTGAGACCTGAAATTCATGATTATACTCCCAAAGAAGGTGGGCTGGATGAAATTGTGACAATCAAGGGTTCGGGTTTTGGAGAATTTCTCAAAATATCTGAGGCCACTCGACTTGCGCTTAATCGACAAGCACATTCATGGCAGAATTATCGTTTGGGTGAGGATGTTTCCCGCACCGAAGTGTTGATCAATGGACTGGCAGCGATAGTTGTGTCGTGGAGTGATACGGAAATTCAAGCGCGTATTCCACGGCGGCAGGCTTTTGGAATTGGGAATCCTGAAGGGTTTGACACTGATTTGATGGAAGGCATGCTCCTTATCAAGCGAGGGTCCTGGGATATGTTGGAAGACGGAAATTGCTGTAAACCCAAACAATGGCTCACGGTTATGGGTGGGCCGTTTAAAATACTACGGCGTGGACTTCCTGATATGGATTACTGGAAGGAAAAGGGCCGAGCCCAGTAAGTCTGTTGCCATTTCAATTTTTAATGTTGGATAGGATTGACTAAGAATATGTTGAAAGATGTTGTGAAATTTCACGCTCTGGTCCTTCTCTTATTTGCCCTGTGCTTTTGGGGGATGCCGATAGTTGGATTGGCGCAAGAAGATGCTCCATTGACGATGACGCTCCAAAAAAGTCCAACCCCCGGAACTTTATTAGATGTACATTTTCAAGATCCCCGACATGGTTGGGTAGTTGGAGCTGGTGGCACGATGTTGCACACAAAAGATGGTGGTGTGACTTGGAAAAAATCGCCACGTCAGACTAACGTATTGTTAACGGATGTGACATTTGTGGATGCTCAGCATGGTTGGATTCTGGGGCAGAATGGTACTGTGTTGCATACAACAAATGGCGGAGCACAATGGTCACAACAGGTGAGTGGCACCAATAGTATTCTTTATGGCTCTCATTTTCTAAGCCCACAGCAGGGATGGATTGTTGGTGCCCGTGGTGTCATTTTGGTTACAAAGGATGGTGGAAAATCCTGGAATGACCAAGACAGTGGACTGACCGCTGATTTATTTGGTGTGCACTTTATTGATGAAAAGCAGGGATGGGTGGTTGGAGCGCTTGGCACAATATTAGTTTCATCTGATGGTGGGACGTCTTGGAGTCCCCAGTCAACGAATAATCCCGCTACATTCTTTGATATTACGTTTACCGATGCTGTCTCAGGGTGGGCCGTGGGTACTCAGGGGTCTATTTTTCAAACCTTGAACGCGGGGAAGGATTGGATTGACCGAGCCCGTGCTTGTGGGAGCCCATGTATAAAACCTGCCGATCTCGTGAATATCCAGTTTCTTACTCCGATAAGTGGTCGTATTATTGGTGAACGGGGAACGATTTTAATGACCGAAGATGCTGGTTTTAACTGGGAAGAAGTTGAACCATTAAATACTGAAAATCTCTATGGCCTTTCTCTTCCTGATTCTGAGCATGGCTTTGCAGTAGGGGATCATGGAACAATTCTGCATTTCACCCCTTCAACATCTGAACCATCCGCTTCATAGTCTTTCTGCATTCCTTCTCCCTTGTAAGGAGCGGTGAGCGAGGTAGAAGCTCTTCGTTTTTATATGGAGCTTTTTATTGAATTTCTGATTCGTGCTTGCAGAATCGCTATGGCCGCAAGACTTGCAGTTTCAGACCGTAAAATTTCTTTTCCTAAAGACACGAACACCCACTTGTGTGATTTAGCGGCTTCTATCTCTTCTGCTGACCAACCTCCTTCCGGCCCAATAACCAAAGTTATTTCACGATGTTGATTTTCTGTTAGATCGGGAATGGCTAAGAGTGAGAGGCCGTTTTCTCGTTCAGCCAAAAATAAAATTGAACCTCGTTGAGGGGATTTTAAAAGCTTTTGGAAGGATTGTGTCGGGGTAATAATAGGCACAGTCCATCGCTCGCTCTGTTGTGCAGCTTCCATGGCAATCCGCGTCCAACGATCATAATGGGCCCCGCCTTGATTCCTTGAGAATTTGCGTATGACTCGGTCAGTAACTAAGGGAATAATCTTTGAGATTCCCAGCTCTGTGGCTTTTTGTACAACCCATCCCATTTTCTCTCCTTTGAGACTGGCTTGTGCCAAAATAAGCGGGGGGCTGGTAGGGTAAGGGGGAGGATAGATCTGTTGAATTTTGGCTTGTAGATTTTTTTTTGTGATTTCTTTGACGGTTGTCTGATAGCGATAACCCTGCTCGTTATTGAAAAGGAGAGTATCTCCTAGCTTAGTTCGTAAACTTTTGGCTATGTGGCTTAGGAGAGGATCCGTAATCGTAATAATTCCATCCGCAACATCTTGTGAGTGGATAAAGAAAACAGGCATGTGAACTGAAACGATGTAAGGATAAAAGACGAAAAGGTTCGTTATTAGTCGAAGAGATTTTTGACTTTATCGAAGAGGCCTTCCTCTTGATTGTCAGTGTTTAGGCCACTTTCTTCAGCAAAGGCTGTGAGCAGTTCACGTTGCTGAGTTGTGAGTTTGGTGGGGATATCAATTTTTATTCGAATAAGTTGGTCTCCGCGCGCTTGAGATTTAAGCCCTGGTGCCCCAAGTCCTTTTAAGCGGAGAATTTGGTCGTGTTGAGTGCCTTCTGGGATTTTGACCATTGTGTGGCCGTTTAAGGTGGGTACTTCAACTTTTCCGCCAAGAATGGCTGTCACAAAATGTAA